>JACRPF010000019.1 GCA_016214035.1 Spirochaetota bacterium | reverse complement strand
AAAATGCGGTTTTCAGGCATATCGCACACGCGAAATGTTGTATATATACAGTAGGGAGTAAAAGCATGAGCGATCATATTCAACTACCGCAGGAGTCTATCAGAGAAAAGATATACACCATTCGCGGATATAATGTAATGCACGATAGCGATCTCGCCCTATTGTATGGCGTTGATACCAAGACATTTAACCGTGCTGTTAAAAGGAATCGCACACGATTTCCCGATGATTTTATGTTCCAGCTAAATGAAAAGGAATATGAAAACTTGAGGCGCCAATATGGTACCTCAAATCGGGGCGGCAGGCGATATGCTCCACAAAAGAAGAAAGCACCATGAAGCGAAGGATCGGTTTTATTTCCGATGATGAGCCTTGATCGCATCACTAGATTAAACGCACGCTGTTCGTCCCGATTCCCGCAGCCATTGCTTTGTCCTTGCCGCATGCGGGATAACATAAAAACCATTGACAATATACCGCCGATAGAATAGCATGATGAAAAATCTTTGAGAGAGATTACCATGCCGCAATCATCGATAACAATCGCCCACGGCAACGGCGGCAGACGCATGCGCGAACTTATCCGCGACTCATTCGTTTCGCGCCTCGGCAACGACAAACTCAACATCGGCTACGACAGCGCAGTGCTGCCGTGGAGCGGTAACGTCGCATTCACCACCGACACGTTCACCGTGAAACCGATATTTTTTAACGGCGGCGACATCGGCAAACTTGCCGTGGCGGGCACCGTCAACGACCTGCTCGTAACCGGCGCGACTCCGAAATATCTCTCGCTCGCGGCGGTCATTGAAGAGGGATTTTTGTTCGACGACTTGAACCGCATCATCGACTCCATCGCTGCTACGTCGCGCGAGGCCGGCGTTTCGGTGGTTACCGGCGACACCAAAGTGGTCCCCAAAGGCGAAGCCGACGGAATCTTTCTCACGACAACGGGCATCGGCACGATAGATACGCCCATCGCAGAGCGGGTTCGCCCCGGCGATGCGGTCATCATCACCGGCGACATCGGACGTCACGGCGCGGCGATACTGCTCGCGCGCGAAGGGCACCGTTTTGCATCGAGTCTCGCGAGTGATGTTGCCGTACTCTCTCCGCTGTTCGCGGCCCTTGAACCGTATCGCGCATCGCTTCGCATCGCGCATGACCCCACCCGCGGCGGTCTTGCACAGACGCTGCACGAGATTATCGACGCGTCGGGCGTTGGTATCGAGCTTGATGAAGTGCCGGTAAGCGATGCGGTGAAAAGCGTGTGTGAGATCTTCGGTTTTGACGCACTGTTTCTTGCCTGTGAAGGACGCGCGGTCATGATCGCCGACGCTGCTGCCGCGGACAATATCGTTACCGCTTTGAGGCACTGTCCGGACGGCGCAAACGCCGCTGTCATCGGGCATGTAACCGCCGGGGACAGACTGCTTCTGAACACCGGATACGGCGTGCAGCGGCAGATAGAACAGCTTGTCGATACACCGCTGCCGAGAATTTGCTGACCGATAACACTATTGTGTCGCTCTCGCGATGCATCCGGCATCGCTTGCGCTAGCGGAGCACAGGTGTCTTGCCATATGTCGCACATCGTGTGCGAGCTATTTTCGAGCGTGTCGATGTTTAAATTTATAAAGTCATCTGAATAGCCCTGTGCTCCAGTTTATCCCCCCCGCTTCCGATAATAGATAGACGGCGTGCTGTGCGCCGTCTAAGCCATTCAAGGAAAGCGAGGCCGCAATTGTTTGAAAAAGTCGTGCTACCGAACGGCATACGCATTGTCGGCGAACGTCTGCCCTCACTCGACGTGGTTTCGATAGGCTTCTGGTTCGATGTGGGCAGCGCCGATGAAAGCATCGACGTCAACGGCTATACGCATTTCATCGAGCACATGCTCTTCAAGGGCACACGCCGCTACAGTGCATACGATATCGTAAAGACCATCGAAGGGGTAGGCGGCAATTTCAACGCGTTCACGTCACGGCAGTTCACCGCATTCTATGTGAGCATTCCCTCGCCGCATGTCGACCGGGCGCTCGATATCCTCATCGACATCATGGAATCATCGATGTTCGACTCCAAAGAGATAGAAAAAGAGAAACGCGTCATCATCGAAGAGATCAAGATGTCTAACGACTCTCCCGAGGAGATCGTGAGCCAGCAGTTCTTCTCGAAATTCTACGCAAAGCATCCGATGGCGCTTCCCATCGCCGGCACCGCGGCAACGGTACGCCGCATCGACCGCGGCAGACTGGTGTCGTATTTCCGCAGGATGTTCACCGCGAAGAACCTCATCGTCTCGGCGGCGGGCAAGTTCAACATGAACAATTTCGTCAAGCGCATCGCGCGCATGAACATACCGACAGGCACGGTATCCGCGAAAAGCGAACCGCCGCAGGCTCATTACGGACTTCACACCACGGTAAAGAAAGACCTCAATCAGGTTTATTTCTGCCTCGTCCATGAAGGGTATGTGGCGGGAGACCCCAGGAATTATCCGCTCACCGTCGTCAACAATATGCTCGGCGGCGGGTCATCATCGCGGCTGTTCCAGTCACTGCGCGAGAAGAACGCGCTCTGCTATAACATCTACACCTACTCGTCGACCTACAAGGATACGGGAACATTCGAGATACACGCGGCCACCGGTATCAACAACTATGCGCGTTCGCTTGAGCTCATCTACGAGGAGCTCATCAAGCTGAAACACAAGGAGCTCTCCGAAGAGGAGATACAGGAAGCCAAAGAGATGTATCGCGGTGCGCTCGCGTTCAACAAGATGAACCCGGACTTCATCATGAATAAAAATGCCAAACATGAATTCTACTACGGCAGATATTACACCTTCAACGAGATGTACCGGTTCATATCATCAGTGAAGGCGAAGGATGTGCACGGCGTCATCGACACCGTATTCGGCGCCATGCGTTTCTTCCTGTCGGCGGTGGGACCGTCCGGCACCGATGCGATCACGCGCAAATCGGGCAGCGCTTTCTCCCCGCAGTAAGGAACGGTCACTCGTATTTCGTCTTGAACATATCCGTGCTGTTGATGATATCCTTGTGCTTTGCAAGGAACTTGGTGATGTTCGCGGTGACGTCGCGCGACTCGGCGCGGTAGGACGATATCTTCTGCGATGCGATGTTCACCGCATTATTGACAAGCATCTTCAACCGCTCTTCGGCGTTATAGAGCTTCAGTATCTTCACCTTCTGCTCGTCGGGTGACGCGTGGAATTTTTTCGACACCTCATAGACCTGCGTGAGGAGCACGTACATGAACGTCATTATGAAAAGGATCGATACGTAGTGTATCTCCTTGATGCGCCCGAGGCCGTCGGCAACGAATTTCGAGAGCGGCACTGAAAGCTGCAGATTCCGGAGCAGCGTCGCGTCGCCGCCGTTGACAAGGACGTAGAGTCCGTAGTAGCGCAGCACTTCATCGGTGCTGTCACCCCATTTCTCCGCCGTCATTGAGAGAAATTCCTTTTCAAGCGATATGAATTTTTTCGTGGTTTCGCCCAGCATAAGTGCGAGTACTTTCGGGTTCACTTTGCCGCGGGTGATGCGTTCCTTTACCACCTGCATGAGGTATTCCCGGTTGATCTGTTTGCCGTCGTTGATGCCCGCAAGTTTTTCCACCGTAGTGATATTCTCTTCAAGGAGCTGCAGAATGCGCTGCGGTGTTGCTGCTTTTGCATCGCTTCCTGCGGCAGCAGCGGACGCTGGTGATGCCGCCTGCGCGGAAGCGGGCGCACTTACCGCATCGCCGAGGCTTCCGACCTTGATGAGCGTATAATAGAGCGCGACTTCCCGGGCGGAAAGGCCTATGGATTCATTATTGAGGTCGTCCATGATCGACTTTTCCTGCGCGGCCTGTACGGCGGCGAAGTCGATACCGGCAAGTTTTTTGCGGAATATCTCGCGGTTGATGAGTATCTTTTCCTCGGCAAGATATTTCGAAAGCTCCACTTCCGGTGTCGCCGGATCATAGCCGCGGGTAAGCATTATCGGCATGTCAAAATCACGGCTGCCGCCGCCGCTCTGCTGACGGGCGTTGCGTTCCTGCCAGAGTTCTTCTATGGCGGCGACGACGGCGTCTGTGCCGCCGACGGCGCGTACTATTTTCCGGCTGAAATCCGCGGGGACGAGTGTATCCGCGAACAGTGCGTCAACCATCTGTGCTGCCAGCGCCTGCTCTTGCCGAGTGTCCATGCATATGCCCCCGATGTGATTATTCGCAGATAAATCCGAGTGTCCGCAGCGCCTGCAGAAGTGCGTCATCCCGATGCTTGAGCACGGCTTTTGTATGGATAAACTCGCGGCGCGTGCGGTACGTCTTTCTCAGCTGATCAAACTTTTCCGCCACGCCGGTGCCGCCCGAGACAACGGCCCTGAGATTATGGTCATCCTCGCGTATGTCGTAAAGCGGAAAAACGGCATTGGCAAGTGCATGCTGAAGACCTGCGCTGTTGTCGATAACGAGTTCCGGTATCGCGGGGGGCGGGAGTGCCGCGCGTGCGTCCCACGCCGGGGTGAGCCCGAAAAATGCGCAGACGCTCCGGTAATTCATGTCGGTTCCGTTCACCTTGCCGTCGAATGAATACCCGGCGATATGCGGTGTAATGTAGGTCACACCGGCGATGTCGGGTGCATGTATCTCAGGTTCGGTTTCAAACACGTCCTCAACGGCATGGCGTACCGCTCCTTTGGCGAGTGCCGCGGCAAGCGCGCTCTGCTTCGTCACTTTTCCGCGTGACGAGTTTATGAAAAGCGTGCAATTACTCAGCTTGGCGAAGAATGCGTCGTCGGCAAGATGCATCGTGGGATATTTCCCCGCCTTCTCCAGCGGCGTATGTATGGTGATGATGTCGCAGTCATATATTTCTTCGCGGGGACGGTACCGTATATCGCCGGTCCTGTCGGCCAGGGGCGGATCGTGCAGCACGGGGATAAGTCCGAGCGCGGTGACCTTCTTCGCCACGTTGCTTCCCACATTCCCGACGCCGATAATGCCGATGCGTTTGCCGCGCCAGTCGATGCCGTATTTCTCGCCGACGGCGCAGATGGCGCTCGTGATATACTCTCCGACGGAGTTTGCATTGCTGCCCGGCGCCGACGCAAAACCGATGCCACTGCCCGCGAGATAATCGGTATCGACGTGATCGTAGCCTATCGTCGCCGTGGTGACATAGCGCACCGGTGTACCGGCGAGAAGCGCTTCGTTGACTTTGGTCACCGAGCGCACGCAGAGCGCGTCCGCATGTTCAAGCATGCCGCGGGTGATGGCGCGTCCTTTCGCGAGCGTAACCTCCCCGATGGTGGAGAATGCCTCGCGTGCGTACGGGATATTTTCATCGGCTACGATTCGGATTTTCATAGCAACAGTATACCGCGTGTAATACAACCGTCAAGTGCGGAAGCCGTCTGCCTTGACATCCCGCCGGTGCGTTGTAGTATCGAATCAACGCCGTAGTGTTCTACCGGAGCCGTAACGTTATGCGTAAACCGAATCTGCTTTTCGTATTCTCCGACCAGCATCGCGCCTGCGATCTGAACTGTTACGGTAATGCCGACGTTCATACGCCGGAGCTTGACCGCTTCGCCGCGCAGGGCGTACGCTTCACGAACGCCGTGTCGAACTGCCCGCTCTGCGTGCCGATTCGCGGCTCGCTCATGACCGGGCTGTATCCCTGGCATCATCGCGCGATTACGAACGATCTTCCGGTCAGGACTGATGCTGAAAGCATCGCAACGGTTCTTAACCGCGCTGGCTATCATACCGGTTACATCGGCAAATGGCATCTCGGCGGCATTCCCCGCGACAAGGCCATACCGAGGCATGAACGGCTCGGGTTCACGGAGTGGAAAGCGTATAACTGCAATCACAGCTATTCAAAAGGTTTCTATTTCGACGAGAACGATGTCCGTCACGACATGAAAGAGCATTCGTGCATCGCCGAAACATCGCTTGCCGCGAAGTTCATCGAACGCAACAGCGGCAAGCCGTGGGCGCTCACACTCTCATGGGAACCGCCGCATGATCCATATTTTGACGTTCCGGAAAAATATCTTTCATTGTATCACGATAAGCCGATAACGCTCCGGCCGAATGTCGGTGAAAGCGCACTGCATCATAAAAATAAAACGTTCATCCGCGCCGAGATCGCTGAACGTCTTCGCGGGTACTATGCGCTTATCACGCTCATCGACGATCAGTTCGGCAGGCTCATCGATACGCTCAAACGTACGGGACAGTATGAAAACACCATCGTTGTATATACGAGCGACCACGGCGACATGCACGGCAGCCACGGATTTACGAACAAACAGCTGCCGTATGCGGAAAGCGTGAACGTGCCGCTCATCGTCTCATGGCCGGGACATACGCGCAGCGGCGTAACTGATGAAGTCATCGGCCTTACCGATCTGCCGGTGTCCATGCTCGGACTGATGGGCATTTCATTTCCCGGAAAAGTCGACGGCGAAAATTTGTCAGCATTGTTCACCGATACGGCAGCCCGCGGAGCTGACGGCGCTATCATCTGCGATCTTGTTCCGTGTCATCAGGCTGAAGACCGCGGCGCTGACGCATGGATCGGCGTGAAAACGAAATCGCATACCTATGTCCGCGACGCACAACAAGCGACGATGCTCTTCGATGATGCAGCAGACCCATATCAGATGAAAAACCTCATTGACGATGATGCGGCGGCTGATATCCGGCGTGACATGGAGAAAATGCTTTCGTCACTTACCGCAAAACACGGCATACGATTCCGCGCGTGGCGCGAATATATCATCGAGGAGGGATATCGTGACGCGTGGAATGATAGTCAGCTTTACTTTAAACGTGCCGTCCTCTGACAATCCTGTCTGTCCGCGGGGCATAGTACGCTCATGAAGCGCAGAACAATGCGCTACGCGGATTTCAAGACCGATTTCCCGCTGTCGGTGCACACGCGCACACAGCCCGCGTCGATATTCTATCACGATCACGATTTTCTCGAGATCGTCTATATCATGCGCGGCAGCGGAACGCATCGTCACGCGGGAGATGATTTTCCGGTGCATCACGGCGACTGTTTTACCATCCTTCCGGGAGACCGGCATGCCTATCTTCCGCGAACGTCACTGACCATAGTGAATATCTGCATACACCCGTCGTTCTTTTCACAGGTGCGCTTCGATCTGAACGTCATCTCCGGATATAAGGAATTCATTTCGCTCGAACCCATGTTCCGTGCAGAAACATCGTCGCGCTACAAGCTGCATCTGAACGCGGCCGATCAGCGGCGCGTTGAGCCTATGCTCATCGGGATGGAACGCGACCTTCACGACGCGGCGGGCGGCTGTATATCGGCGGCGGGGGAATTTCTTCGATTCATCGTCTTCATCTGCGGCCGGTATCACGATACGGTACTGTCGGCGAAAACGATACGCTCCGATTTCGCCGGCAAATCGGATGCGGTGGAACGGGCTATTGCATACATCGAGGCGAACATCAACGGCGACATACGCCTGTCCGATGTAGCTGATGCGGCGCTCCTGAGCACGAGCCGCATCTCGGCGCGGTTCAAAAAAGCAACGGGGCTTTCGCCCATCGACTATCTCATAAAATCGCGCATCGATGAAGCGGCGCGGCTCCTGCGTGACACCGGGCTGAGCGTCACCGATATCGCATTCAAAACAGGGTTTCACGATTCGAATTATTTTACGCGCATGTTCCGCAAAGAAACGGGGAAGACACCGGTAGCGTTCCGCAGCGGGCAGTAAGATAGTGCTATTATCCAACGGTATTCTGAAGGTTGTGCGCGCATCCGCACAGTACTATAGTACATAAGGAGCACACTATGACTGACAAGCGGATGGTGCCGCATCGATGGCAAGCGCAGTGGATATGGAAACGCGGCGAAGACGCGGTAAAGAACTCGTATTACTTTTTTCGCAGGGAGATAACGTCTGAAAATACCGCGACGAATGCCCGTGTGTTCATCTCCGCAAGCACACGCTATGAGCTTTTCATCAACGGCTCACTCGCAGGACGCGGACCGGTGCCGGGCCAGCCGTATCACCAGTATTACGATGTGGTCGATATTTCCGGCCTTCTGACATCCGGGAAAAACACCGTAGGTGTCGTCGTGAATTTTACCGGAAAGTATGAGGGGACGCGCGGCGGTCTCATCGCCGAGATCGACTGCGGCGGAGAGCGTATCGTGAGTGATGATTCGTGGCGCGTGACCCGTGCGCAGGCGTGGAATGCGAACACGCACCACATACAGTTCAATCAGGTTGCCTGTTATCAGGAACATTTCGATGCGCGGAAATCATTTGCCGGCTGGAATATTCCGGGGTTTGACGATGCCGGCTGGGAAAAAGCCGCCATCATACCAGAATTGAAAAAATGGACCACTCTCGTCGCACGCGACATACCGTTCATGCACGAACACCCGGTGTTCCCGGCGGCTATCGCATACACTGAGGAATGCCTTGATGTCGCCAACCGTCACCGCGCGGACGATCTGTCGATATCGCTGTCCGCGGCGGGTTCATCAGAATTGCGGTACAGCACTATCAAAGATCCTGATGCATTGCTGTCCGGCGGATACGCTGAAGTGATGTGCAGTACGAAACACCGCGACGGTATTTTCGACGGCATCTATGATCCGTGCATCATCCTCGATTTCGGGCGCGTCATCACCGCGCGGCCGATGCTTTCGCTTACGGGTGCTGCCGGCGGCATCGTCGATATCGGCTATGCCGAACGCCTCATCGACGGCAGGTTCAACAACGCGATCGAGTGCCCGTTCGCCGACCGTTATACGATGACGGACGGCGCGCAGTCCTGGCAGCCGTTCGCCTGGAAAGGTTTCCGGTATCTGAAACTCCGTTTCCGTTCCTGTTTCACGCCGGTCACGGTAATGATCACGGCACTCATCACCGAATATCCGTATGATGAGCGGGGACAGTTCTCATCCGGCGACGATATTATAAATCGCGTCTTTGCTATGTCGAAGTATACACTGCGCTTATGCTCAAACGACTCTATCGTCGATACGCCGTGGCGTGAACAGGGCCAATGGCTCGGCGACGTGGCGGCGGTGACGCTCCCGGGTATCTATTCCTGCTTCGGTGATACGGTGCTCCCGAAAAAGTTCCTCCGTCAGTCCGCGGCGAACATGCTTCCCACCGGACTCATCGCGAACATGACGAACACGATAGACACGGATTACCGCAACGTCATCCCCGATTATTCGCTCTGGTGGGTGATGGCGCTCCGGGACTATTACCGGTATACCGGCGACGCGGACACGCTGCATGAGTTCTATCCGCACGTGCTGCGTATCATCCAGGCGCATGCCGGATATATCGGCGCGCACGGCCTCATCGAGAACATGCCGTACTGGGTGTTTATCGACTGGGCAGACATCGACAAGCGCGGAGAATGCGCCGCGTATAACGCACTGTTCTACGGAGCACTTGAAGCAGTCGCCGCTATGGCGGCATTCAGACACGACGACTATTTCCTGGATATGGTCAACAGCATGCGGTCATCGATGCGGGAAAACTTCCAGAAGCGTCTCTTTGACGACAGACGCGGTGTTGTGTTTGATGCATGCGTGGACGATGTGCTTTCCGGAAAAATAAGCGAGCATGCGAATCTCGCGGCGATACGATGGGGACTTGTCAGCGACGAGGCTGCGGGATTGATCATCCGTCATCTCTATGAAACAAAGGATGTGCGCTATACCGAAGCTCAGCCGTTCTTCACCACCGTGGTGCTCTCCGCGCTTGACCGTATCGGCCGCACGGATATTGCGCTCCGCATCCTGAAGGAACGCTGGGGCGACCGCATGGCGGCGCGCGGTTTTTCATCAACGCTCGAGGAATGGTATGAGAACGGCTCATGGCGCAGCGGCGAGTTTAAGGGTTTTTTACGGACGCACAGTCACGCGTGGTCGGCGTGTCCGGCGGAATTCCTCATACGCACACTCAGCGGATTTGAGATCGTCGAGCCGGGCTGTACAAAGGTGCGGATTTCTCCGAAGGATGCGCCGTTCGAATATCAGGTCGTAATACCCACGCCGCTTGGCGGGATATCGGTGCAGAAAAGCATCGGCAGAAATGCCGTGGTCGCCGTGCCGGAGGGGATTACGGTTGTGGCCTGACGCGTGACGTATGGCGCAGTTGCGTTTCACGAAATGTCGTCGTACAATAGATGCAGAACGAGTTACTTCACAACGCCTGCGCAGGTACTATTATCCTCCGTCCGGAGCCTTAATATGCATACAACACTGAAAGCCTTATTGATCTGCGGAACAGCCGCATCACTCGCATTCGGCGGCGCGTGGGACGCAAGTATCACCGCCGCAGAGAAGTTCAAGGACCGCGTTATCACGCGCTATGAACCGGGACGAGGAAGTTTCGTCATCGCGAACGATGAATGCTCGTTCGCGCATGAGCTCACGCGCGAAGGTGCACGTCTGGTCACACGGCTTGCCGCGGCAGGCGCTTCCGGTCCGCTTCTCACGAACTCAATGGACCTCGTCATCGTTGATGCTGCGGGAAAGGAATACCGCACGTCGCTTTCGGAGACGCCGGGGCGCATGAACATGTTCCGTCACGGCATGTACTACGCCGAGGTGAACATCCTCGATCTCGCGTTCGCATCGGAGAACGGAGCAGCGGGGGACGTCATCGGTTCGCTTCCGTTTGACGGCTCGCAGGCGTGGAAATGCAACGACATGACCGGCGGCGCTGCCGACGGAGTGTTCAAGGGTACGGTGAAAAGCACGAAAGACCCGTACTTCTACGCAACGGGTTTGTCGATTACACTTCCTGAAAACGGCCCGTCGTCGGTACGTCTGCGCATGCGGGTTTCCGGCAGCGGATCGGCACGCATTTATTTCATGACGAAAACGGAACCGAATTTTTCCGGTGACAAAATAAGCGCAGGCATACGGCTGAAAACTGACGGTTCCCTGCGTACCTATGCCGCTGATATGGCGAATGCAAAATGGAAAGGAACGGTCACCGGTCTCAGGATCGACATCGACGGCGCGGCGGATAATACCGAGGTCGCCGTTGAAAGCATCGATATCATTGCCGGCGCGGGAGTCCCGGCCAAGGCGCAGAAGACCTATCATGTCTACGCCGACCGCATGTATCAGGAATATACGATACATTTTACCGGAGACGCGGTGATAAAAAACGCCTTCTTTGAAACGCGTATGATAAGCACCGTGAATGACATAGACGCCGGCGAGAAAACAACCGGCGCCACAGACCCGATGCAGGTGCGCTGTGTACGTTTAAAAAATGACAACGGCGTACTGACATATCTCTATCCGGACCGTTCACGTCTTGCAGCAATCCGGGAAACCGATGTGACTGCGATGAACGGCGCCGTTACGGTGGGAAAAGATGACGGCTTGACGGTGGTCAGACAATATGCTGACATCGGCAGCATCAGCACATTCCGTAAAGGTCAGCGTATTGTCATCGGCTGCCGCATGATGGTCTCAGCCGCGGACGAACCCGGCCGTGAAGCCGCTGAAAGGTCGGCTGAATTCTCTCCGCTCGAAGCACCGGCGTTCATGGTGAACACGGATACCGGCTCTGCGTTCATCGGTTATCATCCGCTCAGGGGATGCTACACCGTCACCTCGGGCGGCAGCGATTTCAACACAGCGTTCTATAAAACACCCGACGTACGCCCGTCGGTGCGGTTCACGGTGAAGAACGACGCAACGCCGCGGACGATTTTCATCAAACATGCTACGAAAGCGGGCGGGCTTGAGTCTTCCGCGGTTATGGATGAGCGCGGATACGTGCTCCCGATACCGGTGCAGGTCGGAAAAAACTTCAAGGGCGAGAACGAGGAGCCGTTCTACATGCCCGGCGATACCGGCTTCGGTGAAAGCATGCTGCCCGTGACGCTTGCGCCGAATGCTTCGGTATCCGGAACTTCGCTGCATCTCTACCAGAACTGGGGACAGAAGCCCCTCAAGCAGATCTCGAGCGTCTGTTTTTTCGTCCCGTACTATCATTCATCGACCGGCGTTACGGAGACATCGTGCTGGGTGCCGTTCTACGCGGACGGACAGGGATGGATACTGCCGGACTTCCGCGCACGAAGCGGCATCATCTGGAAAAGCCAGCCGCAGTTCGATTCTATCGGCAAAAACGTTCTCTTCCGGTATTACGATGAAACAGGCGCCGCGCACAATATGGAATACGTGCGGACGGTATTCACCAGTGTCGGCCCCGTGTACTCCGCCATGGATATGTATTTCTCGGTTGACGGCGGCAAGGCTGACGTTGTCGTTACCGCTGTCGAATTCGCGCAGACGGACGAACATCGTGCATACACCCGCATGCGCATACGCTTCAACGACACCGTCACGGTACGTAACTGCGCGGATAATCTCGGTTTCTTTTCAAGTAAAAGCGACCACCCTAATATTTCGTTCGGCAAATACACGTGGCTCGGTACGGACGATGTACCTGCGGAACGTGCTGTGGACTACGGTCGCACATCCGTTGAGACCGCTGTACTCGGCAAAAATATGCCGTATGCCGCGATGATCGACTTCACGGGAAAACCCGAACGTTCGCCGCATGACGGACCTGCCGGTGCCTGCGTGGGCGTGTTCGTGAAAAAGAGCGACATAGTCATCGGCGGGAAACCGTATACGGGAAATCTGGCGTTCTCGGTGAAAAAGCATCCGGGTAAGGTGACCACGGGAACGCTCACGCTCGCGCAGAAAGATGTTACGTTTACCAAGGGGGACACGATAGACCTCGATATGATACTGCTTCCCTTCGGTTCGCATCTTACCCATGACGATGCCGCTATGCGCACGCTCAGAAACGACTACGGCGTAAACGATCTTTCGCTTACCGCAGTTACGGGTAAAAAGATATCCGGCTTTGTGCCGTCGATACGCATTGAACAGGGAAAAACGGAGTTCGTCATCACGGGCGGCAGGAATAATATATCTTTTAAAGTCGAAGGCTTTCAGCGGTATTTCCCGCCGCCGGCGGTATCTGAACTGGTGAACGGATTGTGGAAACCCGTCGTATATGCAAAGAACGGTAACGACGGATATCAGGTCTACCCCGACGGTCAGGGAACGTTCGGCTTTGCTTTCACGGTGGAGACGGACGGAAGCGAACACCGGTACCGGGCGGAAGAGAGCAATGTGAAGTAGGCCGATGCTGGGATGCACTATCCGTACGTAATGAACGGCTGAGATGAGGTGTCATATGAAACACAGGACATTATCGCGGCGGGCATTCATCACGCGTGCAGCGGCCGCCGCTGCCGCACTGACACTGCCGTTCATCGGGGACGCATCGGCGCAGACTTCCCGGCGGAAACCGAATATCGTGTTCATCCTCGCCGACGATCTCGGCTGGCGCGACACCACGCCGTTCGGCAGCACTTTTCACGGGACGCCGAACATCGACCGCCTCGTCAAACGCGGCATGATGTTCACGCAGGCGTATGCGGCAAACCCGCTCTGCTCGCCCACGCGCTCGAGCATCATGACCGGGCTCTGGCCCGCGCGCATCGGCATCACCACGCCGGTGTGTCACGTGAAAGAGGAAAAGCTCGAAGAGACGCTGTTCACCAGGGCGTCGGTCACGCAGAAGGTGCTGCAGGCGGCGAGCGCGACGCGTTTGAAACTGGAATATATAACGCTTGCGGAATCGCTTAAGGACGCAGGCTATACGACCGGTCATTTCGGGAAATGGCATCTCGGCCCCGAGCCGTACGATCCGCTCCATCAGGGATTTGACGCGGATGTCCCGCATTATTCCGGACCGGGACCGGCAGGCAGTTATCTCGCGCCGTGGAAATTCCCCGACGCGCTGAAGTTCACCGGGAAAACGGGCGAACATATCGAAGACCGCATGGCGGATGAAGCGGTGAAGTTCATTACGGCCAATAAGGACAGACCGTTCTTTCTCAACTACTGGGCGTTCTCCGTTCACAGTCCGTGGCAGGCGAAGGACGAGTACATGACAGAATACGCGAAGAAGGCAGATCCGTCAGCCGAGCAGAAAAATCCCGTGTATGCCGGCATGCTGAAAAGTTTCGATGACGCCGTGGGTACGCTGCTCAAGACGCTTGACGACCTGAAACTCGCCGACGATACGATCATCATCTTTTTTTCCGACAACGGCGGCGTGAACTGGCATGAGGACACGATGAAAACGAAATACGGCATGGATGTCCCGCCCACGAGCAACTCGCCGCTGCGTGCGGGGAAGGCTTCCATATACGAAGGCGGAACGCGGGTGCCGTGCGCGGTTGTCTGGCCCGGTGTGATACGACCGGGAACGAAAAGCGACGCGGTCATCCAGAGCATCGATTTTCATCCCACGATACTCGACATGCTCGGACTGAACGCAAAACCGGAACAGAAGTTCGACGGCATATCGATAGTACTCGCGTTGAAAGGAGCTGTGCTTTCGCGTGAGGCGATATTCTGTCATTTCCCGCATTACATGGGTCATCATCACGAAACACCGTCGGCATATGTCCGTAAAGGCGATTGGAAGCTCATCCGTTTCTTTCACGACAAAAGCGATCTCACCGACCGTCATGAACTGTATAATCTAAAGGATGATATTTCCGAGCAGCGTGATCTCGCGGAACAGATGCCCGCCAGAGTGACGGAACTCGGAATGCTTCTCAACAGATTCCTCGCCGACAGCGGTGCCGTGATACCGAAGATCAATCCCGATTATCAGAAAAATCCGCCGCTCTGGCTTGCCGGCGGAACCGCGACGGCCGTGGTGAGCGGCAATGTACTCAACATCGTATCAAGTGGTAAGGACCCGCAGCTGGTGCTGCGCGATGCGATTGATCTGCCGCAGGGTTCATATACGGTTCAGTTCAGAATGAAATCGGCGAGCGCCGGTGACGGCGGCCTCTACTGGTCATCGGGCAGACTCGGCTTTGCCCGCGAACGCCTCAAAGTGTTTACGCCTGTCCATGACGGCGTCTGGCATGACTATACACTCGCGATTCCCGCAAAGACGGCGATCACAACGCTCCGCCTTGACCCGTCGAGTGCCCCGGGCGATATCAATTTGCAATGGATCCGTCTCATGAACGCGGACGGAACGCCCGTGAAGAAATGGGAATTCTCTGCAGCGTCCGGCAGTTCGGCCCATGATGACAATTGACCGGCCGGCTCAGCGGCGGAAATGGAACGGTTATACCGTCACGAGCCGGTACTCTTTCGTTCCCATGCCGAGCGATACCGCGTGATCTATCTGCACCATCGGGTCAAGCTGCGGGAATGAGAGTGCGGCGATCGTTTTCCCCGCTTTCTGTTTGGTAAGATCGAGCGTTGCCATGTCGATTGCCACCGGATCGTTTGACGCGAGAATGCCGATATCGGGCACCACGATCTTCGGATGTGTGCCCATGCAGTCGCAGTCCTTGGTCATATTGATGAGGAAACTGATGTACCCGATCTTCCCGCTCATCTCCTTGCAGATGCCCCACGCGTGTTCGGCCATCTTCCGCTGCAGATCCGCGCTCGCACCGTCCCACGAGAATCCGACCGCGTTGAACTTGCATACGGTGATGCATTCCCCGCAGCCGATGCAGATCTTGTCGTCGATGTGCGCCTTTTTGTTGACGTAGGAGATAGCGTCAACCGGGCAATGGCGTATACACTGTCCGCATGCGGTGCAGATACTCGGTGTTATGAAAGGCTTTGAGGCGGAATGCTGCGTGAGCTTGCCCTTGCGCGAAGAAAGGCCCATGCCGATGTTTTTAATGGTCGCACCCATGCCTGCGGCGAGATGCCCGGTGGCGTGTGATACTACGATCATCGCATCCGCGCTCGCGGCGTCCGCCGCCACCGACACATGCTCGTAGCATTTTCCGTCGACAGTGATCTCGCGTTCAAGATTGCCGCGAAGACCGTCCGCCATTATGATGGGCGCGCCGATGTTCTCGAAGGTGAATCCGTGTTTGTATGCAAGGAGCATGTGGCTCACTGCGTTCATCCGTTCCGATTTATAGAGCACGCTCGTTTCGGTGAGATACGGCTGCGCCTTCGCGTTCTTGAGCGCATCGGCTATGACGCGGATATAGGCGGGCTTCACATGCGTAGTGTTACCATCCTCGCCGAAATGCGTTTTAATCGCGACAAGATCGTCCTCGCATAATTGCTTCGTCACCGGAAGAAGATCGTACAGCTTTCTGATGATAGCGGCGGCATCGGTGTCGCTTGTCTGCGCCGTCATCGGGGTAAAAAACACATCGGCGTGTGCCATTCCGTGCTCCGTGAATAAAGTATGTATTCGGAATGCCATCGTATAACAGTGTCTGAAACTAGTCAAGGCGCTGTGATGTTACGGCGGTTCCATCTGAAATCGGCTTGACGGTATACTGAAGGAGTCGTATACTGATTGCATGAAAAATAAAATACACCTGTCTATCCTTGTCTCGTTCCTATGTATCGCTTTTTCGCTCACCGCACAGATAACCGTCGTCGCCGGAACGCCGGCCACCGAGCCGGTCAGCGAACCGTTCTCCGTCGATTTCGACACGAGCGGCATCATGCACGGCGTCGAGTTCACCAAAGCGAACCGCGTGTTCAAAGTGGTGAACGGCATCGTCATGTTCATCGCCGGCGTAGAACACGGCACCAATCTTAAGGTAACCGACGCTGCCGACGGCCCGGCGATTTCGGCGCTGTTCTACGGCATGCATGACATCGCCATCACGGGGAACAAGGCGTATATCGCCGATACGTTCAACAATCGTATACGCCTGCTCGACCTCGCCGCGGGAACGGTGAGTACGGTAGCCGGGAGCGGGATATCCGGATTTACCGGAGATAACGATACGGGGATGAACGTTCGTTTTGCGCAGCCGATATGCGGTGTGCTTTCACCGGATAAAAAAACGCTCTATGTGGCCGACATCGGCAACGGACGGACGCGGACGATTGACCTTGCTACCGGCATCGTGCAGACGATTGCCGGCAACGGAAAGAAAGGCCCGGTTGTCGACGGTACCGCGGCGCTTGATTGTCCGCTCAGAGGGACGCGCGCGGTGACGGTTACCGCGGACGGTACGGTTTACATCGTGCTGCGCGAGGGCAACTCGCTTGTGACGCTTAGAAACGGCGTCATCAGCAATGTGGTAAACGCATCAGGCAAGGCGGGATATGCCGGCGACGGAGGGAACGGACGTGACGCGCTCATGCGGGGACCGAAGTATCTCGCGACAGACAAAGAAAACCGCGTACTCATCAACGACACGGAAAATCACTGCATACGGAGATACGATCCCGCAAGCGGCGTCATCGAGCTTATCGCCGGCATACCGGGAAAGGTGAGCAGCAATGTCGGTACGACGTGGCTCGAGACGGGCCTCAAGCGTCCTCACGGCGTCCGCATCGGACCGGACGGCATGCTGTATGTCGCCGATACGGAGAACAACCGCGTGCTTCGCGGTCCGTATAAGTAAAGACACGCGTTGTCATTGAAATAATCATACGTCCGTTGTATAGTATCATCATGAACACGGTACGTCTCGGCAGGACAGGTCTTTCCGTAAGTGCAAGCGGATTCGGCGCCATTCCCATACAGCGGCTGAGTTTCGCCGATGCCGAGCGTCTCCTGAAAAAAGCATATGACAGCGGCATCACGTTCTTCGATACGGCGCGCAGTTATTCGGACAGCGAAGAAAAGATAGGCCGCGCGCTTTCGGGTGTACGGAAAAACATAGTCATCGCGACAAAATCGCCGCTCGTCGATGCCGCGGCGCTTCGCACGAACATCGAGACGAGTCTCCGCAATCTCCGCACCGGCTGCATCGACATTCTGCAGCTGCACAATCCGCCGGACGTCCCGGGTACGGATCATGAGGCATACCGCGTACTGCTTGATGCAAAAGCGAAAGGGCAGATACGTTTCATCGGATTCACGAACCATCAGCTGAAAACGGCGCGTGAGGCGCTTCTGTCCGGCCTCTATGACACGATTCAGTTCCCGTTCAATCATCTTTCCACCGATGACGAACTCGCGCTCATCGGTGAATGCGCAAACCATGATGTCGGCGTCATCGTGATGAAGGCGCTCTCCGGCGGACTTATCACCGACGCACGGCGTGCGTTTGCTTTCCTCCGGCAGTACAAAAACGCGGTACCGATCTGGGGCATCGAAAAGGATCGTGAACTCGACGAGTTCGTCGCGCTTGAAAAAGATCCGCCGGTGCTCGATGCGGCCATACAGAAAGCAATCGACGACGACCGCCGCGAATTGTCGGGTTCGTTCTGCCGCGCCTGCGGGTACTGCATGCCCTGTCCACAGGATATTCAGATCAGCATGGCGGCCCGCATGTCGCTTCTGCTCAACCGCATGCCGTATCAGCAGTTCATGAGCGATACGTGGCGCGAAAGAATGGAACGCATCGCCGGCTGCACCGAATGCGGCAGCTGCAAAGAGAAATGTCCGTATGGTCTCGATACGCCCGAACTGCTCAAGAAGAACCTTATCTATTATCGCGATTTCTATCAGGAACACAGGAGAACGGTATGAAAAAATTCCTATCGCTGTTCGCACTGCTCGCCGTGAACGCACTTGTTTCGGGGACCGACATCGTCGCGCGCTCCGTTATCACCTCGGTGACCGTCTACCCGCAGTCGGCGCTGGTAACCCGTGAAGCTGTCGTGCAGCTTCGCGCCGGTGAATCAACCGTGAGCATTAGCGACATCGTTCCCGAGGTGGATGAAAACTCGCTCAAAGTAGCAGCCGGTGACGCTGTTCGCATCTACGGGGCGGAACTCAAACGCGAGCAGGTAATCACTCCGGTTTCCGGGCAGCGCCGTTCATTGGAACAGGACATTGAAAAACTCAACGACGAAAAACGCCGCGTCTCCGATGCCATGAAACTCATCGCCGACGAAAAACGCTTCATCGATACCGTCATCCTTTTCGCCCAGCGCGAGCTGCCGAAGGAGATGAATACGAAGATGCCGTCGGGAAAAGAGCTCGGCGATGTCTATGCGTACATCAGCAACAGACTGGCCGACTACTATGCGCGCACATTCCAGCAGGAAATTGTCATGCGTGATATCGATAATAAAATTAATGTACTCAGGCGGACGATGCAGGAATCTACCGAAGGCACCGCGCTGGTGAAAACGAGCGTTGAGATTCCGGTGTACGTGGAACGCGCGGGAACTTACACGCTCGCGCTGACATATCAGGTGAAAAGCGCCTGGTGGACGCCGGTCTATGATGTGCGTGTTGATTTTGACACGGCAAAGGTCGAACTCATCGCCTACGGCGTAGTCCGGCAGCGCACCGGGGAATCGTGGAGCAATGTGAGCATTTCACTTTCCACGGCAAAACCGGTGACCGGCGGACGCATGCCGTATATCGCCCCGTTCACGCTCCGCCCGAGAGAGGTATATGTATCGCAGGATAAATACCGGCGATCGATGCCTTCCGCCATGAAGTCGGCGGCGCCCGCACCGGCGGCTCAAACACGCGCGTTCGCGGCCAAAGAGGCTGAAGAGCTTGTTGCACCTCCGCCGCCGGAACTGAGCAGCTCCGCGGAGAACGGCATCGCCATGACGTATATATTGAACCGCAAAAGCGTCATTGACAGCGACGGCACCGAGAACAAGCTTCCGATCTTCACCGAGAATATCACCGGCGCGTTCGAATACACCGCATACCCGAAGGCGGGACCGCAGGCATATCTCGGCAGCCGCCTCACCAACAATGCGCGTCAGCTCATGCCGGGACGCGCGAACATATTCCTCACCGGCGGTTATGTGGGACCCTCAAGTCTCGACGGCATCGGCCCCGGCGAGGGATTCGATCTCTACCTCGGCATCGACGACAATGTGAAGGTGCGCCGGGAGCAGATCGAGAAGAAAATGGATGAGACATTCCTCGGTATGACCGCCGCGACGAAAAAGATGAACTTCAAATACAAGATCACCATCGAGAACTACAAAGCGAAGCCGATAAAATTCAAGCTGTATGAACCGATGCCGGTCTCCGAGAATGACCGCATCAAGGTAACGCTCAGCGAACCGAACATCGCGCCGACGCAGAAGGACTGGGATGACCGGAAAGGCGTATGGCAGTGGGACCTCACGCTTGCGGTGAAGGAAAAAAAGGAGATCACCTACTCGTTCTCCGTAGAATATCCGCGCGAAGTTATCGTCGACGGATTGTAACCTCAATATCGTTCTCTATCCGCCCGGAGTACTTATGAACAGCATACGCGTCGTTATCGCAATTTCCATCATCGCGGCCGCGACACTTCCGGCTGCCGACATCACCGTCGGTGCGGCTACAGCGCGGACGGTATCGAAAAACCTTTACGGCATCAATCTCTGGCGCGCGTTCGACCCCGAGACTGCCGAATCTCCGGAATATCAGGCGAACCTCGCGGCGATGGGCGTATCGGTGGTGCGTTTTCACAACATGGGAATGTCGAAATGGATAGACGCGTCGAACCGCTGCCTGAACACGAACGCCGTTCAGCGGGTGATGGCGGCGCTTGCTTCGAAATTTCCGATAAAGCTCGTGACCATCTGCAAACCGCCGTTCTGGATGGACGAGAACAACGACAAACGTCTTGACGATGATCACATCGCAGATTATGCCGCATGGTGCGCCGATATGGTGCACTACATCAACATCGAATGCAATGCCGGCGTACAGTGGTGGGAGACGCTCAACGAAGCGGAGCTCGGCGGCTACAAACAGAAAGGCGACGGCGCCGTGCTTGCGGGGATATTCCGCGCCTGTAAAGCGGCGATGCTCGCGAAAGACCCGTCGATACACGTGGGCGCGAACGCGTGGTCGTGGACGATGCCCGCGCAGGCGTCGGAGCTTCTGTCAATAGCGGGAAATGAGATTGCGTTCTACAGTTATCACGGATACGTGACGGGGAGTTCAAACGCCGATATGCAGTCCATCTATGATAAGGCGGTTACTGCTGATAATACCAAAGTCCGCAATGCGCTCACGGAACGCGGATTCACGCTCCCCGTATGGCTTGATGAATGGAACATGTTCTACAACTGGCAGGCGGACAGCAAGCGTCATTTCATGGTGAGCTACCGCAGTGCCGTATATGATGCATTGCACATGAAGAACGCCGCCGAATCCGGCGGTGTTGATTATATGCTCGCCTGGAACGATTCGGACAACACCTACGGCAAAATGTCCACCAAATACAAATTTTTCCCCGGCGGTTATGTATTCATGCTCTATAACAAGTATTTCACCGGCACCATACTGTCCGCAGCATCATCGGAATCCGCGGTGGTACCGTTTGCCGTCAGGAACGCAGACGGCAGCGTGGCGCTTTCACTGGCCAACCGCTCTGAAACACCACAGGAGGTGTCGATCTCTGCCGATGGGAATTTCACGCAGTATACACAATATTCGGTTGAGACAAACGGCATACAGACAAATCTGAGCAGAGAACCGTTACGGTCACTGCCGCTGGCGCCGGAATCGGTGACGGTGCTTGTTCTGAAATGAAAGAACATGCACGGTATGAGCGTATGATGACCACACCGGTAAAAGAAGCGCCGTGGTACCGTCTCGACAACACCGGGAAACTCTATCCGGGCGTGATATCATCGCGCGTTACATCGCTTTTCCGTATTCAGGCGCTCATGAAAAAGCCCGTGCACGCCGGTGCGCTGCAGCGCGCGCTGACCGCCTGCATGAAGCGCTTTCCCTATTACTGCGTGCAGCTGAAAGCGGGATTTTTCTGGTACTATTTCGACACCAACACCGGAACACCGTCAGTGCATGCCGACTCGCGGTATCCATGCCGTAAACGCACGCTCACCCGCCGCGGCGCTTTCCCGTTTCAGGTATACGCCTATAAAACCATGATAGCCGTTGAGTTCTCGCATGCATTGACCGACGGCATGGGTGCGCTGACGTTCTTTAAAACACTGCTCGCGGTATATCTCACGGAGTGCGGCGTTGTCATCGACGACTGGACGGGCATACTCCGTGTCGATGAAACTCCCGACGAAGGCGAGTATCGTGACGATTTCATCACGCATTTTGAAAAAGGCCTGCCGAAACTGAAACGCATGGACGCGGCATACCATATTTCAGACGAACCCGAAGACCCCGGTATATACCACATCACCACCGGCATAATTCCCGCGAATGTGCTTGTGGCACAGGCGAAAAAAAACGGCGTCTCTGTTTCGGCATTTATCATCGCCACCGCGTTCATGGCGCTTCAGGACATCGTGATTGCACAGTCGCATGACCGGCTCGATCACCGTGACCTGCGGCCGCTTCGCATTGTTGTGCCGGTGAACATACGGAGCTTCTTCTCGTCGAAAAGCATGCGGAACTTTTTTATTCCCATATTCCCTGAGATCGACCTCCGGCTGGGAACCTATACGTTTGAAGAGGTCGCGGCGCATGTATATCATTATCTTTCCATGGTTATCAATGAAAAAACGGTCCGCCGCCAGCTCGCGCGCAATGTCCGCGCCGAACTTGCCGTAGCGAACCGGATGGCGCCGTTATTCTTGAAAAACATCGTACTCCGCCGTTTATACCGGACGCTCGGTGAGGATACAAAAACGACGAGCATGTCGAATCTGGGCATCGTGTCGCTTCCGCAGAGCATGTCTGAGCACATCGAACGCTTCGACTTGATCCCGGATCCGAGCGCGATCACCACCGTGAGCGGCGGCATTATAACGTTCGGCAACACCATGTCCATCACCTTCGGCAGAACGAGCATGGAACCGATACTGGAAAAACTGTTTTTCCGGAGGCTTGTCTCCATGGGCGTGCCGGTAAAGATAATCACCAATTAGGTCAGGAGTTCATATGCCTTATTGCACCTCATGCGGCGTGGAAGTGGATGCGTCGGTCAGTTCATGTCCGCTCTGCACGTCCGCGGTCACCGAGAACGCTGCCGATGTACGGACACCGGCCGGCATCTATCCGGCGACGATCACCAAAAGCGATACACTCACCGGCGAAGCAAAGCTCAGACTTGCGCGCGAGATCATCAATTTCATCATCGCCGCATCGGCGTTCATGATCGTCGTCATCGATTTACTGCTTACCCGTTCGATAAGCTGGTCGAAATACGCATTCATCTCGGTGGTGCTCCTCGGCATACTCGCCAACGGCGCGCTGGTGCTCCGCCGGCATCCGGTGCAGGTGGGCATCGCGACGACGCTGTCGCTTGCTGTGTATCTCTTCCTCATCGACATGTTCAGCGGCGCGATCGAGTGGTTTCTCATACTCGGTCTTCCCATACTGCTCCTGTTCGTGGTGCTCTTCGTCATCATGGTCGTCTACATACGCACCACACGGCGCAACGGGCTTAACATTCCCGCATTCTTTCTCGCCGACGCTACCGTCTGGTGCGTGGGAATAGACATGCTCATCCATATCTATTCAACGGGCAGATTCGGGCTGAGCTGGTCTGTCATCGTATGCGTCGCGATCATCGTACCCATGGCGGTGCTGTTCTTCATCCATTACCGTTTCCATGCGCTTGACATGAAGAAAGTATTCCATGTGTGAGTGATGCCCGTGCGCGCTTTCATCGCGATAAAAATGCCGGCGGATATCCAGACGGCGATATACGGAGAAACCGCCGGACTGCGAACAAAGATCCGCGCATCCGTACGATGGGTGCCGGCAAAAAACATGCACCTGACACTGCTGTTTCTGGGTGATATACCGTCCGCTGATGTCGATGCTTATGCCCGCATGCTTGCCGAACAAACCAAAGCCGCACATCCGTTCGATATACGCATCAGCGGTATCGGTGCATTTCCCGACAAACGTCATCCGCACGTCATCTATGCCGGTATTCAAGCCCCGGACGATCTTAGTACGCTGCAGCGCACCATCGCATCGGGCGCAGAATCGCTCGGGTATCGGCCCGAAGAACGCGCGTACACGCCGCATCTCACACTCGGGCGCGTCATTCAAAACTCGGGTACGTCGGACGCTGCGCACATTGGCCGCGCATTGGAATCAGCGCAGTTTGTGATGCCGGATATTATCCGCGTCGATGCCGTGCATCTATTGAAAAGCGAACTGACGCCCGACGGGCCGGTATACACTTCAATGAATACGGCGCTTTTTCGAACGTAAGCTTATTGCTGTCGGTATTTTTAAAACGATTTTCCAGATTCTTCAATGACGATCTCATCGAATACTGCGGACGCCTTTTCGTTATCTTTTGAAGAGAATACTATCGTCGTCATTTCACTGTTCGGAAGACTGGTGCCGTAGACATATTCAAGGTCCAGCCCCTTCTGGCTGAATTTCGATGCAACCTCCGCAAGAACACCCGGACGGTTCCACAGCACCAGAACCACCACATCGCGCTCTTCAATACGAAGGTCTTTTCCTTTCAGCAGATCTTTTACTTTTTGATTATTGGCGGTGAGAAAGCTGAACGTCGCCATATCACCGTTGGTATACGCGCACACACTCTCGATATTCACGCCATTATCCGCCATGAGACTCGCAAGACCGGACAATACTCCGACACCGTTTTTCGTCGTGATCTTCACTTCTTTCGCTTTTTTGACTTTTTCCATTGTTCCGCCTGTGTACGTGGATTTTTTGAACTGAATATCCTACTCATACAGTATAGTATAATCTATTCCCGAAAAAAATCCACTCCGCCATTCGGAATATCCCACACCGAGGCCGCGCGAACAGCAATCCTATGCCGCCAGTTTTTTCCCGTACGTGAACAGAACGCCGGTGAACTCGTCTTTTTTATTGAGCAGTCCGTCATATACTGCGGGCGCATCCGTCAATTCGCAGCGATGCGTGATGAGCGGACCGGTGCGCAGCAGATCGTTCGCGAGGAGCGTGATAAGATACGGCTCCACACGCCGCTTTTCGTCGGGAGTAAGCGACGCTTCGTGCGCGCCCACCAGGTGGAGTCCCTTGCAGTGTATGTCGCTGTACATATCAACTTCCATCGGCGTGCGGGGACTGCCGAGAAGTACCGCCGAGCCGTTCTTACGGACGGCTTTCAGGCATTCGCGTATCACCGGATTCGCGCCGATAGCCTCGACGGCGATATCCACACCGCTCACGCCGATCTCTTTAAGCGCATCGGTGAACGGGCGTCCGGCGGTATTGACGCCGTTGACAAGTCCGCACGCCTTAGCCTGTTCGAGTCTCCGCGGAACGATATCGCACGCATAAACCTGCGACGCGCCGGAAAGCATATAGATCTGCGCCGCGAGATTGCCGATGACACCCATGCCGGCGACCAGCACCGATTTGCCGAACGCAGCGGGAACCTGCCATGATGCGGTGAGCGCAATTTCCGCCATATGATAGAACACAAATGGTTCATACGCAGCGTTCGCCGGTATCTTTATCATGCGCGAAGACTTGGTGTTCACCACCTGATACGTCGCGTGCTTTCCCCAGAAATAAATCATGTCCCCGGCGGCAAGATCGGTTACACCGCTGCCCGTTTCCCGAACGACACCCACGCTGCTGTAACCCGGGAAGAACGGATATTTGGCCCAGGTGTTCGCCGGATCGCTGAAGTGCGGATGAATCTTCGTGTACATCGCAAGTTCCGTCCCGGCGCTCACGAGCGAGCATACCGTTTCCACGAGCACGTCCATCGGATCGCGGACAACAGCGTCGTATGAATCAACATCGCACTGCATCTTGTCTTTGAAAACAATTCGTTCTGCACGCATGGCAAGTTCCTCCATTCCTTTTTAAGCTACGGTTATTGTAGACTGAATATTTTCGTCAGTATTGCATTGTGTTATAGCTATGTGCGAGGTCGCTCTCGCGGTGCATCCGGCACCGCTTGCGCTTGCTTTCCGCGCGATGGCATTTACTCTTCGGCGTTCGACGCGCATCCTGCGCGTTTGTAATGGCGAATTAAAATGGATTATGTTGCTGCCTTCCCGCGCGGAACGGTACATCGCGTCCACCGCCGCAAGCGATTTTCTGCCTTCAACACCGCTGACGAACGGCTCGCGGCCGGTGTGTATCGCGGTGACAAAATCATTGATGACAAACGCATGTCCGCCGCTGTATGCAGTCGCCGTCGCATCGTTCGTGAAATACGGAGCCGACGCATTCCCTTCAAGCCCGTAGTCGCCGACATCGGCGCCATGTTCATCCGCGTAGTAGCGAAAACGTACCGCGCCGTTCTGTATGATGACGCTGCCCTTGGTCCCGCTCACTTCAATAACCGGCGGAAGTCCCGGGAACGCCGCCGTTGCTGCCTGGAACGTACCGATGGCGCCGTTCGCAAACCGGATAACCGCCGCTATCGTATCTTCTGTTTCCACCGCATGATGGAGCGTATCTGATTCCGCCGTGACGGAATCGATATCACCTACCAGATGGATGAGCATGTCGATGTAATGTATGCCCTGGTTCATTGCCGCGCCGCCGCCGTCCTTTTCCCAGGTACCGCGCCAGTCCGACGCAGCATAATATTTTTCGGAACGAAACCAGTTCACACGTGCCGAGCATGCGACGATGCGTCCGAGCCTGCCCGCGGTTATGGCGGCTTTCACGCCGCGTATCGCATCGCTTGTGCGGTTCTGAAACACGACTCCGAGCGTTTTACCCGAACGTTCCGCTGCGGCAACCATCGCATCCGCCTTGACGACCGAAATATCCATCGGTTTTTCAACGAGCACGTGACGTCCGGCATGAAGCGCCGTGACCGCCATATCCGCATGAAGAAAACTCGGCGTGCAGATGCAGACGGCATCTACCGCACTCCGTGACAGCGCCTGTTCCAGCGTATTGTCGTACGATGTTTTATATGTCCCGGCAAGCCGTGATGCCTGCTCTGTATTATCGGATACAATCGATTCTAGGTGTGCACCCGGGCAGGCGATTATCGCATCAGCGTGCGATTTCGCTATCGCTCCCGCGCCGATGATGGCAAAACCAATCTTTTTCATATGAACTCCTTGCGTTAGGTATACAATAAGCGAAAGATGCGGTGCTGTCGTTCACATGCATGACGTGTGCTGATTGTATACAATGCGCGCCTTGCCATACCGGACGCTTATGCTACAATAACACCATGAAATCACATGCCACGTTCCGTTCCGGCGCGTCGGTGCGCATGACGCGTGAGGAAATCGTGCTCCCCGGTCTCGTCATGTTCGGCATGCATCGCTATTCCACCGCCAACACACCGATTCCCGAACACACTCATCAGGGCGCTATTGAGATATGCTATCTCTCGTCGGGACGGCAGATTATTGAAGTGAACGATGAGTGCTATGAAATGCGCGGCAACGACGTGCTGATAACGCCGCCCGGCGCTCCGCACAGTTCATCGGATCAGCCCGCGGAAAAATGCGCGCTCTACTATCTTACCATTGAACAAAAGCCGCCGCTTCTCGGTTTCGACCCGATGGATGCAAAAGACATACTTAAAGCTCTGCGCACATCCGAGCGCGTTTGTTTCCAGGGATATCCCCGGATGAAAACGCTTCTTGATGATGCGTGCGCCGCCCTCATCGACCATGTACCGTTTTACCGCAGTGTCATCATGAACCGGTTCATGGAATTCATACTCGACGTGGTAGCCGCCGGAAATAACCGCGAACAGAACCCTGTTTCCGCGGCGGTATCGCACGCCATGCGCTATATCGATGAACACCGCGACGAAGCCATAGATACGGCGGACATAGCCGCGGCCGCCGGTGTTTCGGTGCCGCAGATAAAACGGCTTTTCTCCGCTGAGGTCGGCATTCCGCCGAAAGAGTTTATCCTGCGCCGGAAGATTGACCGCGCCAAGGAAATGCTCGCTGCGCGTCATACGGCGGTGACCGATATCGCGCTCGCGCTCGGCTTCTCCTCAAGCCAGCATTTCGCCACCATATTCAAGCGCTATGCCGGCATCACGCCGGTTGATTTCCGCGCACAACAGAAAAAGAAAATATAACGCGAGCGTTACCCGATGAAGATTGGATTGATCGCCGATATACACGGCAACCACATCGCGCTGAAAGCAGTGCTCGACCATCTGCATAAGGAGCATGTTGACTCGATAATTTGTCTCGGCGATGCCTATTGTCCATGCCCGTTTTCACGGGAAATTCATGCGCTGCTTGAACAGCATCAGGTGATCATGGTGAAAGGCAACGGTGAGGAACGCATCGTCGATCTGCATGCTAAAATGATGTCGGGGACGGATATCCCGCTGCATCTGTTCCCGTCGAAACATACCATGGAATTATGTTCGCTTGAGCAGATAAAACGCATCGCTTCGTTACCATCAACGATGACATTGCAGGACGACACGATACTGCTCTGCCATGGAACACCGGAGAACGCCGGGGGGTTTCTGTTCTACCTTGACGGCAGACCGAATGTACCGGTAATGGAACGTCTGCGCCATCGTACCGTCATCGCGGGGCATAATCACTGGCAGCGCACATGCGTGTACGGAAATACAACCGTTCATTATGCCGGCAGCATAGGTTATCCGAATGGATATGAACAGAAACAGATGGCGTATTTTTCAATCGCACATCTTGACGGACGGTCATGCCGCATGCAATTCGCCGGGGCTTCATACGACAACAGCGCGTTCATCCAATCGCTGCTGCAAGCGGATTTCATCGGCCGCGGCGGACCGATGGCGCTGCTCATCCTTGATGAATTTATCACCCAGGAGGACCGGCTGCTCCCGTTCTTCACCTATTGCAGCGATGCGGTTTCCATCAGCGACAGCGCAGTGCTGTATGAACACTGCGTGAACTATCTGAAGCATGTCGGCAGATGGGATGACCTTCTTCGAATACTACAGGGACATTGACGTCAGTAGACAGTACAATCGCCAATCATTTGACTTTCCCGCTGCGGCGTGATATATATAGTCGGGTATTCGCAGGTTGTCATCTTCATATTCACGAAACGGGGAAATGCTGATGAACAGGCATCTGTATACCCGCTGAAAATGCATACCACGGAACAAAAGGGACACATATGAAAAAATATCTTTTCGCAATGACAGCAGTCTTTCTGGCGGCGGGGATTGTATGTGCAGAAAAAACAGAACGGGAAAAAATACTGGAATCGTACAATACAAAATATCTTCATTTTGTATTTACTCCGAACATGGGGCTGTGTCTTTACAACGGAGAAAATGCCGGAAAGCTGTATCGGCTCAACGGTATGGGTACCGATAAAGAACTGCTGGCAATACTCTATTCAACAGCAAAATCATCCAATGCCATTGCCGATTATGAGAAAGATGCTTTTGCCGCAAATGCGTTTTTCTGGTCAGGATTGATCGGCGGTCCTGTAATAGCCATGGCGGGATACGGTGTCGGTTATTATCTGAATTATGGTCAAAATCAAGCGTATTCAATTGTATTTACATCGATCATGGGACTTGGGTTACTAATTGAAATGATCTTCCCGGTCATCAGCGGAAGTATCTCACAGAATGCATATAAAAACCTGGTCAATGCCGTTTCATTATATAACAAAGAAGTGTTATTCAACGATAAACTGAGCTGCAGCGGAAACATTCAATTCTCAGTCAATCTGATGAATGTACGATTCTAGATACTCCGTCACCGCACACCGTATTCTGCTTGACGACAGCGCTGATTCGATTATACTACCGCTATGCCATTATCGATGTCGTATAAAGTATATTGATTATCCTGATGGATCTATCCGACAATACCGAAACCGCTGAATCATCCGTACTGTCACGGCCTGAACAAATCAAGGCGCAGCGTACCTATCTGAGCTACGCCATGTTCAACCCGCTGGGTGCAAGTCTCACCATAGGTCCCATCAGCACGCTGCTCGCGCTTTATTACGGAGCGAACAATCTGCAGACAGGTCTCCTGTTCGCATCCATATATCTTGCCGGCGTTTTCGCCGTAGTTACACCGGCGCTTTTTCAGGGCATGGATGCGAGCCGCGTCACCTCGCGTTCATGGTGGATACGTTCAGTCATTGCCGGCAGCATACTCTTTTTTCCGTTCATTCCGGATGCATCACTCAAAGTCTGGCTGCTTGTGGGAATTCTCTTTGCATTCCTCTCAATACGGGCCGTCGGCATCAGCACGATACCGTCGGTGCTCAGGACGATATCCGGTCCGCGCGAACTGACCACGATGAACGCGGAGGCGATGCTGCGCTGGTATTTCGGCTGCCTTATAACCGCACTCCTCGCATGGGGCGTACTCTCGCAGCGCCATCGACTCGGTGAAGAGAATGCGTTCATGATACTGTTCGGCGTCGGCTTTATGTTCAACCTGGTCACGTCACAGCGCCTTTCATGCCTGCCGCAGACCGGCAGCATCGAAGGCGGATCCCTCCGCGCATTGAAGGAAGCTTTTTTTGAAGTGACACGCCAGCGCACCTACCGCGAGGTGGTGTGGATAACACTCCTGCAGGTGCCCATGGCCATCGCCGCGGCATATCAGGTCAACGCCCTTCGCGGATATCTCGGCTACACCCCGGAGGCTATTACCGCACTGACGGTTGTGGGGCTTGTTGTTTCTGTCGCAGGTGCACGCGCACTCGTGCTCATCGGCGCGCGCATACCGGTGCGTCCGCTGCTCCTGGGATCACACCTTTTCCTGTTTATACTTGGCGCCTCGTGGACATGGCTACAGCTCTTTCCCGCGCCGATACGCAGCATCATCGCGGCGATCCTCTTCGTCCTCGGTACGCTTTTTCTTGCAATATCCGGAACGGTGCTCGCGGCACTCTCGAATGAGCGGCTTCCCCGGGACAATGCGGTCTCGTTTTCGGTCATCTATCAGCTTGCGGGTGTGGTTGCCGCCATTCTGGGTATTGCCGCGGTGCAGGGACTGGGTATGCTTGCACCGTTCATCCGCATGCCGGGTCTTCATCCGTACAGTCATTCCTTTTTTCTCTGGACAGTCCTGTCACTGGGCGTGTGCTTCTTCGCACTCGTCATGGCGAAAGGGAAATTCGGACTTCTGGCCCGTGACATCGAGCAGATACTTCCCCCGAATCTCCTGACCGTGTTCCGGGCGCATGACGTCACCGTTCACGCGTCGAGTCAGCCGTCGGAAGTGCGTGAGTTCGAGAACGTCCTCGTGTCGCATTCACCGGCGGGTGAACGGCTGATCCTTGAAGCGCTGCGCCATCCCGAAGCCCGGCAGCGCTCCGCGGCTTTCAATGCGCTGTATGAGAATCCGCTGCCGTCATCACTCCCGTATATTCTTGCTGAAGCGGATAATCAGGATTCACCGCTGCGCGGCGAAGCGGTCAACGCGCTCGGATTTCTCAGAGTACCTGCCGCAACGGACGCGCTTCGTGAACTGGTGCATGACCGGAATCCGGATATTTTTTCAAAAGCATATAAAGGGCTGCTGCGCCATGACGTTCAGCTGAGCGACAGCACCGCATTCATGAAGCGTTACCGTTCACTGCGGCATACCTGGCACCGGCTCGATATGCTCTGGGGGCTGCTCGCGCAGAAACGCAGTGACCTTCTCTGGGATATCATCGCATACGAGATGTCGTACACGCATGATCCGGTGTGGATACGAAGTGTTTTCATCATTCTCGCGGAGTCGCTCGGCGATGATGTCCGCATGAGCGAACTTTTCATCGTGGAACGGGAAAAACCGCGCGCAGCGTTTGAGGAACTTCTGGCTGAACTTCCCGACCCGATTGCGGAAGCGTCGATACGTGAATGGCGGCGTGTGTCAGCGAAAGGGAAATGGCGTCTTCCGGCCAACGCCCGTTTCCCCCGGTCACTGGCGCCGGAGAATATCACCTGCCTCATCGGTATCCTGCACTGCTGCAGACTCGCACCGGATACTAATTCCTGAACATCTCGCGCAGCGCCGGTTCAAGTGACGGGGCATGACCGCCGCCGTACACGACAAGTATCCGCTTATAGCTGTTCGCGAGGGTTGCGATGAGCCATATCAGATGTGTATCTCTGATATGGCTCACATATTTGCCGATCATATCTGTGCCGCGTGTACCGTTTGCAGGATCATACCGCAGCCCGCGCTCATAGGAGAACGTTTCACCGTTCAAATCCTGATACCAGCGGGTGAATGTTTCATATGAACCAGGACGGACTGAAAAACCAAAGCGCTTTCTACGTTCCGTAATTATCGATTCATAACGCGCGGCAAAATCGATTGCGGAGGAAAACATGCCGCGCCGCTGCATGTCCGCAGTAACGCGTATGAAATAAAAATACAGCAGATCCGTTTCCGACAATGAACGTCCATTCACACGGTATGAGCTTATATTCGAAACGATATATCCGTGCGGCGGTTCGCCGAATACAACATCACATCCGGCGCGCACTCCGCAGATAAGCGCGAAGTCAGATTCCGAACGTATTGCCGGAGGGGGTGTGCGTCGATACGGATCCATTTCAGCGCGTGGATTTATGCCGAGACCGCTATGCTCGCGCTCTATAACCAGCACATCCGGTTTCCCTGATTGAAACGCGTCACGAATGCATCTGAACGTGGCGCTTGCGGTATCGGCCGTATGTTCAGTGCCCACCAGTAGAACATGCCGGGTACGATTCGAGATAGTGACGGTGAACGGAGGTCTTTCCATCCGGGTTTCGCCGGGCAGCGTGACAAGATCGGGCCGGGCGACGATCACCGTATTTGATGCGCCGAAAAGCGCTGACACTGCGAGTAGGGATATCGTGATAGTGATTCGTATTCGCGTCTGCTCATCAGCCGATGTGCGTTGGAACTTCATGCCACCGCCCGTATGAATGGATACTAGAGCGTCATCCCGGTTGCGGGACGAGGCTGCACTTCGGATGCCGCTGCATGTTGATCCGCCGTCTCAATCGTATACCTGCTCAATTCAGCCTCAAGCGTGCGTATCGCTTCCGATGTCTCCTCGCTCAGCTTGACGACGGTCTGAATCGAATTGGTAATGCCGCCGGCACCGGTCCCCATCTCCTGCATGTTCCGCCGTATCTCATCCGAAAGCCGTTTCAGCTGCGTAACCGTTTTTTCAGTCTCTTCGGTGAAACGTTCGAACGATTCAAAATCGCTGCGGATGGACGCGAGCGCGGTGTTGACATTTTCATACGACGTCTGAATGCTGGTTGACACTGACGAGATGGAAGATATTGCCGACAGAAGTTCCTGCGCCCCTTCTGTCTGTTCGCGCGACGCGTTTTTCACCTCGGCAACAATGCCCTTGAGGTTCTGCGATGCGCCGGCAACCGAAGCGAAATTCTTTTCCGTCTCGGAGAGATCGCGCGCGGTGTCGCGAATGCTCTTGTCGATGGCCTTCAGCGAGCTTTTAGCCTCATTCGCCTGCCGGTTCGATGTTGTTGAGAGTTTCCGTATCTCATCCGCCACAACGGCGAACCCCGAACCGTGTTCCCCCGCATGCGCAGCCTCGATAGCCGCGTTCATGGCCAGCAGATTCGTCTGCGTGGCGATGTCGCTGATGACGCCCACGAATTCCGTTATGAACCCCACCGCTTTAAGCACCGTATCCATGTTCTTCGACGTGCGCACGAGAAGGTCCGTGCTTTTGCCGGCGATATCGGAAAGTTCGGCGGCGGTGGCATCGGCGCGGCCGACGACATTGTTGACACTGTCGATGGTCGCCGTCATCTCGCTCACGGATGACGCCATCTCCGTGGTGCTCGCGGCATTACTGCTGATGGTCGCCTGCAGTTCCGCGGTCTGCGCGAGAAGCGTTTTTATCGTGGTGATGATGCGCGCTGCGTTCTCTTTCAGCGAACTGTTGGCATGCTCGGTTTCTTCCACCAGCGAGAACTGCACGGTAACGTTCTCTTCTATGGCGGTGATGCGGTCGGCCATCTGATTGATCGCTGCGGCGCTTTCCGTCATGCTCAGGGACAGCGTTTCGCTCTGCTTTTTTGAATTGACTACGCTCGCGGCGGCTGAGGCGATGGTTGTGCGGATGGCGTCGGCGAATTTATTGAACCACGATGCAAGTTCGCCGATCTCGTCGCGATTCGCCACCACAACGCGTTTGGTAAGATCGCCGTTGCCGTCAGCGATATCGCGAAGCCGCGAGGACACGTTCGATATCGGCCGTATGATGATAAATACCAGTACAATGTTGATCACTACAACAAGCAGCAGCAGTATGATACCGGTTACAATAGTCGTCATACGGAAGCTTTTCGATTGCCCTACGATGCCGTCAAGCGATGCGATGAATGATTTATAATTCTTCTCACGGAATGCGACAATGCGCTCATTGAGCGCCAGCGCCTTTTCACCTATTTTCGGGAGATCGTCATATACCGCGTTGATACCATTGACAAGCGCCCTGCCGACAATGTCCTTTCCGGTGGCGATATAGTCGTCATACAGCGCGACGAGTGCGTTTACTTCCTTTTCTTCACCGCTGAGACGGCGCATGGCAGCCGCGGCATTAGTGAACCGAGCTGTTACTTCGGGCAGCGCGTCAAGCGGGTCTTTCGCGTTCTCGCTGATGACACTCGTGAAGATGCGTTTCGTTTCATCCACGATCGTACTCATCTCTTCGGCGGTGCGCATGGTGGGATAGGTCCGCTCGCGCACACTGATGCCGAGATTTCCTACGGTCATGCTCCCGGCAAAGGTGAGCACCTGTGAAACGAACATCACCGCCAGAATGATGACGAACGCGACAATGAGTTTGAGACGAAGCGACAGTGTCCGCACGGTGTTATTCTGTCACAGCGACGCGTTTGACCGCGTCGGTCAGTGCTGCTGCTTTCACATACCCGATGGCGCCGGCATTTTCCGCAACATATTTGAGCACCTCCGTGTCCGAGGTGAGATCGGTCGGCGCTTTCGCCTTGCCTTCGAGCGTAAGTTTGAGCCAGAGTTTCTTGAACGATGAATCGCTCATCCCGAGAAACTTTTCAAAAAACGACGGCAGGTTCTTCGACTGAATGACAATTTTTACCGCCGTGCTGTCGTCCCATGACCGCTTTTTCGCGGTGAAAATATCACGGACATCCTGCGAGGATATTTTGTCAACCGCTATCGCCTTATTGACGATAAGTGCAATGTCGGCTTCCTGAGCGCTGAGTGATATCATGCCGCACAGCGCCGCAAGCGCGATGAGTATGAGGTTTGTTTTCATGTGCTGCATCCTTTTCTGCGGTTAAAAATTAAATACCGCTGATGTCCGGAGCACCAGCGGTTTCGCCCGATAGCTGCCGTTGTTCACATCGCGGTAATCGAACTGCGCTTTCAGCCGCAGGTTGTCATATACGGCAAAGTCGACTCCGGCGCTGTAACGGCGTACAATCTTGCCGATGAGCGGCGCTTCCATGTATTCCGCGTCGGCATACGGGGTGAATCTGCCGAGATGAACGCCGATGAGCACGTCCGTGGACCGTTCGGACTGATTATAGCCGCTTGATGCAACGAAAATTTTATTGCAGCCTTCGGCGACGATAAGCAGATAATCATTCTCAAACACGATATACGGGACCTGCAGTCTGACGGAAAAATCTTCGCTGATGACATAGCTCATGCCGGCCTTAAAGTATTCGCCGAGCTCATAGGCTACACGGGCGCCGAACAGATTTAAATTATTGATCTCAATCTCACCCTGAGCCGGCTGAGCGACACGGGCGCCGTAATTGGCAATCGGCTTTCCGCCGAAAATATTGACCGGCAGCGTCGCATTGCCCGGGAGTTTGAATGTCATCTTGATGTCGATGGTCGTATTATACGGCAGTATCTCCTCCTCAAAAAAGGCCGACGGACCCACCTGCGGGTACAGCGCCGGCATGAGATGTATCTGCATCAGATAGCCGATCGGTGTGAGCACCTGGCCCGCTTTTATCGATAAAAAATCGTTGGGGATGAACTCGCCGTACGCTTCCATGCCCGGTATCCAGATATTGTTCGAGGTGCCGAATACATTGGGGAATTGCGAGCGTACGGCCATCGAATAGCGCATGTGGAACTTACTGCCCTGCCAGAGATCGAAGATAAGCGACGAATACCCGAGGCCGGCATAAAATTTCTGCATGCCGGAAGCATACGGCTGGGAAAGATAACTGATTTCAGCCGATAAATATCCCTTAATCTCGAACGCTGAATCTCCTGATTCAAATTTTATCCCGAAAACAGATGCGGTAAAAACACATGCAACCAATACGCAGACAATGTTCTTTTTCATAACAGCTCCGTTGTTTTAAATTCCTCTGACCGTTGTTCCGCTATTCAGTTACACTGACACGTTTAACCGCATCGGTCAATGCCGCCGCTTTCACATATCCTATGGCGCCGCTATTTTCAGCGACATACTTGAGAACCTCCGTGTCCGAGGTGAGATCGGTCGGCGCTTTCGCCTTGCCTTCAAGCGTAAGTTTCAGCCAGAGCTTTTTGAACGATGAGTCACTCATGCCGAGAAACTTTTCAAAGAATGACGGCAGGTTCTTCGACTGTATGACAATCTTTACCGCCGTGCTGTCGTCCCACGACCGCTTTTTCGCGGTGAAAATATCACGGACATCCTGTGCGGATATTTTTTCAACCGCTATCGCCTTATTCACGATAAGCGCAATGTCCGTTTCCTGTGCGGCGAGCGGCGCCATGAGGCTGAGTGCAAGAAGTGTGATGATTGTTTTCATGTGGTTCATCCTTGGGACGCTGTCAGAAAATATACACCGCTGAGGTTCTCAGCAGCCATACCGGCGTCATGCTGTTCTGAATAAAAACCCGCCGGTAATCGTACTGCATCTTCAGATGAAGATAATCATTGACACCCCAGTCAACGCCGACCGTGCATCGCCGATATTCTTTTTCCTGACGCAGCACCACCATATATTCATAATTGATATACGGCGTCACCGGACCGAAATGCATGCCGAACAGGATATCCGCCGACGCTTCAGATTTTTTCCCGACCGCTTTGACATAGGTCTTATGGCTTGCCTCGGCGACTATCAGCAGCAGATCATTATCGAATGCCACATACGGCATATTTATATAGAGCAGATTCTGTTCAGAGGCCATGAACGAATACCCCGCTTTCAGCATATCGTTCCATTCATAGCCGGCACGTATGCCGAAAAGGTAGATATTATTCACATCCACTTCGCCTATTGCGGGATTAATCTTCCGCACACCGTAGTTGGCTATCGGTTTGCCGCCGAAAAGGTTGATCGGGATGGACATACGTCCGCGAAGCGGAATTGTTATCCTGATGTCGACGGTGGTGTTATACGGAAGCATCTCCTCCTCGAAAAATATCGACGGTCCCACCTGCGGATACAGCGCCGGCATAAGGTGAATCGGCATGAGATACCCGAGCGGCGTGATAACCTGGCCCGCTTTTATCGAGATGTAGTCGTTCGGATTGTATTCACCATAGGCTTCCATACCGGAAATCCATGTGTTATTGCTGCCGCCATAGGGATTCGGAAATGCCGAGCGTATGCCGAAGGTATAACGGAAATGAAACATGCTGCCGTGCCAGAGGTCCATCATGAGCGACGAGTACCCGAGACCGGCATAGAAATTCTTCATATCGTTGGTGCTGTAGCTGCCGCTGAGATAGCTGACTTCGGTAGAAAGATACCCTTTCACTTCAAATGTGTCCGCGCCGGATTCGAATTTGATGCCGAAAACACTAATGGTAATTAAACATGCGATCACAATAATTGCTATGTGCTTTCCCATCACGCGCTCCGTTATTTTAACTATATTCAATTATATTAAAGTAATGTGTTCTGTCAAACACCATTTCAGTCTTCCCCCGCACTCATCTTTTTTGACAAACAGACATTCGTATGTTACTATAGCAACCGATTATCAGTAATACACCGTAATTGCAGCGTTTTTCTTCAGCATTGGGAACAACATCATGGAACATGCACTTTTTTTCCTATATCTCATATCGGCGATGGTCGGCATCGTTGCCATTGCCATAACATCCCTTATATATATAAAATTCCGTATTACCGTGCTGTTACACTATCTGCTGCTGCTCATCAGCGCATTCCTGCTCACCATGATAGACATGGTATGGGCGTATGCGCTGGTAACATCGGGAAATATCCGTCCTTTTGCCGATATCATGCACGCTATTATCGCCACCGTTGCCGAAATGGGCATCATACTCCTGATACCCGTCATCGTTGTGCGTGCGGTGCAATTACCATTTTCGGTGGTCAGCCGCATCGGTATTGTTGCCGCGGGAGCAGCGTATCTTACCGGTCTTATCATCGAAATTCTTAATCCCGGCATTGTGATAGCCCGGACCATGGATCTCGCATTTGTCGGTGTACTTGTTTTAGGATCGTCCCTCCTGTTCAAATACTTCAAGAACATTGCACTGCCGCTGGTACGTTCAGCCACACGAACATACCTCATCATGAATACGGTACTCATCCCGTTTACCGTGCTGTACGCGTTCATCATGAGCCGCCCCATCGGTGACCGGAATGCGGCTACGGCTCCGCTCGCACTCGTCGTGTATTATCTGTCATGGAATCTTCTCTCAATTATTTATGCGATACGTGCATTCAGATATACCCCCGCGGCATTATCTGAAATACCCGAGCAATGCATCCGGAAATATTCGCTCACGAAACGTGAACAGGATCTGTTACTGCTCCTGCTCGGCGGAAAATCGAACAGCGAGATATCCGCGGCGCTTTCCGTTTCCGAGCAGACAACACGCAATTATATCTACGGTTTATATCAGAAAACCGGGACAAACAGCCGTATTGCATTATTACGTGTTATACAGAAATCCTGGTCGGAATAAGCGCTTTTTCGCACGCATTAGCATCACATACCCGTTTGTATCGAGTGAAAAATCGTCTATGCTTTTATATGTTCCGTCTATGGCTGTCCGGCATGATCAACAGTACATTTGATTCACGATTCTTTCATGGAGGCGATGTATGAGCCGTCAGCGAGCACTGGACACCATCAATCTGAAACCGGTAGACCGGCTTGCGCACACCGATTATAGTATGGAATATCACAAGGATTATATCGCAAAAGTCACCGGTCTTCCCGACACCGACACGAACCGGACGGCACGATTTTACGACGCCTGGGATTTCGACTTCCTCTGGGGTACGAACGACGGGCTTCATGCCAATTGGGGCGCACGCGGAAGGGCTACCGACATGGGGCACGCATCGTATGCCGCCGACGGGAGCGACCAGACGGTTATCCATGACAGCCCGTTCAAATCGCCCGAGGATGTATGGGCGTTCGATCCGGTAGCAGAATACGGTCTGCCGGATTTCAAAGCACAGGTTTCCGCATATCAGAAAATGACCGACGAACGCCGTGTAAAATTCCCCGGACAGCTTGTCACCGGCGGTTATTACAAAACGATAATCTCGGGAGCCATTCAGTCATTCGGCTGGGATATGCTCCTCATGGCGGCGTCGGAAGAGGATAAATTCGAAAAAGTACTCGATGGTTTCTTCCGCTTCACGCAGCATCATATGAACGCCTGGGCGGAGACTGACGTTGAAGTGGTCATTCAGCATGATGATTTCGTCTGGACAGCGGGGCCCTTCATGAACCCTGAGTTCTACCGACGCGTCATCATTTCGCGCTACCGGAAGCTCTGGGAACCGCTGCACAAAGCCGGCAAGAAAGTGCTGTTCTGCTCGGACGGCAATTTCACCGAGTTCGCAAAAGACATCGTCGCCACCGCGCATGCCGACGGCCTCATCTTCGAACCGATGAACGATTTTGAATATATGGTAAACAATTTCGGCGGTACATCATGTCTCGTGGGCAGCGCCGTCGACTGCCGCGACATGACGTTCGGCAAATGGGATAAAGTGAAAGCGGATATGGACAGAACATTCATGCTTGCCGAAAAATGCAAAGGACTTATTTTTGCTGTCGGCAATCACATTCCGGCGAATATTTCAGACGACATGTGTGATCGTTACATAGACTATTTCCGTGCAAACTGCCGGCGCAGGGAAAAAGCGGCCTGATTAGTTCCGCGTGTCAGAGAGAGAGGCCGGCTTCGATATGTTCGACAACGCGCATCGCGTTCGCCGCGTTTATAAAATTCGACCGCGTTGACGCTCCGTCGGCAATTGCCGAAAAGAATTCAAGATATTCGGCGATGAATCCCGCGTGTATGATGTTCGTCGGTTCGCTTTTCCCGGTAATGACGCGATCCGCCTTGCCCGCGCGATGAATCACGATGCTGCCGGGTCTGTCCATCGTATGGTACTGCCCGCCGTTGAGATATGCCGACGTGTCGGCGCTGTGGACGGCAAACCGCTCGATGACGGAACCCGAGCAGGGGAAAAAAGCGATGCTGCCGCGCAGTCCGGAAGTGAACCTGAGCTGCGCTGTCCACGAGAAACTGCCGCCGTTTTCCCAACGTTCGGTCTGGGCCTGTGCAATAGGTCCGAAAAGATATTCAAGATAATTGACCGCATGCACGCCGGTGGTCAGCACAAACCCGCTCTCGTTGCGGTTGTAACGAAAAAACTGACACTCAACAAATGATACACCGTTCATCGAATCTACTATCCGCTTATATTCGTTATACAGCGTATCATACCGGCGGTTGAATGCGACGACATTGGGCGCCTTCACCGCTGCGGCAAGCTCCGTTGCCAGAACGAATGATATTCCCGGCGGTTTTTCCGTGAATACCGGTATATCACGCCGTGATGCTATATGCGTAATCACCTCATGCGTCGCTTTTGGATTCACGAGCACGACAATGCCGTTGATGTCAGGATCATCGATAAGCTCATCGAGTGAACCGTATATTCCGGGAATACGATAACGCGCGGCCAGCGTTTCGGCATCCGGACGTTCCCGGTTCCATATTCCTTTCACGGCGATGGTAAATCCATGTCCGCGTTTGCGCCGCAGATACTCGATTGCCGGATAATGATATTTCCTGGCGAACGGGCCGGCACCCACTACGGCGAGACGGATGTTCTTTTGCGCGCGTTTCACGTCAGCGGCTCCTTTTAAATGTCTCATCCAATAATACGGTCAATTTGAAAACTGTCCATACCCCTTGTTTGCAATAAAGACGGCGCTATGGTAAGATTAACCTGTTGCCAATCACCATGGAGGAGTACTTCATATGAAAACAAAGATTATGGCGCTTATCGCGACGGTTGCTCTCGCAGCATTCGGCGGACTTGGCGCTGCCGCTGAGACCAATTTTCCGAAAGCCAAAGATAAGATCCGCAATATTTATCTCGTCGATTTCAAGCTGTCGCTTGAAGGGCAGTATAAATATGTATCGCTGAAAGATCTGCTTAAGAACAATAAGGTTGTCATCGGCAGCTTCTTCTATTCCACATGCGTCAATTGCGAAAAAGAGATACCCGCTGTTCAGAAGCTCATGGAAACCTACAAGGACAAGGGTGTTGCGCTGGTGCTCATCTGCTCGGAGCCGGTGAAGGTAAGCGACGGCGAATCCTGGGCGTCAGAAGGGATAACCCGCGTCAAGAACATCATCGCAAAATGGAACATCGAAGGTACGGTGCTCGACGATCATAACCTTGTTGCCGCGAAGAATTACGGCATTTATACCGGCGGCGTGCTCCATGCACCGGCATTATTCATCGCCAGCGGTGATTCGTATGTCTATACGCACTCCGGTTGGGAAGGCGACAAGAGCATTGCCGAGATCGAAGCGGTACTCAAACAGCTCGTAAAATAACGCATCCGCAGCGATAATCCGCGGCCATCTTCATGGACAGTGCTCATGCGCTTTCCTTTGCCGCACTGAACGACCGGCGATCGAAACAAAAACCTGAACTGACATTTCTTGTCATCGGCGAACATGATATCGATCCTGTTCCGGCATTAACCAGGGTACAGCGGCAGTCTGAACAGCTGAGTATCCCGAGCGAGACGATATTCCTCGATACGGCTTTATCATCAGATGTGACATCAATCGTCCGGAGTCATCCGTCCACACGATGCATTATCCCGGCCCGTCCATTCACAAGGCACCAGGCTGTCACTACCGGCATTGCCGAAAGCCGATCTCCGTTCGTATACGTCATTACCTCATCGGCGCTCATGACACGATTCTCCATGCCTTCATTCAACACAGCCGATCGTGCGCGATGCTTTATGCTCGCCCCGCAGCAGTTTAGAGACGGTACACCGCTGCCGGTGGTGGCAAAAGGCTATCTTGTTGACGATGCGTTTTCACTCGAGTATGCAACTGGTGTACACTTCGATTTAACGCTGCACATGCCTGACGGCATCGGCATCTACCGCCGTGATGCGTTTCTCCGCCTGGGAGGTTTCTATGCCGGCTTCCGCCATTTCAGCGCTGCATGCCTTGACCTCAGCTATCGCGCATACGCCGCCGGTCTTTACTGTGCGATAACCGATGACCTGGCCGTTGAACGCAGCGGCAAGATGACTTTGCCAAGCGGCGATACCGATACGCGTGACAATCTTCTTTTTCATTTCCGCAATATTCTTTCTCCGCGCTACCGCAGCATATCCGCATTCATCGTAAGCCGCGGACATTCATCCTCCGAAGTCTTCACCGCGCTCGGACTCATGCGTCTGCGCGGCACAACTGCAGCAGCCCGGCGCACCCGGGCTCATCACGGCATCGACGATGATGCGATCATGCTCTTCATCCGCGCGAACGTGCTGCATTGATTTCCGTACGTTTTTTTATATTATGAAGGTAACGAATTCTCAGGAGCAAACTCATGTGGGATTATTCAAAAAAGGTGAAAGACCATTTCACCAACCCGCGCAACGTGGGCGAAATAGAATCGCCGGAAGCGGAAGCACTCATCGGAAACATAACCTGCGGCGACGCGCTGAAATTGACGCTGCGCATTGACCGCGCAAAGGATATTATCACCGACGCGAAGTTCAAAACGTTCGGCTGCGCATCGGCCATCGCCTCATCGAGCATGCTCACCGAGATGGTGAAAGGCAAGACCGTCGACGAAGCTCTTGCCATCACGAACCAGGATATCGCCCGGGAGATGGACGGCCTTCCCGAGGAGAAGATGCACTGCTCGGTGATGGGGAAAGAGGCGCTTGACAAGGCGCTCGGCACCTACCGCGGCAGGGACATGAGCAAGGCGCACGAAGAACACGGCGATGACGAAGGCTATATCGTCTGCAAATGCTTCGGCGTCACCAATAAAAAGATCGAGCGCGTGGTGCGCGAAAACAATCTCACCACCGTCGAGCAGGTGACCAATTACACCAAGGCGGGCGGCATGTGCGGCGCATGCAAACCGCAGATTGAGGACATCATCGAGGACGTGCGCAAGACCATGGGGAAGGAGGCGTCCAAAGCGCCGGGAAAACCCCTCACCGCCGTGCAGAAAATGAAGCGCATCGAAGAAACGCTTGAAACTGAGATACGCCCCGAGCTTGAAAAGGACGGCGGCGGCGTGGAGCTCATCGACATCGAGGGCAACCGCGTGCTGATATCGCTCCGGGGCATGTGTTCGGGATGCAACGTTTCCAATGTTACCATCAAGTCGTTCATCGAACCGAAACTCCGCGAATTCGTCTCCCCCGACCTCGTCGTTGAAGAGGCCAAACAATGAGCGGCCAGATAATCTATTTCGACAACAATGCCACAACGAAAGTGGCGCCGGAAGTTTTTGAGGCGATGAAACCGTTTCTCACCGAACGCTACGGCAACCCTTCGAGTATGCATACATTCGGCGGCAGTGTAGCCAAGGACGTTGAGACCGCCCGTGAGAAGGTGGCGTCGCTCATCGGCGCCGAGCCTTATGAGATTCTATTTACGTCGTGCGGAACGGAAAGTGACAACTTTGCCATCTGGGGCATACTCGACGCGACCGCCGGAAAAAATCATATCATCACTTCGAAAGTGGAGCACCCGGCGATACTCAACACCCTGCGCGTGCTCGAACGTTCAGGTTACGAGGTGACATATCTCAGCGTGAACGCGAACGGCGAACTGAACATCGACGAATTGAAACGTTCCATCAAGGACACAACGGCGCTCATCACCATCATGCATGCGAACAACGAAACCGGCGTCATATTCCCCGTGGAGGAAATAGCCGCGATAGCGAATTCATACGGCGTGATATTTCACACCGATGCGGTGCAGACCACCGGGAAGATTCCGCTCGCCATGCGCACGAACAAGATCGATTTGCTTTCGCTGTCGGGACATAAACTGCACGCGCCCAAGGGTGTCGGCGCGCTGTACATCCGCAAGGGCACGCGGATACGCCCGTTCATCACCGGCGGACATCAGGAACGCGGACGGCGCGGCGGCACGGAAAATGTGGCGTCCATCGTGGGTCTCGGCGTTGCCGCGGATCTCGCCCAAAAGGACCTTGCAGACGAAGCGGCGATAGCGAAACTTCGCGATGCGCTTGAAAAAAAGATCGTCGCCAGCGTTCCGAACACCAAGGTCAACGGCGGTACTGCACGGCGGCTGCCGAACACGGTGAATATCAGTTTTAAATACATCGAAGGTGAGGCGATACTCCTCATGCTCGATGAGACGGGCATCTGCGCATCAAGCGGTTCGGCATGCACCTCGGGTTCACTCGAGCCGTCGCATGTGCTTCGCGCAATGGGCGTGCCGTTCGAATATGCACACGGTTCCATCCGGTTCAGCTTAAGCCGCTACAACACGATAACCGAGGTCGATACCGTTGCCGAAACAATCGTCCCCATAGTCAAGCGTCTTCGCGAACTTTCGCCATTTAATGATACAACGGGAATGATGTAGCGTTACGTGTATAAGTGACAGCGGACTTTTCGTCCGTCCACTTCGCAGAGCTCGGGATGTTCCGTTCTGCAGCGGTCGAATACGCGCTCGCAGCGCGGATGAAACGCACAGCCTGAAGGTATATTCCTCGGCGACGGAACACTTCCCGTGATGGGCTTCAACTCGCTCCGATCGCCTGACGACAGCCCGCGTGAAAGCCTGAGCAGCGCCGATGTGTAGGGATGCTTCGCCGCTTCGATGACATCCTGTTTATCCCCGTGTTCGACCACCTCGCCGAGATACATCACGGCAATACGGTCGGCGATGTCGCTGATAAGTCCAAGGTCGTGGGAGATGAATATCGTTGCGATGCGGAACTCCTGCTTGATGCGCTTCATGAGTTCCATGACCTGCCGCTGCACCGTTACGTCGAGCGCGGTGGTTGGTTCATCGGCGACGAGGAGCGACGGATTGAGCACGGTGGCGAGTGTTATCATTACCCGCTGACGCATGCCGCCTGAAAGTTCGTGCGGATATGACCGCATACGTGCCGGTGCGTCCGGAATGCCGACGGCGGCAAGACGCTCTTCGGCAAACGCATATGCTGTCTGTTTCGGCATGTCTGTATGAAGCAGCAGCGCTTCGATTATCTGATCGCCCACGCGCATGACGGGATTGAGCGCCGACATCGGCTCCTGGAATATGATGCCCATCTCTTTACCGCGCACACCGTTCAATTCCGTCTCGTTGAACGAAAGTATATCGCGGCCGTTCAGACGTATCGCCCCCCGGTATTCGGTGTGACGCGGATTATGCAGTCTGAGCAGTGACAGCCCGAGCGCGCTTTTTCCGCTGCCGCTTTCACCCACGATGCCGACGGTCTCATGTTCACGCACAGCAAGCGTAACGCCGCGAAGCGCGGGCACATTCCCGCTGTCAGTACGAAACGACACATGCAGGTCTTCAATGCGAAGCAGTTCCGCTGTTCCTGTGGATGTCACGGGCGGCGTGTCTGATGTTTCAAGCGCGTTCATTGCATGCGGCCTTCAGTCATTACCGCTTCTCTCCCATGGCCGGCATGGGGATATCCTCGATCGATATGGAATGCTCTGTGCCGGCATCAGCTGCTGCCGCACCGGATTCAGAAATACGGAACCGCGAGACCTCCCGTTCGATGGAGGAGATATTTCCCGCCGTCGTTGCGGTGAGTGAAACGATATTCACGATAGCCGCGTTGATTACATCCGCCATGGAGGTGAGGGAGCGCATCGTGTCGGTGATGCGTTTTGACGAGGCGCTCAGTTCGCGTATTGATGTGTCCGCGGTGTTCGCCGCCGCATCGATGCCGGTGGTATTGTCGAGTACCGACTGCATGCCCTGGGTGATATCCTCATAATTGCTCTTCACCGAAGACGTGATGTTCGCGATATCTGTGATCGCCCGGAGCATCTCCGATGTCGCGAGCAGTTCCTCTTCGGTCGCACGCTTGACCTCGTTCATGGTGTCGGCGACCTTTTCTGCTTCGCTGGTGACCGCGCTGAAATTATCTTCAGTTGCGCTCAGGTTCTTCGAGGTGAGCATAACGTTCTTTTCAATGAGCTTGAGCGCGTTCTGCGCCTCTTCCGCGCGCTGGTTTGAGAACGCCGAAAGTTTGCGTATCTCGTCGGCGACAATGGCAAAGCCCCGTCCGTATTGCCCCGCATGGGCGGCTTCAATGGCGGCGTTCATCGCCAGCAGATTCGTCTGCTGCGAGATGCTCACAATTGCCGTCACAAACTCGCCGATCGCCTTCACCGACTGCATCACCTGCGCCATGTTTTTCGTGGTCTCGGTGAGAAGCACCTTGCTCTTATCGGCGATGGCATTGAGCTCTCCCGCCGCCGCGGTCGCGTTCCCGGCGACCTTGTTCACATTCGTGATGGTCGACGAGACCTCTTCGATGGACGACGATATCTGGTTCACGTTGCTCGCCTGCTCTTCTATCTCATGTTTCAGTTCACCGGTCTTCTCCACCATGCGGCGGACCGTCTGTGTGCTCTCTCCGATATGTTTCCGCAGCGCACCGTTGCTCTGCTCCGTGATGCCCACCTGCGAGAATTGCACCTCGACATCGGCCTCTACCGTTTTTATGCTTGTAGTCATCTCGCCGATGGTCTTCATGCCGCTGTCGATGGTCTGCTTCAGACTGTCGCTGTGCTGTTTCGACAGTATAACGCTCTGCGAGATCAGCGAAAACATCGATTGTATCTTATCGGCGAAAACGTTAAACCACTGTGCAAGCGTTCCTATTTCGTCTTTGCTCCGTACCGTGATGCGCTTGGTCAGATCACCCTCTCCCTCGGCGATGTCCTTGATGTTCACGACGACTTCATCCATCCGGTTGAAGATGCGGCTGAATATGAAGAACATTACCACCGAGAAAATTGCCGAAAGGATCAGCATCAGCGGCAGAAGTGTGAAGATAAACCTGTTCACCTGCGCGTATTTCTCGGAAATCGGGATCGCATACCCGACGACCCACTGCCACGGTTCGAACGCCCTGAACACCATATACTTGCGTACATTCTTGTATGTGTAATCGAACGAGCCGTTCTTTTTTTCAATAAGTGTCTTTATGAAATCAAGCTTCTGCAGTGACGTATCCCCGGGCTGAAGACTCGGATGCGCGATCACTGTCCCGCTCATATCCAATATAAAAGGGTAATGCGCGTTTGATTTCGCGTAGTACGATTTTTTGAAGACTTCGGTGACTTCCTCTTTCACCTGTTTCTCATACAGTGAGACCAATCCGGTCGCCTCAAGTTCGCGCTGCGCCTTTCCCAGTGAATCAATTTCAAGTGTAATCGTATTCAAATATTCGAGGTTTTTGGCTTCATTAATGATGCCTGAGAGGCTGATGTTGCTCAGCGTAAGCACTACGGCGGTAAGCAGCGCGTATGAAACCGCGGCGATAAGAACGATGCGTAATTTAATTGACATACACGTTTCCTTGTCAATATATTATCGGCATCGGTGCCGGTATAGTATAGTCAATGAAAGAGACTATTCGCCTATCTTGTTCGCCCGTTTCATGAGCTGAAACGGTATGACGACACCGTATTTTTTCACCGCGGCCATGTTGACGGTAAAGAGCGGGTCATCATCGAATTTAACCGGCACCTCGGATATCTTTTTGCCGCCGAGAACGTCGATGACCTGCTGTGCAAGCAGTTTTCCGAGTTTAACGTCATCTGCTGACAGCGACAGCAGTGCGCCTTTCTTAACCGCCTTGATATCATATGAAACCACCGGTGTGTTCCCGGTGACCGCAATGATCTTGTCGGCATTGTCGAATACAACGTTCTGCACGCCGAGGATGATAAGGTCGCTTTTTACCGCTTTGACTCCGGCAACGATCTCTTCAAGCGATGCTGCCGCAATTTCGTTATACGCTATGCCATTTGCGGTGCAGGCCTTCTTCGTTCCCGCGCGGTCGACCGGCGCACCCGAATGCGTGGAATGGACCACCAGGGTTACTGATTTCAGCGAAGGGAAAACCTTCTTATAGAGACCGAAATGCACATCTGCGGGGATGGAATAGGTCACACCGGTCATGAAGCCCTCGGGGGCGGCCATGTTCTTGATGACACCGAGCTGTTCGGGATTATTGCAGGCGCCGAGGAATACCGGTTTTGTGCCGCCGAGTTCCTTGGCCATGGTCGCACCGTCAGACCGGAGAAACACAACAGCGTTCTTCTCTTTCTGGAAACGTGCGTATACCGTTTTTGCATCTTCTTTGGTGAGGTCTTTCTGATATTCAATCGTCACTGCCGGCGCACCGGTCTTCATAGCCTCGGCGAAACCTTTGGTGACATCATCGGCCATCGTCGATTTCTGATACCACATCACCCCGACGGATTTCTGCGGGAAGAGTGCGGTAACGGACACGAACAGGGAGACGAGCAATAGCGCGTGTTTCATAAAGAAACCTCCTAATTGTTGTGGCCTTCTCAGGAGGGATTATACCATGTCGCAGTATATCGCGCAACTAATAGCGGAAGAGCACATCGATCATTTTGTTCAAATAGTCGACGATGAGTTTCTGTTTCTTGTTCTTCTCGATATCGAGTTTTATCTCCTGATTGGTGGCAACATTGGTCACCGCTATCTCACGCATGACATTGGTCGCCACGATGTTCGTGCGGTATGTCGTCACGCCTGCTGCCGACACCGTCGGAACGATATTGGTGACGAACCCCGGCGCCTGAAAATTTGTGCGCTGAATATTGGTTTTCATCGTGACATTGGTCACCGTAACGATATCGCTGGCGGCGAACAGCTGCCGGTTGCCGATGGCGATGCCCGAATACGTTATCGTCGGATTCATGATATCCGTCGACGAGACCACGCCGCCTTTACGCACGCTTTTCGGCGAAACGGTTCCGGTGACATTCACCGTCTCTGTTTCCCCGTTCACGATTATCGTATGCGTTCCGGCTATGGACAGATTTTTATTGCCGAGCACCGCGGTCACCGTTGCCGTGATCGTGCCTTTCATCTCGCCCTGCGATTGCGACTGTCCTTCGTGGGTATACGTGGCATTCTCGTTAAAGTCCACCTGCGGAAGAAAGCTTATGATCGGCGATGCGGCCCCGAGCGGAGCTGTGGATTTCGATTTGAGGCCTTTGCTCGCGTTCTTGTATTTTACTATTATCTTGTCGTCAAAAACAATTTTTACCGGATCGCCGGCCTGCGGTTTTTTATCGAGAAAAAGTTCACTGTTGTCATTCCACAGCGATTTCGCCGATACGGCGGCCGCAATAACCGCCGTGATGATGATCATCCGTCCGGCAATGGCGCCGATGGTTCTGTGTCCGTTTCGTTCCATTATCCGGTATTATATAACAGCAGATGGAAATGTAAACAGCACATGTTTCATACTTCCACAATTGAAGGAAACGTGTACTGTCGACACTGTCGGGATATTGACAGTTCGACCTTTCATCATATATACTATCCGTATCGTCCGTGGAAGGCCCGCGGACGTTGAGGACGTTATACGATGAATGCGGCTCGGATAAAAAGATCGGTTTTACTTGTCGGCATACTGTGTGCGGCAGTGACCTTCGCCGCCGTCGAGTCACCGCGCGAGATACTCATACTTCATTCCTATCATAAGAGTGACTGGACCGATGCGATTATGTCCGGCATCGATTCGGTGCTCCGCACGATCCCGGGAATCATCGTCCAGGTAGAATACATGGACACAAAAAAAGCGGGGTCAAAAGAATATCTGGAACTGCTGCGGCGGTCCTATGAGATAAAATACCGCAACAATCGTTTCGCGCTCATCATCACGAGCGACAATGACGCGCTCGCGTTCGTCATCGAGCATCATGCGTATATTTTCAATAATGCCCCGGTGATTTTCTGCGGTGTAAATGCGTACACACCGGCGCTTCTGCAGGGCGATACGAATGTCACCGGTGTCGTCGAATACGGCGATTTCATTGAGACGCTTTCACTCGCATTCAAGGCGAGACCGGCGGCGTCGAATGTCTATGCGGTATGCGACGCCACAAAGACCAGCATCATTAACCGGGACGAGTTCATACCGGCGGTCCGGACGGTGCGCCCGGATGCGCGCATAACCATACTCGAGCAGTACACGCTCGATGAACTGGCCGCCTTCCTCAGAACGGCGCCGCCCGATGATGTCGTGTTCTTCATCGGTTTCTGGAAAGACCGCAGCGGCAGAAATATCGCTCCCGCCGAGCTCGGCTCAGCGTTCAAAACGAGTGCCGCGCCGGTGTTCGGGCGTTCTGAATGGATGGTCGGCAGCGGAATGACCGGCGGCAAATGCGTCACCGGATTTCATCAGGGCGAAGAAGCCGCGATCATGGCGCGAAAACTGCTCGCAGGCACGCCGCTGTCGGCGCTGCCGGTGAACACCAACAGCCCCAACAAATTCATGTTCGATTATCATGAGCTTACGCGTCACCGCATACCGCATTCGATACTGCCTCGAGGGAGTATCATCATCGGCGGGCCGAAAACGTTCTATGAGGTCTGGAAGCCCGTGCTCATCGCACTTGTCGCTGCGCTCACGGCCGCCATGATACTGCTCATCATGCTCATGGTGAGTGTCGTGAAACGGCGCAGGGCGACGCACGCGCTTTTCGAAAGCGAGCAGAAATACCGGGAGCTGTTCGACTCGGAATCAGATGCCATCTTTCTCGTCGACAACGGAACGGGGCGCATTTTGGAGGCGAATAAGGCCGCCGGTACGCTTTACGGATATCCGCGTGAAACACTCATCGGCATGCAGTATGAAACGCTGAGCGGCATGGCTCCGGATCATCATGAGGGCAGGCATTCACGCGCGTGGATGCCCGAATCGATACACCGCAGACATGACGGCTCGGTATTTTCGGTGGAGATAACCGGCAGTGTATTTATTTTCGGCGGACGGGAGGTGCGCATCGTCGCCGTCAGGGACATCACGCAGCGCAAACAGGCCGAGGAAGATTCGATGCGCTATCTCGCGGAGGTTGAGCGTTCGAACCGCGAGCTTGCCGAATTCGCCTATGCCGCATCGCACGACCTTCAGGAGCCTTTGCGCAAAGTGCAGGCGTTCGGCGATCGTCTGCTCACGCGCTTTGCCGCCGACATGCACGTCGAGGCAAAAGACTATATTGAACGCATGATGCGCTCCACTGAACGGATGCAGGACCTCATCAAGGACCTTCTATTGTATTCCCGAATCAACACCGCGGGACTCCCGTTCTCATCGGTCGATCTCGCAACGGTGATCGACGAGATCGCCGAACTTTTCGAGACGCAGCTTATGGAAACGGGCGGACGCATCATACGCGGCACCATGCCCGTGCTCGAGGCGGACCGCATTCAGATGCTGCAGCTTTTCCAGAATCTCGTCAGCAATGCCATAAAGTTCCGCTGCGCCGAACGCCCGCTTGAGATAACGGTATCGTCCGCGGTCACCGGCGGCATCGTCACCATCGATGTGCGCGACAACGGCATCGGTTTCGAACAGCAGTACGTGGACAAGATATTCACCATATTCCAGCGGCTGCATTCGCGCGAACGGTATGAAGGCACCGGCATAGGACTTGCCATATGCAAGCGCATCATTGAGCGGCACGGCGGCACCATCAACGCCTGGGGGATGCCGGGAGAGGGAACGCTTATGCGGATGGTGCTGCCGGTGAGGCATGGCGGGGCGTAGCTCGCGCGGTCGTGCTGTTTATTACGGCACTTTGATGAAACGCGTGTTCGAGAGGATAATCTCGGCAAGCAGGAACACAAGCGCGAGTATGATGAATATAGCAAAGAGTTCCCGGTAGTTGACGAAATGCTTTTTCTTGATCTTCACTTTTTCCATCGAATCGATCTGCTTGTACACGGCGGCAAGCGATTCATGGTCCTGCGCGTTGAAGTAATTGCCGCCGGTGATGAAGGCCAGACGTCTGAGCAGCGCCTCATCGAACGAGATGCGCATGAGCATGCCGTTCACCATCACGTCGCGTGAGCCCGGTTTGCCGATGCCCACGGTGTGTATGCGTATATCGAACGTGTTTGCAAGTTCCGCCGCGGTAACCGGGTCTATCTCACCCGCGTTATTGTCTCCGTCGGTGAGCAGGATGATGACCTTGCTCTTGCTTTTCACATTTTTGAGCGTGGTGACCGCGGTAGCCAACCCGAGGCCGATGGCCGTTCCGCCCTCGCGAAGCGCATTCACCTGTCCGAGCAGATTGTTGAGTATCGCATGGTCAAGCGTGAGCGGACAGCTCACCTGCGCTTCCGACGAGAATACGACAAGACCGATGTTGTCGTCCTTCCGCGCGTTGATGAATTCAGTTATCACTTTTTTTGCGGCTTCTATGCGCGTGGGATAGAAATCGGTGCCGCCCATCGTGGGTGAGATGTCGAGGACGAGACTGATGTTCACCCCTTCCGTTTCCGACTCGCCGGATGATTTCGCCCCCTGCGGACGCGCGAGCGCGAGTATCACCATGGCGATGGCGAGAAGCCTCAGGACGAAGACGATATGCCTGCCGTATGCTGCCGCGGTGGGCGTTATCTCTTTTGCCCCGGCAAGCGATGAGAACTTCAGCGCGCCGGTGCCGCGGGTCTGCCGGCGGATGTACAGCCAGATGAGCACGGGATAGCCGAGAAACAGGAGCAGTGCAAGCGGTGTTTGAAAGTGGAACATGCAGCCATTATACCAAAGCGTTCATTCGTTGCAAGAGGCGAACATCGAATCGATGCATAGTGAACAGCGGGACTGGTCTCATTTCTTCTGAAACGACAGTTTTCGCCGCACGATTTCCCGATTCATAATAATCGGCATGAGCCGTTCGTCGCAATACCGTTTTGCCCAGAGCGGCTGAATATGATTTTTTGTCGCTTTCAGAAAAGCGGCCGACAGTCGCGAAAGTGCATCGATATGATTGCCGAGATAGCCGTACGTTTTCTCCGCAACGACATTCGAACGCCGCTCCCGGTCAATGCGCGCCTCGGCGACATATTCCCAGAGCATCTGAATCTTTTTCCACGATTCCTGACGCTGTTTTTCCATTTTTCCTGCAAGTTCGGCGCATTCACTGAAATGTTTCCATACCTTAAGTTTTTTGAGCACCTGTTCCGACTTTTTGAGCGCATTGTCGCGGGCTCCGTTCAGCGTAAGCCCCGCGCATACCATTAGGTCAAGATTGCATTCAAGCGGTGTACGCTGGAGCTCATGAGAATTGTTTCTGCTCCAGCCGGTGGCTACTACTCCGCGAAGTCCGTAGCGTGCAGATATCTCCGCCCATTGGCGGGTATTCGCCGCGCGCTCCTTCACATCCTCGCGGTGCTCCGCGGCCTTGAACGCTGACGCGCCCCATATCGTCACACCATGCGAGGTGAAACGCCGCAGAAGACTGTCGGTGATGGGGCCGCCGCCGCCCGCCATTATGGGCCAGGGGTTTTTCAGGTCTCTCTTATCGACCGGATGCAGCCACGGTTCCTTGACGCGGTCATATACTTTGTATCCCCATACACAGAGGTCGGCGATCGTACCGAGGCGTTTGAGCGACGCCGTGTCCCAGTGTACCATCATGTCGTGCCAGAGAATCGGCCGTATGCCGCGGGCGTTGAGCTCGGTGAGGAGCGGTGACAGATAATCCATGTAGAGGCCGCTGTCGCCGTGCCGTTTGATATATGCCGCCGTATCATTATGCTTGCCGAATGTCCATGCCTCGTCGCCGCCGAGATGAAAATAACGGACGTCGGGGGTAAGTCTGAGCGCATCGTTCACCATCGATCGCACCAGTTCGCGGGCGCCGGGCGCCAACGGGTTCATCACGTCATTCTGTCCGGCGACTTCGCGAAGCCGTGCATATTTCGGCAGTCGCAGCACCATTTCCATGTGTCCCAGACATTGTACGAGCGGTATTATCTCGATGCCGAGTCTACGCGCTTTTGCGGCAAAACGTTTTATGTCAGTCTCACGGTATGCAGTCGTCGCGCGGAACTTCCGGTCGACTGTCCATGGGAACATGTCCTCCCATTCAACGAGCACCGCGTTGAAACCCGACGCATGCATGATGTCAAGCAGCGACAAGAGCCGTGATGCCGTCGGCGGAAGACCTTTCAGATCGAGATGAAGACAGCGGATAAATTGATTTTTCATAGAAATCTCCTCGCCGTTCTATCACTATATCATCAAACTGCAGAAATACTCAGTGACGGAATGCTGTGAGCGCATCGTTCCAGTACGGTTCAAGCCACGGGCGTTCGGCGTCAAGGAGTTTCGTGAAGCATTCGTATATGGCTTTCGGCGGGGCGCTTGCCGCCGTGAGCGGGTCGACGAGACACGCGCGATAGGCAAGTGTAAGATCGCGCCGCACAGCCGCTTCACTTGCAAGTGTCTGCATGTCGGCCATGCCCCGGCAGAGCGCGGCCAGATGCACCGGCAATTCCCCCACCATGGTCGGATGAATGCCGGTCCGGTCCGCCACGCAGGGCACTTCAACGCAGTAGTCGTCCGGCAGATTTGTGATGGCGCCATTGTTGATGACGTTGATGTTCATGCGGTACACATTATCCGTTTCAAGCGCGTGGATGATGTGAATACCGTATTCATGCGAGCGGGCGAGGTCCATGGGCTTGCGTCCGTCCGTCTGCATCACGAGGTCGGACTCTTTTCCCCAGCGCGCAGCGGTTGCCGGCACATCGGGTGTTGTTTTCCGCACATCGATTTTCACCGACGCGCGCGATGTTTCACGCGGCATGAAATACGGCAGATACTCCGCGCAGTGTTTCGATGATTCGGTGGTCCAGTATCCGAAATGGGTGAGCAGTTCGCACTGCACGGGGAAACGTTCGCGCATGACGGGGCTTTTGTCCATCGCCTTCACGAGATCGGGATAGGCGTTGCGTCCGTCGAGATAATCAATCGTGAGAAACCAGTCCATGTGGTTGACACCGGCGGCACGGTAGCAGAGTTCCTTGTGCGGTACGCCGAGAAAGCGGGCGACATCGCGTATGCCGTACTGTATGTTATGACAGAGGCCGATGACGTGTATGCCCGGGCAGAGCATGACGAGCGAACGGGTGAGCATAGACATGGGGTTCACGTAGTTGAGCATATACGAACCCGGCGAACGTTTTTCCATTTCCCTGCCGATGGCGGTAAGTTCAGGCAGCGTACGCAGCAGCCGGAATACGCCGCCCATGCCCGCGGTGTCGGCTACATTCTGGTAGATGCCGTATTCCGCCGGTATCGCTATCTCGTGATGATACGGCACGCCCACATATGCGGGGCCGCCCTGCGCGAACGATGTGATCACATAGTGTGCGCCGTCGAGAACACCGTCGTTGCGCCAGTTGTCGGCAAGCGTTATCTTTACTTTAGCCTGCTGCGCCTCGGCGGCTTTTCTGCAGAACGCGGCAACGGGCTCGAGGTGTGTGGGATTCACATCGACGAGCACCACTTCGCATTCCCTGAGTTCCGGGAACGACAGAATGTCGACAAACGATTTTGCGCCGAAACCGCTGCCGGCGCCGATAAAAACGATCTTGATCATGGTTGTATCCTCAGTTGGAATTGCATACAGTGAGCAGAAGTCATTTGCGAAACCGGATAATAGGCATACAATATACCATATATGAAAAACGGAAAAAAGAACATATTCGCCCGGCTCGCTGCCCGCGATGCAGTATCCCCCGAGAAGCTGATAGCACTGGCGATAATCGCCGCAGTTGCCGTCGGCATCCTGTACTTCATCCTTTCAGCGCGTCCGAAAATATCAGACCCGGAGATACGGAAAATATCGGCGCTCTTCTCTGATGACCAGTCGGCCAGCCAATACACGTTTCTCAGCGGCGCAATGACCGGAATGACGAACCGGGAGAAAGCGGCAGTGCGTCTCGGTTATTTCATGAACTATATGCGGGTGTACACATTGCCGAAAAATGATTCCGATGCGCTTGCGGATATCCTTGCGGATAATCTGCTAAGCGCTAAAATGTCCAACATAGCCGGTGACGTCCGGAAGGCCATCGCGGCGAAACAGAACGGCATGACGAATGAGTACGATCGGCAATGCAGCGCGATAGAAACCCGCATGACCAATGCGTTTGCGGCACACCAGGCGGCATATCAGACCGGTGACGCATTATGGCATCTGAATTATATCGTTCAATCACGGCAAACACTTCTGGATCCGTACGCCGCCGTTTTGAATATGAACAGCAACCAACGCATCATCGGGATCATGTCGATGTACCGGGAATATTGTGCGGGGACGAGAGTACGGGCGGAGGTCAAAGCGCTTATCAGGGGGTATGTCGCCGATTAGCGTCCGGTGTTCCGGCGCTACGCTTTCTCGAGCGCGTTCACATATTCAAGCATTTTATCGTACACGAAAATCAAAACGTCTTTATTGACTCTGTCATTGATGTCGATGCGGTTGAGGAACTCATCGATGACCTTGCGGTAGGGGAATATGCCGTCCGGTATCATTATCTGAGCCTTTGACATCGAGTACGACTCATCACCGTTGTCGATGACGCTGTGCGTGAACCCGGAATCCTTTTTCCATGTCAGCGACTGCTCGTCGCCGTAGGTGTCGTAGCATAATTGAAAGCCGTAGATGATTTTTTCGACACGGTCGTCATACCAGATGTACACATCAAAATATTCGTCGGTATACCATTGCCGCACACGTCCGCTGCCCGTCGGTGTGACATTTTTAATCTCTTTCAGCATGGTCGTTATTCCTCTTTTTTTTCAGAGAATATTATGCCGCCGCAGAAAAGCGCGGTTACGTACTATGGTTTCGAAATTACCCTCACGCACCACCGTGTGTTCGCCGGAAAGTACGAGCGCACGGCTGAAAACGCCTTTCACATAGTCAAACTCATGCGTGGCGCCGATGATGCACTTGCCGGAGCGGTTGAGCGTGATGAGCACCTCGCGCACGGCGCCTTTTGTTTTCGGGTCAAGCCCGTCCATCGGCTCGTCGAGTACCAGCACCTCGGGGTTGAGCGAAAGCACCGCGGCGATGGCAACCTTTTTCTTTTCACCCTCGCTCAGGTGATGCGGCTCGCGGTGTTTCAGCCGGTCAATGGCAAGGAGCGACAGGCAGTCGAGTACGCGCTTGTGCACCTCGTCGTCGGAAAGCCCCATCTGCCGTGGACCGAAAGCGATCTCCTCGTAAACCGTCGGCGAGAACAGCTGCGTGTCGGAATTCTGGAACACAAAACCGATGCGCTGGTGAAACCGTTTTGCGCGCTTCGCATCTTTCAGAAAACGTCCGTCGATGCGTTCGCCGTCGAACGTGTACGTGCCGCCCGAAGGTACGAGCAGTCCGTTGATGATCTTCAAAAGCGTAGACTTTCCGCTCCCGTTGGGTCCGATGACGGCAACAGATGCGCCCGCGTTAATCGATGCTGAAACGCCGTCAAGCCCCCGGTATTCGCCGTACGCATACTGTATGTTGTCAAGAACAATGCTGCCCATGGTTTCCTTTTTTATCATCTCGATTACCGGAACGTCACGAAACAAACGATGATGACCAGATGCACTGCAGAATAGATGCCGTCGATGAACGTGAACTTCATGCGCGTGCGGCGGGTGTAGGTGCCGTCAAAACCGCGGCAGACCATCGCCGCATACATATCCTCCGCCATCTCCTTGGATTTCAGAAAAAGCGCGCCCGCCATATGCGACACGGAATGATGCTTACGGTCGTTCTTTCCCACGGAGCGTAGTTTAAGCGCATAGAGCATCGAAAGCGAGAACTCGCCAAGGATGAAAATATATTTCATCGCGATATCGAAGATGAGGATGAAAATATCGGATATGAACAGCATCTTCAGCGCCGCCGTCATCCGGTGCCATGTGGCGGTGTATGCGAGCATGTTGACGATGCACGCGCATACGCCTACCTTCGCACAGAGGAGCAGTCCGTTTTCGTGATTACCCATGACCATCACCGGCGCCGTGATGATGCCGGTTACCAGCGCCGCAGCGCCGCTCACCGCGAGTACCGCGGCAATTGTTCCCGCGCGCAGGGTGCTGAGCGCGAACAGAGCCGCAGTTGCGACACAGGTGACGAAGAGTATATTTCGTGAAAGCGACACCAGCAGCACCACTACAACGGCGCCGCCGAGTTTTATCACCGGATCGACGCGCCCGAGCACGCCGACGGTGTCCCGCGTATTGTGACGCATGCGCGCAAGCACGCCGAGTATGCCGAGTATCGTCTTTTCGATGTAAACGGCATGGTCACTGCGCGGCTGGTAGCGCTCATCGCAGAGCAGCCAATCGGGCACGGCAGGATGATATTTTTTACCGCTCATAACCCGTCATCTTATCAAAAGCGTGTAATTATACAACATGATTTTCCTGCATAAGGTTCGGCGGCATGCCGGCTCACAGCCTGAACGTTCCTGCATACCAGATGCTCACACCCATGTTCAGCGTTCCCGAGGTGATATCACTGAACGGTATGCCGACGCAGATCTGATGCGTGTTGCGCGCAAAACAGATGCACATGCCGGGCAAGAGCGTTACCTCAAACCGGCTGCCGAATGTATATGAGGGATCCAGTTCCAGGAACAGGTGCAGCGCATTTTTACTGACTTTCCACCCCGGCGCGACAATCGCCTCGACGACGGTATCGGCGGGAGCGGAAACCGGAACGGTGACTATCGCATTGAACTCGATGAAGACGATATCGTTCTCATAAAAGAAATGATATTGCGGTGCAATCGACACACTGAATCCCGGCACTTCGTTTTCAAACATTATCTGCAGCGCCGCAATGTTATTCCAGCCGAGGTCGAAGCGCGGCATGATCCATACCTGCGAACAGCGCAATTCCGGCGCGTAGGTGAATGTGACGATGTCCGCGAACAGATCGAACGCGGGGGTAATGCCGTAACCGATGACGAATTCAGCCGAAGCCTCGAATGACGGCGTCAATGAAAAATATGTGGCCGGTATCACCGTCAGTTTTCCGGCACCGATCATCTCATTATACGCGTTGAACGAATAGCCGAACGGCCGGCCGGGCATTGTCACCAGCAGTATTATCGTGAAGATGGAGCACGCCGCCGTACTATATCCGCGAGAACACATCCGTGACCGCCGTTGAGCTTTGCTAAGACGGTGATCAGGCGGGAAAATATCGCTGTGTTTTTCTTCATTCATCCTTATAAGGTAATCACGGACGCATACAGATGCAAGACGATACATGCACCGGCAGATACGTTCCGTTCAGAATGAATACGAGACGGCGTGTACCGGTACGATACGCTTTATTTTTTGGCGCGGTGCGCTCTCGCCGTTACCAGTCCCGCGATCAGTTTGAACAGGACCATCAGCACTGCGGCTCCGAACAGCGCCGAGATGATGTACGCGAGGATATCATGTTTGACGCCGGGGACCGTGTAGTCCGGGAAAAGCGCGTTGAAAGAAAAACCTTTACCCATCGCCTGCGGGATATAGCCGGTGAGTCTCTTTATTTCATCAGCGCCCCATTCGCCCCAGGCCGTTCCCGCGGCAAGAAGACCGAGCGGAGCGAGCGCGGCCATGATGAGTATGAGCGCGTATAACGGCGGAATTTTTACGGGTTCGTTCCTGCCATAGATGATGCCGGGAGAAACGTGCGCGATATAGGCGTAAACACCGGCAGTGGCGATTGCTTCTACGAATCCCGCGGCGAGCAGATGCGGTATCATCATCGCCGGAATAGAGATGTTGAGCGCATAGGGGCAGTACATTGGAAGACCGGCTATATCCTTGAAAAACAACGGCTGAATCCCGAACTCGACGGCGGTTGCGAACGCCGCAAGATTGAGCCCGGCATATGACGCGATAAAGGCCGACATATACGCGCCCGTATTTCCTTTGAATATTTTTTTCAGCAATACAAAAAGATAGAAACCAACGAACGGCAGCACGAACGCCATGTTGAACGCATTCGCGCCGAATGCCAGTATGCCGCCGTCACCGAAGAAGAGCGCCTGAATCAGGAGCGCCACGGTAACGGCGATGCATGCAGACCATGGCCCCACAAGGATTGCCACCAGCGTGCCGCCGACGGCATGGCCTGTGGTGCCGCCGGGAAGCGGTATGTTGAACATCATGATGAGGAACGAGAACGCAGCGAGGATGCCGATGACAGGCACCTTTTCCGGCGAGAGTTCCTCTTTTACTTTTTTTACGGCCACCGTCCACACGGGCACCATCACTGCGCCCATCACGGCGCATGTCTGCGGACTGAGATAATTATCGGGAATATGCATCAGAATATGCCCCGGTAGAGTATCGTGCACGCCGCGACGCCGAGTGCAACGACGCCGGCAGCCGGAAGCACATACCGGTATGCCGCCAGCAGATTGCTTTTGAAATATTCATTGGTGACCACAAAGCAGATATGAATCGGCGACAACATCATGCCGATGTAGCCCGAGCCGTAGGCGAGCACGGTAAGCGCGGCGATGTCGCGGAATACCGGATGGGGGCCGATGAGCGCGAAGACGAGCGGGAAACTTGCGCCGACGAATCCCATCGCCACGCCGGTCACCATGCCGGATATGAACGGCACGGCTATCATCACCGCCGTGAGCGGTATGCCGAAGCGTATGAACTCATCGCGCATGACACCCACGAGTGTTACATCAATGGATGACAGCGGACGCTTGAGCGCGGCGGAGAAGAGCGTTACACCGATGACGAGCACGACGAAATCCCATATCGGCTGTTTTTTGAAGATACCGAGCGAGCGGGGGAACGACGCAGGCGATGAGATGAACACGATTGACAGTGAGAGCACGAGACCGAATATCATGGCGCAGAGACTTGCGAGCGAACCGGTGATGCTGAAGCGCGGAAGTATGTATGATCCCGCGAGCGCGCAGGCGACAAGTATGCCGATGGGAACGAGCGCGGCGGCCGCATCGCCGGACACAGGTGTCCGCGTGAGCGTAACCTTACGTGTCTTAACGTGGCTGAGGATGAACAGTGTTCCGCCGGTTACGGCAAAAAGTGTCAGCGGCGCCTGTATCGCGATGAACAACGGGACGGGAAGACCGGAATATTTCATCGCGAGTATGACGCCCGGATAGAGCGGCCACCAGTATTCCCAGATATGCCGGAACCAGTAGTTCACCGCGGTCTTAAGCGTGCCGTGCATGAGCTTTCCGTCGTCAAGTGATTCCACCATCGGCGCAGAAAAAATAGCGCCGCCGGGCATGGGCAGGAGCCCAACAAGTGCGGGCAGCCCCGCTAAGAGGAGTTTCGGGTTTTTAAACGTAGCTTTCAGCGAGTGAATTGTCCGTTCCATCCGCCCGCTCTGATTGAGCGACTCGGTGAAGAAGAGGAGCAGCACGATGGCAAGCGCAAGCATTATCGATTCGGCGCCGGAAAGGACCTGCAGCTGCCAGCGGAGACTTGCGGAAATAGCGCCGTCGGTCCAGATACCGAGGATAACCGCGTTGATGACGATAGACCACGAGAGCGGAATGCCGACGCGGTTGAACACCAGTATCAGCAGAAACACCGTACCAATCTTCACGGTAGCGGGAAGCGCGAGCGTCATCGTCAGCAGTTCCATGTCACCAATCCCCTGCGGCAGCGTTTTTCATTATATCACACATGATTGCGAAGCATAAGCTCGGCGGGATGCGGTGCAAGATAGGTCTGTCCGGCAAGATAATGGTCGTCGAATTTCCGAATGTAATGCCTGAGCAGCGTCATGGGCACGACGAGCGGTACGAGCCGGGCGTGATAGTCATCGATGACATCGAGCAGCTCGGCTTTTTCTCCGGCGCTCAAAACTTTCTTGAAGTATCCCATGATATGCATCAGCACGTTCGTGTTCTTTTTTACCGTTGCCGGCTGAGCAAGTGTGTGCATATACATCGTCTCATATTCCGACAAAACTTCGGCAAGCTTTCTCCCCTTGACGTGCGCCACCAGCGCGCCCATGGAGCGATAGAGCACATTGCTGTGAGCCATCATCTGGAGTTTATGTGCCGTATGAAATGTTACCAGCCTGCCTGCCGTGGGGCCGCGCTCCAGCATGTTTTTTAAACGGCGGTATCCGAATACGCGCTCGATGAAGTTCTCGCGGATATCGGGGTCGTTCAGCCGGCCCTCCTCTTCAACGGGCATCAGCGGGAACGCTTTCACGAAAGCGGCGGCGAACAGCCCGCTCCCCGCCGCCGACGGAGAACCGTTCACATATACCTTAACCCGGTACAGTCCCGAGCTCGGAGAATCCTTTTTAAAGATAAAACCGCAGAGGTCTTCAGCGGCAAGTTCCTTTACCCTGCGTCGACAGAACGACTGCATCTGATCGGTCTTATCAATGCGCGATTTTCCGGTCACCAGACGCGGCTCCGCGGGGTTCCCTTCAAGACGCATGGACTCGCGCGGTATGCTCATGCCGCTTTCCACTTCGGGGCAGACGCCCACAAATGAGAAATAATTGCCGAGCGTATCGGTGATATAACGGTCGTGCTTGTGCCCGCCGTCAAAGCGGACCTTTTCGCCCAGAAGACACGCGCTTACGCCGACAATGATCTTATTCGCGGTATCGGCCGGTGCTTTTTCTTTCGGCATACGGCTATTTTTCATCGCCGGCGGTGACCGCACGGGGACGTGTATCTATCTTTTCCACCGCCGCAAGTTCGCCGGTGCCCGCGTCGAGTTCCTTCATCCGCTTTCCGGCGGGGAGCACGCGCGTCTCGTAAGAGCCCACCGCTTTGTTGTAGAACTCAACCGCCTTGTCGAGGTTCTCGCCCACGGAGGCGAAATGTTTTATGAAAAGCGCCACACGGTCGAAGAGCTCCCGTCCGTGACGCGATATCTCCTCGGCATTCTTCGACAGGGTCAGCTGCAGCCAGCCGTACGATATCACTTTGAGGAGCGCGAGGAGTGTCGCCGGCGAAGCGATGATGACATGGTTCTCAAGCGCGTAATCGTAGAGCGTTCCGTCCGCCTCGAACGCGGCGTGGAGCCCCGCGTCATAGGGGATGAGCATGATGACGAAGCGGGGCGCCACCTTGAACTGTTCCCAGTATGATTTCTTCGAAAGCTGCTGCACATGGCTTCTGAGTGCGCGCGCGTGCTCGGCGATCTTTCCCTTTGCGTACGCATCGTCCTTGCCCACGGCGTCGAGGAATGCCTCCATGGGCGCTTTCGCGTCCACCGGCACGATGCCTTCCTGCGGCATGCGTATTATCATGTCAGGCCGTCCGCCGTCGTCGCCGGTGGTCTGTTCCTCGAAGTCCACATGCTCCTGAAGTCCCGCCATCTCCACGAGCCGCCGAAGCTGCATCTCGCCCCACTTTCCGCGCGCCGCACCGGACGACCTGAGCGCGCTCGTTAGCGATGACGCCGCAACCTGGAGTTCATGCTGTGCACGCGACAATCCCACAAGCTGTTCGGACATACCCTGATACGCGCCTTCGCGTTTCTGTTCAAGCTCGCGTACCTGCTTGTCGAGTTCGCCGATGCCCTTGCTGAGCGGCTGTATGATATTGGTTATCTCCGAGCGGTGGAGTGTAAGCCCGCCCTGCATCTGCTTGAGGAAAAGCTCTATCTGTTCCTTCGACTGGTTCATGAACTGCGACGCATTTGCCTGCAATACCTGCGACGCGAGCGACTGGAACATCTCGCGCGAACGCTGCTCATCCGCTTCCTTCCATTGTATCTTCTGCGCGTCGGTTTCGTGTTCCTTCCTGAGCGAAGCGTTTTCCTGGAGCAGCACCTCGCGTTCACGCGACAAGCCCTGCAAGCGTTCGTTCTCTTTTCGCAGATAAAGAATATCGGCGGCATTTTTTGACCCGGCAACGATAGATGTTATTATGGCCGTGAGAATGGCTGCGATGACGACCGCCGCTGCACTGACAGCGATATAAAATGAGAAGGATATCATAGCTGCTCCTTACCGGCAGTATATCTCAGCGTGAGGTACTGTCAAACGGAACACCAGCTATCACTAAAACCGTTATTATCTGTTGACAATACCGATATTTTGAAATAAAGTTCGCGATGAGGCAGTAACAACAAGTCAGGAGTGTCCACCCATGCGAACGATCATCATCCTAACATTGCTGGCATTGGCACCGCTCATCGCCGCCGATGCGAACGCAAAGAAAGCCGCGCCGGCGGAAAAGAAAACACGCGTGGGCGTGCTCGATTTCACGGCGAAGAACGTGCCGCTGGTCGAGGCGTCCATCGTCAACGATATCTTCAGGAACGAGCTTGTGGGCGGCGGTAAGTTCGATGTGCTCGACCGCAAGAACATGCAGGGCATACTCGAAGAGCAGTCGTTCCAGCAGACCGGATGCACCGACAGCGAGTGCGCCGTGAAAGTGGGTAAGATGCTCAACATGGAATACATGATCTACGGCATTCTCATGAAGGCGGGCAACAAGTACTTCATCTCGGTGGAGATGATATCGGTTGAGTCGTCGAAGATAGAAAAATCGGCGCGCGTGCAGTTTGAGGACATGGGGAAGATTGAACCGGTCATCGTGGAACTCGTAGAACAGCTTACGGGCCAGAAACGTCAGCAGGATATCAACTCGTTCCAGTTTTTTATCGAGTCGTTCGCTGTCGGGTATCTGACAGGATTCGGTTCTCCGGACATAAATCAGGTGCCCGTCAATCAGAACCGGTATGAGACTCCCATGGGCGGCGATATGTTCCTCCGCGGGCGGCTGTTCGGCAAGGATACGGATGTGCTCAAGTGGACCTGGATGATCGGTGCAAACGGCTATTATACGGGAAAACGGCAGGATAATGGCGACCAGAACGCGTTCAAGATCGACGATTATCATGCCGTATGGCTCAATGCGTATGCCGCCCCGTGCACGTCGGTGATGATACGCGTGGGCGCCGTGAATGTCATGCTCGGCGGGCAGCTCGGATATCTCTATCTCATGGAATACGCGAAATTGTACGGACGCGATTACACGCAGAACTTCGGGATGTTCAGCATGGGGCCGGTGATGATGCTCGAACTGAAGCTCTTCGATCATTTCGCGATATTCGTAAAAAGCGGCTTTAACTTCAACTTTTATTCCTCGCCGAACGACGTATTCGACACCTTTGACATCAATTACGGGTCGGGCCAGGGATACGGCGTTATGGGATTCGCATTTTAAGGAGACCGGCCATGAAAAAAAACATCTTCATACATACCATACTTGCAGCAGTCATCGCGGTACTATTCTTCAGCTGCACGCCCAACGCCCGTCCGTTCGAGATGCTTGTGGGGATAGCCCCCGCATCCGATCTTGATGTGTTCAACCTGCCGGCGCTCAACTGCGCCATCACGCAGGATACGAACACGGTGCAATGGTACATCGGGGATGATTTCTCCATCGCAACCGACAGCACGAACATCATCATGATGAACGGCAATCAGATCTATATGCAGAACATCGCCACCGGCAGCAATCATTTGGTGAACATCGACGGCGGCCAGCTGTACTACGGATGCTTCATATCCGGGAGCAATATCATGACCACCGGACGCGTCGATCAGAGCTGCTACCCGGTATTGCTGCGGCAGAAAGACGTATATTCCAACATCACCATAGAACAGTCCATCGATTGGCGGCGGTTCTACGGATTTCAGGTAAAGCACATCATCATGAACACCGCGGACAACACGTTCTGGTTTGTACGCCAGCACAAGCCCATACAGACGGACAGCATCTACCCGGAAAGCGAAACGCCTATGGAATATGAGATGATCAGAAAGTACACGTTTGCATTTTCGAATGCGAACCAGTATGGCCCGGTACAGATCGTCAGCATGCGGGTGCCGGGGGGCAGTTGTTCCGGAATTGCGCTGCTGAACGGCAACCTCTATTGCCTGTTCCGTACACCCCGCAAGGACGGCGATCGTATCCAGTGGCAGGAAACTCAAGCCAGGACCATTTTTGTGATCGATGCAGCAACGCTTGAATATAAAGGTAAATTAAACAAAACGATAGGCTCGGCGCAGGGGCTTACGACCGACGGCACGAAACTCTACACGCTGGGCGATACGAATCAGAACACTGGCCAGCGGAAGATCATCACGATAGTACCCTGACAAACGGTGATATGATCCATGCTCAACGGCAAGCGCTACTGTTACGACATACACTGTCATGTGATGAACCTGAGTCATCCGAATCTGCTCGCATTCATCCGGCGCATCGATCTCGACCGGCTCATTGCCATCAACGCGATACCGTTCATCGGCAGCATCATCGCGGGCGCGAATCTGAAAAAGATAGCCAATCTGCTTTCCATTATGGAGCACTCCATCTGCGAATATCTCATCGCCATGGAGGCCGATCTTGCGCGGTTCCGCGATATGCACGGACGCATCGTTATCGCGGGCGAGGCGTACGACCGGATGATAATAACGCCGCTCGTCATGGACTTCGGCAGCAAGTATGCGGCTACGTATCCGGACATCCATTACAATAAACTCTCGCACAAACCGGTGCGCGAACAGGTCATCGATCTTCTCAACGGCATCCGCGAGTATGCGGACCATCACCGAAAACACGGTACCGCGCCGCTTTTTGAAGTGTATCCGTTCCTCGGCATCAACCCGGATAATTATGAACGTGACGGAACGCCCGCGCGTTCGGGTGTGCGTGATCTGCTCGGCAAATACTTCGGTTCGGTGACGAAGGAATCGCCGGAAGCGCGGCACGCAAAACTGCATGCGAAGATGGGGACGTTCAGCGGCAACATCAACGATGCCGCATTCGATTACAATTATCTGTTCGCCGGAATAAAAGTGTATCCGCCGGCGGGATACAACCCGTGGCCCGACGACGATGCCGCCCGTGAAAAGGTATGTGATATCTATGAATGTTGTATCGCTCGCGGTATTCCGGTCACCACGCACTGCTCCGGCGGCGGCTTTCTCACCGCTGACAAGAATGACGCATTGTCGTTCGCATCGCCGAAGACGTGGGGGGCTGTACTTGCCGACAAAGTATACCCGTCGCTCACGGTTAACCTCGCCCACTTCGGCGGGCCGCTCGAAAAGAAGCCGACCGCATGGGCGAAAGCAGTGTCGGAACTTGCCCGGTCAAAAGCGAACGTGTATACCGATATTTCATACCTTTGTTTTTCGGATGAAGATTACCGCAGGCTCAATGATACGATAGTGAAGACCTGCCGCGGTGATGCGGGAGCGATAGATCGTCTTAAGTCGAAAATATGCTTCGGCACCGATTTCATGATCAATCTGCTGCACACCGATTCGTATACGAGTTACTTCGAGCACTTCTCATCAACCGCCGAACTGAGTTTCGCCGACAGGAACCGGTTCATCAGCGAGAATCCCGAGCGCTTCCTGTTCGGGTGAGCGGAACTAGTTTCATGTTTCCCTGTTCGTCCATGTCCTTTTCGGCAAATGTCCATACTCTAACCCGAACACCGGCATGATATTATGCGTCATACATCACTATTTCAGGAGCAGTTATGAAGCAGATACGCGTTGCCATCATCGGTCAGGGCAGAAGCGGCGCCGACATACATGCCAAATACCTTGTTATCGCGCCGGAACAGTACAAAATAGTGGCCATTGCGGACCCCATAGCCGTACGGCGTGAACGGGCGAAGAAGGTATATAATTACGGAGACGACTGCAGGCTCTACGCCGATTACCGCGATATCTTCAAACACAAGGATATCGACGTCATCATCAATGCGTCGCTCAGCCACATGCACCCGAAGATAACCAAAGAGATAATGGAGAAGGGCTTTAATGTTGTCTGCGAAAAGCCGCTTGCCCGCTACGCAAAAGAGGTCGATGAGCTCATCGCAACGGCGAAACGGACGAAGAAGGTGTTCGCCATATTTCAGCAGTCGCGCTACGCACCGTATTTCCGCAAGGTTAAAGAAGTCGTCGATTCGGGCATACTCGGGCGTCCGGTAAAAATAAAGATCGCGTTCAGCAATTTCGGACGCCGCTGGGACTGGCAGACGTTCGACGCTTTCTATGCCGGCAATCTCCTCAACACCGGTCCGCATCCGCTCGATCAGGCGCTGCGCTTTCTCGACTACAAGGGAATGCCCGAGGTGGTCTGTCACATGGACAGCGCCAACGCGCTCGGTGGCGCCGAGGACTTCGTCCAACTCGTGATGAAGGCCCCGGGACGTCCGGTCATCGAAGTGGAAATATCATCCTGTCATCCATATTCCGGCTTCACCTACGAAGTGCAGGCGGTGAACGGCGGACTGAAAGGCTCGATGACGCACTTGGATTGGAAGTATTTCAATCCCGCCGAAGCGCCGAAACAGACGTTCAGCAAAGACCCGATTACCGGACCCGACGGTACGCCCTTGTACTGCACTGAGCAGCTTCCCTGGAAGGAAGCGTCGTGGGATGTGCCGCAGGATCAGGCCGATCTCTTCAAGGCGATATCGGGCGGCTTCTACAATATGCTCTATCGTACACTCACAGAAGGTTCCCCGCTTGAGATAACACCCGAGCAGGTGCGTCAGCAGATCATGATTATAGAAGAATGTCACCGCCAGAAAGAGGCACGGCGTGCGGGAAAGACTCCGAAAGCGGCGGCAGCAAAGCCGACAGTGAAGACGAAAAAAACGAAATCCGTATCGAAAAAGAAGAAACGCTGAAACGGCTTGATTAGCGGCTGATTCGGCTATATCATAGCACGTATGGACGACATAGCCATACACACCGAAGCGGTAACAAAACGCTACGGATCGTTCACCGCCGTCGACAGGCTGACGATATCAGTAGTGCGCGGCGAGATATTCGGTTTTCTCGGCCCCAACGGCGCCGGCAAGACTACATCCATTAATATCATCTGCGGTCTCATGCGTCCGACCGAAGGCGACGTATTCATCGACGGACGCTCCGTCGGTCATGACACGCGCGCGGTGAAGGGCATCGTCGGCTGCTGTCCGCAGGAGCTGATACTCTGGGAAAAGCTCACCTGCCGCGAACAGCTTCTTTTTCTCGCGTCGATGTACGATGTACCGCACAAGGAGCGCACGAAACGTGCCGACGACCTGCTCACCGGACTCGGTCTTTTTGAAAAGCGAAATAAAGCGGCGAAGACGCTTTCCGGCGGCATGAAGCGGCGGCTGAACATCGCGCTCTCGCTCATCCACAATCCATCCATTGTTGTGCTCGACGAACCCGAGGCGGGGCTCGATCCGCAAAGCAGAACGCTTGTCCGCGATTATATACGGGCGCTTTCGCGTGAACACGGCAAGACCGTCATACTCACCACGCACAACATGGATGAAGCCGAGCGGCTTGCCGACCGCGTGGCGATAATCGACCGCGGAACGCTTATCGCGCTTGACACACCCGACGCATTGAAAAGCCGCGAAGGCGCCGGCGATGTGCTTGAAATAACGTTCGCCGAAAACGCCGCGGCGGTGCGCGCCGGTGATGCGTTGACGGGAATGTTCACGGTAACGGTGCGCGATGCATCGCTTCTGGTGCGCGATCATGATATGGTCTCGTCGATGGGTGCCATCGCCGAGCGCCTGAAAAAGGCGTCGGTGACCGCCGACGAGATGAAACTGCGCGCGAACACGCTTGAGGATGTATTTATCGCGATGACGGGGCGGAGGCTTCGCGAATGAAACTCATCGCCGTCTTTACAAAAACCGTACGCGAGATGCGGCGAGATATCCTGGTGGTGCTCCTCACCGTGCTCTCGGCGGCGCTTTTCATCGGTCTGTACAAGATCATCACCTTCGGCGGCACCACCGCGTACCGGCTCATCGTCTGCGATGAGACACGCTCGAATGCACTGGTCCCGCTCATCGAAAAACTCCGTGCGTCGACCTACGTGAACGGCTCTCCGATGCTGAAAGTAAGCGTCCTTTCCAACCGCGCGGAAGCCGAAGCTATCCTTACCGACGGCAAAGCGGATGCCGCGCTTGCCGTTCCCGCATCGTTCGCTGATGACGTCGCCCGCGTACGTACCGGCAGCGCGCCGTCGGTGAACGTGCATATCATCGGCAATCTTTCCAATCCGTACTATTCGGTGTGCATCATCGTCGCTTCAACAATACTCGAGCCGTATATCGCGTCGCTCACCGGACGCACGCCGCTCATCACCTTCAACGAAAAAGCGCTCGGTACATCGTCGCAGAAATCGGAATTCGACATGTATGTCCCCGGCATATTCGTACTGTCCGTCATCATGCTTCTCTTCATCGTGGCGATGACCGTCGCGCGCGATTACGAGACGGGCGCGCTTAAACGCCTCCGGCTCACCCGCGCGTCGGCGTTCGATATACTCGGCGGCATAACGCTTGCGATGCTCCTCCTCGCCGCCGTGTCGATACTCGCGACAATGGGAACCGCATTCGCGCTTGGATTTCACGCGAGCGGTCCGCTCTGGGCGGTGTTCCTTATCGGACTGCTCACGGCTTTTTCGATAATCGGCGCGGGGCTTATCATCGGGTGTTTTTCGCGCACACCGCTTGAGGCGTTCGTCATCGCCAATTTCCCCTTCATCCTGCTCATGTTCTTCTCGGGTTCAATATTCCCGATTCCAAGGCTTGAACTCTTTACCGTGTTCGGAAGGACTATCGCCCTCTTCGATATACTGCCGCCCACGCATGCGGTGAGCGCGCTTACCAAGGTGGTCACGTTCGGCTGCGGCTTCAACGATATCGTCTATGAACTGGCGGCGCTGACGGTGCTCTCGCTCGTATATTTTATCATTGGTGTAGCCTCGTATAAGCGCATGCGTCTGTCTGCAACCGTTTGACCCCTAGCGGTTCGCTTGACAAAAATAAATCTGCGGATAATATCTGCACTCAATTCGGGATTCGTCATAATCTCGGACGGCATCTCACGGTGCTGAAAATATTGGAGGTATCTCTATGAAGCATTTCATCATGATGCTTTCAGCAGTGATTCTTGCGGGCGCGTTTGCGTTTGCGGCTGAAACTGCGAAAGCCCCCGCCGCTGCAGCAAAAGCCGCGGTAAAGACCGAAGCGAAGGCGGCTGACAAGGCTGTTGACGCGAAAGGCTGTGCGAAGGCTGAAGCTGCAAAGACCAATGAAACCAAGGTCGAAGCTGCGAAAGTCTGCGCCGGCTGCGCAAAGAAAGGCCTCAAGGTCTGCGAACACGTCAAAGCAGTTGAAGCTAAAGATGCGAAAGCGGCTGTAAAGACCAATGACGTCAAGGCCGTTACGAAAGAAGCGGTCAAAGAAGTCAAAAAAGAAGCTGCTAAGAAATAATTTCGAACATGCAGTACAAGCCTCCACGCTTTCGGGCGCGGGGGCTTTTTTTTTATCAACCCGGTTTCGGGGCTTTCAATACTTGACGGGGGCGGCTGTTATGAACAAACAAATGAAACGATGCATATTGATAGTATGGTGCTCGCTTGCCGGCGCTGCGCTGAGTGGTCAGACGAACCAGACGGCAGCGGTGGATGTGTTCAAACGACCGGCAACCACTACGAATCGTGTTGCGCAGCCTGCGAAACCGGCGCCGAAAAAGAAATTCATCGTCAGTCCCGACCAGATTGCCGTTGTATCCGAAAAGGTTGACGAGCTGTCGAACGCCATTGCCGCGCTCAGAGAGGCAAAGATCGACGACGTACTCCTCGCCGATGTAGAGGTATTTCACCGGGCGGGGGCGATGCTCCTCCGTTTCACGAACGAGGAATTTTTCGAGGCCCGTTTCGTCACCGACGCGCTCAAGGTGCTCGACACGGGGCTTGCGCGGAGCCGTGACCTTGCCGAGGGCCGCGCTCCCTGGACGAACCGCGCGGGACAGGTGGTGCGCGGATACCGCTCGAAACTCGACGGAACCGTTCAGCCGTATGCGCTTATCATCCCCGCCGCTTATAAAGGCAGGCCGTCACGTCTCGATGTCATCCTTCACGGGCGCGGCGCTACCTTAAGCGAAGTGAATTTCATAGTCTCACGTGAGACCACCAATGCGGCACCCACGAACGTGGATTATATACGCCTTGAAGTGTACGGCCGCTGGAATAATGCATATCGCTTTGCCGGCGAGACGGACGTTTTCGAAGCAATGGCGTCGGTGCAGTCGCGCTACACTATCGACGCGTCGAAAATAGTGCTCCGCGGATTCTCCATGGGCGGCGGCGGCGCGTGGCATCTCGGCATGCATCACCCGGACCGCTGGGCGGCGCTCGAATCCGGCGCGGGTTTCACCGAGACGATACGCTTCACGAAAGTGTCGAATCTCACCGCAACGGAGACCGCCGTATTGCCGGTGCTGGATGCGGATTCGGCGGCACGCAACGCACTTAATCTGCCCGTTGTGGGATACGGCGGCGAGGACGACAAGCAGCTGCAGGCGTCCATAAACATGCGCGAGGCGCTTGAACAGCTCGGTGTTCATTTCACACAGGACGGACTGAACTGGTCGACGACGGAATATCCGATAATCTTCCTCGTCGGCCCCAAGACCGGTCATAAGTGGCATCCGGACAGCAAGGCGCAATCCGATGCGTTCATCGATGCGGCGCTCGCAAAGCCGAGAACAGTTCCCGACCGCATACGGTTTGTGACGTATACGACACGCTATAATCACTGCTTCTGGTTCCGCGTCGACGCGCTCACGCAGCATTATCTCCGCGCCGAGGTTGATGCGGTGCGCAAGGACGGCGGCAAAAGTGTCGCGGTCACCGTAACGAACGTGGAATATTTCACACTGGAAATGCCGCCGCCTGATAATGTATCGATCAACGGTGTTACGATAAAAGTTCCGAAGATGCCGGCGAATGTCAACGCCGCATTTGCAAGAACATCGAAAGGCTGGGCGCTTGCGACCGTACCGATCATGTCGACGAACGGCGCACTCAGAAAGATACACGGACTGCAGGGGCCCATCGACGACGCGTTCATGGAATCATTCCTCTGCGTGAAACCCACCGGTACGCCGGATAATCCGATTGCTCAGGATAAGGCGCTGGCGCTCCTCGACCGGTTCTCGTTCATGTACGCAAAGTGGCTGCGCGGTGACGTGCGCGTGAAGAACGACACCGACATCAGCGCCGACGATATCGCCAAAAATAATCTTGTCGTATTCGGCGACCCGGCGGGGAATAAATTCCTTGCCCGCGTTGCCGACAAACTGCCGGTGCGCTGGTCGAAAGATACTATCACGATGGGAAGCAACCGCTATACGGCAAAGGATAATCTGCCGGTGTTCATCTATCCCAATCCGCTCAATCCGAAAAAATATATCGTGGTCAACACCGGTCATACGATACCGGAAAAGGACTGGCGCGGAAACAATGCGCTTCAGTTTGCGAAGCTCGGCGACTGGGCGGTGCTGAAGGTGGAGGAAGAACCGCGGAAGGCGACGAATGATACAGTTGTCGCAAGTGGTTTTTTTGATGAGCGGTGGGGAGTGAGGGAATAGGGTTGATGCGGTAACACGCGTTATTGCTCGGAGGGGAAGTCTTTTCTGAGCCGCACCGCTCGGTGTGCATCATCGTGATGCATCACTCGCTCTCGCCGCCGTCCTGGCGGCTCGTGCGACCCAGAAAAGACTTCCCCTCCGAGCATGTCGCGTGGTGTAATATGGTGATGGCAGTGGTGGATAATGATGGTGCTGTTTCATTGCTCGAACGCTGTTGTGCTTTTTGGTATTGCGTATGCCGGAGAGCACGTGAGAAAAAAGAGTTCGGGTATTCATCGTGCGGCGGATGATATCATGTCCCGCACAGCGGAGAAAGTATATTATTATGTCAGAGCCGCTGATGCGCTGCAACAATCATCTTCTCATCGTTTTGTATTCGTGAATGTGCTGCATCCGGATATGCCGTCAGTCGGGGCTATACGGTATATGAGTTTTACGATGGTGTACAGCGTTCGCACGCTGCAGCGGCAGTTCTGCGGGATATCTTGGCGTGTCTGTACGGTATCTTAAAGCCCCGGTAAGAAGGTGTACAGGCGCCGTACGTCATCTTACAACGCTGATAACGGAGTATAGCGGCTGTACGTTACCGTATAACGGCCGTAAGAAGGATTACGGAGGCGGTACGATGCTGCAGCGGTCCGGTGCGATATCGTGAAAGGTCTGTAAGATGGTTTAGAAGTGTTGTTTTTTGAAGAAATTCGCCCGTGCGTCCTTCTCGTCACCATACTGGCTTGACGCGATGGATATGTTGCATTACACTCTGGATAATTGTATGCGGCAACAATGAGAACACGGGGTTTAGCATGCATAGAATAACGTTTTCAACAGGTAATTGCGCAAAACGGTGTCTACTCGCATTTCCGGTACTGGTGAGCATCTTATCATGCGGTCCATTTACACAAAGTACAGCTAAAAACACCATGCCGAAGCTGAAGGTGGATCAGAAAGCGATAACCGAGCTTCCCGCATCCACTGCATTTTCGAAATTACATGTGGTATATGAAGACGATGAATTGATACAATATGTCGATGAACGTGGTTTCACCAATACGGCCCGGTTGCCCGTGAAATATCTGCCGAAAACGATTGTGCCGGATGCGGATAAATATTGTCAGGTTGACGGCGGGCCGCACGCGGTATATGAGTGGCCTGATGCATCGGGCAGTGTGGTCGACCAGGTCGATAGTAATGAGTTAGTGACCATAGTCCAGGAGTTCAAGTATTTCGTAAAAATCAATACACCACGCAATAAAGACGGCTGGGTTGAACGTACGGCACTGAGTGATTATCTGCTTACAAAAAGAAGCGATACGAATAGCAGTGTTATGTTGAATGGCGCTAGTCTGGTGGTCAAGGATAAAGCCGGTACTATTGTACGTAAAGAACCTGTACGTGAACAGGTGACCAGGCCGATTTCCAGTGCGGGCGATATAAAAAACGTGCTTGATGCATATGACCCGGCGATTTACCGGAAAGCGCAGGATAAAATTGCGCGAACAATGCAGAGTAATCAGGTGTCATCGCTGGTTGTTGAAATGTCGCGGCGAACGACCAAAAATAATCTTACCTATTATTACAATCTGGATTTGAAGCTGTTTACCGGAGCGAAAAACGAAGTGTATCACGGCGAATTTGCCGGTGTCTGCAACGCCGCCGGTGATAACGTGATATCGTTTGCGGGCACCATTCCCGGCATGGCGTCATATGCGTATGATGGTTATGTGTACAATATGCTCACGGCGGAACTGTCACGTGAACCACCTGCGGGGTGGATTCTCACCGATGGCGGGCCGCTGCCATGGACTCAGATATACCGTGAAGGAATGTTGATTTTTTCCAGCCAGGATTCATCGGAGTATCAGTACTCATATATTCCGTATATGCAAATGGCACTAATTACTCACCATATAGGTTTGAAAGCCATTGTTGACTATCTATATGATCCAATTCGTAAACAAAAAGTATTTGCAGTTACAAATACTTCGGAGTCGTTGACGCACGATTATATAAGATATGATCAATTTGGAAATATTAGTAAATTAGTAACAACAAGTCGCTTAAATATGTATGGCGGTAGGGGTGTTGTTGCAGAAAATACAAATTATATTTTGAATGTATATAGCAATGAATATAGAAAATGAAAGTAGCGCATATTTTGATTATGTTCGTTGTATGTATTTAGCACATTACTTTGAAATGTGAATCAGAAATGCCGCGCCGTTTTTTCGATATGCAACAACCGCATAAAATCCGCCGCTATCTCATCCGCAAAAACTTATGAAACTGCTTGATGCTCTTTTATTCCCATAAGTTCTTTCTGAAGCCGGCGTTTTTCCTCTTCGAGGTCGAAATCATCCTGTATCCCAAGCCAGAATTGGGGTGAATTTCCGAAGAACTTGCTGAACTTTAAAGCCGTTTCGGCGGTTATCCGCCGTCTTTTTTTTATAATATCGGATATTCTCGTTTGCGGGATATGCGTCTCTTTCGCAAGACGGTATGCGGTCAGATGCATCGGCGTCAGGAACTCTTCGCTGAGTATCTCGCCGGGGTGGATGTTCGGTATTCGTTTCATGTGCTTTCTCCGTTAGTGATGATAATCCATGATTTCAACATGGTAGCAGTCGCCGTTACTCCAGACGAAACATATCCGCCACTGACCGTTGATCCTGATGCTGTGCTGGTTTTTCCTGTCACCATGCAGCTTTTCGAGTTTATTCGACGGCGGAACCATAAGATCGTTCATGCTCCTTGAGCTGTTCAGCATTCTGAGCTTCCGTAAAGCAAGCGCTTGAATATGCGGCGGATATTTCTTTGAAAAAAAGCCGTCCCATATCAATTCAGTTTCATGTGAAGCAAATGATTTTATCATCGGAGTATATGGTAATATAAGGCGGTACTAATGTCAAGCGTAAGTATAGCGGCGTAACTCAAGAAACAATAGCGTATCAAGGCGTATAAGACCATCCATTCTCTATAAAAGTCGCATGAACTCCGCCGCTATTTCATCCGCAAATAGAAATCCATTGTCATTGAGCGCAATGGTATTACCGTTCAGCACGATGCATCCCCGATACTTCTCAAGCGTCGGAGCAAAACGCTTCAGCGGGTCGTCATTGAAAAGCTCGCGGTAACGATGCACATCAAGTCCCGCAGCGGTCCTGAGCGACAGGAATATGAATTCCGTTCTGCACTTTTCATCATCCATCGTTTCGCTGCTTCCCGGCGGCAGTACTCCCGATTCTATCGCAGTATTATACGCTTTGATATCAGCCGCGTTGGTGTAGCGTATGCCGTTGTAATATCCGGCAGCAGCCGCGCCGATACCGATGTATTCACCGGGCACCCAGTAATTCTGATTATGCTTCGATTCAAATCCCGGCTTCGCGAAATTGGCGAGTTCATAGCGCCTATATCCGGCCGACGCAAGGAATGCCGCGGCGTTGCGGTAACGATCGGCGGTCTCGCCGTCGTCGGGCAGTATATCGTGCCACCTGTCTGACAGATCTTTCCGGCCGGAGAGATCGAGCATGTATATCGATATGTGTTCGGGAGCAGCATCGCTGATGACCGACGTCATGTCGCGGATGACGGCATCGTCATCGGTGCCCGGAAGGCCGATGATGAAATCCACCGACAGATTATTAATGCCGCCGTCACGTACAAGCTGTAACGCGCGGTGTATATCGGCTCTACGTGCCTGTCTGCCGATGCGCTCGAGTACGGCGTCGTCAAGGGACTGAATACCGAGACTGATGCGTGCACCCGGCAAACGTTTCACGGTATGCACGAACGACGCGGTAAGCGTTTCGGGGTTTCCCTCAACCGTCGATTCTGTCACGCCGCCGGTGATATCGCCGAGGTCGTCGATGAGCGATGAAAATGTCCGCTCCGGAAGCACCGAGGGACTGCCGCCGCCGATGTATATCGTCTTCAGCGCGATGTCGCGTGAACGGCGCAGCGAAAGTTCTCTGACGATGTTTTTTGTGTATCGTGCCTGTGATTCCGGTGACGATTGCGGCATCGAATAGAAATTACAGTAATTGCACTTCGCGGTGCAGAAAGGAATATGAAGATATAATCCGGAGATATTACTCGACAAAATTCTTCAACGACTTAGCGCGTGACGGGTGACGCATCTTCCGGAGCGCTTTTTTCTCGATCTGCCGTATGCGCTCCTTGGTGAGCGAGAAATCCTCGCCTATCTCTTTGAGCGTGCGCGGATGTTCGCCGTTGAGCCCGTAGCGGTATGCGATGACCTTCTGCTCGGTCTCGGTGAGGCCGTCCATCGCTTCCTTGAGCGCGTTATGCAGGTCGTCATCGATGATGTCCTGTTCCGGCGGCTTCGCGTTCTTGTCCTCGATGACGTCAAGGAGATTGCCTTCGACATCCGAGCTGTTGAACTGCTCCTCGAGCGAGACATGCCCCTTGGCGATGCTCATGAGGTACTGCACCTCGTCCTTCTCGATATTGACCGCCTTGGCGATCTCCTCGATGGTGGGCTCGTGTCCGAACTTGAGCGACAGTTCCTTCGCTTTTTTTTCAATGACGATGAGATTGTTCGCGCGGTTGAGCGGCAGACGGATGAGACGCGATTTCTCGCTGATGGCCTTGAGTATCGCCTGCTTTATCCACCACACCGCGTACGAAATGAAGTGATATCCTTTCGCCGGGTCGAAGCGGTCGGACGCTACGATGAGGCCGATGTTGCCTTCGCTGATGAGATCCTCAAGCGGTATTCCCGAGTTCTGATATTTCTTCGCGATGGAGACGACGAATCTGAGATTCGCCTTGATGAGTTTCGCCCGCGCCGCCATGTTGCCGGTTTTTATCTGCTTGACGAGTTCCACTTCTTCTTCGCGGGTGATGAGCCGTTCTTTTTTCGCATCGTCGATGTACAGCGAGATATTGCTTTCACTCGACGACGTCCGCTCGCGTTTCTTTTTCGCTTTTGCCTTCGGTTTTCTTTTTGCTTTTTTTGCCGCCGGTTTTGCCGGCTTCACCGGAACTTTTGCTGCCTCTGCGGTCTTGGCCGGACTTTTCGCAGCCTCGGCAGGTTTTACCGTAACCTTCGCCGCTTCAGCGGGTTTAGCCGGAGCTTTTGCGGCTTCCGCGGGCTTCACCGGAACTTTTGCAGCTTCGACAGGTTTTGCCGGAGCTTTCGCGGTTTCGGCGGTTTTTGCCGGAGCCTTTGGGGCCTCGGCCGGTTTTACCGGAACTTTCGCCGCCTCGGCAGATTTTGCCGGCGGGATATGTTCATTCGAATTTTTCTGTTTATCGTTGACGGGTTTTGCGGTTTTTGCAGTGTCGGTTGAATTAGTCGTCATCGCTCATTGGCTCCTTCGATGAGGCACACGCAGTGCGGCGCGGCATCGAACGGAAAGAATTATACTGCAACGCCTGAAAAAATCAAACTGCAGCGTGCCGCCGGATGCTTGACGCTCCCGGTGCCAGGTAGTATAGTGTATTCGAGAGGAATGATGACGTGAAAAACTGTCCTGTGTATCTGAAAAGTCCGGTGGACGCGTTCACGGTGACTGAAACACATCTTGAACCGCTCAGACGGGCGTTTCCCGAATGGCGATTCGAGAACTGCGTGTCGCGAGAAGCATTCATTGAAAAACTCGCCGCGGCCGATGCGGTCATAACCTGGACGTTCAAAGCGGAGTGGTATGCGCTCGCGCCGCGCTTGACCGCAGTTTTCACTCCCGCCGCAGGACGCGAGTGGATTGCGGCGGATCCGTCATCGCGCGTACGGCACCTCTTCGGCCATTTTCATGGAACGATAATGCGCGAGTCGCTCCTGTGGATGATGCTTCATTTCACGCGTGCCATGTCCAAGCCGTTGGAGCAGCATCACGCGCATGTGTGGGAGCGAAACGGATTGAGCTCTTCACGCCTGCTTACGGGAAAACGGGTGCTCATCATCGGATACGGGGCAATCGGGAAGCAGTGCGGCAGGATGCTGTCCGCGCTCGGGTGCACCGTCGTCGGCGCAGGACGACAGGCGCATCAATCCGACGGCAATGCTGAGAAAATTATTTCTTTCACCGATATCAAGACTGAGCTTCCGCTTGCAGACCATGTCGTGTTCATCCTTCCGGGAGGCTCGGACACTGACGGCATATTCACCCGTGAGCACTTTGAGGCGATGCGGTCTGACGCATATCTCTATAATATAGGCCGCGGGAACTGCTACCGCGAGGAAGAACTTGTGCGGGCGCTTGAAAGCGGCATCATCGCCGGTGCCGGACTCGACGTGTTCGGTGAAGAACCGCTTTCGCCGCTGTCACGTCTCTGGAATCTGCCGAATGTACTGCTGCTGCCGCATGCGTCTGCCATCTGCCGGGAATATATGCCGTACTATATAGAAGAACTCATTATTGATTTTGCATCCAACACTGAATAACCAATCTATCGAAACCGGTATGCTTCGTATGTAGCAGCATCAATCCGCTCCATATCCGCAATCGTCTCCATTTCCCATAATCAGATTCCATCGTATACTATTATCATTGGACAATCGAAAACGCGAGGCGGCATCATGGACAACAAACGGCCTAATGTTATCTGGATTTTCGGCGATCAGCACCGGGCGCAGGCGCTCTCTATCAACGGCGACCCGAATGTGAACACGCCGAATATCGATGCGCTCGGGACAATGGGCATCAATTTCACGAATGCGGTAGCGGGTTTCCCTCTCTGCTGTCCGTTCCGGGGAGCGCTCCTTAGCGGAAAATATCCGCATACATGCGTACCCGGGCACGAGTATCAGCTTGATCCGAACGAAAGGACAATCGCGCATGTGTTCAATGACAGCGGTTACCGCACCGCGTATTTCGGCAAATGGCATCTGGACGGATTTCATGAACGCGAAGGGCGTGCGGCGAAACATCTCATACCGAAGGAACGGCGCGGCGGTTTTCAGGAGTGGGTTGGTTACGAGAACAACAATAGTCAGTGGGACAGCTGGGTGCACGGTCATCGCGGGAACGGCGATGAGGTTCCGCTCTGCAGGCTCAACGGATATGAAACGGACGAACTGACCGATATGCTTATCGATTATATCGAACGCTCAAAGAACTGTGCTGAACCGTTCTTCGCCGTATTATCGGTACAGCCGCCGCATGACCCGTATGCGGCACCGCCTGAATATATGAAGAGACACAACCCGCAGTCACTTCGTATGCGTCCGAACGTACCGTCCGGCGGCGAAACTGAGGCCATCGCACGGCGTGAACTCGCGGGGGCCTATGCGATGATTGAAAATCTCGACCACAATGTGGGCCGCGTTATGCAGTGTCTGCGCGACCGCGGTGTGAATTCGGACACGCATATCATATTCTTCAGCGACCACGGCGACATGCACGGATCGCACGGCATGTTCAGAAAGACCAACCCGTTCGAGGAATCGATACGCATTCCGTTTATCATCGGCGGTGAAAAGATGATGCGCTACGACAATCGCGGCACCGGGAACACGGATGCGGTTGCGAACGCCGTCGACATAGCGCCCACGACGCTCGGCCTCTGCGGCATTGAACGGCCGTCGTGGATGTGCGGCCACGATTACTCATATCTGCGAGTCCGCGACGGGAAACCGCATCAGGAGCCGGTAAGCGCATATATTCAATCGGTGATACCCACCGGACACGGGGATTCCATAGACAAACCATGGCGCGGCGTTGTCACCCGTGACGGCTGGAAATATGCCGCGTTCGAGGGCATATCATGGCTCATGTTCAATCTCAATGAAGATCCGTATGAATTGACGAATCTTGCGCATAATCAGCGATTTGCCGCAAAACGGAAAGAGCTTATCGGCATGACGCGCGACTGGATTGGCAAGACAGGCGATACGTTCACGCTGCCCGCGGAGTGAGCGCATCCCACTACATACAATCGCAGTACCACTTGCATTTTCAGCCGATATTTTATACAATATTCTTTCCTATTGGTATAAAATATGATGAATTTTGTTGAAAAAAGCTCGCGCTATGTAATGCGCACCTATGCACGCCAGCCAATCACCTTTGTGAAAGGCCGGGAGTGCACGCTTACGGACAGTACCGGCAAACAGTACCTCGACCTTCTGTCGGGCATTGCGGTCAACGTACTCGGTTACGGACACCCGAAACTCGCTTCCGTCTGCCGGAAAATGGCAAAATCGGTATGGCATACGTCGAATCTGTTTGAAATCGAGGGACAGATAGCGCTTGCGGAAAAGATAGCGAAAAACACACTCGACGGAAAGACCTTTTTCTGTAATTCAGGCGCCGAGGCGAACGAAGCGGCGCTGAAGCTTGCCGTAAAGCGGGGAAAAACGATTGCCCCCGAGAAAGACGAAGTCATCTCCATGATCAATTCGTTTCACGGCAGAACGCTCGGTGCGCTCAATCTAACGGGTCAGGAAAAATACCGGAAGGATTTCCCTTCGCTCGGGAATATACGCTACGTTCCGTTTAACGATATCAAGGCGCTCGAAGCCGCGGTCAACTCACGGACTGCGGCGGTGTTCCTTGAGGTCATACAGGGCGAGGGCGGCATCAATCCGGTGACGGCTGATTACTATTCCGCGGTGCGGGCGCTTACGAAAAAGCACAATGCGCTCATGATCATCGATGAAGTGCAGACCGGCGTGGGCCGGACCGGCACGATGTTCGGCTATCAGCATCAGAGCGAGATGCCTGATGTGATCACCGCGGCGAAAGGCCTTGCGAACGGCATTCCCATCGGCTTCATGCACGCTGCTCCGCATGCGGCCGATGTGCTCACGCCCGGAACGCATGCGTCCACGTTCGGCGGAAACCCGTTCGTCACCGCCGTCGCCAACACGGTGTTCGATATTGTGAGCGACAAAGCGTTCCTGAAAAGCGTGCAGGACAAAGGCGCGTTGTTCGCGAAAGAACTGTCGGCGCTCTCGTCGTCATTTTCGTTCATCAAGGAAGTGCGCGGCAGAGGACTCATGATAGGCGTTGAGCTGTCGGTGTCCGCGGACAATGTGAAAACAAAATGCCTCGAACAGGGGCTTATCGTCAACAGCATACATGACAGCGTCATCCGTCTCATCCCGCCGCTCATTATAAGTGAACGGGATATCGAACGCGCTATCTCCATTTTTAAAACAGTATTCCGGTCCCTGTAACCCCGGAATTTTTCAGGATATATTCCATGCATTTATTTTTAAACAGGTATCAGTATCTGTTCGGGAGCGATTCTTTATGAAGCTTGACACCAAAGACCTTGTTTCCATGGGCGACCTTTCAGCCCGGGAGATCAGGGATGTGCTCGCATTCGGCATACAGCTGAAGAACAAACGGCGGATGAAGCGGCTTTTAGGCGGCAAAACGCTCGGCATGATATTCTCGAAAAGTTCCACGCGGACACGCGTGTCGTTCGAGGTGGGCATGTATGAACTCGGCGGCCACGCCATATTTCTTTCGCAGAACGACATACAGCTCGGCCGCGGCGAGACCATCGAGGACACCGCGCGCGTGCTCTCCCGCTATGTGGACGGCATTATGATACGCACATTCGCCCACGCGGACGCAGTGTCGCTGGCGAAGCATGCCGCGGTTCCCGTCATCAACGGGCTCACCGACGACGAGCACCCCTGCCAGATACTTGCCGATCTCATGACGATATTCGAGGCCAAGGGTACGCTCGATGTGAAGATAGCTTTTGCGGGCGACGGCAACAATGTGGCGGCATCACTCGCGATAGCATGTCAGACGCTCGGCATACATCTTACCATCGCCTCGCCGAAAGGGTATGAGGTGGTGAAGGCCGTGCGGGACCGGACACCGTCCATACGGTATGTCAACGACCCGCGGGAAGCGGTGCGGGGCGCCGATGTCGTCTACACCGACGTGTGGACATCCATGGGGCAGGAACAGGAACAGCGGCGGCGGCGGGCGGCATTGAAAAAATATCAGATCAACGAAGTGCTGACGAATCTCTGCGCGAACAACTTCATGTTCCTGCACTGTCTGCCGGCGCATCGCGGCGAGGAAGTAACCGACGCGATCATCGACGGGCCGCATTCACGGGTGTTCGACCAGGCTGAAAACCGGCTGCACGCGCAGAAGGCCGTCATGGTTGGACTGATGAGAAGGTAGCGATCTGAATGGAAACTGCGCTTATCGACATTAAAAAGAAAGTCGATGCGGGATTACGCATCAGTGAGAGTGACGCGTTTGCGCTCCTGTCGAGCAACGATCTTCTTTCAATCGGCATGATGGCAGATACGGTTCGGCGCCGCAAGAACGGCGACACCACGTACTATATCGTCAACCGGCATATCAACTACACGAACGTCTGCATGAACGGCTGTAAGTTCTGCGCATTCCATAAAAAACCGGGCGACAACGGCTATACGCTTTCGCTTGACGTTATCCGCGAAAAAGCCGTCGAAGGCAAGGCCGCGGGCGCGACCGAATTTCACGTTGTCGGCGGACTGAACGAAACACTGCCGTTCTCGTTCTATATCGACATGCTGCACACCCTGCGCGATGTCGATCCGTCGATACACATTCAGGCGTTTACCGTCGTGGAACTTGCGTTCATTGCCGAGATAGCAAAACTTCCGCTTGACGAGACGATACGGCTGCTCAAGGAAGCCGGTCTCGGTAGCGTTCCGGGCGGCGGGGCGGAGATATTCCATCCGGATGTGCGGAGCGCCCTCTGCGAGAAAAAGATATCCGGCGAGGAATGGCTTGCCGTAAGCCGTGCCGTGCATAAGGCAGGGCTTCATTCCAATGCGACCATGCTCTTCGGGCATATTGAACGGAAGGAGCACATCGTCGATCATATGTCGCGGCTGCGGTCGCTTCAGGATGAGACAAAAGGATTCCTGTCATTTATCCCGCTCGTGTTCCATTCCGGCAACACGGAATATACCGGCATACGCGCACCCACGGGTTCGGAGCTCATGCGTATGCTCGCCGTGTCACGCATATTTCTTGATAATTTTCCGCACATTAAATCATTCTGGATCATGCTCGGCCTTAAGATGGCGCAGCTCTCGCAGTTCTTCGGCGTGGACGACATCGACGGCACCGTCACCGAGGAAAAAATAACACATGCGGCGGGCGCATCGACACCGGAAAACATATCGCGCGCCGAACTTGTCGAGATGATCGAGGGCGGCGGATTTCACGCCGTGGAACGCGATACGCTCTACCGGCATATCAAACGCTGATGCACATCGGCATCGTCCCGTATCTTAATGTGCTTCCGCTCGTGCACGATCTGCCGTATGCATACACGTCGCATCATCCCTCAGACCTTGCCGCCAAGATGCATTCGGGAGAACTTGATCTGTCGATACTGCCCATAGCCGCAGTCATCGAAAATCCCGGGGATTACCGCATCGTTCCGGATACTGCCATCGGGTGCAACGGTCCGGTGGCGAGCGTGAAGATACTTACCCGCGGCGACAAACGCATCAAACGGCTCGGGCTTGACCGTAATTCGCGTACATCCAACGCGCTTGCCGGCGTTATCCTCCGGGAACGATACGGCATCGTTCCCGATACAATACCTGACAGTTCATTGGCCCGCTTTACCGATGACGCCTCGCTCGACGCGCAGGTGCTCATCGGCGATGACGCGCTGTTCGACGACGGTCCGCATCTCGATCTCGGCGCCGAATGGCATGCGCTTACGGGACTGCCGTTCGTATTCGCCGTGTGGGCGGTGCGAGCAGATTTCACGCCTCCGGCCGATCTGACCGCGCGTCTTACACAGGCGAAACGGAGCGGGTTAGCGACAATCGAATCCATCATCGCGGCACAGCGGTTCGCCGACAAGGGACGCATGCGCCGCTACTTCACGGATAACATGTCGTATAATCTCGGTGAACGGGAAACGGCGGCGATGGAGCGCTTCGCGTCGTATCTCGGCAAACCGGGATTGACGTTCACTTTTTTGCCGCAGGATTGACGGATTTTTCATCTTGACTGCACGGTGTAACCGCCGTATACTGCCGGCATGAGCGACGGACCAGAGAAGATATATTTTGTCACCGCCATCGGCGGCAGATACGGACGCGGGCACTTTACACGCTCCGTCATCCTCGCGCACTTTCTTCAGGATAAAGGCTATCTTCCGGTATTCGTGGCCGAACCGAATTCCGAGCTGTACACGAAAGCCGAAGATAATGGGTTTGAGGCGTACTCGCCGAGCATCATCGCGTCCACAGAGGCGCGCGCCATCATCGTCGACAAGCGGGAAACGCCGCCCGCGGTGATACGCGAACTCAAACGCACGGCACCGGTCATCGTCATCGATTCGCTCGGACCCGAAACGGCAATAGCCGATATCGTCATCGACGAGCTTCCCGCGCCGGAAACGAAACGGATGCTCAATATACGTCCGTTCGAATGCACCGTGCTCGCCGCTCCCGGCGGAAAGAAACGCACCGTGCCGGCGAATGTCCGCCACGTATTCGTGTATCTCGGGAGTGACGCGCCGCTGCTCGCGTATGCGGAAAAACTTTTTGCCCCGTTCACAAAGATACGGTTCACCGTGGTCAGCGGCGCCGTGGAACGTGAAACACGCAAAGGCAATATAAAATTCCGGCCCTTCGATGAGCACACGCCGCCGCGGCTATCGTTTTACGACGCGGTGATAACCTATTTCGGGCTTACCGCGTTCGAAGCGATTATGACCGGCGTTCCGACAGCCGTGCTCGCGCCTACCGAGTATCATGCATCGCTCGCGTCACTCTGCGGCGATATATTCTTCGACCTTGGATATTACCGGAACACGCCGGTGACACAAGCGCGCGATCAGCTGGTGTATTTTTTCAACAAGCATGAGGTGCGCACCGAGAAAATTGCGGCGGCGAAAAAAATACATATCGACCATTCGCTGGCGGCGCTACATGCGGTTATTAACGGATCATCGCAGCTCAGGGGAAACTGCATCGCCTGCGGGACGCCGCTGAAACGCATTGTCGCGCGCGCGCATGAATCGAATCTCTATCACTGCAGCCGCTGCGCCACGCTCAACCGGCGTTATTTTCTGCCGCTTAAGCTCACGTACGAGCGTGATTATTTCACCACGCAGTACCGGGCACAGTACGGACGAACCTACGAAGACGATATTCCCGCAATACGGCTCATGGCGCGCCGGCGAATCGCCGTTATGAAAGAGCTTCTGCCGCGCGGGCGCATACTCGACGCGGGATGTGCGCTCGGTTTTTTCCTGCTCGAAGCGCGCGACGCGGGATATGAGCCATACGGCATTGAGATAAGTTCGTTTGCCGCCAACTATGCGAAACGACGTTTCGATATCGACGTACGCACCGGCGGTTTCGAGAAGTTCGATATCGGTGAACCGTTTAACGCCGTCACCGCGTGGTATTTCCTCGAACATACCGACGATATACGGGCGATGATACAAAAGATACATGCGCTTCTTGCCGTCAACGGCGTGCTCGCGTTCGCCATGCCCAATGCGCGCGGCATATCGGCGATTCTGAACAGAAAACACTATCGTAAAAGCGTTCCCGTCGATCATCGCGCCGAGTTCACGCCGGAGAGTATGGACAGGCTGCTCCGCCAGGAAGGTTTTGTGCGTGAACGCGCCGTCGCTACCGGCATTCACTGGCAGCGGTTTTTAAAGCTTATACATCTGCCGTTTCTTGAAAAAGCGGGAGTGCTTGAAATGTGGTACCGGAAAATTGCAGAGACGTTCCTGCTCGGGGATACGTTTGAAGGATATTACAGAAAACGATAACGGACGGAACGGGGTTTACCGCGTACCCGCCATCTCTTCTTCAAGACGGTTACAGGCCGCAAGCATATCGCTGCCGCCGCCGCTCTCAGCGAGCCTGCGTATCTCCGGCATCTGCGCTGAAAGGCTTGCGCGCTCATACTGTGCGGCAATATATGCAACCATTTTTTTCATCCCGTTATTCCTTTCCTCAGGCAGCGCAAAAGCATCGGCAAGGCTCGTGCAGAACCGGTGCATGGCGGTTGAACGCTCGCGCGCGACGGCAACGCCCGCATCACTGCGCAGGAGTGACATGAGTTCATCTTTTTTCGGCAGCCACTCGTTCATACCGGCGATGGTCTCTTCCACCGCTCCGCCCCGCCCGGCGCGTATCGTGATGAAACGCCATGCGGCAACAAGGCCGAAGTTCGCGTCGATGAGATCGGCGTCGCCCAGTACACGGTTCTCAACGGGGTGTTCGCGCGTGTTCTCGCCGGAATGCGTGTAAATGACATGATGCACCCGTTGAACAAGATCATCCGGAAGTTTGAACGCATGCAGTGTACGTGCGGCTTCATCAGCTCCCACATGCGCATGATCTTTTCCGACGGATTTTGAAATATCATGAAGCAATGCCGCAAGACCCACGACATGAGGATCCGCACCTTCCGTACCCGCCATCGTCAGCGCAAGATTGCGCACGCGCATGGTGTGTTCATACGTGTATCCCGGCCAGTGGAATCCCTCCCACTGCGGCGGCCAGTTCTGAAGCCGCGCGGCGATGATCTGTTCGATGCGTTGTGTTACGCTGTGCTGTACATCAGTGTCCATGTTTCAGAAATCTCCGGCAAAATGATGGGTCATTCACTTTTCCGTTCCTGGAATATGCGTTTTGCATCTTCTGAAAAGATGTAATAGAGCGTCCACAGCAGGGCATTGGCGCCCATCCAGCCGGTATCGGTATATACCCACGCGGTATTCCCGGCACGCTCAAGGCCGCACAATACCATTATCGCCGCATGAACGGCAACCGCGACAAGTGCGACCCATCGATAGATAATAAAGAGACGCGGGAAAGAGCTTCGCCGTTTCATGCCAAGCTCTATCAGGAGCGCCGAAAAGACGATGAGCAACACCATGAATGAAGCGTCCAGTACGGCGGAAAAGACCCATGCAAGGTTGAAATAATACGAGCCCGGATTTACGTACGTACCCCAGGTTTCGGCACTAAAGTATCCAGAAAAAAAGAGCTTTAATCCCATAAGTAATATGTCGATCCCGAGAACGGCGATCGAGACGGAAGTCCATCCGAGAAGCGCTCGGACAGGAGCCTCGATGATATCGGGAGGCGCAGGATCATAGATCCATAGCCGGTATGCGCCGAAACATACCGCAAGAAATACGCAGAAAATTCCGATGACCATCGGCCACTGAACGTCGTCATGACCACCGCTACCGGTATTCCCGAGCGCAGTGGAAAGAGAGTATCCGAGGGTATCATCGATAGAACGCAATGCCGCCACATACGCCTTAAAATCATCGGCGCGTATCTCGTTGGTCTCAAGCGAGAATGCGTAGCGAAGCGATATTGTTTTATTGTTATATGCGGCACTGTACCGGTAGCGGATACCGAGTGTTTCGACGACGTTCGTCTCAGGTGTTATCGACCACTCTTCAGGAAGACTGATGTCGATCGATTGGATGATATCACATGGTGTGCCGATTCCGTACGGTTGACGGCGCGCTGCTGAATCGGGTATGCGCATACGGTCTTTGAGAATCTTCGGATGCACTGAGAAACTGATCTGATGTTCTGCTTTGGTGTTCTTTTTCCAGGCCTGTTTGATGATATACCGTTCAATGACGATGAACGTGTTGTCTTCACGTTCATCGATAATCTCCATGTTGCCGTTGTTCTCTACTTCGCCATAGAGGTTTGCGTAAAAATCAAGATAACGCTTTTCGATACTCTTCCGGTCATACCGCGCAAAATAGTCACGCTGTTCATCAGCCTCATGTCCGAAGGCGCGTGTCGTCACCCAGAGATTCGCGTCGGCATTGATGCGGTCCATAATAACTGATTCGCTGATCTCCATGCGGTGCGTTCCGGCTGTCTGCCGCATCTGCTTCATGCCGCCCGTTCCGCTGTTCAGCACCAGTGCCGCGCCGTAGGGCGGACAGTACACCATATCGTATTTTCCGCCCTGATGACGTATGGTGGGATCATACCAGAAGTCATTGCCGCCAACCGGGACGGTCACAATGCAGTGGTTGAACGCATTCGGATTCGGCTGCTGATCGATGACCGTGTGCTGACGGTAGGTATTGACCAGCGCCGGATAGGAATGTATACCCATGCTGCCGAGCAGCGCGACAAGCAGAAGTGATTTTTCCTTGCAGTCGCCGAATCTTCGCTGCAGAACGGCATCCGGTGACCGCGGCTTGATGCCGTGTATACCGTCCTCGAAACCGAGATAACGTATTTCATCCTGTACGAACCGGAGCGCATTGCGGATACGTACCGTCCGTTCGGGAGACTGCGCCGCGATCCGTGTGGCGGTATCGGCAAGGAGACCCCCGCCGCCGGAAACGGCGAACAGGTCTGCCGCCCATTCGCGCACTTCGTCCCACGTCCTGAATTCGCTGACCGTGACAGACGGGTATTGTTCCACCCATGCCGGTACATCGTCCTCGGCGGTTACGGAAGGTATATCATGTTGCTGCCATTCATATACCGCAACATCACCGGCGCGCGAACGTACGTGTTCATGTGCTCCGGTCCTGGCATGTATCTGCAGTGTCCGGTCAAGCGGTGCGATAATACGGTGATACAATGAACCGAGAGGAACCCCGAACTGTGTACGGAATGACTCGGTAAACCGGCCGTGATAGACCGGATTTTCACCGATGATCGTGTACGCATATTCGATGACATCCCCGGTGCGGACATCATCGATATTGAGGATAGCGTTCAATGCTCCGTGGTAAAGGAATCGTTCGCGGTCCTCCTCCGCCTGAACCGTTCTGAATTCCTCTTTTTTCATGCGGTCGAATACAGTACCGCCGCGAATGAGTTTTACCGAATGAAAGACCAGCTTTTGATAGGAAGGATCGAATGAGACCGTAACTGCGGATCCATGCTGTACGCCGACCGGGGACATGATTTTCCGTGCAAAATGCAGATAATATTCTCGCCGTGCGATGTTTCTCTGGGTATCGGATACTAGGTCATACGTGCCGTCGGCGATCTCTGATTCGCGATAATCTTTTATGACCGGGATCTGTATTTTTACGATCCAGTCAGGAGGGGGGGCAAAATCAATCGCCGCTGACATTCCGGCTGCGAGCATAAAAAAGCAGACAGACAGTACGAGTATGCGTCCCGGGAACAGCGCATACAAATCGGATGACGTGTCTGTTGCATTTCTTTGGCCGTGCATACATGCGCTTCTCATATACAGATGAGTATATGACGCGTATGCACGGTGTCAAGTAAAGTACCGGTTCTGCACGTCCAGATACGCACACTGCATATGCATAGTATGCTTCCGTGGCTGCACGGCATTACATCTTCGCCATCGTGCCTGCATATTTTTTCAGAACTCTGCACGCGTTCAGCGTAAGCCACTTGCTCGGTTTTCCCTTCACCTCGCAGTTGACCTGAAAACGTCCGTTGAACGACTGCTGCAGATTCCATCGTCCTCTGCTGTCCTGACGGGATATGACCAGCGAGAGCGCGTCTTTCATCCTGTCATCAGTGATGTTCAGTTTCGCCATAAGGAGCATGATCTCGAGCACATCGGTTTGATACATCAGCGGAAAACCGAATTTCAGCCAACCCGGTTTTGATACTTCATCCAGCGCGTGGCTCTTCTTGTAAATGTGATGCGTGAGCATGAACTCAACAGCGCTCTCTATGACTCGCGTAACACCAAGGCTCCGTTTTTTCTCAGGTATCTCGGAAAATGCCTTCAGCACTTTTACAACACCCATGTGACAGGAGTGATGGCCAAAGCATCCGGTAAGCTGATCGTACGGCCATCCCCTGGGCGCTTTTTTAACCCCGTCATCGAACGTCTGATAGTGTATCACCCAGTCGATGCCGCGCTTGATTCTTTCATCATTCAGATAACCGAGCCGGATAAGACTGAACAACATATTGCCGGCGAGGCAGGGAATAATATAACTGTGCCTGCCGCCGCCGTCGGCGCTCGCGTCCACCGAGAAGCCGCCGCTCCGTTTGTCCTGAGAATGCGCAAGTAAATATTCACAGGCATTTCTCACGCGGGCGTCGTGTCCGTCGGCCATGGCTTCGGCGAGTATGATGAGCTGCCACACGGTGCCCCGATATTTTTCCCGGTAGAATTGGCCGGCGTCTTCCCAGCTTCCGTTGTTCCGCTGCTTTGCGAGTATACGCGGAACGATGCCGGCAGCCATGATCTGTTTTTTTGCTTTCTTTACCGCAGCGTTTTTCTCTGACTCGTCCAGAAGCCCGGTAAGCGTCAGATATCTGACCGACGGATTCTCTTCTTCAAGAAGCCAGTCTGTCGGATCGGCAGTAAGAATCTTTTTCCAGCTTTCCATGACATCTGCCTCCGGATTTGAATACAGTATAATCTCCAGTATTGTTCCGTCAAGCGGAATACTGCGTGCAAAAAAACACTGATTCATGTATAATACAGCAACTTTACGCAGAGGATTACACGCATGGATGCTCGCAATCTGGACTACAATTTCGAAGTCATTGAGAAAAAATGGCAGAAGATCTGGGAAGAACAGAAGATATTCAACGTCGACGAGAACGACAAACGGCCGAAATATTACACGCTTGAGATGTTTCCGTATCCGTCGGGAAAGATTCATATGGGGCACGTCCGCAATTACACCATCGCGGACTGTATCGCACGCTTCCACGGATTGAACGGCTTTTCGGTGCTGCACCCCATCGGCTGGGACTCGTTCGGTCTGCCGGCGGAAAATGCCGCTATCGACAATAAGATTCCGCCCGCCAAATGGACGCATGCGAACATCGCCACGATGAAAGGCCAGCTCAAGAAGCTCGGTTTCTCATATGACTGGACGCGCGAAGTGGCCACCTGCACCAAAGAATATTATCGCTGGGGACAGTGGCTGCTCCTCAAGATGTACGAGAAAGGTCTCCTCTACCGCAAAGCCGGCGAGGTGAACTGGTGTCCTGACTGCGCCACCGTTCTTGCCAATGAACAGGTTGCCGACGGCAAGTGCTGGCGCTGCGACTCCACCGTAGAGATGCGCACACTTGACCAGTGGTACATACGCATCACTGATTATGTTGAAGAACTCCTGTCCGGCCACGAAGAGCTCAAAGAGGGCTGGCCCGAACGCGTGCTCAATATGCAGCAGCACTGGATAGGCAAATCCGAAGGCGCAAAGATAGTCTTCAAGCTCGACGACGGGAGCGACTTCCCGATATTCACCACGCGTCCGGATACCGTGTTCGGCGTGCGTTTCATGGCGATAGCATGGGATCATCCCGAACTGAAAAAGATAGCGCTGAAGGAAAAACACGCGGAGATAGATGCGTTCATCGAGCGTGCAAAGAAAATAAACCAGCGCGAGGACTACGTGAAGGAAGGCGTGTTCACCGGCCGGTATATCGTGAATCCCTTCAACGGCGATAAAGTTCCGCTCTATGCGGCGAACTTCGTGCTCGCCGGATACGGTTTCGGCCAGATAATGGCGGTGCCGGCGCATGATGAGCGTGACTTTCAGTTCGCCAAAAAATATAACATCGACATCAAGGTCGTCATCACGCCGGAAGGAAAGACACTTGACCCTGCATCGATGAAAGAAGCGTATGTCGATGACGGCGTGCTGGTGAATTCGGGCGAGTTCAACGGCCTTACCAACCGGGAAGCGATATCGAAGATAACCGCATACGTTGAAGCGAAGAAGATGGGCAAAAAGGAAGTGCAGTATAAATTCAGGGACTGGCTCATCTCGCGTCAGCGTTATTGGGGCAACCCCATCCCGTTCATTTACTGCGACACCTGCGGCGTGGTGCCGGTGCCGGAAAAAGATCTGCCGGTGATACTGCCCGAGGATGTATCAATTGACGTGGGCGGTAATCCGCTTGCGAAGATGGAATCGTTCGTCAACACCACCTGCCCGAAATGCGGCGGTAAAGCGAAACGCGAGACGGACACCATGGATACGTTCATCTGCTCGTCATGGTATTTCTCCCGCTACACCGATGCGCACAACAATGCCGCACCCTTTTTAAAGGCCCGCGCCGACAAGTGGCTGCCGGTTGATCAGTACATCGGCGGCATCGAGCACGCATGCATGCATCTGCTCTATGCGCGGTTCTTTCACAAGTTTACGCGCGACATCGGTCTTGTGTCATGCAATGAGCCGTTTAAGCGTCTCCTCACGCAGGGCATGGTGGTGAGCAATTCATACTTCGCCCCGAAGATAAAGAAGTATTACACGAGCGAAGAATATGAAGCAGGACTTCCCGCCAAAGAGAATGCCGGCGACGTTGAGGTCAAGATCGACAAAATGTCGAAATCGAAACGCAACGGCATCGACCCCGACGAGATGATAACGCATTTCGGGGCGGACGCCGCGCGCGTGTTCATATTGTTCGCATCACCCCCGGAACTCGATCTTGAATGGAGCGACGACGGCATCAAAGGCGGATTCCGCTATGTCGGCCGCGTGTGGCGTCTTTTCACCGAGCATATCGACGCGATACAGAATGCATCGGCAGTTCCGCAAGTCATTGAAGCGAATGCGCTTGCCGCAAGAAAAGCGACGCATAAGACGATAAAAAGAGTGACGAACGATATACGCGAGCGCATGCATTTCAACACGGCGATAGCGGCGCTCATGGAGCTCCTTAACGCGTTGACCGATTTCAAGCCCGTCACCGACGCCGATAAGGCGGTGATGCGCGAGGCGCTTTCCGCGTATGCGGTTATGCTCAACCCCATCGCGCCGCATGTGACCGAAGAGCTCTGGTCGCTCATGGGCAATAGGGACACCATCACAAAAGCGCCGTGGCCCGCGTTTGATGAGGCGCTCACGAAGGACAATTCGTTCGAACTGGTGCTGCAGATCAACGGCAAACTGCGCGACCGCGTGCAGGCGCCGGTGAATATCAGCGAGGATGAAGCGAAAAAGCTCGCCATGGAGAACGCGAAGATGAAAGAACATCTGAAGGATAAGACTGTCGTGAAGACGATCTATGTCCCGCGCAAGCTTGTCAACGTCGTGATACGCGGGTGAGCGAAAAACATATGAGCGTCATCGATATGAACAGTGACGGACAACAACCGCGCCGGGAGATGCTCTTTTCGAGAGTGTTTCCCGTCGCCGCGATTGTACTCTGCAATCTGGTGCCGCTTGCCGGGGTGTTCTTCTGGCATGTCAACATACATCTGCTCGTCATCGTATTCTGGTGGGAAAGCATCATTGTCGGATGGATCAATCTGCCGAAGATCGCCATGGCGGGAGGCGATAACACGCCGGGACTCGTCAAGTTCGGGCTCATGTTCTTTTTTCTCTTTCACTACTTCGGTTTCGTGCTCATCCAGGGCATATTCATCTTCATCGTCTTCAACAAATACGCCGGCCCGCTTTCGGGCGGATTGATGCGGCTCCTCATCGGTGTGCTCGCCGCCGGCCATGTGCTGTCATTTTTCACCGATTACATCGGTACGAAAGCGAATCTCAAGCAGACACCCACACAGCAGATGATGAAACCCTACGGGCGCGTGGTGGTACAGCAGGTGATGGTCTTCGCCGGCGCCTGGGGCATGACCGCCGCGGGTCTGCAGACGAATACCGTGCTCCTTGCCGTGTTCGTGGCGGTAAAGACCATAGCCGACATCGCCGGCCATTGGCTCGAACTTGCCTGGCGAAATACGGAGGCGAAGACGGTATGCAGTACAGCGAAATAAAGACAGACCTGGGCATCGACAGCGATATCTTTGCCGACGACTGGGACTTATCCGCCCCGTCACAGAGCGGCGTCTATGCGTTCATCACGAAGGAATCGGTTCAGGCGCTCTGCGAAGCGCTCATGTTCGAGAACGACATTCGCGACGCATTCATCAATGCGCTCCCGCTCTTCGACAGCGAACCCGTGCGGCGTCTTTTCTGGCACTGTCACTGGCTCATGTTCAAACGAGGCGTGCCGTATCCGCGTGATCGTTTCGTGCAGTGGCCGCTCCTTACCATGCAGTCGGGCGATCATGCCGACATGTTCTACGCGTTCCTGTTCCTGTCAGGTGCGTTGGCGGTATCGCGCGCACACGAGGCGCTGCGCATCCCGCGCGATGTCACCGTGGAGACGCTGAGCGACCTTGCCGTATGGATGCGTACCCATCGCGAACGTACCGGCCGCATCGGCATCTCGGAAAAGAACTGGCTCTACAATCATTACACGATCAAACTTTTCAGACTCGGACGGCTGCAGTTTCTGTTCGAGGAATTTCCGCACAGCGTCACGGTATACCGCAGCCGTGCGCATAACGGCGTTGTCATGCTTGCACCGGCGGATGTGAAGTTCAGACGCGACGGTCAGTATGACGGCATCATGGGTGTCGCGGACCCGAAGGCTGCGACGACATCGTTCGAAGAAACGGACAACGCGTGGAAAGGTAATACGATAACGCCTGAGGGCGGCATAACCGCGAAAACGGCGACGCTGAAGAAAAGCGAATGGGACCTTATCCTGAAAAAAGGCGATCCGGCGCTCAGTTTTCATATCGCGGCGACGGGACCGATGGATCATGCGCAATGCGGCGAGTCGTTCGCACGTGCCCGTGATTTTTACCCGCGGCATTTTCCGGAATACGGCAGCAGATGTTTTTTCTCCGTCTCGTGGCTCTATGATCATCAGTTCGACGGGCTCCTCCCGGATACGTCAAATATCGTGAAGCTTCAGCGTGAATTGTTTCTGTACCCGCTGCCCGAGGCAGGCGACAAGCAGCACTGGGAGCGGATTTTCGGCAAACGGTATGAGAACATCAATGATGCGCCGCAGAACACATCGCTGCAGAAAACGTTCGCTGCGCATGTAAAAAACGGCGGCCATTGGCGGAGTTCCGGGGCGCTTCTTTTTCCGGAGGATATACGCTGGGGCTCTGCAGTGTACCGTGAGAAACGGTGACGGTAAAAAACGGATATTGACATTTTAACAAAACCCCGTAGAATTTGTTTTCTTATCACGTACCTATCTGTCTGAGGAGTTCTAGCATGTTCGGCAATGGATTTTCATATTGGTGGCTCATCATCCCTCCCCTCGTTCTGTCACTTTGGGCGCAGTTCAAGGTTATGAGGACGTTCTCGAAATATAAGGAAGTAGCGACCGCAAAAGGCATTACCGGTGCCGTTGCCGCGCGCGAGATACTCAAGGCATACGGCGTGAACGATGTTCCGGTGGAGAACGTCCCCGGCGAATTAACCGATCATTATGATCCGAAGCTCCGCGTTCTCAGGCTTTCAGAATCGGTGTATAACAGTTCAAGCGTTGCCGCGCTCGGTGTAGCCGCGCACGAGGTGGGCCATGCGATACAGCATGCCACGTCATATGCGCCGCTGATGCTCCGCAATAATTTTTATCCGATAGCCGCACTCGGCACCAATCTCGGACCGATACTGGTCATCGTCGGCATCATCATCGGTTTCATCAAACCGCTCATCATGATAGGCATCTTTCTGTTCGCATTCGCGGTGTTCTTCTCGCTCGTGACGCTTCCCGTCGAGTTCGACGCCTCAAAGCGCGCCATCAAAGTGCTTGAAGGCGGCGGTATGCTCACCGCGGAAGAAGTCGTGGGCGCCAAAAAGGTGCTGTCAGCTGCGGCACTTACCTATGTTGCCGCCGCGGTCACGGCGATACTCACGCTGATACGTTTCATCCTCATGTCACGGTCGCGCGACTGATGCAATCAACCCATCCGTTCTCGCTTCATCGCACAATAAAGGACAACGGCGTTTTCGTCATCGCCGAAGCGGGCAGCAATCATGACGGCAGTCTTGCTGCGGCAAAACGTCTTGTACGCGAGGCGGCCAGCGCGGGTGCGCATGCGGTTAAATTCCAGGCGTTCACGAAGGACGGCCTTTTTGCGGCAGCGGCATATACCAGGCTGCTCAAACTCCCGGCCAACGCGCTTGACGGCGTGAAAAAGATTGCATTCAAAAAAGAATGGTATCCGGTACTCGTACAGGAAGCCCGCCAGGCGGGTATTCTGTTCATGTCAACCCCGTTCTCCCCCGAGGCAGTTGACGACATGGAACGAGCCAAGGTGCCGTGTTATAAAATTGCATCCGGCGATATTCAGTGCGTACCGCTTTTAAAAGCAGTCGCGCGTACGGGCAAGCCGGTTATCCTGTCAGCCGGTCTTGCAAGCGACGATGACATCCGTGCCGCATTGAGGATACTGAAACGCAATGAAGTGGCGCTCCTGCAATGTACGGTGTCGTATCCGGCGAAAACAGAAGACCTTCATCTGCGACGCATCGGTACGCTTGCGAAACGCTACAGTGTCATCGCCGGACTTTCCGATCACTCGACTTCAGCGGTGACACCTGCGGTCGCGGTCGCCTGCGGCGCGCGTATCATAGAAAAGCATTTCACGGTAACGCCGAACGCGAAAGGAGGCGATCATGCGATGAGCATGTCCCCCGCATCCTTCGCCGCGATGACCGGCTATATACGTGAGGCGTTTGTGTCGCTCGGGCTGGATGAGAAGCGGTTGACGCCGCAGGAAAAAAAGGAACTCGTGTTCGCCCGTCGCGGAATTTATGCGGCGGCGGATATCCCCGCCGGACACCGCTTACGCGAGGCCGATATCGTTGCGCTTCGTCCGTGCATCGGCATCTCATCGGCAAAATGGGACAGTGTCATCGGGAAACGGCTCCCGCACGCCAGAATGAAGGGCGAATCGCTCACGAAAAAAGATATTCGATAAACAACAGCGCACGCCGGTATCGGCATCAGCGCGTTCGATTTATAAGGAAACAACATGCTCTCCACTGAAAATGTAAGTCTGCAGTACGGCAAACGTGTTCTCTTCGACGACGTGTCGATCAAGTTTATCCCCGGCAACTGTTACGGTCTCATCGGCGCCAACGGCTCGGGAAAATCGACGTTCCTGAAAATACTCTCCGGCGAGATAGAATCCACGCGCGGAACGATAAGCACCGGCAAGAACGAACGCATCGCCGTGCTCAAACAGAACCAGTTCGAATTCGACGACGTGACGGTACTCAACACCGTGCTCATGGGTCATCGCGCCCTTTTCACGATACTCTCCGAACGCGACGCGCTCTACGCCAAGCCCGATTTCAGCGACGCCGACGGCATGCGCTCCGCCGAGCTTGAGGACGCGCTCTCGCGCATGAACGGTTACGACGCGCCGCAGGAGGCTGCAACACTCCTCAACGGTCTTTCCATCCCGGAAAAGCTTCATGAAAAAAAGATGGGTGAACTCGACAGCCCGCAGAAGGTGCGCGTGCTCCTCGCGCAGGCGCTTTTCGGCAATCCGGACATTCTTCTTCTCGATGAACCGACGAACAATCTCGACATCGAGACGGTGGAATGGCTTGAGGATTTCCTCATCGATTTCAAGAATACCGTCGTCGTCGTATCGCACGACCGTCACTTTCTCGATCGTGTATGCACGCATGTGGCCGACATCGATTTCGGCAAGATAACGATGTTCACCGGCAATTACAGTTTCTGGAAACAGTCAAGCGAACTGGCGCTCCGTCAGCGGCAGGAATACAACCGGAAAATGGAAGCGAAGATAGAAGACCTGAAGGAATTCATCGCCCGTTTTTCGGCAAACGCATCCAAATCGCGGCAGGCGACGTCACGGAGGCTCACGCTTGACAAGATTACGCTTGAGGACATCAAGCCGTCTAGCAGAAAATATCCGTATGTGGGATTCAAGGCTGATCGTGAGGCGGGCAATATCATCCTCTCGGTCGAAGGCCTTTCAAAAAAGGGCGTGTTCAAAAATGTTTCGTTCGAAGTGGGCGCGAGCCATAAGATTGCATTTACGTCACGCAACAAACTTGCGGTATCCGCGCTTCTGGCGATACTCGCCGGCGAGGAAGAAGCCACCGGCGGGACGATAACCTGGGGAACGACGATATCCAAAGCGTTTTTTCCGAAAGACATATCACCGCACTTCACCTCCGACATGACCATCATCGACTGGCTCCGGCAGTACACCGAGCAGAAGGATGAGCAGTTTATCAGACAGTTCCTCGGGCGTATGCTCTTCTCCGGCGACGAACCGATGAAGAACATCTCCGTGCTTTCCGGGGGCGAAAAGGTCCGCTGCATGCTCGCACGCATGATGCTCGTGGGCGCCAACGTCCTTATTTTCGACGACCCCACGAATCACCTCGACCTCGAATCGATATCGTCACTCAACGACGGCATGGCGCAGTTCAAAGGCAACATTCTTTTCACGTCGCACGACCATGAACTTATGGCGACTGTTGCCAACCGCGTCATAGAGCTCGGCGACGGTCGCATACTCGACAAGGAAGTGACGTATGACGAGTTTCTGCACACGCCGGAGATAAAGGAGCAGCGGGAGAAGCTGTACGGGGAGTGAGGATTCGCGAAAAAAGACATTTCTTCCCGAACATAACACGCGAGCCGCCTCCTTCCATATACTATCACCGCTGTTGAAATAAAAATTCATTTATGATACACTGCCTCCCACGTTACACATACCCCAATCCGGAGGAAACAATGGACTATTTTTTATCAGAGGTCAATCTTGAAGTGCGCCAGCTCGCACGCGAGATAGCCGAGAATGAAATTCGCCCCGTACGCGCAAAATATGACGAAGAAGAGAAGTTCCCCTGGGATATCGTCGCAAAACTGCGTGAAGCGGGCCTTTTCGGCGTCTATATTCCCGCCGAATTCGGCGGAATGACCGAAGGTGTGGACAAGGGGATAACGAACCTCGTCCTCGCCACCGAAGAAATGTCAAAGGTCTGCGGCGGCATATCGCTCTGCCTCGCGGCTACCGCGCTCGGTACGCTTCCCATTCTTGTGGGCGCCACGGTTGAACAGAAGAAAAAGTATCTCCCCAAGATCGCCAGCGGCGAACATCTTTCAGCGTTCGGCCTTACTGAGCCGGATGCCGGTTCCGATGCGGGCGCCATGAAGACCACCGCGGTCAAGAAAGGCGCTAAATATGTTCTTAATGGAACAAAACAGTTCATCACCAACGCCGGTGAAGCCCAGATATACACCGTTATGGCGGTAACCGATAAGTCGCGCGGTTCACGCGGCGTTTCGTGCTTTATCGTAGAGAAGGACACTCCGGGCTTTACGTTCGGACCGCACGAGAAGAAAATGGGTATACGCGCCTCGGCAACACGCCAGCTTATATTCGACAATTGCGAAGTTCCGGCCGAAAATATCGTCGGCGGCAAAGAGGGTTTCGGTTTCATCCACGCCCTTGAAACGCTCAATTATTCACGCCCGGGCGTCGCATCCCAGGCCCTCGGCATCGCGCAGGGAGCCATCAATGAGATAATCCCGTATGCGCACGAACGCAAACAGTTCGGCCAGTCCATCACGAGCTTCCAGGCCATCCAGCACATGCTCGCGAACATGCAGAGCCAGGTCGAGGCAGTACGCGCGCTCGTGTACAGCACGTCGAAATGGATCGACAGCGGCGCGAAGAAGTTCAGCAAGGAAAGCGCTATGTGCAAACTTCTCGCTTCCGAAGCCGCGATGTCGGTTACCACCGATGCGGTGCAGATCGCCGGCGGTTACGGCTACACACGCGAATATCCGTTCGAGAAGTTCATGCGCGACGCCAAGATCACGCAGCTCTATGAAGGCACCAGCCAGATACAGCGCAACGAAATCGCCGCGGGCATCATCCGCGACGTTGTCGCCGGCAAGAACGCATAACCACTTCGTTCAGCACACAGCAAACGCCCGTCCCGTAACAAGGACGGGCGTTTTTAGTTGTTGGCGCGGCCATTTACTTGCATATTTGCATGACATGCTGTATCATCGGGACTGTCAATTGCTGATGCGGTTCCGGCACATACGCCACTGATACAGGGTAATTCTATGAACATTCTGGTGAACAATACTCCGGTTTCCGTCAAGATCGAGCAGGAAAAGACCGTCGGCGAAGTGGTCACCGGTATCGAACGCTGGTGCAGCGAACAGCGCATCGCCGTTACCGAAGTGCAGGTGGACGACACGATATGCTACATCACCGACGCGGCGTCGATGGATGCATCGCTCGACGGTGTGGATAAAATAAACATCAGCGCCATGCCGTATGAGGAATATGCGTATCAGTCGCTCACGAGCGTGCATGATCACATCCAGAAACTTATCAACGCAAAAACGATCGGCGCTGCGGATCTTCCGGTTATCGTTGACGGCCTTGCGTGGATACTGGAAGTCATACCCCGTATCACGTATCTTCTGTCGATCAATCTTAATGAAGAGAACACACTTGAAAAACTTAAGCTCCTCGAGATAAAGAAGGAGCGGCTTGCCAAACATATCCGCGACAATGACGGATCTGCCGCGGCATTTGTAACCGGTGAGATCATCCCGTTCCTCAACGAGTTCGTGCATCACACGCTCGTGCTCATCGCCAACGCCGAGATACAGATACTGAAGATTATGGGAAGCACCATCACCCGCGAGAACGTCATCGACCGACTGGCATCGCTCGCCGAACTCACCCGTCCGCTCATCACGCTCCTTGAAAAGATCGTCGTGCTCCTCCAGAAAGGGCGAGACCACGCGGCACTCATGGGCATCGATAAATTCGCCGACGGTGTGGGCAGCATCATCAATGTGCTCGCGCGCATCAAGGAAACGTTCTCGGTGGATTACGACGCCGTTGTCTGCGGCGACACCACGCTCTCGGCGGTCATCCGCGACATGCAGAAAGTGCTTGAATCCATCCTCGACGCTTTCAAGAACGAGGATTTCGTGAGCGTATCCGACCTGCTTGATTATGAACTGAAACCGAAGCTCGCGTTGATACCGCGCTGTCTCGGTGCCCTCACCGAAACGGTCAACCGCTCGCTCAGCTGACGATATTCCCGTGGCCGATCTTTTCGAATCCGACACTACCCCCGACGCTTCATTCCGCGCACCGCTTGCCGAACGCATGCGCCCCACAACGCTCGCCGACATGGTGGGACAGGAGCATATCATCTCCGCGGGGAAACCGCTGCGCCGTATGATAGAGACCGACCGCATCGTCTCGCTCGTTTTTTTCGGGCCTCCGGGTACGGGAAAATCCACGCTCGCGCACATCATCGCCGAAAGCACGAAAAGCGAATACATACGCATCAACGCGGTGCTCTCGAACGTGGCTGAACTCCGCGCGTCGCTGCGGCACGGCGAGGAGAACGCCCGACGCGGAAAGAAAACGATATTATTCATCGACGAGATACACCGGTTCAACAAAAGTCAGCAGGACGCGCTTCTGCCCGCCATTGAGGCCGGCACGGTGATACTCATCGGCAGCACCACACAGAACCCGTATTTTTATCTCACCAATGCACTCCTCTCGCGCGTGATGCTGTTCCCGTTCAAGGCGATCGAAGACGAAGCGATCGAACGTTTTGTCCGCTCCGCACTCGCCGATACTCGCGGTTTCAGCGGAACGGTCACCATCACCGACAGCGCGGTGAAGCTCATCGTAAGTTCCGCGCTGGGTGATATACGCAAGGCGCTCACGTATCTGGAGTTCGCGGTACTCGCCTCGGGCATGAACGACGAGGCGGCCGAAGCGGTGACCGACGACATCGTGCGGGAAGTGGTGCAGCAGAAGGCGCTCCGGTACGACCGCGACGGCGACGAACATTACGACACGGCAAGTGCGTTCATCAAATCCGTGCGCGGGAGCGACCCCGATGCGGCGCTCTACTATCTAGCCGTCATGCTTGAATCGGGAGACGATCCCCGCTTCATCGCGCGGCGCCTGTCCATCCTTGCCGCCGAGGACATCGGTCTTGCCGATCCTTCGGCGCTTTCCGTAGCCGCGTCGGCGTTCACCATCGTCGAGCTCATCGGCATGCCTGAGGCGGCGCTGGTGCTGTCCGAATGCACCATCTATCTCGCGCTCGCGCCGAAGTCAAATTCGGCCACCATCGCCGTGGGGAAAGCCATGGCCGATGTGAAAGCCGGCAATGTGAGCCCGGTGCCCAATTATCTCCGCGATTCGCACTCGTCGGTGTTCGACCGCAAAGACCCCGAGGGCTACCGCTATCCGCACAACTTCCCGCACCACATCGTGGCGCAGGCGTATACGACGGACGCAAAGAAATATTATGAGCCGCAGGATATGGGCTTCGAAAAAGAGTTGAAGAAGCGGCACGAATGGATCATACGGCATATTGCGCCGGAGAAGAAAGGCGCAGACGCAGGCGGAGGCTGAGAGGTACCTATGAGTCATTGCTGCACGAAATTCATTATCCTGAGCATCGTCATCGCGGCGGTACTGTATCCGAAGTCATTTACGTATGTAACCGTGACAACGAACACATATGTCACGAACACACAGACCGTATCGTTCGATGCCGTGTCGAATCTGTATGTCGTGCGTTCCGATTACGGCGCGGCTGATTTCATATCTGCATACAGCGCCGACTATTTGACGCGCTGGTGGCGTGTGGCGAACAAAGTCCGCAATACCGATCTCCGCATCACGGTGGAGAAGAACACCGCGGTCGTGACCGGAACATTCCGCGGGACGAACATCACGAGGAGTGCGGTGATGAAACCGGGCATTCCGTATTTCGCATCGTTCGATCTTGCGGGGAAATATCTGCTCGCGTCAAAAAAAGAATCCATGGATTTTCTCATACTGCGTTTCGGCGATTTTGAATTCTTCGAGATGACGATAAAGAATATGGGCAACGAGTCAATCACCGTCGGCGGTAAGAGTATTCGCGCCGTGCATGTACGTGTTACGCCGTCGGGGATGCTTGCCATGTTCTGGCATGCCGACTACTGGTTCCGTCCGTCAGACAATGAGTATGTTAAATTCATCGGGTCGCAGGGACCGCCGGGAACGCCGGAAAGCATCATCGAGCTTATCGCTGAAAAACAGTAAAAAGCCATTGTAATCCGCGGGGATTACGATATACTCCCTGCATGAATGTACGATTTCACAAGGCGATGCCCGGCAATATCCCGCTCATACAGACGCTCGCGAAAGACATCTGGAATGAACATTATCCCGGCATCATTTCAAAAGAGCAGATCGATTACATGCTCAACGTCATGTACGCCACCAAGCGTATTGAAGAAGAGATGAAACTCGGCGTGGTATATATGCTCATCAAAGTGAACAATGCGCCCGCGGGGTATCTCTCCTATTTCCACGAAAAAGCGGATAATCGGGTCAAGGTCGACAAGATATACCTCAAAAAAGAATTTCACGGCCGCGGCATCGGTCAGCAGATGCTCGACCATGTATATAAAAAGTGCGTGCAGATGAACATCCCGTCGCTGTATCTGAACGTGAACAAGAAGAATGAGAAAGCCATACGCGCATACGAACGTTTCGGTTTTGTGAAATCGGGCGAGATAAACAAGGATGTCGGCGAAGGTTTCTTTATGGACGATTTCGTCATGACCTGCGCCGTCACCAGGTGACCGTTTTCCATGAAGGCGTATGCATTCCGCTGCATGATGCTGTGTGCCGCGATTATCGTATCCGGCTGCGCTTCGTTCAATTACACATCAGCAACTGACCGGCTCATCGCGTTTCAGACCGCGAATGACCATTATAACAAAGGAAAGATGCTTTTCGAACGCATCAGCAGCCCGGCACTGCGGACGAACGAACAAAGCGCGGACGCGCTGCATCGTGAAGCGTATGATCACCTCGCCGCGGCGCGCGATATCTACGAACAGTTGTTCGAACGGGAAAAGAACGAGACGATAATACTGTCGCTCGGGCAGACCTATAAACTGCTCGGGGAGCCCGAAAAAGCCACAAAGACGTTTCTGTATGTCATCAACAATATCAACAAAAGCAATACCGACGCGCTTTCCGAACTCGGATACACCGCACTCTATTACCGCAACGATCTCGAAGACGCGCGGCGCTGGTATGAAAGGATACTCGCCATCGACAGCGACAACGCGGAGGCGGCCTTCTACGCGGGATATACGTCATACCGGCTGAACGATCGCGCGCGTGCGAAAAAACATTTCAGCCGTCTCGTCAGCGCGCAGTCCCCGGGGCAATACCGCCGATACGCGGAACTGTATCTTGGCGTTCTGTCATTCTATGACGGCGAGTATGAAGAATGTGTCCGGCTGCTTGAACCGCTCGCGAACGAATCGTATGAAGATCCGGATCGCACCGCATGGCTTGTCGCGTTCTATAAAAGCTGCCAGGTGCTCGAGCGTTTCCGCGATGCGTATGAAGCGGTGGCCATGCTCGCGGCGAAGCATCCCGCTGACATGTATTACACGGGCCAGCGCTATCTGCTCGCGGAGCTTGCCGCCGTACCGTTGAAGGATCGTCCGCCTGAGCCGAAAATCACCGGAACCAACATACTGCCGTTTTTTATTCCGGCGATACGTGCACTCTCGAGCAATGATATCACCGCCGCACGCGCCGCGGTACTCCGTGAAATGAATCAGCCGAGCATTGAGGCGATGCAGCTCATGCGGCACATCGAGCGTAAATCCGGCGATACCTTCCGCGCGCAGAAAGCGGAGCTCGATCTCTCCGGCTACTACTTCGCCAACGGCATTTACTCCATGGCGATACGGCATCTGACCAATCTGGTGACGCAGAAAAAATATCAGTACCTGTACTACGACCTGTCGCACGCCTACATGAAGTCGGGCGATACCGTGAAGTCGGCGGACGCGGCGGCGGCATATGTGCGCGCCGATATCACCCACAAGACCGCGGCGCTGACGGATGTGGCCGATTTTCTCATGCGAAGCAAACGCTATCCGGACGCGATCATCGCCAATGACCGGATCATCAAGATACTTCCCGACGCGACGTTCGCCTGGCTCAACAAGGGTCTCATCTACGCGGAACAGAAGGACGAGAAGCAGGCCCTGCGTATGACGGAGAAGGCCCTGTCGCTACTTGCCGGCGAGAATGATAATGCGAAAAAAGCGGCGTATTATTCGGCGGGCACCATTTATCTCATGTTCAACCGGGTGAAAGATGCCACCAATGTGCTCTCGCGCGCGCTTGCGCTTGACCCCGAAGACCCCAACGCGCTGAATGCGCTCGGTTATACGTTCATCGACCGCGATGTGAATGTGCCCGAAGGCGTGCGTATGGTGGAAAAGGCTATCTCCTACCGCACATCGCCGCACTTTCTCGACAGCCTCGGCTGGGGCTATTATAAACAGCGGCGGTACGATGATGCCAAGCGCGAACTTTTAAAAGCGCTTGCCGGATATACCGGCGACGGTTTCTCGGTAGTGTGCGCGCATCTCGCCGATGTGTATCTCGCCACGGGCGACCGTGAGAATGCGCTCATCATGTTCAAGAAAGCGCTCGATGCCGATGAGCACAGCTCGGAATTCGATGAGGCCGCGGTGCGTAAGAAAGTGAAAGCGCTTGAGGGAGTACGCTGAGTGTCCGAACTGAACGAAAAGCCGTCAGTGCGCAGCCGTTTCATCACCGCATATAACACGCTGGTCAACGCGCTGAGTTTCAATCCAGCACTGCGGAAGACCTGGCGCGCGCTTGTCTCGGAAATCCGTCATCCGGAACACGGCGAGGAAACACCGCCGTCGCATCCCAACGGATTCATCAAGATGTTCCGCAAACGGCGGCTCACCATCGCGGAAAGCTATCTTACCATCGCCACCTATCTCGATTCGGATAAATACCGCGAACGCCTGCACGCGCTCACGCTTATCACCGAACAGGCGTTCCATTCCAAAGCGCTCGCCATGCCGCTCAACACGGCGCGTGTGCAGATTGCGCTTATGAAGGAAGCGGTGAAATACAGGGACGACCGGCGCAGACAGATGGAACTGCTGCGCGATTTCTCGGTGTCGTCGTTCGGTCAACCGCTCGCCATACGCCGGTATCTGACCGAACTCAATCTCGTTGAGGTGCCGGAAACGGGGAAGCAGCTGAAAGACCTCGGCATGGGATTTGACACGCATGTGCATGATAACGCATCATACGGGCGCAAGACCCCGTCGCAGCTCATCATCGACGCGTTCATCAAAGGCATATCTGAAATTACCATCGGCTACAACAGCGTAAGCCATCCGGAGATCATCGAGGAGGCGCTCGAGGCCGGCGCCATCATGGGTATCACCGTGCACATCGGCATTGAATACAGCGTGCGTACCGACGGGAAACGGTTTCACTACATGTTTCTCCTGCCGCCGCTCAGAAACGCGAGCGGATTCAAAGCTTTCATGAAAAAATACGGCGCATCGATACGCGTATTCCTCGATGGTCTTGAAGAGATACGCAAACGCAGGATGCGTTCCATCGAGCGGCTGATAGCGCATTTCAATAAAACATTCCGCGCGGAGATAAATGAGGGATATCCTGAAGGCAGCATGTATGCACTCCCGCCGCTTTCGGTGAATGACATTCAGGCGCTCGTGCCGATGGATCACGCCACACGCATGCACTTGGGGGAACTTCTCTACCACAAGCTTACGCCGGTACTTTTCAGGCGGCGTGAGCTCAGGCTCGCGCAGCGCCGTCTCGCCGCGGCGGAGGAATCGCGCGGTGAGATACCGGTGTGGGAATCCCAGAAGGCGGAGGAGCGGTATCAGGAGGCGGTCCGCGCGTGTCAGTCTATCCTGCCCGAACAGCTCCGACTGACGTATTTCTCCAATCCCGCGCTTTCTGAATATGCGACCGTGTTCAACGATCTTCCGCGTCTGAGTGCGCAGCTCCGTCAGACCGGCGGGCTGGTGAAAATACTGCATCCGCTTGAGCACGGTTTTTCCGCCGCCATGCGTATGCTGGTGCGTTACGCATCGTCCATCGACAGCGTTGAAGTGTATAATATGTACGACCGCGAGAACCGCGAGATAGCCGAGATTATGCAGTTCGCGAAATGCATACGGCTCATGAACGCGGGCGACGCCGAGGGACTCCGTGCGCTCGCGGCGGACGGCGTCGCGGTGAGCGACAAGGATATCGACGCATGCGTCCGTCACTGCCGCGCGCGTCCGATCATTCCCCGCTGCGGCAGCGATTCCACCGGCAGAAGCACGGTGATACCCGGCATGGGTTTCATATTCGAGAACAGGATACCCGCGCGTCAGCGCAGCGCCTTCATAAAAGCGCATGCCACGCTCCCGCCCCCCGTGGCGCGGCTCATCGCCGAGAACCGCGGAATGCCGCCGGACACCGCAGTGGTGAGCATGGGAAAGACATTCGCCGAAGTGCATAAACATGAGGACGAAAACACCGTTCACGCCATTCCGCCGAAACGCGCCTGGCGTTATCTCAATCCGGCGCTCAAGAATATCATCTTCGCCGCCGCGGGTTTTATCCCGGCATATTTTTTCATCGGACCCGTGTTTGCCTGCGTCTGGTTCGTCATCACCGGCGGCAGGAATGCCATCGTCGACAGCATATCCTCGCGCGGATACAGCCCCAAAGCGTGGAACATCAAGAGCATCAATTTCGATAATCTCGCGCAGTCGCTGTTCTTCACGGGCTTTTCGGTTCCGCTCCTGAGCTTCGTGAAGCTCCAGTTCGATCATCTCTGGCCGCTCGCGGATTCCGGCATGCTGTATCAGGCGGTGAAGTTTTTCACCCTGTGTACCATCAACGGCGCGTATCTGTTTACGCACAATATGCTCCGCGGGTTCGAGCCGACGACCGCGCGCATGAACTTCTTCAGGAGCGTTCTTGCGTCGCCGCTAGCCGCCATCTTCGCGCCGGCACTCGACATCGTCCATATCCCGAGCGTTGTGCAGGCGAAGTTCTGGTCGGATTTTGTGGCGGCGTTCATCGAAGGCTCGCGGAAGCTCATGACCATCGTTGACATACGCACCCGGAATATACGCGAAGTGCTCGCGCGTTTCACCGCGGACAGTGAGATGAGGAACATCGCGCTTATCGATCTGATGTATTTTTTTTACACCGACCCCCGCAGCCGCACGGCGCTCAACAATGCGCTCATCGACCGGCCGCACGGGCTTAAGGCGCTTGCCGCGTTCTTCACCCGGCGCGCGCATAAGCCGTCCGAGGCGTCAGGGCAGACACGCGACATGCTGACAGCCTGGTTCGACGAGCCGCTCAATCTTGTCAGGATAACCGAATGCATACTTGCCACCTATGACCGGGCCACCGCGCACACATTGATCGATCTTGTTTCAAGCGCGTTCCCGGAGATGCAGGAGTGGCTGAGGCAGCATCGGGAATAGGGGTGCGGATAAAAGGTTCGGAAAGGATGTTCCCGTGATGGATTCACATGATCGGTTCTACACAAAAGGCGAAGCATATTTTGCGCAGCCGCGACCGGAGATGATGCGGTTCGTCCCGGCGGAAGCGAAACGCATCCTCGATGCGGGATGCGGCGAAGGCGGTTTCGGCTCTGCGCTCAAACGGGAGCGGGGTGCGGAAGTGTGGGGCATCGAGATCAATCCAGCAGCGGCGAAGCGCGCGAAGAAACGGCTCAACCGTGTCATTGTCGCCGATATTCAAAAAGGCATTGCGCGCCTGCCCGACGGGTACTTCGACTGCATCGTATTCAACGACGTGATAGAGCATCTCTATGATCCGTATTCAATGCTTGCCGCGATGAAACAGAAGCTCGCACCGGGCGGCGTTTTCACCGCGTCGATACCGAATGTGCGGCACTATTATATTATGGAACGGTATCTCGTCCGCGGTATGTGGCAGTACTGCGATGACGGCGTCCTCGATAGAACGCATATACGGTTTTTCACCCTGCACAGCATCAGGGAAATGTTCACCTCGCTCGGATTCGACATCGTGCGTATCGAGGGCATCAACCCGGTGAAGCTGTTCAATTTTTATTTCTGGAACTTCATCACGTTCGGACGACTGAGCGACACGAAATATCAGCAATTCGCCTGCGTGGTGAAGCCGAAAAAAGACAGTAACGGCGCATGATAGCGCACACAATATCAATAGCCCTCTATCAGCCGGAAATTCCCGCGAATACCGGCAACATCGGACGTGTGTGCGTGGGGACGGGGAGCGATCTGTATCTTATCGGGAAATGCGGATTTCTGCTCCGCGACCGCGAGATTAAACGCGCGGGACTCGATTACTGGGACAAGCTTATTCTGCATCGTGAACCCACATTCGAATCGTTCCTTGCCGCCGTCGGGAAACGGCGCATCATCATCGTGAGTAAATTCGCACCCACGACGTATTGGGACAAGGAATATCGTGCCGACGATGTGCTTCTGTTCGGGAACGAATCGTCGGGTCTGCCGGACGCAGTGCACACCGCATACCGCTCCGACGGCGTGCACATCCCTATGACGGCGCAGATACGGTCGCATAATCTCGCGAACAGTGTGGCTGTCGTCTGTTATGAAGCCATCCGGTTTTTGACAAAAGCATGAAATTGCGTATAATTTAGCATAGTTTTTGATGCAACAAGGAGCTTGCGTATGGCAATTCTCGTCGCCGGCGGTGCCGGATATATCGGTTCGCATACGGTGCAGGAACTCATCGACGCGGGGAAAGAGGTCGTCATCGTAGATTCGCTCGAGTACGGGCATCAGGGTGCGGTGCTTGCGAAAAAATTCTACAAGGGCAATATCGGCGATAAAGAATTTCTCAAAAAAGTGTTCCGCGAGAACGATATCGAAGCGGTGATGCACTTCTGCGCGTACATTGAAGTTGGCGAGAGCGTCACCAACCCTAGGAAATATTACAATAATAATATCGTCGCGGGAATCGCGCTTCTGGACACGATGCTCGAGGCGAACGTGAAGCGCTTCGTGTTCTCGTCAACCGCGGCCGTGTACGGACAGCCGGAGAAGGTACCCATCAGCGAGGACACGCCGACGCTCGCGGTGAATCCCTACGGCGAGACAAAACTGTCATTCGAGAAGATACTGAAATGGTACGGCGAGGCCTACGGCATGACGTCATCGGTGCTGCGCTACTTCAACGCATGCGGCGCGCATCCGAACGGGCACATCGGCGAGGACCACAGTCCCGAATCGCATCTGGTGCCGCTCATTCTGCAGGTGCCGCTCGGCAAACGCGCATCGATTAAAATATTCGGTGACGACTATCCCACGCGTGACGGAAGCTGCGTGCGCGACTACATCCATGTCTCCGATCTCGCCCTGGCGCATGTGCTCGCGGTCGACCGGCTCATCGCGGGCAAGCCCAGCATCACCTGCAATCTCGGGAACGGCGTGGGGTTCTCGGTGAAAGAGATCATCAATACCGCGCGCGAAGTCACCGGCCACAAAATACCGGCCGACATTGTCGCACGGCGCGCGGGCGATCCCGCGGAACTCATCGCCGAAAGCGACCGCGCCAGGAGAGAACTCGGCTGGAAACCGAAATATCACGATGTAAAGACCATCATCGCCACCGCATGGGAATGGCACCGCAAACATCCGTCGGGTTACGGCGACCGTTAAGGCCGTGCCTATGAAGCTGTCATCACTCATCGCAGTTAGTGCGCTCATTTGTCTGCCGCTTTTCGCGGGACAGACCGTGGTGCTTGTGAAACTGCTCAACGCGTCCGATTACACGGGGAGCTGGAATATCACGAGCGGCATCACCGCCATGATCGCGGAGGACCTCAACAAGACCGGCAAGTATACGGTCATCGAAAAACTGCCGGCAAAATTCTACTCCTCGACCTCGACGAACGACAGGGACAAAGCGGTCATCCTCGGCAGGGAGAACGGCGCGCAGATTGTCATGAGCGGGCTTATCAACGAGTTCTCGCTGCGCGGGGGCGGCATCATCTCCCCGGGTCTCGGGGGCGGCATCTATTACAACGCCTCCGCGCGCATTACACTTAAAGTGACGCGTGTTGCCGACGGCGATCAGAAGACTATCGAGGCGAAAGGCGGGGCCATGAGTCTCGATGTGGGACTTACGCTTCTCGGGGGGCCGAGTCAAAGCGAGAATGTCGAAAGCGGTTCGCTCCTTGAACGGCTTGAACGCGCGCGCTTCGGTTCCGAGGTGTTCCGGAAGACGCTCATCGGCCAGGCGGTGGTGAGCTGCATGACCGACTGCACGGCGCAGATAGAGCGTCTGTATCCGGTTGTCGAGACGGCGCTTGACGCGGCCGTCATGCTGGTGGAACCGTCTTCGGTGTACCTGAATATCGGTTTCGGCAGCGGCATTAAAGAGGGCTATCGTTTCGCCGTATACCGCGACGGTGAGGCAGTCAAAGATTCTAAGACCGGAGCGGTGCTGGGCAAGCGCGAGATCGCTGTTGGCGAGATAGAGATCACCGAGGTCAAAGCCGAACGCTTCTCCGTGGCCCGCATTGTCAGGCAGGATGTGCCGATGCTGAAGGGTGACCGCATAAAATTCATCAGGACACGGGATGAAAACGCGCAGAAAAAATAAGCCGCTCATGCGCGCTGCGTTTTTTGATCTTGACAGCACTATCACGCGTTTCGATACGGTGTTCTATTTTCTGGTATTCTACATCTCGCGCCGTCCCGCGAGGATATTCCGCGTGCTCTTGTTTCTTCCCGCGGCAATTCTTTTCTTCGCACATATTATTTCCAGCGAGCGGATGAAACGGGCGATGGCGCACATCTTCACGGGGGAAACAGAAGCATCACTCGACGTGCTCGGCCGGAAATTCCTTGCCGCCGTCGTACACGGAAAGCGCCTCTATTATCCCGAGGCGCTTCAGCGAATAGCCGAGCTGAAAAAAAAGAAGTATACGCTCATACTCGTGAGCGCATCGTTCGAATTTTATCTCACGCATATCGCGGATGATCTGGGTTTCGATCATTACATCGGCAGCGTTCTGTGGCAGCACGGGGGGCGCATCACCGGAAAACTGTACGGCCAGAACTGCATCGGCATTGAAAAGGTATACCGCATCCGCTGCGAGCCGTACGGTCATTCCGTTGACAGAAAGAATTCCATCGCATTCAGCGACGCGGCATCGGACATTCCGCTCCTGTCATTTGCCGGACACGCGGTGTGCGTGAATCCGAAGCGTAAACTTGCCGATACCGCGCTGAAAAACGGCTGGGAGACAGTGCGGTGGGGAAAGCAATGATCGACGAAGTCATCGACAAACTCCTTCGCGACGGCGACATCGCCGCGGCGGAGAAAACGGCGCTTGATTATATCCGCGAGCATGCGAAGGATGCTGACGGCTATCTTGCGCTTGCCGATGTGTATATCGAGCGGGAGGATTACGCCGCGGCAACCGTTGCGGCGCGCGACGCCTATACCATCAACCGCCGGAGTTCAAAGGCGCTTGAGACGCTCGGCTGGCTGTATCTTACCGACGGCAATCATACGCTTGCCGAGGAGAAATTCCAGGAGGCGCTCGCCGTCGATGAAAGGAACGCATTCGTCTGGGGTAATCTCGGCATCATCGCCTCGCTTGCGAAGGACTACGACCTCGCCAAGCAGCGCTACCGCAAGGCGCTTTCATTTGACAGCGCCGACACGACCGCATGGGTCAATCTCGGCGTGGCCTGCGCGGAAAGCGGCGCCGACGCCGAAGCGGTTGCCGCGTTCGCGAAAGCAAAACAGCTTAAGAGCAAAGACAAGCGTGTTGATTCATATCTCACCCGGCTTCATGAACGCGCGTCCGATACGCCGCGTTACGGTTCGCTCATCCCGCTGCCCATGACGCCCGCGCGTTTCACCGTGAACGTACCCGCGGACTGGAGCTCGAAGCTCGAAGGCAGCGTCATCACGGTCTCGGCGCCCGACGCGAAAGCGGTGCTGTTCATCTCGTGCCGCACCGGAAATCCCTCAGACGAAGAACTTATCGACGATATCAACGATTATGTGAAAAGCATGCGCGGCGTCACGGTTCACACTCCCGCCGCTGTCCTACGGCGCGGAGCGGAACGTGTTTCGGTAATGTCATTCACAGCGGTGACCAACGACCGCACGGTGTATCACCGGCTCGCAACGCATGCGTACGGCCAGCTGGTGGTTGACGCCACGTTCACGGCGCGCTTTCCGGTGTCCGATGCGCTTGACCGGTTCTCGGCATCGATACTCGATACGATATCGATAGTCAAGGATATCCGTGCATGAGGCGCATCGTCCGCATCTCGCTCGCCATACTTCTCGTGCTCGTCATCGCCGGCATTGTCGCGTATTTCACCGCGGGTACAAAGATGTTTCTCATCAATCGTGTTGAGGTCATCGGCACGGTAACCGTTGACGCGAAGGATGTGGTGGCGTTAAGCGGCATATCGGCCGACGACAGTCTGCTGTCCATATCAACCGGCGACATACAAAAGCGTGTTGAGACGGATACGCTTCTCGTGGTGAAACGGGTACGAAGATGTTTCCCCGATGCGATTGAAATAACCGTCACCGAACGCGAAGCGGTTGCACTGGTGAAGCGCGGCACGCGTCTCATGGAAGCATCGGGCGACGGATTCATCATCCGTGACAACGCCCGTTCGCTCGATCTACCGGTGTTAAGCAGATTCTCCGGCGACGGCGGCACCAAGGACGCGGAGCTCACCGAAACACTCTCTACACTTGCGGCGCTCCGGACTAACAATGCGGCGCTGTACGGCATGGTGTCCGAGATTGTCTCTACGGGCGACGAGTTTCTAGTGTATCCGCGGCAGTTCAAGGTTACCGCCATCCTTGCGCGTCCGCTCAGCATCGAACGTCTCACCAAACTGCAGGCGCTCATCGCGATGCTCAGGCAGAGCAAAGAGCAGGCGTCGACGATTGATTTGAGGTTTAAGGATGCGGTGATCCGGTAGGTCGCGCGTTGTTGTTCGGGAAGAAAAATCTTTCTCGAAATCGGCAAATAACTCGCCTGCTGAGCATCACTATTTCTTGTTTCTCCGGCTAACATCAGTTTTTTCTCCGATGGTCGACTGTGTTGCTCAAACAGATTTGCCGATTTCTCGAAAGACTTTTCTTCCCTTCACGATCGCGCGTGGTTGTAAAAGTATGAAGAAATAAAAAACGGTACACGGGAAATAGATATTGCCCGTGTACCGGTGTGCTCACAAATTCGTATATGCTGCCGTTATGCCGTCTTGATTTTTTTCATTTTGCCCGTGGTGTGATGTATTTTGAAATCAAAATCACCTACCATGTGCGTTTTTTCTTGTCGAAAAAGCCGTAGAGCATCGACAAATAACCGGATATCGTCCTGTCAGTCTCATTTTTGGTGTCTTCGGTCAGTTTCTTGAGCGTTTCGACGTTTGTGTTGAACGACTTGTTGTTGATCTGCATGAAATAACTCCTAAAAAAAGTATTTTACAAGGTATAATCATAGATTATCAGTTTAGAAATATGAAATTCTGGAATTATTTAGTTCATGCGCGCATAATTATCGCGGAATAGAAATATTAATTGTATATTTGACAGATTTTTCATTAAAAGCTGCGACTTTTATATTTAAAAGTACTGGTTTTAGTAATATAACCGGCACTTTTACAATTGAAAATGCCGATTTTTGTTTATTTCGTGCTGATTTTAATAATAAAACCGTGACTTTTACTAAAAACGTGCGGATTCTATTAACAAATATGCTATTTTAATCCCAAAAGCGCCGGTAACATGAATATATCGTAACAAATATGTGATATATCTTCGACGGTATCACGATATGTATTATGTGCTGAACCGATTGTATGGAAATCTTTTCTAATATGTATATCGGGAAATACACCTGGCTTATTATGATTGTTGACAAAATGAATGGGCGGACTATACTTAAGTCATGCAGTCGAGGACAGATATGTATAATTGCCGTTTCAACATAGTAATTGTTAGGCCGAATTATATAAGGAATAAGAATAATTTAGTGTATAAAAACAAATGAAAGAATTTATAAATTCAATAAGATTTTATCATATAATAATTATTTTATCATCACCATTTGTGGTATATATGATAATATGGCTTCGAGGATTACTATTTAATCGTGATAAATATGAAAATACAAAAATAGCAAAATTAGGAGCAATAATAGCAATTCCATTGGCGATAATTATTTATATAATAAGATATTTCTTAGCGTAAAATATGAATAATATATGAGCGGTCGGGCAGATAGGTAACACATAGTCCGGGCACATAGGTTACAGTTTAGTCCAGGTACATAGGTAACACTTTTGATACAATAGGTATCAAAGGAGGATCATTATGAGCTGGATTACTGTAAACACTATGGACCAAAGAATTCGATTCATTTCTGAATACAAAACGCAACTGTTTAATTTCAGCAGCCTCTGCAGGCAGTTTTCCATCAGCAGGAAAACCGGCTATAAGTGGGTGAAACGGTATGTTACACGCGGCATTGAGGCATTGAAAAACCAATCGAAAGCTCCAAAGCACATTCCCCATAAAACAGATAAGAAAGTACAAGAACTGCTCATACATTTCAAAAAACGCTTCCCTGCGTGGGGACCTAAAAAGGCCATTATTCGTTTAAAACGCAAGCACCCAGAACTCCAATTCCCTGCGCCATCGACTGTCGCTGATATTTTCAGACGAGAAGGACTATCAGAACGGCGGCGGCGGCGAGTGAAGCGAATGCATCCAGGCTGTCCTGCAGCATCAGCAACTCACTGTAATGAGATTTGGACCGCTGACTACAAAGGGGAATTTAAGACGATAAACGGTGAATATTGCTATCCGCTGACGATCTGTGACATGTATTCACGAAAAATCCTCGGCATCGATGCCCATGCTGCGATTTCAATGGATGGAACAAGAGCGTTTTTTGAGAAAATGTTCATCAAATACGGCCTTCCTGAAAGAATACGAACAGATAATGGTATCCCATTCGCCTCGACAGCTATTGCTCGCCTATCACGGCTATCCGCGTGGTGGATACGATTAGGTGTGTATCCAGAGTTGATTGAACCCGGTAACCCGCAGCAGAATGGCACGCACGAACGAATGCACAGGGACCTTAAAAAAGAATGTACTATCCCGCCTGCATATGATCTTTGTGCGCAGCAGAAAATATTCAATCAGTTCGTTAAACGGTTCAATAATGTTCGTCCGCATGAAGCATTGCATGGCAATACTCCGGGAAGCGTCTATGCATTATCCGTCAGAAAATATTACAAACATCCTCCGCAGTATCAGTATCCTGCACAATTCATCTTACGCCGGGTCAGCAATAACGGCGCTATACGCTTTTTAAACAAAAGTGTACCGGTAAGCCAAACATTGATTCAGGAGATAATCGGATTTGAAGAAATAGATGAAAATGTATATAATGTTTATTACTACGATGTACTGCTTGGAAGATTCGATCTCGAGAAGAATCGCATTATTGATATTATGGAACGAGTATCAGCAGTATCAAGGAGGCAGAAATTTCTGTAACCCATGTACCCGGACTAAAGTGTAACCTATGTTCCCGGATTATACC
>JACRPF010000018.1 GCA_016214035.1 Spirochaetota bacterium | reverse complement strand
GCGTACTCGCGTGACGGCTCCAGGCGCTTGTTAGAAACGCATTTTTCCTCGCCGCCGCTCTTTTTTCTTTTATTTTTTCCATTTTTTTTCTTTTTCTTTTATCTATTCTCTTACTTCTATTTTTTATATTCTATTTTCTAATTGATTTTTTCCCATTATTCCTTTTTTCTGAATTCTATTCTATATCTTTTATTTCTTATATTCAATAATATTTTTGTCTTTTTGTGTTCTATATTCTTCTTTTTCATTAAATGCGGCGGCGATTCTTATATAAACCATGCTTTTATTATTCTTTTTCATTTAAGGTCAACGCGTCCACTTGCTATTCATAAATGGGGTTTCAGCGTTTCTAACAGTAGGCTGAGCCGCAAGTGTACTCACTTGACGGCTCCAGCCGCTTGTTGGGGCGATTTATTTCTTTTTATTATCTTACTATTTATAAATTGGATATAATTTATTCTGTTAGTGTCGTAAATACATTTTGAATATATATATTTAAAATCAGCAGTTGGTGAATAATAAAATATATCAAGATTTGTATCATTCTTGAAATATTTAATCATAACTGCGTCTTCACAATAATAATTCATCATAAGTCCGTCATTACTATTAAAATTACTATTTATAGCGATTGGAGTATATATTACAGCCGTAAAATATATTTCTGTTTTATTCTTTCTAGATAATAACTTAGAAGATCCTATTATATATGAGTCATCTTCGGCGCCAAAGAAACTTCTAAATCTCTCGTTATTTACCTGTAATATTCCATATTTATTTGAATATACTGTTATATATTGATAATTACTTATTACATTATTATTGTTGTAATAAATGTTGCTCATTTCAATAAATACATTTTTAATTTCGCCAGTCATATCTGAAATATTTGAGCAGAAATATGCTTGCTGTGTATGATAATCTTTATTTGTTTTATTCGCAAAGGCTTCATAAATTTGCATATATTTACTTTCAATAGACGGCTGTATTGATATACATGAGATTAGCGTCATGCTGTAAATAAAAATTATAATGAATTTCATGTTGTTTCTCTTTTTATCGCCCCAACAGTAGGCTGAGCCGCAAATGTACTCATTTGACGGCTCCAGCCGCTTGTTCGGCGGATTTTATTCTTTTTATAATTATATTTTTAATTTCTTCATTTTCAATATTATTCAACCAGAATGATATTTTATAAAATACGGAAGCTTCTGATTTCGCTGCTAATATGATTTTATTATTTGAAATATATGAGCGATCCTTATCAATATCGCACCAAAATATTTTTCTTATTTTATTCTTATACAGTTCTTTTTTTCCTGATAATATTCCTAAACCTTCAGTTTTAATAATGCATTCATCATCTATGTATATTTCATCCTTTTTATTAAAAATGCCTTTATATATTCTATACAATGCTATGCTATATAATGAAACCAATATTGTTACCTGAATAATACCAAATATTGTTTTGTTCATGGGCGTTGTTTTTATAAGGAATGAAATAAACATTGCTCCAAATATTGTTATTGCTGTGAATATAATTGTTGTAATGATTATTAAAATAACATTATATATTATATCGTTATGAATTGATTTCATATTTAATCCGCCGAACAGTAGCCTGAGCCGCGCGCGTACTCGCGTGACGGCTCCAGGCGCTTGTTAAACTCGCTTTATTCTTCGCCGCCGCTTTTTCTTCATTTATTCTTATTTTCATTTTTTCTTTTCTGAATTCTATTATTTTACTTCTGTCTTTTTATTCTCTGTCATTTCATTGATTTTATTCTACATCTTTATTTTCCTAATTCTATTATATGTCTTTTATTTCTTATATTCAATAATTTCTTTGTCTTTTTGTATTTATATTCTTCTATTTCTCCAAAAGCGGCGGCGATTCTTCTATAAACTAAGCTTCTATTATTCATTTTCATTTTATTGTTAGCACATTCACTTGATATTCATAAATGTGGCTTTTAGCGAGTTTAACAGTAGGCTGAGCCGCGCGCGTACTCGCGTGACGGCTCCAGCCGCTTGTTAAATGCGCTTTGTTCTTCGCCGCCGCTTTTTTTTCTTTTATTCTTTCCATATATTCTCTTTTTCTTTGATCTATTCTATTGCCTTTATTTCTTGTATTCTATCATTTATTTGATTTTATTCCATATTCCCTTATTTTCTTAATTCTATTCTATAACTTTTATTTCTTATATTCAATAATTTCTTTGTCTTTTATACATTTATATTCTTCTATTTCTTCAAAAGCGGCGGCGATTCTTTTATAAATATACTTTTTACTATTCATTTTCTTTTATTGTTAGCACATTCACTTGGCACTCAAAAATGGGGTTTTAGCGCATTTAACAGTAGGCTGAGCCGCGCGCGTACTCGCGTGACGGCTCCAGCCGCTTGTTAAACTCGCTTTTTTCCTCGCCGCCGCTTTTGATTCTTTTATATTCTTTATTTCCATTTATTTCTTTTCCTAATTCTATTCTATATCTTTTATTTCTTATATTCAATCATTTATTTGCTTTTATTTTCATTATTCCATTTTCTTATATATTTACATTATCTTATATTTTCTGTATTCAATAATTTCTTTGTCTTTTATATATTTATATTCTTTTATTTCTTCAAAAGCGGCGGCGATTCTTTTATAAACTAAGCTGTTATTATTCATTTTCATTTTATTGTTAGCACATTCACTTGATATTCAAAAATGTGGCTTTAGCGAGTTTAACAGTAGGCTGAGCCGCGCGCGTACTCGCGTGACGGCTCCAGCCGCTTGTTAGGAACCGTTTAATTATGTTCTTCATTTTATATTTTTCATTGCCTTTCATTTCATAGTCTTATGTTCGGGCGGCGATTAATTCTTCCATTTCTTCAATTCCATTTTTTTCTTTTATTATTCTATTCTTTCCTTTCTGTTATTGCAATCACTTATTTATGATCAACGAGCTGCGCATTACCGCCATTATTTCATCTATAAATTCCTTAATCGCCGCCCGATTTCCAGAATCTATTGTTTTCTGTTGTGGCTTCACTATATATTCCATTGCTTTCACTCAGAATAAGCTTTGTGCTTCTTCTTGACGGCTCCTAACAATTACTGGGTGAAAGCAGTGGGGATTTAATCTGATAAATAACCGCATGGAAGGAATGTAGAGGAATTTGAATAAAATGTCAATATCGCGTGTAAAAAATGGACAATATGAGAAAAATGTTGTATAGAGGGCGATGGGGTTGAATGGGGCCATTGGAAGTGAATGATATTTTTGGGGTTTTCAGGCAGATTGAGGTGGGATAATGTTGTTTATATAAGGTGGAGGGAATATTTAAGCTTTGGAGGTTGGAGTATGCAGAAAGAGTATTTGGATGAATTCAAGGATTACCTTGAAAAGAAAAGCGGGATTTTAAGGAAACGTATACCGCATTATTTGCGTTGGGTTGATGTGTTTCTGTGGAATATGAAGGGCAGGAATGCATCGGAATATGAGAAGATATTGCAGAAGATGGTTGATAGATTGCATGAACAGGAGACAATTCAGGAATGGCAGATAAATCAGGCGGTGGAGGCGATTAATCTGTATTGGAATATTTTTCTGCCGACAAAGACGGGAGTGCAGGCGCCGCCGGCATCATGGGATGTGATTATCGATAAAGTGAATGAGATGATAAGTATGAAGCATTACTCGGAGAAGACGAGGAAATCGTATGTGCTGCATGCACAGCAGTTTATCAAGTGGCTGGCGGGAAGGGCACCGGTTCTGGTCACGGCTGAGGATGCGAAACGGTATTTGGCGTATTTGGCTGTGGATCGGAAGGTATCATCGTCCACGCAGAATCAGGCGTTTAATGCGCTGTTGTTTATGTTTAAGTACGGGCTGAAGAAGGAGTTTGCGGGATTGGAGGATACGCCCCGGGCGAAACGCGGAAGGAGGGTCCCGGTAGTTTTTTCGAAGGATGAGGTGTCGCGGGTGCTTAGGGAAATGCACGGCGTATATAAACTTATGACGCAGGTGATATACGGGTCAGGGTTACGGCTGGGCGAGTGTATGTCGCTCAGGGTGAAGGATATCGATATTGAGAACAGTAAGATTATCGTTCATTCGGGGAAGGGGGACAAGGACAGGGTGACGATGCTGCCGCAGACGCTGAAGGGCGAGCTGGCGGAGCAGATAGCCCGGGTGAAGGTGCTGTTTGAGAATGATACAGCGCGGGGGTACGGGAGGACAGTGATACCGAATGCGCTTGAACGGAAGTATCCATCGGCGGCGTCATCGTTCGAGTGGCAGTTCGTGTTTCCGGCGAATGATTTAACGGTTGACCGGGTACGAAACAGGGTGATACGGTATCACGTCCATGCGGCATCATTGCAGCGTGAGGTGCGTCAGGCGATAACGGCGGCGGGGATAACGAAACACGCCGGGGTACATACGTTCAGGCACAGCTTTGCGACGCATCTATTGCAGTCGGGGTACAGCATACGGGTGATACAGGATTTACTGGGTCATGCCAGCCTCAACACGACGATGATATATACGCATGTGAATCCGGTGACGGAACGGGTGGTGGTAAGTCCTTTGGACATAGCGCGGGACCTATCGTAAATAAAAGGTTTCGAAGACAGTATATCAGAGAAGACACGCACACGGATGTGCGGTGTAAAGAATGGCTCCCGCGCTAACGCCGAGCGCAAGCCGTAGGGCATGGATGCCCCGAGGCGAGCGGCGGCACGGATGCCGCGCAGCGAGCGGTGCCGGATGCCGTTGCGGAGCCGTACTCGGCGACCACGCGAAAGCGACATTTAATATGGGGGAACGGATACAGAGAATATAATAGTCCAAACGTGATAATAGTCAGGGGGATATTTCGGGATGACTTCCCCGGCATGTCGGAAAGTGTCCCGAACCATCCGGGACAAGTCCCCGACCGTTCGGGACATGTTCTGAACGGCAGGGGATGATTCCCCGGTGCGGGGGAGCATGTGCCGGCTGGTGAGGGACATGCCCCGCATTGGGCGGGAATAGTCCCTGTAAACACGGTACATGTCCTTGTGCTATAGGGATGTGTACCGGCTTGAGGAGGACATGTGCCGGGCGCTGCGGGATGTGTACCGGGCGCTGCGGGATGTGTACCGGCTTGAGCAGGATATGTCCCGGCTGATACGGGGAGTGTACTTTATGGCTCGGGTTATGCGTTACTGTTATGGTTGCCATTCGGCGGACAGGGGTCTGGACTGAATATGAGTGAAATGGTATAGTGGATGAAGCCGGCAGGGATTGTAAAGCATTGCCGGACATGAGCAGGAAACTATGACAAGAAGCCGAACATCAGACCCGCGGCCGCTGCCATTCATAATCATCGGGCGCATCATGGCGGTACTGCCGTATGCGGGAATGGCGGTTATGTATATCGTCACCTGGATAGACCCGTATCATTTCGGCGATAAGATGGTGGGATATCTTTTATTGATAATGCTCATGGAGTTCATCAACGTGCATGCGGCCGGGTTCCTCGGCAGTGTGTTTGTATCGAACAATTCACGGCTGAAGAAAGTGCTCTTTATACTCGGGCTCGGGCTGTTCTATTCGATATTCGTGGGCGGTTTTTCGCTCGTGTTCCGCGTCTGGTGGCCGCTCATTGCGTTCTGGGTGCTCATCGCGAGCAGGCTGTTGAGTGTATTTTTCGGCAGGCCGCTTGCGTCTGTGGATAAAGGGCGTATCGCTGTGTCATGGATAGGCGGCATGCTCTGCTATATGGCGGCTGTTTTTCTCACGCTGTTTATTCCGGTGCCCGCGCTCGGCATCACCGATGCTGTCATCAGTCATCAAAGGCTTCCGGGTTCGGGGATATGGATCAGCGAGCCGTATCGTGTGGTGGCGGCGGGGTTTCTGTATTTCACCGGAGTCGTCATCTTCAGTCTGTTCGATGATACCATCGCCCGGAAATTCAAGCTTACGTCCGGCATCAAATCGTGATGCGGGGCATGGTTATGGGAAAGAATACACCGGTAGTGGAACTCATTACCGCGTTAGCCGGTATCGTTTTCATATGCGCGCTGATCGCCGCTGCCGTGCAGTATTTCTCGATGGCGGGGCTTACGTCGTATCGCGGGCGGCTTGAGGAGAAGCTTGATGCCGCCGCAAAACTGCGGTTTACTGAGAAGACGATGCATGATGATATCGCTGTTCTGGCGGAACTTGCCGATACGGAGACGTCGCGTGATATCGTGAGCGGGATGAGAAAAATACCGCGGCCGTATACGCGGGAACATTGTGCGGAAGCGATGGCACTTCGCGGTGCGTTCATTCAGAGTTATGATGGAGAGATGAACGAGGTTCGCGGTGTCATCGACGGTTTCCGGTTCAAAATGTATCTGTTTTTTGTTATAGCGGTTTTGGCGGCAGCGTCGGGTATAATATGTATCGTGATGCTGGTCAGGCGCAGCAGAAGGATAAACGCCGCATGACGTATTCATTAAAGCGTATCTGTGCCGGCGTCCATGAGAATGCCATCATACCCATACCGACCATCGGCGCAAACGGATATTATACGGTGAGTAAGGATATCATATCGTATGATACGTCAATGCCGCAGCATCGTTTATATGCCGTTCACGGCGGGTCTATTGCGGCACGGAGCGGGACGCGGGGCTGCACGGTGGTCACCGGCGGTTTTCTCTGGCTGTCGGCGGCATATCGGCACGATATTACGCTCCGTAAGGGTACGCGGGTGAGCGCGCTCGATTTTGCGCTGGTGAAGAACGGGCGTCCCGTGGAGCTTGAACTCCCGTTCGCCTGGTATGCGCACGGCGGTGAACCGTTCTCGCTGCTCGCGCATGCGGCACGCGACCGCTGGGTGAAGGATGATGATGAATCGCGTATGCGCCTCAAGGCATATGTCATTCTGCTTCTGAGCGCCATGGAACGGCTTATCCATGAGCGGCCGAAATGGACGTCGGAGTTCACCGAACCGCAGCGTATGAAGATAGCTGACCTTATCACCCGGCGTATTCAGGACCGTCTGTCGATCAACGATATCGCCGAAGTCCTCGGTCTTTCGAGGGATTACTGCTCAAGGCTTTTTACCGTGACGTTCCGCATGTCGCCGCGGCGGTATATTCTTGAGGAGCGCATGAAGGCGATAGCCCGCGAGCTTACCGTTTCAGACAGCACCATAGCCGCGGTTGCCGAACGGTACGGCTATGAGAGCGTTCATTCGTTCGGGCGTCTGTTCAAGCAGGTGCTCGGCGTGAGCCCGGCGGCATTGCGGCGCGGCAGGTGAACACCGTTTCAGGATATCTTTTTCAGTGTTCGGGATATTGTATCGCAGTGTTGACAGTGCTATTGTATAGTGTATCAAATTCACGATGAATACCGGACGATGTAATAAACTCATTGAATTGATTGAGCTTAGGTGAGGGAATCATGAAAACAATTGCCCTAGTAATATTGATAGCTGCATTCGTGTTCGGCGCATCGCCGGACGAGAAGGGATTCATACGCGACTGGCTCGTGAGCGGTCCGTATCCGAGCTACACGAAGAACGACAAGGATGCGGGCATCGACACCGATTTCTTTGACGGTGAAGCCCGCATAGCGCCGTATCCCGGGCTTGCAGCGCAGGCTGAGTTCATCGCCGACAAGGGGAAACTCATCGCCGGGATAGGGTCGGCCAATGAATGGGGGCTTATCGAGACGAGGACGGTTGATACGACATGGAAGGCGGTTCACAGCGATACATCATCGCTGGCGTCGTTTGAGGACGGTTACGGCCCGTTCAAGGACCATTTCGTTCTGTATGCGGTGTGCTATATCGAATCGCCGAAGGACAGAAAGATTAAGATACGCGTGGGCAGCGACGACGACCACAAGATCTATCTCAACGACAGGCTGGTGGGGAAACAATTTTCAGCGCAGGCCATCGTTCCCGATAATTTCATCTACACTGCCGAACTCCACCAGGGTATGAATCGTCTGGTGTTCAAACTTGCCGACCGTATCTACGGCTCCGGTTTCTGCGTGGCGCTTTCCGACGAGAGCGATGCGCCGCTCACCGATGTGCATGTGTATACCGACCATCCCGCCCGGCAGTTCGGCGCCGAGCAGTACTGCAATGGATTCGCGGCATCGTTTGAGTTTGCGGAGAAGGAAGTATTCAGCGGTGCGAACAAATTGTCCGTTACGGTTTTCCCGCCGGACCGGGGTGAGTATCGCTACCGGTGCAACGGCGTAGCTTCGTCTGCACGGTCATTTCAGGTTGATATAACGCTTGCCGAGGGTGAACAGAAAATTACCGTCGAAGTGCTTAATAACGCTGGAACCGTTACCTCGCTGACGAAGCGTATGCGCGTTTACTCACGGGAGACACTGCGAAAGGAGAACAGTGAGCTGGAAGCGCGTCTGAAGGAACTTACGAAGAACGTGGCGCTGGCCGAGGAGGAAGGACGGCGATATACGGATGACGTGACACGGGCGGCGCTGACGCTATCGAATGCGTATGCCGCTCGTGAGAAACACTATGCGGCGGAGCGGGCTGCAGCCGTTGCCGCCGGTACAAAGTCTATCGATGAACCGATGACGGCGGTGACAACACGGTCACGTTTGTGTCTGAACGGTGTGTGGGAGGCGAGTGCTGACAGAAAGAAATGGCTGGCGTTTCAGCTCCCGCAGGAACAGATGGATCGCTACTTTCGCACGTCGCGTTATCCCGTGACCAACGCGGGCAAATCACCTTACGGCGAGGTGGGGCCCGTGAAGGGCTGGGAGGATTTTACGCTGAGCCCCATCGTAATATCGTATAAGACCTGGTTCCGGAAAATGATAAACATTCCCGCCGGCAGGACGGCGTTCTTTGTCTGCAATAATATCAAGGGCATGGTGAAGGTATATCTGAACGGCGCGCAGTGCGGCGAGTACAACGGCTTCATCGGCATTGTCGAAATGAAGTTGACGAACGCGGTGCCGGGAGAGAATATCCTTGAACTCTATGTGGAGCGTGTTGATAATCCGATGATGAAGGGTTCGCACGGCATTGCGGGTGATATGTATCTCGAAAGCACGGATGCGGTGCGCGTGGCCGACGTCTGGGTAAAGACGGGTTTCAGGAACGGGAGTCTCGTAACGACAGCGGAGATCGAGAATCACTCGGATAAAAGCCGCACGATAACCGTTAATCAATACGCGGCGGAGCGCGGACGCATACGTTTCCGGCTGCCGGCGCAGGAACGTACGATCGACGCCAATACCCGCATTGAAGTGAAGAATCGCGGGATATGGGCCGATCCGGAACTCTGGGGTATCGGCGGTGCGTACGGCAATCCGACCATGTACGACCTCGTGAGCGAGATATCCGTTGACGGGACCATCGTCGACCGTCACGTTCAGCCGTTCGGATTCCGCGAGTTCTGGATACATGCGACCGATTTTTATCTGAACGGGAAACGAATCATACTGCAGGGCGACGTGGGAACGGCGCATGTGAGCATCGGCAAAGTGCGCGACATCATGCTGCCGCTGCTACGGCGTGACGGTATCAACATAGTACGCCTCCACGACACCGATTACTGGGACCCCGAGGTACCGCGCGCCTGCGACCGCCTCGGCATGCTCACGTACGCGCAATGCTATCCGGTGCTCCATGAGGGAAAGCCCGATCCGAAGAAGTTCACCACCGTTGAACAGTGGCTCGCACATCCGCTGCACCAATATAACATCGAGAATTACCGGCGCTGGTTCAGGATGTGCCGCAACAATCCGAGCGTCGTCATCTGGTCCACGGACAACGAGATACTCACGCAGTCATGGGACACCGCGGCGAACGCGGAGTTCAATGTACGCAATGATAAACTCGGCGCCATCTACGGCAAGCTGACGAAATCGTTCGACCCGGACATGGTGATGACGCGTAACGGCGACATCGGCACGCAGACAAAGAAGGGGCGCTGGTTCGAGGACCCGCCGTGCGACACCGCCAATTATCATTATCCCGATTTCAATACCGCGTCGTGGGTGGTGAACTGGCAGCGCGTCTACGAATTCCGCCCCGTGATATTCGGTGAAACGCTCTATTATTCATACGGTGCGTGGGATAACTGGATAGGACCCATACCGTCGCAGGTGCAGAAAAAGGCGGCAAAAGTCCGTTCAATCGCTTCGCTCTACCGCGAGCTTGAAGTACCGGCGCCGATATTCATGGGGTTGAGCCACGACGGTTTCACCGGCTTCGACAATACCGGGAACGGCAATGTCTGGGGAATCACTGCCGACATGTTCGCCGCATACGTCAGTAACACGACATTGCCCGCAGGTCTCCGCGCCGACCAGTATCCCTGGTACCGCATTCCATGGCCGGCGTATTCAGGACGGGGCGCCAAGGCTGTCGGCACAAAAATAGGTATCAACAGGGCCGGCAACGACGTGCTCAACTGGTTCGACGGTTCGCGCCCGTCGCATGTGCGCAATGCCGTCAATGACGCCTACCGGGAATCGCTGATACCACAACCGCCGCTTGCGCCAGCAACGGATGCGGAATGTATTCTGAAGACAGCGCCCGAATCGCCGGTGTGGAGTATATCCGCAACCGGTGAAACATACGGCGTTGTTGCCGATACGAACGGCCGGGCATGGTTTCAATTCTCATCACCCGGCGTCTATCGTTTTGAGGCGGATGGTGTAGTGCGCTCAATTCCGGTTCCGGGAAAAACAGCATATGCTGAAAAACCGGGATTCGACGGCATACCCGTATTATCGATGCGTGAGGAGCGGTAAGATGATAAAGAACATACTTTTCGCAGTGCTGGCGGCATCGCTGTGCATGGCGAACGAACTGGCATCGAATGCCGCGCTCAAGAAGGACGTTGAAACACGTGAGGCGCGGTATAATGAAATACGGGAACAGAACCGTCTGCTGAAGGAAACATCGGAAACGCTGCTTGAAACGGCGCTGCGTGTATCGGGCAGCAACAGGAATGAAAACGTCAAAACCGAACCGGTATTGGTCATGCGTCTCTATACGGATGAACCGGTCATGGCTGAAAAGAAGGAAGCGGGACAAAAGGCAATCGTGCAGAAATGGTATACGGTGACTCAGGACGGGAAGCGCTATCGGTTCACCGCTATGGTAAAAGGCGAGGGGATAACGGGTCGTGCTAAATTCGGTCTTATGTACACGAGCGGCGGAAAAACGATATGGCCGGCGGCGAATATCGGCATCGGTTCATTCGAGTGGAAACAGGTGTCGTTTGAGACGTCTATTCCTTTCGGTGTGAAAAGCTATCTATTGCTTATGGGGATTGAGGGGAGCGACACAGGAACGATATGGTTCAAGGATGTGGCTGTGGAGTTAATCCCATAGCGTCGTTTGCTTTTTGCGTATGCGCGGATACTATCGTCCGTATTCATGATAGAACACTGTTTTCTACTGACACATTCAGGACGTGACACCGGCGGCCGTTTTGTCATTACGCTCTGGGCGAAGACCGCCGACAGCCCGATAGCCGTTGTCATCGATAATTATTATCCGCGGTTTTTCGTGCTGCATGAGACTGACCGTGCGCATACCGGAGCGGCTCGGGAACGCCGGGCGCTGCCGATGAAGACCATGGACGGACGTCCCGTGGATTGCCTCTATTTCACTACGCTCCGTGAAGCGCGCGACTGTTCGGCGATGCTGCGCGCGCGGAATATCGCCGTATTTGAATCCGATATAGCCACGGTCGACCGTTTTCTTATGGAACATTTCGTGCGCGGCGGTTTTAGCTGCGAAGGTGAGCGTATGCCCGGCACGGTAAAGCGCATGCGTAATCCACGGATACGCGGAGCAGACGTAACACCGACGCTGACGGTACTGTCGCTTGATATTGAGACGAATGCGGCGACGAATGAGATATACAGTATCGCCTGTACGGGAACAACGGATGCCGTTTTTATAATCGGCGATGCGGCGATAGACGGCGCGACTGCATGTAAGGATGAAGCCGACGTGCTCCGGCGCTTCTATGCGCATGTGGCGGCGGATGATCCCGATGCCATCATCGGCTGGAATGTGAAGGATTTCGATCTGCGCATCATACATGACCGGTCACAGGCGTTGGGCATTCCGTTTTCACTCGGTCGTGACTACCGCACAGCCCGCATGGCTCCCGATACGAGAAAGAACGACCGCTGGGACTTCATCATCCCCGGGCGAATTGTGCTTGATGTTCCCGAAATGCTCCGCGCGACGTTTCACACCTACGACGAATATTCTTTGAATTTTGTGGCGCATGCGGTGCTCGGCAGGGAGAAACTCATCACCGGCGAGGGCGACGACAAGATAGCCGAGATCAACCGCATGTTTGCTGAGGACAAGGCCTCGCTTGCGAAGTATAATCTTGAAGACGCGCGATTGACGAAGGAGATACTCGATACGGCCGCGATTCTGCCCGACCTCATCGAACGGACGAAACGCTCGGGGCATATGCTCGACAGACTCGGCGGGAGCATCGCCGCGTTCGATAATCTGTATCTGCCGCTCTTGCATCGCGCGGGCTTTGTAGCCATAGACAAGGCGGATGTGCGTACCGACGGCAAAGGTCTTCCCGGCGGTTATGTGCTCGAACCGGCAACCGGCATTTATGAGAACGTGCTTGTGTTCGACTTTAAAAGTCTGTATCCGAGCATCATCATGAGTTTCTGCATCGATCCGCTCGGACTCATATCACCTGAGAAAGACCGGATCAACAATCCGACAGGGACGTCATTTGCGAGAAGCGAAACTATTCTGCCCAATGTCGTCAGAGAACTCATGAAGGCGCGGCAGGGGGCTAAGGATACCGGCAACGCGCCGCTCTCGCAGGCCATCAAGATCCTCATGAACAGTCTCTACGGCGTGCTCGGCACCACGAACTGCCGTTTTTTTTCGCCGGAATTGTCGCGCTCGATCACGCTTACCGGACAGTTCATATTGCGGGAGACCGCGTCGCATATCGAAGCGGTATATCATGCGCGGGTGCTCTACGGCGACACCGATTCGCTCTTCGTGCTGCTCGGGCCGGGGACGGAGGCGCATGCTGAAGCGGACGGGCATCGCATCGCCGGTGAGATAAATGCGTGGCTCACGGAAATGCTCCGCGAACGTTTCGGGGCGGATTCCGCGCTTGAGCTTGAGTTTGAAAGTCATAACCGCCATTTTCTGCTTCCGGCCGCACGCGGGGGCGAGGGCGGGAGCAAGAAACATTACTGCGGAGCTGTTGAGAAGGACGGAAAGCTGATATTATCATTCACCGGTATGGAATCGGTGCGGTCGGATTGGACCGATCTTGCCAAGGATTTCCAGCAGGAGCTGGTGCTGCGGCTTTTCACGAAGCGGTCCATCGAAGGCTATATACTTTCGGTGGTCCGTGAATTGCGGAAAGGCGCACTCGACGCGAAACTGATATACCGGAAACGCATCCGCAAGGGAGCCGACGAATATACGAAGATAATGCCGCCGCATGTCGTCGCGGCAAAGCTTCTCGGCAAGCCCGTGCGCGTCATCAGATACTGCATCACGGTGAAAGGGCCGCAGCCGGTGGACAGACGCACCGCGCCGTTCGATTATGATCATTATGTAGAGAAGCAGCTTCGGCCCATCGCGGAGACATTGCTCGGACACGAGGCGTTCGATAAGGCGGTGTCGGAGCAGGGCGACTTGTTTGCCTGATGTCGGTCTTACGGCAGTTTCACATCACTGAGTGATGCGCCTTCTGCCGTCCATTTATTCTCTGATGCGGGGCGCAGCGTCACCGAACCGCCTTTGGGCATTGTAAAGGTACCGAACTCATTCATAAATCGCGTGCCGCTGAATCCGAGCGCCTTAAGTTTGCCGCCGGATTTCAGCACGAATGCGAATGTCCCCGACAGATCGTTTTGATCGCCTATCCACAAACGGCAGGTGTCATCGCCGTCGGTGATATCGATGCAGTTGTTCCCAGTTTTTTCAGCGGCGAATGCTTTCTCAGGGGACGTGATATCCTGAATACCGAGTGCGGTGATGAACTGCCAGTCGGCCTTTTCCGGCGAACGGAGATTGAGATGAAATCCGCGCTGCTGCATGCGCGGGGGATTATTTCTCGGGTAGAGTTCCGTATCCACAATGGTTGGTTCCATTTTGAATGAATCGACGGCGGCGAAGTTCTGTATCATGAGCCGCGCATTTCCGTTTTCCATTTTCCACCGGTCATTTCCGGTGGAGATGACTTCGCGGTCTGTATGGAGATACCAGTCGTAGGTATGCGCTTTTTCCGAGCGTATGTCGTCGAGTATCGCCAGAAAGCGCCCGTCGACCATGATGAGGTGACGATGCATCTGTTTCAGCCCGGCATCGGGTGAGTAACCGTCGTGAAAGACGGCGGTGGATGCGGCAACGGATGAACCGAGCCAGACATTAGTCATCCGTGTTTTATTGAGACGTTCATACGGGATATCGTTGAAACATCCGAACGGCTTGCCTTCGTTTCCCTGTCCTTTGCCGTCCACCGTGATGGTGTTGTGCCAGCGTGATTGCGGAACACAGTAACCGGTGTCGTTGGCGAGAAACACGCCGCGTGAGAACAGGATGAATGAGCCCGCGTCCGGATGCGCATGCCCGAGTCCGGGACGCCATTCGGGGTAGAGCGGATACAACGACCCGATGTGATGCCCCGCCGGAGGTCCGGATTTGAACGCGATGGCCGTTGTGTTGCTGTCGCTCCAGTTCCCGCGCCAGTGCACCACATCCATATCGCTGAAATAGTGCCAGGGCGGATATCCGGGGCGGTCCGTAAGCGTTATCGGCGATTCAGGCATCTTAAGCTGCCACAATGCGGCGAAGGCAAGATCGCCCGTTCCCATGCCGCGCGGATTGAGCGAGGCGAGGTGTCGGATGAGATCGCTCAGGAACGGGTCGCCTATCTCCTTTGACATCGGGATGTACATGAACAGGCGCGTGGGATGTGTATGCCACGGTTTGTCGTAGCCGCCCTGGAAGCCCTTGCCGTCGGGCTCGACACGCGGCCCCCAGTCGGCAAAATCGAAAACGAAGTTGGGGTTGGGGAGAAAGGTGTGCGCAAGATAGGGGCCGATGCCGCGGAATGCCGGCGTGGTGAAGATGTCTTCTCCGGTGACCCGCCGCAGCGCGCTCGCGTACACAATCGGATACTGAATGGTGTAATTCCAATAGCTGATGCTCTCGAAGAACCATCCGTCAAAAGCAACAGCATCGATGCTCCGCGCAAGGAGATTGCGTGAGAAGAGAAGCCATGCGCGCGCTTCGTTCATTTCATCGAAGAGCGCCATGGCGCTGATAGCGAGACCGCAGATGGGGATGATGAGGTGGTTCTGCTCGTAGGGATAGCTTTTGAAGGCGGTAAAATCATCGTAGCTTGTGCGGATCTGTTTCAGAAGCGCTGTGCGGACGGCTTCAACGGTGGCGTCCGGTGCCGTGCCTTTCAGCATATCATAGAGAAAAGCGAAGTTGTACATGAACGATCCGGCCATGAGGTCGTTGTTCATGCCTTTCTTTTTCTCAAACGGAGCGAATGCTGCCATCTGCGGCATCCATGCTTCGATGGCTTTGAGAAAATCATCACGCCCGGTAATGCGCCAGAGCACGGCAAGGCGGGCCAGTGTTGCGGCCGAACCGAAACTCGTCTCCGCCTCGTTGAATGATACCGGTTTTTGTTTCATGAATTTCGAATCCATTGCCGGCACCAGACTGGCGTAGAAATCCGGATCATCGCGATAACGTTTCGCTGCAGATTCAAGTTCTGCGGGCGTCACGAAAAGCCGTGGATGTATGCCGCGTAACTCGGGTTTCATCGAAACGGTGCCCTGAAAGAGCGCTTCCTTGGTGGGGCTCATCGCGGATTTTGTCTCTGATGTGTTCGATGAGATCGTCATTGCTACATGCTCCAGTGTAAATCGTGATGATGTGTTGTCGGCGAAACGGGCATAGAGTGTGAACTTCGTTATCATGTCGGATGGATTCAGCGGTTCTTTGTTCTTCGTGTCGCCGGTGAATACCCATTTGCTTAAAGGAATCCTGAAATCGGTCTTTCCCGATGTGTTGAATGGTGTGCTCAGGAAAATGACTTTGCCGTTCTCGGTCCACAGATTGACGCCGAGATAGCGCGGGGTTGCGGTTGTCTCAAGCTTTGCCGTGCCGGTGATGACGAGCGCCGTATCGAACGGTACCGGCGGATTTACCGTGTATTGGATATTGTTGAATGCGGTTGATGAGTCCTGACTGCGGGCTTCATCCTGACGGAAGTCAACGGGGTATGCTTCTATGGTAAGAAGAGAAGACATCGCGAGCATGATGACAAGACAGCCGGTATACCGAACGATATTCTTCAACACATTGGCATCCCTGATTTTACAGATTCGTTCCAGAAATTAGTATATATGTATTTCCAGCAAAAGTCTTGGAGAAAATGGACATGAGGATGAAAAAAGAGGACACTGCGCGGTAATTCTCCAGAAACATCCCGGATATTGTCCGGCCGTTGACTTTTACAATAGTTTCACTATTATCATTGGAATGAAATACGCCGTGCTTGCATGTCTCTGCATCATCATGATTTCCTGCGTAACCTACCGGAATCTGCCGACGCTGAACCTTGAAAAAGATGCCGTCACCGATGATGTCATCACCAACGCGCTGGCGTCCCAGGTGAAGACCGCCTATCCGGTAAATGTGATGTGGTACAATCTCGGCAGCGATGACCTGTATCGCGGGGTCATGTTTACGAACGCAACAGTTGCCAGGAACGACGAGATACCGTCGGCATTCATACACGGTTATAAAGACGAGACGCGCGACATCTTCGGACTGCAGCCGAAACTGAACATGAAATATCTGCGTTTCCTTGCGGCACGTAATAAATGCGACATACTGATGCTTACCGGAGTGACCTTTGTCGAGAAGACCGCTCCGAACTGGCTGGCGCTGCTCGATGTTTTTATCGTACCGATATTCTGTGTTCCGTATCTCGATATAACACATACGTATACCGGCGATATATTCGTTTTCGATGTCCGTACCGGCACGATGATGAAATATATCCATTTTACTACCAATATGCAGTACAGCTTTCAGCTTCCCTGGTACGTCAGGGACTGCGCCACGAACACGCTTCATGTCGCCACCAATGCCGCGATAGGCTATATGCGTGAAAAACTCATCGAAACGCTTCGCTAGCAGTCCGGAGGATTGATGATGAGTACCGGAAACAAGCCCGAAGACCTCGACCCGAATTTCGCCGTAAGCGTTCCCGACAGTGATCTCCTCTGGTATGATGCGCGGAAACTCACCGTCGCCGGTCTTGGATGGACAGGAGAGGAGCGCAGCCGCACGTTCGACCGTTTTCCGAAACGCGCCGAGGCAATTGTCCCGTCACCCGTGTGGAGCCTGAGCCGTCACAGCGCCGGCATTGAAATTCAATTCCAGTCGGACGCGGCCGAGATAGGCGCGCGCTGGACGGTGCTGAATCCGGGCTTGGCGATGGACCATATGCCGGCCACCGGCGTGAGCGGTCTTGACCTCTATGCGCTGCACGATTCCGGCTGGCGCTGGCTTGCCGTGGGACGTCCGGTCAAGTCGCCTGCAAATCAGGTGAAGCTTATCGGCGGTATGACACCGGGTATTGTTCGCGGGTATCGTCTCTATCTGCCGCTCTATAACGGCATCGAGGAATTGTTCATCGGCATTCCGCGCGGTGCTGTCATAAAACCGGCGCCGTCTGCGTACGGAAAACCGGCGGTGTTCTACGGCACATCAATCGTTCACGGCGGATGCGCATCGCGTCCGGGCATGGCATATCCGTCGATACTCGGCAGGCGTCTGAACATCCCGACGATAAACCTCGGTTTCTCCGGCAACGGGCGGGCCGAACCCGAAGTGGCGCGTCTTGTCGCCGAGATAGATGCTTCGGTATTCGTAGTCGATCCGCTTCCCAATATGACTGAAGAGCTGGTAAAGGAACGCATGGTTCCGTTCGTACGCATCCTTCGCGAACGGCATCCCGAAACGCCGATTGTATTAGTGGAAAACATCACGTATCAGCAGTCGTGGCTCGGTGCCGGACGCGTGAATGCACGTACGGCAAAGAACGATGCGCTTGAGACGGTGATGGCACCGCTACGTGCGCAGGATGAGCATCTGTTTTATATCTGCGGGGATGATCTGCTTGGTGATGACGGCGAGGCGACGGTTGACGGAACGCATCCCACCGATGTGGGGTTTCTCCGCATGGCGGATCACATCGAACCGGTGCTGCGGCGCTGTCTTTCGCGGTAAAAGAACTGCGGAATACGTCACACAATATCACGCTCGCGGAATTCCGTGGGCGTTACACCTTCCTTTTTTCTGAACAATCGTGAAAAATACGCCGGCGGTTCTATGCCGACTTTGCCGGATATCGTCTCAACCGGGAGCCCGGTGCTTTTTAGCAGGCGTTTTGCTTCGGATAATTTAGCCATGAGCCAGTAGTCGCGCGGGGCCACGCCGGTGTCACGCCTGAACTTTTTCCGGAACGATTCATACGAAAGCCGGTGGCGCGCGAGGAATTCGTCGAGCGGCAGTTCAGTCTCATGCAGACGCTTTCTGCAGAAAGCGGTGAACGCATTCACCTCATCAGGTGCGGTCGTGCGGCGTGCCGCTTTTTTTCTCCTGAGCGTCTCAACGATGAGCGGCAGGAGCATGGCGCAGGCGGACAGTGTATCATCCGGTGTGCCGGCCTTCAGCGCACGGAATATCATGGTGAAATATCTGAGGTATTCAACATCATTGCCCGCGAAGAACAGATGCGGCGCCGGAGTATTGTATCGGGAAAAAATCTCGTCGGCTTTCGGTCCGGTGAAATTGATCCACTGTGCATCGATAGAGTCGCTGTCGCGCGGTATGCGTGTGTAGTGAATGCCCGGTTCGCCCACGGCAACGGTGCCGGGACCGTAGGGAAGTGCACGTGCCCCGTTCCGTGCATGCGTGCCGTTCCCGCGAATATAATAACAGATATTGTAAAACGGTGAGGCCTGAGCATACTGCTGTGATTTGCGTGATGTGATCCCGGCACTGTGAATGAATATATCGAGCGGAGTTTCAATGAGCGGCGGATTGTAGATGATAGTGTCCATGGCATTCCAAAAAGTGAAATCGTACCACCGGATGCATTTACTTCAGGCGGTTCTGTCGTAATTATATAGCCGTACGTTCTATTAGCAATATTGACACGAGGATGAGCGATGGAAACGATGCGGTCGACACGGTCAGCGATTGATGAGGCGCATCATGCGCTGTGGAAGAAATTCATTGACACACACGGCATCATTTTGGATTTTATCGGCGATAAACCGACGCCGGAAGAGTGCGCACTCGGCAAGCCGAACGCAATTGGATGGTTCAGTCCTATCGAAGACGGACCCATGTTCACCGGGCTGTATCTCCCGGCGATCGTTGAACGTGCGCGACGCAGCCGCGACATGGCCGATACAGCAAAAGCACGGCGTCTGGCGAACGGACTTATCAAATGCGCGTCCGTATCCGATGTGCCGGGAATGATAGTCCGCGGTTTTGCCGTCGACGGCAGAAGTCATTATCCGCTCGGCTCGGACGATCAGACGCATCCGTGGTTCCTCGGACTCTATGCATACTGGAAAAGCGATATCCCGACGGATGCAGAGAAAAGAGCCATTGTCGACAAGGTCAGGGAAGTTGCCGATGTACTGGAATCGACCGGCTGGCGCTGTCCGTGTGACGGTTCGTTCACCGGCGATTTCCGCGGCGGTTTCACCGGCGAACTCTTCCGGGATGCGGCACGGTATCTTTTCATGCTGCGCGCCGTTCATGAGATGACCGGTGACGCGGTATGGATGGAACGGTATTTGAAAGCGCGCGATGAAAAACCCGGTACTCGGGGACTGAGCCGAGCTGCGATTTGCGCCGAAGGTTATCTCTACGATCTCGCCCACTTCAAATGGGAACGCCTGCCGGCATATCAGACATGGATATATGTGGGAACACAGGCATCGGTACGGCATCTCATCGGGTTCGAGGATGATACGGATATCAGGGAATATTACCGGAGAGGACTTGCGGCAGCGGCGGCGGAAGCGATATATGGAATATCGAATTCCGGTTTTGAAACGTTCGACAATAATGATGCGAAGATTTTCGGTGCGTCGGATTGGCGAGCAGTCTACGCACAGTGGTTTCCGCAGAAGACACAGGAAGATGCTGAGCGGCTCTCACGGATGCGCGATAATGCAAAGAACGGGGAACGCGGACATTATGAACACCGCTATATGGTCTCGCCGCTCGCGGCAGCAGCCATAGCGGCTCAGGCCGGAGACCCGGCGCATCGTGAGCTCATCGAGTCGGTGCTGCGGCAGTATGACTACAGCAGATTAAACTCATCACGGTTTTTCTTTGCGGAATGCGCATATTTTTCCATGCCTGAGCAGCGGTATTCCCACGCATGAGCCGTTTTCAGAATATTTGATAATATTTTCGAAATATCCGCATAACAAAATCCGTGGTTTATCGTTATACTATGCTGACTATTATCATGGAGTAATGATATGAACCCGAAAATAATATTTCTTCCGCACGCAAATATTCAATACTCGCAGCTTCGTCCCGACCGCCGCGCCTGGGTGGCCATCGAGTCGTATGAAAAGCTCTTCGACCTTGTCGCGTCCGACGACCGGTACCGCATCGCGTTTGAGGCGTCCGGCGAGACGATTGATTTCATGGCTCGAGAGACGCCCGGCGTCATCGCGAAACTGCGCTCGTTGATCCGGGAGAAAAAAATCGAACCGGTGGCATCGCCGTTCACGCATTTGATGATATCGAATATCGATCCCGAGATATGCCTCATCACGCTCAAAGACGGTCTTGACGCATGGGAAAAACACACCGGTGTCCGTCCTGAAACGGGATGGAACCCCGAATGCGCCTGGGCCGGTTATGTGCCGGATATCTACAAAGCGGCCGGGTTCAAATCGCTCATCATGGATGCTGATTCGTTCTTTCTGTCGTTCCCCGAGATACGCGAAGCGACGGGGCTTACGTTCGACGTGGCCGGTCACAGCAACAAGAATCATCTCTTCCGCATTGAAGACTATATCAAGGATAAACCGGAGTTCCTGAAATATCTCACCAATCCGTCGAAAGCGAAGAACGGACTCAATCTGATATTCCGTTCCGACATGATGTCGAACTTCATGCTCTGGTATCTGATGGGCGCCACCGAAGGGTATCGCGAAAAGCCGGTGGCCATATCGGAAGTGGAGGCGATGCTTGCGCGTTGGAAGGACCGCGTGGCTGCAACCGGCGGTTTCATCCTTCCGTATGCAGAGGACGCCGAATACATAGGTACTACGGCGTACTTTTATGTGAAGCAGTTCGGTCAGGCGCGCTTCTTCGAGCCGGAGCCGGGAAGCATTGCGCGTTTCAAGGATGCGCTTGATGCGGCGGTTCGCCTCGGCTACGATCTTGCAACGCCCGCCGATGTGCTGAAAATGCGCTCACTCGGCAGGAATGATTTTATCGAGAATATCGAGAACGGTGTGGCATGGCACGGCGGTACGGCGAAAGCATGGGCGAACACCAAATACGCGCGCATACTCGACCCCGTCTGCCGCTCGGTCTATGACGGCATCAAATCGGTCTGCGCATACTGTAAGATTCGCATCGATGCTGAAGAGGCTGATGTGAAGATCGCGCTCAAACGGGTGATATCGGCGTACGTATCCGATTCGCGCTGGCCGCCGGACCCCACGTCACCGGGGCGTTTCAATGTCGAGGAGTCGCTTGCCGATCTCGACGCCGCGAATGAGGCTATCGCACAGCTTATGAAAAAGCATGGTGTCGAAGGCAAGCGTTCGCTCTATTCACCGACGCTCATGAAAACACAGATAGAACGCATACGCGGTGAACTGATGGCGCTGCCGTATTTCGGCGAGAACGCTGCAGGCAAATAGAGAAAAGACTTCGTACGCTTTTTATTTCTTTTTCTCTTTCCGGCGGAAGTATGCGGGACTGAGACCTGCGATACGACGGAAACGTGATGAAAAATGCAGCGGGTCGTAATAGCCTACTGCAGCTGCGATATCCTGCACCGACTGTTCCGTAGAGAGCAGCAGCGATTTCGCCTTTTCAAAACGCACTTCATCGAGGAACTTCGCCGGAGCGATGCCGAGTTCTTCATGGAAAATATGCGAGAACCGTGACGGCGAAAGACCTGCGGTCTCAGCCATTTCGGAAATACCCCAGTGCTGTGCCGGTCTTCTCCGCAGGCTGTCGATAACCCGCTCGATGCGTTCGTCGATGCTTCCGTGACTGCCCGCGAGATTGGCGACAAGGATGAGCGCCTGCTCGAATGACAGCTCCGCCATACGCATCGCATGCGGAAGGGGCGAGCGGTAATGCGCAATTGTATCGCGCAGATGACGGATTATCTGCCGCTGTTCCGCGCGGTGTTCAACGCCTGCGTGCAGCGGTTGTGCGATCACATCAGCCGATGTGCCCCAGCGAAGCAGGGAACGCCATTCCGGTTTTATACTGAAAATGTACCATAGTTCCCGATGTGCTATCGGATGATATACTGCATAGGGGGTATTCGGCGGTGTTACGGTAAAACATACCGGGGTGTATTCGTACACACCCGATGACATGCGTTTCTGCGAACGCCCGGAGAGCAGACAACCGAACGTATAATACGGAAAGCCGGATTCGCGTCGAAATCGATGGCCGCCTTTTGAAACGGTTTCGTCGCACGAGATGATTGCCGCAGCAGAATTATCCATGTTCACAGCACAAATAACGATATACTTTTATTCTATCGTCAGTATATTACCGGCAATAGTTCATTTTTGCAATGCAAGGAAAGTTCATGTATATCGGCATACTCATCGCCATCGGTACGGGGCTTCTCTGGACGTTCATCGGAATCATCATGAGCCGGTGTTCACGGTCGAAGATAGAATTCATCGATTACTATGCCGCGAACACGCTGTTCACCGCTGTGCTCACGATGCTGGTATATGTGCGCTGGAATGTTGCCATCGGCGGGCAGGTGATGGAACCGCTATCACTGACAACGGTGATAATCAGTTCGGGTATCGCCAACGCGGCCGGACTCATCGTCATGCAGCGGGCGATGAATAGCGGACATAACGGCGTCATCTGGGCTGTCGGTCAGTCGGCGCTGATAATTCCGTTTATCAGCGGCATTGTACTTTTCGGAGAACATGCGGCTGCAATCAAATTCCTCGGCGTAGGGATGATACTCATCGGCATGCTGGTGCCGTCGATCCTCGGCGGGAATAATGTTGAGGGAAACAGGATGTGGTTAGTGCTTACATTCGCGGCGTTCATCCTTTTCGGCATAGGACAGACGCTGCAAAGCGTTCCATCATACTGGCGCGGCTGGATAGATAACGCGAATATACGGCCTACACTCGGGAGCGCCGGTGCGTTTGCCGGAGCATTGGTGATATCGCTCTTTCGCGGACGGCTTCCCATACCGGATCGCCGGACACTGCTGCTTGCGCTTGGTATGGCCGCACTTAATACTGTCAGCGTTAAGCTTTTCTATGTCGCGCTGGATATGCTTTCCAAACAGGGAATGGCATCGATATGTTTTCCGCTCATTGTAGGTTCCTGCATTGTGGGCTTTTCGATGTACAGTCTGTTCGTCATCCGCGAGAAAAGCCGATGGTTCAACTGGGCGGGGCTTGCGGCTACGATCACCGGTATCGTAGCTATCTCGAGATAAGTGATTTCAGGATAATTGAGAGGCAGGAATATGAGAATCATAAACATCAGTCCGCTGCTCATCAGTCACAGGGATGAGATAGTTTCAGATTTGCGAGCGCTACAGACCGAATGCGGCGTTACCGATGTCGCATTTTCGCTGCCGTTAAGTCCGCAGGAACATGAGCCCACCATGACGAAGGCGGAATATCTGCGTGATCTTTTCATCGAGATGAGAAAACCGCTGGAAGACTCCGGTCTCAAGGTGGGGATACTGCTGCAAAGTCTCATCGGTCACGGGACACCGACGGACGCGAAGTATCAGCGGAGCATCAACAGCAACGGCGTGGAAACGCAGTCGATATGCCCGCTCGACACGGAGTTCCAGGAATATATCTATAACGCCGTGGCTACGGTTGCCGCATCACGCCCCGATTTCCTTCTTGTCGACGATGATTTCCGTCTCGCGAACAACGGCGGCTCGGGTTGTTTCTGCAAACTGCATTTGAGCGCCGTCAATAAAGCCGCCGGCACTGACTTTACCAGAGAACAGCTTATCGCAGCCGTTACACGCGATGAAGGTCTTAGAAAAACGTGGGATGAGGTGCGGCTTTCAAGTTTAATGACACTTGCGAAAAAAGTGCGTGACGGTATTGATGCCGCGGATCCCGGATTGCCCTGCGGTATCTGTATCTGTCATGCGCACGGCTCTGAACTGCCGTTTGCCGAACCGATGGCGCGGCTGCTTGCCGGAAAACAACAGCCGTTCGTCAGGATAGGCAATGCATGGTATCTGAGCAATGACGGCCGGGATATTCTTGGTCGTGTATATTGGATGGCGGCGCAGATGGAAGTGTTGAAAACTATTCCGGAAATTCTGTCTGAGTCCGACACGTATCCGCAGAACCGCTACTGCACATCGGCGAATGCGCTCAATGCGCAGATAATATTCTCGCTTATCAACGGTACAACGGGCGCAAAGCTCTGGGTTACACGTCTCGGAGAATATGAACCTGAAAGCGGTGTCGCATATCGTTCGATACTGAAAGAAAATATAGCGATGTATCATGAGCTTCACAGGATATGCCGTTCGGTCATGTGGGACGAGCCTACGGTGCCGATACCTGAAGCCGGAGTTCCGGCGTACGATTCAGGGGTATGGCAGCATAATTGGACATGTCAGATACTCGGACATATGGGGATTCCCTGCCGTGTCGGCGCCTCACATACGGCCGGTGTCTTCATGCTCGCCGGGAAGGACGTTGATTTTTTCAGCGATGTAGAACTAAAACGATTCCTTTCGAAGGCCGTGCTTCTTGACGGCGGTGCGGCGGAACGGTTATGTCAAAGAGGTTTTACCGATCTGCTCGGTGTCAGGGTAGACAGTCCCGCATCATGGGCGGTGAACCACGAGCGGCTGAACTCCGATCCGGTTAACGGGAAGGCTGCCGGAAAGAAAATAAACATCACGTCATTGATACGCGGCTCAGCGTTCCGTTTATCCGTGACCGAAGAAAATGTCACCGAACTTTCCCGGCAATTCACCATACCCTGGTATCTGTGCCCTGATGAGACTGACGCCGGACCGGGACTAACGCTGTTCACCAACCGTCATGGCGGTCGTGCAGCGGTATACGCGGCGGCATTGGGTTTTACTCCGTTCATGAATGAGGTCAGAAGGGAGCAGCTCGGCGGAGTGATAGGCTGGCTGAACGGGAGTCAACTTCCGGCGATAGTTGTTTCTGATGTTGATATGTACGTGCGTCATGGCGTAATTGCAAACGAAGCCGGCGGCGGCGAATTGCTGTATGTGATGCATATGGGTATGGACGCATTGCCGGAACTCAGACTGCGCATCGGCGGCGCGCCGGTGTCTGCCGTCGAAAAACTCAATGGTTCAGGAACGTGGGAACAGCTCAGCTTCAGGAATTATCCTGAGCGCGATATGATTTTGGCTGTTAGTGTTGAGCCGATACAGCCTGTTATACTGAAGATGAAACGGATGGACGATAACTAGTTTTAAAATAATAGTAGCTACCGTCGGGCGTCAATGGCGTTCGGAGCGTTAGTTCACAGAAGCAATGCCGCGCGTTTCAAGCGGCTTTGGTTAACTCACCGGCAGAGGGCGGGTACCACAATAAGGCTATGCCATATACTGTTGACAATTCAACAAGGTTGAATTATAATATATATAGTCGAATTAAACGCCGTTAATGAAATGAAGGAATCAATGATGATTGGACACGCCATTCGCAGGATACGCAAGCAGCAGATGCGTACGCTTGATGAGATCGCCGCGGTATGCGGATTTACGAAGAGCCTGCTCTCAAAGATAGAAAAAGGGCACACGAGCCCTCCGGTCGCGACACTTACGAAGATTGCAAAAGCTCTCGGTGTGAGTGTCGCAGCGCTTATGGGTGATGACGGACAGGCATCGACAATTGCGACTCCGGCGGCATCAATCACCTCCGCTTCATACATTGCTACAGATAAAGGGTATTCGTTTTTCACCTATGCGGCGGGCAGAAACAAAAAGCTCATGCAGCCGTATCTGTTCACGGCTAAAAAAGGAAAGGTGAAACCGCAGGCACTGTCGCATGCAGGCGAGGAATTCATCTATATGCTTGAAGGGACGATGAAATACCGCGTTGGAGCCACTGAATACACGCTTACGCCCGGCGATAGCCTCTATTTCGATGCCAATGAAGAACATGAAATTACGCCGGTAAGCGCAGCGGTGAAATATCTTGCTGTCTTCACTGAACAAAGCAATATAAAAAAATAACGACAGGAGTCGTGCGATGAGAATCGGATTCAAAGGAAATGTTGTCGACGAGCCGGAAATACGCGCGGGATTCATCGGCTGCGGATCGCATTCGTTCCGGAATATCTATCCGGTGTTCCACTTCGCCCCGGTGAACCTTGTGGCGGTGTGCGACCTTGACCTCAATAAAGCGCAGGCGTTCTCAAAAAAGTTCGGCGCGGATCATGCCTATACGGACTATCGTGAAATGCTCGCGAAAGAAAAGCTCGACGCCGTTTTCATCGTCACCGGTTATGACGCTTCCGGACGACCGCTGTATCCTGCTATTGCCGCGGATTGTCTGAACACCGGATGTCATGTGTGGATAGAAAAACCGCCGGCGGCATCGTGCGCGGATATCGATATCATGCGTGACGCCTCGAAAAAAAGCGGAAAACATGTTGTTGTCGGCATGAAAAAGATGTTTTTCCCGGCAAATGAAAAAGCGAAAGTGTTGTCTGCGGCACCGGAGTTCGGCTGCGTTTCTATGGCGATGCTGCAGTACCCGCAGGCGATACCGACACGAGAGGAATTCGTGCAGTACATTGAAAAGAAGGAGCGCGTTAAATCAGTGGTCAGTTTTCTCGACCATCAATGTCATCCCGTGTCGCTGTTCATCTATCTTCTGGGTATGCCGGAGACACTTTTCTATTGCCGCGCTTCGAGCGGTGCCGGTTCCGCTACATTCACCTACGCGTCCGGCGTTGTAGCAACGCTTGCATTCACTCACGGCACCTCAAGGAACGGCGGCATGGAACATACTACGGTAATCGGGGACAAGGGACAACATATAACCGTTGAGAACAATACTCGCGTTACGTTGCATCGCGATCCGCCGGGACTCGGCTACGGCGATACTCCGGGGTTTTATAACGGATCAGCACATGAAGCATCGGCGGTATGGGAGCCGGAATTCTCGCTCGGTCAGCTGTATAACAAAGGCATATTCCTGCTCGGTTATTTCAGCGAAGTCAATGAATTCGCCCGCGCCATTCTTGATAAACGCGCGCCGGCGAAAGGTACGCTTGATCAGGCCCGGCAGGTTACGCGTATATTTGAGGCGTTTGCGGAAGGCTCGGGAAAAGTTATCGCATTAGCGTAAGAGAGTTATGAACATGAATAAGACGATTGTCGTACGTAATGATATGACGGAAACAGTAGCAGCGCCGTGGGGCGGCCTTACGTGGTATGCGAGTGGAAAATTAGGCAACTCAACGGAGCTTACCGTCGGCAGATGCGTGATAAAACCGGGTATGAGCAATCCGCTCCATTTTCATCCGAACTGCACAGAGATACTTATCGTTCTGCAGGGAACGGTGATGCATACCACAGACGGCGGAGAATCACGGATGGACGCGGGTGATACGATCACGGTGCAATCGGGATTCACTCATCACGCAACCAATATCGGGAACACCGACGCTGTGCTTTTCGTGGTATTCCCGACGCCGGACCGGAAAGTTGAGAACGAGTAAGGGATATACAATGGAAATCACTATGCTCAATTCAATGGCGGGGAAGGATTTCATCACATCGCTCGACACGCAGCGTGCGTGGGGTATCCGCATACTCGATCTGAAAAGCGATGTGCTCGGAAAAGATCTTGCGGCGCTCAACGACGACGAGGCGATACTTGTAAAACAGCACATCGACGAACGGGGTATGAGCGTTCACTGTATGTCAAGCGTTATATTTGACGGTGACATTGAGACAGGCGAGGAGGCATATCGAAAGAAATATATGCCGATGCTTGAACGCATCATCAGTATTGCGAAAACACTTAGGCCGGCGCTTGTGCGGCTTATCGCGGCGACATCGGGAAAACGCACCGAGTTCAGCGACAGTGTCAGCTATATCCGTAACAGTCATCCGTGGCTGGTGCCGCTGTATCGGGAAGCGATATCCGCGGTTAACCATGCGGGCTTTCGTTTAACGATAGAAAATGAATGCCATAACTGCATATTCTCAACGCCGGATGAGGTCATCGGGTTTTATGAGGCGCTCGGCATGGATAATGTATCGTTCACGTATGATGTACAGAATCTCTGGCAGATGGGGACATTCCCGGCGGTTGATGTGTATAAAAAAATATCATCGCTTGTAGACTACATCCATGTAAAAGGCGGCATCGCCGGTGCCGATGGAAGGGTGTTGTACCGTTCTGCGCTTGCAGACGCATCATGGCCGGTAACGGATATTATACGTGCGGCTGTTATGGATAACTGTCCCGTGCTCTGCCTCAACCCATCGCATGGAGGGTCGAAAGAAGGATATGACTATACAAATGTCACTAAACGCGATTTCGATTTCGTGCGCTTAATTATTGGATAGGCAGGGAGTAATCATATGAGTTATCAGCGTGATTTTGAGAAGCGGCTGAATGTCGGCATCATCGGTGCGGGTTCGCACTGCTACCGTAATGTATTGCCGACGATGAACTATCTGCCGGTAAAAGTGCAGGCGATATGCGATCTGAATGCGGCCATAGCAGAAAAAACGGCGCTGCAGTTCGGATGCAGTCATTATCAGAAGACATCCGACATGTATGCGAATGAAAAACTCGACGCTGTTTTCATCTGCGTAGGTTCGCAGTTCCATCCGGCACTCGTTCTAGAGGCCTTCGCCGCCAATACGCATGTGTGGGTGGAAAAGCCCATTGCCATGCGGGCATCGGAAGTGGCGGAGATGATAACGAAACGACAGGACCGTATAGCGGTTGTGGGCTTAAAGAAGGCGTTTATGCCGGCGACGCAGAAAGCTATTGAAGTGACGAGGGATGAACAGTATGGAAAGCTCCGTTCCATATTGGCAAGCTATTCGATGACGATGCCGGAGAACGGCGCGGAAGTGCTTGAAAATCGGACGTTCACGAACTGGCTCGGCAACGGCTGTCATCCATTGTCGCTCATGATGGCTGTCGCCGGAAATGTCGGCGCAGTGACGGTTCATCGAACAGAAAGCGGTCACGGTACATGTTTGCTCGAGTTCACGAACGGTGTCATCGGTAATTTTCATTTTGCATCGGGTCCGCTCCCCAATGAGTTCTATCGATTCTACGGCGATTCCTGGCATCTGACAATCGACAACGGCGACGTGGTTACGCTTGAGCGTGGTATTCCGTTCAAATACGGTGTGACAACGGATTTTGTTCCCGGCGGTTTCGACTCGGGAGCGCTGGTCTGGCGGCCGCAGAACACGCTCGCAACACTCGAGAACAAAGCGCTGTTCATTCAGGGAATGTATCATGAGATGAAGTACTTCTGCGACTGCGTGCTTGCCGGAACTCCGGCGATACAAGGATCGCTTGAATTCGCGCATGAGCTTATGAACGTTTATGAAGCGGCACTTATTTCCGGGGGCAAACGCGTCGTCATATCGTAGGCAAAATATGCAGGCACTTAACAATATACGTGCCGAATATACTTTTAAGACGCACACGTATACCATTAAAAAGTGAAATAACCAGTGCGTCAGGAAAACGTTTTACTACGCAGATGGACTCTCCCGGAAAAACATCCGCATATATTTTCGGAATATCCGCACATACCTATTTTGTCATTTTACGGTATACTATTTTAGTAAAATCAAACATCGGAGGTCGTTATGGCCCGCATAATGTCGCTCACCATACTTGCGTTAGCGGTGATGATGCCGCTTGCCGCATATGTCAACAAAGAGGAACTTGAAGGAAAGCCCGCATGCGTTGATATGCTTGACGGCGTTGTCATCGGCGCCGATGATGTGACGGTTACGGATCAGCCGTTCGTGAAAGCGAGCCGTGTTGTCGTCGAGAGTAAAAAAGAGAACGTCTGGGGTCAGCAGATCACCGGGAAGATCACCGCGCCGATGGAAAAAGGCGACACGATGCTCCTCGTATTCTATATGAGAACGATCAGCGCCGATAATCCGAAAGGCATCGGGACGGTGACGGTAAAATATGAGCAGGCCGGCCCTCCGTGGGGGAATGCGTTTACCGCCGAACAGAAGGCGGGAAAGGAGTGGACGCGTATCGCACTGCCGTTCACCGCAAAGATGCCGTTTCCCAAAGGCGGCGCGCAGATGTGTTTTCAGCTTGGCGGACAGAAACAGACCGTCGAGATTGGAGGTGTCATGTTCGTCAATTTCGGGAATAAAGTGACACCGGCGGCGCTCGAGAAACAGGCGGATGATGTCCCGGTTGATATCTCGCAATTCGCTAATATGGATTTCAAAGACGACGTCGCCGGAGACGGCAGGGGCGGCTGGTCGGATCAGGGGGCTGAGAACGATCTGTCCGGTTTCGACGTGACGAAAAAGGATTACAACGGCATTCAGTTCAATATCATCGATCCCGCAAAGAACAACGGGAAAGCGGTGGTCACGTTTAAAAGTAAAAATATATCGCCGGCGGTCACCGCGGATGCGCTAAACATTACGATGAAAGACGGAACGCGCGGCACGTATCTGTATCTCCTGCATACGATATGCTGGGCGGGAAAATACAATGACCCGGTAGGAACCATCGCGATACGTCTCAGGAACGGTAAAACGGTGACGCAAACGGTCACCACGGGAAAGGATGTCAGCGACTGGTGGAAGCCGGCGAATCTCGATAATGGCATTGTCGTATACAAAAAACCGAACAAGTCCGAAACGGTTGGCGTGTATCTTTCGAAATTCAGGATTGATAATCGCGCACAGGATATCGCATCGATGACCATGACCACGGCGGGCAATGCAATCTGGATTGTCGCCGGAGCCACGGTATCCTCAAAAGATATTGATTTTACCGTGCCGCATTTCATCGCGATGAACGGGAAAGAATGGAAGACTGTAGACATGTCTGATATTCGCGTAAAATCGGGAAGCGCACTTGATTTCAGTTCGCTCGGCGAAAATGTCCCGGCGGGCGCCTATGGCCGCATTGTGCTCAACGACAAAGGTCAGTTCGTCTGCGAGAAGCGGCCGGATAAGCGTATGGTGTTCATGAGCGCAAGCATCGACGGCGGTGTGGTGCCGCGGCTCGGCGCAGAACCTACGACGAAAAAAGACATCGCGGATTGGGCGAAGCTCGTGCGGCTGCAGGGTTATACGATGGCGCGTCCGCACTTTCTCGATCATTATATTATGGAGGGCGCCAAAGCCGACTGCGATTTCAACCCCGAACGGCTCGATAATTATTTCTATATGGTTCACTGCCTCAAACAGAACGGCGTGTATCTGTATTTTGACGCGATGACATCATGGGGCGGTTATGTGAAGGGCAGCGGCTGGGGCGCGGCTGACATCGATCTGAAAACGCGCATGTATTTCGACGAGACGGCGCGTAAGAACTGGATGGACGGCGTAAAAAAACTCATGACGACGGTAAATCCGTATACGAAGACCGCGCTTGTCGATGATCCGCAGGTCGCGGTGCTGCTCTTCCATAATGAACAGGAGATAAACAATCTCAGTACCAAAGCTGCGCATCTGTGGCGTGCATGGCTTAAGGAACGTTATAAAACAGTCGATGCGCTTAAAACCGCATGGACCGACAAGGACGGTAAATGCTGGCTTGACACCGGCATGACGATTGACAACGCGCCGCTGAAAGCCTATGAAAAATCGCCGCGCGGTGCCGATGCCGGACGCTGGCGCGCCTCGCTTGATTCAATGATGTACGACTGGTTCCTTGCCGAAATACGGAAGATAGGGTACACGGGGCTGGTCACGCAATACGACTGTTTCAAGAACCTCGGGTACAGCGCCGTCCGTAACGCGGTACCGGTGATATCAATGCACGGGTATCACTCACATCCGCACGGTTTTGATTCCAAAGGCAGCCAGGTGCAGCAGAAGAGTTCAATTGACGATCTTGGCGGCTGGTGGCGTTCCATGGCGGGAACACGCTACGGCAACCGGCCGTTCATGATCACCGAATACGGCCATGTGTTCTGGAATCATTATCGCTATGAGGAAGGGTTTCTTATCGGCGGATATTCGGCGCTTCAGGATTACGACTGTCTCATGGCGCATGCGGGCGTTGTCTATGTCGAAGTGGGAAGGCCCATAAGCCCCTTTCGCTGCGGCGCCGACCCCATATCGCGCGCGTCGCAGGTCATCGCAACGCTTCTCTTCGCGCGGCGCGACGTGACCCCGTCATCGCATTATGTCGAAGTGATGCTTGATGATGCATATGTGTTCGGCAGCCCGCAGTCGAATCCGTGGGGCGGCATGAACAGCGAACAGTCTCTGCTGTCGCTCGTATCCGGTTTCGGCATCTCATATAAAAACACGCCGATACCGGATATGCTGAAATCCCGTGCGCCGGATCTTGTGTTCGCCCCGTCCGGTGCGTCCGTCGTCGAGAACACGTCATACGCATCGCGCACACTCGATTCCGACGATAAAAGTTTTTCGTGCAAAGACACGGTCGCAAAAATGAAGTCGATGAACCTCGTGCCGCAGGCGAATCGAACCGATCCGGAGAAAGGTCTGTTCGAAAGCGACAACGGCGAATTGTTCATGGATAAGAGCAAAAAAGAAATACGTGTCGCCGCATCCCGTTTTGAAGGCGGAGCGATGCTCGCGAATGCAGCGGCATCGTTCAAGCAATTCGCCGTCGAAACATCCAGTGTCGACGCGGCGGTCGCCATAGCGTCGCTCGACAATAAGGATGTCGCTTCGAGTAAACGGCTTCTGCTCATTTATTCCACCGATGCGCTCAACAGCGGCATGGAATTCAATTCCGAGGAACGCGTGACGCTGGAGAAAAACGGGAAGCCGCCGGTACTGATGGCCACCGGCACATTGAAAGTATCGCTTAAGAATATGAATGCCGCATCGTTGAAAGTATACGCGCTCGGACTTGACGGCAGCAGAAAAGAACCGGTGACCGCATCGGTCAACGGCGGTGTGTTGAAGCTTGTAATCGATACCTCGGCACTCAAGAACGGACCGACGCCGTTTTTCGAAATTGCAGCAGAATAACGGACCCGATGTGAATGAGTTATGAATGCGTTGTAATTATAAAGAGGAGAACCGTATGCGTGGATTATTTTGCATCGTGGCTGTAATCACGATGGCAGCCGCCGCTTTTGCTGATGAGAATCTGGTGAGAAATCCCGGGTTCGAAGACACCGCCGACACGTCATGGAATCTGAACAACTGGGCGAAGAATGATGTAACCGGCGAGTATGATAAAGATAATCCCCGCGGCGGGAGTTATTCGTACCGCATGACCATGGTGAAAGTCAAAGGGACATCCGAACTGCATTTTCAACAGAAGCTGGAACTGAAGACAGCCAGAAAACTGCGGCTGCGTTTTGCCATGCGCGGCACCGGCGAAAAGAAGGCATCCGTTCTTATCCGGAAGATAAATGCGCCGTGGACCGTGTACGCGTCGCGGCAGGTGAAGGTTTCCAAAGAATGGAAAGATTACTCGTTTATGGTGACACTGCCGGACATCGACCCCGACGACAGCGGTATTTTTATCGTTCTGGGTGAGGCGGCGAGCCTCTGGATAGACGATGTCAGTGTGACTCCGGCAACGGATGCGGACGGGTCGACGGCGGATACGGTCACGAGTCTTGACGGACAGTGGCAGGTACAGTCTCCGGGCGGGTGGTCGCAAACCGTCGCCGTTCCGGGGTTTCTAGAGAACGTATCGGGGACAAAGTCGCTGCATCAGTTCACCTACACGCGGACATTTGACGTTCCTGAGGCCGGTGACGAACGGCGCACCATACTGAAATTCGACGCCGTGGGCGATGCCGCCGATATTTATGTGAACGGACAGTTTGCGGGCGGTCATATCGGTGCGGCATTGCCGTTCGAGGTGGATGTCAGCGGCTGTGTTGAAAGTCCGTCATCATCGAACCGGCTGGAGGTCATGGTGCGCGACGACAGCTTTTTCAGTACGCCGCGCGAAAGCAAGGATTGGCGGAATCGCAAACACTTTATTCCCCGCGGCATGGGTGCGTACAACCGCAAGGGGATTTATCAGAGCGTATCGCTGATCTCACGCCCCGTCGTTCATGTCGCTGACACCTATATCAGGACATCAGTACGGGATAAGAAGATAACTGTTACCTATGAACTGTATAACGGGAAAAAAGAGTCCATTCGGGTGCGGCTTGAAGGTACAGTTGTCGCGGCAGGCGGCGAAGCGGTGTTTTCCATACCGCCGGCCGATATGGAACTCGGCGGCTTTGTACGGACGAAAATCTCCGTGAGTGCGCCGTTCACCGGGGTTACGCTCTGGCAGCCGGATCATCCATCGCTCTATACACTGCGGACGAAGCTTGCAACGAAGGCCGGTGTGGTGCTGCATGAGAACAGCACGCGGTTCGGTTTTCGCGAAGTCTGGTTCGAAGGCATCAATTTTATTTTGAACGGCATACGCTGTAATTTGCGCGGTGAAAGCCCATCGTACGGTGAAAAACGCGAGATGTTTTTCACAAAAGAGAGTACCGTAGAAATGCTGAAAAAGTTTCAGGCGGTTAACTGCAATGTGCTGCGGTTTCATTCACTTCCGGCGCCGCCGCATGTGCTCGATCTTTGCGATGAGATGGGAATACTCGTCATCGACGAGAGCGCGATCTATGCCAGCTGGGGAATGCTCGACCCCGCGCATCCGGATTTCATGGAAAACTGCCGTGAGCATATCACCCGATGGGTGCGGCGCGATCGAAATCACCCGTCGGTGATAACCTGGTCGGCTGAGAACGAGGGTCTCAATGTGAACCTGCTGTCGCCGGCACAGCTTGCCGAGTTCAAGCGCATCATCGACGCATCCGACGGTACGCGGCCGGTCATATTCGATGGTGACGGTACGGCGTTCGGCGCAACCGAATCGAGCGTGAAGCATTATATACGCACGGTCGACGACCTGAAGGATTTGGGCGGTAAGGCGTCGGGTTATGCGAAGGATCTCCGCAATGATATCTACTGGGCGACGAACTTCCGTCAGTCTGTGCCGCTTGGTGTGGGTGAATATCTCTTCCCCTATGAGCCGGGGCTCAAGGAAAAAGAACGTGAAGCAATTTATATGATGGGACTTCAGGCTCGCGGGTATCGTTTCGCGGACTGGTATGATATACGTCCGTACAACCCGAGCTACTGCGGTTTTCTGAAGGCCGAGGGAGTGAAACCGGGCCTTGAAGAAGCGTATGATGTAATCGTCAAATCATTCGCGCCGGTGGCGGTGTATGATATGGCATACGATGAACTGGGGCCCTTCCCGAAAGCGCCGCAGATAAAATCGGGGCAGCCGCAGCAGCGCACGCTCGTCATCTACAATGATACGTTTTCAGGTACCGTGGTCGAGGTCGGCTGGCGTGTGATGTCGGGTGATAAAAAGATTGCCGGCGAGAAGAAGACGATGACCGTGGGGCTCGGTGATCATGTCACGAGCGTCATCTCATTTACACCGAATGAAGCCGGTGATATTACCCTGGAACTCATGGCAGCGAAAGATGGACGTGAGATGTTCCGTGACGGCCGACGTTTCAATGTTGTCCCGTGACGATTTGATAGAAAAAAAATGGAGTACGTTATTATGAGAGCACGATCAATCGGGATGTACGGCGCCGCAGTACTTATGTTCATGATGTCAGCCGCGGTCGCAGAACCGGCCGGTATGGCGCGCATCAATCTGAGTGCCAAGGGGAAAGTGAATCTTACCCCCGGTACGGCATCGCCCGGAGCGAAGATTGCCAATATAACCTGGGGCAGTGAGATCGAGCGGAAGCAGAGTCTCATCGCCGAGGTCACGCTCGCCGACGGCTGGAACGCTTTCTCGGTATCGTTCACGCCGGATGCCGACGGTACGGTGCAGCTTGATCTTGCGGGTCAGGATAAGAACGGCGAGGATAAAAAGAAAATAGCGTTGTATACATTCTATGACGATATCACCGTGAGCGGTGCGGAATTGAAGAACGGCGATTTCGAGTCGTTCAGCGACAAGAAGCCGGACGGCTGGTGGTTCTGGGCTGCCGATGCGAATCGTCCGGGGCGTATCGTATACGCGGCGAATGCTCATGGCGGCGGATGTTTCGCCGCGGCATGGGCGCAGGGAACCGTCGTTCAGGGTGTTGCGGTGAAGGCGGGGCAGGAGATAACCGTACGGGGATTTGCATATCCGGCGGGTGAAATCGATGTGAAAAGCATGAAGGCAAATCCCCCCGCGGGTGTGAGAAAATTGCCGGTGAACGCGAAACTTTTCTTTTTCGATCTCGCGCAAAGCGCCAATATGGGATTTGCTGACGATACTGCCGGTGACGGCAAGGGCGGCTGGTCCGATCAGGGTGCGGCGAACGATTTCCGGGAATTCGATGTGAAAAAAAACGTCTTCGGGGATGTTCCTTTCAAAATCATCGATCCTGCGGCGAACGGCGGCAAAGCGGTACTTTCATTCCGTCATGATACGGCGCTTCCCGGCGGTATCACGAGTGCCGTCATCGACGCGCCCGCGGATACGGCCGGGCGGTATCTCTATGTATTACACACCGCCTGTTGGAACGGCGCCAAACAGAATGAGTCCATCGGTATCATCACGGTTGCCGGAAAAGACGGAAAAGAAATTAAGCTCGATGTGCAGTCCAAGCGCGATGTCGCCGACTGGTGGAATCCCGTACGTCTGCCCAACGGTGTTGTCGTTGTTGCGAAGGCCAATCAGAGCGCACTCGTCGGCATCTATTTCTCGCGGTATGATCTTGGTGCGGTGACGGATGTGAAACGCATAACGCTTTCGGGTACCGGTAAGGCGCTCTGGATTGTCGCAGGTATCACGATGTCCGATGGTGATTATCCGCTGCCGGAGATGAAAAAACTCGAGATAGTCGAGGGCGATGAGTGGAAAGCGCTCACCGAAACGAATCTTGCGGTGAAGGCCGGTACCGCGCTCGATTTTTCGGGTTGGATCGATCGTGCTCCCGCAGGCAGCAAGGGACGCGTCATAGCCCGACCCGATGGTACGCTTGCGTTCGCCGCTGAGCCCGGCAAGACGGTGCGCTTTTTCGTCTATTCCGGCGTGCCGACAAAAGAAAGCGACGACGTTGAACAGCTGGCCGAGGCCATATACCGTCAGGGATACAATATGGTGCGTCTCCACTTCCTTGACCAGTATCTGTCCGGCCAGACAGTGAACACCTGGGGCAAGACACTATCGCGTGAGGCGCAGGACGCATTCGATGCGCGTCTTGACGCGGGAGAAACAACATATCTTCCGGAGCGAATGGAACGTATAGACCGGTTCGTAGCCGCGCTCAAAAAACGCGGGATATATCTCTACATCGATGCGATGACTTCCTGGGCGGGGCTCTATCCTGCGAACTGCTGGTATGACAATAATGGCGTACCGTCACTCAAGCCGCGCATGTTCTATGATGACCGTATACGAAAGCATTATCATCACGCGGTGCGGATGCTCTTCAATCACACGAACGCGTACACCGGCACCACGCTTGCGGCCGATCCGCAGGTGGTCATGGTGCTCGGATTCAATGAGATCACCACCGATGTGGAGAGCTACAAGAAATTCTCTACTGCCGTTCAGACGGGCTTACTGCCGAAGTGGCGCGCCTTCCTCGCGTCAAAGTTCTCTGACGTCGCCGCGTTCAGGAAGGCGTGGACCGGTTCAGAAAGTGTGCGGCGCATCGACGAGGCGCCGTTCTTCGCACCCGGCGATATGTGGCACAGCGCACGCAAACTTCTTGTGGCGGAGTTCGTCAATCAGATAGAAGAAGAGACATCCGGTTTCATGGAGAAGGAAATCCGGGCAACCGGATATTCCGGCCTGTACACGATGTATGACTGGCTTTATGCGCTCAGGCTTTATCTCTCACGCGCGAAAGGCGGCGTGGTCTCGATGCACGGATATTTCGCGCACCCGAGTGAAGTCGGCGGCAAGCCGAGTGTGGCGCAGACCAGTTCACTTGCCGAGGCGGTCAATTGGTGGCGCGGAATCGCAGCAAGCCGCATTGCGGGAATGCCGTTCGCGGTGCCGGAATACGGGCAGGTATTCTGGAATAAATACAGATATGAAGAAGGATTGTCCGTGGGCGCGTACGGGAGTCTGCAGGATATGTCGCTTTTATGCGCGCATGCGGATCCTGTAAGCCTGACGCCGGTGGTCGATGGTCCGTTCCGTGTGGGAGCCGATCCGATAGCGCGCGCAAGTCAGGTCGTCACCGGAATGCTCTTCATGGGGAATGCGGTAGCCGCGGCAGCGCATCGCGTAGACATCCCGCTTTCACGTGAACTCGCACTCGGCCGCGCCGAGAACGCCATCAGCGGCGATCAGTCGCGCATCGGTTTACTTACCGGTTTTGCCGTCGCGGTGGAAGGCCGTACGCCCGGCGTGAAGCCGTCGATGCTGCTTCCGCTCGGTGACGGCGCAAAGACCGTCGATGCCGCGTTCTTTTCCACCATCGTGGACAGCGAGAGCGGCACGTTTTCTGGCGCGCTTGCGCAGCTGAGAAAACAGGGAATTCTGCCCGAGAAAAACCGCACTGATGCTGATAAGAAAATATACGAATGCGAGACCGGCGAAATACTCCTTGAATCCATGACGAAGCGGCTCAGAGTGAAGACGCCGGTCGCGGCTGGTGTCTGTGCAGACCGGTGGGAGTCATCGGTGAAGGCCGGTGCGCTTACGGTTGAGTCGTCGTCGGTGCCCGCATCGATTACCGTGGCTTCCCGCGACGGCAAACCGGTCACGAAGTCCGGACGATTGCTTCTCGTTATCGCCACTGACGCGCGCAACAGCGGCACGAAGTACGATGACGAAGAAGGTATCGTCGAGACTGCCAAAGGAAAACTGCCGGTGCTCCTGCGTGTCGGCACGTTTACCGTGAAGGTGGAGCGTGACGCCGGCAGCCCGAAACTGCGGGCCTGGGCGCTTTCACTTGACGGAACACGGCGCGATGAACTATCGGTTCAACATGCGGATGGTGCCGTTACGATGACGATAGACACCGGTGCATTGAAGGCCGGTCCGTCTCTGTTTATGGAAATCGCGGAGCGCTGAACCAACCATGCGGTTATACATCATCCGTCACGGCGATCCCGACTACAAGAACGACTGTCTTACCGAGGCCGGAAAACGCGAGGCTGCGGCGCTCGGCGATTTCATCCATCATTATAAAATCGACCGGCTGTATTCATCTCCCTGCGGCCGCGCACAGGAGACGGCACGTTTCATCGCGGCTAAGACCGGCCATGAGATACGTACGCTGCAGTGGACACGCGAGATAGTCGAGCTTCGCGACAACGTCGTCAAGATGATGTATTGGGATGCGCACGGGCATGACATACGTACGGATGCATATCTGCGTTCGCCCAACGACTGGAGTATCGCGAAACCGTTTGCCGGCGTCGATATGCATGCTATCGTTGATCCTATTTACGAAGCCGGAGATGCCTTTCTCGCAACGCTCGGTTACGAACGCGAGGATCATGTATATCGCGTGCGCGAACGTAATGAGCTTGGTATTGCGATAGCATGTCACGGCGGTTTCGGACTTACCTGGATGGCGCATCTTCTGGCGATTCCGCTGCCGCTCATGTGGGCAGGTTTTGTCATGCATACGACCTCGGTGAGTACGATAGTGTTCGACGAGAGGACGCCGGGTATCGCCTGTCCCCGGCTACTGGGTCTTGGCGAGATCGGTCATCTGCATGCTGCGGGCGTGACGCCGGGGCGCGGCGGCATAAAAGCCAATTATTATTGAAATAGCTGATAATGTTTTTTCGGAGTACGAGGATGAAAACGATAGCAGTGATGATGATTGTTTGTGCGGCGATGGCTATGCCGGAAGACTTCGCGGTGATCACCAACGGTATGTTCGGCGCCGGATGGAAAGCAACGGGATGGAACGGGATAGAAGTCTCGGGTGTCAGCGACGCCGAGGGCAGATCGTATCAGCGAATCATCATCAGCGACAGCGGGAAACCGTGGTCGGGCGTGAACATCAAGAATGAACAGAAACCGTTCACGGCGGAATCCATCGGCACGTACACGATGATCATGTATATCAACGGCGACGACGACCAGTTCGGCGCGAATATCGGCGGGCAGCCGTTTCAGATATCGCTGTCGGCGAAAGGGAAGGGGCTGTCGAAAAGCGGATTTCTTCCCGCATCGCGTTTCATCGAAGGCCGCGTCATCGATACCGACCGCGGCACCTGGCAGCGTGTCGTCGTCCCGCTTGCAGCGTTTGAGCGCGCCGCGGATGCCGGCATTATCGATTCGGTGAGCATACAGTTCATGGGTGCCGCGCCGAAAGCGGGTATCCGCATCGCTGATATTTATTTTACCGCCGCATCCGTTACCGCCGCCGATGAAAAGCCGAAAGGTTTTGTCATACGCAACGATGTGGAATTCCCTCCGTTTTCCGCATTGCCGCAGACAACACTCATGCCGCGCGGCGCCAGGGTGACGGTGAGCCCTTCGGGGAACTATCTGGTGAACGGTGCGGTACGCTTTTTTACCGGCGTGCAATGTGAGGCCGATCTGGTAGGCGGATACACGCACCGGCCGGGGTATGACGAACGGTATAACTGGATCTATGATGTTCCGCTCAATTACGAGTCGGCTCAGCGGCTGGGCATCGACAGTATCGGGCAGTTTTTTCCGAGCACATGGACACGGCGCTATATCGGCGCAGCAGGATGGGCCGGCACGGGGACAGCGGCACCGGACGAGGCGGTGTTCGATCCGTATCTCCGGGAGATCGGACTCCCGGTATATGTCGATATGACCTGCGAATCCTGGACGCACGGGATTCTCTATACCACGAAAAAGATTCCCGATCATGCGAAGTCGCGCAACGAGAAAAGCCATTTTCTCAGGTACAGCATCATCCATCCGGACGGGATCGCTCTCTATAAAGAAATGATGGAAGCTATTGTCAGGCGCGGAATGTCGAACGGTATCGAAGCTCTGTTCTATGAACTGTTCAATGAACCGGCGTATCACGATGATAACCAGTATAATCGCGCACAGTTCGCCGTATATCTTGCGAAACGGTATCAGACCGTTGATGCGCTGAACGGTGTTTGGGGAACGTCATACGCATCATTCGATGAGATCGCCTCGTTCAAAAATACTGTTGAAAGCGCGGGGCTTTCCGTCGACTGGACGAAGTTCATGGAGGAATCGTTCACCGCGCTCTGCCGCATGGGACGCGACGTGGTGCGGTCCATCGATCCCAAGGGGCGCACTGCCGTGCAGATCATGGGTGGCGACAACTATCGCAACTTCGGACGTGACTGCATCAATATCTATGAAGTTACGAAGGCGATGGATGTTGTTTCGCTGCCCACCGGCGCCGGTATCGGCGGATTCGGCGTAGGGCTCACGTCGCCGCCCGCGGAAACGATGCAGTCATCGATATTTCAGCGTGAAGGCATTCTCATGGCGAAGTTTTTCCTGAACGCCTCCGGCGGAACGAAACCGCTGCATGACGGCGAATTCTACGGCGCCGGCAGCCGGGCGGAACTCGTCAACGCCTTCTGGCTCGAACTCGCGCGCGGATTCGATGCGTCCTACATCTTCAAATGGGATAAACGCGCGTGGGATTGGAAAAACGAGGAAGAAGGTAAAAAGAAGGCGGAGTCATTCTCATACCTCTGGCTGCACCCGTACGCGAAATCCGTCGACGTTCTCGGCGGCATCCTTGACTTCAAGAATGAGATGAAACGGGCCGAACAGCTCTTGGTGCCCCGGCCGAGGTATGCGCCGCGGATTGCGCTGCTCGTTTCATATCCTAACGCGAGAGCGGCGGCCGCGGCCCCGGGAGAACACAACGAGATATTGTCCTATGCCGGAGCGCTCGCGTTCAGTCATTGGGATTTTGATGTTGTTATGGAGGAAGAGCTGTCGGCTGAACGTCTTTCGCGGTATGACGCCGTCATTGCTGCCGGTGTGAAAAACATTTATCCGTCAACGCCGGGGCATCTTGAAGCATACATGAAGAAGGGCGGTGTGTTTATCATGGGAATCGAATTGCCGTCACGCGACGAATATGAACGGCCTCTCGACTGGGCGGGAGTTTCCGGGTTAGCGCTCGGCGGAAAAGCACCCGGTGCCGCCTCCGTGCTTACATTGTCGATACCGCAATGGAAGCTCGTTCCCGGGAATATCAAAGGCATACGGTATCGCGAGATGAAGACCTATGACACGTGGCGGACCATCGCGGCGCATAATGATGTTCCTGTCGTCGTGGCAAAAAAAGTCGGCAGCGGTACAGCGTATTACATCGGGGCGAAGATAGCGGATTACGGGCTTGCGTCGATCCTGGGAAGCATATGCTCTCTGCACACTATCGTGAGACCGTATGAGCTCACCGGACTGAACGGTACGCTCGAGCCGAATATTGAAGTGCACTATGCCGACCGGAAAGACCAACAGGTGTTTTTTCTTTTTAACTGGGATTTGTACAGCAAAATCGCATATCTGAAACCCGCGCGAACAAAGGGCATGACGGAAGTATATGATCCGGTTGACGGTGAACGGTATATCGCCGGAGCGAACGGTGTGCTCGTTCATTGCAGACCGCAATCACGGAAGATCGTTGTGTTCAGCGCAACCTCGCCGGCGGTATCATATACGGCCGTAAACGATGCGGAATTACAGTCTCGTGTCGAGCGGTCGCGCATTGAAGAGAAGAACAAAGCCATGGGTAAGGCATCGGCAGAAGCCGCAGCATCAGACGCGATGCGGTATACGATCGATGTTGCCAAGACTAAAATGATCGATATAAGAAAATTCTGCAACCGTCAGTTTGTCGATCAGAAACCCGGCGACGGCGCAGGCGGATGGACAGACCAGGGCGAGAATTCCCTGCGCGGCGTTCCCGACGGAGTACAGAGTTTTCTCGGCGTTCCGTTCGACATCATTCGCTGGGATATGAACAACAATACCTCGTGCATCGTGCTCGGCAGCAGCCGCAATGAGAACGGCCCGCGCGAAGTGAACGGCATCGCCGTTGAGGATGAACTCAAGGCGCTGTACTTTCTGCACACTGTAGGATGGTCGAGTGATGGCGCGAAAGCGTATACGTATCGTATTCACTATGGAGACGGCAGCACGCTCGACGTTCCCATTGTTGTCGGAAAGAATACCGATGACTGGTGGATAGGTAAACACCGCGGTGAGGCGCGTGTGGCGTGGAAAAATTCAGAAAAGAAGGGTTTCTATGCATGGCGCTGGGAAAATCCGCAGCCGGAGAAGCTTATCGGTTCGATCGATATCATATCGGCGGGCAATGAACCGGTGCCTATTGTCGTGGCAATTACGGGAGAAAAGCGTTAGCGATTACCGGAAGTGATGATGACGACTCAACGGTGATTATTGTACTTGCCGTAAAAGTCAAGCACTTTCTGAACATAATCGACCGTTTCGGGATATGCCGGTATGCCTTTCGCCTGATCCACCGCCCGTTCACCGGCATTGTACGCGGCAAGTGCTTTCGGCAGATTGCCTTCATATTTCGACATGAGGTCATTCAGCAATCGTGTACCGCCCATGATGTTCACCGACGGGTCGGTGAGATTACCCACATCAAGCCCGAGCTCGGCGGCGGTTGACGGCATTATCTGCATGAGCCCCACCGCGCCCTTGGTGCTCACTTCTTCCGGTTTGAAATTGGATTCCTGCCGAATCACCGCCTTGATGAGTGTTTCGGGGATGTGATATCGCCGCGCCGCTTCGCTGATGATGCCGTCGAATGCGGTCACGGGGGCCACTTCCTGGCGCTGTTTGTATATTTCATAACCATTGCGGCTCTGTACCGAATAGTCACCGCCGTGCACCTCGGCGCTGATATCACGGCCGATAGGCTCCGGCACGAAGGCCTTTTGAGCGTCGGTTGGTGATGTGACGGCTGTTTCGCCGCCCATCTGCGCGTTCAGATATTCGCTGAACGATTTTGACGACGTGGTTATCGCCGGCGCGTCTTTTTTTGAGAACATGCGCTCTATGTCGGCGATGCGCTGTTCTATCGATTTAATTGAATCAAGCATGGTGTGTCTCCGTTTCACTTCGATGCGGCGTGAATGCGCCCGGCAGCCGTCCCAGCGACATCGGTCGGCGGTCGTCACTGGTGCGCTGTTCCTCGCGCTTCATGTCACGCCGGTATTCCTTGAATTTTTTCTCGCGCAGGAGTTCTACGATGCGCCGCTGTTTTCTCGCCTCGGCAAGCACCGCCTGTTTTTCACGGATTTCGGCGGTGAGTTTCTGCATATTCTCCGCGTGAAGCTCTGCTTTGCGTTTCAGCGCCTGGTTGAACATGTCGGCGTTCTGTATAAGCGTAAGCACGTCTTCAACACTGCGCGCGTCAAGATCGGCGGCGTTCTGATGCATCTTCCGCTTGCAATCTTCGCGCATCGCTTCCTCGCGGTTGTAAGCGCCCACAACGCGTCCAAGTTCGTTCTTTTTCACATCCTCGATGTTTTTTCGTGCGGTGAGCACTTTTTCAAGACTGAACACAAACCGTTTCATCGCTTATCCCTCTATAATACGACTTGACCGATGTCATCGGAAACGAGCACTGCCGCATCCGTGTCGCCGGCAGTATCCACGCGGCGTTCAGCTTCAGCAGCGCCTTCATCCTGCATCTCGCGGGCGACCTCGGCCGGTGCATAGAACAGCGATAACAGTTCCCGTTTTGTTTCGTTGAACGGGCTCGGCTCGAAGACCGCCTGTTCAAGGAATGCATCCATTTTCGGCTTGAGGCGGATGGCTTCATCAACTTCCGGTGAACTCCCTTTCACATATCCGCCTATCATGATGAGGTCTTTCACGCTGTTGTAGTTCGCATAGAGCTGACGCAGCCTGTTGGCGGCCTTATTATGGAGCGGTGATGTCACCTCTGATGCAAGACGCGATATGCTCGCGTTCACGTCCACCGCCGGATAATGTCCCTGCGCCGCGAGTTCACGTGAAAGCACGATGTGTCCGTCAACGATACCGCGTACGGCGTCGGTTATCGGTTCGTCAAGGTCGTCACCTTCAACGAGCACGTTATAGAATGCGGTAATGGTGCCCTTCGCCGAATTGCCGGTGCGTTCAAGGAGTTTCGGCAGCATGTCGAACACGCTCGGCGGATACCCCCGTGTTGTGGGCGGCTGACCGGCGGAAAGACCGATTTCGCGCTGCGCGTATGCAAGACGGGTTAACGAGTCGCAGAGGAACATGACATCGGCGCCCTGTTCACGGAAATATTCGGCGATGGTCGTTGCGGTGAATGCGGCGCGGACACGCACCATCGGCGGGTCGTCTGATGTTGCCACGACGACGATGCTCCGTTTGAGACCTTCGGGACCGAGATCGCGCTCGATGAAATCAAGAACCTCGCGGCGGCGTTCGCCGACAAGCGCGATGACGGTCACCTGCGCCTCGGTATTGCGCGCAACCATGGAGAGCAGCGTCGATTTTCCAACTCCGGCGGCGCTCATGATGGCGAGACGCTGGCCTTTGCCGACGGTGAGGATGCTGTCGATCACTTTCACACCGGTCTGTATCGGTTCCCTGATGCGCTTGCGCTCCAGCGCGTTCGATGCTTCGCGTATCACCGGTATCGGCGGGACATAAAAATCAAGCGCGCTGCCGTCAAGCGGTTTTCCCACGCCGTTGAGCACCGAGCCGAGGAGGCGTTCTGAACACATCACCGAAAGCGGCTGGCCCGATGAATAGACCGGGCAGCCGGGTGTGATGCCTTCCAGCGGACCGATGGGCATGAGCATGATGTCTTTGTTGTAGAATCCGACCACTTCAGCGTCGATGGAACGCCCGCTGCTGATGTCGATGCGGCAGATGTCTCCGAAATTACAGACCGGCCCCTCGCTGACAATGGCGAGACCCACGATGTCTTTCACCCTGCCGCGGCTTTTAACGAGCGGAATGTTTCCTACTTTATCGTAGTATTTGGTAAACCGCGCAATGTCATCGGCTTTTTCCTGATCGGCTGCGGTTTTTTCTTCAGCAGTCATATGTCCAACTTAGAGACCCTTAACCGGCTCTATTTCCTTTATCGCCGTTTCGATCTCGTTCATCTGCGTTGATATGCGCGCGTCGATGTCGCCGAAGTCCGTTTCGATGATGCAGCCGCCCACGTCGACGTTCGGGTCTTCGAGCACGGTGACACCCTCAATCTTGTCGAGCATCTGGTAGAACTCGTCCTTGTGACGCGCGGCAATTTCAAGATCGTCGATGTTGACGCGTATGGTGACCTTCGCCCGGCCTTTGACCTTGCGGAGGGCCTCCTGGATGTTGCGGACCACAACGCCCTTGTCGCGTTCGGTGATCATCTTCACCACGCGTTTCGCGATGAGTATGGCTATCTCGATGAGCTGTGTCTCGGAATTGTCGATGATCTCGTTGCGTTTGTTGATGGTCTCGCCGAGTATTTTCTCAAGCTTGGAGATCATGCGCTGGATTTCAATTTTTCCTTCTTCAAATGCCTTGTTGAATCCCTCTTCGTATCCTTTCTGATATCCCTCGCGCTGTGCGGTATCGCGGACGGTCTCAGCTTCTTTCTTGATGGTGTCCGCTTCGTCTTTTGCCGAGGCAAGGATGCCGTTCGCCTCTATCTTGGTCTGCTCGATGAGCGTGCGTCCGTCGTTCTGCTTGGCTTTATAGATCTCAAACGCCTGTGTTTTCGCGTTATCAACGATACGCTCCGCTTCGTCAGACGCATTGCGTTTCATCGTGCGAAGTTCGTTTTCCCAGTCGCTCCTGAGCTTCGCTATTTCATTCTCGATGTCCTCGATGGACGGACCCTGATAGGTCTCCGTTGCGCGCTGTTCCGATTCCACCTCTTCCTTGGTTTTGTAGCGCGGCGGATCGATGCGCACTTTTTTGGTGAGCTTGACGATATTCTCTGATTTAAATACGCGTTCCGGCATGAGTCATCCTCCGTCGGTCTTACACTACGAGCTCGTCTTCACCCGCGCGCGCGACCACGATGTCGCCCTGTTCTTCAAGCTTGCGGATGATGTTCACGATCTTCTGCTGCGCTTCCTCAACGTCCTTCAGGCGTATCGGACCCATGTAGTCCATATCCTCTTTCAGGAGTGTTGAAGCGCGTTTGGACATATTGCGGAATATCTTTTCCTGAACGTCCGAGTCAACGCTCTTAAGCGCCTTGCCAAGGTCGTTGGAGTCCACTTCGCGGAGCACTTTCTGAATGGCGCGGTCGTCAAGCAGCACGATGTCCTCGAATACGAACATGCGCTTTTTGATCTCTTCGGCGAGTTCCGGATCGTCCTCTTCGAGCGATTCGATGATGGTCTTTTCCGTGCCGCGGTCAACCGCGTTGAGCACGTCGACGATTGCCTCGATGCCGCCGGCAGAGGTGAAGTCCTCGCTTGCGAGTGTCGACAATTTCCGCTCGAGCACGCGCTCCACTTCGCGGAGCACGTCCGGTGTGGTGCGGTCCATCGTGGCGATGCGCTTGGCGACGTCGGCCTGAATCTCGGATGAGAGGCTCCCCAGAATGTTCGCCGCTTTGCCGGGTTCAAGATAGGCGAGGATGAGCGCGATGGTCTGCGGATGTTCGCCCTGGATGAAGTTCAACAGGTGTGCGGGGTCGGTGCGGCGGATGAAGTCGAATGGACGCACCTGCAGCGACGAGGTGAGCCGGTTGATGATATCCGATGCCTTCTGGCTGCCGAGTGACCGTTCGAGGAGGTCGCGGGCGTAGTCGATACCGCCCTGCGTGATGAAATCCTGAGCGGTCATCATCTCCTGGAATTCGCGGAGCACCTTGTCCTTGTCGTCCGATTCGATGTTCTCAAGACGCGCGATGTCGAAGGTGAGCTGTTCAATCTCGTCCTCGCGCAGGTGCTTGAACACCTCGCTCGATATTTCAGTGCCCAGTGATACGAGGAAGATCGCCGCTTTCTGGCGTCCGGTGAGATTTCGTGCTTTTTTATCGGCCATTGGTTGCTCCCTTACCCTTTGGTCTCTTCAGCCATCCAGGTGCGCAGTATCTGCGCAACATCCTCCGGCCGTTCTTTCGCGACATTCGTGATCTCTTCAAGCAATTTCTTGCGTGCCTGGTCCTCGACGGACATGTCCGATGTGGTGTCCTGCGCCTGCATGAGCGCCTGATTGCGAAGTTCGGACTGCCGCCGTTCCTGCTCTTCTTCGTACAGGCGCCGCCGGCGTGCGACTTCTTTCTGTATCGCGCGTACGAGGAGCGCGAGTACAAAGAGCGTGAGGAGCGACACGAGCGATATCATGAGCGTACGCTGGAGATTGCGTTTGGTGCGGAGTTTCTCGTCCTGCTCCTTGAAGTCTTTCCAGTGGTCGAACGGGATGTGCTGGACGCTCACATTGTCGCCGCGGTCGATGCTGAACGCCATGGAGCCTTTCACCAGGTCCTTGATCTTTCTGAGCTCTTCATCCTCAACAGGTATGTATTTCCGCTGGTAGGAAACGCCGTTCGAGATTATCGGTTCGCCTTTCGCGTCGTATTCTATCTCCCAGCGCCCGTCGACGGCAACCGCGCACGATACCTTGCCGATCTTATATTCGCCGCGCTTGATCATCTCATATTTGCGGCTGAGGTCGAAATTCTCGGTGTCGGTGGACTGTTCATAGGTGTTCCACCGGTCGGTCTTGTCTTTATAGCCGGGCGGGACATTTTCCTCGGCGCCGGCAGCACCCTGCGGTATCAGCCGCTGTCCGGTCCATTTTTCCTTTTTCTTCTGTGAGCTTACATGCACCTTGTCCTGCACCACCGATTCATCGTACGGCGTAGCGGGGTTGTCCTTGCGCATCACTACGGGAACGATGAGATGGTTGGTCTCGGATATCTCGTCCCAGAGGATTTCCATGTTGATGGTTATTTCAGCGCGGTCACGATAAATGGTGCCGAGCATTTTTTTGACCGATGTTTCAAGTTTCTTCTTCTCGCGGTCAAGAATTTTTATTTCTTCGGTGGCGAGTTTGATCTTCATCGAGGCGTTCTCATCGGTGTAATCGGTGAGCACATGGCCTTCGTTGTCGGACACGGTAACGAGTTCTTCACGCAGTTTATCGACGCCCATGGCGATGAGTTTCTGCAGGCCGCGCACCGTTTTCTTCTCTTTGAGCATGTCGTCTTTGAACGGTTTCGGCGTGATGATGACCGACGCGGTCACCGGTGCGTCGACATCGGTGAGATATTCACGGCGCGGGAATGTAAGATTGACATCCGCTTTTTGTACGAAGTCAAGCGATTCAAGGTGTTTGGTTATGGCCCGAGTGAGTGCGCGGCGTTTGTTGATGTCCATCTCCGCGTCGGTGAGGGGGGCAAATCCCTTGGTGTCGAAAATTTCCCATCCGTCAACGCCCGACGGCATCACATTCGCTTTTACCAGTTCCAGTTCGGCCTTCGCTTTCTGGCGCGCGTCCTGCAGATAGAACATGCCTTTGGAGTATTCGTATTTAACGCCTGCGTTGTCGAGTGCTGCGACGACAGCTTTTGCTTCTTTGTCCTGAACCGTTTTTGAGAAGAGGAGCACCCCGTCTTTCTGCGATGTGAAAAAAACGACGCTGATGGTGAGCACAACGGCGCCGACGATGACGCCCCCGATAATCAGTTTCTGCTGAAGTGTTGATTTTTCCCAGATGCTTTTGACTTGATCAAGAATACGCTTGAAGAAATCGTTCATAGCTGTCCTCCCACGTACAACAGCGTGCACACCCAATGACCGGTCATCTCGCTTCGCGTCGGCAGGTTGCAGTGCGAGACGTCCGAATCATCCTTATTATTGTCGGTAGGTTAAGCGTGCACTTAACATAATAATTTTATCATGTTTTCGGCTATTTGTCAACAGCAAAACGTGTTTTTTCTACAGAAAGCAGAACGGGGGAGACACGACTGTATCAGGCCTGTGAAGCCGCCCGTGCGAGCAGTTCACGGGCATGTGCGATCGTGGTCTCGGTTATCTCTTTACCGGCGAGCATGCGGGCTATCTCGCGCACACGCCCGTCATTATCAAGATGCTCGATATTCGACTGCGTGCGCTCGCCGATATCGGCTTTTGAGACCATGAAATGGGCCGCGGCGTAAATGGCTATCTGCGGCAGATGCGTTATGGCGAGAACCTGTTTTTTCCGTGAAAGCGAGGCTATTTTTTCGCCGATCACTTCGGCAATTCTGCCCCCGACGCCGGAGTCAATTTCATCGAAAACCATGGTCCCGGTGCTGTCGCCGGACGACAAAACCGTTTTCATTGCAAGCATGATTCGCGAAATTTCACCGCCGGAAGCTATTTTTCTCAGCGGCTGGGGTATGCTTCCCTTGTTCGGAGCGATAAGGAACTCGATGGTGTCGATGCCGTCGGCGGTGGCCTTATACCGCTGGCCGTCAAGCTCGATGATGCCGTTCTCGTCCTCTTCGCGCACCATTTCAATGTCGAACACCGCATTCGTCATGCCGAGGTCTGATATTTCAGCGCTGATCTGCGATACAAAATCCGCACGCCGAACCCTTCGAAGATCGGACAGCGTCCGGGCAAGCGCACTTGCGTGTGTTCGTTTTGCGGCAATCTCCGTTTCAAGCCGTTTGATGTCGTCTTCTGAGAAGTTCAGCATCGCAAGCTTTTCCGACGCCTCTTTCGCGTAGGCGATGACGTCAGCAAGTGTGCCGCTGTACTTTTTCTTTAGCGAGTTGATGAGGAAGAGCCGCTGATTGAGGTCCTCAAGGCGTTTCGGGTCGAAGCGTACATCCGAACGGATGGATGACAGTATCTCACGGATGTCGCTCGCGCGATACGCGATATCGGATGCTATCGATGATGCCTCGGTGAAACGCGCGTCGTACACGCCAAGCGCTTCCAGCGAACTTACCAGAGCGCCAAGTCTGCTCTCAAGACTGCTTTCGTTGCCGTATACTTCGTCGTAGGCGGCGGTCAATCCGTCATCGATACGTTCAAAGTTGCTCAATCGTCCTATCTCGTCCCTGAGTTCCTGTTCCTCGGCGGGGCGGAGCTTCGCCTTTTCGATCTCGCCCACCGCGAACTCGAGGAACGATCGCTCACGCATCAGCGCATTTTTATTTTCGACGATCTCCCGGTGCCGCCGGATGAGTGTGGACAGTTCGTGGAAACATGCGGCGAACGTCTGACGCTGTTCCTGCGCCCCGATGAACGCATCATAAAAGTCAAGATGGTTTTTTACGTTGAACAGTGACTGGTGTTCGTGCTGGCCGTGTATGTCGACCATGAGGTCGCCGAGTTCCTTGAGCTGCGCAACCCTGACGCCGGCGAGATTGATGAACGAACGGCTTTTTCCGTCTTTGGTGATCTCGCGCCGGATGTGAATCTCATTGTGCTCGATGGCGATTCCCCATGCCGCGAGCTTTTCCAGAACGGCTGCGGGCGCGTCCGTCATGTCGAAGGTCCCGGTCACCATGAGCCGGTCACCGGCGGGGCCTACCGCGAGTGTGCTGCCTTTTTCTCCGGTGATAATTTCAAGCGCGCTGATGATGATGCTTTTTCCCGCGCCCGTTTCTCCGGTGAGCACGTTGAATCCGCGGGTGAAACGAATCTTCAACCGGTCGATGAGTACGAAATTTCTTATTTCAATCGAGACAAGCATCTATTTTCCCCAGTGCAGTTTTTCCTTGAGTACTTCGTAGAAACTGCGCGTGCGTAATTTGACGAGACGGAAACTCGCCTGAGAAACGGTAACGCGGACGGAGTCGCCCTGACGGAAACGGCTTACCGGTCTGCCGTCGATGGCGAGCGCTGTGTCTCCGCTTTCCGCTGCAAGTGACACGGCTATGGTGTCGTCTCCGCAAACAACGAGCGGGCGGAAGGTGAGCGAGTGGGGCGCTATCGGCAGAAGTATGAGCGCATTCACCCGCGGGTTGATGATGGGGCCGCCGGCGGAAAGCGCGTATGCGGTTGAGCCTGTCGGCGACGCGACGATGATGCCGTCCGCTTTGACATAGGCGAGGTTTTTTCCGTTGATATCAACGGCGAAATGACCGAGCTTCGGATAATTTCCTTTCGCCACTACCGCTTCATTGACGGCCGTGTGATGCGTTACCTCGCGGCCGCTCGCGAGTTCAACGTCGATCAGGTGCCGCTTTTCAATTTCGTACAGCGTTCGTTTGCCCGCGACCATTTCAGCGAGTATCGCCGCGCTCTGTTCCACATCGATTTCGGCGATGAAGCCGAGTGTGCCGTGATACACCGGCAGCACCGGAATGGTATGCGGAACGATGAGCGTAAGGCCGTTGAGCAGCGTGCCGTCGCCGCCGATGGTGATGAGGAGGTCATACGATGCAAGTTCGCGCGATACGGACGATATCTCTTCCGTGTCGGTGATGTGCCGGTCGATGATGCGCCGTGTAATCGCTTTACCCCGGAGCACAACGTCGAGACGGGCGATGATCTTCTGGTATTCCCGCTTGTTCCTGTTCACCAGTACGGCGATTTTTTTTATGCTGCGCATGTGCCACCTGTAACGTTGGCGTGATTATAACCCAACGCGGCGTTGTCGTCAACCAATGTGGAAGGAGGAATGCCATATTAGGACCGCATGGATGCGGACATTAAAAGCACATTAAATGATTCGCCGCGTTCGCTAGCGCAAGGGATGCCGGATGCATCCCGAGAGCGACGATATGTGATGATGGACACTTGTTTAGGATTGTCGTTTTTCATGGGTATAATACCAACGCGGCGTCGACGTCAACCAACGAAAGAGGAGAAATTGAAATTCACAACCGCATGGAAGCGGACAGTTTATTGCATTTTCACCATTCTGCTATATTATGTTAATCATGGCATTTAAACTCAACAAACCGCAGCAGGAAGCGGTTGATCATAAAGACGGGCCGCTCCTTATTCTTGCGGGAGCCGGCAGCGGCAAAACGCGTGTCATCACCTCGCGCATTGCGAAGCTCATAGCGTCGGGTGTTCCCCCCGCTCATATTCTCGCGGTAACCTTCACCAATAAGGCCGCTAAGGAGATGCGCGAGCGTGTGATATCGACCATCGGGGATAAGCCCAAGCAGCTCGTGGTGAGCACCTTCCACGCGTTCTGTCTGCGTGTGCTCAAACTGGACATTGAAAGGCTCGGTTACAAAAAGAACTTCACCATTTATAACATGTCCGACCAGCGCGCGCTTGTACGCAATGTGATGAAAGAGGTGCGCGTGAATATCAACAGCTTCGACGAGGGGCTTTTTCTGAACTACATCGATCGCTGGAAGAATAAATATATACTTCCCAATGAGATCACGCCGCAGAACGATTTCGAGACGTGGGCGGTTAACGTGTACCGGCTGTATATGAAATATCTGAAAGGGTACAATGCGGTTGATTTCAACGATCTCATCAATCTGGTCATAGAGTTGTTCGAACAGTATCCCGAAGTGCTTGAACGGTATCGCGAAAGGTTCCGCTATATCATGATCGACGAGTATCAGGACACCAATCCGTCGCAGTACAAACTCGCCATGCTCCTTGCCGCGAAATACCGCAATCTCGCCGTCGTGGGTGACGACGATCAGTCCATTTACGGCTTCCGCGGTTCCGATGTATCCATCATCCTGTCGTTCGAGAAGGATTTTCCCGAGGCGAAGATCATCCGGCTTGAGGAGAATTACCGTTCCACCGCATCCATCCTGAATGTCGCCAACGAGCTCATCGCCAAGAACGAAAGTCGGCGCGCGAAAAAGCTTTTTACGAGCATGGGTGACGGTAAACGCCCGCGCCTCGTCGCCGCCGATGATGATCGCGCCGAGGCGGTGTGGGTGGCCGAGGATATGATGCAGCGCGTGGTCATGCGGAGCACGAAGTATTCCGACGCCGCGGTGCTTTTCCGGATGAACGCGCAGTCGCGGCCGTTTGAGGAAGAATTCCGTGTGCGCAATATTCCCTACACCGTGGTCGGTGCGTTTGAGTTCTATGAACGCAAGGAAGTAAAGGACGTTCTTGCCTATCTCAAACTTTTTGTAAACCCCGAAGATGACGTTTCGTTTCTCCGCATCATCAATTTCCCGCGTCGCGGTATCGGTGACGGCACGGTGACAAAGCTCACCCATGAAAGCGTGGAAAAGAATCTGCCGCTCTATGAAGTGCTGTTAACGGCGGCTAAGAATCCCGATATTCCCGACAAGGCGCAGAAAGGTATTGTGGAACTTATCGGGCTGGTGCAGAAATACGGTGAAATATTCAAGGAAACCAAGGATATTGCTGGCAATGTGAAGGAGTTTCTCGAGGAAACGGCATTCGACGGTGAAGTGGTCATGACGAGTGATACCAAGGAAAAAGCGGGCAAAAAGCTCGAGAATATCGAATCGCTCGTGAACGGCATCGCCGAGTATCAGCGGAGTCTGAAAGAGCCGACACTTAAAGGATATCTCGACCGTATCACGCTGATGAACCAGGAAGACACCGAGGAAGAGGAAAAAAAGGAGGGTGTGACGCTCCTGAGCATTCATTCCGCGAAAGGTCTTGAATTTCCTTTCGTTTATATCGTGGGTATGGAACAGGGTATACTCCCGCATTATAAAAGTGTATTGCCGCATGAAATTGAAGAGGAACGCAGGTTGAGTTATGTGGCCATAACCCGGGCACGGGAGGAGCTGACCATATCGTATGCGCTGGCCCGAAGCCGTCAGGGGCGTATGGTGGAGACGCAGCCGTCGCTGTTCCTTGCCGAGATACCGACGCATCTGCTTGACCGGCCGAGTGATGCCTCCCATCCGGGTGCGGGGGAGGAGGGCTTTGCTTTTTACCAGCGTATGAAAGAAAAGCTCATGGCCGACAGCACTGCAAAAAATACTTGAGCATTTTCCAGGTTATCCGATAATAAGAGAAAGGTGCGTGCACCATGGCATACCACGGCGGGTTAACATAATCCGCCGGAAAGCTTGACTTTTAGGCATCGGCGTGGTATGGTGACACCGGCAATGACTCACGAGGTGACATCCAATGGGTGATGACGAAAAGAAAACAGGCGCTGAGGACGAGATTGAAGAACCCGCGGGTGAGGAAGAAGAGGGCGGAGCGGAGAAACCGAAAGGTCCGCGTGCCCCGTTCACCTTAAGCCCGCTCATTATACGCATACTGACCATCGCGCTCGGTGTGGTCGTTGTCATCATCGTGGCAACGGTGACGGCGATTCTCGTCGTGAGCGCCAATGCGGGCAATACCCAGGCGAAACACGGCGTTGATGACGAGCTTGTCAAGGAAGAGCCGCCGAGTTATTTCGATATGGATGAGTTCAATCTCAATACATCGGATACGGATGTGCCGCATTTCGTCAAGGTTAAGATACGGTTTGCCTATCAGATGAAATTCGAGAAGGATTTCGTGCCGGAACTCGGCAAATGGAAAAACTATCTGCGTGACACCATCGGGACTAAAATATCCGAAAAGAAATATAATGAGCTGCAGGATCCCGAGATGCGCAAAGAGCTCAAAGAAGAGATAAGGAACGAGATTAACAAACGTGTCAAGAACGGCGAGGTCAGCGAAGTTCTTTTCGATGATTTTCTGCTGAACTGATGCTGTAGTCGAGGCAAGGCGAGGGAACGATGACCGAAGTACTTTCACAGAGCGAAATTGACGCACTGTTGAACGCCATCTCCGCCGGGGAGAGCGTTGAGGCCGTTGACGCCAAAAGCGTTGAGGTTGAAAAGCGCAAGGTCAAGATGTATGACTTCAAGCGCCCGGACAAGTTCTCAAAGGACCAGATCCGGACGCTGCAGATGATGCATGAAAACTTCGCCCGCGTTACAACCACATCGCTTTCCGCGCAATTGCGGGCGCTCGTGGGCGTGCACGTAGCATCCGTCGACCAGCTCACGTACGAGGAATTCATCCGTTCCGTTTCGAATCCGTCAACACTCGCCATCATCAACATGGACCCGCTCAAGGGTTCCGCTATCCTTGAAATAGACCCGTCGATAACATTTACCATCATCGACCGTCTGTTCGGCGGTCCGGGCGAAGCGCCGAAAAATATCAACCGCGAACTCACCGATATCGAGTTGTCCGTCATCGAAGGCATCATCGTCCGTATCCTCGGTAATCTCCGCGAATCATGGGCGCAGGTTATCGATCTCAGGCCGCGCCTTGGATCCATCGAAACGAATCCGCAGTTCGCGCAGATGGTGCACCCCAACGACATGGTGGTGCTCATCACGCTCGAGACAAAGGTGTCCGATGTCGAAGGGATGATGAACTTCTGTATTCCGTACATCACCATCGAACCCATCATCAATAAACTTTCCGCGCAGTACTGGTACGCGTCTATCCGCCGCGGCAGCACCACGGAAAACCTCAATATACTGAAAGAAAAGCTCTATGATATTACGGTTACGGCAACCGCCGAACTCGGTTCGGTGGATGTGAGCGTGGAAGAAGTGCTCAACCTTCGCAAAAATGATACGATAAAGTTAACGAATACAAAGATCACGGACAACCTCGTGCTAAAAGTAGGCAATCGGAAGAAATTCTACTGCCGTCCCGGTGTTGTCGGTTCGCGTATGTCCGTTCAGGTCACCGGTTATGTCGAGGGCGAGAACAAGCTGACCCTCGAAGAGATTTTCAAGGAGGAAGAATAGCATGAGCGACGGAGCACTGTCACAAGATGAAATAGAGGCGCTGTTAAAAGGCGCCGATGATGCGATCTCTCTCGGCTCGGGTCCTGTTGTGTCCTCCGGCGGGGGGAACGGCGGCGGATTGTCCGAGAGCCAGCGCGCCACATTCTTCGATATAGCCAAGGTTATCGCCGAACACCAGGCGTTCAGCCTGTCCTCGATATCCACGAAGAACACGACGATTGGCGATCTAGCGGTCAAGATGATGTCTGCCTCGGAACTCAAATCGCAGATGAAAGGCGCTGTACTCGAGGCGAAAGTGGCCTACAGCGGTCCGGTAAACGGTACGGTTTATTATTATATTCCCAGCAAGGAAGCCGCCCAGATTGCATCCATCATGATGGGACAGGATGATTCCGAGCTCAACGAAATGGCGCTGCAGGCGCTCACGGAAGCGTACTCACAGATGATTGGCGCTTCAGATACCGCCGTAAGCAATAAATACGGCGGTTCGTTAAGTGCGATGCCGGCTGAACTCAAAGCACAGTCGGGCGCTATCACGCCGTCATCGGGCGATTATGCGGTGGTCACCGGGAAATTGAGCATTGAAGGCGTTGCCGACGGCTCACCGTATTTCATGGCGTTTGAAACGGGTCTCGCCAAAAGTCTCGTGAATATGGTCACGGGCGGCGGTCGGGGACAGTCGGCGCCGAAAGCCGATATCGACGACGCTACCGATCTCGACAGTCTTCTCGGCGGCGGTTCGTCTTCGGTGAACGTAAAACCGGTTGAATTCGGCGCGCTCTCGCCCGCGGCAACCGTACAGCCGTCGGGAAACATCGGACTCCTCATGGACGTCACGATGAATCTCACGGTGGAACTCGGACGTGCCACCATGCCAATACGCGATATTCTGGGGCTTGGCGAAGGCTCAATCATCGAACTGCAGAAGCTCGCCGGCGAACCGGTGGATCTTCTGGTCAACGGTAAGCTCATCGCCAAGGGCGAAGTAGTGGTCATTGACGAAAACTTCGGTGTACGCGTGACCGACATCATTAATCCGAGTGACCGTATTTCAGGTAACAAATAAGCAAACGACAACATAAAAAAAGCGCGCCGCATTTGATATGCGGCGCGCTTTTTTTTATTGGCATCAGTATCTGCAGTGGTTCTGGAGCGTCGACATGATAAGCCGCATGCCGGTGAGCCGTGAGCCATTGTTGATCGATCCGGCGGTGGTATACATGACGCCGCGGTGCGCTTTCGACTGCTCGAAATCCCGGAGCGTTTCCAGTACGATATTTTCCTCTTCATTCCTGCTGAAGGTGAACGGCGCAAGCTGGCCGTCGATGTTCGCGTTCGGCATGTGCGCACGGATTTCGTTCACGGAAAGTGTCGGCCCGAAATTGACGCCGGTGAAATTGAGCGTGCCGAGCAGCGGCAGGAGATGCGCCATGGCGGAATCGGAATGCTGGTACCGCCGGTCTTTGGGCAGGGGGCTGTAGCGGCTGAACATTGCTTTGAGCACCGGATAACCGAAGAATTCGTACATGTCCGGGTTGAGCATTGCGCAGTTGTCGTCGTTGAACTGAAACCCGTGCGGCGCGGTTTCCGGTGTGTATCCCGCTTCTTCATCGAGAATACGTCCGATGGAGAGCATTGTCGTTATCATGACGTCGCGGAAACGCCCGGCAAGTGTCGGGTTGTCAAGTATCAGATAGATGAGCGGTTCAACGCCGTAGACAGACATGGCAAAGGTCACCGGGCCGCGCTGGAAACGGTACAGCGGCGGTTTTCTGCCGAGTGCCATGAGACGCTTTTTTTCGGATTCCCAGTTGTCGGGGAGCAGAAACGCGCGCAGATTTCTGTTGCGCTCTTCAACACGGTCGAGCAGTGCGCTGAGCTCCGCTTCGCTGTGCGCGGACTGCTCAAGCCACCATGAGCCTGCATGCCAGATATTCTTAGCTTCAAACACATCATGAAGCTGTTTTACCGCGGGATACGCAAGCGTTCGGTCCGTCGGTTTTTCTGTCAGAAGCCGCTTTCCGATAATAGCCTCGGCTTTATCATTATACTGTTTGTTGAGCGAAAGCGCCCATGCTTCGTCGTTCAGATACCGCCACGGGTCCTCCGGTATGCCCAGTTCGTCGAACACGCATTCCCAGCTCATACGTATACCGAGCGCCATATGCGGGATATCGCCGAACGGAGTTGCGCAGGCCTTGTCGTTCTCCCGCCAGAATCGTTCGATATCCACCGGCGCAAGACCTTTGTTATTCCGGGTTTCAAGGACAAGCTGTTTCGCGGCCGTGCGCATCCCGTCGGTGATCATTTCTTCATGTGCTAACATGCTGTGCTCCTGTGTACATTGCAATAATCGTACAACGCTAATATACTTTCATCATGACACCGAGACAATGGAAAAGATTGATGTAAATTTGGAATATTTTGTCCTATGATTAACTACTATATAACCTCAGGAAAACATACTGCACCCGCCGCCGGTTTTTCCGTCCATTACCGGCGGAAGTTGTATACGCTGCAGGTGGAACATTTTTCACAGGCGCGCATAGAAACGCCGTGGTCGCTGGCACATCGTCATCCGATGTTCCATTTTATACTGTATCTGACACCGGGCGAGCATGAAGTTTCCGGGAAGCGTTATGAACTTTCGGTTAACGATATTCTTCTTGTCGGAGCGGATGAACCGCATCGTTTTCTGCTGGGGCCTGACGGGAGACCGTGCGACTATTATGAGATAACCTTTCAGGCGGTTTCAGGAAAAACACCGCTTGTGCTGACGTTTGCCGCGGTGATGGACCTGCTGTTCCCGGGGAAATCATCGTTCCCCGATTCCCATGCACACCGTATTGCGGGGCCTTTCACCGAGCATATACGCAGCATATTCCTCGGTATGCCGCAGTATGCCGCCGGTGCTGTGCTCGAGAACAGGTTCGGCCCCGGTGTTGCCGCGGGGCTGATAGAATGTCTGTCTGAATTGAATGCAGGGGTACGTGATCAGAATAACGCCGGGAAGCGGTCTCAGAAAGTAGAGGCAATGGTGCGGTTTATACATCTGAATTATCATCGGGCGTTCACGCTGGACGAACTCGCCGAACATTGCGGCTGTAATCCGCAGTATGCCAGCCGCGTGTTTAACCGCGAAATGCGCGTGACGATAGCGGATTTCACGAACCGGCTCCGTATCGGCATTGCGGCAAAGATGCTGGCCACGGGAGAATACCGGGTGCGTGAGGCCGCGCGCGCGGTGGGCTTCGCCGATGAGTTTTATTTCACCAAAGTATTCACACGTCTGAAAGGTTATACCCCGGCGCGGAACGCCGTACACATATGAAACTGCTGTACATAGTGCCGCTTTTCTCGCTGCTTTTTACCCTAAGCGCGGCGAGTATATTCCGTGTCGGGCTCGGCGGCGCCGAACTGGAAATGGAATTCGAACCGTATTACATGCCGCTGGGGCTTACCATACCGCTTACATCATCGCCGGTGTCGAACGTGAACAGCAGCAATGAAACGGATCTCTACGGCTATCTGCTCGGCACATCGCTCATGCCGCGGTTCATCATACTTGAAGCGAGCGCATATCCCATGCCGCTTGTCGGTGTTGGGATTAAAAAGTTTCTGCCGGATGTATATAACGCATGCAATGTGTTCAACTGGTTCAATATCGTCGATTCGATCGCGGCGGGTCCGTTCATGGAGCCGTGGGGAGTGTCCCTGTTCATCGGCAATGTCGCGCACTACACCGCTGTTCCCGATACCGATGATGCGGGTGCTCAGAAAAACAGCTCCAATGCCGGCGTGCAGGGGAGCGGATATTTCGGTCTTCTGGTGTCATACGGGAGCCAGCACATCCGGTTCTGCTCGCTGGTCCCCGATCACTGGGTTGAATTCGAGATAAAACTCAAAGGCGTGAAATCCGGCGATGCGCTTGCACTGTCATGGAGTTACCGGCTAGGTTACCGGCTGCACATGAATCCGGATATACGGTCGTATGTGTATGCGGGCGTCAGGCGCGATCATCTTGATTCGGATTTTTTTCAGTTCTCGCTGGTAAAGAACAGCCACGCCGAGTTCAGGCTTGACGTCGGAACAAATCCGCTGGAAGTGCTGACGGTTACGGCCATTCTCGGTAAAAAATTTCCGCTGAACCGGCAGTTTGCGCTGGAATTGAATGCCGGGTGCATCTGGTATGTGGCGGACAGTTATTCCGGCGGTCTGTCGGACGGCGCTTCACGCAATGCGCTGAAATTCGTCATCAGCCCGAATGTGAAATTCTGAAAAAAACGCATCCCGATCAGAAACTCATCGTGATCAGTTTTTCCGTGCCGTTGTACACGAGCACCGCATGGCGGAGAATGTCGCGTCCGATGAGACACTGCACCCCGCCGGTGAGATAGGGGACGGCGATGATGTTCGACTCGATCTCGACATCCGAGGGAAAGGTGACAAGCACGCGGTATTCGTAACAGGTTACCGTGAGCGATGTGGGTGTTGCGACATCGGTGGTTCCCGCGGGAGTGAGCTGCGATATGAACGGAAGCTGCGAAGCCATGACGCTGTGCGATGCGCCGGTGTCAATCATCGCCGTGACGTGGTCGCTGTAGACTTCCCTGCCGTCGGATTTTAACCTGCTCATAAGAAACGGCGCCGGTGAAAGCACAACGCCCACCAACGGCCCCGCTGACGCAAGCTCGTCGATACTGACAGTGAATGACGGCACGGATTATAAGCGGTCGCGTTTATTGGAAGCGGCGATGACGTTCCAGCGTGATCACATAGTTCCACAGGAAGTAGAAACAAATGTCCTTTGTGGTGAAGTGGACGGTGGCTTCATCTTTCAGGACACGCTCAAGGTTTTTTTTCAGTTCAGGACTCGCCGCAAGTGCGCGGTCGAGTTTTACTGCGACGGCGTCGCTGCGCGTCTGAACTTCCCGCATAAGCGCAACGGGGATGTCGCGTTCATAAAAACGGTTGGTGAGCATGGATATGGTGTACATTTCCTGATTGATGGCATAATAGCTTCGTTCAGCGTTTGACTGGTTTACCCGTTCGCGTTCGAGGGTGGCTTTCTGCCAGGTGTAATACGCATCCTGCCACGCTTTGTATTGCGCTGCGTTAGCGGGCGCCTTTATATCGAAGGAAACGGCGATATCGGCGGGGAGTATGCGCTGGAATTTCACCAGGCGGTCGCGCATGGACTGGATGGCCGCGGATTTTGCGCAGCCGGCAAGTGTTAGCAGTACAAGGGATAGGAGCAGCAGTGATACTTTTTTCATGTAAATCTCCGGATGAATCAGCGGCGCGGCTGGAACTGATAAAAATAATTCTCAGCGCCCGACAAGGTGAGCCAGATGCCCGAAAACAGGGTGACGATGGCGATTATAGCGAGCAGCGAGAACAGGACCGCACCGAATACCTTCATCGCCTCATATTTTGACTTGGTGGCATTGTCGAGCAGAAAATAGCCGAGCACAAGGATAAACACGAATGCAACAGCGCTCGCAAAAATATACATGGCGCACTCCCTTGATTTTGATGGGCGTATAGTACCATACTTTTTAAAAAAAACAAATGCGTGCGTCGCGAAAAACCACGTGATTATCTTGCGGATTTGGCGCAAACAGTGTACTATGAAACCATCGACACGACGAGGAGGAGTATCATGCGTATTTTACAGCAGATTCTGGGACTGTTCACGTTCAGGTTCTTTTCGTACACAACATCACTGTCACCGGAAGAAACAGAGAAACGTTTCGGTGAGATGGCGGAAAAAGGCCACTGGTATACGGGGATAGTCTCGCTGATAGGTATGCACCGTCCGAAACTCCCGTTCCTCGGACGTGTGAAGAACGGCCGCATGAACTTCAAGCCGAACGCAAGCCAGCGGAGCCCTTTGTTTCCGATAATTAACGGGCGCATTCTTCCGGCGGCAAACGGCGGCGGCAGCACTGTACGTGTCACCTGCCATGTGAACCTGCCGGTGCTCATCATTCCGCTCATCGTATTGGTGCCGATATTCATTACCAACGCTGAATTTTATGTGAAGATAGTCGTTACACTGCTCATCTATGCCATCATCCTCGCGGGCGCGCTCGCCGAAGCGAACAATGTCCGCCAGACTATCGAACGGCTTTTAGTCGAGGCGGCTGAAGCTTCCAAGAAGAACAAACGCTGATACGTACGGCCATGAAACGCATTCTAACGGTTCTTTTCTGTGCCGCGCTGGGCCTCATCGCCGCGGAAGATATTGCCGATAAAGCGATAGCGCTTGAGAAACAGGGTAAATACCTCGAAGCGGTAAAGCTCTATGAAAAGCTGACCACCGAAGAACCTGACAATGAATATATCTGGATAGCTATCGGGCGGTGCTACCGGTATCAGGGTGAGCATATGCGCTCGTTGTCAATGTATCTCAAGGCATCTCAGATTGTCACCAACGACGCGTCGATATGGCTTGAGGTGGGTAAGACGTACCGGTATCTGCATGACAATGCGAACGCGGCGCTCATGTATGAGAAAGCGGCGCAGTGTGAAACGAATAACGATAAGAAGAAAGTATATCTGAAAGACGCGGGCAACATCTATTTCGAGATGGAGTCGTTTGAAAAAGCGAAGAAGGCGATTCGCGCGGCGATAGCCATCGATCCGAACTATTCAATGGCGTTCAATAATCTCGCTTCTATCTATATCGTCGAGCACAATTACAGTAACGCGATACGTGTCCTGGAAAAAGCATTTGAGCTCGATCCGGATAACACGCTGCCGCTTTTAAACCTCATACTGGTATATGCCTATCAGAAGAACGCGGTGAAATGCAATGAGTATGCCTCAAAGGCGCTTTCGATGGAATCTCCGTCACCGCAATATATTCATCTCTATCTGGCGGTACTGCATGTGCAGCTCGGCGACAAACCGTCGTGGAAAGCGCAGCTTGAGCTTGCGTTCAAGAAAGACAAGCTGCGGCCGTTTTTCGACGAGAAGGACGATTTTAAGAACGAATACGGTTTCGATCCGGTACGTAATGACGTTGATTTCAAAGCGCTTGTCACTTCGTATTTCATGAAGCGATAATCATGCTTACGGTAACACTCGGCCGCACCGGCGCAGACGTCACCGCGCTCGGCATGGGCGGCATGCGTTTTCCCAAAGAGATGTCCGACCGTGACGCCGCCGATGTCGTTCGGTTTGCGAATGAATGCGGGGTGAACTATTTCGACACCGCGCCCGGGTACTGCGACGACCGGAGCGAAGCCATCTACGGCAAAGCATTGAGCCGGATGCCCACGGACAACTGGCGCATAGCGACAAAAGGATTCAATACCAAGACCGGCGATGAGATAGCCGGGGCCATTGAGAACTCACTACGCAAGCTGAAAGTGGACTGCATCGATTTCTATTTTCTCTGGTCCGTGCTCACGATGAAGCAGTATGAAATGGCAAAGATGAAGGGCCGGGCACTTGAGGGAATTCTTGCCGCAAAGAAACGCGGGCTTATCAAACACCTTGCCGTCTCAACACACGTGACGTCGGACGGCATACGCACCATCGTCGATGACGATATCTTTGATGTCATCATGGCGCCGTATAACGTGCTCAACTACGGGCATCGCGACGAGGGTCTGCGGTATGCGAAATCACGCGGACTCGGTACGGTGGCGATGAATCCGCTGCATGGCGGTGTGATATCCGAATACCGCAATGTGATTACCGTTTTCGGCGAAGGTACCGATCCGGTTGCCGAGGCAATGCGGTTCTGTCTTGCGTCTCCGGTCATCGATGTGACGCTTTCGGGCATGCATACACGCAGCCATATCGATGAACATGCAGCGTTATGGAAGAATGTTCCCGAAAAAATATCGCTTCAGGAGCAGGATGAAAAGAATAAAGCGCTGAAAGCATCGTTCAGTTCGCTCTGTACGTCGTGCGGCTATTGCGTGAAAAGCTGTCCGCAGGCGATATTCATTCCCGCATATATGGAAGCATATAACAGCTATCTGCTCACGAAACAGGAAACTGCCGCGGCATCAAAGCTCGCGTGGCATCATAAATTCGGGCTCCTTGTCGACCGGCAGGAACGGGCCGCTGAATGCATCCAATGCGGCGCCTGCGAGAAGACATGTACGCAATATCTGCCGATCATCGACCGGCTGGCGATGCTCACGCCGCATGAAAAAGCTTGGGAAGCCAAAAAATAGTATTTTTCGCAGGATTATACTATGTTTCAGCGGGAAACTACTATGCGAAAAAGCGGGCCGGTCGTACTTTATTGAACCAGTACCTATTTTTACCGAGGAGACAGCATCATGGCCGATTTAAAACAGATCAATGAACTTCTGCAAAAAGGCAAAGCGGAAGACGTAAAACGACTTGTCAAAGAAGCGCTTGACGCAAAAACACCGGCTGAAAAGATCCTTCAGGAAGGACTCATTTCGGCGATGAAAACCGTGGGTGAGCGCATGCAGCGCGGCGAAGCGTATGTTCCGGAAGTACTTATCGCGGCACGCGCGATGAATGCCGGCCTTTCCATACTCGAGCCCGCGCTTGTGGCGCAGGGCGTGAAACCGAAGGGCACCATCCTTGTGGGTACCGTGAAAGGCGACCTGCATGACATCGGCAAAAACCTGGTGGCGATGATGTTCAAGGGCGCGGGTTTCAAGGTCGTCGACCTCGGTGTAGACGTATCGGCCGAGAAATATGTTGCGGCGATGAAAGAACACAATCCGGATATCGTGGGACTCTCGGCGCTCCTGACGACCACCATGGTGAACATGGGGCCGATTATCAAGGCGCTGCGCGAAGCCGGATATAAAGGCATCGTGGAAGTGGGCGGCGCACCGGTTACTGAATCATTCGCGAAAGAAATTGGCGCCGATGCGTACGGCGACGACGCAGCTTCAGCGGTGGATAAAGCACTCGCCGCGATGAAGAAATAGTTTTCAGACAGTACTAAAGACAAAGGCCGACGGGTTTTCGCCCGCCGGCTTTTTTTATTTCTCTACCGATGTATCGCGTATGGTTCCGTCGACTTTGTTAAAAAAGCAGGTGTATTGTCCGGTGTGACATGCGCCGCTGCCCTGCTGGTCGACCTTGAAGAGGAGTGCGTCATTGTCGCAGTCCGCGTAGACTTCCTTGACGAACTGAAAGCTTCCTGATGTCTCGCCCTTCAGCCAGTACTGCTGGCGGCTGCGCGACCAGTATGTCATCTTGCCGCTCGTGAGCGTGCGGCGAAGCGCCTCATCGTTCATATATGCCACCATGAGGAGCGCTTTTGACGTTGCGTCCTGGACCACGGCGGTGACAAGGCCCTTGCCGTCGAATTTTGTTTTCTGGATAAAGTCCGTTATTTCTTTTTCGCTGCCGAACATAATTATTCCTTGGTTTATGATGCGCGGATTATAAGGCGATTCGGAGCTGATTGCAAATGGCCGAAAGAGCCATCACGTCTTCTTCTTTTCTTTCTTTGCCGCAGGGAAAAGCACATTATTGAGTATAAGCCGATACCCCGGCGAGTTTTTGTGGAGCGTAAGTTCTGTTGGCATGTCCTCGATGTAGTGATTGGGGTCTTCCGGATCATGTCCGCCGTAGAACGTGAAACTTCCCTTGCCGAAGTTGCCGTGCAGGTACCGGACTGAATCGCTTCCCGGTGTTTCGGCAAGTATCGTTACGCTGTCCTTTATTCTTTTGCGGCGGAATGTCGAGGTGATGCCGTAAAATCCTTTCAGTGTTGAGGCATGGCACTGGTTCAGCATACAGGGAACGGGGTCGATCTTCGCCGAGAAATTAAAGAGGTCGAAATCGGTGATCAGTACTTTGGCGGGTGAATTGACCCAGTTGAAATCGATGTCCGAGAACGGATTGATGCCGTTGCCCGCGTTAACGGTGAATCCGGTGAAGGCGAACGATTTGGAATAATCGATGCGCTTTTCCCATCCGGCTTCTATCGGCGTGCCGTCAATCTCGGGAGGAACGAAGTCCACGCCGCCAAGCGAGAGTGCCACATCGATGGTCTCCGTGGCCGCGCACATGGCGAAGAGAAATCCGCCGTCGGCGACATATTTCTGTATCATGCGCGACACGGCACCTTTGTGTTCGCGGACGGACGCGTACCCCGCATCCTTCGCAAGCTGCGTGAAGAGCGCCACCTGTTTCTGATACCACGGCGCTCCCGCGTATGAATAGACGAAGCGGTTGAATTGACCGGTGAAATCTTCGTGGTGCAGATGAAGCCAGTCGTAGCGGGAAAGATCGCCCGAGAGTACTTCCTTATCCCAAATTTTCTCGTACGTAATTTCTGCATAGGTGAGCGCGAGTGTAACCGCATCGTCCCACGGTGCCGCCCAAGCAGGTGAGTATACCGCTACCTTCGGCGGTTTCTCAAGGTAGATACGCTCGCAGTTACTTTTATCGACCTTTTTATATATCGCCGCAGCCTGTGATTCCGATATCTTTTCCACGGTGACGCCCATGAGCCGGGCCTTCCGGTAGAATACCGGATTGTCCTTAAAGAGGAACGACCCGGCGCGGTAATTGAGAAGCCACTCGGCGTTCTCTCCTGCGGTGAGCACCGCGTAGACAAGGCCGTATGCCTTGAGGTGATCGGTCTGCGCATCGTCCATGGGAACGAATAGGTATTGCGCGCGGAGCGGGAGCGCGACGAGGAGAATAAACAATGAGTTTATAATGAATGTATTTCTTGACATAGTGCTGCTTGCCTGTTGTTACTGAGCATAACCAATTCGGAAAATAATACAAGTAATACCGGCTGTGGAAACGCTGGAACGTCGGGATGCACGATGGTTAAGGTGGAATAAATCATTTTTTGGCGGAATACAAGTAGTGTCCTGCCGCTCCCCTCGATACAACCGGAATACCGGTCACTCGGGGAACGGCTGGATGCCTAGTGGCGCTACTGTGGTGTATCGAGGCGGCCGACTGTGGTATCCGTACATTCGTGCAAGCAGATTGTGGATGTATTCGTTAACGTTGAGGGGAAAATTGAAAACATAAATTTCACCCTCGGTCCCGAATGACAGCGCCGGAAAATCGTATTCTCCATCGTGGCGCCGCTGTTCATTTTTTGAAAACATCATACCTGCATTGCGGTTTTCCGATACTTTTCAAATAACCATCGGAACCGTATACTCCCGCCAATCCCGAATATATCAGCCGCCCGAGGCCTGCACCCATGCAGACAATGGTTATCCGGCCTCTTCCGACGTTTCTCGCCCGTCGTTGAGCGTGGAAGAATTCAAACAATCATAGACTATATCTCACTACATCTATAAACAACTTTTCCCTGCCGCAATCTGCCTGAAAATCGAATATTCCCTGGTGACACATTCCAGCCTCGCCGGTGTTTATTCATATGACGGCAAAAATAGTCATTGCGAGGGTGTTTTCCGAAGCAATCCGCTTGACGCAATATTATGGAAGTCGTATACTGTACTCATGATATTGAACAGACAAATCCATCAAATCATCCGGGTGGCGGCATGAAACGAAAGCACATCATTCTCCTGCTGCTCATCGCAGTCACCTTCCTCGGCTGTATCGGCCCGAAAGGATGTACCGCTGCCAACAACACCGGCCCCGGTCCGACTATCCTCTGTACTCCGCCCGCTGCCGTGTTCGCGGAGAACGGTGTTGATTCCGACCGGATAAAGGTTTCGTGGAGTGCGGGGTCGTGGACGTATGATGCAAGTTATTCGCCGGAGAAGAATTATAAAGTATATAGGGTTCGGTCACTATCGGAATCTTTTATTGATTCGCCTTGTGATGAAACTTCGGCTCAATTAAGTATTGATTGTGGTATCGATAGGTCGCATAATCTATCCTTATATCCTGGAATATACTATTACAAAGTGTCATCGTGGGCTCGTTTAGCACTTAATTGGAACACTTATTATTATGAAGGTGATCTGTCCACCGCGTATGCGCAGGGTTCGATAACGACATTTCAAATCACGAACTTTAATCTTTGGATAATCGACAATATCGGAAATCAAACCAATGCCGGAGATATTGCGAATCAGAATAAATGGTATTGGTTCAGTGCGTCTAATGGGCAAAAGGTGACCGTATATTGGGACGAAGTGACCAATGGTACTGCGACATACACAGCCGATATTGAGGTGTATGCATATAAAGTTGCAATAGAAACATGCACAAATGATTGGAATACGATTCCATCCGCAATAACGTATTACGGTGAAGGGAAAACAAATAATGGATATACGGTTGGCGGAACGTTCGTCTCATCCGATAACGGGAAAGTATATATCTATGTAACCGGGCTGCGTGATGAATATTTTCGAGGTTACAAATTCGGCACCTTCGCGTTGAAGGTCAGTAACTGGTAGCTCACTCACCTCAATCCGATATCGACATCCAATATTCACATCCGTTCCATCGCGAGATTTACGAAGGGAAGATAAGTTTCTCAGAGAATTGCACTTGGCCGCAGGATTCGACTGCGACGATGCTGGAACTGTAGGATAACGCCCCTATTCTCCAGCTCCTTTCCCCGCTGTGCAGGGAAAGGAGTGCGCCCATTGCGAGATGAATGCCGATACTCTTTTTTCTCATTCTCATCCAGGCAAGTGTAAACCATAAGCACAACGGCGTTCGAGCGATAAAAAACAATAATCAGAATTTACACTATCACCATTCAATTTTCAATCGCGCGATTAGCGAAGGGGAAAAATGTGTTTCCGCGCACCGCATTATGCACACAAAAGATAATAGCAGGATAGCATCCCTTTCATCAAAAAAAATCAGTTAGCGCCAGGATGGCGCGTACGCGCCGAATCCGTCCACGGACGGACGGCTGAGGCGCACACGCGGTGCGCGGAAATACATTTTTTCCCGAGCAATATCGCGCGACAGCCCCGCCTAGTTCAGCAACCCCGCCACCGCCGTCCCGATAAGCGTAGCATTATCTACACTGACAATCTCATAATGCCGTTCATTCTTACCCGACAGAAAGCCCCGCATGAAAGCTTCCGTCTTGCGGCGCAGTCCCGCCAGGCGATAATACGTGGTGCCTTCCGCGGTGATGCATACTGGCTGAAGCGCATCGGTGCCTGCGCCGGACGCGAGAATTACCGATGCGAGATTGATGGTCGTGAGTATGGCGGAACGTGAGACAAGCATGTCAAAGAGATGCCAGAGCGTGCGGATGTCATTCTCGTTTTTCACCGCGGAGAATGCATGCTGTGCGCCGAGCGGTGCGGTGATGAACGCGTTGACGTCTTTTGTTTCCAGAGCGCCAACGGAAGACAGCGCTTTCACTGCATCGGCGGAGAAGAGGCCTTCGCTGCATGCTGCTGTTATCGCGAACTTGGCGAGCGGTCCGATATAACGGCCGGAGACCATCTTTTCGAAGCGGTAATTGCCGCGGTCCAGGGTGGTCTTGTCGAGCATGTCGTCGAACGTGCCGTAGGGTACCGCGTTGAGTCCGCCGGATTCGATGTTGATGCACTGCGAACGTTTTTTATCGAGCGACGGCGCTTTGATTATTTTCGAGTTGTGTTCCACATAACTTGTGTTCGTGCCGGTGCCGAGGATGAAACCGATAAAACTGCCGAACTGACGGTGCGCAGCCGATGCGCGTCCCGCAAGAAGTGTTGCCACCGTGTCGTTGAGGATGATGATTTTTTTCTTCATCCCGAGCGCATAATTGAGCCCTTCGCCGATGAACGTTCCTTCAACTTCCTTTGCTTTCACTTCCTTGGTAAAATGGATGAGCCGTCCGTCCTTTGAAGGCGCCATTTCCACAGGATACGAGAAGCAGAAACTGATCGCGTCCGCGGCGTCGGCTACGGGGCGTACATGCGACGCCATCGCGGTGTAGAACTCCTGTTTGGAGAGTTCCCGCTCGGTGCCGGGCATGCGGTGCGTGGTGAAACGCTCGACTACCGGCTTGCTGTCGGCGGAAAAGTGCAGCGTTGCGACGCGGAAATTGGTGCCGCCCGCGTCGAGCACGACGACCTTTTTGTCCTTCGGTATGTCATGCTCCGCATCGGCTTCAATATAGGTCGGAATCATTTTGAGTGAACTCTTTTTACCGGCAAGTCCGCGCGACATCTCGGCTTGGAATGTGTCGCTCCACTTTTTTATGGATATATCGCCGAAGTATGCGCCGTGTTTCGAGAGAAACCGTATCGCATTTTTCCGAGGATCGGCGGATAATGTGCTCCGTTTCGTCGTTTTTTTAGCAGGTTTGCGCTGTTTTTTTGTCTTCATAATGACTCCCTTGAGCGGTCACTATATCCCCGAAAAAGCGCTACGTCAAGCAGATGCGTGCCGAATCATTGACATATAATCACGGGGCGGTATAATCCGAAAACGAATGAAATCGATTCTGGAAACTATCAATTCACCGGCAGATCTGAAGCAGCATCCGCTTTCCGACCTTCCACCGCTTGCGGAAGAGATACGTACGTTCATCATTCATAATCTGGCCAAGACCGGCGGACATCTGGCGAGTAATCTCGGTGTCGTAGAACTTACGCTGATGCTGCATTATGTGTTCGATTCCCCCAAAGACAGGATCATATTCGACGTGGGGCATCAGACCTATACGCATAAGATAATAACCGGCAGACGCGGACGTTTTCATACGATGCGCACCACCAAAGGTCTTTCCGGTTTTCCGCGCCGCTCCGAGTCGGAGCACGACATCGCCGATACCGGCCATGCGTCCACGTCGATATCGATTGGACTCGGTATCGACATAGCGCGGCGTATACAGCATCAGGACGGCAGGGTGATAGCCGTCATCGGCGACGGGTCAATTACCGGCGGTCTTGCGCTCGAAGCGATAAACAATGCCGGTCATATGCCTAATAATCTCATCATCGTCGTCAACAATAACGAGATGTCCATCGGCGGCAACATCGGTGCGTTTTCGAAATACCTCAATAAAAAGATAAACGCGCCCGGCATGCAGGCGCTCGCGGGGTCGGTTGAGAGTGCGCTATTGAAGCTTCCCTTCGGCGAAAAAGCCAAGGATTTCGTGAAACGTTTCGAGTCGTCGGTGAAGGCGTTCATCGCGCCGGGCATCGTGTTCCGCGAACTGGGATTCAAATACCTCGGTCCGGTTGACGGGCACAACATTGAGGACCTCAACGCCACGTTCACGCTTGCGAAGACCATCAATGAGCCGCTCCTTATCCAGGTGAACACGAAAAAAGGGAAGGGGTACGCGCATTCGGAGAACGATCCGTCGTCCTATCACGGCATCGGAGAGTTCGATGTCACCACCGGCAAGGCGATGAAGAAGAAGGGCCGGACATTCTCGGCGCTCTTCGGCGATACGATCAGCGAACATGCGCGTAAGGATGAAGCCATTGTTGCGGTGACCGCGGCCATGTGCGAGGGCACCGGTCTCGGCCCCTTTGCGAAGGAATTCCCCGCGCGCTGTTTCGACGTCGGCATAGCCGAGGGGCACGCGCTTACATTCGCGGCCGGGCTTGCGCTCGGCGGCCTGAAACCTGTCGTCGCCGTGTACTCGACCTTCCTTCAGCGCGCCTACGACAGTGTCATTCACGATATCGCCATCATGAAACTTCCGGTGATAATCGCCATCGACCGCGCCGGCATTGTCCCCGAGGACGGCGAAACGCATCAGGGTATATTCGATCTCGCGTTTCTGCGCATCGTGCCGAATATCGAGATTTATGCGCCGTCCGGCGAGGCCGATTTCAAAAAAATATTTGCGCTCGCGCTCAGCCGCACGTGCCCCGTGGCAATCCGTTACCCGAAGGACGCGGTGCCGGCACTCCCGGATACGTTCTTTCCGGAAACGATAGCGCCCGGCAAAGCGCACACGGTGATGACAGGGAAACAGGGTGTTGTGTTCACGTTCGGGTCTACGCTCGCGGCGTGTTATACCGCGATGCAGGACGTGCACAAAGATATTCCGCTGACGCTCGTGAATCTCATATCGCTTAAGCCGCTCGATGAGGAAGCTGTCGTCGCGGCGGCGAAAAAATACAAGCGGGTGATGATAGTCGAGGAAGGCGTTACGGCCGGCGGCATCGGTAGCGCGGTGCTTGAGATTCTCGCGAAACACGGTGTGCAGGTGCCGGCACGCATACTCGGCGTGCCCAATATGTTCGTCGAAACGGGTTCACGCGAGGCGCTCATAAAAAGATTTTCACTCGACCGAGACGGTATTAAAAAAGAACTCCGGTCATTCTTTACGCGGCGCATGAGGTTTACTCCATGGCGGTGACGCGCCGTACGCATGTCACTACGGAACGCCGGAGTTCGCAGCTCCTTACGGTAACGCCGCTGTTCACGAATTTCAGCATCATCGATGTCGTCGACGGTATCGCGTTCAAACCGCATCAGCATCAGCACTATGAAATAATCTATATCGGCAGCGGCGTGTATCAGACGAAGCTCAATACGCAGCCGATGACACTCGAGAAGGGCGGCCTTCTCATCGTAAAGCCGGGTGACTGGCACGAGGATACCGGCGAACGCGGGCTGTTATATTACAGCCTCGGCTTCCAATGTCTCAAGGCTATGAGCGGCGGCGATGTGTCGATGAGCATATTTGCACCGGACGTGAAACCGGCTCAGCAGACATTTATCGATAATGCCGGCGTATTCAGCGCCATCATCAAGCGCATGCGCGATGAGAACGCACGCGAGGATATCGCCTCGTCGCAGCTCCAGAACGCCTGTGCGCTCTCGTTTTTCTGGGAGATGGTGCGAGCGCTGCCGCAGGATGTGCTTGCCCGCGAATTCGTGGACCTCTCGCTCCTGTCCGGATTCCGTTCCCGCGCGGTTAATCTCTTTCAACGCAACATCACACACGCTCTTTCGATAAGCGCTATGGCAGAGGCGCTCGGTATGAGTGAAAGTTCGTTCACGCACAAATGCACCGCCATACTCGGCATGCCGCCGATGCGGGCGTTCATGAAGTGCAAGATAGAACGGGCGCATCTGATGCTCACGCAGAGCGACATGTCGGTGGGCGAGGTGAGCGATTACCTCGGCTTCACCAATCAATATCATTTTTCACGGACATTCAAGCGTTTCTGGGGCAAGGCGCCGTCAGCGCTGCGGTGACGTTACCGGAACTGCGCGTCCTTCCAGATAAGATGTTCTCCCGGCAGCAGCGTATCAAGATGAAGTCTGAGTTCGGTCCGCGGTTTTTTTGTCGTAAGTATCACCGTGCGCGGCAGCGGGCTCTCTGATGTATAATCGCGGAACTGCGCCGTGAATTCGCTGTTGTATGCGGTGCGTGTGAATGACTGTATCGAGCCGTTCGGTGCTACCGCTATGGTGTCACGGAACTTTTCATAATCAACGATTACTTCAGTGCCGCCGTTCGTGGCGATTACCGACCGGACTGCGTTGCTCCGGTTCGTGTCGATGAACGTGAGCTGCATGAGCGGCATCAGTGCCGCCGGATTTTCAAAGAACGGTATGTTGAACCGCATCGATGTCATCGAACCCCGGAAATTCGTCCGCAGGTACGGTACATCGGCGTTGATGCTGTTGGATATCATGATGATATCGGCGATGAGCGCGCCGAGAATGCCGTCTTTCACGGAGATGCGTCTGCGGTCCTTCCCGTCATTGAGGAAGGTGAACTGCAGCGGTATATCGTATGAGGCGTCTTTGTAAAATGCGCTGCCGGAGATGAATGCCGAGGGGAGCATCGGAACTGACAGCCTGCTTACCAGTGCGGCGTTATCATCTTTCGGCGGTGTGATGATAACCGATTGCGTCGTAATGCACCCGGTCACCAGAAGAAGACTGCATGCGCACACAAGCGGGACTGCTAAACGCGACATCATGCGTTTTCTCCCGACGCGAGCGACGCACGATAGTCGGCGATGGCGGTTTTTATCAGCGATAATGAGAATCCTTTCCGTGCGAGCATACGCTGAAGTTTTTCAAGGTCGCCGTGTTCATAGAAACGGTAGTGCTTCCGTATCATGGCGTCAAGCGCTTCACGTTCGGCGGCAGACCGCGAGGTGCTCATGACGTCGTCGATGATGTCGGAGTCGATATGCGCGAGGCGGAGGCGGAAGATGATCTCTTTCGTGCTCCGCATCTTGCCGCGATAATGGTCCACGAGCAGTTTTGCATAGTGTATGTCGTCGAGGAACTGCATCTCAAGAAGACGTGATATCACCGCGTCCACCAGCGCTTCATCGTAACCCTTGGCGGTAAGTCTCCGGCGTACCTGGAACTCACTGCGCGCGGCGCGGGTGAGCACGCGAAGACCGTACGCGAATGCGTGTTCAAAGAGGGCGGCCTCATTGATGCGCTCAAAGTCGCTGTCGGTTATCGATTTGCCTACCGCGAGATCGGCGGAGAGAAAAAGTTCCTTGGTGACACGGAGTGTGACGCCGTTGTCAAAACGGAGCAGAACACCGCGGCGCTGTTCAACGGCTTTTTCAAGTAGCATGTTTTTTCCTCCCCGGCCCCGGTCGTTTTCTGACACGTGCGGCAGACGCGTGCTTTTTCTCATTGCCGGCGACGACCTCGAAGAACTCGCGGAGCGGCAGTTCGGCGGCCGCGTGCAGGCGTGTGTGCAGCTCCCGATGCGATGTTCCCGCAACGGCTATGTGTATTTCTTTCGTCTCAAAATACGTGTCGGTGCTGACCGTAACGCTTTGCGCCATGGCGCGCGACGCGAGTGCGTTGAACTGTGCGCGCATGCTCGTGTAGCGCGGATAGACAAACGCATAAAGCAGTCCGTAGATACGTTCGTATTTCTCCCGGTCCTGAAGCTGGCTTTCAACTATATGCTGGATGTCCCAGCGGAAAAAAATATCGGAGAGTTCCGTGGTCAGCATGAGCTTGATGCGCCGCAGGAGTTCGATGAGGTCGATGAAATGGTTCTGGTTCATCCGGAAACGGAGGAGTTCCTTGGTGAGCATGTAAATTTCGTTGATGTTGAAGCGTTTCAGTGCGGCGATACCGCGTTCAGCGATGCCGTTTTCGGCGAGATACACAATCGTGGCGTCATCGAGACCGGCGGTGAAGTCGATGAACGCATTGTCGATATAGGTTCGCGGCAGACAGAGCATGGCGAGGAGCATGTCGCGTTCGGTGTCGAAGCGAGCGGCGTCAAGATCCTTGAGCCGGGCGAGCATCAGTATCTTCTGATGGAACACGAGCGCGTCAAACGACTGAAAGACGAGTGTTTTATAAAGATATCCCTCATACGGCGTGCACGGTTCAGTGATGATGAGCGCGGGCGATGCGGGAGCTTGCAGGTCTTTTTGTTTTACGATGAGCGGAAAAATGCCGTTTTCATTGCGGTAATAGATGTCGGGCAGATACGGAAATGAAGGTTCGCCGAACGGAACGGACATGTCGTCGCCGAGCAGCGAGGGGTCGGCGTCATCCGGCAGGACGGTTAGCGTGAACGCGGGGAGGCTGCCGGTCATTTCAGATCGAGCAGTTTTGCGATATCGGTCTCGTTCCGGTACGAGCCGATCTCTTTCAGTACGGGCTCATGATAATAACTGATGCGGTATGAGTATGTCTTTTTGATGATAGGCACTTCCCGGGTGAGGAGTGACACTGAAACAGTGTCACCGGTCCACCATGCGAGTGAATCGTAATACATTATCTTGTCATAGACGAAGAAGGGCTTGTCGTTGCGGTCCGGGTCGCCGTAGAGGTCGCGGAACGACTGTATGAGTTTATCCTTCTGCTGCAGCGATATCGGACTGCTGAAATTGAGGTCTTCATACATCTGTCCGGCGTAGTTGGCGATATCGATGCGGTACAGTCTGTTCTTGAAGTAAAAGGCCCCGATGACAACCTGCCGGAAATCATCAAGATATTTATCGCATACGGTGCTGTTCGCGATGACCACACTGCCCCATGACTTGCCGTAAACGGCGTCTTTGGCGGCGGCATTCGTTGCGAGGAATAATCTGCCTACTTCATCGGGCGCCATGCCCCAGCGAAGATTTTTATACCCGGCGATGCCGTCAGTACCTTTGGAGAACAGTGCCGCTGACAGGATACAGAGTATGATGATACCGTGTTTCATAAAATCCTCCGGTGGATTGAGTATACCCGCTTTACGCGCAATGGTCAAGACGATTACGCGCGTAATCCGTCAACGACCTTTCGTATGGCGCGTATATGTTCGGGCGTGGTGCCGCAGCATCCGCCGATGATGTTCGCTCCCGCATCGATGATCGCACGTACCTGTGACGCCATTTCATCCGGCGTTTCGGGAAATATATCGACGCCGTTCACATTTTTCGGCAGTCCCGCGTTCGCATGGACGAGAAGCGGTGTCGTTTTGTCTACGGTGCGCATGCTGCGGATAACATCTATCATGCCGCGTATGCCGTTGCCGCAATTGCATCCGCTGATGTGCGCTCCGGCGGCGACGTGCGCTTTAACCGCATCTTCGGGCGAGACACCCATCATCGTCCGGTATTCGCCTTTCGGATTGCGTTCGAACGTGAACGTGCAGATAATCTCGAGTTTCGTATTTTCCTTCACCGCGCGTATGGCGGCATCGGCTTCCTCGATATCGCTGAACGTTTCGATGCAGACGGCATCGGCACCGCCTTTTTCAAGCGCAACGGCCTGCTCGGCGAACGCCGCGGTAAGATCATCGGCGGTCACCTCACCGGTCATTATCATCTTGCCCGTCGAGCCCATCGATGCGATGACCCAGCGGTCGTCACCGGCGGCCTGGCGTGAAAGTCGTGCCGCCGCCTGATTGATCTCGGATACTTTACCTTCAAGGCCGAAATGGATGAGCTTGTACCGGTTCGCGCCGAAGCTGTTCGTTTCTATCATATCCGCTCCGGCATCGACATAGCTTTTCGCCACATCAAGGACGTCGGCGGGACGTTCCAGGCACCATGCGTCGGGACATTCTCCCGGTTTGAGGCCTTTCTTCTGGAAGAACGTGCCCCAGGCCCCGTCGGAAACAAGTATGCGGCGTGATTTCAGTGCGTCGGCTATTTTCTGTTTCGGCATTGTAGTCATCCTGTTATTCGATAATTACTATAGTATATGCAGACAGGGGGGAAAGTCAATGATTTCCAACTTCTTCTTGACAATTGATAATAAATGTATTACTGTATATTAACTGTCCCATAAATGAGACAATGATGAAGGCAAGACAAAACAGCATCGAATATAAAAAACGCTTTGAAGCGAAAAAGACCATTGTAAGCGGTGAGATATTGACCACCGATATCCATGACGACGACCGTTTTCTATCCATTCGCGATATTGCCGCTAAGCATGGATTTACCCGTTCAACAGTCATGCGCGCAATCAGCGACCTTATCGAAGAAGGGGTACTCTATTCAAAAGGCACGTCAGGCATCTATCTTGCCGACCGCAGAAAATGCACACGCTATATCGACAGGCACGATGTCATCATCAGCATCATTCCCGAACACGGGTATCTCTTTTCGGATATTCTAGAAAAGCTCGAGGCTCATTTCTCCGCGGATAAGAAACGGCATACGTTTTTTCATCTTGCCGCCGATGCGGAGAACCGTCTCTGGGCGCTCCACATCAAGGCATGTGTGACATACAACCCCGCAGGGATCGTGATAAAATCACCGTATCGCATCGATGAAGATACGTTCATGGCCGGATTGAAGACCTTGCGCGATCATCTCATACCGTTCGTACTTCTGGAAAGCGACTTTGGTGCGGGTAAATATCCTTCGGTATCGTTCGACAGCGCTGCCGGTGCCGTTGCCGGTGTAGAGTATCTTGTGCGCCGGGGGCATAAGCGATTATGCTTTATCGAAGGGTACGGTACGAACCATCTGCCGCTCGGGCGCATACGCCGCGCGGCGTTCGGCGATGCGGTGCGAAAAGCGGGCGTACTCGCCGTAGAGGATGTACTCGGCGGATTTCAGATGCTGCCGAAGGATTGGAATGACCGGCTGAAGCGGCTGATACGCGTAGAGAAGGTAAGTGCGTTTTTCTGCTACAACGATATTGTAGCGAAGGCGCTCATCGCGCTTCTGGAGCATGCGGGGTTCGATGTGCCGCACGATGTGTCGGTACTCGGGTATGATAATGTCGGCTATACCCGCATTCCATCACACTTCACTGAATTTCCCGTCGACATGCAGAGGACGAAGCCGCATGATCTTACCGCGATGTCGCAGCCGGCGGAAGAATGCGCTCAGGCGCTGACTGATATCATCTATGCGCAGATTGACGATGAACGTATTCCCGACGATACCCGTATTCTGATACGTCCGAAAGTTTACGAAGGCGACACGGTTAAAAAGCTGTGAGGAGGATTGCCGGTATGAGAGTATTTGCGATGTCTGCGCTGGTTGCATTGTTGTCCATTGCATCCGGATTCTGTACTGCTGTTAAAGCGGTCTCTTTGATTTCGCCTGCATCCGAAGCGGCACTTACCGGCAGCGGTGCGGTGACTTCAGGTATAATTGCTCTTACTGACGATGCATTCCCCCGGGCGATGCGCGTGAAAGTGGCGGCGAAAAGCGATAAGCCGTGGGGCATCGCGATGAACGCTTCGATTCAGGAGGGCATTAAAGCGGATGATGTCATCGTTATATCGTTCAGCGCCCGGGCTGTCGATGCCGAAGGGGACAAGACCGAGCTTCTTATGAAGCTGCAGAAAAGCGCTTCCCCCTACGACGCGCTCGTACAGTCGCCGATTGTCGCCGGGAAAGACTGGAAGCGGTTCGTGTTCGTTTACACAGCGAAGGAATCGCATCCGTCGGGAAGTATCAATTTCACGTTGCACGCGGGAGCACAGCGGCAGGAGTTCGATATTGCGAACATGGTGATAGCTGATCTTGAAAAACAACTAAGCGCTGAAGAAGCGAAAACCGCGGAGGTGACAGCCGTGATGCCTGCAGCACTCGTCGATCACACAACATTGCCGTCGCTCAAGGATACGTATGCGTCATATTTTCCCATCACTGCGGGCGGCGTAAACCCCGCGGTCCTGGCTAAGTGGGATGCACTGATTCGCCGTCACTTCGCCGGCGTCACGCCGGGTAATTCCATGAAATGGGATGCAACTCATCCGAAAAAAGACGTATATCGGTTTGATGAAGCCGATACGACCGTTGCCTATGCGAAGAAGAACGGTCTTGCCGTTCACGGGCACACATTCGTATGGCACAGCCAGGCGCCGAAATGGATATTCACCGATGATAATGGCGCAACGATAGGCCGCGATGCGCTGCTCGAACGCATGCGCGACCATATCAAAACACTTTCACAGCATTTCGCCGGAGCCGCGGTGAGCTGGGATGTCGTCAATGAAGCGGCGGCTGACCATAAGACCGGCGGTTTCCGTACGGACTCGCAATGGTACAAGATCATCGGTGAGGACTTTATCGTGAAGGCGTTCCAGTATGCCGACGAGTTTATGCCGGGCGTGCGGCTGGTCTACAATGATTATGCGCAGGAAGGGAAGTATCTTGATTTTTCAAAAGCGAAGACGTCGGCTGATTTTGTACGCAGGATAAAAGCCGCCGGTGTACGCATCGACGAGGTGGGAATGCAGATGCATGTGGACGCGTGGATAGACCCGAATGACGTGGAGTATGCCATCGAGGCGATAGCTGCCTCCGGCGTGAAGGTTTCCATCAGCGAGCTTGATGTGAGTCTGTTCAAATGGGGCGACAAGCAGGATAATCCGTACCGCGACGGCGCGCCGGAGGAGCTTCTCAGGACGCAGGCGTTGACGTATGCAAAGCTCTTTCAGGTATTTAAAAAGCATAAGGATGTCATCACGCGTGTGGCGGTCTGGGGCGTGACGGACGGCGATTCATGGCTCAATAATTTTCCCGTGAAGGGAAGGATCAATCATCCGATGCTGTTCGACCGTAAAGGACGGCCCAAAGAGGCGTTCTGGGCGGTTATCGATCCAGACGGCTACATCGCAAAAAATGGGAAATAATTACATTTCAGGAGACATCTCATGCAATTGATAGCAAACGGTTTTTCAGTCCCCGGTTCACGTCACGGCATCATCATCGATCCGGCGAACAAACGGTGCAACATCATCCGGTTCGATGAATTTACGTCCGCCCCGGTGCTCAATCTGAAGGCGGGCGTCATCATCGCCGGAAAAGAATACACGCTGCCGCTCTGTGCGGACGGCGGCAATTTTTTCTTCTACGACCAGCGGCTTACCCCATGCACGATGTCGGTCATGGGCATCGATCCGGCGAGTACGGTGAAGCTGGAGCTTTCCATCGCCGTTCCGTTCCGTCCGCGTGATAATGCATTCTCCACAACGCCGGTGATGGGACTGCGACTTTCCGCCTCGAAGCTCAAAGGTCAGTTCCGCTGGATGAAGAACGATGTGAAGGTTGACGATGTCGAAGTATTCATCGAATTTGCAGGTGACGCTATCACCGTCGAAGAAAGCGGTGCGGACAGTATCGATATGGTGTTCGACAGCGTGAAGACCGTCGTCAATGTTCCCGAGAGCGAAGGACATAAGGAACGGAAGATCGAACGCACGCCGGTGAAGCAGCGCGACCGCATCGTGGTCACGGACGGTGTATGCGCCGGTAAACGTTTTGTGAAAAAAGTAAAACTCGGCGGGGCGGAGGATACGCTCGCGTTGTCGTGGTGTACGCACAGCGCACCGCTGCTCGAGATAAAACATACGCCGCGGCCGTTCAAATACATCGAATCATTCAAAGACCTTGATGCGGTAACAACATGGGCGCGGAAGAATCCGTCGGCGCTGTTCGACAATGCGGCGAACGTCGACGGCATTGTCATGAACAATAACTGCGCAAAAAGCGTCAATAACCTTTTCGCCCAGACGCTGCATGCGTGGCTTCTCGATTCGTGGTGGGTAGTGGAGGACGGGCGTGACTGGTTCACGGTGTGGGAGGGGAGCTGCTATTATCATTCAACGGTTGACGTGGAGTTCACGCAGGCGCCGTTCTATCTGGCGGTGTGGCCGGAACTGCTCGGTATTGAACTCGAGAACTGGCCGGATTTCTCGAAAGACGGAACAAAATGTCTCGGAGAGCGCGGAAAAGGTACGCTGTTCCTGTCGCATGACATGGGGCGAAATGGCGCGGTGAACGGTCAGATCTATCATCACGAGATGGAAGTTGAGGAGACGACGAATTATATAATACTGCTGTATGCATACATGAAACGTACGGGGGATAAGGCTATTGTAAAACGCAAGAAGGATATCCTCAAAAAATATCTCGCGTTCATTGAGGCGTGCGACACCACGGGCAACGGCATACCCGACAAAGGCGTTGCGAACACCATCGATGACGCATCGCCTGCGGTTCAGTTCGGCAAAGAGCAGATCTATCTCGCCGTGAAGACCGTGGCGTCATACCGCACCGGCGCGGAGATGCTCACCATGCTCGGAGAGACGAAGCTCGCGCTCAGGTACAAAAAGATCGCCGCAAAGATAACCGTCATCATCGAAAAGAAAGGATGGAGGAAGGATCACTTCGTGACGCTTCTCGACAAGAGCGCCGAAGGTGTCGTCAACGCGTGGACGGGCGAGAAATACGACCTCGCCGAGATACCCGGATGGGACGCCGCGCATATCTATACCGTTAACGGACAGGCTCCGCTCGATATGGTGGGGCATGATCTCGGGCTTGACGATGTGAAGATCAAAAAGGATCTCGTTGTTGCCGCGAAACGCTGCCTGCGGGAATACGGATGCGTGCACAGTGATTTCCTTAATTCGATGATGACCGACGTGAAAGCAATGGAAGGTCTCGCCGGAGCATCGCGGAATCCCGGCTGGATATCCATGAACATGCTTCGCGATATCGCCGCGTTTTACCGCGGTGTGGACCTGCGGTATCTCGCCGACCGGTATTGGGATTGGCAGACAACGACGAACTCGCAGGAAGCGCGCAGTTTCTTTGAGACGTTCAACGGCAATAACCTCTGCTTCTATCCGCGCGGTGTCGCCGTGTGGGGATATTTCGACGCGCTCGCTGGACTGGTTATTGATAAGGTAAAGAAAATAGACCGGGCTAAGAAACCGTTCGCCGGTGTGTCAGTACCGCGGATGTTCGACGCGGACTGGAAGAAAGGAAAGGCGAAACAGATGGTGAGCTGAAAATGTATGGGCCGCTGGAGCTTGGGTTTGTTGAACATGTCCGGAGTTTTGGGGCCCACACTCCGTGAATTTTGTCTTGACGCAACGATACGTAGGCACTATACTTGAAGCATGACATGCGAAGAAAAGATAAATACCAATCTATTACTATTAATATTGCTTGTAATTCCGATGCTATCCGGCTGTGCCAGTACCCGATTTTTCGTAAACGGGCAATCAGGCGGGAAGCCCCGGTGTCAGGGGAGTGACGAGAAGATTTCGATGGTCATCCTGTGGGGGACGCGATGGCGTTTGAACCAGAAGGATGTCCCATTGCGTGAAGCCGCGGCCGAGCGCGGGATAGAACGGTTCTTTTCCACGGCACGCTGTTTTTCAAAATACAGGATATTCCGGAGCATCGGCGGCCGGCCGGCACTAGATCTTTCTGCGGCGGAGCTGCACGCGTTTGCGGCAACGAATATAGCGGCATCAGACCGCATACTCAGCATTACCGTCCGCGAGCTCGGACCGGTTGTTAAATTATTTTCGTCTCTGGCGCTCATCGACGGCGGGACGGAAGTAGTACTTGATATCAGCGAGATTGTTCCCGCAACGGGAGAAACCGCCGGGAGCTTCATCGCGCATTGGCAGAACGGAGGCCCGTGGGTTATCAAAGGCGTGGCAACATTGGAAGACGATATCGTCAGCGCGCTTCGTGAGGCGATGTCTCCGCCAGGCAGTAAATAATACCGGAGTTGCATCATGCGTGCAATCAATTTTTCATCGGTATCGGAAACACTGTTCCTGCCGCTGTATGCCCGTGCGATCGAGACGGTGTCCCGTAACCCCGTGATCAACGATCCTGTTTCTGTTGCCGTTGTCCGTGTGCTTGACGAACAGTTCAGGGACACCGACAGCGCAATGCTCCGGGCAATGGTGCGGCGTGCTCTCCCGAAACGGCTGCCGGTGACCATAGGGCTTCGCACACGGGCGTTTGACAGGTATATTGCGGCGTTTATCGGAAAACATCCGGATGCCGTTGTGATCAATCTCGGCTGCGGTCTTGATACGCGGTTTGCGCGCATCGATAATGGTACGATTGATTGGTATAATATCGATCTTCCTCCGGTCATAAGGCTGCGCGAAGAGCTTCTATCGCCGCGTCCCCGGGAGCGGAATATTGCAGCCTCCGTGCTCGATCATGAGTGGATGAACGGGGTCGACCGGAATAACCGTCCCGTGATTATATATGCCGAGGGGCTTTTTATGTACCTCACTGAGGCCGGCGTAAAGTCGCTGCTGCTTGCGCTGCAGAGGAAATTCCCGGATAGTGAACTTGTCGCCGAGGTTTTCAATTTCTCATGGGTGAAACGGCTTGAGCATCCGTATTTCCGGTGGAAGTTCAAACGGCAGCTGCACATGGACAAAGATGCGCTTTTTACCTATGGCATCCGGACAAGCCGTGATTTTGAATTGTTCGGACCGGGATTTAGCTACCTGGATGAATGGAATTATTTTGATGAAAAGGAAAAGAAACAGGGCTGGTATAATCTCGCGGGAAAATTAAAAACAGTCCGTTCGGTACAGTGGACGGTGCATTACAGAATTGCAGGCGTCTGATTGATCCGCCAGAAGTCCATGGGGTGAGACGGGATACTTATTTTACATCCGCGGCGGTATCAGAAGGAATGATGCCTTTCTTTATATATACCGGTTTCAGATGTTTCCGTATCTCCGGCAGTACCGCAAGGAAAACGATTCCCGCAACGAGCGTAGATACACCGCCGCACAGGAGCACTATCCTTACGCCGAAAATACCCGCAAGCCATCCGGCGATGAGACTGCCGAGCGGTCCGAATGCCGAGAATGAAAGCAGGAAAAAGCTCATCACTCTTCCCCGCACATCGTCCTCGGTGACCGTCTGGATAATGGTGTTTGAGGACGCCGTGTGAAGCATGGTTCCCGCGCCGCAGAGGACGAGGAACAGCATGGTGACAAGGGCAATACCAGTGAAGGACGCCGCGATGAGTGCCGTGCCGTACAGCATGAGCGCCGCGATAATTATGGTCCCGAGTCCGCGTACCGTTTTTCGTGACGCCATATATAAAGCGCCTGTCAGCGCGCCCAGTCCCACGGCGCCGGTGAGGAGCCCGAATGTCTGCGCGCTGCCGTGGAGTATTTCCTTGGCGAATACCGGCAACAGGACCATTACCGCGGAGCCGGTTAGACTGATGAATGCCATGAGGAATATGATATACCGTATCGCCACGGACCCGAACGCCGACCGGAATCCCTCTTTCAATTCTTTGAGCGGGTGTTTATGCGCCGTATGATCGCGCTTCTTCAGGTTCATCATCATGAGGGCGGCTATTACAGTGATGAAACTTACGCCATTCAGGATGAAACATATGCCTTCTCCCGCTGTTGCGATGAGTACTCCAGCGATGGCGGGACCGATGAGCCGCGCCACATTGAACAGAACGGAATTCAGCGCAATGGCGTTGCCGAGGTCCTCTTTTTTATCGACCATTTCCGGTATAAATGAATGGCGTGTTGTCATTTCAAATGTCCACGCGATGCCGGATATCACACTTATCAGGATAATGTGCCATGGTGCTACGGTTTTTGAAAGTACGAGGATCGCGAGTACAAAAGCGAGTGCCATTGATGTGATGTTAGCCGCGATCAGGATGATTCGCCGGTCGGCCCGGTCGCTCAGTAGTCCGCCGAGGGGTGTTACGAATATGGCCGGGATCTGGCCGGCAAATGCGACAAGGCCGAGTATCAGGGGGGAGTTGGTGAGACGGTAGATGAGCCAGCTCTGCGCGATCATCTGCATGAGGCTTCCGACAGTTGATATGCCCTGTCCCGCAAAGAACAGCCGGTAGTTCCTGTTGCGCAACGCCCTGAAAGTAGATAAAAAAGATTGATGAATATGTATGTCCTTCTCGTGCGCCAGTCTTGCGCGTTACTATACCGTGCATTACGTACATCGTCAAGCGTCCGGAGTGACGGAGGCAGCGGACCGTTTACGTATGGCGACGTTAACTATTTGGAACAAATGCGTCAGACGCGGTGTCTAAGGAATCAGTAAACCACAAGGAGGTTTTATGCATTATCCAGTTCTGTTCGCGGCAGTACCCGTAACGGTACTGCTCACCGTGAGTTTTTTCGTGCTTTTCGTCAGAGAGAAGGTGCAGTCACAGGGCCTGAAGTCATTCGGTCTTGTGGTTGCAATTCTGCTCTGGCTGTCTTCGGCAATTGTGGCCGGAGGAGGCATTGTGCGCGCCGTCAAAGGCGGTCCCGGTATGATGCATCCGGGTATGATGCATCGAATGATGGACCCCCGCATGATGGAACATCGTATGCAGCCGCCGAACGGTACGAATTGCCCGCCGGAATGCCCCATGAAGCATGACGGCCGCATGGGCGGCATGATGAAGGACGCTCCGAAGAAATAGCGTCTACGCACGACATCAGTTCTTTGCAATAACACCCCCGGGAATGCGGTACAAGACACTCCTTCCAATCAAACCGGTTTGAAGACCTGTTCGATTTACAGCGCGCATTTTCGGGGGTATTATTGTTTTTTGCGTCGAAGGAGTCTTGACGGGACCGGCTTGCGGAATTATAATCGGCATCATCATGTAATTGTATAAGGAAGGTCGTTATGTCGGAACCGCAAGATGCTGCCGGAAAGAAACGTGGACTGCGTCTCGTCCCCGGAATAATTATTGTATCGCTGCAGTGGATTATCAGATTCGTACTTCCGGTCATTGTGCCTGATGCTTTGCAGATAGCGGTGTTTGCCGGCCTTATCGGCGGATTGGCGCTTGCCGTGTGGTGGCTTTTTTTCAGCAGGGCGCCGATGCTCGATCGCTGGGGGGCTTTCATCCTTGTGATAGCGGCGCTTGTCGGAACATCGTTCCTGCTTGATGTTTCTATAGCAACGGCGAACATGGGATTGATGTTCATCCTGTTCTCGGTTCCCGTCGTCTGTCTGGTGTTCATCGTCTGGGCAATCGCTTTCGGCAGTCTCCCCGATGTTCCCCGGCGCATTACCATGGTCGCGGCCATTCTGCTGGCATCGGGTTTCTGGATATGTCTTCGCACCGACGGCATGGACGCGGAACTCAATCACGCATTTGCATGGCGCTGGGCGCCGACGCATGAAAAACGCATGCTGGCAAAAACCGGAACTGAATCGTCCGCACTGCTGCCGTCGGGCAAAGCAACGGATACAAAAGTGCAGTGGCCCGGATTCCGCGGCGCCGCGCGGGACAGTATTATCCGCGGGGTGAAAATTGCCACGAACTGGACGGTATCGCCGCCGGTTCTGCTGTGGCGCAGTCCCGTCGGACCGGGATGCTCGTCATTTGCGGTGCAGGGCGATGTGTTCTTTACGCAGGAACAGCTTGGCGATTATGAAATCGTTTCCTGTTATAACATATCGAACGGCAAGCCGGTGTGGCAACACCGCGATAAAGCGCGTTTCTACGACTCACATGCAGGCCCCGGTCCGCGCGCAACGCCGACACTTGCCGGCGGACGCGTGTACACGCTCGGCGGCACCGGAATACTCAACGTGCTTGATGCGGGAAGCGGTAAAGTATTATGGTCGCGCAATGCCGCCGCCGATGCGGGCATCAAAGCGCTGACATGGGGCTTCACAGGCTCGCCGCTCGTGGCCGGTGATCTCGTGATCATATCGCTTACCGGAAAACTGGTTGCATATGATATCGCGAGCGGGAAACAGAAGTGGGCGGGCGCGAACGGCGGGAAAAGCTACAGCTCGCCGCATCCGGTGACCATCGACGGTATTGCGCAGATACTACTCATGAGTGATTCCGGCGTGGTCAGCGTTGAGCCGGTTGGCGGAAAACAGCTCTGGAAATATGACTGGAAATCTGATGACCGGATCCTGCAGCCGGCCGTCACCGGGAACGATATACTTCTGAGTGCCGACGGGGAGATTGGTATTCGCCGTATCGCCGTTTCAAATCATAACGACTCATGGTCCGTAAAAAACATATGGAATTCCTCTGAATTAAAACTCAACTTCAACGACTTCATCATTCATAAAGGTTACGCATACGGCTTTGACGGTTCGAGTATCGCCTGTATCACGGTAAAAGACGGCAGGCGCGTGTGGAAAGGAAATCGCTATCGCGGATGGCTGCTCCTGCTCGCGGATCAGGATCTGCTGCTGGTGCTTTCGGAGCGCGGCGAACTGGCGCTGGTTCCCGCCATTCCCGACCGGTTCATGGAATCCGCGCGTATCCAGGCGATTAAAGGTAAAACGTGGAATCATCCGGTGCTTGCGGGGGATATCCTTCTTGTCCGTAACGCCGTGGAGATGGCGGCATTCAGGCTTACGCTCATGAAGCAGGATAATCAATCGGTATCGAAGATGTCAGGGAAATAACAGGGACGTGATGATGGTTACCATAGGCAAAAAGGCGCCGGTATTCTCGCTTCCGGATCAGAACGGTGAAAAGGTATCGCTCGGTTCGTTCACGGGGAAATGGCTCGTGCTCTATTTCTACCCGAAAGACAGTACGCCGGGCTGTACCATTGAAGCGGTGAGTTTTACAAAAAGTCTCGGGGATTTGACGAAACGTAACGCCGCAGTCGCGGGCATCAGCGCGGACAGCTGTGAAAGTCACGCGAAGTTCGCGGAGAAAAGCAAACTCGGCATTACGCTTCTCAGCGATGAAAAGAAATCGGTGATAAAGAAATACGGCGTGTGGCAGGAAAAGAACAACTACGGTAAAAAATATATGGGTATTGTGCGTACCACGTTTCTCATCAACCCCGCCGGTACAGTGGTGAAGGTGTGGGAGAAGGTGAAGGTGGACGGTCACGCCGAGGATGTGCTCAGGACGATAGACGGTATGAGCGGCGGATACTGACGGCATACAAGCGGCGCGCAAGCGGATGGGAAACGGAGCAGGTACGAACCGGAAGCGAAGCCGTCCCGTTCATGGGTCGGGGCATCCCGGCCTTCGGCGGCATCAATACCGGAGATGTATCGGCTGATGAACAGGTTGTATCCGCTCATATTCACATGAGCGGCCGCCTGCGACCAGCGTTGTTTATCATCACTAGCAAGATTCTGCCATGCCAGCACGGCGTTCCTGAACGAGGTGCGCCGGTGTGCCTGCGCGGGCGTGTTGCTGCGGTTATAGGAGACATACCGCCGGGCATAGAGAACACCCTTCCATCTGCAGATGACGAGATTGCCTATTCTGCCGCGCAGATCGGTTACGGGGAATTGAAGTGTAATCAGTGCCATATTGCCTCCCTGTCTGTATATACGTAAATGTGTTGCATAGCGCGGGACGTTTTCCGAAACTGCAAGGATACATGATGGCATGCCAGTGACAATACACGCATGGCGACGCTGAGCCTTAGTCGAACAGCGCAGAATGTGCAGCTTATGCAAAGTACGAGCAGATGGCGTGACATAAGACAGGCCAGGCATTGACAAAAAACCGACGTGCAATAGAATCTCATTAGTTACTCACACGCTCAGTGCAATGGGAGGACGGGATGTTTCATGGATTGAAGGTGTTTGTGCTTCTGACCGCGATGCTGCCGGCCGCTACGCTTGATAAAAAAACAGCTGATACTGTTGTCCGTTGTGTATATGAGGTTGTTCTGCCGAAACCGGTGGACGATCCGCTGCGATACGAACGTCCGCTGCCGTTCGAACTTTTACCGTACCGTGAACGTACCGATAAATATCAATCCATCGGCACAGCATTTGCGGTCGGTTCGAATACATTTATTACTGCCGCCCACGTATTCGAAGCGGGTATGGAAGGGAATACGGTTTTGCTTCTGCGTGACTCGTCCGGAACGGTGGTCCCATTCGGCGAGATACTGCGATATTCAAAACAACGTGATTTCATACAATTCACCGCCGCCGTCGGCAACAGGAGCTGGCTCGGTACGAACGGCACGGCTGATATGAATATGGACGTTTTTACCGTCGGAAACGCACTCGGGGAAGGAGTCGTTATCCGCGACGGGACGCTCACTTCGGTTACACCGGAAGATGAACGCGGCGAATGGAAATGGCTGCGGTATTCAGCACCGGCGTCGCCGGGCAACAGCGGCGGACCGCTGGTGGACGCATCGGGGAACGTGATCGGCATTGTCGTGATGAAATCCCGGAATGAAAATCTGAATTTCGCGCTGCCGATAACCGAGGTGGAATCGGTGAAGCTTTCTGTTGCTGAATACCGCCGGCGGTTTGACTATGTCATGCCGGATACCGAGCGCAAGCAGATTGGCTATTGCGATTATTCAGCGGCATTGCCGATCGACAGCATATCGCTGTACCGTCTTATCGTTTCCAATGTGCATGACTACTGTGTCCGTTCGCTGCAGGCTATTAAGGTTAAATCACCCGGTACTTTATTTCCCGATGGTGACGGCGCCGGGAAGATACGCTACGACCGGGTTTCGCTGTTCAATCCGTCACTCGTCCGTGAGGATGCAGCCGGTAAATGGCATACGAATGCTGCTGTCTATTCCAAGAATATCGATGTGGGTTCAAACGCCTATATCCGGTTCGGCATACAGATGCCGTATATCGTATCACGGATACGACGGTCGAGCAATAGCTCTTTTGCGGATTTTATCACAAACGGGCAGCTGCAGATGGATTATATCCTGAAGGCTGTTCCCTTTACCCGGTCCGTCGGCGGGGATAAAGTACGCATTCTGTCCTATGGTCAGCCGGAACGGGAGAAAACGATTACCGACAGTTACGGCAGGGTCTGGATTTTCCGGGCATGGTGGCTGCCGTACGCGCGGAACTATATGGCGACACTGACGCTCCCTCTGCCCGACGGATGCGCATCATTGATGAAGGATACCGGCATGGCGGCGCTGGATATGTATACGGAGCTTGATATGCGGGAGTCTGCGGATCATATCCGGATGAATTACGGAGGAACACTGAACGATTGGAATGAGTTTTTAGCGAATGAAAAATTCAGGCCGCAGCATTTTCAGGGTGCATCGATACAGACCGAGGGGGAAAGCCTGTCGTTCACGACGTCCGCGTTCTCGCTGAATTGCCCCGGAACGCTTTTCCCAACGGCTCCCGCTACGATGCTTGAAGTCCGTTTGGGATATGTGAAAGAGCATGATGCGTGGAAGCTCAATGTGGCCTCGTGCATGTTCATGGACCGGCTGCGTATGCTGGGGCTGTCACGATATCAGGTCCCGGATGATACGGCTCCCGCTGAGTATGTGACGTATTATACAAAACTGAGCAACCGGATCGCGCCGTACGACAAGCCGAGGATGATGACGGGCAGGACGAATCGTATTGATGCTCAACTTGAATATCTGAATGAATCTGCGGTTTCCGCCAACGGCACGAAATATCAGCTTTTTTACGAGAACCATGATACGAATGAAGCATTTGCAGCTGCTCAGATCATCGCACGGGGAAAACAGATTGCCGCCGGGGTGCGTGTTACGGAATAACGTATCCGGGGAAAGACCGAATGTGCCAGCGGATGTTCTGCTGCTTGACGGCGTAAGCCGTTGTGGTAGTATAATTTCACGAACATACGTGTAGACTGTTAAAATCGGCAACAATATATCGCATTATCGCGGAGGTCTGAACAGTATATGTTTTCAGGAAAAAGAATGATGATGGCGGGGCTGTGCCTGCTTTCGGCACTCGCCATACCCCTTGGCGCGGCATCGGTAACTGCAGGCAAAAAGCGCGTGGGCGTTCTTTCGTTCACGGCGATGAGCGGCGCGGCCGCGGCAGATACCGAGGCGCTCGGCGAGATGTTCCGGAGCGAGCTCGTGCAGAGCCGCAGGTTCAACGTACTCGACCGGGCGAACATGGACACCGTGCTCAAGGAGCAGGCCTTTCAGCAGACGGGTTGCACCGAGAGCGCCTGCGCCGTGAAGATCGGGAAACTCGTTAATGTGGAATATATGATGTTCGGTACGCTGTCGAAACTGGGGAGCATGGCGCTTCTCACGGTGAACGTGGTGAACGTCGAGAGCGGCGAGATTGCGGTGACGGCGAAGGAAAAGATAAAGAATATCGAGCAGGCGGAACAGCCGGTGCGTGCGCTGGTGGACACCATTGCCGCGCAGCTGAAAATGCCCGATCGCATCGACATATCGCAGAAACGCGACGAGGCGTTCAGCGGCATGCTGATAAAAGGTATATCGTCGGGTGTGCTGCTTGCCGGCGGCGTTACAACGTGGCTTGTCGGCGACGCATATTATAACGGCGCGGCGCTCAAGCTCAACGAATATAATGCCGCCACAACGAGCTCGTCCGCGGAGAACCTGCACGGGCTCATCGTCTCGCAGGGTGACCTCGCGGACATGCTGTATCTTGTATCAGAATCGGCGCTGGTGCTGGGCGGCGCTATGCTCGCTTGGGGTGTCATCGATTTCTTTTTCTGGAAAGGATATAATGATCAGATCACCGCATCGGTGACGCCCACATCGGTGAACGTGTGCTATAAATTCTAATCGGGAAACGGTAACGGGTTATGAAGAAAGTCATCTATATACTGTCTCTTACGGTCATCGTCATGATCGCGGCGCTCAATGCGTCATTGTTCAGAAAGAAAGTGTACGAAAATCCAAGCGGCGGCACGCTCCTGACGAACAAAGTGGACCCTCAGGCCGGATCGTATTATCAGGGTTACCGGACGGAATCCAATGTTGTATCGGGCCTTATTACAAATACGGTGAGTGTCGACATCGGTTCCATAACTACGAACCAGCCATTCACCGTGCATTTATATACAGCGGAGAACTTCGGGAACTGGTCGACAAACGGCGGGGCTATGTGGTATCAGTTTACCACCGCGGGCACCACAGTTTTTATCACAGGCAGCGTAACACTGCAATACTTTAATAGAAATGTGAATAGCAATTGCTCTGCAACAAATAGCGTTATCTATACTATAAACACCAATGTATTAACTAATACAAATCTCATCACTAATACGGTTGCTGTGGATGTCGATACGATGACTACGAATCAACCATTCACGGTGCATCTGTACGTTGCGGAGAATTTCGGTGTTTGGTCGACGAACGGCGGTGCCGCATGGTATCAGTTCACTACCGCGGGTGCCACGGTGCCCATCAACGGCAGCGTAACACTTTTGTATTTCAGCAGGAATGCGACGAGTAATTGTTCGGTGACGAACAGCGTGGTATATACCATCGATACAGTCGCGCCGGTTGTCACATTGACGCTTGGCGCGAGTAATAACGTCTATGCGAGTGCTCAGGTCACCGAATACCTGTCGGTTAATGAGAATAGCGGATTCTGGTCGACGAACGGCGGCACATGGAATTCTTTCGATACGAACGGAGTTGATGTCGCTATCAACAGATGCACCACGCTGCAGTACTATGCCCGCGACGGAGTGGGGAATACATCGGCTACCAATTCCCGGTATTACGGCATTCTGTATGTTACCAACAGATTCGTAATGCCGCCGGAGAATTCCCCCAGCGTAGAGGTGTCCTGGCCGCAGATATCAAACGCGAATACGTTTTATATCGATAAACTGGTCGGGGTGACGTGGTCGAATATGATAACCGTGGGTACCAGTCCTTACATCTCTTCAGAAGTTCCATATACCGGCTTGACGAATTGGTATCGTGTGCGTCTCTATGTGGGCGGTTACGGTGTTGCGACGAATTCCAATTATATCATTACACAGCCGACGACAGTAAGCAATCTCACGGCAACGGCGGTGAGCGGTAATTCCATAACAGTGTCATGGGGCAGTTCGAAATCAGCGTCTATTTATTATGTATATGTCACCAATACGAACACCGGAGCGGTTTCCAATGCAAGTGTGACAGGCAGCACATCGACGACACTGACAAAACTTACCTGCAAGGAAACGCCGTATTCGTTCATCGTGCTTGCAAGTAACGCCACGGGACCGAGCTTGTATTCGTCACCGCTGCATACGAACACATTCGGACGGCCCGACGCCCCCTCACCAGTATATCCTACGTATGGTTCGCCTAATTATATAAACTGGAACCTTGTGCCCGGAGCGGATTTTTACAACATAATTCAGTCAAATAAAACTACCGGTGTCGTATCAACTTGTTATTCGGCTCTTGACGGCACCAATACCCGCTTCCAGTATGTTGACTTTCCAAACTACAGTTACGGGGTTGTTGCAAGTAACAGCTATGGCGGCAGTACGACAAATTGGCAGTGACATTTAGTAATAGAAGTTTTTATTTAAGAGGTAAATATGAAAGCAGTCGTATGGGTATGTCTTTCTGCTCTTTTTCTTGCGTCATGCGCGAGCGATCCGATGCGGAGATTCGGCCCCGAAGGGCTTGTGGGTGATACGCGCCTGCGTGTCATCGGCGTGGGGAAGGCGTCGTCGATTGAGAACCGCGACAAACGCCGGCAGATGGCTAAAGAGGCGGCGCTCATGGTGGCGAAAGATAAACTCGCCCGCATGGTGACCGAGCTCATCATGCCCGAATCGCCGAAGCTGCGTGAAGAGATAGCCCGCAGTGTCCCGGGCGCAATGATTATCGAATGCGAATGGGCCGATGACGATACTTGTTATATCCTATATGAAGTCTCGTCCGAGTCGTTCAAGAAACTCCAGCATCGCAAAAAATAGATGAAATATATCGACGAGTACCGCGACGGCGCGGTAATAAAATCACTTGCCGATACGATACGCCGCGAATCGAAGACGCCGGAAACAGTGATGGAAGTGTGCGGCGGCCACACGAACAGCATATTCAAGTTCGGCATCGACGCACTCATGCCGGAGACTGTGTCGCTCGTGTCAGGGCCCGGCTGTCCGGTATGCGTTACACCGATACACTATATCGATACCGCCATCGAGTACGCCAAACGCTCCGATGTCATCACCGTGACGTTCGGCGATCTCATACGCCTGCCGGGGAGCGGCGGTTCGCTTGAACGTGCGCGTATGAACGGCGCCGATGTGCGTGTGGTATATTCACCGTCAGAAGCACTTTCGATAGCCGCGGATAATCCTGCGAAGACCGTTCTTTTTCTCGGTATCGGTTTCGAGACCACAGCTCCGCTCACCGCGGCACTCATCGATGAAGCTGCTGCAAAGGGCATGACAAATCTCGTCATCCTGCCGTCGCACCGCATTATGCCGCCGGCCATGCAGGCGCTGGTCACCGCTGACGATATCGCCGTTGGCGCATTCATCTGCCCCGGCCATGTGTCGGTTGTCACCGGTTCGGGTATCTATGAATTCCTCGCCCGCGATCATCACGTGCCGTGCGTCATATCCGGCTTCGAGCCCGCCGATATTCTCCGCTCGATTCTGATGATAGTACGCCAGCGTGAAACAGGTGATGCCCGTGTCGAGATAGAATACGACAGGGCGGTAAACGCAGCGGGAAGCCGCGCGTCGCAGGATATGCTTGCAAAGATTTTCACGCTTGTGGACGGCGAATGGCGGGGCCTCGGCGTCATACCGAAAAGCGCCTATGCGATACGGCCGGAATACCGGCAATTCGACGCTGTAGCGCGTCTCGGCGCTGTGGATATTCCCGCGCGCGAGAACCCCGCCTGTATCTGCGCCGATGTGCTCCGTGCCGTGAAAAAGCCCGTCGATTGTCCACTGTATAAAAAAACATGCAGTCCCGACAATCCGCAGGGTGCATGCATGGTGAGCCCCGAGGGAAGCTGCAATATCTATTTCAGGCATGGGCGGGGATAGCGCGGGACGTCCTAGTTTATTGTCCATATTTTCCCTGTGATTTATTTGCAAAAACCACTTTAAAGTATTATACTGAACGCGTAGTAACGGCAGCTATATCTGCTGATTCTAGGTGAGGGAGATCCCCATATGCGCGCAATATGTATCATTTGTGCAGCCATTGTGCTTTCTTTTTCGTTGTCGCCGGCATCGTATTATCTGAGTGAGGATTTCGGCGTTGCCGATGGCAGCGTGATGCTCAGTAACATCGTGATTAACACGAACTGGGCGAACGGTACGAACGGATGGACCAACGGCATGTGGTACGGACGTGAAGGGGTCATAATTCCGGAACTTGCCGGCGCGCCATTGTTGACGAATACAAATATGTACATGTCGCAGCAGATAATGTCGAACGGTAAACTGGAGATATCGGGATGCCCTTCGCCGGCGGATGGCGGTTCAAGCCGTGACGGACGCTGGAAGGGTAAATGGGTGTATCATACGAATCGTTACTCCGCGACTGTTTATCATCCATTCGGATGGGAAGTTGTCCGGGAGCTTTCATTCCTTGATATATCCGATGTTGTGACGAAGCCGGGCTCGGGAGGCGCTGCCGACCATGTTCCGACGCCGAAGTCGGATGCACGCAAGCATGCGACGCTCGGGCTGGCGATGTTTTACGACAATCCCGCTGCTTCGCTTGAAAAGACTTATAATTTCAACAGGGCTTACGAAGGCGGATCATTCGCAAATTATTTCGAATGGTCTGAACATGCCGGCTTTTTATCAACATGGTTCCGCCGCTTCGAGGTGTTTGAAAGTTCCGAAGTGAGTATTGAAGATGATTTTCTCGATGCACGGCGGCCTGATGGTGCGGTGAGCAATGTCTCGAATGCCATGTACTGGGATTATATCATAACGAACGCGGCAACGTGGACGCCGCTCACGAATACCAATTATTGGAACAGCAATGCGATTGGGTTTCGTGTCGTTCATGATGGAAGTGATCTTAATCTGTTCGTCAATCCGAATCCCTACGGAAAACGTCCGGCATATCCGAATGAATGGATGTTTGTGCATAAGCGGCCGGTTACGTGGAACAGTAATTTTCAAATCATGATCGGGCATGGTCAACGCGGTTTCGGCGGTTATCTCGGCCATGAGTGGGCGTACGGTACATTCGACAATCTACTCATACGAAGTGCAGCCGATCTTTCACAGATATATTTCCAGCCTGCGGCCATTGCAAATGCCGGTACGTTTCAAACGGTCGCGATGGTCATCTCGAATGTAATACTCCAGACAACGAATGCCGGTGTCAATTATATACGAATCATCAAGCCGGCATCATTCGATCTGACGAACGACCTCCTAGTCGGCATCAGGGTGAAAACACATTACAGCAACACCGCGAGCGAGATAACGCTTTCGAATTATTTCTATTCGAACGATTCATTCCCCGATGACGGACAGTGTGCCATCATGACGAACTCCTGGACGAATGCGGCAGGCTCGAACGAGATACGGCTGCTTCTTGGCAATCAGATTACCAACATGACACAGGCGGATTGGGAATATGTGAAAGTGGAGATGGTCATACGGTCGACGAATCCCACGTTCTTTAACGACGCATGGACGGCATATGTGACCGCCGATCAGTTCAATGCGATGCCGTCGTCGAAACTCAGCAATTATTCCACCTGCGGCTGGCAGAAGTGTACCGGCAGCGGATTGGTTGATGCGACGATATCCCCCGCGCTCGCATACACGGCGGTGACCCCGAGCGTGATGCAGCAGGTGACCGAACTTAATTCGGTAACGTTCCGGCTTGCCACGTATGAGGATGTTCCGCGTGCTTCTATAAAAAAGATAGCCATTCTGGTGCCCGATGAGTTCAAGAACTGCAAGCTCTCGAATTTCAATTCGGCATATTTGGGTTACGGCATCAGTAATCATATGTCGACGAATACCACGATTGCGGGATTGACGAACGCGACCTCGTCGCGGCTTATCATAGTAGACTATACGAGCAGCATACTGCCGGCGAACGGCGCGCGTGAGGCGATAACCTTCGACGTTGTGGGGCGGCTCAAGGCGAATATTGACGGAAACGATCCGAACCTTGTGTGGAAATGCTGGGTGGACGGCGTTGACGTGTCATCAAACAGCTATCTCACGCTCACCAATGCCGATTATCAGAGTCAGAAGATAACCATCGAACCGGATACCAATGTCACGTCGTGGGATGTTTCTGTTGACGATGTGCGCAATCGTTCATCGGGGCAGGCGGTAAAAAATGCGGAGACTGAGGTGCTGCTTGCCAAGGTGCGGCGTCCCGGATATACCAATGCGCAGACAATCACCAATATCGTGATAACCAACCTGCTGACGAATCAGGCGTTCTACGGGTTTTTCAATATTTATACCAACGGTTCCGACGATACGCTTGCCGGCAGCATTCCCGTGTCTCTGTCGAACTATATATCCAACCTGAATGCGTTTATCCGCGTCACCAATGTCATTACGAATCTTTCGGCGAGTGTCGTCAATCCTACACGCCTCATATTTACCTATACACCGCTTGTCTTTGATACGTTCGCTACCAACAAGTTCCGTATTGCGGATATGAAGGTTAACGGACCGAACAGCGCTACCAATACCGTTGAGCCCGTACAGAATTCGAACCTGTTCCAGAATGCTACAACCAATATCAAGCTCGAGGATAATACGCTCATTGCTGATGTCGAACCAATGCTTACCAATACCATCAAACAGGGCGTAAAAGGCAAGTCGGTGGCGTTCAAGATAAACCTCAGATCGCTTGACCAGGACGCAACATTTACGGTCAATAATCTGGTCTTTACCATCGCCTCGACGAATTTGATAAACCAGAGCGATCTTTCAATCGCGGTATACCGTGATAATGGACTTATGCCGGGGACCTATGATGCCAATGATACCATCATCTCGGGTTCGGACGGCGTGTTCGCGAACGGGAAAAAGATCTCGACGTTCGCGGAGACGGTTACCATAGATAAAAACAATACGTATCTCTATGCGGTCATAACGCCGTCGGATAAAGCGCAGATCAGCGCGCAGTTCACCATCGGGTTCCCGAAGACCAGCCAGACAGGTTTCACTCCGGCAGGCGCGTCCATTTCGAATGACGGCGCATCGCAGGAGACGATACTCTGCACCATTTTTCCGGACGTGCAGTTCAATTCAAATAAAGCGGCGGTGGGAAATACACTGTTACGCCCGGGCAGCGGGGAAAAGGTTGCGCTCTATCTTGATGACAGCGCATCCGGCGATTACACCCAGTATAAGGCGTATATCTACGATATTGCCGGCGCGAAAGTGCAGGAAATATCGTTCCCGTCGTATGTCGCCTATTGGGACGGAAAGACAATCGCCGGCCAGATAGTGCGTTCCGGGATGTATATCGCGATAATCAAGGGCCCCGGAAATTATTTACGGAAGACAAAACTCATGGTGGTGAAATAATGAACGCGAAAACTGTTCTCCTCGGTATCGTTGCCGCCGCGGGCGTGGCGTTCGCGAATCCAAGTTTTCTTGCCAGTGAGTATTCGCCGATGTCGCTTTCGATTGGTAAATCCTACGACCTGCTCGACATCAGGACGCCGCTGTCACGCACCTACAGCGCGGCAGGTGCGCTTAAGGATAAGACTGAAATAACCTTTTTCCATTCAGTCTTCGGTATGGACGACGTTGCGGCAGAGAATGTAATGCTCTCGCTCAAGAACACAATCCTTCCGGGTATGCGTATGGCGGCATATCTTTCCTATTTCGGCCTGGGCGCGTTTGAACAGCGCAATGAGCGTGCCGAAACATCGGTGACACTGTTCCCGAGCATGCTGTACGTCGGTGTGCCGGTCATTTTTGATGTAAAAAGCCTTACGCTTGAGGATTACACCATCGTCACGAACAACAAAAAAGAACTCCGCGGCCGCAATATGCTCAAGGATTTTCTTTCGTGCATCAACGCGGCGGTGAATATCAACTATTTTCAGTCGCAGCTGACAACGGATTACCATGCGTTCTCGCTTTTCGCCGATGCGAACATCACGGCGAAATTCGCCCTGCCGTATATCGGCATGCCGAAATCGCTTATCACCGAAGATGATCTTGAACGTGAGAAGAAGGATGTCATCGGCGGCGCGGACCGGGAGTACGCCGGACGGATGAACACGCTGACCAACACGAAGGGGCTTACACCGCAGGCCGTTGCCGCGAAGACGGCGGAATACAGCACCGTCCGGACGGAATTCATCGATAAGACCGAAAAGGAGTACGCCGCGAAAAAAGCGGATATCGCCAGGGTGCATGCATCTCGCAAGCAGATATTCGAAATATACTACAGCCCGGATATCGAGCTTAAGGATACCGATGTTTCGAATTTCAACGCCGTGGCGAAGAAGGAGCTCCTTGATCTTACGGTAATCGCGAGCAACGCCATCGCCGATAATTTCGCCTATCTGCGGAAGAACATCGGCGCCGATATGCAGCAGAACGCCGAGGATATTTCCAATTACACCGAAAAGCTCAAGGATGCCGCAAAGGCGCCGGTGTTCTTTGATAATGCGCTGGCGGTGAGCGCGCTTTACAGTGAGTATATCGCCAACGAAGGAACAGCTATTTCGAAGTACATCAAAGAGGATGTGGCGGAAAAAAGCAAAAAGGTCATCGAGGCGGACAAGCAGTATACGGTGAAACGGGATGATACCTGGACGTCGATCGCGCTTGCGCATTACGGCGACACCGCACTTGCCGGTATCATTACCGCATATAACAAGATCGATGTGAAGAAGATCGCCAAGCCGCTTCCCGGAACGATGATTAAGATTCCACCGCAGAAAAAACCCGAGGTGACGGCGGCGAAAGACGATGCGGGCGCGGTTACGGGTAATATAGAAGAATACAATGCGGCTCGTGCCAAACGCTTTGAGAAATTCCTCCGGGACAAGGACAAGGCGGAAGTGCCGGTACGGGCATACCGCATGACGCAGAAAGAGGAATTATACTATAAAAAGATAATAGAGACGTATGAGCAGCGTATACTCCTGTTCGATGCCCGCAATCAGATTGTGCTTGATACGAAGCGCAAATATTCCGAGCTCAATCAGGGGCTGCTTGAGCAGTACAAGGCGCTTGACACGACGACGGACGAGCTGCAGAAGGATCTTACCAAGGCGAAGCTCAAGAAAGACCTCGATTATCTCCAGGTGGCTGATCAGAACGAGGTGAAAACGGTCTTCAATGAATACAAGAAACGCGAGCGGGAACTGTTTCTGTCGCTCCTGCAGGAGATATTCCGGACCAAGAACCGCATTATCACGGTGCTCAAGAAAGAGGAGTCGGACAAGGCCGACAAACAGGACGGCAATATCATCGCCGTGTATAACCGGAAAGCGGAGATAGCGCGTGTGCAGAATTCGGCTGCGCGCATCGAGGCGGGTGCGAATGAAAAGATGCTCGCAAAGATAAGCGAGGAATATGCGAGCGAAACGAAAAAGATGGAGCTGAGCCGGGGCGAGGAACTTTCGGGCAACCGCGCGGCGTATCTCCGTAAGGTGAATGAATTCGACTGGCAGCTCTATATCACCGAACTCATTTATCTGAGTTCCGATGAGAAGAAGAACACCTTCGCGTTCGGCGTCTACGGCAAAAACCTCGGCATGCCGGTGACGTTCGATAAGCAGAGCGAACTGCTGCCGATGGCGTTCGGTCTTGATCTTAACTATCGTTTCCTCGATATGGAGAACAATGCGTCAACGCTGTATCTGCACGGCGGATACTCCGATGTGGATAACGTCACCGTCGGCGGCGGGGTGATGTACCGGATGTTCAATCTGCTCGAGCTCCGCGGCGGGACATGGTATGAATTCTTTCCGGCCACCCCCGATCGCGGCGAGTTGTCGTTTTCAGGCGCTGCCGGAGTTATCTTCGATATCGGCTTGATGAGTTATCGTGTTGATGCCGGCGCCCGTTACGAGGCGAACTATGGACTTACTTACAGCGCGGGGTTGACGGTAGTATTCTGACGGCCGTTCCCGATATGCCCGCGAATATCGGCCAGGCGAAGACCGTAGCGCGACGCCAGGGCGGAACCTTCGGCAATACCGGCGGCAACGTCTTCCGGGCGATGCGCGTCGGAGTTGGCTACAACGCTGATGTCGTAGGCCGCTGCGATCTCCCAGAACTTTTCCAACGGGTAGGGTGCGCGCATTCCCGTCTCCGATTTTACCGCAGGTTTCCGCATACCGTAGCCGTTAATCTCAAGCGGAATGCGGTACGAAGCCGCGGCCGAGGCGATGTCGCGCGATATGGCAACGGTCTCCGCGTCCCAGTTCAAATACGAATACCCGAACAGATCAGGATGCGCGACGAAGGCAAAGAGTCCGCTCGCGATGGTGGCGATGACGTGATCGGCATAGGCGTGGAGCGCCGGAAGGTCCATTGCCGCATTGTCATAGACGCCGCTCATCGTGCCGTTGACCCTGAAGTAGTGGTTTCCGCCGATGAGATAATCCATATGGTGTTCGTTCAGAAGCGTATCGCGGTAGAACGTATTGTATTCGGTAAATCCTTCGCATTCTACCGCGGTGAGTATGATAAGTCCGGGATGCGCCTTTTGCGCGGCCCGTATTTCGGCGATATAGCCTGCAAGATCGTCCATGTGCATACGTACGTTCAGCCAGCGTCCGTCGGGGAGCGGGGTATGGTCGGATATGCCGAGAACGGCGATCCCGTTTTTTACGGCGTTTTTAGCGTAATCAGCAACGCTGCCGCTTGCGTGTTTGCAGCGTGCGGTATGTGTGTGGTAGTTTTCAAGTCCGTTTCTCATGACGCGTACTATACAGTAATGTCGTATTTTTACAAGAAAAAATGTCTTTTTCGACCAAGACCGTCCTTGTGCGCGTGATTACATTATGGTTGCCGTTCGCGGCATAGGTGCGAGGAGCAGCATGATGACAAAATCTGAAATAATCGCGTATCTGAAAAGCGTTGAGAAGGACTATGACCTGAAGATTGCCATGATCGGCGCTCCGTTTCACAGCCCGGGATATCACACCCGGGTACCGGACGGCACCTATGCGCATCAGACGCGCGGTTCGCTTAATTATGCGGCGGCGCTGCTCGCGTCCGGCGAAAAAAAATATGTGGCGCGGGCCGCGAAGGTGATAGCATCGGTCATCGCGCAGCAGGACAAGGATCCGACGAGTAAAACATACGGTATCTGGTCGTGGTTGTATGAGGAACCGCTTGAGAATATGTCTCCGCCGGACTGGAACTGGGCGGACTTCTGCGGCGCGGCGCTGGTAACGATTCTGCACGATTACGCGGCAAAGCTTCCGAAAAAGCTGAAAGCCGATATGCGCGCATCCATTGCACATGCCGCATACTCGATATTCAGAAGAAATATCGGTCCGGGATATACGAACATCGCGCTCATGGGCGCTGCGGTGACGCTTGCCGCCGGCGAGATGTTCGGTCTTAGTGAGATATTCGAATACGGAAAAAAGCGGTTGACCGACATGCTCACGCATACTGAATATCACGGCTCATTCAATGAATATAACAGCCCCACATATACCGTTGTCGCCATAGAAGAGATAAACAGGACGCTGCATCTGGTGGAGGACCCGGCGGTGCGGCGTATCGCCGGGAAACTTGCGGTACATGCGTGGACCATGGTGGCGGAACATTATCATCCTGCTACCGGACAATGGTCCGGCCCGCACAGCAGGGCATACAGCGATCTGTTAAAGCCGGGCACGCAGGCATATCTTGCCGAAGCAACCGGTATTACTCCCCGCGAGCGTGAAAACAATCCGCAGCCGCCGATGGTCCCCGTGCTGCCGTGTCCGGCGAAAATTAAAGCGCGGTTTTTCAGACTGCCGTCCGCAGCATTCTCAATTAACAGACGATTCATCCGCCAGGAGGATGATGCAAAATCCACATACGGTACCACATGGTTTTCAGAGGACGCAACAATCGGGTCCGTCAATCAGGATATGTTCTGGGCGCAGCGGCGAGTGCTTATCGGATATTGGAAGGCGAAGGATGCTGCTGTCGCTGTTCTGCGTTTACGGTTTCTGCATGACGGAAAGGATTTCTGTACGGCGCGTGTGGTGAATACACAGAACGATAATCGCATACTGAGTGTCACCGGTGTATTCCGGTCGAACGGCGATTTTCATCCCAATCTCGATAAACCGGCAGACGGTATCTATCGCGCGGAGGATCTGCGGCTCCGGTATGAACTCACAGCGCCTGACGCTCAGGCGAGAGACCTCGGCGGCGGCGTGTTTGCGCTCTCCGCGGGAGGCCGTACCGCGTATATCCACACCACGCCGGGAACATTTCACGGGGAAACGGTGCGATGGGAGATAACGAAAGGCGACGGTTCATGCTGTATCGATGCTGTCGCATATCAGGGGCCGAGAAAGGAATTTCAATTCACGCCGGAACATGCGTACTATATTGTTTCAGGACTTACGCTGGCGCAGTCGAACGAACCGCCGGTAAAGGATGTTCTTGCCATTCAGTGCGCGAAAGACGTATGCCGCACAACGTGGGGCAGTCTCACCTGCAGTTCGCCGTCAGGGCCGGTGTGATATGATTTCCCATGCGGTGGTAATGCTGCTTGCGGCTGCGGTAATGCTGTCCGCAGAAGACAGGCCGCTTCTAATCTATACCGCCGGCTATCCGCGGGCATTTTTTTTCCGTTCGGCGGAAGGCGCGGCGGCGAATCCGAAGACCGGTTACGAGGAGTGGAGCTCCAATTACGGAAGGTTAATGGGCATCATGGGTAAATGTCTTGATGAGGAGGTGCTCGGACGTGAGGCGCGCAATCCCGAGTTCTTTACACGATATAAAACAGATCATCCGTCGCAGGCGGTGCTTCTGCATTGTAATGGGAATGCCCGGGATCCGCGCTATACGACGGAAAAGTTTTTTGCCGGACACTGGATTTATGAAGAGGCGCAGGCCGTGACGGCTGATATTCCCGCGGTTACTGAAGATACGGTCATCAGCGTGGAGAACGCTTCGCGTTTTCAGACGAACATGGGGCTTCATAAAAACAAGAACGACGATGTCGCGATATTCGAAATAGCAGCCGACGGAAAAACGCATGACTGGGAGAACTGCGAGCAGGCAGTTCTGATGTCAAAGGACCATCGCAACAATACCATTACGGTGCGGCGCGGGCAGTACGGCACGAAACCGCGAGCATTTCAAAAGGGCAGAACACGGGTGGCCGCACATGCAACGGAAGGTCCGTGGGGCGCGAAGAACAATCTGCTCTGGTTTTATAATTATTCCACGCACTGTCCGCGCGACCGCGAAGGAAAGACCGCCGCTGATCGTTGTATCGATGATCTTGCGGAAAGGTTTTCTCCCCGGGGAATGCTGGCCGCGCTTGACGGCCTTGAGTTTGATGTGCTTTTTTCGTCCACCAAAGGCGACACTGACGGTGACGGTATCGTAGATAATGGCGTTGTGAACGGTAACAATGCATATGGAATAGGAACGTATCGTTTTCTCAGTGCGCTTCGCAGACGGATGGGTGAAACGTTCATCATCATGGCGGACGGCGCACTCGGGGACGGCGGTACGCATTCGCAGCGCGGTTTCGGCATCATCAACGGCATCGAGTCGGAAGGCTGGCCGGACCTTCGCGACAATACGATAGACGACTGGTCCGGCGGCATGAACAGGCAGTTCTTCTGGCGCGATCGCGGACGTGCTCCGGCCTTCAGCTACATCAACCATAAATTCACCGTGCCGGCGGGAACACCCGGCGATACGAAGAACGCCGATGTCCCGTTCTCAACACATCGACTTGTCTTCGCCGCAGCCTGCATGTTCGATGCGGCTATCACATATGCGTTCACGCCGGAAAAGGAAAAGGGGGAGACCATCGGCATCTGGGACGAATTGAAACAGGGGCAGGATGGTCATATCGGCTGGCTCGGGAAACCCGAGGGGGATGCGGTGCGGATGGCGCTGAAAACTACCGACCTTCTCGCGGGGCAGGGCAACCCGATACAGCCGGCGTTCGCCGCCCGGATACAGAGTCCGGGCAGCGTTACATCAACGCCGGACGGTATCCGCATACATGCGCGCGGGACGAATAATGTGCTGTTCACGGTCGGCGGTATACCGGCGAGTGCCGGTGATCTGTTCCTGTCACTTACCGCGTCGGCAGAAACGATGAAAGGATATCCGCCGGGGTATGCGCGTGCAATGTGGGTTGCAACCGGCGGCGATGAACAGCGTCTCACCGTACCCGGAGCGGTGAAATCCGGCATATGCGAACGCGGAAAGACCGAGGCAGACATCGATGAAGCGAGCGGCGCATTCTGTCGTTTCATTCCGGCGTTCGATGCGGGCGGAGAAAAGCACACTGCAGTGGCGGTGCATCCTCCGTACAAGCGAACTGTCGGTCATACATTCTGGGAACGCGAGGCCGTTGTGCCGGCTGACGGTGTTCTTGTCTTTTATACGACGATGGGAGCGAAAAGTCCCGGCAAAAGCGACGGGGTGTTGTTTCAGGTGCAGGTGTCTGAAAACGGTTCACCGTTCACTAAAGTATTCGAGCATCTGCAGAAGGAGCATCGATGGGTGAACCATCGGGTGCCGCTCGGTAACTTTGCCGGGAAAACACTGCGGTTGAAATTCATCGCCGACTGCGGACCGGCGGACAATGCGGTTACCGATCACGCGTACTGGGGCGATGCTGCGGTCTGCGAAGGTAATGCACCGGTACGGTCAGGTGTACATGAACAGTATATGTCGTGGCTCGATGAGAAGCCGTTTACCGCAGGATTCTATTTCCGGAACACCGATGCGGGGAATATGACGATATCCGTGAACGTTGAGGGCAGTGAAAGCATCTTGCTGAGAAAAGTAAGCGCACACGTCCATGCCGATGCGTTCTATCGTGTATTTGAAAATGGGATTGTGTTTGCCAATCCGTCAGCGCATGCGTACACGTTCGATCTTGCCGCGATTTCGCCGGGGCGGGAATATCGGCGGCTGTCGGCCTCATCAAAACAGGATACCGCTGTTAATAACGGGAAACATCAGAAAGGCCCCGTGATTCTCGGTGCATTGGACGCACTGTTTCTGATACGAATGAAATAACTCAGGAATTTGACAATCGCGGGAAAATGTAGTATTATAGTGTTACATGTAACACTATGAAACGTGAAAAAACGCACATCAGCATACGCGACATCGCCCGCACGATGAGACTCCCGCCCATGACCGTGTCACGGGCCATACGCGGCGGCCCGGTAGAGGCTGCGCTTAAAAAACGCATATGTGCAAAGGCCGCGGCGATGGGCTACCGGAAAGGCGTTTTTTCCAGCTTTAAAAGACCGCTGAAGAATCCGGCAACCGTGGTATTTGCGCTGCAGCGTACGATCGGCATAGAGATCAGCAATGACTACTATTTCTACACTCCGGTATATTTCACCGCCGCACGGCTGTTAACGGCGCGCGGATATCAGTGCGTGCTCACCGATATCATCGATGAACCGTCGCTCATGAACGTATCCTCAGGCGACATCTTCGTCTTCAGTGAAAAACTGCCGGCGTTTGCGGTGCCGTTTCTTTCATCCGGTTCACTGCGACGCAGCGCACTGGTGCTTCAGGGTGAAAACCCGATGGGAACATCATTCAAGCCTGATCTCGATGCGATGGCACGGATGGCGGTGCACTATCTCGTAGAACGCGGGCACCGCCATGTTGCAGTGTACTCTCCGCTCGGGAATACGGTTCTGGGCAGACGTGCGGATGCGTTCTGTCAGGCATGCAGGAAAAAAGATGCCGTCGTCGATGTCATCGATGCTGATTCGGGGATGAAGGACAAATCCGCCATCGAACTGTTTGCCAAATCGACAAAAAATATGCCTACTGCAATTTTCACCACCGGCGGTTTTTTCACCATGCAGGCGTACGGATTTCTCATGCGAAACGGGTATCGCATTCCCGATCGCATCGGCCTTCTTGGTTTTGATAATTTCGGTTTCTACGAACATCTTGAAGTGCCGCTGTCGCGACTGTATGCCGATCTTGACGCTTTCGGCAGCATGCTCGCTGAAAGCATCATCGCATCGTCCGGTGCGCCTATGCGGAAAAAAGAAACGATCATTGTTCCGGTGCGTTTTGAGGATAAAGGATCCGTGCTGCCTGTGGATAAAATGCGAATAAATGAGGTGAACGTATGAGTAAGTATCGGACAACTAGGCCGCTGCTCGAGGGATGGAAGTTATGTACGGGCGAGCCGCCCATGGAGGCGCTTGCATGGGGCAATCATGATTTCACCGCAGGCGAGATACGAATCTGGCAGAAGGCGGAAAACCACGGTCTTTCAAAGCCCGAGAACCCTCATACTGACGGTTGGCGGACCGTGGGCATACCTCACGACTTTGTCATCGAAGGCGCGTTCACGGACAAGGCGCCGCTCAATAACGGCTCGCTTGCCGGCGGTAAAGCATACTATGTGAACAAGTTTGAACTGCCGCCGGATGCGGGACAGCGGATACACCTTGAATTCGACGGCGTGTATCGCGACTGTACCGTGCATGTGAACGGACATTTCATCGGCAGGCATTTAAGCGGATACACATCATTCGGCTTTGATATTACCGAAGTCTGCCGGTTCGGGGCGATGAATGCGGTATGTGTGCATGTGAATGCAACTGAAAACGAGTTGTGGAGCTATGAAGGCGGCGGGATATACCGTGACGTGAAACTCATCACTACGGCTCAGGTTTTTGTGCCGCAATGGGGCGTGTGTGTAAGAACGGGCGATGAGTCCGCGGTCGGGAATACCGGGGTGATGGTTTCCATCCGTAATGCATCATGCAGTACGATCCGGTGTGATGCGGTGTGCAGCATCGTCGATGCCGACGGGAAAACAGTTGCGGTCTCCCGGAAAGAAACGGTTGATATTACCGCACTGGATGATGTCGATGTGGCATTGCATGCGTCAGTTCAGAAACCGGTGTTATGGAATGTCGATGCTCCGGTGCTGTATCGCGTTGTTGTAGAGATCAGCGTCGACGGTGATCTTGTCGACTGCTATGAACAGCCGTTCGGCTACCGTACATTCCGTTTCGACCCTGCGACGGGGTTCTACCTTAACGGCGTGAACATGAAGCTCAAAGGTGTCTGCTGTCATCAGGACCATTCGGGTGTAGGTGTTGCCGTGCCTCCGGCATTGCAGGAATGGCGCGTCCGCAGGCTTAAGGATTTGGGCGCAAACGCGATACGAACGAGCCATAATCAGCCCGATCCTGCATTACTCGATGCGTGCGACAGGCTCGGTATGCTCGTCATGGATGAGATACGCATGCCCGGTATCGGCGATGAATTGACATCGCAGTTTAAAGACACGCTCAGGCGTGACCGAAATCACCCGGCGGTGATTCTCTGGTCGCTCGGTAATGAAGAGATGGGGATTCAGCATAAAAGCAGCGGCATAAAAATATTCCGGCGCCTGCAGGAACTTTCGCATAAACTCGACCCTACACGGCCAACGACGTATGCTATGAACTGCGACTGGATAAACATCAGCAAATATCATGATGACAATGGTTTCCGGTTCGATGTTTTCGGCGCGAATTACCGGAGTGATCAGAAGAGTGCGCGGTATGATGAATTCCATCAGCGTCATCCCGATTGGCCCATGCTCGGCAGCGAGACCTGGGGCGGTACCTGTACGCGCGGCCTTTACGAACCGGATACGTCTACCATCCCGGTGACCATCAATCCGCGGCGCATGAACGATGCGGATCTCTGGGCCGATGAAGCCCAGAGTGGCTATGTCAGTGCATATCAGAACTATCACACGCCATGGGGATATTCAATTGAGGAATGCTGGCAGGACTGCGCGAACCGTCCGTACATGGCGGGGACCTTCCTTTGGACGGGATTCGATTACCGCGGTGAGACATCCCCGTATCTCTGGCCTGCAGTAATCACCCGCTACGGCATTCTCGACCTGTGCGGTTTCTATAAAGAAGCGGCCCATTACCTGCGCGCGTGGTGGCGCCCTGACGATCCGCATCTGTTCCTGATGCCTCATTGGAATTGGGAAGGATACGAAGGTAAAGCGATCGATGTCTGGTGCTATAGCAATGCCGCATCGGTAGAACTGTTCCTGAACGGGCGCTCGCTCGGGAAAAAGACGATGCCGGTGAACGATAAACTCACCTGGCAGGTGCCGTGGGAACAGGGGACGCTTGAGGCGAAAGGATATGACAGCGCCGGAACGATTATCGCAAACGCGGTGCGCAGAACGGCGAAAGCGCCTGAAAAAGTGATCCTGTCTTCTGGCCGGACGACATGCCGGGCGGACGGACGAGATATCATCGTCATCGATGCGTCTATCGTGGATGCTTCGGGAGAAGTGTGTCCGCGTGCGCAGAATGAAGTTGTTTTCAATGTCGAAGGTCCTGCGGAAATTCTCGGTGTAGGAAACGGTAATCCGATGAGCCATGAGCCTGACAAAGGAACGAACCGGCGCAAAGCGTTTCATGGGTTATGTCAGGTCATACTGCAGTCAACCGGTGCCGCGGGTGCAATAACAGTATGTGCCGAAAGCAGACGTATTGAAACCGGCGTGATAATGTGCGATGCGCAGTGAATAAATAAAGTACATTAAGATGATAGAATGCATTATACTTGCTTCAGGCGTGTATTGAGACAGATTCTCAAGGCGGTACTCATGACGTCGATGCTTACCGTCGTCACCGCATCCCCTGCAGATATTCCGTCGCAGACAGGACTCGTGCTCTGGCTCGACGCATCAGACGGTGCATCGGTTACGGCTGAGAGCGGCGATACCGTCTGGAAAGACAAGTCGCCGGACAGACGTACGCTTTCCGTCTGCGGTAAGAGCAAGCCGTCGCTCGTTGCCGATGCGATGAACGGAAAAGGTGTCATCCGCTTCGACGGGAACGGAGGATTTCTCGTGAACACGGTCCGCGGAGTAAAGGGTCCGGCGAATGTTTTCATCGTCTCGCGGCGTTTGAAGGACCAGACGGACGCACCGAAATGGCAGCGCCTCGTCTCATCATGGGACGGCGTAAATGCAGACAACAAGGCTCCGAACTTCTGTGTCACCGGCGACAAGGACGGGAACACGAATGCGTATGGCACCGTCGTCTATTATCGCATGCTGAACGATGTTGTACTCGGCACCATCGGCATAGGGGCGAACGGCAACGGCAGTCAGCAGTATTTTTCAGGCGATATCGCTGAAGTGCTCATCTATGACCGGGCATTCCTTACCGACGAAGAGTCGCGCACCATCATCAAATACCTCGGTGAAAAATGGGGTGCGGAGGTTCCGCCCGCGGCGGGCTGGACGCGGCAGGGACCGCTCGGAGAGACGCCGAAACGTGTGACCGATGCGTTTCCGCTATCCGATCAGACGAATACCGGCGGCTGGACGCGCCATGTGCCGATGTGCGATGAGTTCAACGACGATGCACTCGACCGGAGTAAATGGATTGATTCGATGCTCTGGTGGCAGGGCAGGCAGCCCGCGTGGTTCTCACCGTCGAATGTCACAGTGAAGGACGGTATGCTGAATCTCACGTTCCGCAAGGAAGAACCGCCTGCGCAGTATGCAGCCAAAGGCTACAGCAATTATACCTCCGCGTGCGTGATGACGAAAAAAGGGGCGAACATACTGTACGGTTATTTCGAGATACGATCGCGCGCGATGGCCTCCGCCGGCTCGAGTGCCTTCTGGCTGCAGTGTGCCGGCTGGGACAACCCGAAGCTCACCTCCGGCAATAACGGCTGGGAGATAGACGTCTTTGAGCTCGGCGGCAAGGCGCCGGGGTTCGAGAAGAAGTACAATATGAACCTGCACGCCAATCGCAATACACCGGAGGGTAAGCAGCACTGGTCGGCGGGGGACAGCTGGATATCGCCGTTCAACTTCATCGACGATTTTCATACGTATGGCCTGCTCTGGGGCAAAAAGAATATCGAATACTATGTTGACGGTGTGCTCGTCCGCCGTGTGCCCAATAGCTGCTGGCATTATCCGATGTACCTTATCTTCGACAGCGAGGCTATGTTCTCATGGCTCGGTGTGCCGAAAGATGAGGACCTGCCGTCGACATTTTCAATCGATTATGTGCGGACTTGGGTGAGGGCTGAGTAGACGTATAATCGCCGCACCGGTCAGCTCATTTTATCTTTAAGGAGTTATTGCAATGATATTCACCGATATACGCCGCGGCCGGCCGTTCGCCAAGGACCCGGCTGTCATAAGGTTCCGTGAACGCTATATCATGTATTACAGTATTCCTCCGTGGGAGGATGGACGTGCCGGTGACGGATATGCCATCGGCATCGCTGAAAGTGACGACCTCGACCGGTGGAAAATCATCGGCGAGATTCTGCCCGAGGGCGCTATTGAGGCCAAGGGTCTGTGTGCACCTGATGCGGTTGTGCTGGAAGGAAAAGTAAACCTTTTCTATCAGACATACGGCAACGGGAAAAACGATGCCATCTGCCACGCGGTCAGCGATGACGGCATCACGTTCCGGCGCCATCCGGAAAATCCTGTTTTCCGGCCTTCGGGTGACTGGAATGCCGGACGCGCCATCGATGCTGATGTTGTCGTCGCAGATGACAGGCTCTATCTGTTCTGGGCTACGCGCGACCCTGCCATGAAGATACAGATGCCCGGCGTTTCATCGGCCGCGCTGAACTCAGGTTTCGGCAAAACAGCATGGAAACAGCTGAATACCGACGGTCCCATACTCAGGCCTGAACTGCCGTGGGAAGGTGATTGCATCGAAGCGCCGGCGGTATGTCGTCACGACGGACGCTGGTTCATGTGGTACGGCGGGTCCTACAATGCGACGCCGCAGCAGATAGGATGCGCCGTGAGCGACGACGGTATACGCTGGAAACGCATCGGCAGTGAACCGTGGCTCCGGTGCGGCAGACCCGGTGAATGGAATCAGCATGAATCGGGACATCCCTATGTCTTCGTTGATACGGACGGGGCGACACATCTTTTTTATCAGGGTACCGGCGACAAAGGAAAGACGTGGTGGCTCACCCGGATAGCTGTAGAATGGCGCGACGGCCTTCCGTTACCCGGAAAGTAATTCAAATGGAGCAGATATGAAAAACAGCGACGGAATCGATTTTCACGCATTGCTCAAGCCCGCACCGATGACGGCGAAATTCATCGACCCGGATTATTACATCTGGTGCGGCACCATGATGAAGGGTGATGACGGAATGTATCATCTGTTTTACTCGCGCTGGCCGCGTAAGCTCGGTCATTACGCATGGGTGACGCATTCGGAAATTGCGCATGCGGTATCGCCGTCTCCGTTCGGTCCGTTCACGCATGCGGATGTGGCGCTGACGCGGCGTGATGCATCATTTTGGGATGGTCTCTGTACGCATAATCCCACGATACAGCGGTTTGACGGGAAATGGTATCTGTATTATATGGGGAACACCGGTGATGATGTCGTATCGAAAGATTTCAACTGGAATCGCCGGAACAATCAGCGTGTCGGTGTCGCCGTGGCCGATACACCCTCCGGACCGTGGCGGCGTTTCGATACGCCTCTCATCGATGTGACTCCCGGATTTCATGATGCACTCTGCACGACAAATCCGAGCGTAACGCGGCGTCCCGACGGCGGTTATCTCATGGTGTATAAAGGCGTCGGCATGGAGAAGCCGCTGCCGTCCGGCGGACCGGTGGTGCATCTTGTTGCAACGGCGGATTCTCCGACGGGTCCGTTCGTAAAGCACCCGAATCCGGTGTTCACGAAATCAGGTATCGCCTTTGCCGCTGAGGACCCGTTCATCTGGTACGATCGCGACCGTTATCGCGCTATCGTCAAGGATATGGCGGGGCATTTCACCGATGCGGGAAAATCACTCGTTCAATTCGAATCGTCAGACGGCCTTACCTGGACCCTTGCGGAGCATCCCCTGGTTTCCCGGATAGAAGTTGCCTGGGAGAACGGGATCGTGGAGAAACTGCATTCACTTGAACGGCCGCAGCTTCTGATAGTTGATGGTATTCTGCGCGCACTGCTCTGTGCCGCAGATGTGAACGACAAGCGCGAACATTCATTCAATCTGCAGATACCGCTCGCGCCGTATCGATAACGGGAGTACGTTGTATGATGAAGCATATTTTTGCAGCATGTTTCCTGTGGGTGCTGATGCCGCTTATGGCGGCTGATGCGCCGAACGTTTCCCCCGAGGGATTGAAACTGTTTACCGCGCACACCAATTTTATAGCATTCGCTCAGAGCCGTGAGAGCGAAATACGTTCAGGTGTGAATGATAACATGCAGCGTGTGTTCTGGATACGGCTCAGTGAGGCCGTCGCCGCGGATGATGCAAAAAACGGAACAAAGATTGCGATTCCGGCAGAAATGGGGAGATTCGTCCCGCTGATGCCTGCAACCGTACGGCAGCTCAAAGTGCAGCTGGATGCAAGCGGTTCGGTAGAGGTGAGTCTTGTTGCGGCGGATAAAACGCACAAGGTGAATCCCTGGTGGAATGCAGATAATAGGACGACGCATTACTTCAATCTCGGGGTTGTAGCGGACGTTTTAAAGAAGCGTGATATTCCCGCGTCGACGGAAGACCTGTATCTGGTGATAAAAGCCGATGCCGCGCTGAAGGGCGTCTGGAGCGGCGGCGTGAGCGGTGTTCCGGTGGAATGCGATCTTACGCGCTATTCGTCGCTCGGTACCGATAAACCGGTGCTCAGGGGAAAACTCACCATTGATGCGACTGCGCTCAGGTATATCAACGGCGTCTGCGGTATCGGCGCTACGAATTTCTTCCGGCTCTATGCGCTGCCCGATGTGCCGATGAACGACGGGGAATCGCTTACCAACGTATCCGAAGGCGTATATGCGCAGCGGGAATATACGAAATACGGATTTCTGCCCGGGCGTCAGCAGATTCAGTTCAGTTATTTTGAGAAGAGCGCAAAAGTCATCGCCGAGGATACGCAGAAGCCGGGATACACCGACCGCGGATTCGTGGTGAAAGAAAAGGCGAAAGCAGATCCGGAGAAACGTTCACGATTCATGAGCGCATGGAGTAATCTTGACTGGATAGAGTGCTTCGATAATTGGCCGTCGTGGATGACGCTGAAAAAACCGGCCGGCATCAAGAATCTCCGCGGGACACCCGATGAGCAGTACTGGGACGCGGCGGCTGAGCTTGCGTCTGATATGCTTGCGGTCAGGCGTGAACAGACGGGACGGCTTGCCGGATGGTACGAGGTGAAGAATGAGTCTGATCTTTCCGACGAATGGGCATACCATATGAAGGAAAGCGGGGCTGACGGCTGGGAATATCTGGCACGGTTTCATGGTGCGGTGGCGTCACGCCTCCATGCTGATTTCCCGGGTGTCAAAGTCGGCGGCCCCACCACGGCGTGGCTGGATTTTTCAGCCAATGACATGATCGTCGCGAAGAATCAGCTCAGATTCATGGACATGACGCGTGACTCACTCGATTTTTATGCGCATCATTATTACGGTGTGAACCCTGAGTTCACATCCGTGAGCAAAAGCCATTTTCTCTACGGCAATATCGATGCGGTCACCGATCTTCTGCGTGCCCACATGGTGAATACTTCGAACGTTAAGCCCATCATCGTCTCCGAGTGCGGCGGCGCCAATGCTGATAATTCCCGCGGGGTGGAGACGTTCAGTCACATCTACCGCAACCACCTTGCATTATTCCACTTCATGGAACGGCCTGATATATTTCCTATGACGGTATTTTTCACCATCCCCGCAACATGGTGGGCGAAGGACGATAAAACGCCGCTGATGGTGTACCGTGATCCGAAGGCGGGAAAGTCCGGCGGCATGGTGCGCAGCACGCTGTTCGATTTCATCGAGTTCTGGAGCGTTTTTGCGGACGGCGGACGGCGTGTGCCGGTGCGTATTGAGGCGGATGAACCTGAGCATTACATCAAAGCGCAGGCGATTATCCGCGGGAAGACTCTGGTCGCTGCCGTATTCAATCCGAAGCCGCGAAAGGCGTCATTATCACTCGCCGCAGTGCTGCCGAAAGGCGCCGCTGTTATATCGGCAAAACAGAAACGGCTGTTCATCGATCTCGGTGTCTGGCGGGTTGAAGAAACGGATATTGCCGGTGATACGGTGCCGCTCTACGGCTGTGAGACAGCGCTCATCGTTCTGGAGCTCAGTGCCGTACCCGCGCCCGCTGCCGCGCAGCATGAAAATACCTATTATGCCGACCGAGAGATGCTCGCTACCGGCGGTGAGTGTTCACTGCAGGTGTCCGTTCCGGTGAAAGGGTTATCGCGTTCGCGTCTGCGTGTGTCGCTGCGCATGGGCGCTTCCTGGAAGGATGCGGTGCTTGCCGTATCAGTCAACGGTACGGCATTGACAACGCGGTATCCGCTTGCGGCTATGAACGGCATCTATACGTCGTTCGAGTTCGATGTGCCGTCAACGCTGGTGCAGGAGAAGAACACCGTGTATATTGATGCGCTGCCGTCGGGCGGGACAGTAGCCGCGGTGACTATGATGAACGTTTATCGTTGATGCGGTCTACGATACGAACAGGTTCTTCGTCGAGAAATTCGGATCGCTTGTCAGGTTGACGCCGAGACGGCGGAGGCCGGCCTCATCTCCCGGCGTCGGGATATGCGTCAGATGAACTTCGCATCCCGAGAGAAGTTTCAGCTTTTCCATAGCAAGCATCGCCGTGGGATTCGTGGCCGCGCTGATGGCAAGCGCGATGAGCGCCTCTTCAAGGTCGAGGCTCACCGCTTTCGATGCGAGGATGTCGCGCTTGAGGCTCCGTATCGATTCGATGATGGCCGGTGAAAGCAGATGCAGTGTTTCGGGAATTCCCGCGAGTTTTTTTATCACATTGAAGATCAGGCTTGACGATGCATGCATGAGCGGCGAGTTCTTGCCGGTTACGATGCCGCCGTCGGGGAGTTCAATGGCGGCGGCGCAGAATATACCCTCGTTTCCCTTGTCTTCCTGCTTCTGAGCCGATAACGCAGCTTCGTGTGCCGCACGCACCACGGGGCGGTCATCCGCCTTCATGCCGACCTCGTCCATGATCATCTTTGCGCGATCGACGGTTTCTTTGTCGACGAAGCCCATGGCGTATTCACATGAATAACGGAAGAACCGGCGTATGATCTCCTGCTTTGCTGCATATTTCACCGCTGCGTCATCGATGATGCCCGAGCCCGCGCAGTTCACGCCCATGTCGGTGGGCGAGCTGTACATGGATGCGCTCCCGGTGATCTTTTCGAGGATACGTTTCAACAACGGGAACGCTTCGACATCGCGATTGTAGTTGATGGCGGTTTTGCCGTACGCTTCAAGATGGAACGGGTCGATCATGTTCACGTCGCGAAGGTCAGCGGTGGCGGCTTCGTAGGCCACATTGACCGGATGTTTGAGCGGTATGTTCCAGATGGGGAATGTCTCGAACTTCGCATATCCCGAGCGGCGCCCCTTGCGGTAATCGTGATAGAAGAGCGTGAGACAGGTCGCGAGTTTGCCGCTGCCCGGTCCGGGGCCGGTGACTACGACAAGCGGCTTTTCGGTCTCGATATATTCATTGGCGCCGTAGCCCTCGTCGCTGACAATGGTATCCACATCGGTGGGATAGCCTTTGGTGAAACGGTGTGTATACACGCGAATGCCGCGGCGTTCGAGCTTGTTCTTGAACATGACCGCTGCCGGCTGGCCCTCGAACCGGGTGATGACGACAGCGCGTATCTCAAGGCCCCATTCGCGGAAGTCGTCGATCTGTTTCTGGACATCGGTGTCATACGTGATGCCGAAATCGGCGCGTATCTTTTTGCGTTCGATGTCGCCGGCGTAGATGCACATGATGATGTCAGCGCGGTCCTTGAGCTTCTGCAGGAGCCGCATCTTTACGTTCGGGTCGAATCCCGGGAGCACACGCGATGCATGGTAATCGAAGAGGATCTTGCCGCCGAATTCGAGGTACAGTTTGCCGTCGAACTGTTTCACACGTTCAAATATGGCCGCGGTCTGTTCCGCGAGATATCTGTCGTTGTCAAATCCGGTTGTTTTCATGGCTGTTTCCTCGGTGTATTATTTCAGCCAATGGCGCTGCATGCTCGCATCGGTGTAGCAGAAAAGTTCTATGAGGTTCCCGTCGGGGTCTTTCATCCACGCCTGCTGCGAACCGTCCTTGCCGGTACTCACCGCACGATCAATGACACCGCCGCGGGCCTCGATTGTTTTAATCGCGGCGGCGATATCCTTCATCTCCAGGCAGAGATGTCTGAATGACGGCGTTATTCCCGTCTCATGCGTTCCGCTGAAAAGCTCGATAAAGGTGCGTTCGCCCGCGTGAAAATAGATGCCGAAGCGGTTGTTGTGTTCATCAAGGAATTCGAACGTCGGTGTAAGTCCGAGTATATCGCGATAGAAATGAATGCTCGCTTCGAGGTCAGCAGCGGTAAAACAGATATGGGCGACGCTTCTGACGAGTGATTCCGGTCCTTGCGTGCCGTCCTCGATGCGTCGTACCGAAACTTTGTTCCAATCGGGCATGGTGTTCTCCTGTCCTTTAGTGTTAAACGAGCTGCTATTTTTTTAACGGGAGCCAGTGAAGTACGCTTTGTATCTTCTTATCCCAGAAGCCCCATTCGTGTGTACCGGGTTCTTCCTCATAGGTGAGGTCGAGTTTCAGCGTTTTCGCATGGTCGCGGAATTGAACATTGCCCTGATACAGGAAATCCTCGGTGCCGCAGCACTGGTACAGCGGCATATTCTTATACTGCTGTTTACTGAGCTCTTCCGCCCGTGAGAAAATATCGATCTGTTTTTGCTCCTGCGCTGTGGGATCGCCGAACGCGAGGAACGCATCGGCCATACGTTCTTTGCGGTTGGCGAAATTGAGCACATCCATGACGCCTGAAAGGCTTGCCGCCGCCGCGTATTGCTCGGGGTATGTCATCGCCAGCCGGAACGCACCATAGCCGCCCATGGAAAGCCCGGCGATGAATGTGTCTTCACGGCGCGAGGAGATCGGAAAGAATGAACGGACTATGGACGGAAGTTCTTTCGCAATGAATGTCTCATATTTATAACCGTGTTTCATGTCTGCATAAAAGCTTCTGCCGGCGGCCGGCATGACGACGGCGAGCGACAGCGGAGCGACGTACCGCTCAATCGATGTGCGTCTGAGCCATATGGAATGATCGTCCGACATTCCGTGCAGGAGATACAGCACCGGGAATGAATCGCCTTTCGCGATGCCGGTCATGCCGATCTGTCCCTGTGTTTTTTGAGGTAAAATAACATACATCGATGTTGATAGGCCGAGTGATTCGGAAAAGAAGTCGCAATGAATGAGTGCCATATGTTCTCCTCGAGCAAGCACTATAATATATCAGTCCCGGAATGCAAGGGCGGATGCCGTCGTACCAATAAAACATGTCGCACGTCGAGACAGAAATATGTCAATACCCCGTGCTGCTGTTGCAAAAGAATGCACCTGTGAGAGGCGGATATACAGGGCTGTTGACAGGCACGCTATTTGTCTCAATAAAAAACATGCGTTTTCACGATGCGTTTGTAGTGTATCGCCGCGATACAATAATATGAGTACATTTTTGGCACGACGTTTGCATCTAGGTACGTGAAGAAAATAAAAAAATCGAGGAGGCTTCTTATGAAAAACAACATCACCATCTGGCGCGAACCCGAAACGGTCACGAACTATCTTGACAGCGTATTCGGTGATTTTTTCGGACGCACGCGGGAGTCGGCGATGACGTGGACGCCCGCGGTCGAGGTAAAGGACAAAAAGGACCATTACCTCATCGAAGCGGAACTTCCCGGCGTTGAGGAAAAAGACCTCGATGTAGCGGTGAAGAACGGCATGCTCATCATCTCCGCGGAACGCAAGAGCGAGAAGAATGAGGAGGAAAACGGCAGAAGCTACAGCGAACGGGCGTACGGAAAGTTCTCGCGGTCGTTCACGCTTCCTGAGGATGTAGCCGCTGAAAAAATCGAGGCGCAATACAAGGACGGGATGCTTCGCATTACGGTGCCGAAGCCGGAAGAAAAAAAGGCGCCTGAGATGAAAGTGCAGATTAAACGATAATCATCGTTCGCGGTGAAAAAAAAGAGCGGGTTATTCCCGCTCTTTTTTTTCGAGCAGGTTTTTCAGCTTTAATGACGCCGCATATACATCGCGCTTGGAAAGACGGTGCTGTACGGCTACAGCGGTCACCGCATCGGAAAGCGTTCCGCCGTTTTTTACCAGCCAGTCACAGAGCAGTGCTTCGGTACAGTACTGCGGCTGCGGTGGTTCTTCGGCTCTGTCGCCAATTTCAAGGATAACGGTGTATTCGCCGAGAAGTGCGTTTTCGTCATGCGCGAGTGCCGCCGAGACATCAGTAATAGCTCCGCAGTAATATTTTTCATGGATTTTTGAAATGTCGTCGCAGAAGCAGGCTCGGGAACCGGGGAAGACAGATGCAAGCATTTCGGCAAGTTCCCTGATGCTCCGTGCCGGTTCATATAATATCGCGACGGCAGCATCGCTTTTTTTTATGCGTTCGAGCATACGTTCGCGGTCGATGCGTTCCTTCGGGAGAAAACCGTAGAACGCGAAGGAATCGATACGAAAACCGGAGACCGAGAGCGCCGTCGTTATCGCCGACGGTCCGGGAATGCCGATGACGGTGATGCCGGCTTCGCGGGCCGCCCGGACAAGTTCGTGGCCGGGATCGGAAATACACGGCGTGCCGGCGTCCGAGACCAGCGTCACCGAAATGTTTGCGTCAATCATGCGCTGTATCACGGATTCCGCCCGTGAGCGTTCGTTGAATTTATGATACGATACCAGCGGTTTGCGGATGTCATAATGTGTCAGGAGCTTCAGCGTGTGGCGCGTGTCTTCCGCGGCGATGAGATCGCTTGATGCGAGTGTGGCTATCGCGCGTTCGGATATGTCTTTCAGGTTTCCGATGGGAGTGGCGACTACATACAACGTGCTCATATCATTTCCGTATTATTATAAAAAGCAATTCATTCGGCATCGTCAATTCCTTGATGACGGAAAAATTATTTTCGACCATAGTATAGAACATCTTGGAATAATGCGCAAACATGCCTTTCGATCTGCCGCCGATGCTTTTCAGCGGAAATGAAACGGCGATATATTTTACGCGCAGCGCCCGTAACAGGCGTAGTGCGGCATCTGCATCGTTGATGAGCGGGATGAATTTAAATATGAAAGCGACATCGGCCTCATCATGCGGCGGGGTTGACAATGCATCGCCGGTTCGCGCGATCCCATGCAGCCGCGCATTCGTGAAGAAAGTATTTATCATTCCGGTGAATGCCTCATCGATGTCGACGGCAAGGTAGTGTTCCGGCTGGGCAGGCATGAGCGGCATCGAGAACGGGTTGAAGCCTGCGGCGATATCTATGACGGAACGGGCCGGGCCGGTAGTTTCAAAAATAGAACGATACATGCTTTCGTATGACAGGAGCCGTTCAGCGGTTGAAACGTGAAGCGCGAGCAGTGTAAGCGCCGTTGCTCTGATGTCATCTCCCATCGCCGCAATAATGCGAGATGCCTTCTTATGCAGCGACGGATTGATATATGCTCCATAGACCTGATGCAGGCGTTCCTTTACAGCCTTGACCGGGTCAGTATTTCCCGGATGTGTTTCGGCAACGGCGCGTTCGATGACGGCGGAGCAGAGGTTACGGTATTTCTTTGATGCATGTATCCGGGCGACAATATCTGCGTTGCTTTCCATCGTCATGCGCCGCGAAGTTTTTCCATGAGCATGGAATAGAACCTGAGGTTATGTATGGTCGCAAGACGATGCGCGCTCGCGTCCCCGAGTTTGAACAGATGCCGGAGATACGATCGCGAATACCGTTTGCAGACAGGACAATCGCACACGTCGGATACCGGCCGGTGGTCGCGCGCGTATTTATCGTCGATGATGTATACGCTGTCGTAGAAATCGGCTTTCGGCGAAAGAACGATGTCGTCTATTGTCGATGCGTCGAACGCATAGAGCTTTCCGCCGCGCGCTTCACGTGTGGGGATGATGCAGTCGAACAGGTCATAGCCCATGTCTGTGCAGCGGACAATCTCCTCCGGTTTGCCGACGCCAAGGAGATACTTCGGTAATGCATCCGGCATGAGCGATGCGGTATATGCGAGCATATCGTCGCAGAGCTTTCCTTCCGAGAGCGGCCAGCCGCCAAAGCCGAAACCGTCAAACCCGATTTCGATGAGCGCATCGGCGCAGCGTTTTCTGAGTTCACGGTCATTACCGCCCTGTATCACGCCGAACAGGAGCGGGCGGAGCATATCGCTCTTTCGTCCGGCGAGAAGGTGGTCGTATGTCTCTTTGCACATTTTCGCCCAGCGTATGGTGGCATCAACAGCGGCGGTAGCGGTTGCCGTATCCGCATCCGCGTCGATGCAGTAATCGAGTGTTATCATGATATCAGAGCCGTATGCGAACTGTGCCTGTATGCATTTTTCCGGCGAGAGCAGCATTTTCTCTCCGCCGTCGGGTCTGAAAATGATGCCGTCGTTGCGTATTTCGCCGAATTTCGCATCTTTTCCGATAAGTGAAAAAACCTGATAGCCGCCGGAGTCGGTGAGTATCGGCCCGTTCCAGCCGGTGAAGCGATGAAGACCGCCGGCGCTTTTTATTAATCCGGCACCCGGTTTCAGCATGAGGTGATATGCGTTCATCACAAGCCCGTCGCAATGGGCGTTTTCTGCGTCAATCGCATCTGCGGCGCGTACTGCGGCGTAGGTCGCATCGGGGAAGAATGCGGGAAAACGGACCTCGCCGTGGGCTAATTTCATTGATTTCATAGCCGCAAGGTACATTGGAATACGTATTTCAGCAAGTGCATAGACGTGCCCGGTCGTTAATTTCCTTGACAACAGGGGTAAAACGTACTATAATAAAACCACAACGGCGTATGCGATAGCGCTTAGGAGCAAACGATGGCCATGTTTAAAAATATGGTATTTCTTTTTCTTTGTATTTCAACGGCCATATTCCCGTTTTTTAACGGAATGAACGATATCGACGCGCGTGGACAGGCGCTCGGCGGTGCGGTGAGTGCATTGCCAACCGATGTCAATGTCATCGGCGTAAATCCGGCCGGTATTCCCTTTATCAAAAATACGATTGCAACATTTATGGCTAATCCGAAAAATGTCGGAACCGAGGATTCTATTCTTGCCGATGCCATGCTTTCCGGCGCAATGACGTTCAGCCCGTTCGGCGGCGCAGGTTTTGCCGTGAACTATGAAGGACTGGTCATCGGTAATAAACTCACGCTGTCGGTTTTTCAGGCGACTATCGGTTACGGTATCCGGGTACTTCCCGAACTGAGCATCGGTGTCGGCGGACGGCTTCAGAACTGGGCGCTTAATCAGGATGAATTCGGCGTGGGGTATAATAACTTCGGTGTCAATGTCAATGCCGGCATTTATTATATGATCAGCGAAAACTTCAGCGCCGCGATATCGGGAAATAATCTTCTCGGACCGATGCTTAATAACAGTTCGGGCAAGGATAAAACCCTTGAAGGCAGGAATTTTTCCGATATGAGCGTACGTGCCGGGTTCGGATTTCGTACGACGGCCGAAGATATACTTGCGGATATCGATCTGCAGTATACCGCGAACGATCTCACTGATCTTACGCTCGGCTCATTCAATGTGCTCATCGGTTCGGAATTCTTTGTCAGAAAATTTCTTGCACTGCGTTTCGGACTTGAATTTGATGACTTGATACACTATCAGAATATTCTCCAGAATATCAATATCTCCGCCGGTATCGGATATATCATCGGCGCATTCCAGATAGATGTGGCATACCGCAATTCGCCGACCGGACTCACGAGCGTCGGAACATTCGCTGCGTCGCTTACGTATACGATACCGTTCAAAGTTGTGCTTAAGAACGTGGGGCCTGATATTAAAGGGCCTTCAACAGGTCCGCAGGAAGTCATTCCGTCTGGTGATACCGCCAACGATTGATATTGATAGCCGTCGTGCGTCAGCCCGCGTGCGGGTGACAACGCTTATATACTTCAAACAGCCGCCGGTTGGTGACATGCGTATACTGTTGCGTTGTCGACAGCGATGAGTGGCCGAGCAGTTCCTGCACCGCCCGTATATCGGCGCCATTGTTCAAAAGATGTGTGGCAAACGTATGGCGCAATGTATGCGGTGAAAAATCGTGTCCGGGATTGAGCTTGCGGATAAGCGTTTTAATGATGAAACGGACACCCCGCGGCGAAAGCGGTGTCCCGTTCTTGTTGATGAAAAGCGCATCGCACACCCTTCCAGCTAATGACAGATATCGTACGCGTTTAGCGATATAGACGGGGAGCGTTTCCGTGAACGTGGACAGCAGCGGTATCTCGCGTATTTTACCGCCTTTACCGCGAATGCGTATATAATCCTGTCCGGCGATGTCGTCAACGGTGAGCGAACAGAGTTCGGATACGCGCAGGCCGCTTACATAGAATAGAAGCATGATATAACGATTGCGCAGCGACAGGAATTTTTCACCGGGTGTGGCCATGATGAAACGGGTGATTTCTTCGGGAAGCAGAAAATTGACCACCCGTTTTTCGGCCTTCGGTGAACGCATGCCCATAATGCCGTTGTCGTTGAAGAGCTTTTCCCGTATCATGAAAAAATAGAGCTTTTTTATGGCCGACAGATGCCGCGCGAGCGTACGGTTGGTGAGCCCTTTGCTTTTGAGGATACCCAGATACGCGCGTATCGTATACGGTGTAACGGCGCGTATGTCTTTGCCGATGCGGCCGATATATCCGAAAAAACCGCGAACGTCCTTCATGTACGCCTGAACGGTATTGTCCGATTTCTGCCGCGAAACCAGATAATCCGTGAAACGCTCTGAGATTTCGTGTATGCGCAGAGCGGTGCTGCTTTCGTGATGCTCCATGAAATGGTTTCCTATAATAACAGAAGGCTTAATGACCGTACTTCTATTATCGGAACCGGGGATGTTAAAAGTTACCTGAGAACAGGAAACGTATATCGTCTTCGGTGAGCGACGGTGTTCCGGTGTCTGCAACAAGCGCATCGGCGACCTCGGCTTTACGTGCCGATAATGCGAGTATGTGGTCATCGATGGCGCCTTTTGCCGCGAGACGATAGATGTTCACCGTTTTTGTCTGGCCAATGCGGTGAGCGCGATCAGCTGCCTGGCGCTCGACGGCGGGATTCCACCAGAGGTCGTACAGAATCACGGTGTCGGCGGCGGTGAGCGTGAGTCCCGTTCCGCCGGCGCGAAGGCTGATGAGAAAAAATGTCGGGCCGTCGGGCTTCTGAAACGTATCGACGACGGCTTTCCGGTCGCGTGTACTGCCGTCGAGTCTGACGAACGTGTATCCGTGTGCGGTGAATTCCTTTTCGATGATATCAAGCATTCCCGTGTACTGGCTGAATATGAGCGCGCGTTTACCGTTCGCGGCAATCTCCTCGGCAAGCTCGAGCAGGAGCTCCGTTTTTGCGCTCGGAATACCGCTGCCGCCTTCGGTGAGTGACGGATGACAGCAGATTTCTTTCAGCTTTGTTATCGCGGCGAGTACATGCATGCGTGCGCCGTCCATACCTTTTTCTTTCACCAGCGAATCGAAACGCCTGACCGCCTTGTCGCGAAGGGCTATATAATGTGTTTTCTGTGCTTCATCGAATTCGCAATGCAGCGTTGTCTCGATGCGCGGCGGCAGGTCTTTCGCCACTTCCGATTTCAGGCGCTTGAGCATGAATGGGCGTATGCGGTTTCTGAGCGCTGCAATGGCCTCGTCGTCTGCATCGCCGTACTGTTCCTGGAACTGTTTGCGGGTACCGAGATATCCGGGCATGAGAAAATCGAAGAGCGACCAGAGCTCATCGATTCTGTTCTCAACCGGTGTACCGGTGAGCGCAAGCCGTACGTCAGCCTGAGCGCTCCGTACCGAGCGTGAACGCTGCGAGGCGTGATTTTTTATCTGCTGCGCTTCATCGAGGATGATGACATCATAACGGCGGTTTTCATGCAGGTCCTCGTCATTGACGAAACAGTGGTAGCTCGTAATATACATATCGTGCGGTATGCTGAGTATGCGCTCCCGTTCGGCACGTGTTCCGGAAAGTGCCGCAACGGATAGGCCCGGCGTGAACGTTGCCGCTTCTTCACACCAGTTGAACACCAGTACCGACGGGCAGACCACGAGCACGGGCGGCGTATCTTTTTTTCTGCGGCGTATCGTAACGAAGCCGAGTGCCTGCAACGTCTTTCCGAGCCCCATTTCATCGGCGAGTATGCAGTGGAATCCTGCGTTCGCGCGATGGAGGAGGAACGCGATGCCTTCTTTCTGATACGGACGCAACGTGCTGTTGAGCTTTTCTCCCGCATCGACTGACGGCAGCGGCGCGCGCAGTGATGCGGCTGCGTTTGTCACCGATTCCGGGATGCCGCCGCAGCGATCGATGAATCCGCCGAGCATTGCAAGCTGTGCGGCCGGCAGCAGTGCTTCCCCGCTGTCACCGATTGTTACCTGATGTTCATCGATGAGCGATAACAGTTTTTTGTTTATTGGATCTGAAACATCCATAAACGAGCCGTCTTTGCGTCGTATCACACGGCCGCCTTTTCGTATAGCATCCATTGCGGCGCGTACGTCGTCGGGGGAAATGCCGTCGAGAGCGAACTGCACGCAGAACCAGTCTATCTTGCCCTTTGCGGGATGTATGTCGGCGTGAATAAGATATTTACTCACTGAAGCGCAGCGGGTATATTCCGCGGAGGCAAGCACCGTCAAGCCTTTCTGCGCGGAAGCGAATGCGGGAAACTTTTCCAGCATGAACGAGCGCATCACGTCCGGGTCGTCGATGATGAAGTCCAGAAGTCCGTCACGGGAGTCTTCGCGCATGCCGTGAGCGCCGAACAATGTGGCGCCGCCGAAGAGTGAACGGAATTCCTCGAACAGTTTATGTTCAGCCGTGCGGTCGCGCGAAGCGGCATCGATCGGCGCGCGCGGAAGCTTCGGCTGACCCGGGAATGGCGCGGTGGCGTCGGGAGTATGTTCAGTCCCGCCGTACCGGAATGCGATGCGGCCATGGATGACTTTGTCATGATCGAGATATATCGCCGGTTCTGCGGAGGCAACTTCCGTTGTGAATCCCGCCGGTATCGTAAGCGGTGCAAGCTCGGTTAGTGCCGGATATATCGTGCGCATGAACTGCGGCATGGATTTTTGTGTTACCGTATGCGCCGATGCGACGGCGTGTTTCGGATCAAGCTGGAACGCTTTTTTGAATCCCGTTGTTGTTTTCACTGCATAAACGGTGCGTTCGATGATGGCCGTGTCGCCGAGGAATCGTATCTGCTCCGGCTCGTAACGTCTGTCGGAAATCTCGAGCGCCGGTGTTATGGAAAAAACATCGCCGACGGTCTTCACGGCATACGATAGTGACGGTGTTTCGTTTGAAAACGACAACAGTTTCTGCGCTTCCGCTTTGGTTACTTCCCGGTAGGGATAGTCTTTGAGCGTCGTGATGACATCGATGGCGGCTTCACCCTCGAATACCATGCGGTCCACCGAGCGGTTTCTGAACACCGGCGGGTAACCGAAAATATTATCGCCGGATGCGAGTGATGCATAGCGCTCCATAATATCGAGCAGTGCCCGTGACGGTTCGTCGGGACGATATATGCCCGATATGCCGAGCCGTGAATAGACGAGTTCCCGCTGTTCGGGGTCTTTCATGGTTCCGCGCAGTACCGGCAGCGCTTCCCTGATATCTGCCACATACCGCGGCATGCCGGGGCCGGTGACGATTTCCATTTTAATGGTGACGGTTACCGGAGCTGATGCGTCCAGTGACAGCGCGACGATGTCGACGCCGATGCCGTAGGTGTTTTTATCCATTGCTGCGAGCCGTTGGTTGTCGATGCACGCGCTATTTTTTAACGACGGCGAAAGCGCCGTTGCGATACGTTACCCGTATGTGCTTATGCGGCGCAATATCCGATGTACGCATGCCGATGAGCGCGAGCGGATTATGAAGCCCCATCGTGACGATATCTTTTGGAGAGACGATGGATAATGTGTTCAGGTGATTGGCGCAGGCGAGCATTACCGCGGATGAACCCACCAGGCACTGCTTATCGGGATTATGCAGTCTGCCGCCCGGTTCGAGAACGGCACGATTGCCGAGCGTCTGATATTCTCCCGGAGGCATTCCGGCAAGCGGCGATGCATCCGAGGTTATGATAGTGCCGAGAATACATTTGGCGCGGACTATCGTCGTGATTACCTGCGGCGGCAGATGATGGCCGTCGGTAATGAGCATCGCCGAGAGCCCGTCACAGGCCGCGGCGGCCCATATGGGGTTTTCGTGGCGCGGCAGCATATTCGGTACGCCGTTGCCGACATGTGTTGATGCACGCGCACCCGCCGCGGCAAGACGTTTCATGTCGGCATATGTGGCCAACTGGTGACCGAGAGATACGGCCACACCGTTCGCAACGGCAAAACGTGTGAATGCTTCGGAGCCCTCAGCTTCTGCGGCTATGGTGATGAGTTTGACAGCGCCGCCGGATATCGTCTGCCAGCGCGAGAGCATGGCGGTGTCCGGTTTTATTACATATGCCGGATTATGTGCCCCCACCGCGCCCGGTTCCTTTGAGATAAACGGTCCTTCAAGGTGGACGCCGAGAACACGGCCGCGGTATGCGTCCCGTTTCATGACATCGGCGATGATGGCGAGGTTCCGTTCATACAACCCTGCCGGACTGGTGATTATCGTCGGGAGGAAGGCCGCGGTGCCTGCTTCAAAAAGTGCGTTACACGCTTCCATGAACGATGCCGTGGTGAGTGAATCGCTTGAAAAATCGATATTAAGATAGCCGTTGACCTGCAGATCAACAAATCCGGGTAGTGTCATGAGTGTTCCTCGATCATCGTAAGAATGCCGGCAGTATACGTTCTTTTTTATTGAAAATCAATAGAAACGTGCGGGTGTCTTGACGCTTTCCGGTAAACATAATATAATCGTTTCATATTATGGCAGCAGCGATTATAATCTTTTTACTCATTCAGATAGCCGGATTCGCGTTTTTCTATCTCTATATCACCGGGAATGTCCGTAAGCGTCTTGAAAAAGACATTACATCAACCGTTGAGAAGGAATTGAACGCGCTGGTGACTGAGTTCAACAGAAGTGCGCTTTCCAATGTGGAACTCCTTGAAGAACGTATCACCCGTTTGCGTGAGGTTATAGCCGAGAGTAAAACGACCGAAGAAAGCATGGTGAAGACGGCGAAAACCGCAAGGGAAAAGCCGGTGCGCGGCGGTAAAACAGAAAAGCAGCCCGTCACTGAAATCGTTTCAGGCGGGATGAAAGCGTATCGAGCAGTGAATGAGCCGCGTGAGCCAGGTGCGGTTCAGCTTTCGGTGGGCAATAAGGGTGTCCGCGATGAGAAGCTTGACATTCAGGAACACATTGTTAGCCTATATGAAAAAGGCATTGCCGTGCGTGAAATCGCCGAGCGCGTTGACATGATGCCCGGCGAGGTTGAAGTCATTCTGGGCGTGCACGGCAAACTGTAGAAGTAGCATATGCTCAACGACAAGATCGCGGCGCTTCCCGATTTGCCCGGCGTCTATTTCATGAAGGATAATGGCGGCGGGATAATTTATATCGGCAAGGCGAAATCGCTTCGCAAGCGTGTATCGTCATATTTTTCAAACTCGGCGAAAGACCCGAAGACTACGCTGCTCGTGGCGAATATCGCCGATATCGAAATACTCGTCACGAAAAGCGAGACGGAAGCGCTCATTCTTGAGGCGGAGCTGATAAAAAAGCATACGCCGTATTATAATATCGACCTGAAAGACAATAAATCATTTCCATTCATAAAAATTACCGATGAACCGTTTCCGCGTATATACAAGACACGCACGGTGACTCCGGACGGACGGTATTTCGGTCCCTTCGTGAACGTGCACTATATCTACGATATTCTCAAAGTCATAGGCCGGATGTATCCTTTGCGTATGTGCCGGCATAAACAATTTCCGCGCAAGGTCCCGTGTCTGAATTATCACATACACCGGTGCAAGGCGCCGTGTTCGGGCAGAATCAGTGTTGAAGAGTATCGCGGCTATATCGACGAAGTGACGTTGATACTCGAGGGGCACAGCGAGGAGCTTGAGAAAATTCTCGACGCGAAAATGAAAGTGCTCGCAGCGGATATGAAATATGAGCAGGCGAGAACGCTGCGGGATCAGATTGCCGCGCTCAGGTCGCTCCGTGTGCCGCAGGACGTGTATTCGCTTGACGGCGACAGTGCCGACGTGCTCGGTATTTACGGCGAAGGTGTTACGCATACGATCATCGTGCTTTCGGTGCAGAACGGTCGGCTCATCGATAAGCGCAGTTATTCGGCGACCGGAGTGGGCGGTTATGTGTCGCTTATTGAGGAATTCATCAAGCGGCGATATGAAGGGATTAAGGCGCCGCCGATAATCAGAGTGGCCGAAGACATCGAGGACCGTGAAGCAATGAGCGCATGGCTTTCAGATAAATCGGGAAGCCCGGTGAGCATACAATACACGCCCGGCACCACAAAGACGGGGCTGCTGGCAATCGCCTATGAGAATGCCCTGCTGACGTTCAAGGAAACGCATCTGACCGCGTATGCTGACGAAGGCACCGCGCGGCTTAAAGAAATATTTCATTTTGATAAATCACCCGTCGCCATCGACGCGTTCGACATAGCGCATCTGTCGGGCGATGTCACCATGGCTGCCGCAATACGTCTGAAGAACGGCGTCGACGACAAAGAGCAATACCGGTTATTTAAGATTCGTACTGTTGAGGGAATCAACGATCCGGCATCGATACGTGAGGCGGTGTTTCGCCGCTACAAACATATACGTGATGAGCAATTGCCGATGCCTGATTTGACACTCATCGACGGCGGCAGGACACAGCTTGACGCGGCCATCGACGCGCTTAAAGAACTTGGTATACGCGGGCATAAGATTATATCGCTTGCAAAGCAGTTCGAGGAAATATATCTGCCAAACCGCGATGAGCCTATCCGACTTCCCGCGAACGATGCGGGGCTCAGGCTCCTGCAGCGTGCCCGTGACGAAGTGCACCGTTTCGTGAACAGCAGACATCGCACGGCGCGCATCAAAAAAGAACTGCTCAGCGTTCTTGAAAAGATAGACGGTGTCGGGCCGGCTACCCGTATCCGCCTGCTAAAGCATTTTCAGAGTATTGAAGCAATTCGTGCCGCAACCGAAGAAGAACTCCATGGTGTGCCCGGTATCAGCGCCGTTGCGGCGCATCGCATACGCGGCTATTTCGACACTAAGAAATGATAGCGTAATTATTCAGGCTTAGTCGTTCTCATTGTATGTCGTAAATGTTTCAAGTGTGTGTCTGAACTGTGCGCGCAGGGTTTCATCGGTGATGCCGGATTCTTCGACCGTTTTTTCAACCCATGCCTTCTGAGCGGCGGTCGGCACATGCGGCGTCTGAATGTTCGTACCCGGTTCTTTTGCCGGAACGATGACATCGCCAACCCGTGTCCGGATTTCGGTTGTCTGTATTCCGGTTACCGCCAGCACCTTGGCGCGTACCGATTCGCTCATCAGTGAAAGTTCATTCGCCCAAACGCTTTCGCGTACATTTATCGTAAGCAACCCTTCTTTCAGAGATGATGGTGTTGACTGCCTGGCAATGGTCTCTCCAACGATGGCGGGCCACGCCTGCAGAATTTTCATGAAACGGATGACTTCACCGCTATAGCGGCTTTTTTCAAAATAATCCGATAAAACGCTGTTGATTTTGTCCATTTTTCGCAATAATACGGTTTTTATGTTTTTCTGTCAACTTTTCCTTGACAAATCATTCGACCTGACTATACTATATATCTATTAACCTATAGCGATAGAGTTAAAAGAATGACAAAAAAGTCGCCATTTCCTCTATATTTGCAGCTGAAAGAACATATCCTTGACGATATTCGTGCCGGCAAGGCGAATGATCAGCTGCCGTCGATAAGTGTTCTCATGAAGCGCTACAGCGTTTCTCTGTCAACCATAAATCGTGCATTGTTCGATCTTGAGAGAGACGGGCTGATAGAACGGCGTCAGGGCAAAGGAATCTTCATCACGCATCCTGAACGTGTGGTGATGCGTGAGCAGCATAATATGCTGTCAAAGCGTATTGTCGTTGTGTTTCCCGATTATGCATCATACGAACTTGAGGAACGCATACGCATGATAGAGCAGGCGGCGCTGCTTTCCGGGTATGCGACCATACATATCAGATATCGTGAAGATACGACATATGAACTTCTGGCCGGGTTGATCAAAAACGAGTCGAGCATCGATGGTATTCTGTATATGCCTCCGGCAATGCGTATACCGGAGATCTATTTTCCGCTGTTCAATTCATTCAAGGTGCCGTTCGTGCTTCTTGACGATCAGGAAATCGCCTCGTCACATGCCAATCTGTTCGTCGTATCCGCAGATTACGTAAAGACACACCACGATCTCGGCTGCTACCTCATCGATCGCGGACATACTGAAATCACGTATATCGGCAATGAACCGGCGAATCTTGCCAGCGAAAAACGCTATGCCGGACTGCGCAGCGCGTTTATTGAACGCGGCATTGCCGTCGACCGGCTGACGGCCACCGATACCTGGATCAAGCCGTGGGAGAACTCGTTAGTAGCCGGATACACGCTGACGGCCCGAACGGTAACGTCGTCCCGTGCGAGCGTATTCGTCTATGACACGACATCCGGCGCTTTCGGCGGGCTTCGTGCGCTTGCCGAGGCCGGTAAAAAAGTACCCGAGGATGTGAGTGTCATCGGCGAGAACGACTGGATCTATTTTGAGTACGCCAATCCGCCGCTGTCGGTGATACAGCATGATTTGCGGCAATGGATGGAGACGGCGCTGGCCGTCGTGAAGAATCCAACGGGGTTTCCGCGCGTCAACTACATCAGCTCAAAAATTATTGAACGAAGCACGGTGGCTGACCGCCGTGAAATAAAAACCAAAGCGGCACAAGCCGTGAAGGAGACTGTATGAAAATCCGGAGTATGGTAATGGTGACGCTGTTTGCCGCAGCAATGTTCGCGCATGCGGACTGGCGGGCGATAGAACTGATCCCGAACGACAACCAGAGCGACAAGGCGTTTGAAAAGGCGATGCAGGTGAATTTTGCTGCATCCCCCGACGGATGGACAGCGCCTCCGGGCGATCAATACGCGACGGCCAGGATAGCCGGGGGCGCGGGACGCAGCGGCAAGGCAGTGAAAATTGAATATTCATTTATCGGCAAGGAGAAATTGGAATATGTAAATGCGGGAAAAGAGATTACGGTGGAGACGCCGGGTCTTTATTACTGCATGTGGGCGAAATTCGAAGGCGAGGTCGGATCGCTCAGGCTGCGTGTGAATGATGCATCAGGTGAAACGCATCAATTGGAATTCGAGAACAGCATAGTCCCCGGTGTATGGAAGTTTTATGCTGCAAAACTCAAGGACGCCAGCGGCCCCTGGGGCGGTGACGGCAATAAAAAACTCGACTACCCCGTGAAAGCATATGCCATCGTGTATGACCGGCCGCGGAGAGGATTTACGGGGACGGGCAGCATTACTATCGACGAATTGTATATCATGAAAAAGCGCCTTGAAGCGCGGCCGTTGTTCAAGGCGGAAGTCGAGGGCGCGGCATTCGGTAATGTTTTCAGCGGTACCGGAGCGCTGAAGGTAAGACTGGCAGCTACCGATACAACGGGTGCGGTCGGCGCGAACTATCGTGTCATCGATATCGCTGAGCAGGTACGCGGGAGCGGCAGCGTTGATCTTTCCAAAGGACCGGGGGTAATCGATATAAATCCAGGGGCATCGGGAATATTCATCACCGAGTTGGAAAGCACATTGAACGGTGTGCCGGTCGCATCATACACGCTGCGGATGAGCGTCAATCCCGCCGTCGATCTCAAATCGGTGCGCGATTCGTTCTTCGGCATCTGCACGCATTATCAGAGCGGTCAGCGTCCCGATTATTATCCGCTTGACACGATGACGCAGATGGCGCAGGCCGGCATCAAATATCTCCGTGATGAGATGTGCTGGAGCCGCGTTGAGACGAACAAGGGCGCGGTGCTTTTTGATCAGCGATACGACAACTACATCAATCATGCGGCATCGCTTGGTATTGAGCCGCTTATCATCCTCGATTACGGGAACAAGTTCTACGATGAAGCAAATTTTCCCGTGTCGCCTGAGGCACTGGCCGGTTTTGCGAATTACTGCAAAGCGCTTGCAACCCGATATAAAGGGAAAATCAGATACTATGAAATCTGGAATGAATGGACCGGCGGCTGCGGCATGAAAGGCAAGGACGGGAAGAACCGCCCCGGGAACACGCCGGAAAATTATTCGGCATTATTGAAAGTGGCGTATGAAACTGTCAAGGCTGTCGACCCGAATGCGTATATCATCGGTCTCGGCGGTGAGCATAGCGAGCATCACTTCAACGCCATCGAAGGGATGTTTAAGGCCGGTGCGCTGAAATACTGCGACGCGGTCTCTGTGCATCCGTACCGCTATCCGCGCAGCCCTGAAGAGAGCGACATGGTGGGTGAGATCATGAAGATCAAGGATCTTGTCACGAAATACGGCGGCAAACAGAATATATGGATAACCGAAGTGGGCTGGCCTACGCACAAGGGCTCGCGCGAGACAACCGAGGCGGAACAGGCGCGCATGCTCGTCCGCTCGCATGTGCTTATGATGGCAACGGGTGTTGTGGAAAAACTGTTCTGGTATGACCTCATGGATGACGGCATTGACCGCGCGTATAACGAAAATAACTTCGGCATCATTCGTCATCCGAAATTCTATTGCATGCCGAAGCCCGCGTACAGTGCATATGCGGTGATGAGCAGTATGCTGACCGGCGTAACGCTGAAAGGGAAGTCCGCACTGCATGGGAATGCCGAAGCGTATGAATTCAAACGCGGTGACGGGACAGTCATCGTTGCATGGGCGCCGAAGACGGCTTGCACCATAACAATCCCCGCTGGAAGAAAGGCGGTGGATATGATGGGCAATGTGATATCCAGTGATGCGGATGTGACACTCGGGACAGACCCGGTGTATTTGGTACAGAAATAGTTTTTAGTTCTGATAATTGATATCCAATCGCGGAGGCGTGATCGAATGAATAAACAATGCACAATGACGTTACTGCTGATCTGCATCGCCGGTATGCTTTCGGGAGCACCGGAGACATATACCGATGTCATGGTTGACTTCCCGGCGAACTATGCAGCCGATGCGGCGTACAAGCAGTCCTCGGTGAAAAGCGCGCGGGCAGAAAGCAGCGTGGAGATGAAAAATTCCGGCGACAGATCTCTCAAGCTGACGTTCATGCATGAGGCGCAGGGCTACTCGGAATTCGTGTTGAAACCGTTCACCGATAACGCCAGGATAGAAATGAAGGACGGCGTGCTGCGTACCGCGGCGTATGCTGCTGCCGGCGGCATGATGATCAAGCTGCGCCTCACCGATGCCAAAGGCGAGACATTTCAGACGAAGCCGCTCAACATGAAACAGGGCGAATGGACGGTGCGTGAGTGGAAGATATCAGAAGAGATGTCTTCTGATCTGGAGAATTCATGGGGCGGGAACAACAACAAACGTATGGAATTCCCTGTTTCATTTTTCACGCTCATTCTTGAAGGTAAAGGTGATGGGACGGCATATCTTGACCGGATGACGTACACGTACACTGAAAAAGAAACCGCGGCGGTCGGTGAGGTCGCTGTCGTGAAAATGGATCGCGAGCCGATGCAGCTGAAGCCGGTTGCAGCATCAAAAGCAAAGGAGACCGAGGCCGAATTTCTCACCGATACGGTGTCCGGCAGAAAGTCGCTGCGTCTGAGCGCATCGTTCGACCCGAGCGGCTGGGCGGAGTATCTCATGCGTGGATTTACCGACGGTTTCACTATCACCGAGCGGGGCGGCGTGGTGACGCTCCGCGGCAGGAATATAACGCCGAAAGCCGTCGTCAGTCTGCGGTTCATCGACAAAAACGGCGAGACGTTTCAGACGGACGGCTTTTCACTCACCGGCGGCACCTCGATGTCGCGGATGTTCAAGATCGATGAATCGGCGAAATCAGATATTCGTGATTCATGGGGCGCAGGCAAGGACGGCGTATTCGATTTTCCGCTTACGTTCAGTGCGGTTGTTATTTCCGGAAGCGGCGATACATCGGCGGTTATCGACAGTATCATCTATGCGGGCCCAGCGCAGGCGGAATATCTGGCATCCGTTTCACGCATGGGGACGTTTGCAGCACCGGTCGCAAATAAAAGGATATTTCTCTGGGAAAAGGGCGAATCGTTCCGTATGGCTCCGGTGTTCGTGAGTAAATCCCGCCGCGACATGACTGCCGCAATCGAGATGAAGATAACCGATTTCAACGGGATAGTTGTAACTTCGAAGTCGAAGAACATAACACTTGCACCGCGCGAATCGAAAGAACTGCCGATACCGTTCTCGACAGCCGATGCTGCATCAGGCATCTACTACGTGAACCTGCGTGCGCTGACGACGAACGGTCTTACCATCAGCGAAACGAACACCTCGTTCGGTATCATCGACGGAAAAAATACCGCCCGCGCCAAACCGGGTGAGTTTATCTACGCAATGTGTGCGCATGCCGAACGGTTTCCGTCGAACGAGGTGTTTCAGCTCGATCATCCGTACTGGCAGTGGCTCGACTCGCTCGGCATCGACATGGTGCGCGGCGAGGCCGCATGGGGACGCGTGCAGCCCAAGCCGGGCGATTTTATCTGGCATCATACCGACAAGATGCTCTCAAATCATTTGGCGATTCGGGTGCAGAGTGCGCCGATACTCGCATATTTCGTCCACTGGGCGAGTGATTACTCGAATCTCAGTATCGGCGAATGGTGGAACAAGCATCGTGCCGAACCGCCGCGGGATATGACGCCGTTTTACAATTATGTGGATAATACGGTGCGCCGGTATAAGGATACCATGAGGTACTGGGAGGTATGGAATGAGGCGGACTGGGGATTCTGGATGGGCACGCCGGAACAATATAACGAAATGTATCTTGAGACGTATAAGCGCATCAAGGCAATCGATCCGACGCTGCAGGTGATGAATTCCGGCTGGGCGTTCGGGCTCGAGAATCAGCACAAGTCGCTGGATCGCATCGACAGTTTTCTTGCCGCGGCAAAGGATAAGCTCGATATATTCGCATTCCATGCGCACAGCGGCATCGGGGAATTGAAACAGAAGGATGCCAAAATCCGCGCGTTCTTCAAGAAATACGGCATCGAGAATATGAAGGTGTGGGATAACGAGAGCGGCTGGTCGACGATCGGCAAACGCACTGAACAGGATCAGGCTGAACAGCTTGTCAAAAAGATCGTCTATGCGCAGGTTGCCGGTTACGGCGCGTATTTCTGGTACGACCTTTTTAATGACGGCCCCGACCGTAACGAGAATGAACATAATTTCGGCATCATTCGCGAATCGCTCAGCGAACCGAAGGCGGGCGTGCTCGCGTATCATGCGCTCATCCGCTCACTGCGCGGATACAAGTATAAAGAAACGCTTGCGCTCGGTGAAAAAATATCGGCATACCTGTTCATCGACGGCGCCGAAGAAGTGTGCGTGCTCTGGCTCGATGACAACGCCGAAAAATATATCTATCTTTCACCGGGCAAGACAGCCGATGCGAAGCATATCGACATGATGGGAAATACCAAACCGCTTACCGCCATCGGTGAGCGTCTCGGTGTGAAAATATCATACCTGCCGTCGTATGTGCGGTGGAAACGTTCAGGCGCGGCATCGTCGATCAGCGCGGTTACCACCGTGCTGTCCACCGACCCGTTGATACGGATACAGGCGGGTGTGCAGAACCCGTTCTCGGTATCGGTACGCAATCCGCTGGATAAAACGCTCGCGGGAAAAATGTCAGTGACGACCAGAGGCTTTTCGGGAACCGTAACACCAAAAGATACGGCACTATCGCTTCCCAACGGCGGCAACGGGAAATGGGATTTCAGCATCACTGCCGACAAAAATGGAAGCGATTCGGATGCGGTGATCATCCGTCTCTCCGACGGCTCAACGTTTATCGGCGACATGACGGTGCCGGTAAAATACGTGACGATTGTGCCGCAGGTCACCGCGACGATTGACGGAACGGTGTCCGAATGGACATCACCGGTTGCAGTGCTGTCTGAACGGAAGGATATCTTCAACCTGTTCGACTTCGACCCGACAAAGCCCGATCTGCATTGGAAAGGACCGAATGACCTCTCGGCGACGGCGTATGTCGGCGCGGACAGTACGCGGTTTTACTGCGCGGTGGTTGTAAAAGACGACACGCATTTTCAGCGTGAGAATGCGAACGAGCTCTGGAAGGCGGACTGCCTCCAGTTCGGCATATCTCCCGACGGTAATGCGACGTTTACCGAGTACGATATCGGTTTGTCCGACGGCAAGGTGCTCACCATAAAGCGCAGCGGAAGCGCACCGGCGGCGCTTCTCGACGGGGAGCTTACCGCTTCGGTGCGACGCGATGAAGGCGCGAAAACGACGACGTATGAAATCGCGGTGCTCCGCAGCGTCATCGGCAGGGATGATTTCGGCTTCAATTTCATCGTCAACGACAATGAAGGGAAGGCGCGGAAAGGCTGGGTGAAATGGAAGGACGGAATCGGCGACGGGAAAAAACCGGCATTATGGCCATGGCTGAAAATAAAGTAAAGGATCTCCTATGAGTGCAATCATCCGCATCATTTTTGTTTTGGTATCGATTATCGGGGTCTGTTCCGGTGAAATGGTCACCGACACGATAGCAGATTTCGAGGGCGGTCGTGTGCGCGTTGAACCGCGTTCACGTGAAAAGGGCGTGCTCGTCAGCACCGGAATGATTACAGGTGATAAGGCCATAACCGGCAAACAGTCATTTGCTGTTTCGTTCAAACACGAAAAAGGGTTCGCAGATTACAACCTGCCGCAGCTTACTGAAAATTATATGATCGACACGGCGGGAAAAATGTCGCTCGCGGTTTTTTCCACCGTCGACGGAATGTGGCTGAAGGTGCGTTTTGTCGATGCGAAAGGCGAGACGTTTCAGTCCAAGCGCATCACGCCGGTGACCGGGGCATGGAGTCCCGCAACGGTTGCCGTCACCGAGGCGGATATGGAAGTGGCATGGGGCGGCAATAACGATAAAAAGATTGATTACCCGCTGTCGCCGGCTACCATACTCGTGGAAGGCATCGGTGAAGGCGTCATCTATATTGATGATATCAAATATTCATTCGAACAGGTGCCGTTTACGCTGAATACATCGACGGAACGCATCGTCGCTGATTTTGAAACACCGGCTGCGGCCGCATTTACACCGGGTATTGAAGAACGGCTTAAAAGCGCGGTGAAGAAGGCGGAGATAGGTATATCCGGTGAAGCCGCACATAGCGGCAGCAAATCGCTGCGTGTGGCATTCAGTTATTATCCGAAAGCGTACGTCGATGTGCCGGTGCGCGATGTGCTTGCGAAAACGCCGATAACCGAAGCGGGGGGCGTCTCCGTCCGGGCTATGAGCAGCGCAAAGGACGTGTGGATAAAACTCCGTTTCATCGACGCGAGCGGAGAGACGTTTCAGTCAACGCGGCTTACGCTGGGCGGCGGCGAATGGCGGCAGAAGACCATACAGCTTGCCGAGATGACAAAAGAGGATTTCGAGGACGCATGGGGCGGCGACAAGAACAGAAAGATCGATCTTCCCGCAAAACTCGACCGCATCGTTGTTGAAGGTACGGGTGATGGTGTCGTGTACATCGACGATATCGCTTATCAAAGCGCCGATCATGCCGCGCTGCTTGCTGCACTTGCAAAAGCCGGTGATATCGCACTGATGAACGCGAACAAGGATCTGTATTATTGGTACCAAGGTGAACCGTGTTCCTTTGCCTTCCAGTATCGCAACCGCATACGTATGGATATGCCGGTGACCATTGAAATCGATGTTCGCGATGTATTCAACAATAGTGTCTACCGCAAGGAAAAGACACTTGCGTTCGCGGCGCGCGAAAAGAAAAATCTGCCGCTGTCGTTCGATACGGCAACGGGTACCGGCGTGTATTATTGCACCGCAAGCGCGCGTACTACGAACGGGCTGCCCATCGCCAGAACCGCATTCTCGTTCGCCGTACTCGCCGGGAAAAACATCGCGCGTGCAAAGCAGGATGATATTTTATACGGTGTCTGCGCGCATTATCGCGGAACCACCAACGCCGATGAAACCAATAAACCGTACTGGCGCATTCTCGACATGCTCGGCGTGGATGCGGTGCGCATCGATTTTTCCTGGAGCTGGCTTGAGCCGAAGAAAGGCGAGTTCAATTTCGATGTGTATAATTCGCTCGTGGATAATCATCGCAAGCTGAATATGACCATGCTTCCAATCCTCGATTACTTCGTGCGCTGGATATATCCCGCCGATGCGGATATGGAAAAGATGAAGAACGTGCCGCCCGCCGATCTATCGCCGTTCTATACGTATGTTGAAAAGACCATCGGTGTTTTCAAAAATAGGCTTCCCGTGTGGGAGGTCTGGAATGAGCCGGACCTTACCGGTTTTTGGAACGGTACGCCGGAAAAATTTATCGAACTGTATCTTGAGTCGCAGAAGCGGATAAAAAAGATCGACCCGTCGCTCAAGGTCATCACGCCCGGGTGGGCGTTCGCGTTTGACGAGCGCATGGGCAAGATCGAGAAATTCCTGGCCGCCGCTGACGGGAAATATGAAGTCTTTAATTTTCATTCGTACGATACCATCGGCGCGCTCAAGCGCAAGCACGATAAAGTTGATGAGTGGTATGCCCGCTACAAGATGCCGAAAACCGTGCCGCGCTGGCTCACCGAGTTCGGTTACGCCACGCAGGCAGGACGTTCGGAGCGCACACAGGCAGAGCAGATCATAAAAATGATGGCGTTCGCACAGGCGATGAATTACAAGGCGTTCTTCGTATACGATTACATCAATGACGGAGTGGACCCGACATACAACGAACATAATTTCGGGCTGATCCGCAATAATTGGCGTGAACCAAAACCGGCTTTCGCTGCGTATCACTCGTTCATCAGGACAATGCGCGGATTCACCGCGAAGGATGCTCCGGTTTTAGGGGAGAATCTCTCCTGTTACGTGTTCGGCAAAGGTGAGGATGAGATCGCCGTTGTCTGGCAGGAAGTGCCCGGCGAAAAGACGCTCTATCTGTCTGCAGGCAATGTGCGGGATGTATCCGCAATGGATATGATGGGGAATGCGCAGAAGATATCCGTGGTGGGCGGCCGCATCGCCGTTCCGTTCAGCGAGACACCGCTGTATCTGAAGTGGAAGCGCACTGACGGATCGAAAGTGACCGGAGCATTTCCTCTTATGAACGCTCCGCAATTTGTGGCGCTTGCAGACGGTAAACCGGTAACCAGCCCCGTGACGGTGTTCAATCCATTCGATGCCGCGTTCAATGGAACTCTGTCGCTTACTTCGGTAGGCGCATTTCCGGGCACGATAACTCCCGCAGCGCGGTCATTGAATATCGCCGCGGGTAAGTCGGCAACGGCCGAGTTCGAGGTCAGGACGATGAAGTCCGGTGCGCGGAACGACAATCTGAAAGTATCGCTTGCTGCTGACGGCAGAGAGCTCGGTTCCGCATCGATTGCGGTAAAATATGTACTCGGTATTGCATCAAAGCAGGGTGTGGCTGTAGACGGCGTCGCATCGGAATGGACGGGTGCGCCGGTCGTCGAATTGTCGACGGCGCAGGATGTGAAGGAACTGTTTGCGTTCGACCCGAACCGGCCTGATATGAAATGGAAAGGGAAGACCGACCACAGCGCTTCGGGATATTTCTCGTACGACACTGCGAATTATTATCTTGCGGTTATCGTCAATGATAATATCCATGAGCAGAAAGAGAAACCCGAAGACCTTTGGAAGGCGGATTCGCTGCAGTTCGGCATTTCACCCGACGGCGAGACGAATATGGTTATCTATGACATCGCGCTTGTCGGCGGAGCGCCGGTTATTTACCGTCGTGACGGACTCGTCATGGGGACCACCTGGGGTACGCCGAAACCGGGCGAGATAACCGCCGCGGTGAAGCGCGACGAGGCGGCGAAACGCACCGTGTATGAGGTTGCCGTTTCGCGTACAATATATTCGTCGCTTGCCGCGGTGAATTTCATCGTCAACGACAATGACGGAGATGGACGCAAAGGATGGCTGCAGTGGGAAGCGGGCATCGGCGAATCGAAAAAGCCGGTGCTGTGGACACGCATCGATCTGAAAAAATAGCGGAGAATCTGAATATGAAACAATGCATATTACTGCTTACCGTGGTGCTGGCGTTTGGTGTGTGCGGTGTTCACGCGCAGACGCCGCAGCTCATCGCCGGATTTGAAGGCGATGCAAAGCCGGTAATGCCGGCGTATAAGGCAAAAGGCGTCATCGATACCGCCGGCGCGATAACCGCGGAGACTGCATTGTCCGGCGGCAAGTGTCTCAAACTGACGTATTCGTTCGAGGAAAAAGGGGGGGTGTACGCTGAATATGTGCTTGATGAACATTTTCCGAAAGGCTTCAAGCTTACCGGTTCAGGGGCATCGTTTTCCATTGCGGCAAAAACCACCGGAAAAAATATCTGGTTGAAGTTCAGGATCTACGACAGCAAAGGAGAGACGTTTCAGACATCGAAGTTCGTCATGAACGGCGAATGGCAGAAAAAGACGTTCCGTATCGATGAGAACGACAAGGGCATGATCGAGGGTGTGTGGGGCGGTGACAACAATAAAACGATCGATTATCCTGCACGCCTCGGCGTTGTACTCGTTGAGGGTTCCGGCGATGGCGCGGTGTTCATCGACGATGTCACGTATATTCCCGCTCCGGCGAAAGCGGTGAAACTTCCGACGGGGCGCATCGGCAAGGACAGCGGCACGGTGATTGCCGATTTTTCGAAAGGCCCCGAGTCTATTGAACCGGCGTATAAACAGAAAATACTTGAGACGAAAGCGCAGGTTTCAGCAGATCATGTTCTGTCCGGTAAAAAAGCGCTTCGCGTGGATTGCACCTATGACAGCCGCGGATTCGCCGAGTACCGGCTCTATGATTATCTCACTGGTTTCGACGCCATCGTGGCGGGAAGCGCGCTGTCGCTGTCGGTATTTACGCCGGATGATAATATATGGATAAAGCTCCGCATTCATGACGCGAAGAACGAGACGTTTCAGACCACGTCGATGAAGCTGAAACGCGGCGAGTGGGTAAAAAAAGATTTCCGCATCGATCATGCGCCCAACGGCGAGTTCGACAGTATCTGGGGCGGGAATAATGATAAAAAACTCGATCTGCCGCTCCAGGGGATGAACGTCATCGTGGAAGGTGAAAAAGGGGGCAGTGTGTATATTGATGATATCCGCCATATTTCCGCCGGCGCGCTCGGTGAACTTGATGCGCTGAAAAAGATAGCCGCACTTGATATAAAAATACCTGACAAAAAGATCTATCTTTTCGCCAGAGGCCAGTCGCCGGAATTCGTGCTCAGCTATTCGGGGCTTGTGGGTAATGACGTTACCGCCGCGCTCACCGCCGAGGTGAAGGACTTTTTCGGCGGTACGGTGCAGCGGCATCAGGAGACTGTTGCCGTGAAAGGCACCGAAGTGAAAGAAATAAAAATGCCGCTCTCCGCGGAAAAGACGGATACGGGATATTATACCGTGACGTTGAGCGCCGAAGACACATACGGGAACCCCATCGGTGAACAGAAGACGGTATCCTTCGGCATCGTCGACGGAAAAAATACGGCGCGTGCAAAGCCGGGGGATTTCATCTACGCCATGTGCGCGCATCCGGGCGGAGCCCAGCTCGATCCGAAAAGCCCCTACTACGGCTGGCTTCTGTATTTGGGAGTCGACATGCTCCGCTGGGATTTCACCTGGGGCGGCGTTGAGCCGAAACGGGGTGAATGGAAATGGGAAAATCTCGATAAGCTCGTGGAAAATCATCTGGCCGTCGGTGTGACGCCGGCGCCTATTCTTGATTATTTTGTCGGGTGGGCAAGTAAAGACGGCAAGGGCCGTATCTCCGATGATTTCACGCCGTTTTACAATTATGTGGAAAAGACGGTGACGAGGTACAAGGACCGTCTCAGGACATGGGAAGTGTGGAATGAAGCGGACTGGGGGTTCTGGCCCGACGAGTTCGACCGTTACATTGAACTCTATCAGGAGACGTATAAACGCATCAAGGCAATCGATCCGACGCTCAAAGTGATGAACTCAGGCTGGGCATTCATCGACCGGCCGTCGCGCGGTCTTACCGATATCAGCTTCGACAGGACCGACCGTTTCCTCAAAGCGATCGGGAAAAACATCGACATCTATGCGTATCATGCGCACGGCAACATGAACGAGCTTTACGAACAGAAATTCCCGAAGCTCCGTGAGCAGATGAAAAAATTCGATCTTGCCGGTATACCGTTCTGGGACAATGAGAGCGGTTACACCACGGTTGGCCGCCAGACCGAAAGCGACCAGGCGGAGATGCTCATCAAGAAGATCGTCTCGGTGCAGGCAGAAGGTCATAAGTCATATTTCTGGTACGACCTCCTTTGTGACGGACCGGACCCGAAAGAAGGTGAGCACAACTTCGGCATGATACGTTACAACGACAGGAATTATCAGGAACCCAAACCGGCGTATCTGGCCTATCATGCATTGCTCCGTCAGCTCCGCGGACTTCGTTTCGCGTCATCACCCGATGTGGGTGAGGGGCTCACGGCACATCTGTTCGAGAATGATGCCGAAGCCGTCTGTGTGATATGGTGCAAGCGGGACGTCGAGCAGCTGACCTATCTGTCCGTCGGGTCTGCCGATGCCGTCGTTACCGACTGCATCGGGCGTGCAAAAGCCGCTCTCGTCAGGGACGGCAAGGTTGCCGTCAATCTGAGCAAGCTGCCGGTGTATGTGCGCTGGAAGAAAACGGGCGCAGCAGCATCCGTATCGCTTGGACCCAAGGTCATATCCATTGCGGACATCGTGCCGGTGCTGCTCGATACCGACAACAAAGTGAAAATCACGGTGATAAACCCGTTCGCGAAACCGCTCGATGCGTCACTGCGAATTGTGCCGTCCGAGCTTTTCCGCGGAACGGTAACGCCGGACAACATTCCGGTATCGCTCCCGGCGTCGGGAACGAAGACACTTGAAGCGGTTATGCGTACGCCATCCTTGGGCGGCGCATCGGATATGATAACGGTGACGCTTACCGGCAGCGGCGAGACTATCGGTCAGGCGAAGGCATCGATGCGGTATTCAATGCCGCTCGCGGCGAAAGGCAGGTTTATGCCGGGTGCGGGAATGAACGCATGGAAGCATGTATCGGTGTTCGCCGAACGAAAAGAGCTGAAGGATGTCGTCAATCTGTTCGAGTTCGATCCCACGCGGCGCAACATGCACTGGCGCAACGCCGACGATCATTCCGTGACCGCAAAACTCGCATATGACGATACCTCACTGTATCTCCTCTTTGTTGTGAAAGATGATATCCATTTTCAGAACGAAACGGACGATAAGCTCTGGAGCGCCGACAGCGTACAGTTCGCCGTATCGAAAGACGGTGCGGCGGATTCTGTTTTGTATGATGTTGGGCTTTCCGGCGGCAAGGTGCTGATGTATAAGCGCGGCCCCGGCGATAAGACGCTGTCCATTGCGTCCGACGAGATAAAGGCTTCGGTAACCCGAGATGATGTCGCAAAAACAACGGTATACGAGGTCGTGCTTCTGCGCAAATACATCGGTTCGGATGTGTTCTCGTTCAATTTTATCGTTAATGACAATGACGGCGAGGGGCGCAAGGGCTGGCTGTGGCTTACGCAGGGGCTCGGCAATGCCCGCGACCCGAAACTGTGGCCGAGCATCATTCTGAAATAACAAAGCGCGGGAGATTACTATGCTGCGTCCGTTGTATTATGTAATGTCGATCGCTCTTGCTGTAATTACACTGTCCGGTGCTGTCGACGACGGGCTTCTCGGTTACTGGAGTTTCAATGACGGCAAAGGCAATAGCCCGGTCGATCTGTCGGCGAAAAAAAGTCACGGTACATTCACCGGAAAACCTTCATGGGTTGAAGGTAAGATCGGCGGAGCGCTGTATTTCAATGGAAAAGAGGCCGGTGTTACCGTATTCGTCGAGGATGAATTTCTCCGTCAGGGCGCTGAAGATAAGCCCTTTACGTTTTCCGCCTGGGTGAAGCCTGACGGTGAGCAGACCGGAGGTGAGCGCATCATCATCGGGAAGCCCGGGTATCATGCCGGGCTGATGGCGAACTCGGAGAACGGCGTGAACACATTCGGTTTTGCGATATGGTCTCCGCAGGGCGGCGCGGGAAAGCTCAATGTAAAAACAGAACCGCTGCCGTTCGACCGGTGGTATCACCTCGCCGCGGTGTATGCGGACCGGGAATTGACGCTCTATGTGGACGGGAAAAAAGCGGCGTCGGCAAAACTCGCCGGTGAGATGCGCAAATATCCGAATCTCATCGCCATCGGCGGCATCGGTAAAAATACGTTCAAGGGCATTGTCGACGAGGTGCGCGTTCATATACGTGCACTTGCACCGGGGGAGATCGCCGCGCTGATGAATGATTTATCAGTAGCGGATACATCGGGTGTTGCTGTTGCTTCTGCTGTTAAAAAAATATCGCTCGAGAAAGACAGGCCGGTGCTCGCAAAGCCCGTGTTCTCGGGGAAACCGGTCATCGCGCATTACATGACCACGCTCAACATGGCATCCGAAGCGCTGTGGCTGCTCGATCCGGTGCAGTACCGTCCGGACGGTCCTACGGGGAATATCGGCGGTGCGGCGCGGTACCGCGTGCTCTCGGGGCATTACCTCAGCAATAAGACCCGTGAGGAAGTGATCGAATACGAACTGCGCACGGCGAAACGGCTCGGCATCGACGGTTTCCATTTCTATTATCAGTATTTTGAATCCGGAGCCGGCGGCGAGCAGCAGGCTGAGAATAACAATGAGATGATAAAGTCATTCTTCAAAGTCCTCGACCGCATCAATATCGACTTCAAATTGACGCTCTGTCTGTCGCATCCCAATCTGCCGGAGACGTCAGCGGTGAAGATAGCGTCGTGGTCCCGGCGCATACGTACATTGTATAACGCGACGAAGGATTCTACGCACTGGCTGCGCGCACCCGACGGACGCGTGGTGTTCTTTACCTGGTCGACGGAAGGTCTTGCCGACGGGGTGAAAAATACCGCCGACCTTTTCACGAAGAAAGATATCGAGGTGAACATGAAGGCGCTTGCCGAAGCGTATGACAGTCTTGCCGACGCCGTGGGCGTGAATGCTGCGTTTGTCTATCATCTGTCGGCGAGCGAGCATATGCGCGTGGCGTCGAAAGGCAAAGACGTGGGCGATATCGGTGATTTTTTCCGGCGCTATGTGAACGCTGTTTTCGATTATTTTCCCGCGGGCGCAGGATTCGCCGATGTGGTGACTCCGGACGAGGATAAGGACTGGAACTATATCATCGATACCGCCCGAAAACGTCAGCGTTCGTACGGGCAGGCGGTACTCACTGACTTTTACGATTCGAAAGTATTTTCGAAAGATAAAAAGCAGATGTTCCATTTCGAGCGCGACATCCGGAAACTTTCGGTGAAGGATGTCATGACGTGGTATATCCCGCTCGCAGGCGCGGTATCGTTCCGCGGGCTTCTGGAACGGGCCGCCACCAACGATGCATCATTCATAAGCTATGTGACCTGGAACGATTATCCCGAGGGGCATCACCTGGCGCCGGAAATAAACCACAATTTCGCGTATTCGCTGCTGCTTCAGTATTACAAGAACATCTGGCGCAAATCGCCGCAGACGGTGAAAGGCGATGTGGCCTTCGCGTTCTACCGTAAATATCCGCACAATGCCGTTCCGTCACTGTACACTATCGAACTTCAGGTGCCCTATTGGCATATCCCTCCCGATGTACGTGATATGATGATACCGGCACAGGATATCATCGACGCGGCGGCGATACTCGAATTGCCCGCGGAGCTTTGGGTTAACGGAAAGAAACGCGCCGATGCGCCGGCGGGATTTTCGAGCGTTCAGATACCGATGGAGACAGGTCCGGTGAACGTTGAGATAAAGCGCGGCGGAAAAACCGTCGTCGAAATGCGACCGCCGGAGTGGATAACCGACAAGCCGTATCGCACCGACCGGTTCACGTACGGATTCTCGAGCAGATGCAACGATATGTATAAAGAACTGTTCGGCGAACTCCCGCCGTTCGTCTCCGATGAATACGCCGAGGTTGACGGTGTGCCGAATTGGAAGAAGCGCTATAAACTGCCGTAAGTATTGTATGCTGATATGAAACAAGGAACATCGATGAGTACAAAAAATCCTGCTGCCATTTCAACTATTGCAGTGTTACTGTGCTGCTCGGTAATGACATTTGCCGGAGTGACGTACGAATATCCGCCGCAGCCGTCGTTTGCCGAGATGAACAAGCAGGACCCGGCCAGGACGAAACTAACCGATGAACGCATCGGTACCGGAAGCGCCGATACGGTGTTCGGCAAATGGAATGCAAAGCCGTATATCGTCGACTGGACATTCGATACGACGGTGTATGTCGACGAGATCGAGATAGCCGTGGTGCATCCGAATGTTGAGAAACGGACGGGTCATCCGGCCGCGCTCCTCCTCTATGGCGCGGATGGCACATCGCCGTTCGCCGCCGTGCCGGATAACACTATCGACGTGCCATATCGCGCCACGAATGTGCAGATCATACGGATCACCATACCCGAACGACCGCTCGTGTGCCGTCGTCTGCGAACCGAATTCCAATCAGCCAACATGCAGACGGTAATCTCTTCCGTAAAATTCGTCACACGTCCGGCTCCCGATGCTGAACTTGCCGCAGCCGCAGCTGATCGTGCGCGGAAACAACCTCCGGTGCTGGCAGACATCGTGTATTCGCCGGTGACCAATGCGGTGCGGAAGATTGATATTCCGGCACAGTTATTCGGCGTGTGCGGTCATATGATACACACCGATGTATTCGGCAATTTCAGCCCGTATTGGGATATCGCATACACGGCGCCGCATCTGTCCGATCTTAACGCGGGCTGGATACGCGAACCCTTGTATCAATCCTGGTTTTTCAGCGCGGGAGCGTTGACTAATGCCGCCGGTGCTGAACGTCTTGCGCGCAATCGCGCAAAAGTGGATGCGTGTCTGGCGACCTATGACGCACTCGGCATACGCGTCATGCTCACACCGATGTTTTCCACAAATGCAACGGCTGAGTTCAACGCCTTTCTTGGCTGGGTTGCCGCACTCGCGTTGGCACATCGATCGGTCGCAGTCGTGGAATACGGCAATGAACCGAATCTCGAAGGCTTCTGGAAAGGATCGGAAAAGGATTATGCCGACCGCTGCCGCGATGCGACGGCGATAATAAAAAAGAGGAAGCCCGATCTTCCCGTACTGGTAGGCGCGGTGTCCGGATGGGGGCATCAGGCGGTAAAAGGCGACGCGAAGAATTTCGGCACGACGAAGCAGAGCGAAGCGCTGTCGTTCACCACGAAGATACTTGAGTGCGGCATACTCGAGTGTGCCGACGGTTTCAGCGCGCACCCATACCGGTTAAGCGCCGCTCCCGAGGGCGGTCGCGATTTTGCCGAAGCGAACGATCCGGACGGGTTTTTCAAGGAGATCAGTTATGCGTGGAACTATATCCAGGGGTACAATAAATCAAAACGCCCGCTGACGCTGTATCTCAGCGAGATCGGCTATTCCGTATCGTCGTCCGGTTATACCGTCGTCCGCGATCGTGAGCGACAGGCCGATTACATCTCGCGGCTCATGCTCGTACTCTTTGATGTCCGCACGCGCGGCATTCCGCTTGAAGCTATGATGTGGTATGATCTCAAATGCGACGACCCTAATGTCGGCGAATATGAGGCGAATTGGGGACTCCTGTCACATAAAACCGAACGGCGCTTCCCCGGCTTTTATGCATTCCGCCGCGCGGCGTCGATGTTCAGCGACCCCGCAAAGTTCAAGCCGCTTGACATTGATGTGCAGTCGAAGAACTGGGATGACTGCGTGAAGCACTTTGCATGGAAGCGCGACGACGGCGCCGTTGTCATCGCGTTCTGGCGGATGAATCAGCGGCAGAACATCGATATGGATTTTCAGAGCACGCTGTCATTCCGTCTGCCGGACAATGCGGTCCCGTCATCTATTGTTATCGAAGACCTGACCGAACAGCTTCCGCGTGCGGTAGGTTATTCGGTGAAAGACGGGGTTGTGGAGATTCCGGTTGCGGTGACGGCACGGGCGGGGTGGGTGGTCGTGCGGTAGCGGGGCGCTTGCAGCTCGGAGGAAATGTATTTCAGAGCACCGCGTATGCGGTTCAGCCGTCCTTCCGTGGACGGATTCGCCGCGCTCGCGCCATCGTGGCGCTCGCTTATATTTTTCGCTAATGATAGATGACGTAATATATTACGATATTGAGAATGAACGCGGTGCTCAGAAACACATTTCCTCCTCGCATGACGCACTAATGGAACAAATGGTGGTAGTGTTCTTTCATGTTATTGTTTTTCCAACGCTCGAACGCCGTTGCTCCTTTTGTTTTTCGCCCGCTTGAAAGCAAATGAATAAAAATAGTAATGGCCTTTATCTTATGATAGGCGCTCCCTTTTCCCTGCCGTCGGTGAGCCGCAGGCGAACATGCGGGGAAAAGGGCATGGGGATAAGGGGCGCTTTCACGTTCCGATAAGCATCCCGTAGCCAATCAACTTGCAAACTCGTTTTTTATAGAGCGTTTTCCGCGCGCGTACTCATCGCGTTCGCTCCACTCGCTTGTTTTTGTAATATTAAAAGCTTCTCCGAAAACCCTTTTTCTCCGAACAGAATCCAAAAGGTCTTTTCTGGATACAAAGATGGATTTCCGAGAAAAATATTAGGCAGTTGCCCGGTCCCGAAACCGAAATAACCTTTGACCTGTTCGTCGGGATGGTATATTATACATCTGTAATGAAATGAAAAATACGGCGGATCGAGACAATGGCTGACACATCACGATTTACACCATCGACGCTGGTAAGACATATTCCCGGTATAGTATTTATCATACTTGTCGCAATCCCGTATCTGGCGATAATGCAGTCGCCGCGAAAAGCCGAGGTGCCGGTGAGCGGGAAAACAGAGACGCTCATGGTGATATCCCCGCATCGCCGGGAAGTGCGTCAGGAATACGATCGCGGATTCGGCTCGTGGATGAGGCGCACGCATAACCGGAACGTGAGGATAGAATGGCTTGATGTGGGCGGAACATCGAAGATACTCAAAGACCTTGAATCGCGATACGCAAAGACGCCGGACAAGCCCGGGGTCGATATGCTTTTCGGCGGCGGCGTGGACCCGTATCTCACGGCGCGTGATCAGGGATGGCTTGAGCGCGTGGCGCTTTCGGCGGATATACTTGCAGCGATACCGGCCACCTGCGGCGGATCACCGGTATACGACCGCGATTTGCGCTGGTTCGGTGTAGCGTTAAGCGGATTCGGTATCGTATATAATAAACAAATGCTTACGCGTCTCGGCGTTGCTGAACCGCGGTCATGGAGCGACCTCGGTAAGCCGGAACTGTTCACCTGGATAGCATCGGGCGACCCGCGATCGAGCGGCTCGGTGCATATGTGTTATGAGATAATACTTCAGACCATGGGTTTCGAAAATGGATGGAGCCTCATCACGCGTATTTGCGCGAACGTGCGGCGTTTCGGCGAGGGCGGCAGCATTGCACCCAACGAAGTGGCAGCAGGTGAGGCCGCGGCGGGCATGGCAATCGATCAATATGCGCAGACGGTCATCGATATTAACGGACGTGATAATCTCTCCTTCATCCTGCCGGATGGTGCAACGACCATAGGCGCGGACGCAATTGCGGTGCTGCGCAATGCACCGTCGCGGGAGCTTGCAGAACTGTTTCTAAATTATGTACTTTCTGAAGATGGACAAAGGCTCCTGTATACCACGCAGGGAGTGAACGGCCAGGAACACTCGCTGCGCAGACTGCCGGTGCGAAAAGCCCTCTATGCCGGTTCCGATGCGCCTGCCGCGCGTCCGTACGATAATCCCGGCGGTTTCATCTATAACGGCAAAACAGGGAGCGCACGGCGGAAAGTGCTTGCCGATCTCATCGGCGTGTATCTCATCGATTCACATAAAGAGCTTGCGTATGCGTGGGGCAGCATCATCAAGAGCGGCATGGATGAAAAGAGGGTGCAGGTCCTGTGTAAAGTCCCGCTCAGCGAAAAGGAGCTGCTGGCACTGTCGGCAGAATGGAAAGACCCGCGCAAACGGCTCATGCGGATGACAAGCTGGGCGGAACAGGCGGGAAAAAGATATCGGGAGGCGTCTAGATAATTATGAAATCAACAGGATCAGCCATAGAAGTGAAAAATGTCACAAAGCGTTTCGGCGCTGTCGCCGCGGTGAACGACGTATCGTTTACCGTTAATCCCGGTGAGCTTTTTTTTCTGCTCGGCCCGTCAGGCTGCGGGAAGACCACGATGCTGCGCATGCTCGCCGGTCTCGAATCTCCCGACAGCGGTACGGTCATCATCAATGGCCGCGATGTCACCGATGCCCCCGCGTATACGCGTGATACGCCCATGGTGTTTCAGAACTATGCGCTCTGGCCGCATATGAGCGTGTTCGATAATGTAGCCTTCGGTCTCGTGGAACGGCATATACCGCGCGGGGACATCACAGGACGTGTCGGGCGTGCGCTTGAACAGGTAAGTCTCGGAGCCATGGCTGCACGTAAACCCGGCCAGTTATCCGGCGGTCAGCAGCAGCGTGTGGTGCTTGCCCGCGCGCTTGTGCTCAATCCGTCGGTGATGCTGCTCGACGAACCGCTGTCGAACCTCGACGCGAAACTGCGCATCGAGATGCGCGGTGAGCTCGAGCGTCTGCATTATGAAACATCAATAACGTTCATCTATGTCACCCACGATCAGGCTGAGGCGCTCTCGCTTGCCGACCGTATTGCTGTCATGGACGGCGGAATGATAAACGCGCTCGGTACTCCCGCGTCTCTGTATCACACACCGCCCAATCGTTTCTGCGCCGCATTCCTCGGCGAGGCGAATATGTTTGATGCCACGGTGGCGCAGATTGCATCCGGCATGGTGACGTTGACAACGCCGTTTGGCGAACTCCGTGCTGTTACGCCGACGGCATCGGTAAAAGTCGGTGATTCACTTCATTGCTGCATACGGCCGGAACATCTGCGTCTGCAGGCGTCCGGTGACGCAAGCCGTATCACCGCCGATGTCACGTCGGTGTCGTTCAACGGGCCGACGGTAAGCGCGCATGCGGCGGCTGCCGGAGGATATGCGTTTAAGGCGCAGGTCATCAACACCGAGGCGGCGGGAATGTCCGCCGGCACACGCACGTCATTTTTCGTTAAGCCCGACCATGTCGTGGTGCTGGCGGAATAGCCTATGCGATACATCCGCTATCTGATACTTGCAGTCGTTTTTCTATTTCTCGGCGTGTTTCTTGTCTATCCGCTGATATCGGTGTTTCAGAAAGCGTTCGTCGATGGTCAAGGCTTTTCATTTTTCTATATACTGCAACTCGTCGGAAGTGCGCCCCGTGTAGCAGCGATAATGGCAAGTCTTCAAATCGCATTGTGGGTGACGCTGGTGTCGTTACTCATAGCATTTCCCGTGGCGCTGCTCGTTTCACGCCGTTCGTTTGCGGGACGTAATCTTGTCTCAGGACTCATGCTCATACCGCTCATCCTGCCGCCGTTCGTCGGCGGGGTGGGTATGAAGATAATTTTCGCGCGGTTCGGAGCGCTCACCACGCTGCTTATGAAGATTGGAGTGGTCTCGGGGCCGGTGGACTGGCTTGGCGCATTCCCGATGCTCGGAGTTGTGGTGATGGAATCGCTGCATCTGTTTCCCATTCTATTTTTAAATCTGGCAGCGTCGTTTTCCAACATCGACCCCACGCTTGAGGAAGCCGGTACGAATATGGGCGCATCACCCGTCACGGTATTCCGCCGTATCACGCTTCCGCTCGCGTTGCCGGGACTTTTCGCCGGTGTCATCCTCGTTTTCATTTGGTCGTTCACCGAACTCGGTACGCCGCTTGTGTTCGGCGTTCGCAATGTGCTGCCGGTACTCATCTATGACAGCGTGAGCGAGATAGGCACCAATCCTATCGGCTATGCGGAAGTGGTGCTGCTCCTGCTCGTCGCAATTGCAGGATTCGCGCTCAGTAAAGCAGCATCGGGTAAGTCGGTGGATACGTTCGGTCGCGTAAGCGTTTCAAAGGCTGAAAAATCGTTGTCGATACGAGGCACTATAGTAGCCTGGGGACTTATCGGCATAGTACTGATCATCGCGCTTATTCCGCATATCAGCGTCGTGCTGGTGTCGCTGAGCACGAAATGGTTCATGACTGTTTTGCCGCGCGGATGGACGCTCGACTTTTTCCGTCAGGCGATGAGCTCACCACTCACGCAGACCGCGATGAAGAACAGCCTGCTGTTGTCGGTGAGCGCTACACTCCTCATCAGTGTTATGGGCTTTTTTATCGCCTGGCTTAATGTGCGTACAAAAACTCCTGGTGCCGGTCTTCTGGATGCTATCGCAATGATTCCGCTCGCGGCTCCCGGCATTGTGCTTGCATTCGGATATCTCGGTGTGTTCTCCGGCTGGAAGATAATCGATCCGCGCGTCAACCCGATGCTGCTTCTTGCCATCAGTTACGCGATACGGCGTCTCCCGTTCATGGTACGCTCCACACATGCGGGGCTGCAGCAGACCAGCCGCACCTATGAAGAGGCCGCCGCGAATCTCGGCGCATCTCCCTGGCGCGTGATACGCCGCGTTACACTGCCGCTTGTCTTCGCCAATATGCTCGCCGGCGGCATTCTCTGTTTCGCATTTTCAATGCTGGAAGTGTCCGACAGCATGATACTTGCACAATCCGAACAGTTCTTCCCGCTCACCAAGGCAATATATACGCTCAACGAAGGTCTTGAACACGGCGTCAATGTGGCGGCAGCACTCGGCGTCTGGGCTATGGGGTTACTCGCAGCGGCGATGCTATGGACTGCATCATTACTCGGACGGAAAATGGGGCAGTTATTCCGCGCGGGATGATGAAAGTCCTTAGAATGCACTGTCCTTGACAAACTGCCGTCGTTTGACTATACTATTATACATTATAACTATAGCGCTAATGTTATGATAGATAAAAACAACAAAATACCGGCATATATCCAGCTGAAAACCGACTTGATGGGACGCATACGCAAAGGGAAGGCCGGCGTCAAGCTGCCTTCAATTAATGAACTGATGAGAGAATTCGGTGTATCACTGGCAACGGTGAATCGCGCGCTCAACACGCTTGAGCAGGACGGGCTCATCGATAGACGGAAAGGTAAAGGGATATTCGCAGCAAATATAGACCGCGAGACGATACATGAAGCGGCTGATCATCGGGGGAAACAAACGGTTTTATTCGCCCGTCCGGCACCGTATCCGAATTCCTATATCGCCGAAATGGTGCACGAACGAGTTGAGGCCGCCGTGCTCGTGGAAGGCATGCATGTGGTCACGATAATGCTCAAGAAAGAGACAACGTATGAATTCTTTTTTGAAACGGTGAAACGATATCCCGACGCGGCGGCGGTATTTCTCCTCCCGGCCCGTCCGCTCACCGGCTCCGACGTAAAGCGGTTTGCGTCACTCGGGTTTCCGTTCATCATTTTTGAGGATACGGGATTCGTCACGGGTGGCTCTGTCTGTGCTGTATCGCCCGATTACTTCGCCTGCGGGAAAATGATGGCGGAGTATCTTATCAGACACGGTCATCGCCGTATCGGCTATATCGGCAATGAACCGAAAACTCCAGCCGTGATCAAGCGCATCGACGGGATACGAAAAGCATGTGCCGTTGCGGGAATACCGGCTGCCGATCTTCTGATGACCGACCGGCGCATCGCGCACTGGGAGAGTTCACTTGCGGCAGGCTACACATTGACCGGTGAACTCATGACGCCGCGGCATCCCACCGGACTTATCTATGATTCCACTGCCGGCGCGCTCGGCGGTATACGGTGTCTCGCCGAACGGGGATTGCGCGTTCCCGGCGACGTCAGTGTCATCGGTGAGAGCGACTGTCCGTTTTTCGAATATGCAAACCCGCCGATAACGGCGCTTGCACATGATTACGACGCGATGATAGCGCATGCGTTTTCGGTTATGCGCGGCACTGCTGATTTTCATGCGTATACCATATCCACACACATTATCGAACGTTCAAGTGTTGCATCGGCAGTTTCATTGTCCCGTGAATAAAATATGTACGGCGGAGAGAGCAAATGGAAAAGTGCATGTCGAACGGAAAGGTTTTTTTCGCGACGCTGTTGGCAGCCGCTGCGCTGTCGCTGAGCGCTCAGGCCGGCGTATTGTTGTCCGCCGACGAACTGAAGTCGGATAAAGGTACATACAATGCCGTTGGTACTCCGGCGACGTCGTTTGAAATCGAGGTGAAAGCAGCTGATGCGGTCAAGCTTGAAGGACGCGCGAGCATAAGTATGCGTTACAGGCGCATCGCTGAAAAAAGCGGCGGCGATTTCATCCGGCTTGAAGCAGTTCTGCCTCGCGGGGTACTTAATCTGAAAGATAAGCCGGCATATCTGCATATCTCGTCGCCGGAGCATCCGTCGTTTTGTAACGCATATCTGCTGCTGGAATCGCCGGGAGCTAATGCGGTTTTAAAACTACCCGACTTTAAGAAAACAAAGGACGGTTTCGTAGCTATTGAACTGAACGGTGAATCGCTCATCGCACTGTCGGGTACGAAACAGAAACTGGATCCGTCAATCATTACGCGCATATTTCTGGGTATTGCGAATGTACCGGTGAATCAGGGAGGTATTGTGTATATGGATGCCATCACATCTGCGCCGTTGGCTCCGGTGCTCAATCCGTCGGCGAATACCGTGACCGCTCCGGTTGTCAAAGAAGCGGTAGTGACAGCACCGGCTTCGGCATCCACTCCGTCTGCTGAGGGAAAACCGTATTCCTATATATCAGTTACCGACGGCAGTAACGTTTCCGTCGACTATAAAGCCATGATAGCAGATTATCAGGCGCGCGACATGCTAGCCGTCCCGAAGACTGATGCAGCGGTAAAGGCAGCATCGAAGATTCGTTTCGATATACCCGTTATGTGCCGCGAATGGCATATATGGTATGGTTCCCCGCACGGCATCGATCCCATCGTGCCCACATGGTCGCATTGGAAAGGGCAGACTATTTTCCATAAGTTCAACCCGGCCACTACCATAGAAGAGACGGTGCCCGGTCTCGCGTGGCGGCGCTGGGTCTCCACCACCGGTATACCGATGCTCGGCGCATATGATTCAAGCCAGCGCGACATCATCCGCTGGCAGATTGAAACTGCGAAGAACGCGGGCATTGAATGCCTGCATATACATCTCTGGCCGTCGCTCTGGGATGCGGGAACCGATTTCACACCGATACAGATATTCGAAACGGCGCTTGAAGAGGCTCAGAAACTCGGCTGTACCATCGCCGTGCATGATGAGATAATGTTCCGGCGGCCGAACATTACCAAGGCGCAGCTTATCGCGAACTCGGCGCTTCGCACCGGAACGCTGGTCAAGCGCTATGGAAAACATCCCGGCTGGTACAAGATTGACGGACAGCCGGTGTACTATTTTCAGAACTGGTCGAAGTGGATCAGCAACGCGAACGACATGGAAACGTATTTTGCCGAAACGGAAAAAATGTCGGGTCCGGTACATTGGATGGTTGAAATGAGTCCCGCTGAAGACTTTTGGAAAATACCCCAGATAAAGACCGTACTCGGACCGAATAACAGCGGTTTCATCCATAAGCCGCCGTATGGCGCCGGTCCTCATCCGTGGGACGAACTTGACAGCGGTCTGGCGTCAGCGTCCGAAATGGCGAAAAAGTACGGCAAGAAGTTCGGCATACTCGTCTATCCGCGGTTCAACAATAATCACGACCGCTCAACGCCGGGGCGCGGCCGCATTGATGCCGAGGACGGCATGTTCTTCGTGAAGGCGCTTGAGATAGCCAAAAAAAACAACCCCGACTATCTGGTGCTTACACAGTGGAACGATTTTGAGGAATCGGGATTCTTCGAACCCGGCTGGGATTTTGACGGATACAACGGCGACCCGTTCCGGTATCTCCATATCGTCGCCGCGGCGAAAGGTGTGAAATTCACGCCCGCACAGCTTCCCGTGCGCGAGAGTGTTGATCCGTTCGTACGTCATAAACTGTTCGGTGACACGAAACCCGGCGATATGGGGCCGGTCTTTCATGGCGCTCAGGTTAAGGGAACTGCACTGGAATTTCAATGGGCGCGCGGATCGGGTGATCCTGCCACGATGCGTTTCTGTCAGAGCAAGCTTATACGCTGGACTCCCGGGGACGCCGCTTTCGGGCAGCTTCGCATCGCAAATCCGACGGTATCAGCAAACGGAGAACTGAACGCTAAAAATGAATTCCGCTTGTACGCACCGGCACTCGCCCGGACGGCGCCGCAGACACTCTGGCTTGGTATACGGACGCGCTGTCCGGATAAAACAAGCATCATTGCGGAGTATCGATCCGTGATGGAAAATTACCGTGTTGACTCGCGCTGGGAACGGCGGAAGGCGGGAACAGCAGGCTCGCCATTCATCGATCTCGGCGCGGAGAAGTTCTACTGGTTTCCGATGCACGGCACGGCGTTCACCGGTGCTGAGGGAGATATAACGCTGAAACTCGGCGGTGATAAAAAGGATGCTGTTGTAAGCGAAGCAGTCATTTGGCATGCGGGTATGAACGAAGCGTCAATTCCGGTTGCCTGGAAAAATGCATCGGTTGCCCTGCCGGCGGGTGTTGACGGTGCCGGTGTGTTCGTCGCGACGGCATATGATACGGCCGGTAATGCCGGGATACCGCGGCTTCTCGTTGGCGGCAAAACACTGCCGCTGCCCATAGAATAGGAGATTGTTATGAAAAAAGCATCAGTATGTATCGGGTTCATTATCATTGCATTGTCCGCCGTCGATGTTTATGGTGCTGATGAAGGACTTGTCGGCTACTGGTCATTCGATGAGGGCGACGGCATCGTCGTGAAGGACCTGTCAGGCAATGCAAATTACGGTCTTGTAAACGGAAACGCGCGGTGGTCCGAAGGCGTTGCCGGTACGGCGCTCGATTGTGACGGTACATCGACCTCTGTAGACTGCGGCTCGGGAAAGTCGCTCACGAAGGAACGCCGTCAGCAGACGATAGAGGTGTGGATAAAGCACCGCGGTACGGGGAAATATCAGGAGATCGCAGCGCAGGGATGGTTTCACCGGCTTTTTCTTTTTCCCGACGGAACGATAACATCAACAGAGCAGCGGCAGGATAAAAAGGATATGTCGATACGTGAGGCGAAATCGACTGCATCGGAAGCGGGAGTGTGGTATCATATCGCCGTGGTGCACGAAGGAGAAGGCGGTAAGGACAATGCAAAGATATACGTGAACGGCGTCCGTACCGCACAGGCTACCTACGGTTCGGCGCTCAACATGGCACAGAGCGGCGTTTTGAAAATCGGTGTCGCACAGGACGGCGGCGGACGTTTCAACGGACTCATCGACGAACTGGCGATATTCTCCCGTGCTTTAAGCGAAAGCGAGATACAAGCGCATTTTGCGGCGAAGGGTGCCTGGTTCGATAAGAAGAAATACGCAGCCGCCGCTACTCCGGCAGACGGAAATGTTTCTGCGCCGGATATCGATGTTGAAGCACTCGGCTGGAAGATTACCGGCATATCATTCGGCAATAAGCTCGTACTTACCGCTGACAATATGAGGAATGCGTTGTCGGCAAACCTGCAGGTGGTGTTTCCACAGCTCGGCAGAGATTACGTGAAACGTGCTTCGCTCGATCCGGCGACGAATCGCGTGGCCGTGGGCGCCTCGCTTCCATTCGGGTCGGGGAATCCGCGGAACATGTATCAGGTCGACATAATCGTAGGGAATGATCGGCAGACGCTGAAAAGAACGGTGCTGTTCAAGGGTTCGAAGGCGGATGGTCTTGCGCTCGGCCGACCGAAGCGTTCGCGTGAGATAAAAAAGTCAAAGATAGGAAGCGCCGGACACCTTTCGTTCGGTACAAGTCCGTCGTTTGCGGGATGGGCGCGGCACGATGAACTCATCGAGCTTATATCCCGCGCAGGTCTCAAGTGGTACCGCGACGGCGTTAAGGTGGAAAAGGGAGCCGACGGATTTGAACATGTGCGTCCCTATGATCTTGAGTGGGTGAAGAAGATACACACACTGGGGATTGATATCATCAACGTGATCGATTTGCCGGCAAGTCTCACGCCTGAACAGTTCGCGCAGCGCTGTACTGCGGTGGCTACGGAATTGAAGGACTACGTCACTGTTTTCGAGCTCGGGAACGAGCCGAATAATTTCGGCGGCTGGCTCAAAGCCTTCGGAGGCACATGGAATGCGAAAGAAAAGGACAACAGCACATCGCCGTGGCTTCTCGAGCACATCAAACGGACCGATGCGGGCGCGGCTGCCATTAAAAAGGTTCATCCGCAGGCGATAACGATAGGTGTGGGTTCGGTGACACCAGCCAACATACGCGCTATCGATGCGGGCATATCGCGTGCGCTTGACGGTATCGTCGATCATCCATATACCTATGCCATGCCGCCGGAGCGGATGCCGTATAACGAAGGTCATCGCGAACGTGACGGTATCGTGGCAGGGGATAAAGAAGGTAATTTTTATGCACTTATAGCATCGTATCTCGACGCTTTCAAACGGTCAGGGATTGATCGTACACTCTGGTTCACCGAATTCGGGTTCACCGGTTTTCTGTTCAGCGGAAAGAACGAGGGCGGTCTCTATGCGGGGTTCAGCGAAGAGGCGCAGGCAGTTTATCTCGTGCGGCAGTGGCTGCAGTGTCTCACGTTCCCGGTGGAAGCGGCCTGTCAGTATGATCTCATGGACGATTACGGCAGTGACCGGTTCAAGGATGAGGCGAATTTCGGTCTTGTCCGCCATGATCTGTCGCCGAAACCGGCATATTTTGCGGTACAGCGTCTCGCATCGCTTTTTGCGGATCTTACATATGACCCAAACGCCGTCGTTGCGGTGACCAATGCGCCGCTGCATCGTGCAATGAAACGGGAACTCCTCATCGGTGAGTGGGATAAGGTGCCGATCACCGCCGTCAATAAAGTGATGGCGTTCGCTTTTTCAGGCAATAATGAAAAAGCGATAGCAGTATGGTCGGCGCTTCCGTACAGCGCGGAATTCAATAATCGTGCAGCGACGATATCGGTCAAAGGATTTGAGGGATACGGCGATGCAGTCGCCGTCGATATCATCACCGGAAAAACATACGACGTTGCCGTGAAAAATGGCGACAATAATGATATGGTGATAGAGAATCTTCTGTTTGGCTCTGCGCCGCTGGTGATTAAGTTCTTCAAATAAAACGATTGCGGTTCCGTTGGCTTGCGTTCGATGCGCGCAGGGTATATATTATCGATGCTAGGTAACATCGTTCGTTAAGGATACCTGTCATGCACAGACGTATGTTCAGCGGAATTGCGGCAGCTGTATGTTGTCTCATCGCCGCATGTTCCTATCTTCCGGTGTATGAGCCGTCACTCTATCCCGACGTGATGATACGGGAAAACCGAAGCATCATCACACTGGTAAAAACGAATGTTCCGGTGAATCCGGTGGGCTTCATGTTCTATCCCGGCGGTTTTGTTGATCCGCACGGCTACATTACGCCGCTGTCGCGGATCGCCGATGCCGGCATTCCCGTGATGGTCGTGAAAGTTCCCGGCAACCTCGCCGTATTCTCACCCGATGCCGGAATCGCATTCACCAACAGCATCAACGGTGTCATCCGGTGGGTCATCGGCGGTCATTCGCTGGGCGGTGTCATGGCGGCCGAAAGCGTCAAGGCGCATCCCGATGTCTATGCCGGAATCATATTTATGGCATCATATACGGCGGACGGTACCGATCTTTCCCGATGGCCGCATCCGGTTCTGTCGCTGTCCGCGGAGTTCGACGGATTGTCGACACCGGCAAAGATAAGCAACAGTCTCGTCCGTCTTCCGCTCCCTCAGTCGTGGATAGACGGAACCAACAGGACGTATCCCGTAACGAATGCGGCATACACCATGCTGCACCGCATCGCCGGCGGCAATCATGCGCAGTTCGGTGCATATGGAAAACAGGACGGTGACGGTACCGCAACGCTGTCAGCGGACGGTCAGCATGCGGCAATGGCGGATTATGTGAACGAGTTCTTTGTTAAAAACGGATGGCATTGATATGAAAAAGTACATCATACTTGCGGTGTTCATCGCCGCTTCATCGGTTTTCGGTATTACGAACGGTGTACAGTTAGGTGTTACCGCATACCCCGGTATCCTCTTTGATAATAAATTCGATCCCGGATATTCCGGCACCTCATTCGATGCCGCATATACGATTGCTGTTGATGTCTGGCGTTTTGAGGCGGGATTGTCGTTCGCACAGTCGCCGATCGGCTGGCAGGTGATGCTTCCGCTTCGCGCCGGTATAGCTGTTGGTATTTCGCCCGCATTCGGGTCGGAGTTTTTTCTTGAAGGCGCGCCCGGTGCTGCTTTGTCCCGTCCGCTGCTCGCCATGTATGCGTTCGGGGCCGAGGCGCGCTTTGTCTGGCATGCGCTGCCGCGGTTTGATGTTATCGCCGCACTTGGCGTCCGCTACACCGCATGTCCGCTCTATAACGGCAGTACGGGCGTATCATATGCCGTCCTCGATGTGCCCGCAGGTATGTCAGTACGTTTCGGCTGGTGAGCGTCCTGGAATCAGCCAAGTTCCTATGAACCCAGTTTTTCACGCAGCTGGATATCGATGTATTGAATCAATGTCTCGATGGTTATTATCTTCATAGAGACAAGAATCTCGCCGATGGGGCGCTTGTCAGCCATGGACTGCTGTTGCAGAAGTGCTTTCTCAACATCCTTCTGTGTTATGACACCGGCTTCAACCAGCATTTCACCGATCCGCTTCATGTGTCTCTCCTGTACTGTATTTTCCTGCCAGCACATCAAGGTCGGCAATCCAGGTGTCTGCGTCCTTCAGTTCGCGCAGCACGCGTTTGGTTACTTTGGTTACATCGTTCGCCTGTTCGTTCATACCGTCGGTGGCGGCTGATACTGTTGACGATAATGTCACCAGGCGTTTCATCGAAGCAACGCTTTCGCGGGTGGCAATATTGAGCTCAACCAGCCGAGTGCGTATGGTGACAAGCATTTCATGCACATCGGTGTACCGTTCTTTAATGCTGCCGGACAGGTCTTTGATGAGACCGGTACTTTTTGAGAACGACTGTGCGGATTCACGGCTTGTCTCATTGCCGGTGCGGACCTTATTGACGATACCGGCCAGATGCGTTATGCCTTCATTGACATCGGTGAAACGTTTTTCAGAAGCGTTCATTTTCGTCGAGCAGTCTTCGATATGCATGACGATTTCATCGAGCACGCCCTGTGCGTCGGATACCATGGATGACGCGTTGTCGGCGAGTTTGCGTATCTCGCCGGAGACCACGCCGAATCCCCTGCCCGCCGCTCCCGCGCGCACCGCTTCGATGGCCGCGTTCACCGAAAGTGTATTGGTCTTGTTCGCTATCTCGCTGATGCCCTCGACGAGCAAGCGCACCTTTTCAGTGCTTTCACGGGCGCTCTTGAGCGCTACCCCTGTGGCTTGAACCTGGGTAAGTCCGTCTTTCGATATGCCGGTAAGATTTGCGGTGTAGCTGTCCGCCTCGTTCGACAGTGTCGCTATGAGCGACATCGACGACGCCATGTCGCTGATGCGCTGCATAATGTCCTCTACCGCCGTCGATTCGTCGCGGAGAATTGCCGTGAGCATCTTCATCTGTTCGATCAGTTCCACCGTGTTGGTCATCAATACGAGCACCGAGTCGTAGAAGTTGCTGAGCGACGATTCGTTGCTCGCCACTTCCTTATGCTGCTCTTCATAAACGCTTTTTACCTCGGTGACGGTTGCGGTGATGCGTTCTACGGCAGTGACAGCCTGTTCCATGCTTTTGGATAGAAGCGCGCGCTGGCTGCGCGAAAGCTTGAGTATTTTCTGCATCGCACGCACCAGAACGCTGACGCGGTCCGAGAACGCGTTGAAACTGCGTACCAATTCGCCAATCATGTCGTCGCCGACATACGTAACGCGCCGGGTGAGGTCTCCGTCCTTGGCCGCCATGATGCGCATCTCTTCGGTTATGGTTCGCACCGCGGAGAGTACGGTCGATCGCATGTAGAAGAAGTTAACCACGCCGGCAAGAAATCCGGCGAATGATGAGATGCCGATGATAGCCCACTTCACAGCGGCACTTGGAAAGGTAATGAAGAATGAGAATATGAATGATGCGATGAATGCTGTTATCAGACCAACACCGGTAGATACAATGAAATTCGAAAATACTATATTCTTTTTCATCTGATTACATTTTAACGCATATGCCGGTAAAGTCAAACTTTATCGATCTCCGCGATATGCATCATGTATCGCGAAAAACAGAGGTTCTTTGTCTTTTGCGTAGATATCGCTGAGCCGTACGGAAACCGGGAATGTTTTTGAGTCGGTGAACACATGCGGCTCGCCTTTCAGGCGGTTCACAAAGTTACCGGTACGAAGCACTGAAGCGCTCACGATGCTTCCGGTTATCGAAGCCGGCATGCCCGAGAGCGGATAGAGGCCGTCATGCTGCGTATATAGAAATACATGGGCACGTACATCAGCTGTTGTGGTGAATACGGCACGTGCGTATATGGAAACGATGCTGCCGTCGATGTCGCCGAGATATACATCGTCGGTGGTTATGACGGTCACCTTCCGCGATGCACGTCCCTCAAGATACAGCGGCCGGTCGCTGACGATGGTATTTTGTCCCGGTATGGCGTTCAGCATGATCCGACGCATGGTCACTGCGGTGTCCGTGTAAAGCGAGTGTGATGTGTCCAAAGGACGTTTGGTGAACGACAGTGACGGCAATTTCTCATAGCAGGTAATTTTCGAGCCGTAGGCGGGCGGAATGCCGAAGCGCATGATATTCGTCGCCGCCTGATAGGCAGATACTCGCATTTCGTTGACGAATACGAACGGCGCCGCGGCGTGCGGTGTGGCAAAATCCGTTTTTCTGCCGTCGCCGTAACCGATGAATTTCACATACGGCATTACTTGCAAGATTCGAAGCGCGTGTCCGGTGCGTACAAATGCGTTACCGGAGAGCTGAATACCATCGATGAATACATCATCAATACCGCGGGCTTCCGATATGTTGTTATATCCCTCGGTTGCAAGCGGAAATGTGTTCAGTGTGGCGATACCCGCCGGGCTGCAGCCGTATGCATATCGATGTTCCGGCGGATTGAAAACGATGGCGTCGGGAGTTACGGTAAAAGAATGTTCGGTACCATATGCATCGGCGAATCGATACGGGTCAACGGGCATCGCAGGCTCATGACCGGCTGCCGGTAGAATATATATTCGCTGGCCGCTGATAAATGGTTTTGGGCAGGCATAGCGCCGCTCCATGGTTTTCCCTGCGGCAAAATATACCTTACGCGTCAGATACGGATTTATTATTGATATGGTATTCTGCGTCGGCATATCATCGGGCAGATACGGGTGCATTTCCCGAGCCCGTTTCCATATTGCGTCAAGCGGGGGGATGGGAACATCGCCGATACGATCAGCGAGAATATCGACTGCAGCACTATCAGCCCGGCATTCCTGTATGGTCCGTATATCCCGAAGTGATGTTCCATATCGCTTGATGCGGATGCTCGCGTTTGATATTCCGGCGGTTATTGTCACTTTCCCTGCTGTTACCGGCCGATGCTGTGCGAATGCCGGAATATAAATGTCCGAACGGTAGCTTCGTGCGATAATATCGGCGGTTCCTGCGATGAGAACGGGGAACGATGTTTCCGGAGTCATTTCTATAATACGGCTTCCAGAACAGGTCATTGCATAATCCGAGAAATATCTCAGACGAAGCGCATTCGACAGTGTATGGGAAACACCGGAGCAGGTGCCGGTAACGGTTATGACGCAGCCGTCGCTGTTGCCCCTGACAACACGCTGCCAGAGTCCGTCCGCATATTTTCCCGAGCTGTCATGCGCGTGAGCCGGAGAAAGGTCGTTACGCTGTATCATCGCCATGGTGCGTTCCATGATGCCGTGTGCTATCCAGCGGGCCTTGAGCGCATTCGCCTCACGGCGTGACGCGGTAAGACTGCCCGCGGCGAATTCAAAATAGGCGAGGGTGATGAATACCGTAACGGAGAGTATGATGAGCGTGTAGAGTAGAATTACGCCGCGTTCGTTCTTCCGGCGCATCAGTCGATAATCTTCACCGAAAGGAACACGACTATCTCGCGGCGTTCATCTGTATAGGATGCGCTTTTGAACAGCCATCCGACGATAGGGATATCGCCGAGTATCGGGAACTTTGTCTCGAGGTTTTCTTTCGTGCGCTCGATAAGCCCGCCCACGATGACGTTCTCGCCGTTACGTACGATGACGGTGGCGTCCGCGGTTGATGTTGTCACGGTTGGCGCAGAGCCCACGGCCGCCTGTTCGGCGCTTGATACTTCGGGTGTCACTTTCAGGGATACATCATCCTGAAAAATGCGCGGCTTCACATTGAGCTTGATGCCGACATCGATGAAACGCGTATCCTGCACCTTGTCGCCTTTGTCGGTTACGGTGACGACATCATAGGGAACGCTTCTGCCCACGTGTATCTTTGCTTCTTCGCCGTTCTGGCAGAGTATGCGCGGATTGGCAAGCGTATCCACGTCGTTGTCCTTTGCTATCATCTCGACGACGGCCTCGATTGACAGCGTGGTGGAAAAATCGTAAAATTTTATGGGCCAGCTCATTGCGGGTATGTTGATTGATACGATTTCATTCGTAGTTCCGGCGCGTGAAAGAGGTGCTTGCGCATGCGATGAAAAAAGTTGTCGCCAGTCGATGCCGTATTTCTGATTGCTCGACAGAGTGATACGTACAATCTTTGCTTCGATAAGCACCTGGCGTATGCGTACATCGAACTGTTCTATCAGCGCGGCGATGGTTTTGATGTTTTCATCAGTGTCCACGGCGATGATACTGTTGTCGGATTCATCGAAATAAATTTTTCCGCCGGTCGGCGATGTGCCGAAACCGGATTTCATCTGTTCGATGCCCGGAAGCTCGGTCTGCTTTTCAGGCAGCGCCAGTTTTGCGAATACACGCCGGCAGGGTGTGTGCTTTACCGGTATGCGGCGAACGGTCATCGAGCGCACGCCCTTGATCAGGAAACGTTCGTTGTCCATGATGATTATGACATTCGTTTCTTCAAGATAACGCAGGTTGTGCGTCTTGCAGATGATGTCAAGCGCTTCCCGTGCGTTTATCTTTTCAAGCCGCGCCGTTATTTTTTTATCAACACCGTCCTCGACGATGATGTTCTTTTCCATTTTCTGGGAGAGAATTTTTGCAACGTCGTCAAGCGATGTGCCAGCGAACTGGAAACTCGATGTCTGGGCGGATAATACTCCGGCCAGAAGAAGTGCTGCGGCTGCGGTGCCGATGTTTCGTAAGAATCTCATTTGTTTATTTTGGTTATTCACGTATCTGTTCCCAATATGAATTATAAATTCGGAATTTCCTTCCGTGCGCGAGGATTATAATAGAATCGCGGTGAATTTGCAATATCGTTATGCCGAAGACGTTGTCGCCGCGACGGACTAGCTGCGTCTGTTCGGCGCCGGTTTTATAGATAAGCGCCTGCGGTGAAACGCTGTCCCATGATACGGCTGAAAGTCCAATGCCGGGTGATGCAGGCGACGATGCGGTGTCGGCGGGTGTTGCCGCGCCGGCGGAGAACGGATCGCGCACCGGCGTTTCGGGACGGGTAAGTATCGTCAGCAATACCCGATACGGTGATGACTGATCGGCAGAAGAAGATGCGGCAGCCGGGCGGAACGTTTTCGGCATACAAAGCATTACGCAATACACGATGATGCCTGCCCAGATGATTATCACCGCCGAAGCGATGAAGGGAAGATGTTTTTTTTCAAGCGTCACTGTAAGCGTATCCTCATCGTAGTGTCAATGCTGGTGCCGGAGGCGAGGCGCTCCATGGTGATTACCTCTTCCCGTATGCACCATTCGCTCTGTTCAAGCGCGCGGAGAAAACCATGGATAGAGTGCGCATCTGCGGTGAAGCGCAGTTCGATGGATAGAGTGTCCTCTCCGTCTGCAGGGTTCATCGTGCGAAGTGTCATGCGGTGGCGTCTGATAAGCCCGATGACTGTTTCCATTGCCGCATTCCGGTCGGCAGGCGTATACGCTTTTTTCGGGAGTTTTGCTGCAGCGGCATCGATGCGCGCAATTTCACGAAGGAAAAAACCGCTGTTGCCGGCCATTTTCGTGTCGCGTGAAAGATCGCGGACGGCAGCGGAGCGCATACCGCTGAGGATGCGGAAACCGAGTAGTGATAATGCCGCACATGCGAGCGCTATGCCGGCGATGATGAGCCGTTGTCTCATGGCAGTGTTTCCGCAATGATCATCGTTCCGCGCACGGAAAAGCCGATGCTGCCGCCGGTGCCGGTGCCGGTTTCCATGGACGTGAGCTTGACATCATGCATGGACCGGTTTGATGCGAGCATCCGTACAACCCTGTTGACGGCATCCCCGGTTGCGGCGCCGGCACGCAGTGAAAAACGGTATTCGTTCTTTGCCGCGTGAGTGATCTCCATCTGCTCAACGAGGCATCCGGCGGTGTGTGCTGCAATCGTTTCAAACAGGTACGACGACGCCGTGGCAGATAGAATGCGTTTCGCATATGCCGTTTCACGGTCAAGCGCTTTGCTATATTCGGCAAAGCTGCGCTCATTTTTCATGGCGAGGGGACGGATAATCTTCTGCTGTTCACGGAGCGCACGTATGTCATTGGCGGTGAGGGCGCACAAGGCGACGAATACGGCAGCGGTAATGCCGGCGATGATTGCGGTAAGCGTTGCCGCCATTGATATATGCCGGGTGCGATTCCGTGAGGCCGCTTCGATACGCACGTCGGCGGGGAGCAGGTTTACAGGAACAGAATCGATGAGTCTGACAGCCTCATCGACAGACAGGTCTGCGTTCAGTGCATTTCGCGGGATGCATCGTATCGGAATAAGATGCTCCTGTCTCGCACGTGCAAGTGCGGCGCGGATGCGTGAATCTTTGGCCACATAAACATCCATGGTTATTCCGTTCTCAGCTATACCGGAAGGAATGCCGTCGAATACCATGGCGGACGGATCATAAAAATTAGTCTGTTTCAGCGCAAGTGCGGTCAGCGTGCGGTGTTCCGATGACGGTGACCGCGGGATGACGAGTGTTTTTTTTATGCAGTCGCCCGTTACTATTATCTCGGAAGCAGTATCCGTTGAGGGACTTCCGGTACGCGTCCATGTGCCTCTGACGTATGCATAAACACTGATGGAGTCATCGGTGACGAATGCCCTGAGCGGCGGTCTTCCAATATATATACGCATGGAATTCATGGGAATTGATTATACAATACCGGTGAAATCCCGCAAGGCACGAATGGAAAGCCCCGCATATCGTTCGTCAGCGCTTTGTATTACAGGCGCTCGGCGATAATCTCCGCCAGGTCGCGGATCTTTACTTCGGCGTCTTTGCCCTTGTCCTTTACGCCGTCTTTGATCATCGTGTAGCAGAACGGACAGGCAACCGCGCATTCGCCCTGTTTCGCGCCGATGATTTCATCCGAGCGTTTATGGTTGATGCGTTCGCCGTGTTCTTCGAGGAATATGGTGCCGCCGCCGCCGCCGCAGCAAAACGATTTTTCTGCGTGCTTGGGCAGTTCAGCTACGTTATAGCCGAATGCCTTGAGTGCTTCACGCGGTTCTGCGATGATGCCGTTGTAGCGGCTCAGATAGCACGGGTCGTGATAGGTAATGGTGGCACTGTCTTTCTTCGCCGGTACGATCTTCTTCGTCGAGATGAGTTCGCTGATGAACGCGGTATGATGGGTGACTTCGAGATCAATGCCGAAGTCCTTATAGTCGCGCATGAGCGTCTGCATACAGTGCGGACACGCGGTGATCACTTTCTTTACTTTCAGCTCTTTGAACATCTCTATGTTGCTCTCGATCATCGCGCTGAAAAGGAATTCGTTGCCCAGACGCCGTGCCGGATCGCCGCAGCACACTTCTCCCGGGAGAACGCCGAAGCTTACGCCGGCTTTTTTCAGTATCTGAATGAACGATTTGATGGAATTGCGATAGCCCGCATCATAATTCGCGAAGCAGCCCATCCACAGAAGATATTCGGTGCCTTCTTCGAAGAGCGGTGCGTCAATTTCGGTGACGGTTTGATCACGAAGATGCGAACCGTAGTTCCACGGATTGCCGTTGCGCTCAAGACCGGTGAATGTGTTCTGCAGTTCTTTCGGGAACTCGGAGTTGGCTGCCTTGAAACGCCGCATGCCGATCATTTTCGGCAGATGCTCGATGCCGACCGGGCAGGTGTGTTCGCAGCCGGCGCAGGTGGTGCATTGCCAGAGTATCTCTTCTTTAATCGCAGTGCCGACAATCGGTTCTTCGAGTTTTTTATCCATGAGTGCATGCTGGAGATCGAGTATCATCTCGCGCGGGGCAAGCGCCTTGTTGGTGGCTACCGCCGGGCATTGATCATTGCAGCGTCCGCACTGAATGCAGGTGAATGTATCAAACAGGTCCTTCCAGCTCATGTTCTTGAGCGTGTTGATGCCGTAGTCTTCTTTTTCCTCATTTTCAAGGTCAAGCTTGCGTATTTTTGCAATCTCGAAGTTTTTAAGGAATTCGTTGAACGGGCAGAACAGCAGATGGAGGTGTTTTGACATCGGGATGTATACGAGGAATGTCAAAATCGTCGCGATGTTGAGCCACGTTGTTACTTTTATGGCAAGCGCATTGGCTGAATAGGTATACACGAGAAATGTCGACATGATGATGGCGATGAAGGACAGTACTATCCATGCGGCGCCGGAAGGGAGCAGCGCTTTGGGGCGAAGCACACCGCGGCGGAAGGCAAGACCGACTACCGCTGTGAGTACAACGATACTTACCACGGTAAGGAATTTTACCAGATAGTTGCCGTAGAAAGAGTCGATGACGGCGGGAAAGCGGAAACCGAAATGGTGCGGGAAATGATAGAGCTTTTCAAGCAGGAATGCGAAAAATCCCCAGAAAACGAAGGCGTGCATGATGCCGGGGAGCGGACGTCCTTTGATAACGCGGTATTGGAATACGACGTCACGGATGAAGCGCCACAGACGCGCGCCGATACGATCGAAGCGGTTTGTGGGTTCGCCTTTGGCGACCAGCGATAGCTTCTGCGCGAGAAAAACGACGAAAAGGGTTACGGCCGTAACCATTGCAACGGCAAGTACAATCTGCTCTATGAGCGAAAATGCATGAGATTCCATGGGGATTTACTCCATAGTGGTATTGTGAATGATGCGGCATTCTATCCGAGGGAGTACAAAAGTCAAGTGGGGGCATCCGCGACAATGGAAAAATTAGTCCTAATGTTGGTCAAAAAACGGATAAAAAAGCATAATAATACTTGACATCAGACGTCTGATGTCTTATACTTATTCAATGCATACTCTGAAAAAAGCACATTCCAGAAAATACCATGCGGTAAAAGATTATATAAAAGGCCGAATAATTGCCGGTCAGTATAAGCCGGGGGATCGCATAGAATCCGAAGACGCACTGACAAAGATAATGGGATTATCGCGCTCAAGCGTGCGTGAAGGATTGAGCGAACTGGAATTTGAAGGTGTAATCGACATTGTGCACGGTAAGGGTACGTTCATCCGTGAAAAGAAGACCGCAGCCGGTACCATTGCGTATGTATTCTCACGCGTTGAAAGTGAGGCCTATGATAATCCATATTATGGCGGTGTATTTGCCGGTGTCGAGGAAGAGGCAAAACGTACAGGCATCAATATTCAGTATCGTTCATATGGAAGACAGGAAATTCTTGATGCTTCCGCGGTACCGCATGTATTCGACCTGCCGTCGATATTCGTGAGCTTTTTTCCTCGTTCCTTCATCGAGCGGGCGCTCGCGTCTCAGATCCCGTTTGCGACAATCGATATTCTGCATGAAGGTCTGTCGTTCCCGTCCGTCGTGAGCGATTGCTTTGCCATGGCCCGTGATGCGGTGCGCTATCTGATATCCAAAGGACATCGGCGTATTGCGCATGTGGCGGGAAATCTTTTGGAATACAGCGGTACCGAACGCCTTGCCGGATACAAAGCCGCGCTACAGGAACATGACATCGAGTTTGATGAACGGCTGGTATTTGAGGGCGCATTCACCTGGGAGAGCGGTTATCATGCCGCGAAGCTCATGTATCCGCGGCTCAAAGAATTCAGCGCTGTCTATTTTTCCGGCGATACGATGGCGCTGGCTGCGATGCAGTACTTTTACAAAATGGGCGTTCGTATTCCCGATGACGTGAGTATTATCGGCAATGATGATATTGCGGCGTCGTCACAGCCGTTGTACTCGCTTACTACCATGCGCATCGACACGCGCGAGATGGGGTGCGCCGCATATGGTCTGCTCAAGGAACGGATGAACGGCGGAACGGCAATGCCGGTGGTGCGCATACCCGGTACACTTATCGAACGGGCAACGGTCAAAACGCTATAGATAAGATTATGAGGAGTGTTTCATGAAGATCAAGCATGTCATTCTCGCCGCTACGGCAGCTCTGTCATTATGCGCAAAGGAGGCACCGGTGGATACGTCAAAATGGAAAGGGTTCAATCTGCTTGAGAAATTCGGCAGCGCGAATAAACCGTTCATCGAAGAGGATTTCAAACTGATAAAGGAACTTGGTTTTACCTTTGTCCGTCTGCCGCTTGATTACCGTTCCTATGTCATCAGCAACGACTGGTACAATTTCAACGAGCAGTCGCTCAAGGATATCGATCAGGCTGTGGCATGGGGTGAGAAATACAACCTGCACGTTTCAATAAATCTGCACCGCGGTCCCGGATATTGCATCAACCCGCCGGCTGAAAAGCTCGATCTCTGGACCGATGAGACAGCGCTCAAAGCGTTCTGCGACCACTGGCGGATGTTTGCTAAACGCTATCTGCCGATATCGCGCGAGCGGCTGAGTTTTAATCTCCTCAATGAACCGGCCCGTGCAAAACCCGAGCAGTATTACAAGGTGTTCGGCGCGGCCATTGCTTCGATACATGAGATCGACCCGAAACGTCTTATAATCGTGGACGGCATGAATGTCGGGAATACTCCCTATAAGGATTTCGCGTCGATGGACTATGTGATACAGTCCACGCGCGGCTATCATCCGGGCAGTGTTTCGCATTATCGTGCGAGTTGGAACAAAGGATGGGAGACCATGCCCATGCCGGTATGGCCGCCGAAACAAGCCATACCCGGATATCTGTATGGTTCCGATAAAGCCAAAGACGGGTTACAGTCGCCGCTGATACTGCGCGGGTCGTTTCCTGCCGGCACGGTCATCACGTATACGGTGAACGTTGTTTCGCGCAAGGCGACCGTCGTTAGTAAGGCAGACGGGACACAGTTCTATGAGAAGGTTTTTGAGCCGAAGGACGGCGCCGGCGAATGGACAAAGGTTATCTTTAAGCCGGAGTACAATCTTTATCAGAATGTGTACGACAAAGTATTTAGCGTGAAAACAGTCGCCGACGCAAAGGAGCTTTCACTGGAGAATACCGACGGCGACTGGATGACGATTGATGAACTGCGAATACAGACGCCTGCCGGCATGGTAAGCGCATTCGCGACAGATAAATCGTGGGGTAAAAAACATTCGCCGCTTACGATAAACGCAGACGGAACGCTTGCTTCCCAGAGAAAAGACCCCGAACAGACGCTCGACGATTATCTGGAGCCATGGCTTGCCATACAGAAAGACGGTGTTTCGGTCATCGCCGGGGAATGGGGCTGTTACAACAAGACGCCGCATGCTATCGCACTCGCGTGGATGCGCGGATGGCTTAAACGATATAACGCGAACGGTATCGGCTGGGCGTTATGGAATTTTCGCGGGAGTTTCGGCATACTCGACAGCGACCGTACGGACGTCCAGTATGAGGAATGGAACGGCCACAAACTCGACCGTAAAATGCTTGAACTTCTCAAGGAGAACATCAAATGATATTGTGGAATAAACGCAAAGTTACTATTAAGGAGCGTGGTATGAAAAAAGCATGTATCATACTGTTGGCCGTTCTAATGTGTACGTCCATCGTCCCCGCAGCCCCGGTGCTGGTCAGCGGCGTGGATATCTCAAAATGGCGCGGATTCAATCTTACGGAACAGTATAACGTTGGGAAGGAGAAGCCGTTTCTTGAGAGCGATTTCAAACTCATCTCCGAGCTCGGGTTTAATTTCGTCCGCCTGCCGGTGGATTACCGCATCTATGATGATACGAACAATCCCAGGAGTTACAAAGAGGATAAGCTCAAAGCGCTTGATGAAGCCGTGGAATTCGGCGAGAAATACAAGATACATGTCTGCATCAATTTGCACAAGGCGCCCGGATTCTGCATCAACAAAACGGTTGGAATCAACGATGAATTATGGACAGATGCAGCTACGCAGGATTACTTTGTCGACTATTGGGTGATGCTTACGAAGCGGTATAAAAAATATTCCGCCGAGCGCGTGAGCCTTAATCTGCTCAATGAACCGGCACGCACAAAACCTGAGATATTCCTGCCGCTCATGCAGCGGGTCGTGAAGGCCATCAATGAGGCCGACCCGAAACGCCTCATCGTTATGGATGCATACAATGTCGGTGCCGTGCCGATGGCGGAATTATACAAGATGAACAATGTCGTCACGGCAATTCGCGGCTATGCGCCGGGTAATCTCACGCACTACAAAGCGGAATGGGTGAAGGGTTCAGATACGTATGCTGTTCCCGAATGGCCGGTGGCGTGCAAAGTGGGAGCGTATCTCTATGCCCCTTCGAAGACCGATGTTCCTAATGGACCGGCGGTCATACGCGGAAAATTTCCCGCCGGAACGAAGGTTGTTGTCAATGTCGCGCAGGTGTCCAAGAAGGCTGATTTCAAGGTAAAGTCCGACGATGCGGTCATATTCGAAAAAATATTCGAGCCGAAGGACGGCGCCGGCGAATGGAAAGAGGTTGTCTACAAGAAAGAATATGACATGTATCAGAACAAGTACGATAAGGAATACACCACTGCCGCAGTCACGAAAGATGCATCGACGCTGACACTGGTCAATACCGACGGAGACTGGATGAGGCTTAACGGCATCAAAATACAATTTCCCGCCGGGAAGGAAGTACAGCTGCAGACAGAATTCGCATGGGGACGGAAACACGCGGATTATATACTCGATGCGAACGGCAGACTGTCCGCCGAGGGATTTGACGGTGAATACCCGGTGAAGAATTTCCTTGCGCCTTGGAAGGACGCAATCACCAACGGCGCGAAGGTCTTCGTAGGCGAGATGGGCGCATACAAGTATACACCGCACGACGTGACACTCCGCTGGTTCGAGACATGTCTCAGTCAGTACAAATCGATGAATATCGGCTGGGCGCTCTGGAGCTTCCGCGGGGGCGGATTCGGCCCTATAGACAGCGGGCGTAAGGATGTGCAGTTCGAGGAAAAGGACGGCATGAAGATCGACCGGAAGATGATGGATCTGCTCATCAAATACAGGAATTATTGAATAAGGATACATCATGCTAAAATCATTCCTTGCGTTCATTATCATATCGGCTACCGTACTCATGGGATTGCAGATTGATGCGGTGCATATCGCCCCCTCCGGTGACATGAAAGCAGAAGATATCGCCATGAAGGTACTGGTGTTCGAACCGGGATGGAAATCAACATATCAGGATGCTTCGTCGACGCTGCCGGTTGCCGGTTTTCCGAAACAGGATGACAGCTCATTCGAACTCCGCGCCGACTATAAGCTTCGGTCATCGGGAAAGACCATGAAGCTTCATGAGAAGGCGGTAAAAAGCGGTGACGGATATCTTTTTACCTATGTGCTTGATAATCCTGAGGCTGCTGAATTTGCGGGCGATCATGCGTTGTCTGTCATCATGCCGGTTGCCGCGGTGAAAGGGCGCGTCATGTCATTTGACGATAAAAAGGTGAAGCTTCCTGAGGTGTTCGGCGGCAAATATGTCATCGAGCAGCGCGAATGTAAAAAGATTGTCATCCCGCTTGCAGGCGGCAGCATCGTACTCGCGGGTAATTTTTCGGTGCATATCCAGGATAATCGCGTGTTCAAGGGCGATTTATTTGAGATGAAAATAAATTTTACAACGCGCGGTGCGGGCTTGACGTTCATGATGTACCGTGTCGCCGAAGGCGCGGCGCTGCCCGCGATAGTCATGCCGCCGCCGCTCCTGGTAAAGATAACGGAAGCCGGTTCGCCGTATGCGGTGAGTGCTCCCGTCGCGGTAACTGTTGCGAAAGCAGCGGCAGTTGCCCGCCAGAATGAACGTTACGATATGATACTTGATGTTTCCGGTACGTTTGAGAATCCGTTCGACCCTGATGAAATTGATGTGTCGGCGCAGGTCACGCTGCCTTCGGGGAAAACGATGACATTGCCGGCCTTTTTTGAACAGCCATATACGGTCGAGAACGGGAAAGAGACTGCTTCCGGCAAACCTCACTTTACCGTCCGGTTTCTGCCGGTAGAAGCAGGGAAGTATTCGGTGCGCATTACCGCGAAGGATAAGAACGGCGCCGCGCAGAGCGGGTATATGTTTACCGCTGCCGCCGCATCCGCGAAAGGTTTTATCCGTACGGCGCCGAATAAAAAGTACTTCATGTTCGAGAACGGTGATACCTACTTTCCCGTAGGACACAATGTCTGCTGGGCGAAATCCATTGCCGAATACGATAATTATTTTACGAAGATGGCCGCCGCGGGCGAGAACTTTTCGCGCATCTGGATAGGACCGTTCGATATTTTCACGCTTGAGCGGACGTCTTCCGGGGTAAACGATTATGCCGGACTGACGAAGTATGATCTGAAGAATGCCTGGCGCTTTGATTATATTCTCGATGCGGCCGCTGCGAAGAATATCTATCTTATGTACTGCATAGAGTCATTCAACAGTTTTAAAAGCAAGCCGCAGCACAATGTATGGCATAAGTGTCCGTATAATAAAGAATTCGGCGGCCCGTGTGACGAAGCACAGAAGTTCTTTACCGATGCCGAGGCGAAGAAGATCTTCAAGAAACGGCTCCGGTATATTCTCGCGCGCTACGGATATTCGGCGAATATCTTTGCGTGGGAATTCTTCAATGAAGTGGAGCTTACCGATAAGTACAACAGCGCGGATAACAGCGCATGGCATAAGGAGATGGCGCAGTATCTGCGGTCCATCGATCCGTACCGGCATCTCATCAGCACAAGCTACGGGCGTACGGAAGGAGACCCCGCCGTTGACGGGCTTGCAGAAATGGACTTCGCGCAGTCGCACAACTACGGCGCGGGTGACGCGGCTACGATGATGCGCGGCTACTGCATCGATAAGTCGGCGCGCTACGGTAAACCGCATTTTTTCGGTGAGTTCGGCGCCGATGTGCGCGGCGGCGGCGATGTATTCGATACCGAAGGCATCAATCTCCATAACGGACTGTTCGCGCCCGTATTCTCGCTCGGTGCGGGAACCGGCATGCTCTGGTGGTGGGATAATTATATTGAACCGCAGAACCTGTATCACGTTTTTACTCCGGTGGCGGCATTTGTGAGAGACATCCCTTTTGCAAAGCAGAATTTCGCGCCGGCATCCATATCATTACAGCCGACAACGACCTATACGCCGGATATCATCATTCTGGAAGGCAAATATGCAAAGTGGGAAGAGCATGCTTCAACGAAACCGCTGACGGTGACTGTCGCCGCTGACGGGAAAATATCCGGCGATGAAAATCTGAGCCGCGTCATCCACGGTACGAAGAACCACGCAAAACTGCATAATCCGGTCACGTTCATGGTGGACTATCCGAAGCAGGGTAAGTTCAGCGTGCTGTTGTCCGGCGTTTCGGATTACGGCGGCGCCAAACTCAAAGTATATCGTGATGGGAAATTAATAGTCGATAAAGACCTTCTGGATGACAATGAAACACGTACCGGAACGATGACGAACTATAACGGCGTGTATGCTATCGATGTGCCCGAAGGCAGACATGAGATTCTTGTCGACAATGACGGGAACGACTGGATAACCGTGGGCTACTCATTTGAGCTTCCCTCACTCATGCCGCCGCTTGAATCGTTCGGCCTTGTCGACCGGGCATCGGAAGGACTTGCAGCCATTGCCTGGTTCAAACATAAGGTGAATACCTACAGCATGCGCGTGACAATGAAAGCAGCTCTGTCAACCGTATCGGGTGCTTCCTTCTCGCTTGCAGGACTTCGCGACGGGGATTACCGCATCGAATGGTGGGATACGTACAAAGGAGTTCCGGTGTCAACAGAAAAAGCGCAGGTGAAACGCGGTGCGCTGAACGCGGCGATACCGGTAGTTGACAAGGACATTGCGTGCAAAGTGTTTACGGTAAAATAAAGACCGTGGAAAAACCGCTTATCGGGATAACCGCATCACTTGACAGACCGGAGGCTGATGTCGTGCGCGGCTGCTGCAATGCGCCGTATTATCAAGCCGTCCATGCAGCGGGCGGTATACCGGTACTGGTGGCACCGATTGCGGGTGGTGAATATGTGGAAAGCATCGCAGCCCGATGTGATGCAATTCTATTCACCGGCGGCTGTGATATCAATCCTGCACGGTATGGACAGACGAATGACGAGCAACTGTCCCGTGCCGTTGATGATGAACGTGATGCCTATGAGTTTGCGCTGTTCGGCGCGGTGTACAAAAGCGGCAAGCCGATACTCGGGATATGCCGCGGGTCACAGCTTATCAACGTAGCACTCGGCGGCAGTCTTCATCAGGATATACACACGTATGATGCTGCGAAGCATGAGCATGCCGGTACGAATCATTCCGCGGATGTCCAGAAGTCGTCGAGAATCAACTTGTTATATTCGGCAGACACGCTGCAGGTGAACTCGACGCATCATCAGGCGATGAGCAGGATAGGTGAGGGACTGCATGTTGCCGCCATATCACCTGACGGCATTGTTGAGGCGGTTGAATCTGGCGATGAACGGTTTCTCGTCGGTGTGCAATGGCATCCGGAGCGTCTCGTTGATGAGGGACATATGGTATTATTCAAAGCGTTAGTGTCGGCGGCATCGCAGTGATGCTATATCAACAGTGGAGGAATATATGAAAAAAATTCTGATGTCCGTATCGGTAGCGCTGGTACTGCTTGCCGGCTGCACAAAGAATGAGCCGGTGTTCCGTCATGACAGTACCACGGTTGGTATCAGCAACATCACGGAACTCAAGCAGCAATGCCGGAGTATCCTCGATGAGAACATTATTCCATTCTGGTATCCGTCCACGATTGATACGGTGAACGGCGGCTACAATCTCAATCACGATATCAACGGCGTGTTCAAGGGTTTCGGCTCGAACGCCGGGAGCAGCAGCAACCGGTATATCGTGGTGCAGAGCCGCATGGTGTGGTTCTTTTCCCGGCTCGTTCGCGCCGGATATTCAAAAGAGAAGTATCTTCCCGCGGCGAAGCACGGCTACGATTATCTGCGCAACGTGATGCAGGATAAAAAGAACGGCGGTTTCTACTGGGGCGTGAGCCCGTCCGGCAAACCGATCCAGCCCAACAAGCACATGTACGGTCAGGGGTTCGCTGTCTATGCATTGTCGGAATATGCGCTTGCATCGAAGGACCCGGAGGCGAAAGCCTTCGTTCTGAAGGTATTCAGACAGCTTGACGAAAAGGCGCATGATAAGGTCAACGGCGGTTACGTGGAATATTTCACGCCGGATTGGCAGCCGATTACCGGAACGAATGTGAAGAATTATCTCGGTGTGCCCAACGGATATAAACTCATGAATACGCACCTGCATCTGATGGAGCCGTTTACGCTCCTCTATACACTCAGCGGCGACGCACTCGTCCGCGAGCGGCTTCAGGAGCTGGTGATGATACAGTCATCATCGGTGATGCGGAAAACGCTGGGAGCGTGTACGGATAAATATCTGGCGAACTGGAAACCGGTGGACCAGAGCAATTACAATCGCGTGTCATATGGTCATGACCTTGAAAATGTCTGGCTTGTGGCCGAGACATGCGATGCACTCGGCGTACCGAATAGCGTTTTATTGGACGCATACCGTTACATGTTCGATTACTCGCTCCGGTATGGGTTCGATACGACCAACGGCGGCTTTTTCGATTCCGGTGCGTTCAACAGACCCGCTGATAAAATACAGAAGACATGGTGGGTTCAGGCGGAATGCATGTACAGCGCATTGTCGATGTATTCTCTCACCAAAGAAAAAACATATCTTGATACGTTTTATAAAACTCTCGGCTGGATTACCAATTATCAGATAGACCGTAAGCACGGTGAATGGTTTTCCGATGTCTGGCCGGTCGGCACCAAAGGCAAGAGCGGTGTTACCAATAACGGTTTCGTTGCCGTCGGCGGCAAAGCGAATGCCTGGAAGGCCGCCTATCATAACGGACGTGCGATAATCCAGACGATATCATTACTGGAAAAGCTTGAACGTGAAAGTAATGATACGAAGTCGGGAAAATAAAAAAAATGCTGAATTTACTTGACAGATTGTGATTCCGCATATATATTAATGGCGTTCGTAAAATATTTTTAGGAAAAGCTATGTTCGGCACATGCAAACACAACATACTCGGCGCTGCCATTAAAGCGCGCGTAGCAGGTAAAGGCGGGTTGCATTGTCCGTAGCATAAAAAGCAGACGGCAATAATAAGCCCGCTACCTTCAAAAAGAGGTGGCGGGCTTTTTTTTATTCACGGGCTTATAAAAGCCCGATGAAAAGGAGAAGCGGCAGTATAGACCGCGCCGGATGCGCGACAATATCGGGTAATGAGCCCTGCCCGTGAACGCTAGCGCCAGCGATCCTGGATGGATCGCGAGAGCGACAACACTCACGGTAAGGCATGGATATTTTAAAGGAGTCTCACATGAAACATCTCACCAAAAAGACAACAATCGTACGGGCAACCGTACTACATACCAATACAGCAGCCGCAGGCGCGGCACTACGTACAAAAACAACAGGTATGCGTGACGACGGGTTTGCAATCAACGGCAAGGAGGAATATAATGACCGCATTAGAGACTTATTATTATATCAGCACGAAGGATAGAAGCATGGACAAATCGGCATATCGCCGGATTTTGCCCCTGTTGGATATGAATGCGGGGCAGGGTGATCGCTCTATCCTGCATCTGGAATGCGGTACGGGCGGTGACCTGAAGTATATGAGCACCGTTTTCGGTGAAGCGAATAGATTTTTCGGTGTCGACAGGTCTACCGAAGCAATCGATAATGTCGATCCTGCAATCGCTAACGATGAGAATTTCTATTTTCGTCAGTATGATATTTCCAAGGGAATACCGTTCGACTACAATTTTTTCGATGTCGTCTACGGGAACGGTTTTCTGGAATCCATCGAGGACAAGGAAGCATTGGTGCGTGAGATCTATCGCGTAGCCAAGGACGGTGCACGCATCATCCTGTTCGAAAAGAACCGCGAATCGCTCGGGCCTATCGTGGCGAACACGTTTTTCGCCGGATTCATCTATGTCTGCAAAACCGGCGGCATCGGCGACGGTTTTAACGGGTACGTGTATGTCGGCAACAAGTTATGAGCGCGCCGTGTGAAGAGCTTCAGGGGAAATACAATAAAGCGTATATCTATGCCGAAAACCTTGAAGACGAGGCCAGAAAGCAGATATACGCTTTTTTAAACCACGATGCATTTTCCGGCGGTCGCATTGCCATAATGCCCGATGTACACGCGGGTAAAGGCGCTGTCATCGGATTTACGGCGCCGCTCGGTGACAAAGTGATACCGAATGTCATCGGCGTCGATATCGGCTGCGGCGTGCGTACCTGGAAGCTCGGCGAAGAGAAACCTGATTTTGATGCGCTGGAACGGTTCATCAGACGTGAAATACCGTCGGGTGCCGGTGTGCGCGGAAGTGCTGATACGAAAACGATTGGCAGATGCCCAATCGGCGGTGAAGAAACCTTCGAGCGTTTTTCAAAACGGCTTGAGAAGATATGCAAACGTCAGGAGCAGGACTTCGGTCGTGTGCTCTGTTCCATCGGTTCGCTCGGCGGCGGGAACCATTTCATCGAGGTGGACCGCGACAGCAAAGGAGCGTTCTGGCTCACGATACATTCCGGATCGAGGAATTTCGGTCTGCGTGTAGCGGAGTACCATCAGAAACACGCACGGAAGGTCTGCGGTTCTATGGGCGGGCTTGAATATCTCACCGGAACCGACCGTGACGCGTATCTCGACGACATGCGCACGGCACAGGTGTACGCTTCGCTCAACCGTGCGGTGATGGGTTCATCGATAATACGCGGCGTTTTCGGACGCGATGCGGGTAACTGTCCGTCGATCGAGAGTGTGCATAACTTTATCTCAGCGGATAATGTCATTCGCAAAGGTGCGATATCGGCGCACAAGGATGAACGTGTCGTAGTGCCGTTCAATATGCGTGACGGCATTGTCATCGGCCGCGGCAAAGGAAACAAGGCGTGGAATCAGTCGGCCCCGCACGGGGCGGGAAGAACAATGTCCCGCTCGCGGGCAAAAAGCGAGCTCAAGCTGGATGAATTCCGGAAGACCATGGACGGCATCTATACCACGTGCGTCGGGCGTAATACTATCGATGAAAGCCCGATGGCGTATAAGGATGCTGCGAGAATAATCGACTTGCTTGAAGATACGGTGGACGTAGAAGACCGGCTGAAACCGGTGTATAACTTCAAGGCAAGTGAATAAGGATTTAATGATGAATACAGTGACAGATACATATCAGACACATTACTCAAGAAGTGCGCTCAATATGCGTGCATCGGATATCCGGGAACTATTGAAATACACTGAAGGTAGAGATGTCATCAGCTTCGGCGGCGGTATGCCGGATCCGGCTGCGTTCCCGTCGGGCAAGATTGCGCCGATAATCGAACATGTCATGAGTTCGCATGCAGCAGATGCGCTCCAGTACGGCTGCACTGAAGGCCACACAAAACTGCGCAGAGCCATCGCGCAGGGTATGGGCGATCTCTACGGCGTTCCGCAGGATACATCGAATATCGTCGTTACCAGCGGTTCGCAGCAGGCGCTTTATTTTCTGGCAAAGCTGTTCCTTGATCCGGGTGATATCGTGCTCACCGAGAGCCCGACATTTCTCGGCGCGATACTGACCTTCCGGTCATTTCTAGCCGAAGTGCAGGGTATTTCGATCGATGAATACGGCATGGACATGACAGACCTTGAAGACCGGCTTCGTGACCTGGCGCGTCAGCGTAAACGGCCGAAGTTCATCTATACGGTGCCGACGATCGGTAATCCGTCAGGTGCGGTAATGAGCGTTGAGCGCCGTAAACGGCTTATCGAACTCGCCGCAGAATACGATACGTACATCGTCGAGGACGACCCATACGGGCTTCTTCTGTTCGATGGTACACGTATGCCGCTCGTGAAAAGCTTTGACGATTGCGGGAGCGTGTTCTATCTCGGCACGTTCTCGAAGATAATCGCGCCGGGATTCCGCGTGGGCTGGCTTGCGGCTCCGGAGCATGTAGCGGCAAAGGTCGCGGTTGCGAAACAGGCTGAAGACCTCTGTACCGGTACATTCGCGCAGCACTGCGTCTTCGAGGTGATGCGGCATAATGTGCTGCTGCCGCATATCGCCGACATTGTTTCGCTGTACCGCCGGAAAGCCGGCGTGATGCAAGAGGCGCTGAAAACATCCATGCCTGAAGGTTCATCATGGACGAACATAGCGGGCGGATTATTCGCCTGGGTGACGTTGCCCGAAAGTCTCGATACGCGCGCTATGCTGCCGCGTGCGATGGAGCGCGGTGTCGCTTATGTCGCCGGTGACGCGTTCTTTCCGAACGGCGGCGGCAGGAATACAATGCGCCTCAATTTCAGCTTTCCGTCGGAGCAGAACATTATCGACGGGGTCTCGACGTTGGGCGCATTGATGACGGATGCTGTCGTGCGGTAACGTGCGGCAGGAATTTATATTACAACAGGATTTTACGATGATACGGAAATATGATAATGCGAATGACATGCTGGCTGCAGTGGGGCCGGCATTGGAAAAGGCGGAAGCGGAGAATAATCTCATGCTTGGGATACTGCTCGGCAATAACCCGTCGGGATTGTATCTTTCTGTGATAAACAACGGTACGATAGCGCTTGCAGCGGTGATGACACCCGGGCAGCGGATCGTGATACGCCGATTTGGAAACTACCGGGCGCCTGAGGTGATGCAGATGCTCACGGATTATCTGCTTGAGAATGATATCGCTCCGCCCGGTGTGCTTGCCGTTCAGGAAGATGCGGCGCTTTTTTCGCTGCTGTATGCCGGGCGGTATGCGGCAGCGGTGAACAGCGCCATGAAGATGAGGTCATTTAAACTTGATACGGTGCAATTCGGTGCCGATCTTCCCGGAACGCTCAGCGTGGCCGACGATGTTTATGCCGGGTTACTGGCAGACCGGCTGTACGCAATGGGTAAGGAAGCGAATGTCAATGACAACAGGGCGAATGCAGTTGCCGGTGCGGAGAAAGCCATAGCGGATGGCCGGGCGTTTCTGCTTATGGACGGCGGTAAAATCGTTTCGTCAGCCGTGAGTATCCGTTATACTAAAAACGGCGCGGCTGTTGGAGGTGTGTATACGCCTCCGGAGTACCGGAAGCGCGGCTATGCTACAAGTCTGGTGGCAAAGATGAGCGGATATCTGCTTGAACAGGGACGTTCGTTCTGCACACTGTACACCGACCTTGCGAATCCAACGTCGAACAGCATCTATGCGAGAATAGGTTATGAACGCCTTGAGGATTTCGAGGCGTACGATTTTATCAAGGAGTGAGGCATGTATTGTAAAAAACTTATCGGTGCGAAATGCTATCTGTCACCGATATCGCCCAACGACGCGGAACCGTTCACCCGCTGGATGAACGATCTCGAAGTGACGCAATACCTGTCCACCGTGTCGAAACAGATCTCCTATCCGGGAGAAGTACAGTTCATCGCCGATATGCAGCGGACGGGAAGTCCTATTTTCTCTATTGTCGATACTGCCACGGATACGGTTATCGGCAACTGTTCGCTCATGGGTGTTGATAATGTGAACCACAACGCCGAAGTCGGCATTGTGATAGGAGAGAAATCGTATCTGTCAAAGGGTTATGGTACCGAGGCGATGTCACTTCTGCTCGATTATGGATTCAATATTTTGAATCTGCAGTCGATCATGCTGCGAGTATATGAGCAAAATAAACGTGCTATTCGCAGTTATGAGAAAGTCGGTTTCAAGCGCTTCGGCGTGCGGCGGAAGTCGCGGTGTATCGCGGGGGAATATCAAGGAACGGTATATATGGACATACTTGCCGAAGAGTTCACAAGTCCTTTCGTGAAAAAAACTGTTGCGGGAGCCTGAGTATGAAGTATTATAAAAAGCTTCTCGGCAGTAAGTGCTATCTGTCGCCGCCGTCACCGGATGATGCTGCGATATCGGCACAGTGGTTCAATGACATCGAAATAACGATGAATCTCGGGCGCGTTGCGAGAGGTTCCAGCGAAACGACGGAGCGTGAGTTTCTGACGAATGCGGCTCTCGGCAAGGACCCGGGCCTGTTTCTGTTTTCCATTGTCAGCAATGAACGTGATGCATTGATCGGTTACAGCGCTCTCAGCAGGATCGATTATGTGCACGGGCAGGCGGATTTCGGTATTCACATCGGGGACAAGCAGTATCACGGGAAAGGTTTCGGCACTGAGGCCACGCAGCTGACGCTCGATTACGCTTTCAATATCCTGAATCTGCGGAATGTCCGGCTGTCTGTTTTCGAGTTCAATATGGCCGGAATTCGTGCGTATGAGAAAGCCGGCTTTAAACATATCGGACGGCGGCGGAAAGCATGGCTTATTGCCGGCACCGCGTACGATATCATTTTTATGGACGCAGTGGCATGGGAATTTAAAAGTCCCTATGTACAGCGGGTTATTGAGGGAGCATAATACGATGGAACAGTATGCGATTCGAAGAGCCGTCGCGGCAGATGTTGATATATTGGTGCGCCATCGACGGCTGATGATGGAAGAGATCAGCGCAGTCAAAAAAGAATCAATCGATCCGCACAAACTGGACGTATTCGATACGGCGTACGGCGATTTTCTCAGGGAGCGCATAGACGGGGCCGGATTGTATGCGTTTATAGTATTGCATGGAAATGATATAGCCGCGAGCGGTACCGCATCACTTCTGAGCGGCTGGCCGCCGACGGTCGATATTCCCCATGTGTATGATGTACTGTATGTCTATGGTGTGTATACCGAAGTGCAGCATCGCGGGCGCGGATGTGCCGCTACGGTGATGCAGGCGATCAATGCCGAAGCTAAGAAACGCGGCATACCACGGGTGACGCTATATGCGAGCGACGCGGGTAAAGGCGTGTATGAACGTGCGGGATTCATCTCCAAACCGTCGTGGATGATATTGCAGACGGCGGTGGCGGAATGAAGTATACAGCAGAAATCGCCGCGATAATAACCGCGGCATCATGGACGGTAGGTATTACGCTTTTTGAAGAAGCCTCGAAACGTGCCGGGGTTGTGGTCGTGAACTTCGTGAAAGTCGTTTTCGCGCTTGTGATGCTCACCTTGTTCGTGCTGGTCACGCATCGGTACATCATTGCACCGGTGCCGAATGACGCACTGGCGTGGATGGCGTTATCGGGTCTCGTCGGTTTTGTCATCGGAGACCTGTTTCTTTTCAAAGCGCTCACGATGATAGGCGCGCGCATCACCATGCTCGTATATGCGCTGACTCCGGCCCTTGCCGCATTCGGAGCATTCATATTCCTGCATGAAACGCTCGCTCCGGTCGCCATAGCCGGAGTAGCGCTCACCTTGAGCGGTATTGCGCTTGTGATACTGCGCAGAAAGAACGGGGAATCGCATGCCGATATGAAGCATCGAATGACCGGTGCGCTGTTTGCATTCATCGCGGCCGTATCCCAGGCATGCGGATATCTCTTCAGCAAGCAGGGGATGCGCTCTATTGAACCGCTTACCGCAACACAGCTCCGGCTAGCAACCGCGGTTGTCGGTTTTGCGGCGGTGCTCATCGTTACCCGAAAAGCCGGCGCTATGCTGCGGACGCTCAGAGAAAAACCGATGCTGCTCAGGCTTACCGCGGCATCGTTCTTCGGCCCTTCATTCGGTGTTGCAATGTCCATGGTGGCGCTCAAGAACGGCCACGCCGGTGTCGTTTCCACTATTATGGCAATGACACCGGTATTGCTGCTCATTCCCGCAGTGACGATATTCAAGGAAAAGATAGGGCTGCGTGAGATAGCGGGTGCGGTGCTGGCCGTGGCCGGAGTTGCATTGTTTTTCATAAAGTTGTAGTTCAATTTTGTAGCAAAGGATTTATCATGGATACAAAAAGTAAGATGAAGGTGATTCACGACCATTTTGACGATGAGGCGAAGCAGTTCGATGCAAACATCGTGAAGTTCATCCCCTGTTATGATGAAATGCTCGACACGGCTGTTGCCGCAGTCCCGTTCGCGCGAGGGCGGACGATGCGCGTTGCCGATCTCGGTACAGGTACCGGTGAACTCGCGTTGAAATTCATGAACGCATACCCGAAAGCGGTGATGACCTGCGTTGATATGTCGGAGAATATGCTCACCATGGCGTCACGGAAACTCGGCAAATACCGGAAGACCACGTATGTATGTTCAGATTTTTATCATTTCTCTTTCACCGGAAAATATGATGCGGTGATAAGCTCCTTCGCACTGCATCATCTGGTGACTGATGCCGATAAACAGTCATTCTGCCGGAAGATATATGCCGCTCTGAAACCCGGCGGCGTATTCGTCAATGCCGATGTGGTGCTGGGGGCGACGAAGCATCTGCAGGCATATGCCATGGGGCAATGGGTGTCGTTCCTGAAAAAAACATTGCCGCCGAAAGGGGTAGCTCAGCTGCTGAGGAACTTCAAGCGCGAGGATTCCCCAGCACCGGTGGCTGAGCATTTTACGTTTCTGAAGGCGGCTGGATTTTCGAAAGCCGACATACTCTGGCGGAAGTACATGGGAGCGGTGATTGTTGCGGTGAAGTAACCGGCAAAGGGCATTGACAAATATAGAAGTTGTATTATTATATTTATATATGCGCATGTGTGCATATATAAATATAATCTATTCCGGAGGCTGATGCATGCCGTCACAAGCTATAGCGGTTTGTAAAACCCAGGCGATACACAAAGATATGGTTACAAGGGCCCAAAAAAACATGCCGTCTGAGGAAATTATCCGAAAAGCCGGCGACTTTTTCAAGACGCTCGGGGACCCGACCAGAATAAAGATCATCAATGCGCTTTTGCATGAGGAACTCTGTGTATGTGATATAGCGGCGGTACTCAATATGAATCAGACCACAATCTCGCATCAGCTGAAGACGCTCAAGGCGGCGGATATGGTCAAGTACCGGAAAGAGGGGAAGATTGTCTATTATTCGCTTGACGACGAACACATAACTGAAATATACCAATTGGGAATGGTGCATATCAAAGAGGAATCGGGAGTGTAGTATGAAAAAATATATACTGAAAAATCTCGATTGTCCCAATTGCGCGGCGAAACTTGAGGCGGGGATAAAAAAAATGGATTGTGTGAGCTATGTCTCAATCGATTTTGCCTCGTTATCAATGCATATTGACACAAAGGATATACAGAAGGTACAGAGCGAAATAAACAGGATTGAGCCGGGTGTGACGATAGTAGACGAGGACGAACACGACCATAGTCATGATGCTGAGGACAGTTTCAATCCAAGGAAGGAGCTTCTGTTCATTGCCGTGCTTGCGGTAGTCTATATTGCCGGGTTGATATTTCAGAAACAATTGAAAGCAACACCGTATCAAGTGGGTGAGTACATTGTATTTTTACTGATTTACGGCTTGTCGGGCTGGAAGGTGATCGCCAGTGCGTTCAAGAACATCACGCGGGGCGGTGTTTTCGATGAGAACTTTCTCATGACGCTCGCAACGGCGGGTGCCATTGTGATTCGAGCTTTGCCGGAAGCCGCCGGAGTCATGCTCTTCTTCAAAGCCGGTGAGTTTCTCGAAGAGTTATCGCTGTCACGGTCACGGCGGTCGATTCGCTCGCTTCTGGAAATACGGCCGGATTATGCCAATATCCGGTCGAACGGCGATGTCATCAAAGTGAAGCCGGAAGCGGTGAAGATAGGCGATGAGGTCATCGTACGGCCGGGCGAGAAGATCCCGCTCGACGGAACCGTGGTGTCAGGCCACTCGCAGGTGGACACATCGGCATTGACCGGTGAATCGGTACCGCGTACCGTCAGAGAGCGTGAAACAGTACTCGCCGGCATGGTGAATAGGTCGGGGCTGTTGACCGTTTCAGTAACCAAACCGTTCGGCGCGTCGTCGATATCAAAGATACTGGAGCTGGTTGAAAATGCCACGCATAAAAAAGCGAAGACAGAACAGTTTTTTACAACATTCGCGAAATATTACACACCTGCCATCGTGGTCATCGCCTTGCTTACAGCGATACTGCCGCCGCTTCTCATGCCAAGTCAGCGTTTTGCCGATTGGATATACCGCGCGCTCGTCATCCTCGTAATATCGTGCCCTTGCGCACTCGTGATAAGCATTCCGCTCGCGTATTTCGGCGGCATCGGCGGGGCGTCACGGAAAGGGATACTGATCAAAGGCTCGAATTATCTGGAGGCACTCACTTCTGTAAAAACTATCGTGTTCGATAAAACCGGGACAATCACCAAAGGCGTTTTCAAAGTCATCGATATCGTCACCAGGAACGGATATACAAAAGACCAGATACTGAGAATGGCCGCCGAGGCTGAAGCGCACTCGAATCATCCGATAGCGGTTTCAATACGGGAGGCATACGGCAGCCCCATCATGCCGGATTCAATTCAGGAGTATCACGAATTAGGCGGGAAGGGCATTACTGCCCGTATTGAGAATAAATCGGTTCTGATAGGCAATGATCGGCTGATGCATGCGTACAATATAAAACATGACGTATGCGCTGTGTCCGGCACCGTTGTCCATGTAGCCGTTGAGAACGACTATGCCGGATATATTGTTGTGGGCGATGAGGTTAAACAGGATTCACGGGACGCGGTTGCCGCATTGAGAAAAGCAGGTATCCGGCAATTGGTGATGCTTACCGGTGACAATAAAGAGGCGGCACAGAACGTGTCCCAATTTGTTGGACTTGATGAATACCACGCAGAATTGATGCCCGAGGATAAGGTTTCTATTCTGGAGCGGTTGATAAGTCAAGAGAAAAAGAATGACAAGATAGCGTTTGTGGGTGACGGTATCAACGATGCACCGGTGCTTGCGCGGGCAGATGTCGGCATTTCCATGGGCAATCTGGGCTCAGATGCGGCGATTGAAACCGCCGATGTCGTTATCATGAACGATTCGCTCATGAAGATTCCCGAGGCAATACGGATTGCTAAAAAAACAAAGCGGATATTGATACAAAACATCGTCTTTGCGCTCGGGGTGAAAAGCCTTTTCATCGTCCTCGGTTTCATGGGTGTTGCCACCATGTGGGAGGCCGTGTTCGGCGATATGGGAGTCGCGCTGCTGGCCATCTTCAATGCGACACGGGTCTTGCGGATAAAATAACAGGCGCTTGTATTGTTGTTAAGTTAGTCTATTATACGAAACATCTTTACGAAGGAGCAATCCATTCCCATGCGAAGAAAAGAACGCGAGATCACGGACGCTCATGAGATCGAAACACTTGTTGCGAAAAGCAATGTGGTTTATCTTGCGATGAATGACGACGGATATCCCTACGTCCTGCCTATGAATTACGGATATCGCGACAGGACAATGTATCTGCATTGCGCGCAGGATGGCCGGAAGGTGGCGTTGTGGCGAAAAGACCCGCGCGTATCGTTTGTGATAGTTGCAGCCCAGGAACTGGTGCCCGCTGCGAAGGCATGCGGCTGGGGTACCCATTTTATGTCGGTGGCTGGTGTCGGGCGCATACGGTTCATTGAAACGCCTGACGAAAAACGTACCGCACTGAATTCTTTCATGGCGCAGTACACCGGCGAAAAACCGGAATATGAAGACGCTATGCTCGCACGTACCGCCGTTGTGGCGATAACTATTGAGCAAATGACCGGCAAGAAGAACGGATATTGAACGGTAATTCTGTGAACAAAAGATTATTTATCACCGACCTTGACGGCACGTTGCTGCGGAACGATGCCACGCTATCGCAGTATACGTATAATAAACTCAACGAGCTGATTGCAAACGATGTGCTCATCAGTGTCGCCAGCGCGAGGAATATCGTTTCGATACAGGCAATACTCGGGGATATACAATTCAGGCTGCCGCTTGTCTGTTCCAACGGTTCGCTTATCAGCGATTATCGAACGGGAAAACATATCTTCGCCCGATATCTTGACGCTGCCATTGCGCGAAGTGTTCTTGATATGTCGCTGCATTACGGTCTGCAGCCGTTTGTGGCATCAGTGAAGGGTGGTCTCGATCTGGTGAGCTACGAGCGGGTTTTGAACGACGGCATGCAGTCATACTACGACCAGCGCATCGCAACGGGGGATAAACGTCTCAGGCATGTCGAACATATTGCCGAGGCGCTGAGCGGTGAGATCGTGGTTTTTACGATTATTGGCAGGCCGGAGCACACGACACCGCTCTATGATGAATTGGTTCGCACGTTCGGTACATCATTGTGTTATTATCATTTTGAAGATACCTATACACACGGATATTACTGGCTCATGGTGCAGCATAGTGATGCGACCAAAGCGAACGGTATACGCGAGCTTCAGTCACGGTTCGCCCCGGATACACACCTTACCGTATTCGGCGATAATCTGAACGATTTGCCGATGTTCGCCATTGCGGATACGGCTGTTGCGGTATCGAACGCTCCTCAGGCGGTTCGTTCGGCTGCTGAGGTTGTTATCGGTACGAATGAGGATGACAGTGTGATCAAATATATAGAAGAAAAGTGTCATGTTCAGAAAAATCAAATTGCTAAATGAATTCCTGAAACAGCCGATGATAGTAGAGTATTATAAGGCGACGAGGCACGGTTATGAAACAAACGAAAAACTACTATCAGATTTTGAACGTGAAATACAACGCTGGAATGAATGACATAAAGGCTGCGTTCAAAAAGCTTGCATTGATGTATCACCCCGATTTGTCAAAAAAACCGAATGCGAATGAAGCATTTCGCGATATATTGGAAGCGTATCACACGCTTTCAGATACGCATGCCAAATTCGCCTATGATATCGCCATGCAGAACTATCAGGCGCCGTCGCCGTTCTCAATGCGGTACGATTCGGCATCGCCGTCATATCGTCCGCAATCAAAACCCTCATTTGGGCAGAAAATAAAGCAATTCTTCCATTTATAATCTTGCGCAATACACAGCTCAGATTTCAACGTGATGGCTATTGACAAAGGTTTCGGTTTTTGTTATAATGTATTCAGCAGGTTGCAGTTGTATCTTCCTCCCAAGCTAAGGTACCGCTGCATTATGTCGGTAGTGCAAAAAAGTAAAGCCGTACACCTCCCAGGTATCGCGACTTTGCTTTTTTGCCTTTTTTTAAAGGTGATTTGCTATGTATAGCGATTTTTATACAATAAAAGTTGACGGCGGATGCGTCTATTGCCGCCGTATGCTCAGTATCCTCCCCCGGTAGGGGAACATCTTTTTTCAACCAAATATCCATACTATATAATTTAAGGAAGGACGATTATGTCAAAAGAAAGAAACATTATTATTTTCGATACAACGCTGCGTGACGGAGAGCAGGCGCCGGGGGCGTCGATGTCACTGGAACAGAAGCTGGATGTTGCCCGGACACTGGCAAAGATGAAGGTCGATGTCATCGAGGCCGGTTTCCCGATATCATCCGAAGTGCAGTTTGAAGCCTGCCGGCAGATAGCCAAAGAAGTGAAGGGGCCGGTCATCTGTGCGCTGGCGCGTGCGGTGAAAGGCGATATCGACAGCGCGTATAATGCGATAAAGCATGCCGCCAAACCGCGCATTCATACGTTCATCGCAACCAGCGATATACACATCAAGCATAAGTTCAAGAAAACACCCGCCGAGGTGATGAAACTCGGTGTTGACGCCGTAAAATATGCGGCATCGCTGGTAAAAGATGTTGAATTTTCGGCCGAAGACGCCACACGTTCACGCATCGAATTTTTAAGCGAAATTGTCGAAGCGGTCATCGATGCGGGAGCTACGACGATAAATATTCCGGATACCGTCGGTTACACGGTGCCGTCTGAATTCAGCGCCATCATTCGCGAGCTCTCCAAGCGAGTGAAGAATATCGATAAAGCGGTGCTGTCAGTGCATTGTCATAACGATTTGGGATTGGCAACGGCGAACTCCTTGGCCGCAATTGAAGCAGGCGCAACACAAATAGAATGCACCATCAACGGTGTCGGTGAGCGGGCGGGAAGCGCAGCGCTGGAAGAGGTTGTCATGGCATTGGCGGTCAGAAAAGACGCTTTTCCGGCGACGACGAATATTGTCACCAGGGAAATCTATAACGCGAGCAAAAAGGTTTCTTCATATACCGGCTTCACGATTCAGCCGAACAAGGCCATCGTCGGGAAAAATGCATTCGCACATGAAAGCGGTATTCACCAGGACGGTATGCTGAAGTCACGCGAGACATATGAAATTATGACGCCGGAATCCATAGGGCGGGAATCTTCATCGCTCATCATGGGGCGGCATACGGGACGTCATGGGTTCTCCGAGAAACTGGTGCAGTTGGGTTTTTCGTTGGAAAAAAGCGCGGTAGAAACGATGTATACCCGCTTCCTGCAGCTGGCGGATAAGAAAAAAGAGGTCTATGACGACGATATCATCGCCATTGTGAACGACGGGCTCAATCTGACTGCTGCTGATTTTACACTGGATTATATGCATGTGTTGTCAGGGAACAGCGTGATTCCGAGCGCCACGGTTCGTCTGAAGAAGGATGGCACTTCATATGAGGAAGCCGCAAGCGGCGACGGTCCGGTTGATGCGCTGTTCAATGCTGTGGATAAGATAACCGGAATAAAGTCAAAGCTCGGCGATTATGAAATTCACGCGGTTACCGGCGGAAAAGACGCCGTCGGCGAGGTGTCGCTGAGCATTATCCATGACGACGAGCGATTTAGCGGTCGCGGCGCTTCAACCGACGTCCTCGAGGCCTCCCTTAAAGCCTATCTGAACGCGGTAAACAAGTGCCGTAACCGTAAAAAAAAGGCCTCCTGAGCCGTTTGCTCTTGACGAAAACCGTCAAATTGACTATACTGTCTGGAACATAGTACGAAACTGTGTTCGGAAAATTCATAGACGTTTTGTATCATTTTTTATGAATTTTCCATGTCCGCCACAGTAATTCCGGAGGTATCAACGTGAGAGCAATTCTTGTTTTGTTTGCAGCCGCTGTTGCGTTCAGCGTGCTTCAAGCGCAGGAGTTTACGGTTCTCTTCACCGCATCATTGAACGGGAATCTTGACGGCTGTTTCTGCAAGTCAAATCCGAAAAGCGGCCTCGTGAAACGTGCGTACTTTCTGAATGAGTACCGCAAGCAGAACAAGAATACCGTCCTTGTCGAATCAGGCGATATATTGTCACCGGATCAGATGTATCTTAAAGAGAAAGCGATTGTGAACGGTGTTGCTGTCGAGCGGCCGATAAAAGAGCCGTATATATTCGAAGGATTCCGGTACATGAAATATGACGCCATCGTACTCGGCGATCAGGACCTGTCAAAAGGCGTCGCTTATTTCCTGAACGAAGCGAAAACGCTGCCGTATCTGAACGCGAATGTTACGCTCAAGGAAGACGGTAAAGCCGCGGCATTTGGAACCCCGTATCTGATAAAAAATGTCGGCGGGGTAAAGGTCGGTATCATCGGTGCTACAGGCGATGTTGCATTCCGTTATCAAAAAGCGGCGATAAAGAATGATGTCGATGTTGAAAGCGATGTGCAGGCGATCTCAAAATACGCCAAGGAACTTGCGGCGCAGAAAGTGGACGTGATCATGCTCGTTGCGCATGCAGGCTACGACCGGGAAGCGGACCTTTTGAAAAAAATACCCGAGTTATCGATTGTCGTAGGCGGCCATGATCAGCATTTGCCGGTCAAAGACCCTGATATGTCATATGACCGCGAAGAGATTGATATGAAGCTGGTTGATTTTGACGGCAAGTATCTGCTTACCAGCGGACCGAACGGGAACCGTGTAGGCGCCGCGACATTCAGAATATGGAACGGCAAAGTGATGCTCAAGCAGATGAAACTGCATTACCTTGATTACGGCAAGGAAAAGGACGACCCGAAAGTCCGCGAGTGGATCAATGAAGTAGTGCAAAAAGAAATGAAAGCATTTGAAAAACGAAGGGTGGAAATAAAATAATATGCTGAAGTGGCGAAATATACTTATAGAACTTGTGGTTATTTCAGCGCTGGTTTTCTGTGCCGGCGTCATATTTAACGCGTTCTATCCCGACGGCTATAAATTCCGCGGACCGCATGATAACGTTATCACCATAAACACACAGATAGCATACGAGAAGTACAAAGCGGGAGCCTTGTTTCTGGACGCACGCAGCGTATCCGAGTATACGTCCGGCCGCGTGAAAGGTTCACGTCTGCTCGATGTTGAGAAGTATTTTGAACTTATCAACGGCGTATATGATTATATCGATGCGGCTAAGGAAGTTGTTGTATATTGTTCCGATCTGCATTGCAATAAATCGCATCAGCTGGCGCTGGACCGGCTTTCGATCGATTCCCGGACAAAAATGAAGAAGCTGTACGTCATGACGGCGGGTTTTGACAGCTGGGTGAAAAACGGATATCCCGTGGAGCGCGGCAAATGAGCATGTTTAAAGATATTATAACAAACCGTTTCACGGTACTGGTATGCCGGATACTCATCGGCGCTCTTTTTATCTACGCCAGCATCAGCAAGATATTTCATCCGGTGAGTTTCGCCGCGACGTTCATAAATTATAATGTCGCGCCGGAATTCATCGCTCCGCTTGTCGCGGTTTTCATCCCGTGGTTCGAGTTTGTGTTCGGCTGCATGCTCGTGCTGGGGTTCCGTACGCAGACGGCGGCGCTCGGTATTGCGCTGCTCCTGATGGGATTTCTCGTCGGCATCGGGATAAACCTCGCGCGCGGTGTGCAGATGGATTGCGGTTGTTTCGAGTTCTTCGGCTGGCGTGAGAACCTTGATATATTCACATTCCTGCGCGATATTGTATTCATCGCGCTCACGATACCGCCGCTTATTTCTGAAAAACATTTTCTTGCGGTCGATGTGCTCTTCCGCAACGAAGGCAGGTGAAAACCATGTGCATGAAACGCTGTTGGGCCGCGATTTGCTTCGTTGTCGTTTTTTCGGCGACGGCTGCATTTCCACAGGACGAGATAACCTTTACCGGCGGACAGGAAACGGTGCAGAAAGTCAAGAATGCCGTAGTTTCCATTTCGTGCATTGCGAAAGGCAACATTGTCGGATATCGCAGATGGCTGCCCCGTGAAAATAAGACGGGTGTCGGGGTGTTCATCGATAAAAAAGGATATATCGCGACCGCGTACAGTCTTGTCCGTTCGATGAGCAGTATTACGGTAAAGATTGCCGGCGGAAAGGATTACCCGGCAAAAATAGTGGCTTATGATCAATTCATCGATATCGCACTCCTGAGATTGAATGACGAATCTGTAGAAGCGCCCGAGGCGCTGCAGTTCGATGAAACCGGTTCGCTTGCGGCCGATACCAAGGCAATAGCCGCCGGAAATTACAAGGACGGCAGTGCGAACCTCATCAGTGCGGCGGTGACACGTCTGAACCGCATAGGCAGAAGTGTTTCATACATTGAAAATTTGATACAATTCAATGCGGAAGTCGTTCTTGAAGACCACGGCGGACCGCTCCTCAATCAGGATGGTCTCATCGTCGGCATCAACGTTTCAACCGGTTCGAAGCGCGCCGGTATCGGACTCGCGGTGCCTGCCGATATGGCGCGGAATTCTCTGAAGAATATGATTGAGAACGGTGCGATGAAATATCCCTATATCGGTACATATGTGCGCGAGATAAATAAAGGCATACGGGATTTCAATTATATCGATGAAACGCTTCCCGCAGAAGGCCTGCTGGTCATCGGCGTCCCCGAAGATTCGCCGGCTAAAGCGGCCGGTTTGAATTTTGCCGATGCGATCGTCGCTTTTGACGGTTCTCCGGTGACCAGTTATCTTGATATGCATAATCTCATCTATCAGAAAACCGCCGGTACCCAGATCACGCTTACAGTCGTCAGCAAGGGTGAGCGTAAAAATGTTCCGGTGACACTCGGAGAACGTCCCGCAAAGGACGTGTTTAATGTTCAGAATTTCTGCAGATTATATCTCGGTTTCGACCTTGCGCGGGAAGGCGGCAAAGCGGGAGCAGGAGCCTTCAAAGTCAAACGGGTGTATTTTCATACCGGGGGGCGCAAGGAAGTTTCATACGGCGAGGGGGACGTCCTTGCTCAGATCGCGCCCGGGAAACCCTACGGTATTCCTGAGCCGGTCCGTGAAATGGCTCAGCTTGCAGGACTCATCTATCCGGATTCAATACTGTACGATGGCGACGAGTTCGGACTTGATCTCTTTTTCGCGAAGACCCCCGGCGGATTCGGCAATCGGGTGATTTTCCGCGGCTCGATGATGAAGACATCTTACTAAGGAGCTCAACGCATGAAACGCGTATTAATTCTCTGCTGTTCATTTCTACTGGCCGTGTCCTGCGCGACGGTCATGGACGAGATTAAAATTACCAAGAAGATTGAGATGGAACCGGCAAATAAAAAGCTGTATACCGAGCGTGTGCTGGCGGTATATAACAGCAAAGAGTTTGCAAAGGTCATCAAGTATTGCCATGAAGATAAGGATAAGCTTGACGCGGCAATGGTGCCGGTATGGCTGTCCGAGGCGTACTATAATGTTGGCAACTTTGATGAAGCAATACGCAATGGTGAGGCAATTGGTGATGCGAAAAAAAAGGCCCTGAGACTTGCACTCGCCTACAGCGCCAAGAAATGGTATAATAAGGCGTTCGATTACTATCGTGATTATTTTGACAAGGGCGGCAAGATTGACGATGTCAGTTTCTCACAGCGCACCTTGAACGGGTTCACATTCGCGACACCTGATTACTGGATATCCATACCGAGTAAGAAACTGACCGAGGGTGAATGGGATATCTATTATTGGAATGTTGAATCACTCTATGGTTTGACATATCGTTTCAGCGCGTATGAATACACCACACCGGTCATCGAGGATACGCTTCCGCGCGTTGTCGAGACGATGAAGAAACGAATCTCACTCGGCTATGAAAAAGCGGCGAATATTCCCGGCGCAGAGCGGAGCGCATTGAAGGTGGCGAAAAAGGGCGATGTCGGGTCGTTTAAGGGACTCTTCAGCAAATCACTCGGCAGCGACATGACGCCGGCGGATGCAACCGTCGTGTGGTATATGTCGGATAATCAGCGCGAGAAATTCCGCACGGTATATATATCGATACTTCCGGGCAACCTGAAATACATCGAAAAAAAGATGCGCCAGTCCATGCTGCTGATAACCGTCTCGTTCTATTATTATAATTCAGACGCAAGCGACCGGTTCTATAAAACGGAACTTGAGCCATATCTTGAAAAGATGGTGCAGCGATAACCTGCGGCATCATTATTGTCTTACAGTTCGACCGAAGATACAATAACGGGGCGTGCTTTTTCTTGAAGTCATTTCGAGAATATTATCTTGCCGTTTGAATCGACATCAACGGTCACGGTGTCGCCTGGAATGTAAGTGCCGGCTAGAAGCAGCTTTGAGAGCGGGTTCATGATCTCCTGCTCAATGGCCCGTTTCAGCGGGCGAGCGCCGTACTGTACATCATAACCGACCGCCGCGACATATGTCTTAACACGCGGTGTTGCCGTAATGGTTATTCCCCGTGAGGCGATACGCGAGGCAAGCCGCGCAAACTGCAGATCGAAGATCGCCCCGATGTTTTCCGCGGTGAGCGGATGAAAAAGTATCATCGAGTCGATGCGGTTGATAAACTCAGGCTTGAAGTAACCACGGATAAGCTTGTCGATTGCCGCGAGTATCTGCTCTTCACGATATTCGCCCTTGGCCTGATATTCCTGCATCACATCGCTGCCGATATTGCTTGTCATGATGATGATAGTGTTCCTGAAGTTGACAGTCCTGCCCTGGGAATCGGTGAGACGGCCGTCATCCAGCATCTGCAGGAGCAGATTGAACACGTCGGGGTGCGCCTTTTCAATCTCATCGAACAGGATGACGGCATAGGGTTTGCGCCGTACCGCTTCAGTGAGCGCCCCGCCTTCTTCATAGCCCACATATCCCGGGGGGGCTCCGATGAGTTTCGCTACCGAATGTTTTTCCATATATTCACTCATGTCCACGCGAATCATGTTCCGTTCATCATCGAAGAGGAGCGCGGCAAGCGATTTTGCAAGTTCCGTTTTGCCGACACCGGTAGGTCCTATGAAAAGAAAACTTCCCACGGGACGAGCCTCGTCCGCAAGTCCGGAACGGTTGCGACGTATGGCGTCCGAAACGCGGGTGAGCGCCGTGTCCTGTCCGATGACGCGTTTCTTAAGTTCTTCCTCCATGCGCAGCAGTTTCTCACGTTCTCCTTCCATCATCCGGCTCACCGGAATACCTGTCCACGAAGCGACTACCTTGGCGATATCCTCATCCGTCACTTCTTCGCGAAGGAGCGATGTGCCGTTGTTTGTGGTCCGGAGTTTTTGTGTGGCTGCGTGCAGCGCCTTCTCTGCCGCGGGTATTTTCCCGTAGCGCAGTTCTCCGGCAAGGGTGAGGTTGCCGCGCCGCTGAGCCTCGGCTTCCTCCGCTTTCAGCCGTTCGATGGATTCCTGAAGCATTCGTATATCAGCGATGCCTTTTTTTTCGTTGTCCCATTTCGCCTTCAGTCCCGAGAACATCTCTTTTCTGTCCGCGATAACGGAGTTGAGCTCGGCACGCCGTTTCTGCGACGCTTCATCTTTTTCCTTTTTTAATGCCTCGCGCTCAATTTCTAGCCGCATAATCTCACGATTCAGGCTGTCGAGTTCCTCCGGCATGCTGTCAATCTCGATCTTGATGCGCGATGCGGCCTCATCCATCAGGTCGATAGCCTTATCGGGAAGAAAACGGTCGCTGATGTAGCGGTCGGCAAGCTGCGCTGCGGCAACGAGCGCGGCATCGGCGATACGGACGCCATGATGTACTTCATACCGCTCTTTCAGTCCGCGCAGTATTGCTACGGTATCCTCAACGGACGGCGGTTCAACAAGTACCGGCTGGAAACGGCGTTCTAGCGCCGGGTCCTTTTCAATGTGTTTGTGATATTCGTTCAGTGTTGTAGCGCCGATGCACCGCAATTCACCGCGGGCGAGCGCCGGTTTAAGCATATTGGATGCGTCCATAGTGCCTTCAGCACTTCCGGCGCCGACCAGTGTATGCAACTCGTCGATAAAAAGAATGATGCTGCCGTTGGCGTCGCTAATCGCTTTGAGTACCGCTTTTAGCCGTTCCTCAAATTCTCCGCGGAACTTCGTTCCGGCGATAAGCGCCGCAAGATCGAGCGCCACCAGTTTTTTTTCTTTGAGCCCATCGGGGACGTCGCCTGAAACGATTCGGCGCGCTAGACCTTCGGCTATAGCTGTTTTTCCAACACCCGCCTCGCCGATGAGCACCGGATTGTTCTTGGTGCGGCGGGAAAGCACCTGCATGACACGCCGTATTTCGTTGTCGCGTCCGATGACGGGATCTATCTTCTCGCGTCGTGCCATATCGGTTAGGTCGCGCGTATATTTTTCAATGGCCTGGTATTTATTCTCGGCGTCGGGATTGTCCACACGTTCACCGCCGCGGACCTGCGCGAGCGCGTTGAGCGTCCGCTCTTCGTCTATGCCGAAACTTTTCAGTATCTCATGCGCGCGGCCTTCTTTGAGCGAGAGTACCGCAAGGAGTACATGTTCGCTTGCAATAAAATCGTCATGCATGTTCTGAGCTGTTTTTTCTGCGCGCGCAAAAATGCGTGAGAGACGTGCTGAAATGCCCAGCTGCGCATTGCCGCCTCCGACTTTCGGCAGATGTGCGATTTCGTTTTCAAACGCAGTGAACAGGGCACCCGCATTTACGGCAAGACGAGTAACGAGCGGAGAAAGTATGCCGCCATCCTGTGAAAGGAATGCGGACATCAGATGGACATCATCTATCTCGGGATTGCCGTTCTCGACAGCTGCTGTTTGTGCGGCGGACAGCGCATCCTGCACTTTTGTTGTCATCTTGTCTAAACGCATAGAATACCTCATTTCTTTTATGCAGGAAATTAAGCAAAAGATATGCCAGAAAACTAACTGAAAATAGCATATTCGTTGGTCCGAACACGGCTGAAAACAGCCGATAAAGAAGGTTTTAACCAAGCAATGTATAAAATTATTACGGAATATAAAATGGAAGTGGACGGCTGTATCGGGATGGAACGGTTCAGCGTTCGCCGAAGACCTCGCCTTCAAATATCTCCATGGTCAGCTTGTCGCGTTTCCAAGCATCAGGAGAAAGGCCGGCTTTCATGCAGGTGTGCGAAATGAACGTATCACGATCCCATCCCTGTTCTACAGGTACCTGCGGCAACAGGAGTCCGTGATTAAACCCTTTGGTGATCACCAGGCCATGCTTTCCCACGATTATTTCGTCAGGATCATTGATACGTATCAGCGGTGATAATACGGTGATTTCTATCACGATGTCGTTGTATTCGTGCTCCTCAAGCGGCGGAAAGCGGGGGTCCTGAAAAGCGGCCGCCTGAGCCATCTCAACGACGCCTTCGATGAGCGGTTTTATTCCTTCAATGTAGCCGATGCATCCGCGCAACGATCCGTTTTTTAAGTGAAGTGTTACAAAAATACCCGCGCGGGTCAATAGGTGCTCTCCGGCATGGTTGTACTGCGGGATGCTTTTTTTATCAAGCCGGGCGCGGATAACCGAACGCACTGTTTTCAGAAGAAATTGACGTTCATTGTCGTTGAGCATAACTGCCTCGCTGTCGTACGGAAGTTCTCTGATATGCTATATTATGAGAAGTAAAAATCAACCGGCTATATTGATTTCCTGCGGTCATAGTGTAGTATACGTTCGAGGATTTCATGAATATAAAAACGATAATGTTCTGCATGTGTACGGTGTATGCGTGCATGGCATACCAGCAGTACTCGCCGATCACGCTTACCAATACCATGACGGTCGGTCTTTCTGCCGCATATAGCGAATTCAGCGGTTATTATAACCAGAACGGTATCTATACCCAGTATTATTACCAGAACTATACGGATTCATCATTCGGACATTATCAACTTTCCGGAACACCGTTTTTCCGTATATCCGTTCTCCCGCGATTTGAGGCAACTGCTGAACTGTCGCTTTCATATTATTTTGAACGGTATGCGCGTGACAGTACCGGATACGCGCAGAATGACATACAGCTTACTCTGAACGCCATCAAATTAGGAATGAAATTCACCCTCATCGACTGGTTCATATCCGCGGGTATTACTGCGGCAGCTGATCTCCCCGTCGGCGTCAGCGTTCTTTTTGACGGCGTAAAAAAAAATTATGATGACGGTATGAACATCACCGGCGGTTTATTGATAGGCTTTATTCCGAAAGTAATTCCCGTTAATCTTTATTGCAACCTTTATGCGAATACCGCGGCGGCGCTCAGGGATTATTACATTGCGTTGGCCGCATTTGAATGGCAGACGTCACGGGTTGCGGCGGTTACCGCGGGGATTGAGCAGAAAAACAGCTGGAATTTTTCAACGCGGCAGGGTAATTACATAGCCTATTTCGCGTCGTTCACATTCACATTCGGCGATAAGCTTGAACTGCAGAGCAGATTCGATAAGAAACTTACCGGCAGAACGGTATCTGATGACCGGCAATTCACGCTTTCAGTATTTTATAATCTATAACAGTTTTCCGATAGCCGTTGCTGCGTCTTCAGCGGACAGTGTGCCCGTATCCAGTGTCATATGCGCACACGATTCATAGAGCGGCCGGCGCAGTGTATAGAGTTGAGTAACCTCGTCGGTCAGAGATTGCCCCGGCAGCAGGGCAGGGCGGTCAGTTCCGGCAGCGATACGTTCGATAAGGATAGATACTGGACAGCTTAAGTAAACGACAAAAGCGTTTTCATGAAGCAATCGCCGGTTATTCTCAGATACGATAATACCGCCTCCGGTAGAGAGTACGATATTGTCACGCGACAGCAGATCGGCCAGCACGGCGGATTCCACGGTCCGGAAATAGGATTCGCCCTTATCTGCAAAGATGCCGCTTATCGTAGTCTGTTCGCGTTCACGAATAACATCGTCGCTGTCTATGAACGATAATCCTTCACGGGCGGCAACAATTCTGCCGACGGTCGTTTTCCCGCTGCCGCGGTACCCGATAAGCGCAATCACCGAAGGTCGGGGCATATAGTTACGGAGCTATGTGGGAACGGTCGTGGGTGTTGCCGTAAAGATCTTTCAGGATGCTTTTCAGTTTTTTGATCATCTCGTCGGAGAGATCCTGAAATGCGAGCCCTACGCGATAGTATTTTTCAAAACGCATTTCTTTTATCCAGACAACACGTCCGCGGAAAATGCATGTTTCGCTGTTCTGCGGCAAGAGGACGGTTATGTCGAGCATATCGCCGAGGGTGAACTGCCGTTCCGTTTCGAAAGATATGCCGCTGACGGAAAGGTTCACCGTTGTCGTTTTGTTTATTATGGCGCCCTGGAAGGAATATACGACATCGAGCTTAACGTCATAGCGGAAATGATATCTCCGTTCAATTGAGAATATGTTGACGCGGTCTTTGCCGGTATATTTTGAATAATAAAGCGCTTTATCGGCCTTTTCAAGGATCTCTTTCGCCGTAGACCCGTGCATGGGGAACGATGCGATGCCGCCCGAGACGGTCACGGTCATGTTGTGCGGAAATGCATGCGCGCGTATCTTTTCAAGCAGACGATTGGCGAATATTTTTGCGCCTTCAATTTCCGTTTCCGGCATGATGACAAGGAATTCCTCTCCGCCATAACGGCCGCCCACATCCTCAACACGTATCGCGGCGGAAATGATGGAGCCGATGGCACGAAGCACATCGTCGCCCACATGGTGCCCGTGGGTGTCGTTGACGGACTTGAAATCGTCGATATCCATGAACAGCACGCAGAAGTTGAGCCCATGACGGGACGAGCGGTTGATTTCCTTCGGAAGATACTCCTCGATGTATCGGCGGTTATAAAGTTCCGTAAGCGGATCAATGAGCGCGAGTTTTGTTTTCAACTCATAGATCTTAATCTCGACGATTTTCGGGTTTTCCAGTACATGTTCATTGTTCATGAAGTAATCGAGCATTGCAACACGGAAGCGCACTTTACGTTTGAGCGCGCGTTCCATGGAGAGACGGTAATTCGATATCTCCTCGTAATGCCGTTTTGCATCCTCAACACTGAGTGATATGTCGCAGAGCACATAAAACAGATGTGAGTAGATTTCGTCGGGTGTTTCAACCGGAAATCGGGTGATATTTTGAAGGATGTTTTCTTCAAATAAGTTGTCATCTTTGAGGGATTCAAGGATATTACGGCGGATTTCTTCTGTTCGTTGGTTGGTGACCAGCATATGTGTGCCTCCACGTACGGCAGATGTCGTACGGTTATAGGACTGCCTACGGATTGCAGTATACCCGCTAATAGTGTAATTTCAACTGATAACCTTGTTCTACTGACGCCCGGAGATTGACAAAAATGCCGTCTGCATATAGAATACCTGCATCGTTTTGAGTTACTTTTAGAGTATACCATATCTGAACATAAGGACATGAACCATGGGATTACCGAAACACCGGAAATCAAAATCAAAGACCCGCATGAGAAAAGCGAGCAATGAAAAGCGTTTTCTCTCGGATTTAAGCCTTTGTCCGCAGTGCGGATTTGAAAAGCTCCCGCACCGCATCTGCCCGAGCTGCGGGTATTACAAGGATCGCGTTGTCGCCGCACCGCGCGAGAAGAAAGCCAAAAATACCACCACGCGCTAGCATTACTAGCGGACACATATGAAATGAAATTAGCAATGGATGTTGCTAGTGCCGATCATCCCCTTGAGGTAATACTTGAGGGGTGCGTGTCGGCGGTCAAAAAGATCGATAGCGTACATCTCATTGCAGTTGGTGACGGCAGGCGTATTGAGAAAAAGCTTGCCGGCATGAAGTATGACAGATCGCGCATAAGTATTGCACACGCTGATGCTGTAATCACCATGGACGAATCTCCGGCAACCGCGGTAAAAGAGAAAAAGAACGCCTCCGTGCTGATTGCAAACAGGCTTGTTGCCCAGGGAAATGCCGACGGATGCTGGTCTCCGGGAAACACCGGGGCAAGTCTTGCCGCCGCGCTTCTGGAATTAGGACGGCTTCAGGGTGTGTTTCGCCCCGCGATTATCGTGCCGATTCCTCAGATACAAAGAGGCCGTAATTGTGCGTTCCTCGATCTTGGCGCGAACGCGGATTGTACCGCCGATTATCTTGTGCAATTCGCCGTTATGGGCGAGGTGATAGCAAAATACGCATGGGGTATTGAAAATCCCCGCATTGCGCTTTTGAACATCGGTGAAGAAGACTCAAAAGGAAACATGTTCTACAAAGAAGTATATGCAAAATTGAAAGCGCTGCCGTTCAATTTTATCGGCAATATCGAGCCTGATGCAATTTTTTTCGATCGCGCCGATGTTGTTGTGGCCGATGGGTTTACCGGGAATATCGCGTTGAAGGCATATGAGGGTATCGGCAAGTATGTTTTCAGGATGATCAGGGACGGCGTGAAGCGGTCGCCGGGCGCAATGATTGGCGCATTGCTCATGGGCGGTGTATTCAAGGATATTAAACGGAAGATGAGTTCCGATGCCTACGGCGGAGCGCCGCTGATAGGCGTCAATGGTTACAGTTTCATAGGGCACGGCAGCACAAACGCCTCAGGCGTTCTGGGTGCGGTGCAGTCGATAATGCAATTTATCACGAGTAATGCGAATATGCATATCGTTGACACGATGCAGCGATATGGATGTGCAAAAGGCGGTGCAGTGTGAGCGAAGCAAGTAAGGTCAGGATAGCGGGTGTAGGTTCACACGTTCCCGAACGTATATTGACCAACAAGGATCTTGAAGCGATGGTTGAGACCTCGGATGAGTGGATCACCTCGCGGACAGGCATACGGGAGCGCCATATCGCCGCGGACGGGGAACCGTCATCGTCGCTCGGTATTGCAGCCGCACAAGCCGCATTGAAAGATGCGGGAATATCTGCGGAAGAACTTGATCTTATCATCGTAGCAACGATCACTCCCGATTATATCTATCCATCGACGGCATCAATTCTCCAGCAGGCGCTGGGTGCAACCAGGGCCGTCGCGTATGACATCGAAGCGGCGTGCAGCGGTTTCATCTACGGGATAACGATAGGCGAACAGTATATCGCATCCGGGCGTGCCGAAAAAGTGCTGGTGGTGGCCGCGGAAACGCTTTCGAAGATAACGGATTGGCAGGATCGCAACACCTGTGTGCTCTTCGGTGACGGCGCCGGGGCGGCAGTACTTACGCGTGCGGTCGATGACAGTTGTATTCTCTCGTCGTATATCGGCGGTGACGGCGCGTTCGGCGAGCTGCTCTATATGCCCGCCGGCGGTTCGCTCAATCCGGCAAGCGAACGTACGGTGCTCGAGCGGATGCATTACATGAAGATGAGCGGGAATGAAGTGTTCAGGGCAGCAGTGAACGCCATGAATAATGCCGCTTCCAAAGCAATGGCGATGGCCGGCATTACATCAAAGGATGTCGATCTTATCATTCCGCATCAGGCGAACATGCGCATCATACAGTCGGTTGCGAAATTCATGGAGGTTGACATGGCGAAGGTCTATGTGAACCTCGACCGTTTCGGCAATACATCGGCGGCGACCATCGGTATTGCGCTGCGCGAGGCGATGGATAGAGGTGTCGTTAAAAAAGGTTCCGTTGTGGCGATGGTAGCGTTCGGCGGAGGCTTTACCTGGGGATCGTTGATCTTCAGATGCTAGAGAGCAGCGGTAACGGGTCTTTCGGTTTACCCTGCTGACAGATCTTGAAGTACAGTGACGGTGCGGCGTTCATCTCCGAAACGCCTAATGTTCCCAGCTCGTTTCCTGCGGTAACCGTGTCGCCTTTGGTGACTTTTATCTGAGCAAGATTTCCATAAATCGAATTATACTCACCTTCATGCTTCACGATGACGACGTTGCCGTATCCGCGTATCGTTCCCGTGAACTCCACGATGCCGTCGCGCGCGCACACGACAGTGGCGCCATTGTCCGCTTTGATGTCAATGCCGGTATGCATTACGCTGTTTTTAAGGCCGAAATTCCCGATGATCTCGCCGCGGCATGGCCAGCGGAACGTCACCGATGATGCGGCATGGGGCTTTTCTTTCACGTGAACCGCCGGTTGCTCGGGGACTTCTGCCGGCTTTTTTTCAGGCGGCGGTATGGACTGAGCCGCTGGTGCCGGTGCAGCTGCCGCAATTTTCGGTGCGGGTTTGACGATTGGTTCGCTGGCAGGAACAGTGAGCTTCATGCCTGCTTTCAGCCGGTATGTTTTCTGGCTGACGTTGTTCAATGCGCATAATGTGGAAATGCTCACCCCGTATCGGTGTGCGATGCTGTATAACGTATCGCCTTTTTTAGCGGTGTATGTCGTGCCCGTCAGCGGCAGGCAGCATATCAGCATTGTGATAAGACGCTTTTTCATGGTATACGTTACTGTCGTATCGTGAATGACTCGGTTGCCGGAGGGTCTGATGGTCTGACTACGATATTCATCTCGTTTACATTTGAGAGCGCCGGTCCTTTCTTGATGCGCACAAGGAAACGGTCGAGAATATCCTTGGTCTCGCAGAACACGTCAATTTCCACCGTACCGTCATAATTATTCCAGACTTCACCGAACAGCTGCATGTCCTTTGCCGTTTCCATGACAAAATAGCGGAAACCGACGCCCTGGACGCGTCCGGAGAGAGTGACATTAGCTCGCAGCATACAAAGGCTCCACAGCAAATTTCATCATTACTATTATCGGCAGTTTCACAGGATTATATAGTACATCACTATAGTAAAATTTACGCCCGGAGCGGCCGATATAGATACAAAGGACGCGATATTCATGATAACATACGAACACTACAGTGTGTCTACGATAGCGAATGAATTCGCGTGCCGTACCGATGCGTCGGAGATTCTCCCCGCATTGATAAAAAAAGGATATACGGTATACGGGGTCGATCAGAAAGTGAATCAGCTGGTCCCGTATCATACGCATCCGTCACAGGAAGTGGTTATCGTGCTTCAGGGAACAGTGCGATATACCGTTGAAGAAGAGATTGTGGATGTTTCCGAGGGTGAGATTATACGCATTATGCCGTCATCAGTCCATGCCAGCGTCAGTGTCGGCGGTGATGATGCAAAGCTTCTATTGACGTTTATCTGACGTTTCTATTACCGCAACCGCAACCGAATACTCTTTCTCGTGCGATATTGACAGATACACGGCAGGGCTGCGTGTTTTGTACGTTGTGGCGATATATGCGCGTACTTTGGGGCTCATCGTGATGTAGGGCCTTCCTCCTTTTTCCCGCGCGATGCCGATGTCACGTATGGCAAGGCCCGCGCTAATGATGCCGGTTCCGAGCGCTTTGAAAAAGGCTTCCTTTGCGGCGAACGACGCGGCGATGCTCTGATGCATGTTCACCTTTTTCCTGAAGTATGCAATCTCCGTATCGGTGAATATCCGGCGCATGAAACGCATATTGCCGGTGTTCTTACGGATGCGGCTGTTCGCTACTATGTCAATGCCGATGCCGATAATCATTTTTTACACCATTTAAAATAAATAAACCGATTCGCGGGATAGGTCGAATCGGTTTATTATTGTGTGGTAAATTTGGAGGGTAGTTGTTACCACGTTGTCTCTTGCATTATCGTCCCAGTTCATGAAAAACTTTAATCGCATATTCGCGATTCAGGTGCGATAGTCCGCGTTCACCGACACATACTCATGCGTCAGGTCGGAGAACCAGTAGACATCGTGTATGCGCGTCTTGTAACCGCAATCCAGTATTACGGTCTGGTCAGGACGTTTCATTGCGGTGTTCAGATCGTCCTCCTCGGAACGATCGAGCTTGCCGTGCCGGTACACGGTGAAGCCGTTGATGGACAGTGTTGTCCGTGCCGGATCGAATTTGACACCGGCGCGTCCCGCCGCGGCGAGTATGCGGCCCCAGTTCGCGTCGGCACCGTAGAACGCCGTTTTCACGAGACTTGATGTCGCTATGGTCTGTGCTATGCGTGTTGCCGCGTTTTTATCGGCGGCATTTTTCACCGTGAGCTTGATGACCTTGGTGGCCCCTTCGCCGTCCTTGACCATGAGCATGGCAAGGTGCTCGCAGATCTCATACAGCGTCCGGGTGAATTTCGCGAAGTTTTTGCTGCCGCGTTTGATCAGCGGCTGCTCAGCTTTGCCGTTTGCCAGCAGCAGCAGTGTGTCGTTCGTTGAAGTGTCGCCGTCAACACTGATGCGGTTGAACGTCCTGTCGGCGACATCTTTGAGCGCGGCATTGAGCGCGCCCTGCTCGATATTCGCGTCGGTGATGATGAACGCGAGCATTGTCGCCATATTCGGGTGTATCATGCCGGCGCCTTTCGCCATGGCGAAGAAGCGGACTTCAGTCTTGTCGATGATGATCTGGCGGTATATCTTTTTCTCGAACTTATCCGTTGTCATGATCGCTTTCGGCGCATTGTTCTCTTCGGGCTTCAGGAGCGGTACCGCCGCGCGTATTCCCTTTTCTATTTTATCCATCGGCATCTGTTGTCCGATGACGCCGGTGGATGCGACGAGCATCTGTTCGGGTTTTGCATCAAGTTCCTCGGCAAGTATCTGCGCCATGCGGAGCGCGGCGCGTTCTCCCTGTACGCCGGTCACCGCGTTCGCATTCTTGCTGTTCACGACTATGCCGCGAATGGGTTTGCGAACGTGTTTCTTGCACAGCACTACGGGTGCGGCCTGCACTTTATTTGTCGTGAAAACGCCGGCTGCGTGCGCCGGTGTTTTTGAGACGATGAGCGCAAGGTCATAACCTTCTTTTTTAAGTCCGCACAACGATGCTGACAGCAGAAATCCGCGCGGGATGATGGGTTGAGCGCTCATACGTATAGATCCTCCGAAGGGTAAAATGAAAATGTTTTGCTGTTACGGCATTACGAATACGGTTCAGGTAGTCACATCGCCGGCGGGAGGCGTGTCCGTTTTTACCGGTTCAGCAGGAGGATTTTTACTGGCATCATCCTGCTTGTCGTGACCGCGTTTCTTGCGTTCTTCGTACTGCATGCTTTCACGGATCACGAACCGCGTTCGTCCGTGATTGTTGCGTTCCTGTATGACGCCGAAACTGCCGCCGCCGAGATATGCTATCTTTTCGCCCTGCGCGGGCTTCATGACATCGCGAAGCGCGCGGAGAACACAGTCGAAATGCGCCGGTTTGCCGCTCTCACGGTGGCGTATCGCCTGATTTGATATGATGATCGGTTTGTCGCAAATCGGGCAGACGGCCTTTTCCTTGCCGTCATTGCGAAGCCGGTTCACATACTCACGTTCAAGTTCTTCGATTGACCGTTCACGTTTCCGGTCATTACCGCCGCGTCTGCTGCGGTCGCCGCCGCCGCCGCCTCGCCGGCGTCTTCGGCGGTTGTCATTCCGGCCATTATATGCCATGCTGCCGCCTATGGTACCAGTGACCGCAGTACGGCGATGCCTTTCTCAAGCGTGGCATTTTCGGCAGCAAAGGAGAGCCGGAAGCCGTTGTTTCGCTGGGAGAATACATTTGCCGGGATCACGAGTACTTTTTTTTCTATCGCACGTTTCACGAATTCATCGCCGCTTTCTTTATGCTTGAACTGCGGGAATGCATAAAACGCGCCGGTAGGCTTTACAAGATGAAACGCATCTTTGAGCCCGTCGTAGATGATGTCGCGTTTTTTCCGGTATGCATCGCAATTGGCTGAAAAGTCATACGCTACGTGCCGTTCAATGCCTTTCTGGGCTATTGACGGAGCGCAGACGAAGGTGTACTGCTGCAGTTTGATCATCTCGGCGATGATGTCCTTCGGCCCCATCGCATACCCGACGCGAAGCCCCGTCATGGCGAGGTTTTTCGAATAACCGTTGAGTATGATCGTATCGGGATAATGATCAGCGATACTGGCAAGCGCACCGTCATAGGAAAATGCGTCATAGATCTCATCCGAAAGGACGATCAGGTTATGCTTTTTCGCAAACGCCGCGATGGTTTTTATTTCAGCCTCTGAGAGCGTTACACCGGTGGGGTTCGATGGCGAATTGACGATGATCACTTTTGCATTCGGAACGTACGCGGCCTTGAGCTTTTCTTCGGTTATCGTGAAATCCGGGTACGTGTCGATGAATGCAGGTGCCGCTCCGAAAAAACGGGTGAGGTGCGGATACATGACAAAATACGGATCAGCCATCATGACGGCATCGCCCGGGTTCACCAATACCGCGAGCGCGAGCATGATGCCGCCCGAGACGCCGCTTGTGATGATGATGTTGTCGTCGTTGTACGAAGCTGTGTTACTCGATCGCTGATATCGCGGAAGCTTCACTATGGCGTTACGTAAAGCCGCGGTGCCCTGGGTAAGCGTGTAACGGTTATCACCGGCATTAATGGCGGCGATCATATCCTTTTTAACCGTTTCCGGAACGTCAAAATCGGGCTGTCCTATCGATAAGTTGATAGGATCCTTTATCTGCGCGGCGAGGTTGAATACTTTACGGATGCCGGACGAATCGATTCCGTTCATCCGTGCTGCTATTCTGCTCACCTGAGAACCGCCGGTGCGATAGTACTATTTTTCTTCATCTTCGAAGTCGTCGTCAAAATCATCATCCTCTTCTTCTTCATCATCTTCAAGATCTTCATCATCAAGGTCTTCACTTTCCAGATCTTCGTCGTCGAATTCCTCGTCGTCGAATTCCTCGTCATCAAATTCTTCGTCTTCGAGCGCTTCATCGTCGAGGTCCTCGTCTTCGAGTGCTTCATCGTCGATGTCCTCGTCGTCAAGCGCTTCATCGTCGATGTCCTCGTCGTCGAGTGCTTCCTCATCGGCGTCCTCGTCTTCCTCATCTTCGTCCTTTTTCGCAAGCTCAATCATGAGCCACAGCAGTAGGCGTTTTTGTGCTTGTGCGTCGAAGGTCATACGTCACCTCGTAAGATTGTTATGTGTAGTCGACGCCGGTGAAATGACTTCATAATCCGGCGTTCACGCGCCTACAGTATGCTATTTCCCTTGATTTGTCAAGCAAATCCTATTTTTGCCCGGGCGAAAGGCCGGTAGATGCGAACCTTGCGCATTCTCCCGTTATGCTGTATACTGCTGGTTATTATTATCAAGGGTCCGGTATGAGAAAAAATGGAATGTTTTTAGTATGCGCGCTCGCGCTTGCCTTCCTCAGTTGCGGTGCCGATGATGCATGGGTAGCACGAATCAACGGCAAACAGAAGATCACCCTGCAGGATTACCGTGAGGAATTCAATGTATTCGCACGGAAATCCGGACTGTCGAAGGATGATGTGACTCGTTTTTACGGCAGCGACGATGAAAAGCTCGCGTTTCTGAACAAGATGATCGAGAAAGAGCTGATCTATCTCGAAGCATTGACCATGAAGCTTGATACGAACAAGACCGTTATAACGGCGATCAATGAGCAGTGCGCTTCGCAGGTGGTTCAGTATTACGCCTTGTCGCTGGTAGGTGGAAGCAATATGATTATCAGTGATGCCGAAAAGCGTGCCGCGTTCGATGAGATGAAAGGCAGGATACCCAACGGGGCGGCGATTCGTTATGAGGATGTGAAACGGCAGATCGAATCACTCGTGCAGCAGAAAAAGATGACGGAAATGTACCGCACGATAATTGAATCGGCGAAAAAGGAATTCAATGTAACCGTTGACCTGTCGAAAGATACTATTGCCGAGGTGGGCGGCGTGAAGATACTGAGATCGATGGTAGAAGATAAAATCCAGAAGCTTGAAGATAACGGATTGATCCCTCCCGGAAACCGAGATCGTGTCCGTCTCGATGTGGCGAACGATCTGGTGGGGACTGAGTTGCTGAAATTGAAATCGAAGAAAGCGGGCTATTGGGAAACACCGGAAGGTAAAACGGTATATCGTCTTGCGAAAAAACAGGTGCTGGTTGAAGAATACCTGTTACAGCGGATGAAGCCTTTGATTAAGGAAACCACGGACGCCGAGATAGACCGTATGGGCGATTACGCCGCGCAGTACGGTATTGCGAACCTGCCGTATACGGAGCAGCGCAAACGGCTGGCGATGATCGTCAAACAGGGCAAAATGCAGCGAATTCAGGAATATATCGTGAAAACGCTTATCGAAGAGAACCGTATTGAAAAAAAGGCCGAAGTTATCCGGGAATAATGCCGATAATAGTACGGACGGAGTTACCTGTCATATGACGTCAATTTGCGTGATCACAAGGCGGTTTCATGTCGGATAATGTTCCGGCGGCACAGCTGACGCTCGCCACATTCAAAAAAGGCTCCTTCATCATCATCGAAGGGAAGCGCGATAATGACTGCTTTTTCATAATCAAAGTGGGGCAGGTGCGCGTATCCAAGGAAGCCGAGCTCGCGGATACGGAGAACCAGCTCTTCGGTCCGGGAGATTTCTTCGGCGTCGTATCCGCAATGAGCGGACATCTGCGCGAGGAAACGGCGCAGGCGATGACCGATGTATCGCTGATTGCGGTCAAGAAAGATCAGTTCGGGCTTCTCATTCAGCGAAATACTCCGGTGGCGATGAAGATCATCCGTTCATTCAGCCAGAAGCTCCGGCATTTCGACCAGTCGATCATGAAGCTTACGAGCAAGGATGAATCCGGCGACGATACTGAAAATCTCTATGTGATCGCTGAATATTATCACAATCTCGGCAACCGCAAACTTGCCATGTACGCCTATGTCCGTTATCTGCAGATTAATCCCAACGGGCTGAATGTCGCCAACGTGAAAGCGCGGCTGAGCGAACTCGGCGAGGTTGATCCGACTATCGGAAAACCGGTGACCGTGTTCAATATCCGGAAAAAAGAAGGCGAGTTCATATTCTGCGAACATGAGCCGGGCAATGAACTGTATATCCTGCAGGAAGGCAAGGTCAAGATAACGAAGATTGTGAGCGGCAGTGAAGTGCTGCTTGCGGTTCTGCAGCCCGGCGACATCTTCGGCGAAATGGCGATACTCGAGAACAAGCCCCGCAACGCATCGGCGATTTCATACGGCGATTCGCTGCTCCTGGCGGTGAATAAAGCGAACGTTGAGAATATGGTGAAGACGCAGCCGCAGCTGGCGACACGTCTCATTCAGATACTTTCTGAACGCATCTGGATGGCGTACCGGCATCTGGCGAATCTCATGCTCAAGGACCCGCTGGGACGTCTCTATGATATGCTCCTCACACACATAGAGAAGAATCACATAACGATTGAAAAAAAGAAGCCGTTCGTGTTCAATTTCGGTGCCAAGGAACTTATCAGCATGGTGGGCCTGCCGCCGGCCGACGGGCGCGTTGCCATCACCAAGATGATGGATAATAAGACGTTCTCCATAAAGGACAACAAGCTCATGGTGTCCGATATCGACGAAGTGCAGCGGCAGACTGAATACTACCGGAAGATGTATCTGCTTGACCAGAAAAGAGAACAGGCGAAAGGCTTACGATAAACTTTCCTATATTCTGCGCTCTGTCGTCCGTCCGCGCAGAAAGCCGTTCATCCCGATATTAATTGTACTTGTTTCTTTGCTTCTGATCCTTTGTTCAGTCATGTTGCTCATGCCGCGTGAGGCGATGCTCCGCGACTTCATTGCGCGGACCGGAAAACGTTATGGGATGGCTATCTCCTGCGGTGCATTTGTTTTCGACCTGCGGCACGGTTCGTATATATCCGATATTACGATTAAGGATAAGCGCGGCAGCGTCACCTTGTCGGCAAAACGGCTTCTAATTGTCATCGATTTTTCGCAAATAGCGCATTTTCGTCTGGCGATAAAAAAAGTGCGTCTTGATGAATGCCGCATCGAAGCGGCGTTGTACGATCAGATAAAAAGCATTATGGCCGTTTCTTCCGGAAAAAAGATCGCGGTTGATTTCAGCGAGCTTGAACTTTCCAGGGCGACGGCGCATATCAGCGGGATTACCGTGACCGGTGATGCCGTCATGAGCGCACGGTCTATCACCGCTGATGTGCTGGTTAATGGAATACGCGTACAGCTTGCCGGCAACGGCCTGACCAACGGGGTTGTGAAGTTTTCCCGTATACCGTGGGAGCGGCTCGTTCCGAAAAACGAGTTTGTATCGATGCTCGGGGGGGCGGCACTGACGGAAGCTTTGCCGCGCGGTGTGATAACGGCTGACGTAGTCTATTCTAATGCAATGCTCGGGTTCCGTTTGCGTCCGGTTATAATCTCATCCCCGGTTGACATCACCATCGCCGCTTCGGGTACCTACGATATTTCCCGCAATCAGCTCATGGCAACGGCTGAGACGATTCGGGGTGTGCCGCTTACGGTCTCGCTGCAGCGGAATACGGACAGATGGCTGATACATGCGGTGCTGCGGGATTATGTGCCGCTTGCAGTGGATCGGCTGGGGCTTAACGCCTCGGTACGCGGTGATGTATATCTGCGTTCGTCGGAGATGCCGACGCTTACGCTGAATGTAAAGAATATAATTTATAAGCAGGAACGTCTTCTACGTCCGTTGACTGTCCGTGAGACAACGGTTTTCGTGACGGATGGCGTCATCACCCCCGTGACGGTCTTCGCGATGTACGGTGAGGTCCCCGTGAGGGTGACGATGCCGAAGACGCGGATCGATACACGGATATGGAATGCCGCGATCAGTGTTCCACGTTTCGACTTTTCGGACATTGTGGTCGGCGGTACGAACCGGGTGCAGCAGAAGCCGTCGTCAAATCTCCGACTGGCATTGAAAATAAACTGCGGACAGTTCAATTACTATCGTCTTGCCGTCCGCGATGTTGCGCTGACACTGGATATCGCCGCGGGTTATTTTGCGCTTCGTGATATAACCGGAACACTCGGGCTTGGAACTGTGTCGGGAGAATATGAGTATGCCGGCGCGGATACGCCTGTGCACCGGCTCAGGCTGGAGGCGCGCGGTGTGCATGTGAATCATGTGGTTGAGGCGCTTGCCGGCGAGGAATTTGTTTTTGCGACCGCGGATATCAAGGTGGCCGGTACGTTTTCATTTAATACAACCGCCGGTTTCTCCTCCGGAAGCGATATTGCGGTTACCGCCTCAACCGGAGCGGGAAGGATGATGCGTAACAGGTATCTCAATGAAATCTATATGAAAATAGGACGCACGGCGCCTGCGTTCGAATATTTTGACGGCATGTCGCTCGCCGGAAGTCTTCACGGCGGTATTGTTGATATTGCGCATATTCAGATCGACGGAGAGGATAAGGCCTGCCGCATTGACGGCGGATCGTACGACATGAGATCGAATGCATTGACGCTGCGGACGAATGTGTTTCTCTTCAGTGAGACATTCAGGGATAACAATCTCATGAATCCGCTCTATATCACCGGGGTCTTCAAACCGGCTGCGCGTGACGGCTGGTTTCAATTACTGCCGTTCTCATATGACCGCGGGGCGGTGCGCTGGTCGGCGCCATGATCATCGGCTGAAGACGCCTGCAACCGCATAGAGCGAACCGGTGATGATACCTACCCGGCGATGCTGTCTGCAGTATGCCGTGAGCTCAGTGACCGCTTTTTTAAAATCCGGTTCAATAACCTTTTGCAGCCCTGCTGTTTCGGCTTGTTCCGCGGTGCGGGCGATATCAACATGCTTGTGCGATGGCGGCGCGGAGATGATAAGATGGGGCGTCACTGTTCTGATGGCTTCGAGCATGCCGGTAATGTCTTTGTCGGCGAGCGGAGCGAAAAGCACCGCGTATCCGGACGCGTCGGGTGTCAGCGCCCGTATGCTTGCGATAAGCTTTTTCATCGAGTCGCGATTATGGGCTCCGTCAACGAATACGAGCGGGCGTCTTCGTACGATGTTCAATCGTCCGCGCATGGTGAACGATTGAAGTGCTTTATGCGCGGCCGTATGGGCGTCCTGCAGCGGGAACAGCGTTTCCATGGTGCGTATGCATAACGCTATGTTCTCCGCCTGAAAATCGCCGAGTATTTTTGTCTCGAGTTTCATCGGCGGTGTTGTGGCGGGAGAGCGGTATGATATGCTCATTCCTGAAAGCGACCGCCGGTCAATCGTTATATCAAAATCATTTCCGAGGACAGAGAGCGGTGCCCCGCAATAGAGCGCTTTCGTCTGCAGTACCGTTGCCGCCTCCTCAGGCTGGCGGGCGGAGATGACCGGAATGCCGTTCTTGATGATGCCCGCTTTTTCCCGTGCGATGGCGCCGAGGGTATTCCCGAGCTTGTCCATATGGTCGAACGATATCGATGTGATGACAGTAAGTTCCGGCGCAACGACATTGGTGGAATCAAGCCGTCCGCCCATGCCGGTCTCTATGACGGCCCAATCGACATGTTCCGATTCAAAGTGGGCGAACGCGATGGCGGTGAAGAGTTCAAACGTTGTGGGCTTCATCTCCGTCGATAATTGTTCAACAGCATCCGCGGCACGTCCGATGAGCGCGGTCAGGTCCGGGACGCTGATCATCCGTCCGTTAATGGTGATGCGTTCGCGGACATCGGTAAGATGCGGCGACGTGAAAGCCCCGGTGCGGAAGCCCATGGCGGACAGCATGCCCGCCGTAAGCATCGTGGTGGTGCCTTTGCCTTTGGTTCCGGCTACGTGAATGGCCTTGAATGACTGCCGGACGCCCATGCGTTCAAGCAGCGTTCGGGTGCGTGCCAGATTATAGTTTTCGGGGGAATAATCCGCGGTGCGACGCGTCTCATAATCGATGAATGAGTAGAGGAAATCAAGCGCTTCATTGTAATTTTTGAACTGCATGGTCAACGTACCGTGCACGCCGCCGCCACGGTGCGTATGCGCGCGGCGAAGGTTTCAAGTCTGCTCGGCGGGTAGGGGATGAGCGAGCGGTATGATTCATCGAGCGTAACCGCCGGACTGAACTGCTGCAGATGCACATGCGTATTCACGAGCATCGGCAGCATCTCCTCGATCGCCTCTGCATCGACGATATCCGGCGAGGCGGTGATACGTATTTCAAAAGATTTTCCCGATGTGCGAAGCAGTTCAAGCGAGCGCTCGATGCGCGCGGATATTTCCTGCAATGGCAGCCGGCAGACGTGATCGTATCGCCGGAGTGATGTTTTTATGTCGACAGCGATGTAGTCCAGAAACGGGAGGCATTGCTCCAGAACGGACGGCATACTCGCGTTGGTGTCTAGTTTTACCGGGAAACCAAGCGCATGTATCTGTTCGATCACCGAAGGAAGCACGTCATGTATCGTCGGCTCACCGCCGGTGATGACAACGCCGTCGGCAAGTGCCCGCCGGGAAACAAGACGTTCCCTGACGGATGCGAATGGCTCAAATGCATCCTGTGCGGAGCTGATAAGCGACGGATTATGGCAATAGCCGCAACGGAAATTACATCCTGCGGTGAAGAGCATGACGGCAATACGTCCGGGGTAATCGATGCAGGAAACGTTCGTAAGGCCTTTTACAAAAAGAGTATCAGCGCTGCTCACGAGCCGTCACCGTTGCTGCGATCTGCCGGTCAGCGTTTCGGCGGAAGTCCTGCCGGAGCGTTCTGCTGTTGGCCGGAAGCGGGAGCAGCCGATGCTGCGGCCGGCGCTGAACCGCCGACCATCGCGCAGTTGCCGTTGAATTTACATCCGCTCTGAATGACAAGATCCGGCGTCTTGATGTCGCCGTTGATGACGGCCGTGCGGGCGAAAATGATGCTTTTCGTCGCTTCGACATTCCCGTCGATTCTGCCGTAACAGACGATGGTGGCACTTTTGACTTTCGCTTTGACAACCGCTTTCTCGCCGATGACCAGTTCGCCGGTTGAATCGATATCACCCTCAAAGGTGCCTTTGATCATGAGCGATGTCTTGAACTGCAGCGAACCTTTGAATACGATATCGTCGGCGAGTATCGTTACGATATTCTTCTCATCGACGACTATTTCTTTTTCCGATTCCCCTGTTTTAGCCATTGTAATGCTCCTTGTATATTATCGCTCGGGCGCCTATACGCGCGCTTTATACGGCAGGAGGGCCATGGTGCGCGCCCGTTTGATTGCGAGGGACACCAGCCGCTGATGCTTGGTGCAATTGCCGCTTAAGCGGTGCGGAAGAATCTTTCCGCCTTCTTTCATAAAACGGCGAAGCAGCTTGGTGTCCTTGTAATCGACCACGTCAAGCTTGCTTTTGCAGAAATGACATACTTTGCGTTTGAAGAATTTCCGTTTGTCGCCGTCATCGCGTCTGCCCCGTGAATCGCGCGTGTCGCGGGGGGCGAGATCTCCTGCGGGTGCGGCGGCCGGAGCCGATACCGGTGCTTCCACCGGTGCATCTGTGTTCTGTATTTCGTCAGCCATTGTAAATCTCCTGTTTAATTAATCGTGTATCAGTTCGATGGTTTCATCAGAACGGGACTTCGTCGTCGTCAAATCCGCCTGCCTGCGGCGGCGGTGCGGTTTCTCCCGCGCTTGCGGGCGGGGCGTCGTTCATCGAGCCGGCGGGAGCGTTGTCGCCGCCGTCGGTGCGCGCGCCGAGCATCTGCATGTCATTGACGATTACCTCAACGCGCGAGCGGTTCGCGCCGGTGGTCTTATCCTGCCAGCGTTGCTGGCGGAGACTGCCGATAACAGCCACCTGTTTTCCCTTTTTCAAATAGGTGCCGCAGATCTCGGCGAGTTTGCCGAAGGCGACAAGATCGAAAAAGTTCGCTTCATTCTGTTTGTTGGGGCTGTAATAGTTGTTCGCAATCGAGAACGACGCTTTCTGCGTACCCGTGGGCAGCTGATCGATCTTCGGATCGGCGGTGAGTCTGCCGATGAGCATCACGCGGTTAAGATCGGTTGACGCCATAACGCGCTCCTATTTACCGTCGGTTGCGACGATCATGCTGCGGAGGATCGTGCTGTCAAGGCGGATCTCATGTTCGATCTCTTTGATGGCAGCGGGCAGGCTTGAAAAATTGTAGAAGAAATAGTGACCCTCGTTGATCCTGCCGATATCATACGTGAGCTCTTTTACGCCGAAGTCTTCTTCCTTGTCGATGGTGCACTGATGCGATTCCAGTACGGCCTTGACTTTGTCGCGTGCGCGCGTGAACACGGCGTCGTTGTTCTCGCTGAAAAACAGTATTTCGTATTTTCTCATACGAACTCCTTGGTCTTACGGCGTATCCTTAATGAATACGCAGAGTTATTTTTTGTCGCGGCGATTATAGCAGTAAAGCATAAAAAGTCAATCAAAAAGACTTGTTTTTTTTGCGGCGGTGTGGTAGTATTGGCATCGTCACCCGCGGGTGTCGTATAACGGCTATTACCTCAGCCTTCCAAGCTGAAGACGACGGTTCGACTCCGTTCACCCGCTCATGATAGAAAAGAAAAATCTCGCCATGAAGATGTCGGACACCGAACAGGTGCACTTCAAAAAACCGTTCACGGCGCTTCTGACCGTACAGGGCGAGGACCATTTCGTCGTGTCCAGCCACGAACTCGGCATTTCGGCGCAGGCTGAGACGCTCACGAAAGCGTCGCAGTTCTTTAAGGCGAAATTCGTCGAACTTGCTGTTGATCTGCATTCTAAGAGCAAATACGCACCGCTTTCCGGCAAGGAACGCGAGCGGCATGAAAAGATACTGGAAACCTGCGATATTCACGGGTAATCAGCGGTAATATCAGAGTACATGATAGAGAGGCGTTGATGCAGCTGTCATTCGATAAAAACAAAGTGCTTGCCTATTTTAAAAATATCCGCATCGGCGTGCTGTGCGGCGGGCTTTCCGACGAGCGTGAAGTGTCGCTTCGCAGCGGCACAAATGTGTATAATGCGCTCAAAGAGTTTCCGCTCGATGTTTCGCTTATCGATGTGCAGAAAGATATTGCCTCGGTTCTGATGGAGAAAAAGATAGGGTATGTGTACAACACACTGCACGGAACATATGGAGAGGACGGTGTGATGCAGGGAATTCTCGAGATGCTCGGCGTGGGTTATACCGGCGAGAATGTGCTCGTCAGTTCGCTCTGCATGAACAAGACCAAGGCGAAAGAGGTGTGGGCGTACTACGGACTGTCAACACCGCAGTTCGCGCTCCTGGAACGCCTGAAACGCGTTGAGGGTGAGCGGCTCGTATTCGATCGTGTCACGTTGACACTGCCGGTTGTCATCAAGCCCCGGGAGAACGGATCGAGCGTGAACGTGTTCATCGTGAAAACGGCGGCGGAATTTGCATCGGTAACGGCTAAGCTTGCTGCAAGGGATTTTTTCGTTGAAGAGTTCATCAAAGGCAAGGAAGTGACCGTTGGTGTGCTTCGTGTCGACGGACGGCCGTTCACACTGCCGATACTCGGCATCAACCCGAAAAATGAATTTTATGATTATGAAGCGAAATATACGCACGGCAGAACGGAATTCGAGATGCCGGCAAAGCTCGATGTGCGTACCGAAGGCGCCGTGTGCGCGCTCGTGAAGAACGCATACGACGCACTCGATTGCGAGGGTGTGTGCCGCATCGACGTCATCATTGACGGGAACGGCAATCCGCACCTTATTGAAAACAATACGCAGCCCGGCATGACCGATACGTCGGATCTTCCGCAGATGGCGAAGCAGGCTGGCATTGCGTTTGACGATTTTGTGTTGTATATCCTCGGATATAAAGTCGTCCGCTGATGGGTAAGGTTAAGGAAGAGCACAGCAAGGATGATACGCCGCGTGATATCGCGCGTAATAAAAAAGCGTTTTTCGATTACGAGATAATTGAGAAGTATGAAGCGGGCATCGCGCTCGTGGGTACCGAGGTGAAATCGCTTCGTGCGGGCAGCGTAACGATGAAGGATTCATTCGCCGTTTTTAAAGGAAATGAGCTCTATCTCGTTAATCTGCATATATCGCCGTATGAGTTCGGGAACCTCAGCAATCATGACCCGGAACGGTCGCGAAAACTGCTGCTGCATCGGCATGAATTGAATAAGCTCACCGGACGCATCAAGGAGCGCGGATATTCAATGGTTCCGCTTTCGCTATATTTTAAGGATAATAAGATCAAGGTTTCGATAGGCCTGGTGCGCGGTAAGAAGCAGTATGATAAGCGTGATTCAATAAAGAAACGCGATATGGACCGTGATATGGAACGGGATATTAAAGGGTAAGTTCCCGCTCTTCGCATGCCACATCGAGCGCGAGCCGTTTGCCTGTCTTTGCAAAATTGAGATATTCATTCGCATCGGCGAGCAGCTGATCAATTTCTTCGTCGGTCATGAGCGGATCATAATGGCAGAATACGAGACGCTTCACATTCGCCTCGCAGGCTAGATCGATATCGATATTGAACGAGCTGTGACCCCAGCCGGTTTTTGTGACGAGTGAATCGGCGATGGAGTACTGTGCATCGGCGATAAGGCAATCGGCATTCCTGAAAAAATCGACATACGCCCGGTGTTCGTCCGGCGGCCTGTCCATGAACTCGGAGTCGGTCGCATAGACGACCGTCTGACCGCCGGATTCGATGCGGTACGCGAAACAATCGTTCGGATGATTGAGCGGATGCGCAGATACCTTGAAGCCGTTGATCTCGTATTGTTCGCCGGGCCGTACCAGGGTCACGGAGCGTGTGGACGCAAGCAGGTCGAATGCTATAGGGAAGAGCGGGGGGCTGATGTATCGCGCGAGTGATTCGGCCGCATGTGTATGGCCGGCATAAAAGTTGATCTTGTTGCCGGGAATGAATATCGGCACGAAGAACGGTATGCCGTGCAGATGGTCGACGTGGAAATGCGACAGGAGGATGTGCGCTTCACCCTGGCCTTTGCCGAATCCCTCTTTGAGTATCCTGTTCCCGAGCATGCGGAGACCGCTGCCGCCGTCAAGGATGAGGCGTCTGCCGTCATCGGCGCGTACTTCCACACACATGGTGTTGCCGCCGTATGTATGCGTTAATGAAAATGGTGCATTTTTTATGAATTTATCGGCGCTTTTGGCAGTTTTTATCTTTTTCGCCATGACGGCATTCACCGCGCCAAGCACTTTACGCTCAAGCGATGTGCTGTCAAGCGGTGTCGGAAGTGACCCGCGGACGCCGTAAAATGTTATATGCATGCCGATGGCTCCTAATACTCTATTATCGGACGCGAGGTGTCATAAATTTACCGGTCACCGGCAGTGAGGAAATCCATTATCTGCTTTGTAAGCGCATCGCCTTCTATGCCGACATCCTTATTTATGCCGTCATGCGTCTTGTTTATGCGTGAAAGCATGGCAGACGCACCGGCTTTCGTCAATGCCGCTGAAAAACGTTCCGAAGCCGCTTTTGAATCGCTTCTTTCAGATATATATAAGACAAGGAACGAAGGGATATAAGTGTTTTTAGCGATATGACATTGCGGAGAGGCGTCTTTCTGTGTTCGTATGTTTCTTGTGAATGCGATTTCATAGAGACTTCGCTGTTCAGCATATACGTCTTTTCGTGCAAGAAGCAGCGGAATATCGTATGCCGCGGTGTCAAGCAGGATAACTCCTTTAATAATGGCGGTAGTCTGCCCGCAAGCGCGGAGCGGACGTGCATCCACCGCAACAAGAGCCGCCAGATGCGCTCCGGATGAATGGCCGATGAGGTAGATGCGATTCGTGTCCCCGTGAAACCGGGTACTGTTCGAAGCGAGATAGGCAAGCGCATGTGCGACATCGTCAACATGCGCCGGATGCGTTACCGCCGGTGAGAGCCGGTGATTGATGCTGGCAAACACATACCCATGCGAGGTGAAATAATCAGCCTTGCGGTCGATGTTCGTTTTATCGCCCTTCTGCCATCCGCCGCCGTGTATAAATACGACCATCGGCGATTGCACGGTACTTGTCGGAGTATAGATATCGAGTGTCTGCTGATAGTTCGTTCCGGGGACATAGTGGATATTCCGTGTGACCGTATAGCCGTCACGGGCTTGGACCGGTGCGGTGAGAAGCAGTATGGCGGCGAGAGATGTGAACCATTTCGCAGAGGCCCTTGTCCTCTGGGGCCTCTGGGGCGTTTGTATATGCTGTTTCATCGTATTCTGTAAAATCCCTTAGAATATCAGTTTTATCGCCGCGGCAAAGGCGAGTACCTGTACCGTGATGCGGAAAGCGGTCTGCGGAATCTTTTTTACGATGAGGATCCCGACTACGGCGCCGAGAATGATGAACGGCAGCAGCTTCACATTGAACAGGAGTGTCGTCGGTGTTATCAGCCCGAGTGATGCGGAGAACGGTACTTTGAAGCAGTTGATGAGCAGGAAATACCACGAACTCGTGCCGATGAATTCGTTTTTCATGAGTCCCATGGACAGGAGATAAATCACCATGATAGGGCCGGCGGCGTTGGCAAGCATCGTCGTCATGCCGGCGAGAATACCCATCGTTGCGGTGAAGATGATGTTCGTTGGTATGGCATTTTCTCTAATGACGCCGAAATCCTTGAGCGCGCTTACAATCAGCAGCACGATGATGACAATTGCTATAATGTAGCGCATCTGCATGTCGTTGACGATACCGAGCATGAAATAGCCCATGATGACGCCCGTAATCGAGAACGGGATGATGCGCAGGAGCAGATTCCACTGCGCGTGACGGCGGTAGTAGAGTACCGCCATGATGTCGGCCATGATGAGCATGGGCAGGATGATGCCGGTGGACGCGCGCGAGGGGAATACCGACGCCATGAGCGGGACCACGGCGATGCCGAGACCGGAGATACCGGTTTTGGCGAGACCTACAAAAAATCCGGCGATACCGGAAAGTAACCATTGCAGCGGGGTGAGATCGAACATGTGAGCTCCTTACAGCCAAAGATGCAGTACCTGCGCGGCGTGCACAAAGGAAAAACCGCCTGCGGTAAGCGCGTTGATATACGTGAACCGGTTCAGTGCAGTCCAGGCCTCCATGACATCGCTGCCGGCAAGTACTGTTGCCTGTGCTATGCACTGGCGCACTACGCCTGCGTTGTCAAGCGCAAACTGCGGGATAATATGACAGTCTTCAATACGCACAAAACGCCGGCCAGTGAACTCGGTCATCCACGCATCGTCGCGTATGCTCAGAAAGCCTATCTCCTTATCAAGATAGAAAACCCGGTACAACGCGCGCACGCCCGAGGCGGTCTCGGCTGCAATATGCGCCGAATGCTTCTCACGCACCGCATCGAGCGGGAGGCGTTTGTCGTAGAAGAACGAGTGTGTGCGCAGGTAGTCGTATTTTTCGATGAAAGAGACATCGGTTGATGTTTTTTCAAGACGAACCGGCGATGGCTCGGCCGCAGCGTGCGGCGGATAGCGGCGGAATGTCGCCCAGTTCAATATGGTGCGGAATCCTTTTTTTTCATAGGCGCAGAGGGCGCTGGTGTTGTCCGCGTCGGTGCCGACGGATACGAGCGAGAATTTTTCTTTTCTGAAGTGGTTTATTGCGGTCTGTATGAGTGTCTGCCCGATGCCGCGGCCCTGCAGCTCGGGGAGCACACCGAGGAGGAGTATGCTCCCCACCCGCTTGCCGATACGTGCGCTGAAGTCCGCATCATTGCCGATGATGATGAATCCGCTCGGTGTTCCGTCGATTTCCGCCACGAAGCAGTTTGCGGGATATTTTTCGAATGCGCGCTGTGCATAAAAGCGATAGAGGTAATCACCGCCGCGAAGGTTCAGCATCGGGTCGGTATCGATGGCGGTAAGTGAAAATGCGCTCCGGCATATGCGCTCTGCGGCGCTTATGTCCCCCGGTTCCGCGAATCGTATGTGCGGCGCTTTAGGCACGTTTCTGTTCTTCCCAGACGGCGTCCATTTCCGCGAGTGTGACCGACGTGAGGTCCTTTCCTTTTTTCGCAAAATGGTCTTCAATGCCCGAAAAGCGGCTTCTGAATTTTCTGTTGGCTTTCATGAGTGCTCCCTCTGCGTCGATGGAGAGCATGCGTGCCACATTGGTGACGGCGAAAAGCAAATCGCCTATTTCTTCCTCGATACGGTTGGCGTTCTGTTCTCCTGCGTTGAGTTCTTCCTCGAGCTCCGTAACCTCTTCGTGCACCTTTTTGAACGCCTCATGATGGTCGGGGAAATCAAAGCCCACACGTTTTGCCTTGCCCTGTATCTTATGCGCCTGCGTCAGCGCCGGAAGTATTTTCGGCACGCCGTCAAGTATGGACTTATGTTCGATATTTTTATCGGCTTTTTCCTTCTTTTTTATGTCTTCCCATTTTTTGAGGATGACGTTCGTGTCGTTTGTTTCCTCGTCGCCGAACACATGCGGATGACGGCGGATGAGCTTTTCATTGATGGTGCGTACGACATCGTCAATAGAGAACCGTTTTTCATCAGCCGCTATCTGCGAGAGAAACACCACCTGGAGCAGCAGATCGCCGAGTTCTTCCTTAAGCCCCTCAAAATTCTTATCAAGTATTGTCTCGATGACTTCATAGGTCTCTTCAAGCAGATAGGGACGAATGGTGTCGTAGGTCTGTTCTTTGTCCCATGCACAGCCGTTCTCACCGCGCAGGCGGGCCATGATGCGGACAAGTTCGGCGAAGTCGTTGTGCATGTCATATTCCTCAGAGGCGGGTTCTACTACGCGGGAATAGTACAGCAATCGATGAAAAATGCAATGAAATGATGTTTATGCGGGTGCGGCGGACGTCCCGAATATTTTCTTAATCGCATCGAGGTATGCGGTACCGCAGCGTTCTTCGGGTAATAGATAACCGCCTTCGGTCCATTCATTCCATGCGTAGAGCATGACGGCGCGCGGCGAATGCGGCGCCTGTGCGAGGTGGCGTGCGGCATCACGAAGGAGTTCCTCATATCGCTCGGGGGTGTTTCCGATAACCACCGGCGAATATGGATATTCATTGCGCTGAAACGGCCATGACACGTCAGCGCGGCAACGCGGGGACGGGTCCCAGCCCATGGATACGACCGGAAAGTAGGGCAGTTTTTCTGAGGAGAGCTGCTGCCAGCGCAGACGATGCATCTCCATGACGTCTTCATACCGTTCGGTGAAATCGGGTCTGCTTTTACCGGCTGATGCTATATTGTACGTGCCCGTGCTGTGAAAACCCGCCTGAGCTGCGAGTTGAGCCGCCGCGGGACTTGTCGCCATGGCGCTCCAATGCATGGACGGTTGTCCCAGCCGCTCGAGATGTCTGTCGATGGTTTCGAATAGGCGGCGTGTGTTGTCCGCTCCGCCGAGATCGTTGATGAAATGCGTCGGGTCGAATATGCTGAAAAAAAGACGGTTGTCGATGCGCCAGTAATTCGGCTGGCTGAAATAATGTTCGGTGCAGTAATCGATGACACGGAACAGATCGCGTTCGGAATGACGCGACGGAAGCCATACGGTTCTCGGTACGCCGAATTCGGGACAGAACTGATCTCTCCTGTCGTGATTTGCCCACATGAGCGCGAATTTCATACGCGAGCGGTTCGATGATTTCAGAAAACCGTTTTCAAGAGCCTCCTCCATATTTCTGACGCCGCTGTACCAGTACCAGCAATACATGAACACATCGATTCCGTGATCCGCGGCAAGATCGATTTCGCGTCCGGCCCACAGCGGATCGCTTTCATCAAAATATCCCCAGACGGGTTTTTTGGGCTGAAGATGTCCTTCAAAACGCGGGACGGCACTTTTGACACCTTCCCATTCCGTCCAGCCTTCACCTTTCCATGAAATACCGTGATCGTAGGTGTGCCAGTGCGGATAATACACCGATACGATATCCGGGCGGGAATGCTGTGCCATAAACGCTCCTTGTGTGGTAGGGGAGTATCGTCTTCGTTAAGTAAAGCTCATTCCACCGCGGCGGCCAGCCGTTCAGCCATCATCGCGAAACCGTCATCGTTCGGATGCACCGCCACCTTGTCGAAATATTTATCGTCATGATCGATGAGCGCTGTTCCGTCGACAAGTTTAATGTTGGTATCGTTCAGTGCCGTCACTATTTCACGAAGCGCCGCGCGATATTCCTCAAGATCAAGTTTTGCCGACGCCGGTTTCCACGACGCCGGTACCCAGAGCGGCGTGATGATGACAAGCGGAACCAACGGCTGTGCGGTACGGAGGTTTTTCAGGAATCCTTCGATATTCACTTTGAACGACGCGATAGATCGTCCTCCCTGCCAGTCGTTGACTCCGATGAGTATGCTTACTACATCGCCGTTCTGCTGTCCAACGAGCGTGCCTTCGTTCGGTGAAGCGCTCCGCCCCCCGATGCCCATGTTGACGATCTGCCAGTTCTTTTTCTGTGCGAAGAGATACGCATAAGACTTCGTTACTTCGCTGGCGGTAAAACCGTGTGTTATGGAATCCCCGTATGCTACGAGCCGCTTTGCGGGGCGCGCCGGCGGCGTTTCAAAACGGGCGCTGTCAACTGTTGTGACGCCGAGTACCGACACCGAATCGCCGTACGGCATGATGATGTCATAATCGTGCATACCGGATGATGGCGCGGTGATGGTGAGCAGCAGTGTTTCAGGTGTTCGAACGGTTTTTGTCTGAACACTGGTGAATTTCCACGAGTCTTCGGATCTGCCGTCGATGCTGTATCGCCCGATAGGGTTTCTCGCCGAAGTTGAAACATGCTTTTCGTTATAATAGAGCTGCACCGTGACAGTCGCCGCATCGGTGCGGAAGCGAAGCCGCGTACCGGGATTGTCCCACTGATAACCCTTGGCGCCCGGGTCCACGATACGGTCGAACCGAGCCATGTTGAGCTCCGGTGATGACGGTGACTGGACAAATGCCATACGGACGTAATCGGAATACGATAAACGAGTGTCGTCGGCGGGAATGAAAACGTCAGCGGCCATAAGTGATGCGGTTACGAGCGCGAGCAGAGATATCGATCGTGTCATATGATGTATCCTTTATAATGATTATACCGATGACGTTCATCGCAATTCCAATTTTCCGAACTGTGACGGATCTTTCGATTCGCCGATGCCGCCGCCCCATTCAAGCCAGCCGATACGTCCATTTCCGTTGTTGTTATTAACCAGTACTGACAGTCGTACCGGTTTTTTCGGGTCATATACGAACGGATAGAACTCGCTCCAGTCGGCGTGTATTTTATAGACCATGCGGCCGTCGCTTTTTTCTACGGCGGCTTTCGCATACTTCACTGCCCGGCCCGCGCCGGTCCAGTTCTGCGGGATATCGCCGCCGATTGCCGACGCCATGTGTTTCCAGATTATCACGCCGTCCGGTGAAAGCGCAACTGACATCTCGGTCTGGTCTCCGTTCGCACCGGAATATGCCGCATCGAGCGCAAACTGAACACAGTCGCCGTTATAGGCGAAACCCGGTTTTTCGTTCTGCACGAAGACGCGGTCGCTTACCTCAACGACGAGATCGATGCCCGACGCACTGCAGTACGACGCGAAGCGGGCTTTGAATCCTTCCGGACGTCCGGCATTACCGGTACTTTTAAACACCCAGCCGCTTGTGTTCCACGCGACAGCGGGATTGACGGATCCGTTCACATCATCGAAGAGCGGAGCCGGTGAGAGCACGCCTTTCAGCGCATTCGCATCGCCGACAATTTTTTTCCGTTCAATGGGATAGAGAAGGGCCGATGCCGGGGCGTCTATCGCTGCAAGCGCTTTTTCTTCGATGCCGGTGATGTAATACATGGCGGTTGCATCGAGCATGCGGTCGTTCCACGGTTTACCTTCCCAGGAAACTGCTGCAGCCGATGCGGGAATCGCTTTTGCCAACCGTGCATCAAGCGCAGCCGTTTCAGTTCCCTCGTTCCAGACGACGAGGAACGGTTTGCCGCCGTTGGTGAGGAGTACCGCCTTCTGTGTACCGAGATCGTATTCGCGTACAAAACCGATACGCGTATCAATGCGGTCGAGGAAGTTTCTGATGATGACGCCGGCGAAGCGGGGCTCAATCTCCGGGCGCTGACGGAACATCCCCGACGTATGCGTGAAGATGCCGTTGGCACTTGCGTAGGAAAGCGTTTCCTTTTCGTCGAGGTTCAGTATCTCGAAAAGCGCGATGCGCTGTGCGCCGTATTTCAGCTGCTGAAGAATATCGGTCATCATGCGTCGTCCGAGTTCGGCTTCGGTAGACAGTTTATTGCCCGCTATCGACATGTTGATGAGCACCGCATGCCATTCGGTGGAACCCCACGGTTTCGGCGTGAGGCCGCGCTGCTGTTCCAATTCCCAGAAAAGCTTTGCTTCGGGGAAACTCCCGTGCATTGCAAGCACGTCGTAGTACGGGAAACCGCCTTCGGACAGGAACTCTTTGTAGAATGGAATATATCTTCTTCCGCCCTGACCTCCGAGCCACACAATTGAATTCGGCTGCAGAGACTTGATGGTCTCGTAGCCGCTTTTCACGAGTTTCACATAATTGGCGGTGGTGTCACGCCAGTAGATGCTTCCGGTGGGGAGATGCGGTTCGTTCCACAGTTCCCAGTTCACGATGCGGTCCTGATATCGTCCCACAAGCGCGCTTACGAAATCGGTCCATGATGAAATGTCCCGGGGAAGCCATACCGAATAACGCGGTACGTGTATGTCTATCTCGTTGGCGTCCGGATACGGCGATGCCCACGACGGTGTACCGAAAATCGTGAATATATTGTTGCGGAAACCATAGCGCTGCATCTTTTCCATTTCACGGTCTATCGGTTCCCAGTTGAATACTCCCTTCGACGGATTGATGATAAGGCTTTTTTTCCAGTGATAGCCCCAGTTTACCCACATCCGCACATAACCGAGTCCGAGCGTTTCCGCCAGCCGTAATGCCGTTTCACTGTCGCTCTGATGGTCGAAGCCGAATTGATCCGACCGCGCGGTGCTCGCTCTTTTTTTCACCACGGCAACCGAATAACGGTCGCGATCGAAGTTCTTCGCGCCGCTTTTGCTCCGCATGTTGAAGCTCCGGGTGACGGGTTTCATCATGCCGTTGTCGGAATACTCGAACACGATCTCATAATAACCGGGTGACGGCGCTGTCCATGTCCAGCCGTCTTTCAGGAACTTCTCGCGCGGTACCGATACCTCGGCGATCCTTGTTCCGAGCGTATCGAAAATAGTTCCCTTGACCGCCATGATGTTGCCCGGCGCGTCCTCGCAGGTGAAACGCACCGGCGCGCCCTCGAACCAGCCGTACGGAGCGCTTGCGGTGAGTCTGAAATTCTTCCGGAAGCGGCTTACGGCCACGCGCGCGTCGTCAAAAAAGATGGTGCCTGAAGGTTTCGTCATGCCGTTCACGGCGCAGTTGATGCGGAAACTGTCGGCATCTTTGGGGATTTCTGAACGTGATACTTCCACCGAGACCGTCTGCCATGCTCCTTTTGCAGCGGCCGCAGGCAGATCACTTCTGCCGAGAAACTGTCCGCCGCGATACCAGGCGATGAACACCCACGGTACTGCGCCGCAGTCCTGCGACGCTTTGATGGCGATATCGGCGGTGAAGAATTTAAAGTTGTCGGGTATCGGTATCGCCGGGGAGGAATAACCCACACCGCCGAGTTCGGTAGCGCGTATGGCGAGCGATCGTTTCCCGGATGACGCTTCATCTGATGTGACGCCGATGTCTTTCGTATCGTTCTTCGCCGTCCAGCGCGTTATCACCCATTGCGAAGGCTGCGGATATGCATACGCCGCGTCGTCCGATGCCGATTCGAATCCCGCGTTTGGGACGAGTGATTCAGGACTTGCAGCGGCCGGCGCGCTGTCGGGGACGGTACTTGCAAGCGCTACAGCGTCATAGAGTATCGACCCGCTTCCGGATTCATTGCCGAACGCGGCGAGATTGATATAGAAGGAATTCGCCTCTGCCGGGATCTCCGCACGGTCGACGGTAAGTTTCATCTGTTTCCATTCACCGCCGGTCAGCGTGCCGAATGACACCTCTTTTTTGTTGATGAATTTTCCGTTCTTATGCCAGCTTATGAAAGCCCATGGCGTATTCTTGACAAGGTCAACTGCTTTTACACGGAGCGTGAGCACCACCGAGGTGAACTCTTTCGGGAGCGCAATCTCGCGTGATGAAAAACCGATGCCTCCGCTTGCCGACGGCGTGATGCTGAGCGCGAAATTGCCGCTGGCAGCGGATCCTTCAACGATGCCAAGCTCTCCGGCGGCACTGCCGCCCCATTTACTGACATTCCATAAAGCAGGCATCCGTTTGTCGCCGACGGTAATCGCCGTTTCAAAATCTGCGTTTTCCACCGGTAATTCACCGGCGTACAGGAATGACAGTGCAAGCGACAGTGCGCCCGCTATACAGAATATGCTGTGTCGTTTCATGCGCACCTCGCGTTACTATTATCACCAGGATATGAGCAAATCGTCGCTGACATCGTCAATCGTCAGACATACACCGTTGCCTGTCTGTTCGCGTCTCGGCTTCACGAAATCGCCTTTCAGAAACGGATCGCGCGGATTTTTCAGGAATGATACCCGGTCCTCGGTGCCCGGCTCGGCGAAGAATCTGATGGTTGCGTTTTTCATTCCGCGCAGCCGCACACGCCGGGTGACACCGACCATTCCCGAGCACTGTTCATTGCAAGATACGTCTGAATCCGTTTTCTGATCGATGAGCACACGGCATTCACGCCGCCATGCGGTGGACATATGATACGAGGATTGGCCGTTGATGATGCGCGTTGTCAGACCGTTGAGTATTGGTGCGCCTTCCGGCAGACGGAACAGCTGCGATACGGTGACATCGGGCGAATATCCGCCGAAGTAGAATGCGTTTCTGTGACGCGAGACCACGAGTACCGGATTTTTCTGCGCGTTCTCGCGTTTGACGACGGCGGTCCGTACGCCGAACGATGCGAGCATGGTTCTCATGAGGAGCTCGGGATAGAAATATTCGTTCTGATCGAGCATTTCAGGCAGATGGGCGCCTTTGAATTCGGGCAACGTGAAGGAGTTCGAACCACGTACCCAGGTTAAAATACCGCCGTTCCACGCAGGGGCTTTCCTGCTAAGCGCGATGACACGTTTTTTGCCTTTCGTCGATACGGCCTGAGCGGTGACTGTCGTGGCTTTGTCTTTTTTGTCTGAAAGTACCGTGTGAATGCCGCCGCCTGACGAGAGTTCGTTGTGGCGAACTTTTTTCGGGAACTTCTTTTCAGTAAGGATATCGGGCGGGATATCGTATTCCGCCGTCAATTCGCCGGAAACGGGTTCATCATTCATGAGATTGAGCGCCGCGAGGATGCGCTTGTCGGCATGTTCGGTGGGGCCGTACAGCATAAGCCGTCCGCCGGCTGCAAGATGGGCGAGGAGCTCTCCGGCAATTCCGGCATCCGACGGCACCGGTGTTACAAGTATCGTTCCGCTGAATAGTTTCGGATTGCTTTTCACTGCGGTGCGGTAATTTTTTGTGCTTATGACGGTATTCATCGGGAAGCCGTTGCCGATGGCGGTGCGTATGAACCAGTCGCCGAAGAACACCTCGCCGATGCGCGTGCCGTTATACGCCATGTCGTGATATTCGTCGAACGGGTAGAGCCATGTGCAGAGACCCGGTGCGTCCGGTGATGTGCCGATGCAGTTGAGCACATGCGGTATGACTTCATTGGGGACGAGATCCGGCGTTTCTCCATGTGTGCCGTCGATGGAAAGAAAATTGATATCGGTTGGCAGCGACATCTTCCCGGCACCGTCGATACGCGCAATGGAAAGCGGCAGGAAAATATCGTGCGGCTCACGGCCGTAGCGGTCTATCCACGGACTGTTGAGGAACCAAAGGTCGTGCGTATAAAAACGGTAGGGGTATGTCGTTCCCGGAATCTCGGCGATATGCGACATCCATCCGGCGAGTTCAAGGCCGAAGTCGCCGTTGAGCGCTGCCCACGGCGAGTTCGGCGGCGGCTCGAGATTGAAACCGCCGCGGTAAATTTCACGGAGCGGTACGCCGTCGCTTGCAAGATCGCGTCCCGTTGTCTGGTTGGTGCCCCGCGTTCTGAGCGGTATGTCGGGGCATTCTTTGCGGAAACTCGTCCAGAAATCGAGACTTATTTTTTTTACGTCGTTCGCTTTTGCAGGACTGAACTCTTTTCCGTTGAACACCGCGCCGTACATGCCCCAGGTCTCCATGCCGAAACCGAAGCCGTTCGACAGCCACAGCGAGTCGAATCCCATGTCCTTGAGGAAATATTTGCTCTGGCGCCCGAGGAATTCGCCGAACAGTGTTCCTTCAGGAATGCCGTCCGGATATCCGGCGTATGCGCCTTTGTCGGCATGCAGTGTGGAGTAGCATACGACGAAGCTCGCTTTTCCCATTGTACCGCCGAGACAGATCTCGGGGTGTTTTTCATACTTGAATTTCGATTTCGCGAACTCGGGGCCCGGATCGAACGTGGCGACGAGGCGCACCGGCTTTCCCGATACTTCGCCACAGACTTCGCGGATGATCTCGAGAAAGCGTTTATACCAGCGGTAGGTATGCTTCGGTGGATTGTCGATATAGGTGTAGGTGGTATGATGGATGCATTTCTTGTTCGGGTCGCTGTCGGGAAGAACTTCCACGCGCGGATTAGCCACGCCGATGGTGTACGACCATTCGAAGACCTCATCGAGATTTCCTTTGTAGTCAAGTATCTCCGAGCCGTCGGATGTCCACAGCATGAGCGATACGCGGTCGGCGTGTTTGGTGAGCGGATACCACTGCATGCAGATCTCACGCGCCTTCGCGCGGATGCCCGCTTCCGTTGTGTCAGTGAACGGACGCAGGCTCAATTCCAGAGTAACATCGTTGATCTGTCTTCCGAGATAGCTCATATTTTCTCCTGGTAATTTAAAACGATCATCAGCCGCATTACTGTTCGATCACAAGCCGTGTCTGTCTGATGCCGAAGGGCAGGAGCAGATACGATTCCGTCCAGCCATGCCGGTCGGGTACACGACGTTCGTGCCAGTCGCTTACCTGTTTGCCGTGTTCCATCACACCGAGCCACGGCTGATTGGGATACTCATATCCGGCCCAGCAGGCGCCGATCTCTCCCGCAGGACGATGCCACGGGCCGAGTACGTTACGGAGCGTGTTGGTGATGCGTATCTCTAGCTCATTCGCACCCTCGCGTACAAGACCGGTCAGCGGAGCTTTGTACGGAGTCCAGAGCAGATCACCTGCACGTTTGCCGTTGACGTATACTGTGCCCACGCATGCGTTGAAGCCTTCCGCTTCGATATACAGTGTACGCTTTGCGTCATTTTTATCAAGATGAAAGGTCTGTTTGAGTGATATCGTTCCCGCATAGAACGGATATCCTTCAGAAACGAGTTCCTGATGTGCTGTTTTGGTCTCGGCGGTTATGGTGAATCGTGGTGCGAGCCGAACGCAGCCGCTTATCCCCGGTTCGGTAACAGATGTAACCGCGTATTCGACGAGGAGAAGTATCGGTTCGAGTTCCACACCCGGCAGATTTTCAAAGAGCGATGTGACGCCGGACAGCGCTTTCTTGAGCGGTTCAAAATGGCGGCGTATCTCGAGTACATGTTCTCCTGCGGCAAGGTCCGGCAGCTGCAGCAGTTCGAATGCCTGCGCGAGATAGCGGCCGCTGCTTTTGTTGGAGACCGCTTTTCCGTCAAGCGTCAGCTGCTGCAGTTCCGGCGATTCAAGCGCCAAACGGGTACCGGCAACGGCAATGTCTGACGTGAATGTATATCGCAGTGAAATATCGCCGTTATAATTCTCACGGGAGAGGATGTCCTGAATGGCTAGAATGGGATAGGAATTTGAGTATGTTTCATCGCCTTTGCGGTATGATGCGAATTCCAGCAGCAGTACATTCGGGTCGTGCCGTTCCACCGTCCATGCTGACGGTAATAACTGCGATATGTTCCGTGCTGGACGTATCTGAGCCGATGATTTCGATGGTGTCAGCTGAATCATGACGCTGCTGCCTTCAGTGATATGCAGCGGTATGCGTGTTGTGCCGTCGGTGCAGCTGCAAGCGAGCTCATTGCCGGAACCGTCTTCGCAATTAAGCATAGCAGCGGAGAAATCACCGTCGACGATGATAGTGCCGTCGTGGCCTTCGCGGCAATCGGTATTGCAGATGAAAAAAAGTTTGTCACTGCCGGTTTCGCGATAATGGATGTACACGAAGTTCTCATCACTTTCATACCGGTATGCGCTCTTTATGGATGCAAGCCGGTGTAACAGGTCCTGAAGGTCGCGTGTGCGCTGCAGCGACGATAGTTTCAGCAGGCGATTTGCAGCAGCGTCGGTCGTGTTGCCGTCGATCATCTCCGGCATTTCGCCGGAAACGAGTATCGTTCCGCCGTTTGCGGCAAAACGTTCAAGAATCTTGAGCGTGCTTTCACGTATCGTCCGCATGTCGGCTATCACCACGGTGCGGTACTGCATCTCGCCGATGACGAGTCTGTCGCCGCGGACGTCGCCCGTATCTGCTATCGTGTCTTCGTCACCGAGCTCGACATTGCATTTCATGCCCGTTAGATCGCGCATGAGCCTGAGGAAATTACGGTCTCGGATACGCACGACATCGTTGCCGGTGGGACAGACGCCCGGTCCACGATATTCGCAGAACGCGCTTTCCATGGGGTGAAGCACGAGTACGTCGCGCACCGGTTTGCCCTGACGTACGAACCATGTCTCGCGCGCCAATGCGTCGGTGAGGAGATGGTATTGCGGCCAGTACGGCTGATAATCGCTGATGTGAGGCGGATACGCGCGTTTGCCTCTGCCGCGGAGTGAATAGAATATACCGTGCACGCTCCGGTGATTGATGCCGAGTGCCGCGAAACTGTCGAACATATGCCGCTGGTCACGAAGTGAAAGATTCTCGGTGCTCACGCCGTACATCTCGCAGAGTATCTGTTCTTTGCCCGCCTGATGCGCCGCTGACGAGCACTGCAATGGCGTAACGATGCGTCCGTAGGCCCACATGTCGTCAAGGCTGCCGTCATTCGATGTTATCTCGCCGTAGCGCCAGTTCATCTCCGCAGTGAGATAATCGATGCCGGGGATATCGAAAAACTTATAATACGGCATGGTGAAGCAGGTCGTTTTTATCTGGCTTTCCATCTTGTCTTCTGCCATAAGGTGTCCGCTGAATTTCAGATTGTGGTTGCGGCACCAGTCGCGTATCTCGGTGAAGTATGCGGTTTTGAGCAGTTCGAGTATCGTGCGCCAGTAATGGTGACGCAACGTTGCGGAACCTTCGCCGTCCTCGAAAAGCAGATGTATTTTATCCATGGGAAAGTCGGATCCCCAGAGTGAACGGTATGCGGCGGGAAGTCTGCCCGTCCACGGCATCGACACGTGACCGTAACTCGGTTCGTCGACCCATACCGACTGTACCGTTGTGCCGAAATCGTCCCGGAAGCGTTTCCACATGTTCTCATAGCTCTGGAGTATATAGAATTTTACCGCGTCGGGGTTGAGCATGTCGAGTATCGTTCGTGAATTGAGCAGGCGATAATCGTGCTGACCGCGATTAACGATGAGTTCACCCTTGTCGGAACCTTCACCTTTGGCGAATACCCGCACGTCACCGAGCGCGAATTCCGGCGGAAGTCCCAGAACGGCTTCCGGCATATATCCCGCCTGGAGGAATACCGTCATTTTAAGCGCGCGCGCCTCATCGATGATGACGCTCATCTTGTCCATGAAATCTTCGCCGGGATAATCGGACTTGAGGCCTATATATGTCCGCGCGATGAACGATACAACGCCCTGTTCGCGCATGGTCCGCATCTGCCGCCGGAGTTCATCGGGTTCGAGTCTGTCATTGAGCATCCAGAAGTCGGTGCCGCGGCAGCTGTCGGGAGGATTGCGGAACGATTTCATGTCGAGCATACGTCATTCCTTCTGCGTAAGTTTTCCGTACAGGCCGGCATCCTTTGCCGCGCCGATGCCGCTCGACCATTCGAGATATCCGGCGCGTACGCGGCCGTCATTATTATTGACGAGGATCGAAAACCGGATAATGCTGTTCGGACTGTAGCTGAACGGATACAGCTCTGTGGCGTCCACATGGATACGATAGCGCATGCCGTCGGCAGTAGGGTCGATCGTCACCCCGCCGAATGCGAGCGGGCGGTTTGCCGGTGTCCATCGCTGGGGCAGGTCGCCGCCGATGGACGCTGCGATTACTTTACTGATGACGGCACCTTCGGATGAGCGCGCGGTAATGAACTCGGTCTGGTTGCCGGCTATGCCGGCGCCGTCGACATCGAGTGCGAACTGCACGCTGTCCCCCGTCCAGAACGCGGGAAACTTCTCCTGCTGATTGAAAACAGCGTCTTTAACATCGACCACAAGATCAATGCCGTGTGTTCCGATTGACGCGGCATAGCGCGCTTTGAACGACTGCTGACGGTCGTCGTTCACTTTGATATAATTCCAGTCGCGTGATATCCAGGCAAGCGACGCTTCATCGATGATGTTGCGCGACGCATCCAGGATTGGCGTTTTGACATACGTAGCGGAAGGTACCGGGTGTTCGATCTTCGGCCGGCGCAGATCCGGATTGAGCGGATCACTGTTCGCGGGAAGTGCCGCAAGCAATGTTCTCGGCATGCCGCCGGCAAGATACACGCGTTCCGGTTCCAGCATGAACGATGCCGTAGTCACGGGGTAGCCTTCCATCGTGACGATCCGTGCGGTGTTCAGTGCAGACGCTATGCGTCTGTCGGGAGCGGCTGATGACGTGTCTTCACTCCAGAGCAGTGTGAGCGTATTCGTTCCGTCGATGAACCATATAAGCCGGGTGCCGCCGAGTTCACTCTGACCGCCGAACTCAAGTCTCGCGGTGATCTGATCGATGAATACACGTATGGCGACGGCCGCTAATCGCGGCTCGGGACGCGGGCGCGAACGGAACATGCCGAACGACTGCTGGAATGATCCGTCGGCATATGCGGCGGGCATGAGCTCCTTTTCAGAGTTGCCTTCACGCATGCAGAAGAGCGCGGTGCGTTCCACGCCGTTTTTAAGCTGGTCGGCGAGATCGAGCAGGAGACGCCGCGCGAGATTCGCCTCCGACGGCGGTGTCTGCATTGCACTGACCAGAATGCCGTGCCATTCCGATGACACCCAGGGAACCGACGGTTTGTCGAATTCCTGTTCGAGCTTGCGGAATCCGGAGATGTCCTGCCACGAGCCGTGCATGGGAATGCGGTCGAACGGCGCACCGCCTGCTTTGAGGAATTCACGATAGAAAGGGAGATACCGTTTTCCGCCCATGCCGCCGATCCATACCTCGGAATTCGGCTGTACCGCCTTCACCGCCTGATATCCGGCGGTTATCATCTTGGCGAAGTTCTCGGGTGAATCCTTCCAGAAAATGGAACCGCCGGGCAGATGGGGCTCGTTCCAGAGTTCCCAGACGGATATGCTCTTCCCGTAGCGCCCCACGAGTGCACGGAGGAAATCGGCGAAGTATTCATCTTTAACCGGGGCATACGCGTTTTTTCCCATCACGCCGATCTCTATCTTAGTGTCCTCCGGATGCGGCGAGGCCCATGCCGGCGTAAAGATGACATTGCCGACGATCTCATCGGGCGCGAAACCGTATTTTTTGAAAAGCTCAACATGCGGATCGGTGATGTTCCACCGGTAATTGCCGCGTGACGGTTCAACCGCGAGCGTTTCATCGACGAAGAGCGCACCCCAGGGGATGCAGTGCCAGCGCACAAAGCTCAGCCCGAGATTCGCCGCAAGCCGCAGTTCCGGGTCTCCGCCGTTGCCGTAGCTGAACCCGAACTGACGTCGTTTCTGTTTCGGGGCCGGAGGCATTACCGCAACAGCCTGCGCATCGCGCGTAAACGATACGCCGGTGCCTTTCGATGTCTGATTGCGGTATTTCCATACGAGCGGTGTATTGCCTGCGGCCGTGACCATGAAGAACTTTATTTCAAAGAAACCCTGATACGGCGGCATCCACGACCAGCCGTCGGTAAAACGTTCGCGCGGCAGTGTGACGGAAGCTAGTTCTTTCCCGCGTGCGTCATATACCATGCCGTGCAGTCCGGTGATGCCGCGGACGACGTCGCCGTTAATCCTGAATACCACCGGAGTTCCGAGCGTAAACCAGTTGTCATCAGCAGCGGGCGTTATCTGCATGGTCAGCGTCGGACTGCGGCGTCCGGCTGCGGCGGGCGGTGAAGGTGTCGTCGATGCGAGAGACGCGATCTCGGCGGCTGTTAGAGTACGGTCGTATACGCGTACGTCATCAAGTATGCCGCGCATGGGGCGGGGCGGTCCGCCGGCGGCAACCATGCCGAGCGAGGCGTGGTCCGGATCCACGAACGGCTGATGCGTCACGGTTCCCGATCCCGCATCGGCACCGTCGATATAGAACGCATACGCGCCGGTTACTGAGTACGTCACCGCCACATGATGCCATGCGCCGGCTGTCACAGGTGTCTTTGCAGAAGCGACCGCCGCAATGTCGGCGCGCAGAAGCATAGGTCGCCCGTCGTCATTGATGCGCAGGTACTGACAGCCTTTCACATCGCCCGCGTAGATGGAATACCAGCGCACCGATTTGAGATCATCGGTTTTGAACCAGGCCATGATCGTGAAGTTCTGTCCGAGGAGCGGTGCGCCGTCCATGACCACAGAGCCGGACTTTCCGTTGAACGATATCCCGCCGTTGAACCGTCCCGTTGCGGGTGATGCGCCTTCGCTCAGGTCGCCGTGACAATCCCCCGCACGGTCATACGTCGTGAGACCCGCGCAGTCGTCCGAATCGAATGTCCACCAGGCAACAGGACCGTCTGCACCGGCGCGGCGCGGTGATGGTATACGTATCTGCACGTTCGCTGCCTGCGGTATAAGCCTGATATCGGCTATCTCGAATTTTCCGCCCGATTTGTAGAACAGGAAATTGAATGTCATCGTTTCAGCTGAGTTTGTGGTCACCAGTAGCTTAGAATATTCCTTCCAATCGGCGGAAAGTGTGCCGAGCGAATGATAATCCTTTTTTACCGCTTTCTTCGCCGCGTCGTACTGGAAGAGCTGCAGGTTCAACGTGCCCTTGCCCCGGGCAAACAGCGATACCGTATAGGTCGTGTTCTCGGTAATAGCGATGTTCTTGGATACCGTGCCGCCTACGGATTCCTCGTCGGGAAACGCTCCGCGCAGCGACGGTTTGCCGTTATATCCGCCGGCAAATTCAATGCCGGAGGATTTCGGTCCCCAGTGCTGCCAGAGTCCGTCCGCAGTATCCAATGAAACACGGATGACCGTATCATCCGCGGCGGTAAGGACGAGTGCAAGAGCAAAAAAGAATGATGTGACGATACGCATGCGTAATCCTGAAAATCCGGTTACTGCGCGGCTATGGATGCGATATCCGCTGCCGGCAGAGCCCGCGTGTAGACACGGACTTCATCAATAATTCCCGACGTGACGCGAGCGCCGCCGGGGGCGATGTTTTTACCGATGCCGAACTTGGTTGACGCGGTGAAGTCAACGTGAGCCGCGGAACCGTTACCGGCCGCCTCGCCGTTGATATAAAACGCGTAGGTACCGTTGTCATACGTGACGGCGATGTGCTGCCATTTCCCCGCGGGAATGTTCTTTGCCGACGACGCCACCACAGCGGTCTCGGCGCGGATGAGAACGATCGAGCCGTCCTGATTGATACGCAGATAATGGCCGCCTTTTTCATCCACCGAATATATTGAATGCTGTCCTGCGGCGAGATTCTTGATGTTCACCCATGCCGCAATCGTGAATGTCTGCCCGAGCTTCGGTGCTTTTTCTCCGATAACAGCGCTGTCCTTGCCGTCAAAGGCTACACCCATGCCGGTCTTTCCCTCGGTGAACACGGCGCCTGATTTCAGCACCGCTCCGAACGTTCCGGTCTTGTCCGTGACTTTTCCTGCGGATTTAGCATCATCATTCTCGTCAAATGACCAGTAGCCGGCAAGTCCTTCGGTTGCCTGCGCGCATAACAGCAATGCGCCTGCGAACATGATTGCGATGATCTTCATAATGTCCTCCTCCGGATCAATACTTATATGAATGAACTGTTGATACCAAAGCCCGGTAATTCTCCGGTGTTATGCGGTTACTATCACCGTCTCAATGCCGAGCGCATCGCCGATCTTTTTCAATGTCTTCGCGTGATGCCCAACGCCGAGCGCATAGTGGTGCGTGGGACCTTCCATGACCCATGCCTTGATGAAGTCCTTGGTGTTCGGCGGGAAGAAGCCGCGCGTGTTGGTGTTCCCCGTCGGCGGTATCATCCCTTTTTTCGAATCACCCTCGCCGATGACGAACTTGAACTTGCCTGAAGCCGTCTGTGTGATGCCGAGCATCGTTATCGGGCCTTCCTTTATTTTGAACTCAACGCCCGCGCCGCTTCCCGGTTTGCCGTGATACTTGGTGAGCGAGCGGAGCACTGGTTTGCCGTCGGCGATGGACAGGTGATGCGGCCCGTCATGGCCAACGAGAATGAAGTCTTCGCTGAAATCGAACGGATGGAACTCAGCAAAGCTTCCGCCGATGCCGAGTCTGTCCATGATGAGCATGGCGATGTTGGTCTTGATGTCGAACTCGCCGCACATCGGGAAACCTTTTGCCAGGAGTATTGAATTGCCGACGATGAGCGTGGTGGCGATAGTGCGTTCTATCGAATCGGGTTCGCCTTCGTAGTAGTAGGCGAGACCGGTGAGATTGAATTTCTGTATCAGAAGATCGAGCGCGCAGGCGCTTTTCGCGGCTTGAAGCAGGTCTTCCGGCGTGAGCTTTCTGGTTACCGGATCTGACACCGGGTTGGGGAATTCGAAAATCGACTCGATGACCTTTACTTTTTCTTTGATCATCGCCTCGGTGACCTGCTTGTAGCATGCGGCGAGGTCGGCAATCTCGATAAGCGGGACGTGAACACCGAACGCGGCCGATATCGCGGTCGGGTCCGCATGCATGTCGTACATCGATTCGAGCACATGGCCCATGAGGCCGAGCCGCGCACCTTTGAGCGAATGGAGCACCGTGGCGATACCGCACCATTCTTTTACTTCGGCGGTTGCCCGCTTGTCATCATAGAGCGTCCCGATGATCACATCGGCCACTTTCTTTCCGAGACGCACGGCCACACCGGTGAACTCCGGTACGCTGCAGATGTTGTCGTTCTCAAGCTGCATGTAGGTAGACGCTTTCGTGTAATCCATCGCCGCGCGGGGTTGGAGCGCGATAAGCACCACCGGCACATCGGCGGTGCGCATGATGGGTGCAAATACCGATGATGTTGCATACGTGAGCATGTTGCAGAACAGGAGGTCGACATCGGCCGCCTTTATTTTCGATGCTATCTCATACGCCTTGGTGTTGGTATCAACCATGCCGAAATCGACGATCTCAACGCCGTTCTTTTCCGCCATGGATTTGAAATCCGCATGGTATTTCATAAGTCCGTCGAGAAGGCCCTCGAACTGATGCCAGTAGGTGTCGTGCCCGACCCCGAAAATGCCAATTTTTGCTTTGCTCATTTATGATCTCCTTGCGATTTGTTATAATATAAGCGGTACCGGACGGGCCGGCTTGGTCGGTATCAACCAGTGTGCCGGGTATGTAGATTGTTAATATAGTCCAAAATACGTTTTTTCGCTATTTATACTTGTGTTGCGAATCGTCGCAGCAGGTGTATACTGACCGGCATAACAACCAACTGAGGAGTCTTCAATGAGAAAGGTGCTTCGTTTCATTGCTATCGTTCTGGCGGTCGTCATCGGTCTGCCGCTCATCGCCATGGGCCTGCTCATGTTTTCAATGCGGGATATGCGTACCGGCGAAACCGGGCGCATTGTTGACGGGGTATACTGCATCAAAGGTATGCGTGTGAACTGCTATGCAGTTTCCAATAAAGCCGGATTTATTCTCATTGATGCCGGTGACAACAAAGATGCAGTTGCAGCAGCGTTGGCGTCGCTCTCGATAGATCCTGCCCGTGTGACGGCTGTTTTTCTCACACATTCCGACGGCGATCATACCGGCGCACTCCCGCTGTTCACCAAAGCGAACGTCTATCTTTCGCGTGAAGAGAGCGATCTGGTGACCGGCGTGAAACTCCGGCATATTATGTTCATGTCCAAGACGAATCTGCTTCCAGTGAAGTCATATATCATGGTGACTAATGGCGAAGTGATTAAGGGCGCAAGCAGCATACTCGCCTTAAGCACTCCCGGTCACACGCCGGGTTCATATTCATATGTCGTTGATGGAAAATATCTCTTTACCGGCGATTCGCTTGTAGTGGTGAAAGGCAAAATAAGGGACATGGGGAAGCCCTTCACCGAAGAGGTCGCACGTAATAAGAAGTCGGTGGATGCGATTAAAAAGCTCTCGGGGATAACTGTGCTCGGGACTGCGCATACGGGTTATTCGACCAACTGGAACGGCATTCGCTAAAGAGTATCAATAAATAAAAAAGACGCGGTTAAAAACCGCGTCTTTTTTTATGTCTTCTACTGAGCCGCTTGCTTTATTAACGTAGAACGTTTTGTTTCAATTGCTGACGCTCTCGCAGTCCGTCCTCGGACTGCTGGCGCTCGCAAACGCGGGCAGAATTCAATCTCCAATAGTGTCGCACATCGTGTGCGTTATGGATATTGTTTCTCCTTACGTGCTACTTTTCAAAGCCCGCGTTACGCCTGATTTGCGCTTCCGAGCACATTGATGTTCTTGTGCTTGTAGAGTTCTTTCAGTGCGTCACGTGCGGGTCCGAGATATTTGCGCGGGTCGAATTCGCCCGGCTGTTCCGCGAAGGTTTTGCGGATGGCTGCCGTCATGGCGATGCGTCCGTCGCTGTCGATGTTGATCTTACAGACGGCCGATTTCGCCGCCTGGCGGAGCTGTTCTTCCGGTATGCCGATAGCGTCGGCCATTTTTCCGCCGTACTGATTGACGATCTTCACGAGGTCCTGCGGCACCGATGACGATCCGTGCAGCACGATGGGGAATCCCGGTATGCGCTTTTCGATCTCGGCGAGAATGTCGAGGCGGATCTGCGGTTTCGTGCCCGGCTTGAACTTGAACGCGCCGTGCGATGTGCCGATGGAGATGGCGAGGCTGTCAACGCCGGTCTTCTTGACGAAGTCCTGCACTTCTTCGGGCTGCGTGTAGGTGTGCTTGTCCGATTTCACCGCGTCTTCGATGCCGGCGAGCACGCCGAGTTCGCCTTCAACGGTGACGTCGTATTTGTGTGCGTATTCGACGACCTGTTTGGTGAGTTCAACGTTCTTGTCATATGCGTGGTGCGAACCGTCGATCATGACCGATGAAAAGCCGTACTCGATGCAGCTTTTGCAGAGTTCGAAGGTGTCGCCGTGGTCGAGGTGGAGCACGATGGGAATGCCCTTGCCGCCGGTGAGTTCCTTGGCGTACTCAACAGCACCCTGCGCCATATAGCGGAGCATCGTCTGGTTCGCGTATTTGCGCGCGCCCGAAGACACCTGGATGATGACCGGGGATTGTGTTTCGCAGCAGGCCTGGATGATGGCCTGAAGCTGTTCCATGTTGTTGAAATTGTATGCCGGTATGGCATAGCCGCCTTTTACGGCTTTGGCGAACATGTCGCGTGTATTGACAAGTCCGAGATCCTTGTAATTCGTCATGAGCTGCTCCTTAAATATTACTATGAAGAAATTGTTCGTTATCGGAACGCAAGCATATTATAACGCGAGGGTGAAAATGTCAAGAAAAAAATGAGCTGAGTATATATTCTGCCGATTTGACGGGGTACGCGGAGCATCGTATACTCTCATCAGGTGATGTTCGATATGCGAAGAATACTTCAAGGAATAGTACGATGCAGGAACGACCGTTTATTGACCGCAAATGCAAACCGAACGATGAGACTATTCATGCCGCATTGGGCGGTTTATTTGCGTATTATCAGAAAATCATTGATGTAACAGAAAAATTCTCGCGGGAATGGATATTCGCCATGAGCAGCGGATGGATGCAGAAGATATTCGATGGGAAGAAGGCGCTCCTGTATGTGATTCCGCTCTACAAAGGATTCATCGCAAGTATGGCGATACGTGAACAGGAACGGGACGCATTCCTTACTGACATAAGCATGAAAGCGCTGCACGGGACGATTGCTGCGGCGAAAAAGTATTCGGAAGGATATGCCATTCGGTTCACGGTAACCGGTAAAAAAGAATATCAATTATTGGAAACGTTCATCCGCAAGCTGATTGCAGTGCGAGGGTAACTGCTTCCAGTCCTTGTGTCGCTGCTTCAGCCAGCTTGTGGGCGTATATGAAATGTCTGTACAACGTCTCGGAGAACAAGGGGTCATGACCCCTTGTTCACTAGATATATCAGCCGCCATCGCATCCCGCCCGCGCTCAGTCGTATACTGAATCCAGTCACGGAACGGTGCGTTGCGATGAAATTATCCTCATTCCCGATGCTGCTTGTCGGTATTTTGTCCATCTTCATCACCTCCTGCGGCCTCTTCGCGCCCGGACGGCCTGATGTGAAAGTGTTTCCGCCGACGACGGTGAGCGCGTCGCAGGGGCTGTATTCGGACAGGATTGTCATACAATGGGATAATGGACGGTGGGAGTTTATTGAAAAGGATGTTGATTGAATAAACAAGTATTACATTATATATAAAAGTAGACAACTAGGTTCAGGCTTTTATGGATTTAGCGGTTCAACTGGTAACGATTATTCAGATAAAGGAATTGGAACAGCAGAGTATTTGTCGATGTATCCAGGCATGTATTATTATAAGGTGACTACTACAGCTGTTGCTTTTAAAGAATCAAGTTCATTCTATTACGAAAGCGATCAGACGGCATGTGCGCAGGGTTCTCTCAAGACGTATCAGATTACAAATATAAATACGTGGGTGAATGATTCAATTGACAATAGTAATACAGTTAGGTGGTACTGGTTGAATGCAACGAGTGGGCAGTCATTTACCGTATTCTGGGATGAATTGACGAATAGCAATGGGAAAACTGCTGATATAGAAGTTTACGTTTATAAACAAGCAATTGAAACTTGTACCAATGATTGGGGTGCAATTCCAGCATCAATTACATATGCAGGCGCTAAATATGAAACAAATGGATTTACAGTCGGCACAAACTTTACTGCGAACGAGACTGCGAAAATCTATATATTTGTCACCGGACTAAGAAGTGTACTTTATGAGCTGTATAAATTCGGAACATATGCGATAAAGGTGAGTGCGAATTAGCTCACTCACCCCCGCCGCGGAATACGCGGCACCCCCTCTCTCAAAAACGAGAGAGGGGGAATTCAAGGATAATGGATGTTCATCAGAAAATCGACGGCGGAAGCACGGGGACTGAGGGCGCGGCAGACGGAAGCTGAAAAGATGCTGTGGCAGCATTTACGGAACAGAAAATTGAACGGAATGAAGTTCACCCGGCAGCATGTTATCCGCTTCATGCTTGACGGTGAACAGCGTTGTTTTATCGCAGACTTTTATTGCGCCGAAGCCGGGCTATGCATCGAAATCGACGGGCAGATACATGAGCAGCAGAAAGAATACGATGATGCAAGAACTGTTATCCTATCTGTGATGGGGAAGCGTGTTTTACGATTTTCAAACAACGATGTTCAAAACAATGTAAATGAAGTACTTGCAGTAATTGAAAAAGAAACCGGTTCTCCCCCTCTGTCGTATTCCGAGAGAGGGGGTGTTATGCGACAGGATGTCGCGAAGGAGGCGGCGCCATGGATGGCGTAGCCGCCGACCAGTGGGGGTGAGTGAGCTACGCCAGCTTCTTCACTTCCACCGGTTGAACTTCCGTCGCAGCAGCGTCAAGTTCATCCAATGACATCGCTACCATCTTCTTGGTTATCTTTATCGCCGGTCCTTTGATGTCGTCGCAGTTGTAGAGCACGCCTATCATGAGGTTCTCCACGACGCTTTTGAGCGCGCGGGCGCCGGTGCCCATGTCGTAGGCGCGGTCAACGATGGCACGCATGGCATCGCTGCTCACCACGAGACGTTTGCCGAGCGATTTGAAGAACTCGCCGTATTTTACGAGCGGTGAGTCCATGCTTTTGAGGAGAATAGCTTCCATGTCGTCCTTGCTCAGTTTGTGGAGCGACACGACGATGGGAATGCGTCCGAGGAACTCGGGTATCATCCCGTATTTTTCAAGGTCCTTCATGTCCACTTTGGCGAGCATGTCTTCCTGTTCACGTTTCGACGCCGCAAGCGATGTGGTGAACCCGAGCGTCGCATCGCCCTGAATGCGTTTGGCGATTATCTCCTCGAGGCCCACGAATGCACCGCCGAAGACGAAGAGTATGTTGTGCGTATTCATGAGCAGTCCTTCACCGGCATGCATCATACGCCGGTCGCCGGACTCTGGTACGCGCACCTTCTCGCCGTTGAGCATGGAGAGAAGCGCTTCCTGGACGGCCTTGTCCGACGGATTGCCCGTGGTGGACTGATGCGTGTCGGCTTTGGCTATCTTGTCTATCTCATCGAGGAATACGATGCCTTTTTCGGCGAGGCTCATATCGCCGCGCGACTGCTTGAAAAGGTCGAAGAGCACCACTTCAACGTCGTCGCCCACATAGCCGGTCTCCGTAAGCGTGGTGACATCGGCACGGACGAAGGGGAGTGCGAGTATCTGCGATAATTTTTTGGCGAGGAAGGTCTTCCCGGTACCCGTGGGGCCGATGAGCATGATGTTCGAGCGCAGGGGAACCGATTCGCTGTTACGCACGCGGAGATAATGAAGATACGACTGCACCGCAAGCACGCGTTTCGCCCGCTGCTGGCCGATGACCACGCGGTCGAGTTCCTGCACTATTTCTTTGGGTGTTATCGATTCGATGATGCGTTCGAACGGAGATGTCCCGCCGGTTGTCGCACCCGCGGGGCGTTCCTGCGGCGTGTCGGGCGACTTTTCGATATGCGCCCATGGCGCCTGCTCGAGCATCACGAAAAGCATCTTTGCGTCGGCGAACGCGATGTGCATGCGCATGATATCGGGCGATATTTCCATGCCGGGCATTTCTTTTATGATCGTGAGCACGCCGGTGGCGATGAGCGTTCCCGTGGGCGAAAGATAGGGGTAGTTGCTGATATACAGTTCGCCCTTGATGCTTATCAGTTCGAGTATGCGGCGCAGCGGCACCGTGTTTGCTTCGGCGTAGAGCGACGACACGAGCATGACGTACATGATAAGACGTTCTTTGAGGTTGAGGTTATATTTTTCAACAAGCCGGTCGATGTTGAACCGGTATGCTATATATGAGTTCAGGCCTGCTATCTGGCGCTCAAGCGATGCAATGAGCGTGTCGATGTCCTCAGGCGCACCGCTGCGCTCATCGACGAACGGGATATCGTTGTCTGCGATATCCGTTATGGTGCTCGCTGATTGTTGTGCTCCGGGACGTTTTCTGGCGTTTACAGATGCAATACGTTCAAGTGTGGATACAATTGCTGCGATATCCGAGAAATAGCGGTCAAATGCCTGGGTTTTGCTCTCTTCGGCAATGCTCATGGAATGCTCCCGGTGCTTTTCTGAACGGCGGCGGTACCGTCCAGTATATTATCGGATGTTGCCGGGATTTGTGAAGAGGAAAAAAATCAATATACTTCGTCGTGTGTGCCGATGTTGAGTAAAACAGCTTCCGAGCGGCTGCTGTCGGTGAAGCTGAAAACAATGCGATACTCATAATTAATGCTGAATGCCCAAAATCCTTCCAATTCTCCCACGAGAGAATGTGTTTTGAGTATCGGGTGGAACGGTTCCTGCTCGAACTGTGCTATTGCATTGCGGGCTTTTGGCTTCAAGTTTGGATGACGCAGTTCCCATTTCTTGTATATCGAAACAAAGCGATTATTCCATATCAGACGCATTATCTATTGCCTTGAAAAGATCACTTGCGCTCCCGGTGACTTTGTCTCCCGTCTGAATCCGGGATAATTGTTCGATATTTTCCTTGCGGATTTCACTTCGTCTCATTGCTATACGCCGCCGGTGTATTTCTTCTTCGAACTCGAGTTGTTCGTCTTTTGGTAATGCGTCGAATTCTTCGAGTACTAGCTGCATGTTTTTCATCTGTTACCTCGAAAGCGATATATTATATATGTAACATGTGCATAGAAAAAATCAAGCTGAACAGTTACTTTTTTCCCTATATTCCGTTATACTGGATACATACGAATAAGGAGCGTCACATGATATTCAGAAGATCAGCCCATGTCATACTCGGTCTCATGATACTCGGCAGTATGGTGTTCGGTGCGGGGAAAGTGGATTTTTTCCCTGAACCAAAACCTGCTTCGGTACAAATGCAGCGCCAGAAGACATCATATAATGCCACCGAAGAAGAGACGAAGGCGTATGACGTCGTCAATGAACTGATAAACAATAATAAAGGGTTTGAAAACGAGTTGAACGCATTCGTAAAGAAATATCCGCAGAGCCCGAACGGTGAACGCCTTTTTTATAATGCGGCATATCGGACCTATTATAACGAATACAATAAGGACAAAGGCAAAGTAGCCGCGTGGTGTAAGAAATACATGGAGCGCTATCCGGACGGCGATAATATCGAAACGATAGCGAGTTATTATAATTATGCGCTTGAGATAACGCTTGAGGTGTACGCATACACCGCGTTTACACCGGCACAGGATGTGTCGGTGAATATCAATGCGCGGAATACCGGTGTGGTTGATGTGGAGATATACCGCATTCCGCCGGATGATGTCAAAACACCGCTCAATGAGATAGACCCGTTCTCGTTCCCGCTCACCAAGGAGCGGCAGGTGCGGAAGATGCAGTATCAGCCGTCACGGAAGGATTACTACGGCAGCGTGCCCCTGGGAAAACTGGATGCGGGATTATACGCAGTTGCGGTGCGCGCGAAGGATGCCATGTCGGCTACCATCGTCTCCGTTTCCCGGCTCGGTGTGATATCAAAGGGTGACCTGTCGCACGGTATTCTATTCGCCGTGGATAAGATCACCGGCGAACCGGTAAGCGGTGCAAAAGTGCGCGTATTCACCAGCGGCCTGTACGCGGGGCAGGGGACGTCGGATCAGAACGGTCTTGTGCTGGTAGACCGGCGGCGGGACGGCGAGCATTTCTCCTGTATCGTTTCAAAAGAAAATGATATCGCATTCGTCGATGTGTCCGGCGGGTATCGTGATAATACCGGATTGAAAACATACTTCTATGCGGACCGGCCCATTTATCGTCCGGAACAGACGGTGCAGTTCAAGATAATCCTCCGCGAACAGCAGTCATCGATGGAATATGCGCTGCCGAAGGATACCGTGTATAAGGTTGTCATCGAAACACCGGGCTCAAAGAAGGTCTTCGAAAAAGAACTTACGATGAATGAGTTCGGCACCATTGCCGATGCGGTGTCTTTGCCGAAGGGCGCGGAGCTCGGCTGGTACCGCTACCGACTGTATCTGACCAACGGCACTGAACTTGGCAACCGGTACGGCTATTACTACCGTGGACGCGGGCGCTATAACAGCGGTTACGGCGACACCCAGGCATTCCGCGTTGAAGAATACAAGAAGCCCGAGTTCAAGATGACAATAGCCCCGGTGCGCGCATCGTACGTGAAAGGCGATACGATTGAAGTTAACGTGGGTGTGCAATATTACTTCGGTCAGCCGGTGACGAAAGGCGAGATAGAGTATCGCGTGAACATCAGCGAACGGTATGTGCCGTACTGGTATCGCTATCCGTTCGCCTGGTATTATTACGATGATGAGTACGGATACAACCGCGGCAGAAATGGTCAGCTCTACAAGACAGGCAAGGTAGAGACCGATGCGAAAGGTAATTGTGTCATCTCTTTCCCGGCGAAAGACCTTCCCTATGACGCCGACTATTCCGTGGAAGTACGCGTAACAGATGCTTCACGCCGCATGATAGAAGGCTCGGCTACCGTGAAAGTGGCGCAGGCTGCGTTCGCGATAAGCTTAACGACGGACAAATATATGTACAAGTCCGGCGAGACGATACTCGTCAATTTCGACGGGAGCGATATCAACGGCAAACCGGTGGCGTTCGAAGGAATGGTGTCGGTGCGCCGTCAGGACTGGAGCAAAGACCATGAGGAGAATGAGGACCTCGGCAAGGAAAAAGTAAAGACCGAAGCGAGCGGCAAAGGTATATACCGCTTTCAGCCCAAGAAGAACGGGAATTATTATTTTTCATTCACCGCTAAGGATGCCAACGGACGCGAGGTGAAAGCTGAACGTTCGGTATACGTCGCCGATTACTCATGGCATTCATTTTTCAATTATTCGGGCGTGAACGTGGTTTTCAATAAGGACAGCTACGAGCCCGGTGACAGCGGCACGGCGATGATACAGTCGCCGTACGCATCCGCATATGCGCTCATCACGCATGAAGGTGAAAAGCTCATCGATTATCGCGTGGTGAAGCTCGCATCGAGCGTGGGTGTCGTCGATTTCAGCGTCCGCGACGAGCATGCGCCGAACTTCTATTACTCGGTGACCATGGTCCGCGACAACAGCATCGCCACCAAGGTGCTTCCGGTGGTGGTGCCGCCGAAAAAGAAATTCATCACGGTGACGATAACGCCGGACAAGGAAGTTTACCGGCCGGGTGAAACGGCAACGTTCAGGATAAAGACCGCAGACGGCCGCGGACGAGCGGTGGACAGCGAGATATCCATCGGACTTGTGGATGCCTCGCTGTATTATCTGCAGGAAGAGTTCGTGAAGGATATGCGCCAGTCTTTTTACGGGAAGATAAACAACCGCGTCTATACCGGCAATTCATTCTATGCATACCACTACGGCAGACGCCGCAGTGTATCGGCATCGAAGTCCGCTATGGGCGGTTCAGTACGCGATGAGGAGCGGAGTGTTGCGCGTGAGATGGCGGCTCCATCTGCTGCCAAAAAAAAGGATAAGAACGGCAGTGACGATGATAGCGGCGGCGCGCCTGAAAAGGAACCCGAACTTCGTGAATACTTCCCCGACACCGCGTTCTGGTCGCCCTTTGTCCGTACCGGTGCAAACGGCATGGCTGTTGTTGCGATAAAAATGCCCGATACGCTCACTACCTGGCGTACAACAGTTCGCGCGATAACGAAGGAAACGGCGGTGGGCTCCGGAACAAAGGAAAATATTACCTTTAAGAACCTGCTCTGCCGTCTTGAAGTGCCGCGTTTCATCACGCAGGACGACACGATGATAATCTCCGGCATTGCGCATAATTATCTAAGCGGCGCAAAGTCCGTTCGCGGTGTCCTCGCTGCGGATGGCGTTACACTTTTAGGCGATCCAAGTCAGAAAGTGAATATCGCTCCAGGAGGCGAATATCGTTATGATTGGCGCATAACCGCGGACAAGCCCGGCCGTGCGGCGTTTACACTCAAAACGCTTACTGATGAGGAATCAGATGCGATGAAGCTTACCATTCCCGTGCTTGCCCACGGCCTTGAGCGCAACGATGTGCAGTCGTTCATGCTGAAGGCGCAATCGGAGACGGTGACAAAGCAGATGGTGTTCCCGGCATCGGCGATAAAAGAAACGTATGAGCTCTCAATAAGTGCCGGCGGATCAGTGTCTGCATCCATGCTCGATGCACTGCCGTATCTCATCGGTTATCCGTACGGGTGCGTTGAACAGACGATGAGCCGTTTCCTGCCGGACGTCATCGTGGGCCGGACAATTACCAAGCTGAAACTGCCGAGCCCCGCGATACTGAGCAATCTGCCGGATATGGTGGACAAAGGGCTTGCGCGGCTCTACGAACTCCAGCACGGCGACGGCGGCTGGGGCTGGTGGAACAACGACGAGACACATGCATATATGACCGCGTATGTGATGTACGGGTTTTCGCTCACGCGGGCGCAGTACCCGGTGCGGAGCGACGTCTATGACCGCGGCATGCGGGCGCTCATCCATCTCTATGAACGCGAGAAGCCGGGCGATACGAAAGCGTATATGGCGCACAGCATTGCCTGTCTGCCGCAGCCGGATAAAAAGCTTATCATAAAGCTTTATGATGACAGCAAAGGACTTACGACCTATGCGCGGGCATTGCTGGCGATGGCGCTCATGAAAGTGGGCGAACGTGACCGCGCGGGTAAGCTCATCGCTCTGATAAAGGCCAAAGCGGCGGAGACGGAATCGTCATGTTCATTCTCCGGCGAAGGATTCTATTACTCGTGGCAGCGTAACGACCTTGAGGTGACCACCCATGTGCTTCACGCGCTTGCCATGTATGATCCCGATGATGCGATGGTCCCGAAGATCATCAACTGGATAATGGTACGCAAGCAGGGTAATTACTGGGTTTCCACCAAGGACACCGCGAAGGTCGTTTATGCGTTCGCCGAATATCTCGAACGCACCGGCGAGCTTGCGGCTGATTACTGGTACAGCGTTGCGCTCAACGGCAATCCGGTCATGCAGGGCAACATCAGCGCAAAAAGCCTCCATGCCGATAAAATATCGGTGACCATATCGGCGGAAAAACTGCTGCCGGGCAGTAACTCGATAACAGTGACGAAAAGCGGAACCGGACGGCTGTATCTGTCATGTGCGGCGAAGTATTTCAATTATGAGAAAGTGATAGCGCCTACATCGAAGAACATTCAGATCGAGCGTTCGTATCAGGCGGTGAAGATAACGAAGGATGAGCAGGGCACGGTGCTCCGCGAGGAACGCACGCCCATTATTCAAGGGGTGACTTCCGGCGACGAGATAGAAGTTACACTCACCGTGTCATCACCCAATACGCTAGAGTATATCATGATCGAAGACTATATTCCCGCGGGCTGCGAGATCATCAACCGGAAGTCCGGCAGGAACTGGTGGTCGCATGAGGAGTTCCGCGACGAGAAGGCGGTGTTTTTCCTCACCCGTTTCAGCGGCGAAAAACACATCATCCAGTACCGTCTGCGGGCGGAGATACCGGGTACGTATGAGTCGCTTCCCGCGGTGGCTGTGTCGATGTATTTCCCGGATGTGTACGCCAATACGAAGTCCGACCGGGTATCCATTCGCGAGAAAGTGAAACGGGAATAAACTGATAACTTATTTGTTCCGGTTGACAATCCTCATATCGGACGTACCCGTTTTCGGATCGATGAACTTTACGAGGAGTGATACACGGTTGGCCGCGTCGAGGCGTTTCCAGTATGCGTCGAGTGTCTCGTCGATGGTGTCGGATATCGGGAGCGGATACGGTTCCCCATCGAATGACGGGAGCGGATTCCCGTCGCCCTGATACGTGGTGATGCAGTGTCCGATACCCGGGATAGGCGCGTTGAACTTGAATTCATTACGCACATAGTGCTCCGGATCGTTGCCGATGGTCTTTACAATGGCGAGTTTGTAACGATGCACCGTGTCCGCAGTGTCGGTGATGCCTGAGATGCGCGGCGTGTAATTCGGTTTGTCGTGTTCGTAGATGCGCGTATCAAGCGCGCTTTCGAAGGTGCCGCCCTGTTTTACCGCGTCGAATATCGTGTCGGTCTGGTCGCCGTTGGTTACGATGTGCTTTGTGCCGAACGTCCGTACGGGGTGATAGATGATGAGCGACAGGTCGGCGTCTTTCATCTTGCTCGTGTCGAACGCCTCGGTTTTCACGGAGCCGTCCGCCTCGCGGGTGAAGATGCGGTTGCGGCTGCCCTCGCTCCGTCCCATTATCCAGTAGACCTGTGCGAGCGTCCCGTTCTTCGCCGCCCCGAGTACGATGCCGCGTCCGGGGTAGGGGTTGCGCACGAGTTTTTCAAAATTTTCTGCTGCAATTGTTAGTATGCTCATGATGCCCTCGTGATGATTGTGTGCTGCGTTATGCGGCCGATGCAGAGTATAATCTGTTCAGGTATAACGTCAAGGCCGGTATAAAAAAAAACGCCGGGAAGCGTTTCCGCAACCCGACGTTTGTAATTCCGAAACGGGAATTATTTTTTCTTGTTCATGAACATGAGGAGTTCCACAACACGGTTGCTGTAGCCCCACTCATTGTCATACCACGAAACCACTTTGAAGAAGCGCTTTTCGCCCGGCAGATTGTTCTGCGTGGTGGCAAGCGAATCATAGATGGACGAGCGGTTGTCATGGATGAAGTCCGTCGACACGAGCTCTTCATTGCAATAGCCGAGATATCCTTTCAGATAGGATTCAGAGGCTTTTTTCATGAGCGCATCGATAGCTTCGATCGAGGTCTCTTTTTCTGTGCGGAAGGTGAGGTCGACGATGGAAACGTCGGCGGTGGCAACGCGGAATGCCATGCCGGTGAGCTTGCCCTTTGTGGAGGGGAGTACTTCGCCCACGGCCTTTGCAGCGCCCGTGGTTGACGGGATGGTGTTGATCGCCGCAGCGCGTCCGCCGCGCCAGTCTTTCTTAGACGGGCCGTCAACGGTCTTCTGTGTTGCGGTATATGCGTGGATGGTGGTCATGAGGCCGGTCTCGATGCCGATGCCTTCTTTGATGAGCACATGGACGAGCGGGGCGAGACAGTTGGTGGTGCAGCTTGCGTTGGAAACGACGTGGTGTTCCGCCGGATTGTATTCATTTTCGTTCACGCCCATGACGAGCGTCTTGACGCCGCCTTTTGCGGGAGCAGAGATGATGACTTTCTTGGCGCCGGCTTTGAGGTGACCTTCAGCCTTGTCCTTCTCGGTGAAAAGGCCGGTGGATTCGATGACGTATTCGATGCCGAGGTCTTTCCACGGAAGCTTGTCGATGCCTTCCCGTGATGCCATGAGGCACTTTGTCTTCGAACCGTTCACGACGAGCACATCGTCTTCAGTGAGGTCGGCTTTGCTTTTTTCGGAGGAGATGTCCGCCTTCATTCTGCCGTGGACCGAATCATACTTCATCTGGTACGCGAAGTACTTTGCGTCCGTGGCGACATCGACGACGGCGACGACGTCGATCTCTTTCCCGAGCATGCCTTTTTCGACGATGGCCTGATAGACCAAGCGTCCGATGCGGCCGAAACCGTTGATAGCGACTTTTATAGCCATACGATAACTCCGTTGGTTTATTTTTGAACGCACGAAGTATATAGGCGTATGGATAAATTGTCAATCAAAAAACAAAAAAATATTCTGTCTTTACCTGCTTGTGTTTTCATGCGGACGTCCTATAATTACGGTGTCAGCGAAAGGAGTCTCCCATGATTAAACGCATGCTGTTTCTGTCGGTTGTGTGTGCCGCAATTGCCATGCCGGCGCCCAATGTAGCCGCCGATATCGGCGAGATCGACGGACTCTGGTATAACGTAAGCGGGTCGCGTAATGATACGCGGGAGATACAGGTGTCGCTGCAGCAGCGTTACATCATCGTGTTCGACGCCGCCGCAGATGAACTCTTTGCAGGCCGGTTCGAGCTTGTAGCCAATGCGCTGTATGCGGATATTGATATCATCATCGAGCGCTCGCATCAGCCCAACAATGTGGGTAAACGGATTAAGGGTGTTGTGAAGGCGGAGCGTAACGATAACACGGTTGCGCTGTATCTCGCACTGGCGAGGCCCGGTGATGAAACGCGTCCCGCCAATTTCACCGCCAGCCGGTTCGGCCGCTACTACGTTCTTTCGAATCGCGCGACAAACCGGACGAAAAAATATGAGGATTATGAACGTGAACTTGCCCGCCCCTCAGTGCGTAATGAGGAGCGCATTACCGGCACTGCGGACCTTTTTGATATAGACGGCACCTGGAATTCCGGCGGTACCGGGAGCATCGACCGTGAAATAAAGATATCGTATGCAGACCGCACCATCCTCGTCTACGACCCTTCCGCGGGCGATCTGTTCGCGGGAACATTCGAGCTTCTGACGAATCAATCGCCGATGGGCATCGATGTGACGGTGGAGATGTCCGTTTCCAATAAACTCGGAAAGATGAAGGGTATCATCAGGACCGAGGGGACGGGTAGGGTGGCAACGATAACTTTGGCGTTCGGGAAACCCGGTGACGATGCGCGGCCGGAACGTTTCATCTACGAGAAAAATTACCGCTACTACGTGCTCTCCACACGGGTGAAGACAAAGATGAACAAGACGTATGCTGAATACGCACGCGATCTCGATAGTTATCAGGGTCGCTCTTCATACAGCGGTTCATCGTATCGGCGAAAGGGCAATTCATTCACGACGTATCTCATGCCCGGCTTCAGCGGCGGTGCATACTGGTTTATGAATCAGCCTCGGATGTATGCGGGCGGTGATTTTCATTTCAATTTCATCAATGCATTACGGGATAATGCTGAACGTTCAAGCGATCTTGCCGGACGTTATTCGATATACGCCGAGTTCGGGTTTTATCATAATTTTGATGTGAACACGAACGCAACGCTCTTTTTCACCTATCTGCTCGGATTCGACATCTCATTCGAAAGCCCCGCGTCGCTCAGCAGGAACATGTTCATTCCGTATTACGGCATGAAGGCGGGCGGCATCAACATCAATAATCGGGGCAACGGATTATTTGTCACGCCATTGCTGGGGCTGAGCATCATCGATATGCCGAAGCTGTCGGTGAAATTCGATGTGTCGTTCACGCTCTCAACAATCGATTTCTATAACTTTCTCGGCGTCAATCCGCGATTATATTGCAACTTCCTGTTCTGAAGATAGCGCTGACTGCACAGGCATAGGATCGTTTGACTGCGATTACTGACCGCCGATACTTATTCCGCGATCAGTTCGAAATAGAACGCCGGTCCCTTTTTTAATTTTGACGTATCTACATCGAGCGATATCGTCCCGTCGTCTTTGACCTTCACGGCGACCTCTTCACGGCGGCTTCCGTCCATACCGAGCGCGTGACAGCGAAGTGTCTTTGCGTTATTGCGTATCGTGACCGCGAGTTTTCCCGTTTCAACCAGTATCGGCAGTTTCCCGATATTGCGCAGTACCACACGGTCTGCCGACGTCTCATGTCCGCTATTGACCGCGTCTGTCGCGTACACGATGAGCAGATGCCCGCTCTCGGTTATCGTTTTCCCGTCAAGCGACCCGACGCCAACCGCGGCCGCTACACTTGAAGCTGCGGAGATGATGGCTCCCGCGATGCCGGTTGTGCCCGGCTTGATGGCTACGCCGCATGACTTCGGTGTGACAACGGAAAAACGCTGCGTCCAGGTTTCAAGCATTATTTCCCCGGTGTCGCTTTGATACACACCGCGTTCATGATAGGTCTTGTTGTCTGCCGGCAGAATACCCCGGCGCTTCATCTCATTGATGGCGCGGCTTGCGGTGTCAGAATTCGTCGCGTCAACCGTTGCCGCCGTCATTTCAGTTGCGACGATCTCGCCGCCGCCCGATGTCCTGATCGTCATGTCGGCTTTGGGTGCAGGCGGAATGCCTTCGGGTATCGGACGTCCTTCGTAGCGCAGGCCGAGCCCCGATAGATATGCGATGCGGCTCAGTCCGCTGTCAACGCTTTTAAACGCATTACCGCCGCTGAAAACCCATTTGTCATCGACGGTTATTTCAACGAGATGTTTTGATGTCGCAACATCGCCGCGTCCATAGAGCATGGTCGCCATAACCTGATTCGCCCGGTTGACCGGATCACGTCCCACGGAGAAGTCGTTTATCCCGATTGGAACGCTCAGTACAACGGCCTGCGCGTGCACGGTGATCGCCTGAAAACCCTGCAGCGCCGCATATGCCGGAAAGAGCAGCCCTTCTTCGTGGCGGTAGCGGTGCCAGTACGGCGTGCCGTATTCAGTGATGAAGAACGGCCTGTCGGTGAAGCGTGCCGCGGCGCGTGAACGGAAATATGCTGCGGCATCCTTAACGGCACCATCCTGTGTCGCGCGTGATCCTGGATTTGAACCGTCGGACGGATGCGCATGATAACCGTGATTGGCCACCGCTGTGGTGCGGTTATGCACCGCATGATGCAGGTACTGGCTGATCACATCATACTGCACGGTAAGCCCGTCATAGCCGATGGCTTTCAGGATATCCAGATACCACACGGTGATATCGTCCTCAAGCTTGAACAGAAAGCGTGCGATATCCTCGGCGCGATTTCCGCCGCCTGACATTTGCGCAAGTGTGTACAAAGGAAGTGAAGCCGCGTCCGAATTGCCCCATGTATTTGCAAGATCTCCCGCCCTGTCTTTATAGCGTTCCGCAAGGAATAGCCGCCACTGCCGTTCGGCGAGCGGTTTGACGTCCGGCTGCGAAAACGCCGGGTCTTTAAACAGCCAGAGATCCTGTTCGTTGAAACAGGTCACATACACGACCATCGGATCCTTGGTGAGCGCCGTGCCGGTGTACGGGTTTACGTGCGTCATCATCGCGGTAACGCCGGTTTTCCAGTTCATACGCGCGTCTTCGTCGACAAGAAAGCGCTTGCCGTAGGCTTTTGCCCAGCCATCGCTCCAACCCACGGCCCGGTAACCGATGAAGCTCATCGCATCAACACCCACGTAAATGCCTTCTTCTTTAAGCCGGTGTACGAGGTATTCGAAGCGGTCATGATTTACCGGATTGAACTCGCAGTCGTTTTTTGTCTTTGCCATGAGATAGAGGTCGATGGCCTGCAGGCGCACCATGTTGTATCCCTGACGCCGTACCATCGCAGCCCATTCTTTTATATTGGCGCGCGTTGCCTCTTCAGTGGGCGCTTCCAGTGATGAACCGCGCTGTTCGAAGAGATGATTGACGAGTATCTGGAAGGCGAAAAAACGTACAGGTTTTTCGGGTCGTGCGGCGAATGTGAGTGCTCCGCCCGGAAGTGTTTTCACGCGGCCGTAGCGTCCCGCCGGTCCGGCTTCGACGAGACCGGAGAAATCGAGCGCACTTCCCGCGGCAATTCGTACCTCGGAAAGATCGATTTGTTTCCATTGATCACCCGCGGTAACTTTCCAGTTTGCATCTTTCGGAAGCGGAATATCCGTTGTACTCAAGGTGGCTCCAACAACTATCCAGATTGCGGTGCCGGTTGTTTTGAATGTGACGGCGCTTACCGGGACGTTTTCGCCGAGGTCAAAGCGGGACAGGTACAGCCCGACCGTGGCATCCCGGTTCGCCTGCTTGTGCACCACCGCGCCGTTCGTGAGAGTGCCCGCACCCCACCAGTCTGCAACGTCACGTCCGGACTTGATTTCGATAGTTCGTGATGTACCGTCAGCAAGCGCTACGGTCACGGTGCCGACATTGTCTTTTGTCTGGTTGAAGCATGTGGTATGCAGCAGATACAGATAGCGATGAGCGGCAGGTTTCTCAAGCGATATTTTCGCTTCAGTAAGCGGTACGTTCAGTGTGGCCCCGCGGAAGCTCAACACGGCACACCCGCCGTTTTTTTCGGGATTCACAATTCTGAACGGCACGCCGCCGAAATCGGAACGTGACGGATCGAATGCTCGAAGGTCATTGTCCGGTCCCTGATCGCTCCAGCCGCCTTTTCCGTCGCCGGCGGACGTATCGGTGAAGCCCATATTTGCATGTTCTTTCAGGTCAAGCATGGTTGCCGAATCGTCGGCGAGCGCTCGATCGAGCGCATCGGCAAGCCGTATTTTCAGCCGCAGCGTGATTGTCTCATCCTTCTTTACCTGAATATCCTGATAGTACGGGGCGTCATGCCATGTGATTATAGCCGTGCTGCCGTTTACGCCGCGCCCGCGGATGAGGTGCGGCTCATTATCTTTACTCTTTGACGGATAGAACGACCATCCCTTCGGATGTCCGTCCGCTTCCGTCTCGAAGTCGCCGTTGATGATGCTGCCGTCGATCTCGACGTCGTCATAACAGACCTGAATTTTTTTATTTTTACCGTTTTCCTTGAGATACGGACCCATCAGCGTCAGTCTGACGATGCCGTCCTTGTCCGCTTTCCACGATAAGCTTGCTTTCGTCCATGCATTCGTGACGGCGGGGAATTCGATGTCCAAGCCTTTGCGCTGCCTGTCCTCCGGCTGCCAAGTCTGATAATTCGCCTTGCCTCCGGTGGATATCTCGCCGGGCGTCAGTTCAATACCGCTGGCGATGCCCGAAAGTTTACAATGCACATATGAGTACGGGTACGTGTACGTTTGACCGCAGAGAATTATTCCGGCGATCAGCAGAAAGAAACCGGTGACGATACAGGTTCTCATAGACACCTCACAGAAGTGTCCTTAGTATAGCCTGATTCGTGAAAAATACGAATGCACAGAAAGGACTTCTGCCTGCACGAAACGGCTGCGTCGGCTTATCTTTCGGACAATGAACGCTATTTGGACAGCGCTTCAATTTCCAGTGATATCGTCACCAGATCGCTTACGGGCAGATCTCCCGGTTTGCCGATACCGAAATCGGTGCGCTTTACCGTTGTCGTAGCGGTACCCGCCGCGCGTGTTCTTCCTTTATCAGTCATGGTACCGTTGACCGTCAGCGCAAGGTCCACCTTTTTCGTCACACCATGCATCGTAAGATCGCCGGTGATGACGCCTTTTGCCTTATTGCCTTTGTACGAGCGCATGGTGAATGTCGCAGTCGGGTATTTTTCAACATCGAAAAACGCATCAGAACGCAGGTGCTTGTCGCGCTGTTCAACGAGCGTGTCGATGCTGGCGACATCGATTACCGCCGATAAAGCCGTGAACGTGTTTTTGCTTTCATCAACACTGAACGATGCGGTGAATTTCTTGAAAACACCGCGTACCGAGCTCAGTCCCAGATGTTTTACCGTGAACGATACTCCGGAATGCGCATAGTCGATCGTGTAATCGGTAGCGAAAACGGTTGCCGCTGTCAGAAGAATCATAAGGAATTTCATGGCAATACCTCCAATCGGTTTATTAACAAGTATAATTTAAACAATATCCTTGAATAGACAAGAAATTGCGCCGCGAAATAGTCCATTTTGCTTGACCTTTCGGTCCGGACGTGATATAATCGGTGCCTCAAAAAAGTGAGGAAAGATCCGGCATGGCGACGAAAGATAACCCTGAAAAACCAGGCAAACCAGAGAAAGTGCAGCTGTCAACCGCCACCGCAGACATATTAAAGACGGTCTCGCCGATTGCCATTGAAGATGAAATAAAGAATTCGTATCTTACCTATGCGATGAGCGTCATCGTAGCACGCGCGCTTCCGGATGTACGCGACGGGCTCAAGCCGGTGCACCGCCGCATCCTCTATGCCATGTACGACACCGGAATGACGCATGAAAAGGCGTATAAGAAATCCGCGACCACCGTCGGGGAAGTGCTCGGTAAATATCACCCGCACGGCGACGCCGCCGTATTCGAGACCATGGTCCGTATGGCGCAGGACTTTTCACTGCGCTATCCGCTCATCGACGGGCAGGGGAACTTCGGTTCTATCGACGGCGATCCGGCCGCGGCCATGCGTTACACCGAATCGCGCATGACGCATCTTGCCGAGAAACTGCTCGACGATATTGAAAAAGACACCGTACTTTTTGTCCCGAACTTCGACGATTCGCGCAAAGAACCGGCGGTATTGCCCGCCGCGTTCCCGAACCTGCTGGTCAACGGCTCTTCGGGTATCGCCATCGGCATGGCAACCAACATCCCCCCGCATAATCTGCGGGAAGTGACGAACGCCATCTCCGCATATATCGACAATCCTTCCATAGATATACCCGAACTCATGAAGCATGTTAAGGGTCCGGATTTTCCCACCGGCGGCATCATCTACGGCAGCGAGGGCATCAAGAGCGCGTATCTGACCGGCCGGGGACACATTTCCGTCCGCGCAAAAGTGGATCTCGAGACCACCAAGAACGGGAGAGAAGTGATCGTAGTCACCGAGATCCCTTATATGGTGAAGAAGACGGATATCGTCGTCAAGATAGCGGAGCTTGTAAAAGAAGGCAAGATTGAGGGCGTGGCGGGACTGCGCGATGAAAGCGACCGGACCGGCATGCGCATTGTCATCGAGCTCAAAAAGGGCGTGATGACGCAGATCGTGCTCAATCAGCTCTTCAAGCACACGCCGCTTGAAACGACATTCGGCATCATCAATCTCGCGCTTGACAACGGCGAGCCGAAGGTGCTTACACTCAAGCAGATGATTGAGCTTTTCGTCAAGCACCGCGTTGACGTGGTGACGCGCCGCATCAAGTTCCAGCTCAAGGAAGCCGAGGACGAAGCGCACATACTCGAAGGGCTCCTCATTGCGCAGGAGAACATCGACGAAGTCATCAAAATTATCAAGACAAGTTCCTCCACCGAGAATGCGCGCGATCGGCTCATGGCTCGCTTCAAACTTTCCGAGCGTCAGGCGCAGGCCATCCTCGACATGCCGCTCAAACGGCTCACTTCGCTCGAACGTGAAAAGATAATCGCCCGTCTCGATGAACTGAAGAAACTCATTGCTCATTATAAAGACCTGCTCGCATCACCGCGGAAGATCCTTGATTTGATTAAAAAGGAAATGATCGCCATCACCGAGAAATTCGGGGACGACCGCCGCACAGAGATCGCCGGCAAGACCGAGACCATCGAGATTGAGACCGACGACCTCATCCACGATGAGAACATGGCGGTTACCATCACCACGCAGGGATTCATCAAACGCGTCAACGCGGATTCGTACCGCGTGCAGTCGCGCGGCGGTGTGGGCGTGCAGTCCGGCAATGCCAAGACCGAGGATTATATCCGCCACATGTTCGTGGCCTCAACAAAGGATGTCGTCGTGTTCTGCACGGACAAGGGCAAGGCCTTCTGGATGAAGGTGCATGAAATACCCGAAACGGCTAAGACCGCGCAGGGCAAGAGCATCAAGTTCATCCTCAATCTCGCGCCCACGGAGAACATCACGAGCTATTTCACCGTGCGCGAGTTCAAGCCCGAGACCAGCATTCTCATGATAACCAAACACGGCGTCATCAAGAAGATGGAGCTCGCGCATCTTGAGAATTCCAAGAAGCGCGGTGTAGTGATGATCAATCTGTCCGACGGCGACGAACTCGTCGGTGTTGACGTCATCGCACCGGGCGAGGATTTCATCATCACCTCGAAGAACGGGCTCGCACTACGCACAACCGAGGCGAAGGTGCGCGCGATGGGCCGTTCGGCGGCCGGCGTGCGCGGCATGCGTCTTTCCGACGGCGATGAATGCATATCGATAACCACGGTGTCCGGCGATAATGCGCTCATCGTTATCACGGAGAACGGTCTCGGCAAACGTCTGTCGTCCAAGCGCTTTAATGTGAAGGGACGCGGCACGCGCGGACAGATATACATGAAACTCGATGAACGCACCGGCAGAGTGGCCGCGGTGAAAGCCGGCGGCGAGAAGGACGACCTCATGGTCGTTACCGACGAAGATATGGTGATAAAGATGCATATCAGCGATATTCCCGAGCTCGGGCGCAACGCCAAGGGTGTACGCATCGTGAACATAAAACCGCCCGTGAAGGTGACCGATATCGCCATCGACTTCGAACGGGTGCCGGAACAATGAAACTGAATCTCGATCCCGCGCATATCGTCAGCGAGTCTCCGCGGTATACACGCAACGCCGCGTTCGTTTCCATCGGTGCGCTTTTTCTCGCGTATCTGTTTCTCTATGCCGTTCCCGGTTATCCCACAATACCGTTCTGGGTAATCCTCGGAATCGCGTCGGTATGCACCAGTGCCGCTCTCTTTTTTAACCGTTCCGCCATCGTCGATTTCTTCCGCATGCGCGCGGTGCAGAAGATGTTCTCAACCGTGGCATACATGGTCGTGGTCATCGCGGTGCTCATTGTGGGCTATATCGTCATCAGCAATTTTCCGCTCAGGTTCGATCTTACCAAGACAAAATCATTCACGCTTGCCCCGCAGACCGACGAGGTGGTGCGGAAGATCAGTGAAAAGCTTCAGATAAAAGTGAGCCGTGTGCAGGCCGACGATCCGTCGTCGATGCGATGGAAGATGGATATGCTCCTGCATCTGGCCTCATCGCGCAACCGCAACATCGATGTGGAGTATTTCGACCCGAACCGTGAACCGGAAAAAGCGGCGAAGTATCAGGCCACGCAGCGCGGCGAGCTCATTTTCATCCACCGCGATAAAAAAGCACATCTCTTCGAGCAGGACCTGGCGGTACAGCAGCGCGGTCAGGCACCCGTGTTCCTCGGCGAGGAGAAGTTCGCGCAGACGCTCTATTCGCTCACCGAGAACTACAAGGCGGCCATTTATTTTACCGCCGGTCATGATGAATACAAGCTCAACGATACCGGCGAACAGGGTTATTCGATAATCAAAAGTTTTCTCGAAAGCGAGAACTATGAGGTGCGGCTCCTTGAGACGACGAAGGTGAACACCATACCCGACGACGCCGCGCTTATCATCGTTGCCGGGCCGCGCCGCGCGTTCAGCGCGCGCGAGATAGCCATGCTTGACGGATATCTTTGCAAAGGCGGCCGTATGTTCGGACTGTACGACCCGGTGGGCATACAGAACAACGAATGCAATCTTGACGCGTTTTTCAGCGGCTGGGGATTTGTCCCGCACCGCGATTTCGCCGTCGACCTTCAGAACAACGCGGCGAACCCCGTTTATGTCATTCCGCAGTTCACCAAACATCCCGCGGTGGCGGCACTGAGAGACCGCAATATGCCCGCGTGTCTTTTTCTCGCGCGCTCATGGCAGCGGGGGAATCAGCTTCCGGGCGCCATGTATCTGCCGTTACTCACAACGCCGTCGGGGAATTCGAGCTGGGGTGAAACGGATACCACTACCGACAACCCGCGCTATAATGCCGGCACGGATACCGCATCACCGCTCGTACTGGGCATGACCGGTGTGATACCGCTTGAGGGGACGGACGGCGCCGCAACGAACGCCCGAAAACAGGCCCGCATCGCCGTGATAGGCGATTCCGATTTCGCGATGAATCAGGCGATATCGGGAACGTATCAGTACGGCTATGTGTTCACCGGCAACAAAGACCTCTTCCTCAACGTCGTGGCATATCTCATGAACGTTTCGGAAAAGATATCGATACGCCCCAAACAGGCCGAGGAAAAACGGCTCACATTGAGCTCGGGGCAGACCAAATTCATACGGATAATCGTTCAGCTCATCATACCGCTGCTCTTCGCGGCCGCGGGTGCCATGGTGTGGTTCGCCCGCCGCAGATGAGTTCACGCTGTCTCGTACTCTGTTCCGGCGGCCTTGACAGTCTGCTTGCATGCGCCATATTAACACGCGAAAAAATCGACGTCACCGCGCTCCACTTTGAAATGGGTCTCGGCGTAAGCGCGCTCGCGCGACGTTTCGGTATCGACGCATCGCCGCATCCCGTTGAACAGCGTGTGAAGTCCGTAGGCGCGACATTCCGCGCGGAGCCGCTCAGGAGCGATTATCTGAAGGTGCTGCTGCATCCGAAACACGGGTACGGGTCGGCGGCCAATCCCTGCATAGACTGCCACGCATATATGTTCCGCACGGCCAAGGGCATCATGGAACGCGAAGGCTATGATTTTATCGCCACCGGAGAAGTGCTCGGGCAGCGTCCGATGAGTCAGCGCCGCGATGCGCTCGATATCGTAGCCGAAGAGGCAACGCTCGACAATCAGATCGTCCGGCCGCTGTCGGCGAAACTGCTTCCGCCCACCGAGGCGGAAAAACGCGGGTTGTTCGACCGCGAACATCTGTATGATATCGAGGGACGTTCACGGCACCGGCAGATGGAAATGGCAAAGGATTTCGGGCTCAACGATTATCCCACACCGGCCGGCGGCTGCATACTCACCGACGACGCATTCGCCGACAAGCTCCGCGAGTATCGTGCGAACACGCCGGAAGGCGATATGACGCTCGAGGACCTGTCGCTTCTGTCGTTCGGCAGACACTTCCGCATCGATAACAATGCGAAGCTGATACTCGGGCGTAACGCGCTTGAGAACGGCCTTCTTGAACATTTCAAGACCGGCCGCATCATGATAGTGCCGGATTACCGCAAAGGTCCGCAGGGATTGCTGATTCTGCCGCTCAATAAGGCCGTGGACAGCGAACAGTGCATACGTGCTTCCGCATCCATCATTGCATTCTTTTCAAAAGAACCGGTGACTGTTTTCCCGATGAAAGTACTGGACGCATCGGGCGAGCGTGCTGTAACCGTGTCGGCTGACGAACGCGACCGTGCGGCCGCATATAAAAGCATCAATAATTAAAAACTGTATTACCAGCGTTTTTTACCGTAACCGCCGGAACCTTCTTCACGGGGTTTGGGCGGCTGAGCAATATCTACTTTAATCTTCCGTCCGGCAAACTCGGTGCCGTTGAGTGCCTGTATCGCTTTCTCAGCTTCCTCTCGGGAACCCATCTCGACGAATCCGATACCTTTATTGGGGATGATATCGGCGGTCTTTACGTCGCCATGCGGGACGAAAAGCTCGCGGAGCTCCTCGCTCGTCACTGTATAACTCAGATTTCCCACGTAGAGTTTGTTCTCCTGCATGCGGCAGCTCCTGTTGGATGAATTGTCTGCATGGTATTCTATTGTGAGGGATTGTCAAATGGACGTTACATTGACAAAAAGACGTTGATTATTATACTCCTCTCATGCGTTACCTTATTCTTCTGCTATCCATCATACTCACCCTGCAGGCACAGGACTGGCCGGTGTTTCGCGGCGATACACGGCTGAGCGGAGTGGCCAACGCGCAGATAGTGAAAGAGCCGAAACTCAGATTTACATTTACGACGGGTAAAAAGATAGCGTCATCACCGGTCATAGCGAACGGTGTTATTTACGTAGGCTCCGCCGATAAACAGCTCTACGCCATCGCAACGAACGGGAAGAAACTATGGTCGTTCCTTTCCAGCAATGCGTTTGAAGCGCCGCCGTTCGTGCTGGGTGAGACCGTGTATGCCGGAAGCGCTGACGGGGAGTTCTATGCGCTCAACGCGAAGACCGGCGCATTGCAATGGAAACATACCACCGACGGCGCCATCATGGGATCGGCGAACAGCATCACGCATAATGGTGAGACGCTCATCATCGTCGGAAGCTATGATAATATGCTCTATGCACTTTCGGCGAAGACCGGGCGCGTGGTGTGGTCGTATGAAACGGACAACTACATCAACGGAGCGCCGGCGATTGATAATGGCCGTATTGTGTTCGGCGGCTGCGACGGCATGCTGCACGTGCTCACCTCCGCAGGCAAGAGCAATGCCGCCATTGCCGTGGAAAGTTATATCGCCGCGTCACCATGCCTCGACGGCAACCGCGCATACGCCGGAAACTATGGCAATAAACTCATCGCCGCGGATCTTGTTAAAAAAAAGATAGTCTGGCAGTTCGGCGACGAGAAGGACGGCGCGCCGTTTTTTTCATCGCCAGCGACGGACGGCACAAGCGTCATCGCCGGTTCGCGGGATAATGCGCTTTACTGTGTTAATGCCGCGAACGGGAAAAAAACATGGTCATTCATCTCGCGCGGGAATATGGATGCATCGCCTGTCATCGCCGGTGATGCGGTGCTTGCGCCGTCGATGGACGGAACGTTCTATATACTCTCGCTTGCGAAAGGCGCAGTGCGGTGGTCGTACGATACGGGTTCGCATATCAGCGCGTCTCCGGCGGTGGGCGAGGGGCTTATCATCATCGCCGCGGAGAACGGCATTGTGTACGCATTCGACGGAGCATTACCTGCCGTTCAGAAAAAACAAGGGAAGACCAAATGAAAATAGTCTATGTGCTGCCCGGTTTCGGCGGCTCGTTCTACTGTCAGAATTGCTTTCGCGACAACATGATGCTGAAACCTTTGCGCGCGCTCGGTCATGAAGTATTCATGGCGCCGATGTATATGCCGCTGAGCTCCGAAGGGAAATTGGAAAGTACGGTCTTTTACGGCGCCATTAACGTGTATCTTCGCGAGCAGTTTAAGGCGCTGCGTCACATGCCCGCGTGGCTTGAACGTTTTTTCAACGCACCGTTCTTCATGCGCATCGCCATGTCGATGGCCGGTTCCACACGCGCAACCGGTCTTGAGGAGATGACGCTGTCCGTGCTCAAGGGCGAGTACGGGAATCAGTCGCAGGATCTTGCCGAGCTTGTGGGATGGATCAGAAATATCGATCCCGACATCGTGCATATATCGAACGCGCTTCTGCTCGGGCTTGCGCCGCAGATTCGGCGGGAGACAAACGCGAAGGTGATATGCACGCTCCAGGATGAGGATACATGGGTGGATGTCATGCGTCCGCCCATGGCTGCGGCGATATGGAATGAGATGCGTTCCAGCGCGGAGCATGTGGACAGTTTTATTTCGGTGAGCTCATATTATGCGCGGAAGATGATGAAAAAACTTTCCGTGCCGGCGAAAAAGATGCATGTCGTTCCTCCGGGTGTTGCAACCGAAGGTTTCGATGATGTTGAACTTCCGATGAATCCCCCGGTCATCGGTTTTCTTTCACGGCTGAGCGTTACGCTCGGGCTCGATACAGTTATCAATGCGTTTCTGAAACTGAAGGCCGATGCGAAGTACAGGAACCTGCGGCTACGCTTAAGCGGCGGAAAGACGAATGACGATAATAAGTTCCTCAAAGAGACAGCCGCCATGCTCGAGCGCAAAGACCTTGCGGGCGATGTTGATATCGTCCCCGAGGAATTCGCGCATGGCCGGATGAAATTCCTCCGCTCACTGACCGTGCTCACGGTGCCGGTGCCCGGCGGCGAGGCGTTCGGCACGTATCAGATTGAGGCGATGGCCGCCGGTGTTCCGGTGGTGCAGCCCGACGAGGGCGCGTATCCTGAAGTGATACGCGCTACCGGCGGCGGCGTGATCTATGGGCCGAACAATGCCGATGCGCTCGCCCGTACGATTCGTTCATTACTCGATAATCCCAGGCGGCTGCGCGTGCTCGGTATGTGCGGTCAGCGTGCGGTGCGGAAGAACTACAGCGCAGATGCTGTCGTTAAAAAAATAGAAACGGTGTATGAGTGCGTTCTCGGGCGCAGGCATCGGGAGCGGTGATGTCATGGCGATTTTGACGCTCGATCATATTTGCAAGAGTTTTCCGGTAGCCGACGGCACGGCGACGACGATATTGCAGGATGTGTCATTTTCACTTTCGCGCGGCGATACGGCTGCGGTCATCGGACCGTCCGGTTCGGGGAAAAGCACGCTGCTCAACATCATGGGTGCGCTTGATACGCCGGACCGCGGCACGGTATCCGTAAACGGCCGCGATATCGCTATGAGCGACGAGAATGAGCGGGCGCGTATACGGAGCAGCGATATCGGCTTTATCTTTCAGCAGCATCATCTCCTGCCGCAATGCACGGTGCTTGAAAATGTATTGCTGCCTGTGCTGGCCACAGCAAAACAAGTCTCGCCGGCGCATCATGAACGTGCTGTCACGCTGCTTGGCCGTGTGGGGCTCAGCGGTCATCTGAACGCATTTCCCGCCACGCTTTCCGGGGGCGAGCGTCAGCGTACCGCCGTTGTACGCGCGCTCATCAACGACCCCGCGATAATACTTGCCGATGAACCTACCGGTTCTCTCGATCAGGCGTCGGCGCTCGCGGTTACCGATCTCATCGTAGCGCTCGCGCATGAACATGACCGGGCGCTCGTTGTTGTAACGCATTCGCATGAAGTCGCCGGCCGTATGGGGACGCATTATGCACTCCATGCGGGAACGCTCACCGCAATCTGATATGAACACGGTACGGTATATTCTTCGAAGCATCATCCATTACCGCAGGACGCATCTTGCCATGGCGCTCTGCATCGCGCTTGCATCCGCTGTCATCATCGGGGCGCTTGCCGCGGGCGATTCCGTCAATGCGACATTGCAGCGTAATGCCGCACAGCGTCTGGGACGCATCACCGCAGCGCTCAAGAGTGATCGTTTTTTCAGAAGCATGCTCGCCGTTGACATTGCGCGCGAAACGAAGGGGCATGCCGCTCCGGTTCTCTCACTCGGCGCAACGGCGTCGTCATCCATTGGCCGGAGCATTGCGGTAAACGCGTACGGCGTTGACGGACGATTCTGGGCTTGTGCGACCGCGCCTGCCGCGGTTTCGCAATTAGCCGACGGTGAAGTACGCATCAACCGTAGGGCGGCTGCGATGCTCGGTGTGACGAACGGGGATGCCATAATACTCCGCATTGAAAAGCCGGGTGCGCTTCCCGCCGATATGCCGTTCAGAAGCGCCGAGGACAGCGTGATCCCGATGACACTGCGTGTAGCCTCGATTGCACCTGCCGATGTGCTTGGTGATTTTTCTTTATTGATGGGGAAAGCTGCGGCATCGGTATTTCTTGATATCGACGAACTCGGGGTACGGACAGGAAAGGCCGGCAGGGCTAACATGATTGTCGCGGATGTTCCACCGGAAGCTGCAGCGCGGGCATTCAAAAAAAGCTGGAGACTCGCCGATGCGGATATACGCTCGGTGCGTTATCCTTCCGCCCGCATCATCGAGCTGCGGTCGGAGCGTGTGTTCATCGATGAGGTGATAGAACGGGCGGCGCGAAATGCCGATGCCCGGATGGCGCCGGTGATAGGTTATTTCGTCAACGGAATTCGATACAAAGACCGTGAGACGCCGTATTCGTTTGCGGCATCCGCGCATGGTATTGCTTCAAACAGCATCGTGATAAATCGCTGGCTTGCGGATGATATCCATGCGTCGGCCGGTTCTGATGTCATGCTCAGCTATTATGCGTTCGACGCGGAACGGCGGCTGGTGGAACGCAGCAGCACGTTCACCGTCTCGGCTGTCATTGATGTGAATGCGAATGAGGAAAACCGGGGACTTATGCCCGATATCGAGGGGCTGTCCGATACGGCGAACTGCCGCGACTGGAAACCGGGAATGCCGGTAGACCTGAAACGCATACGCAAAAAAGATGAGGATTATTGGAACCGGTATCGCGGTACGCCGAAAGCGTTGGTTTCGCTTGAAGCGGCCCGGCAGATGTGGCGCAACGATTTTGGTTCGGTGACGGCGCTCCGTTTTCCGTTGCAGGATGAACAGATTCTCGCCGCACGAATCACCGGGACGATTGATCCGGCAGAGCTCGGGTTCAGATTTATGCCGGTGCGTGACGCGGCGATGAAGGCTGCCCGGGGTACGGTTGATTTCGGTCAGTTATTTCTCGGCCTCGGCATCTTCATCGTCGCTGCGGCGCTGATACTTGCCATGCTCATCGCAACACTCGCGGTGGAGCGGCGTTCACCGGAAACCGCGGCATTGCGCGCGCTCGGATTTAAACCGGCACGGATTATTAATATGTTCATAATCGAACATGCGGCAGGCATTGTCGCAGGTGCGCTCATCGGCATTCTGCTCGGTATGGCATATGTCGCCATCATCGTATATGCGCTTAACTCGGTGTGGTACGGGGCTGTTGCCGGCACGGAGATATTGATATCGGTAACGGTGCGGTCGATAGTCATCGGTGCGGCGGTATCGGCTGCGGCAGGCATTATCGCGATGGCGGTTGTCATACGCCGGTCATTTTCAAGGACGATACATGCTGCCGGCAGTTCGCGGAACGTCATCGGAAAAGGAACGTATATACTGTTCGCGGTGAGCGGTGCGGGACTTATCGCCTCGCTCATCTGGGGCGTGAGCGGTGCTCAGCGTGCCGAGGCTTTTTTCTCGGCGGGTACATTCGTTCTCATCACCGTCCTTGCGGGGCTTCGGATCATTTTCAGTATCATCGCCCGCGACAGCATATCGCCGTTGACGGTGTTCCGGCTTGCGCTGCGTCAGGCCGCGAGAAAACCGCGTGCGAGCATCACCGCCGCGGCGCTTATCGCCTGCGGTCTGTTCATAACGATAGCGGTTGCGGCGAACCGGCAGGACAGTGCCGCGGATGCCCATAAACGTTCATCCGGGACCGGCGGTTTTTCGCTTTTCATCGAGACGGCAATTCCGATGGCGATTGATCTTAATGACGCAAAGATTCAGCGGAGGATAGGCGTTTCATCATTCTCGAATGTGTCATTTGTGCCGGTACGTGTCCGCGACGGGGACGATGCAAGCTGTCTGAATCTCAACCGCGCCGCGTTACCGCCGTTATACGGTATACACCCCGCCGACTTCGAATCCCGCGGTGCTTTTACCTTTGTAGGTATAGACAGCCGTGTTGCACACGTTGTTAAAAAACAGAGCCCGTGGGGACTGCTCAACGATACTCCGGCGGACGGAGCGATAAACGGCATTGTCGACGATACGGTCCTCACCTGGGGGCTTGCGAAGAAACTCGGTGATGTTATTACCTATCAGGATGAACATGGACGGCCGGTGGATGTGCGCATTGTTGCAACACTCGCGTCATCACTTCTGCAGGGAGGCATCATCGTGTCCGGGCGCGATCTTGCGGCGCACTTTCCGTCATCGGCGCGGGCGACGATGTTTCTTGTGGATGCGAATGCCGCGCGCGGCGAAGCGGCTCAGATACAGGAAGTACTTTCCCGTACCCTGCGCGATTACGGCGCCGCGATAATGACGGCGCCGGATCGTTTGATGATGTTCAGTTCCGTAGAACACACCTATCTTTCCATATTCCTATCACTCGGCGCTTTCGGACTCATGCTCGGTACCGCAGGCCTTGGAATTGTGCTCTTGCGTACACTTGATGAGCGCCGCGGTGAACGTGCATTGATGAATGCGATGGGTTTTTCACACCGGAAGATAATCATTGTGAACGCTATCGAGCAGTTCTTTCTGCTCACTGCCGGTGTTACTGCCGGTCTTGTGTCGGCGCTCATCGCGGTGGTGCCGTCGGCGCTGTCACGGTCGCTTCCGTGGACACCGGTGCTGCTGTGCGTGGTCATGGTCGCCGGTGCGGGCGCGATAGCTGTCATCGCCGCGGTGCGTATGTCGGTGCGCCCCGGGATGATAGACTGGCTTCGGGATGAATGATCAGTTGCCGGTGGTGAGCTGCTGCTCGGGGACTTTCATCAATGCGTCGACGATTACCGGGTCGAACTGCGTGCCGCGGTGCTGAATGATTTCATGCTGCGCCTCTTTGTGCGTGCGCGCTCTGCGGTACGGACGCGACGAGGTTATCGCATCGAATGCGTCGGCGACGGTGATGATGCGCGACAGGAGCGGTATGCGTTCACCCGCGATGCCGTCCGGATATCCCTTGCCGTCCCAGCGTTCATGGTGATGCCTCACCACGTGCCGCGCCTTGCTGAGGAACGCGATGGGGGCGATGATTGATTCGCCCACGGCCGGGTGCTTGCGGACGATTGACATCTCATCCGATGTAAGCGATGACGGTTTATTGAGTACGGTTCCGTCGATGGATATTTTGCCGATGTCGTGCAGCATGGACGCATACGACAGTGTGTCCACATGCTCCTGCGAAAGCTTCAGTGTCTGGGCTATCGCCAGGGATATCGCGGTAACACGGTCCGAATGACCGCGCGTATATGCGTCCTTGGCCTCGATAGCCGAAGCGAACGATTCAATTGTTTCAAAGTAGGTGCGCGTGAGATCGTTATACGACCGCGCGTTCGACGCCGCGATGGCTATTTCATCTGAAAGCGCATGCAGGAACATCATCTGTGATCGTGTGTACGGCCGCCGGTCATGACGTTTACCTACCGTCAGAATACCGATAAGCCTGCCGCCGATGCAGAGCGGTACGCACAGTTCAGCCGAGAGCATGTCCATGTCCGTTCGGATGGCTGCCGCCCTGCGGGAGAAACGCCGTGAGCGTCGCATTACCGAGTTCTGATGCGTTCCGAACCAGGAGGCAAGACCTCCCGCGGCAAGCGTGCGTCCTTTGACATGATGAATGCCTTCGGCCGCGCAGACGCGGAACTGCGGCGCATTTTCATCACGAAGTATGAATGCCGATGATGATGCGTCGCATATTTTCTTTATGTGCACGGTGACGAATGACGACAGTTTTGCAATATCGAGTATCGTTATGAGCCGCCGGTTGAAATTTCTGAGCGAGTCGTGGCCCGCAGGTGATTTGACGATTATACGGTGCGCCAGCGTAGTGAGGGCAAAGTGGATAGGTATAAGCAGCGCGGCGCTTGCGGCAAGGGACAGGAGTATACCGTTTTGAAATATCATACGGGAAAAGTAAACGATGCCGACCGCAGCGCAGGCAAAGACGACTGCGCCGAGAATCTGCAGCAGTATTTTTACGGGCGGCCTGAACAAGGGGGGCTGAGACATGAAAAAAACCGTCCTTTATCGCCCTGCGGGAGGATTTCCCGGCACAACGTGAACCTATTATCGGCAGGTGTGTGTGATAATTTAACAGACGATGCTGGAAATAAAAATAGAATGCACTATAATGCAAGCAGTGACTAGTATCAGGAGCGTTTTATGAAACATGCGGCCATCTTCATCGGAATATGTTTGTCGGCGGTATTGTGTGCGGCAACGAACGCGGCGCCTGCTCCTGCAGTAAAGACAGCTGTGCTTCCCGTAGATGAATCCCGCATTGTGTCCGGCGACAGTGCTGTTGTCGTTACCGAAAAGGATTTTCAGAGAAGCGGTGTACGTACGGTAGCTCAGGCGCTCGCAACAGTGCCCGGTGTCTATGTGCTTTCGCGGGGAGGACTGGCCGGCAGCGCATCGGTGACGCTTCGCGGTGCATCTGCGAATTCGGTGAAAGTGCTCCTCAACGGCGCAGAGCTTTCCAGTGCCGCAAACGCTAATCTTTCCGCGGATATCGCGTATATGCCCATCGACGGGATAGAAAAAATAGAAGTTATTTTCGGGCCGCAGTCCGCCCGGTTCGGTACCGGCGCGAACGGCGGTGTCATCAATATCATCATGAAACGCGGCACCGGACAGTCCGCGGAACTCACCGCCATGGGCGGAATGCATGATATGTGGAAAGTGCGCGCGGGAATGCTGTTCGGTTCCGAGCGGTTCGATTTTTCACTGAACGCAATGCAGATGAACGCGCATGGTTTTTCCGCGGCGGCGCCCACCAACGGCAGCGGCGAGAATGACGGCATCAATAATTCGGTGGTGGCGGCACGGCTCGGGTTCAATCCCATCGGCGATGTCCGTTTCGGATTTGACATGTATTACAGCGATACCGCCTGCAGCGTTGATGACGGCGCATATGCCGACGATACCGACCGTACGAGGACGGCAAAAAATGTATCGGGGCGTTTCAGTTATTCGCAGACGCTCACCTCATGGTGGAAACACAAAGCGTTGTTTCAATTCTCATTCAGCGACATATTCGATACCGATGCCATCTCATCGAACGATATCTATTATACCGAAGCGCGTTACCGCACCGGATATCAGTGCAGTCAGTGGCAGAGTATATTCACGTTCCAGGACATTGACACCCTGCTGTTCACGCTCGATGTGCTGCCGAAGAATATGTTTCTTGACGTAAAGACCAATGACGCCATGGGTAACTCGGTAATCTCCAACAGCAACAATGATGACAACGAATACGGAAGCAGCGGCATGTGGGGGGCGGCCGGCATTGAGAACTGTCTCATACTCAATAACTCGGTCTATCTCACCGCGGTGGCGCGTATGGAGTGGGGAAGCGGTGGCGGTACTGAATTCATCATGGATGTGACATACAGGATATCGGCTCTTATCAAAGCGCAGGCTGTCGGACTTGAGGCCCGTGCTTCGGCCGGAAACGGCAAGACGCTGCCGGCAATGTCCTTCGGCAATTATTCAATGACGGCAAAGAACGAGTCGATCCTTGGTGTAGATGCGGGAATCCGCGAATCGATGCTCGGTACTATACTCGTCATCGATGTATCCGGTTTTTACAATCGTATCACCAATATGATAATATATAACGGCATCGGCAGTTCGATGAATATCGCGCAGGCAGCAAAGTGAATCTCAATGTTTCATACACCTGGGAGTCGCTGACGGTTTTCGCCCGGGGAGAGAATCTTCTCTGGTGGCAGCCGTATAAGGATTATTCAGGCGTGAACTCGGATGCTTTCGGCATCTACGGCGGCGTAATGCTGCGGATTTAGACGATATAGCGCATCTGTCCTGACCCGGAATACATTGTCGGCCTGTTAATGAACCGTAGAGAGGCGGAACAACTTCAAAGCGGAGCAGATACGGTTTCAACATCGATGTGCAGTGTTCGATAAACGAAAAAAAGTGTTCACTATTTTATTGAGTATCGGTTAATATAATTTGAGGAGTGTTTTTTTTAGGCATCGTATGAAAACGTTTACATAACATCAGGCGAATCATAGCTTGACAGCTTTTAATCGCCGTGATATTATTAAGCGTTCACTCTAAGGTGCCTGAGAAGGATCTCCGGTCTATCGTTCATTTTTCGATTTGATTTTGGCATGGAGGCGCGTGCGTGTCATATTGCAGTCAACACCGCCATGCCATATTATCACCGCTGCAATCAGTAAAAATCATTTTTCAGCATAAATGTATACGAGGTGTTCTATGAAAAAAGCAAAAAAAGTAATTACAGCGCTGAGCGTTTTGATGACGCTGCTGTCGTCAATTTACGCCGGTAATTATTTTGCCACCGAGTTTACCAACACTGCTGATTTTAACAAGTGGTATACCAACAAGCTGTACCTCGGCCGAGAAGGGTATATTAATATAGATGCTGCATTTACAACAGAATTTGCTTTTAATACAAACAGCGGCTGTTTAAGAACCGGCGGTAATATTCCCGGTGATGCCGATGCTGTCGGTGCTTTCTTTTCTGAAGTTGCACTCTATACGAATTCGTCGTTTTCCGCGTCACCGGTAGCGCCGTTTGGTTTTGAAACGAAAGTGACCAATATTGCATATTTTGTGGGGAACGCCCCGCAGTCATTCAATCAGACTATCATGCAGGACATTTGGCTGGTGGAGGATAAAGAAACTTCAATTGAGAATTATAAAGTCGCCGGAAAGAATTTCAACAATTTTGGTACATTTACCCACAAATATAGCGCAGCAGTGGGTACTACCTCATTTACCGTCGCATATATTGGAGGAATTGAGAAGAAGCTGAATCTGACGAATGCGGTCCGCGCCGATGGAGTGACAGTAACGAATCTATCACTTGCAGGTATCACAGAGCGGTTTGGAGCATCGCCATTAGCTATCACCGGGATTAATGTGTCGTACAGGATGGTTCATAATGGGGATAAGGTGGCATATTATTTTAACCCGAACGGGTCCGGCGGACTGTTAAATGAATTTTGTTTCCTCTATGATGAGCCGGTGTCTTGGAGTAATGATTTACGCATGGCAATCGGTCAGGAAGGTAAGGGTAAGAACGGTTATTGGAATGCTGCGTTCGATGCAGTCACCGTGCGTTCTGCCGCGGATGTGTCGTCTATGGCGGTATCTATCGATTCCGAGGATCAGAGTTCGAACAGCGGTGATTTCAGAAATGTAACGTTCGAATTCGTGAACACAATAACGAATACATCGACAAATGCCGGCATCAATGTTATCATGATCACCAAATCAGCACTCTGGTCTAACTGGGTTACCAATGCGACCAATCTGTTTGTATTGTCCGACTACAACAATGACGGTGTGCTCGAGACGAATACCAACGTCGCCTGGGAATCGTATATCGGCGGCAGGGCAAGAAATATTAATCCTGGCGAATGTGCAGTTCGCACGAACACCAACGGGAATGAATTATGGATACGGCTCGGGTATCAGGTAACAACGAATACCGCGCAGTCAACAACAATAAAAGTGATACAGCGTGTGATGCCGGGTGTCAATAGGACGGGGACATTCGGTTTTACCGGAAAAGTTGACGCAGCACTTTTTGATCCGTTGATCAATAATCAGACGATCAATAACTATGCCACCTGCGGCTGGCAGTCATCCGGCGGAGGTTCAGTTACGTTGAAAGCGCCAACGGGCGGCATCGGCGCGTATGCGAGTCTCAAACAGCAGAGTATAACAAAAGGACCGCTTGCGTTCACCTTCGCATATTATATTCAGGCATTCACGAATAATCCTGCGAATATAACTCAGATTGCAATAGAGATACCATCCGAGATGACTAATTGCGCAATATCTAATGTTGATTCAATATTGCTCGGCACAAATGAGCCTGGTAACTGGCGCGTTGTGACGAACTGGTCAGGCGGCCCGGCGACGAATGCATCCAACTACATTTTAATCACCTATACGAATGCCGGCATCGTATTCGCCCCCGGCGGTCTGGATGTCATAGCGTTCGATGTTGTTGGCGCGCCGCAGACGAATACGAACGGCACATCGATGCGGTCATGGATTGAGAAATCAGGTTCCGTGCCGGGGTCCGGCTTCAGCAATTATCAGGCACAGACGAACGATATATACGCCAATCAGACGCTCATCATACTGCCGGAGGGAGAAGGCAAAGCGGCTTGGGATTACCAGATCGTTGATGCGGTCAGCATCACGCCGCAGTCACTTGGCGTAACAAACATCGTGCCCATGGCGTATGTGCGCATTGCGCAGGATAAGGACACCAACGAGAAGATAAACGGCATGAGTGTGATGCTGACGGGGAATCATCCGGATGTCAGCGGACGGCTGTATGTGTACCGTGATGACGGCGACAACAGCGCATTCTCAACGGGATATACGCTTGTCACGAACGTACTTTTTCCGGCCGGCACGGATTCGAACTATATACCGATTACTCCGGGTGATTCGAACCAGTCGAGCAACGCCGGTTCGCCCACGCGTTATTGGGTGGCGCTCAACGTTACCAACACAAACGCGGCGGTGTTTTCGAATTCCTTCAAGTGTTTCATCGGCGGCATCAACGCAAGCGGTCCGAACGGCGGACTCATCGACAATATTGATAAGGCCACCAGAAGCAATGTACAGACGACCCGCGTTGACACGCATCTTGTGTATGTAACCTATACGACCAATATCGCGCAGGAACGCGTGAAGCAGGGTTCGTTCAACAATGTGCAGTTCAAGATGATACTCTCGAACGCGGACCCCGATGCCACGAACTATTTTTACGGTATGGTGCTCACGAATACCGGTACTGCGTCGAACACCGATATCGGATATCTCAAGCTTTTCTATGACACCAACCGGAACGGATTTAACGCTTCGTCGGATCCGGCGGTAATGGCCGGGACTATCAACGGTTCACGCGTGTATACGCTGTCCATCTATCCGCCGGTCATGCTCACCGGCACCAATCAGGAGATATTCTTCGGCGCCTATGACACGGAACTTAACGGTACCGTGGGCAATACCGTAGCACTGCAGGTGCTGCAGCCGACGAATATCATATTCTTCGATAACTACAACGATACTTATTCATCCGCAAAACCCGCGGTTCAGGGTACATTCCCGCTCGGGCCTATACCGGCCACCAACCGGCTCATACCGTATACTTCGCAGACATTCGATTATTCGCTTATCGGCAATACGTATGACCAGCTGCCGCAGGCGTTCACCACGAACCAGTATGTGACCGTCGGTTCGTTCAGCATGTATGCCGACACCGAAAGCCCCACGACGCAGATACTTAAGGGAATCGATCTCGTCCTCGGTGGAAAGAATGTGGATACGTACGGAGTTGCGTATCTCTATAAAGAAACGAACGGCAACACCTCGTTCTCAACCGCGGATGAGCTCATCGGGAGCAACTTTATCTCCGCCGGCGCGAACCTCCTCATCAACTCGGATTACTCGAACATATCGAGTGACCAGTTCAATCCCAACACGTTCTATCTTGTGGTTAAGCTTACGAACGCGAACATCACGAACGTGCGCACCAACACCATGACGTTCCAGATAACGAACGTACGATGCACGGGTCCGGATAATCTCGTCGCCAATATCTCAATACTGTCGAATACATCTACAACGGCGCGTATTGACCAGAACGGCATTGTAACGCAGTTCATCACCAATGCGCAGTCCACCTATCTGCCGCGTCAGGGGCAGTTCAACGTAACCTATATGAATGTGGGCCTTTCCGGTGTGGATACGGATGCCACGAATTTCCTCACCTATATCGATGTCAAGACAAACGGATTTTCGACCATAACATCAACGCACCTTGCATCGGTTAAGCTGTATAACGATGTGAACAAGAACGGAATCTATGACAGCGGCACTGACAGCATTGCGACGGTCGGCGAGCTCAATGCACAGGGCGCAGCCCGTCTCGCGTTCTCATCGCCGTTCGAGATCATCGGTACGAATCTCTATAGCTTCCTCGTGGGCTTCGACGTATCAAGCGATGATACCAACGCTATCGGCAAACAATTGGGTTTCACCATCACGAACGGTTCTATCGGCGTGACGGATGCCATCAACGACGGTTTTGCACAGTATGTTTTTGCGTCACCCGCATCCGGTCCCGCGCTCGAGACGAACGTGGTAATATCCTCGCTGACCTCGCGGCCATGGGACTTCAAGGTGCTCAACGCGGTGAATAATGCCCCCGCGGCGATAACCGTCTCCAATACGTATGTCATGTCGTATTTTGTCGTGGTCGCGGATGGCCAGAACTTCATTACGGAAGCGCTCACGAACATGAGCTTCTATTTTTCCGGCAAGTATGCGGATATCACCGGCATTGTATCGCTGTACCGTGATACGAATGACAGCACAACTCTCGTAACCAATGCCGACAAACTGATAACGAATTATTCTATCAGCACGTACGGCACCAATGTCATCAGTTTCTCGGACAATCTGCAGTCATCCGATCCGCTGGAGCCCACCCGCTACTGGCTCACACTCACGGTGACCAACGGTTCGCGCAACGTATATACGAACACCGTTGCGTTCAGACTGGCTGATCTTAACGGCGCCGGTCCTGACATGAATACCATCACGAATAAAGAGCTGTTTACGAACGACGGCACGAACATGAGCCGCGTGGACGATTACCAGCTCTATATTTTCTCGACGAACTTTCTCACCAACTCTCAGAAACAGGGAACGTATGACGCGCTGGCGATACGTCTTGAATTGACGAACGCTGATGCGGATGCCGTGTATTACATTACAAACATGACAGTGACTAATCGCGGTACGGCTAGTAACTCCGATATGGGTCTCATACAGGTGTACCGTGACAATGGGGACCGTGCATTCAGCGGTTCGGACACTGTTGTGGGCACCGCGTCGATGGATGCCAATAAGCGGTATGTGATAACCTTCAATCCGCCGGTAGCAGTGAACGGTACGAACAGCATATACTGGATATCGGCGAACGTGGGCTTCTCTGCTACGCTCACCAATACGCTGGCGTTCCAGATTCCCTCGGTGAGCAGCATCGTGTTCTCTGATCAGTATAATGATTTCTATAATCTGCTCCCCACGGTTACCGGCTCGTCGCCGCTGCCAAGCGTACTGTCCACGAACGTGATTGTGCCGTATGTGGCGCAGGCGTTTGACTTCATCATCACCGGAATTGATTACAGCACGGTGCCGCAGGCGTTCACGTCGAATCAGCTGGTGCAGGCCGCAACGCTGCGGATAGCCATGGATAACGATCAGCCTACCATACAGCATTTCCTCGGTGTTGATGTCATCGTCTCGAATGCGACGACGCTTTCGACAAACATCAACGGTTTTGCGTCGCTGTATCTTGAGACGAACGATGTGTCCACCTTCAAGACAAACGAGGACCAGCTCCTCGGCACAACCGCTGTTCTCGGCGGTGCGCCGTTTCAGCTCAACTGCAGTACGACGAATATCACCATAGACCAGGCGAATGCGAGCAGGGTGTATATGCTTTTCGTACTTACGAACAACATCGGCCTGTGTTCGAACAACACCGTGGTGTTCCAGATCACCAATGTCCGCTGCGATGGTCCGGACGGCGGTATTGTGACAAATAAGACGATGCTGACAAACATTTCGAGGAAAGCACGTATTGACGGCGGCAATGTGATTGTGAGCTATATCCTTAACGATCAGGTGCCGCTCAATCCGGTGCAGTCGTCGTTTAATAACCGGTATCTCAAGTTAGCGCTCAAGGGCGACGATCCCGACAGTACGAACTTTGTCTCGTACATAGATGTTTCAACCAACCAGTATGCTACGAACCTGAACTTCGATATCGGACACATTCCGTATATCAAGATACTGAGCTATCCGTCGCTCAACATGCTCGCATACAGCTCGTTCACGAATGGCCAGACACGTGTTCAATTCACCGTGCCGTTAGCTATTTCGGGTACGAATGAAACCATCTTGTTCGTCGGGTATGACGTGAGCGGCAGTGAGAACGTTGTGAGCAATACGTTCGGACTGAAACTCACCAATAATGCAATCGGTCTCATGGACGGCATTGACGACAACTTCACGCAGTATGCGTATCTGTCTGGGTCCACCTCCGGTCCCGCGGTGGATAATTATGTGACGATCAAGTCGTTCAATAATAATCCCTGGGACTTCTACATCCTGAACGGCGGCAACAATTTCGGTGTTGCTCCTTCGATGGCGGTGTCGAACCTGTATCCTCTCGCGTTTGTAGACCTGATTGCCGACGTGAACGAAGACCTTTCTGCACAGCGCGTGACCAATGTGGATGTCGTCTTCGGTGGGCTCAGTTCTAACATGCAGGGCGAACTGTATATCTACCGTGATACCAATAATGTTGATGGATTCCAGACAAACGATAAGTTTCTCGGGAAAACGAATTTCACGAACCCGAATCTGCCTATCTCGGTGAAATTCAACGAGAACAATTTCAGCGGTCAGCAGCTGACGCCGACACGCCTGTGGGCGGTACTGCGCGTTACTAACGGCGGTACGACTGCGCTGTACACGAATACGGTGAACGGTTATATCTCGGCGATTCGCGGCATCGGACCGGATGGCCCCACCAATGCAGTAGTTACCAACGTTCATAAGTTTACGAACGTGTACTACCCGTCAGTTGTCAGCCGCATCGACAATTACCGCGTGGGTGTGTACGCAAGTTCGCTTGAAGCAGACGGCACGCAGGTACCTCAGGCGAATTTTGCAAACAATCTCAAGGTGCTCGTTTTAAGTGATGATCCTGATGCGACGAATTTTCTCTCATCAATCTCGGTTTCAAACTTCGGAACAGCCACCGCGGCCGATATAGGTGCTGTGCGCGTGTTCCATAACGTTGATGGTACCGGTATTTTCAACAGTACCAACGACGTCGGCATCGGATACGCGAATCTCGACGGCACAAAGAATGCGGTGATAAACCTTGCAACGCCGTATCCATTGGGCGGAATATCGAATACGCTGCTCATCGGATTCGAGGTGAAATTCGGTGGTACAGTGGGCAATACCATAGGATTGCGGCTTACCAATACGGCACGTTCGCTGACGTTCGCCGACGGTTACGGCGGATTATTTCCGACGAACGCAGGCGTGACGAATGCGGGTGCAGCTTCGCCGGCAACGCCTTCAAATCATCAGATATATCCGCTTGCGGAATATCCATTCGATTTCAACCTTAAAGAATCGACGAACAACTTCATGCCGGAAGCGTTCACGACGAATCAGAAAACGGTGGTTGAGTATATCCGCATCTATGGCGATATAACGCCCAATGACGATTCGTTTAACGGTGTTGCGGTGCATACCTTCAGCACCGGCATCAAATCGAATGTCAGCGGCATCGCGTATCTCTACCGCGAAAGCACCAATGATACACTCGAATCGACACGCTTTGATGCGGGGGATTATCTTGTCGGCTGGACGAACGTGGTCGCCGGTCAGGATTTCGACATCCGCTGCAGCATCGCCGATTCAAATACGGGAAATCCCACCAATGCGCCGATTAACAGTTCAAACACGTTCCTCGGCGATAAATTCTATGTGGTGTTCGAATTGACGAACAGCATATCGCTCGCCAAGAACGATCGCATCGGATTTCAGATTACCAATCTGTATTTCAACGGCAGCACCAATAAGTTTGAAAATGTAGAAACACTGACGAATTACCGTTCAAAGGTGATGCGTGTAGACAGCTACAACGTTGTCGTGGGCGTAATGTCAAACGACTTCATCGACAGTTCGGTGTATGTGAACAGCGACAAGAACCCGTACATCGCGTTCACACTTGCCGGTGACGATGCGGACGCGACGAATTATCTGCGGTATGTTGACGTAAAGCGCAATTCGATTACGGCGGACTCGGGTGTTGCCACAACGCTGTATCTTGCCACAAATAAGATCAGCGGCAAACTCGGGACCACGCTCGCATCGATTGATAATAATGATGATGGTGTAACACTTGATCTCGGCGATTCACCGATCATACTGAAGGGGACCAATGCGGTTACCGTGTTCGTTGGTTTCAGTGTCGGTTCACTTGACGGTAAATCGGTAGGACTTACCATCGGCAGTTCCAATACCAGTACCAACATTTCTGCGCTCCGGTTCGTCGACATGATCAACGACGGCCAGACGCAGTTGGGTTTTGCCACCGGGGTGACCAACGGGCCGCTGCCGATGACGAATCTCTATGTCGTCGACCCGACAAAAGAATGGTGGGATGAATATATTTATCAGGTGTACGCACAGAGTAACGGTCAGGCAATATCGAATTCGGAAGTTGCGCTTGTGGCTTTCGATATGTACCGAGAAGGCCAGGGCGGCGGCGTTGAAACGGTGTACGGCGTGGTGGTGACGAACCTCACTACGAATGTGCCCTTCACCGGATATCTGCGCGTCTATTCGAACTCAACGGCGACGTTCGACTTCAAGACCGGTGCCCAGTTGTCAACGAATTATTTCATATCGTCCACGGATTCCGTGGTTACCGTTCTGTTCCCCGCGAATACGAACTCCATCCGCCCGAATGCGGACCGGTTCTTCGTGACGTTCACGCCGATTACCTTCAACGATGCGGCGCGCCCGCAGCTCCGTGTTTGCGAAGTGAAATGCGCCGGACCCGACGGCGGCAAGGTGGAGCGCGCGTCGCTTCTGAACACCTATCCGGTGTATCCGATTGCGCTTGAGAACCCGGCCGTTACGGTGTCAGTGACATCGCTGCTTGCAACCGGGTCGTATGCGAAGCAGGGCCAGGATAAAGTGCAGGTAATGCTCGTCAAAGTGAAGGCAAACGACAGCGACGCCGCGTTCACGCTCAACGGATTCAATTTCTCGCTTGAAGGCACGGTGGTGGGCACCAACGACATCGCATTGATGTCCGTGTTCGCTGATACCGGCGTGTCGAACGGCGTGCTTGACGGGTCCGACGCGCTCATACCTGCCGGCTTCTCGGTGGGCGGCGACAATAAGGCCAAGGTGCTGTTTGAAACGGCTCAGCCGATATCAAGTACCGAGCGCTCGTACATCGTGTCGATGAAAGTGCACGACAACGCAAACATACGCGATAAGGTAAAGGTGGCGCTGCACCGCACCGAGCAGACGGGTTTTGCGCCGCTCATGATTCAGGGACAGGCGTATGCGCTCGTGCTCAACAACTATTCGCCGGATACTACCGAGGAGTGCACCATACTGCCGGGCATCATCATGGATGCGTCGGCGATAAGCGCTCCCACAAAGACCATATTCAATCCGGCGCTCGGAGAAAAGTTCTCAGTGTACCTCAAAGAGACCACGAAAGCGGAGGATGTGGGCAAATACACGCTTCACATCTATACGCCAGTGGGTCATAAGATCGGTGAGGTGCCGTTCACGGCCGAATTCAAGAGTGCCGAATGGAACGGAACGATGTCCGGCGGGGGGCTCGTGCCCTCGGGCATCTATCTCGGTATCGTCACCGGTCCGAACGGTTACAATAAGAAAGTCAAAGTGCTTGTGAAGAAATAAGGGAGGATGCCATGAGAACCATAAAAGGATCTACCATGAACTTCACAGCACTATGCGCGGCGGTTATGATAATTGCGGCCGCCGGTCTTTCGGCGACAAGCACTCTGCTGTACGACGCCCCGCCGCATGTGCTTGCGGTCGGGAAATGCTATGACATCCTTGATGCGCGCACGCCGGCGACGAGGACGTACAGCGGCGCGCTCGGCAGCAGGGACAAGATGGAAGTGTTTTTCTTCCACAATGCGGTTGTAGAGGATATTGCAGCTGAAAATATCATGTTCGGCATGAAAAGCGACTTCGTCAAAGGACTGCGGTTCGGCGCATACGGCACGTATCTGAGCTACGGCGCGTTTGAGGACAGGAACGAGCGTTCCGTGGTAATCAACAATATCAGCCCGGGCGAATTCGTCGTGGGTGTTCCGGTGACGTTCTGCGCCAAGAGCCTCAATCTGGTGAATGAGGGAACGAATAAGAACGGGATGATCGATTTTCTGAACGCGTTCAACGCGGGTATCAATATCAACTATTTCCAGTCAATGATCGGTGATTCCACCGCGCGAAGCGTCTTCGCCGATGTCAATTTAGCGTATAAGCTTGAGGCGCCGTATGTCGGCATGCCGGAAAAGCTCATCAGCGAGGACGATGTTGAGAAGGAGCGGGCGCAGAAGGCCGCCGCGATAGAAGCGGAGATGAACGCCCGTATCGCCGGGCTCAAAGAGAACAAGACGCTCAAACCCGATGCAATAGCGGAGAAAGACAAGGAATATCAGGCGCTTAAGGCGTCGCTCACACTCGAACTCAATCAGCGGTACACGAAGAAAAAGGAAGATGTGCGTGCGATGTATGTGTCGCGCGAAAAGATGTTCGAATTCACGCGTGATGCCAAGCGGGAGATTGATGCCGCCTATGTTTCGGAATTTCTCGGCAAGGTTAACGGCGAGGTAAATCAGCTTATCGGCATTGCGAGCAACACGGTGCGTGAAAATACCGAAGCGCTTAAAAAAATTACCGCGGCCGACATCGATAATAATACCGCGGACATCGATTTTTACCGGAAGAAGCTTGAGAAATACACGCAGAACGCCGATCTGATGAAAAAAGTTGACGGCATCATCAAGATCTATCAGGATTATCTTGCCGGTTCGGGAAACGATGACAGCCGCAAAGGTTACCGCGACTACAAGATAGTTACGAATGACACGTGGCAGTCCATCGCACTGAAACAGCTCGGTGCTGAAACGAAAGCGCCGGCGATCATTTCATACAACAATGTGAAGGCTGATGCAAAACCCGAAGCGGGAAAAATAATCAGGATACCGCTTGAGAGCGCTGGCAGCCCGCGCCAGGAGAAGGTGCAGCAGTTTGCGCTGTCGGTGGGGACGGCGAAGGCGGACATAGCCAAGGTTAAACTGGAGTCGATAGAGCAGCTGTTATATGACAAGGTGCTGAAGACGCTTGATAAGCGCGTTGCGCTGTTCGAATACCGCGACATGATAGACGTTGAAGCGGACGCGAAATATATGGATCTGCGGAACCTGCTGACGGAACAGCAGAAAGCGCTTTCCACACGAGAGGCTGACCTTAACCGTGAATTGAAGAAAATCAAGCTCAAGAAAGAACTCGATTTTCTGAACTCAACCGCGCAGAACGACCGTGACGAGTCGGTGAAGGAATACAAGCGCAAAGAGCGGACGCTCTTCATGGACCTTCTTCGCGGCATATACAAGGCGAAGCACGATGTCATCGTACAACTGCGCACGGAGACTACGGCGAAAGGCGTACGGCAGCTTGCCGATATCGACGCATTGTATGCGAAGAAAAACGATCTTTCATTCGAAGACATGACCATCGCAAAATTCGTCGTCAAAGATGATAAGGCGAAAGTGGAGCGCCTCGAGGCCTCATATGCCAGGGAGATTGAACAGAATTCAATAGCGAAGGCGGATGCCGTTACTTCGGCGAAAAAGCAGACGGGCAACATGGTTGAAGACTTCAACTGGCAGCTCTACATGACCGAGCTTATCTACCTGAGCTCGGATGAAAAAAAGAATACGCTTGCGTTCGGTCTCTATGCGCGTAATCTCGGGCTCCCGTACAGCTACGGCGGTACGGTAAGCGATCTTTTACCCATGACGTTCGGGTTCGATCTCAACTATAATGTGCTGAGTATGGAGAATAACCTTACCATGCTGTACCTGCACAGCGGGTATTCATCGCTTGAGAACCTGAGTGTGGGTTTTGGCGCCATGCACCGCATATTCGATACCATCGAATTCCGCGCGGGAACGTACATTGACAGCATGGCAGATGCCAAGAACATGAAGATGAACGTAAGCGGCGGATTGGGATTCCTCCTTGACGTTGGCCTCATGAATTACCGCATCGACGGTGCGGTGAAGTATGAGGATGTATTCGGACTTACGTATACAATTGCGATTCAGATAGTCTTCTAGAGGGAATGCACCCCGTTCCACAGGGAATGCACCCCGTTCCACAGGGAATGCACCCCGTTCCACAGGGAATGCACCCCGTTCCATAGGGAATGTACCCCGTTCCATAGGGAATGTACCCCGTTCCATAGGGAATGTACCCCGTTCCATAGGGAATGTACCCCGTTCCATAGG
>JACRPF010000017.1 GCA_016214035.1 Spirochaetota bacterium | reverse complement strand
GTTCCATAGGGAATGTACCCCGTTCCATAGGGAATGTACCCCGTTCCATAGGGAATGTACCCCGTTCCATAGGGAATGTACAATATCACTATTTGATGGTTTATTTGTTATAATGTAAACGTTTGTATTATCGGCAGGTGTTATGCGTATTTTCCAATTCATACAAGGCCGCGTCAATTTTATGCCGCAGTTTTCCGATGATTATTATGAGGCAGATAAAAGCGTTATGTTTCCGATTCATATAATCCATGCAAACAAAGTTTTGTTTCTAGAAATCAACAATATATTTCCGCCTGCCGTTGCCATCTCACTTTTGGAGGACTCCCATGTTTCGTAATCTGATGAAAGTATGCTTCGTCATTCTTTACCCGATGATGGTATTTGCCGGAACGTCATATTACAGTGAAGATTTTTCTGCAGGTGCCGGAGGGGATGAATGGATAACAAATATGGCATATGGTCGAGGGAACGGAACCTTGACAACAGATTCAGCAAACACGGGAATGATATCGAAACACACATATGGTATTGAAAATCAGATAGACGGCACCTTTGAGGCCGCAATCGCGCCCGAGTATCTATTCTCGGGCGATACAAACTGGGTCAGGAACAATGCAAGTGCGCATGCAGGGACATGGTCGATACGTAGTGGATATATTCTGAACAACTATTCATCCAGTGTACAGATAACCGCGAAAGGTCCGGCCAGTATTTCATTCTGGTGGCGGGCAAGCTGTGAAACGAATGCAGACTGGGCATACTTCTATTCAGATGGTGTACTGCAGGCATCAAACACAGGGAATACCGCGGTATATAAGCAGGTGACCTATACTATGCCCGCCGGAAACCATGTGCTGATGTGGACGTATGCAAAAAATGGCGCCGCGACGGCAGGAAACGACTGCATATATCTTGATGATATTACCGGATTGACGAATGCCGCCGCATTATCACTCGCGCGTTCCTGTAATCCGGGCACTGCCCAACGCGTAGGCTATTGGATCGGAAGATATGATTTGAACACAAATAAATATAATGTCAACGCATATGATCCGTTCGGTGTTGAAATTATTCGAACATATGCATGGCTTGATCTGCTGGTACACAGTGATGCGTCTGGCGATTTGTCACGACACGCTGCCGTCAGTATGTGGCTTGTTGATGATGCAAACAACATTCCGAAAATCCAGACTGAAACGGGTGTTGACGCCGATTTTTGGCAGACATTCAATAATAGCATCGAGTTTTGCAATGAAGTGGGAGTATGGGGTACAGGTGATTATCGGCGATACATTGCGTACTTTGAAAACGCGCTTATTCCATTCGCGCTGAATAACGCGATAAGACCTGACGGCACAACGACCAACCTGTCTAACATCATCAACTTTAATTTCAATGCGGACAGTGCGGTTGACAGCGGATATGGTTATGGAAACGGTGTACCGCATGCCAGTAATCTCGGATTCAGAATGGTTCATACCGGCACGAGTGTTGACTTTTTTGTAAACCCCAATCCGTACGGGCAATATACGCTTCCGAACGAGTGGATGTATATCGGTTCACGACCGGTCAGCTGGAGCAATAATATTCAGTTCATGTTCGGTCATGCGCAAAAGACCGCGGATTATCGATATGGCGGTGGTTACACGACTACCGGAAACGGTCCCGCCCGTGCCGATGCGAATTTCGACGATGTGCTGGTTCGCAGTGTAGCCGATGTCTCAGCGATCACTTTCAGTCCTTCCAATGTCGGGGTTTCCGGCAGTTATGTCCCGGTTACGTTGATCATATCAAACTATATACTGCCGGGAATGACGAATTCCGGTGTCAATTATATTCGAATACAAAAACCTGATTCGTACATCGGCTGGAATACTGACTTTACAAATACAAATTATTTTATGATAACAACGCGGTACGATGGTACCACTCATCAGCTTACGAACGGATGGTATTCGTCAAGCCGATTTCCCGCGAATGGTGAAGCTTCAATAATGACGAATTTCCAGACAAATGCGGCAATGTCGAACGAGATTCGTATTGTGCTGGGTGATCAGATAACAAATACCGGTTTCGCAACGAATGGCGTGATCGAAATAAGGATGCTGTTGCAGATTACCAATGAAGGATTCACCGGAAAGCCGTTTACCGTATATATCAATGCGGAGCAGTTTGATCTTATGTCACCCGGGCAGAAGGGGAAATATGCTACCACGGGTTGGAAAAAATGCAGCGGCAGCGGTTTACTGAGCGCCAAGACCGATCCTCCGGAAGGACAGGCGTCTATAAGTCCGAGTACGGTAAGTTATATATCAGGTACTTCAAATGAAGTAACATTTACATATTATCTGCAGTTTACCAACGGCGGATTCCATTCAAACATTACGCATGCGGCAATCGTTATCCCGTTTGCATTTACAAATTGCATTATAACGAATTTCAGTTCGATCTATATCACCAATTCAGCGAAGATGACGGTTTCAAAGATATTAAATGTAACAAACGCCGAAGGATCCAGCAATATAATTCTACTTGATTATTCTGATCTAAATATTACCGTGGGCGGTCTTGATGTTGTGACCTTCAAGGTTAAAGGGTCGCCGCTCGCCGGGTCGAACTATCAATGGGCATGTTATGCGGATAATGGCGTTATCCGTCCGCAAAGCCCATTGTTCTCAACTAATACATATTTCCCGTCACAGTTGGTCGGAGTGAGCACCAACAAAGTTACCTATCCGTACGACTTCAATGTCGTACTCGGCGGAAACTCCGCACCGCAGTCTATCGGTGTATCCAATATAGTACCCATGGGATGGTTCGATATCACGGCAGACGGTGAATCACCTACGGAGAGCCTCAGTAACTGCGATGTGATCTTCAGCGGGAAGAAGGCGGATGTGTACGGTCAGCTTCTGGTGTACCGGAGCACGAACGCGCAGCGGCAGACGTTCTCGAGCAATAACTACACGCTCGTGGCGAGTAACTGGATAACGGACCCGACGATGAACACCGTGGTGCCGTTCGCGGACGAGACGAATCAGTCCACCGACCCTGTGTATCCCACGCGGTACTGGCTGGCATTGTATATCACCAACACGGCAGCGGCCGTGTTCACGAATACCGTTTCCATCAAGATCACCAATATCAAGGCGGGCGGGCCGGGCGGCGGACTGGTGAATAATCTGCCAAACCTCACGAATGCGCTTTCGAATGCAATAGCACGCGTAGACTCGCACATCATTTTTGCCAATGTTGAGAATGTCATTACGAGCAACGTACGGCAGGGTGATTTCAACCGGTGCGCGTTCAAGTTTACACTGTCGAATGCGGACCCGGACGCAACGAATTATCTGTCGCAGATGACGGTGACGAATGCCGGCACGGCGGTGAAAAGCGACATCGGTTTTCTCAAAATATTCATCGACACGAACAACGGGACGAATGTGGCGTTCAGCACGGTGTCGAATAAGGTTGTCATGGCCGTGGATATGGATGTGCAGAACAATTTCAATCTGTCTACGGCAAATCCCATCATGCTCACCGGTACGAACGCCGTAGTTTTCTGGGGCGCGTATGATGTGGATATGAACGCTACCAATACGCACACGATACAGCTCAGGATAATGTCGAATTCAAATATCATATTCTCTGATCAGTATAATGACGGTTCCGATCCGCGTCCGGCGGTGAGTCCGTTTCCGGGCTATTCGTTTCCGATGGCGACGAACGCATACGTTTCAGCCATAATTCCGTACGATTCACAGACGAACGACTTTTATCTCCAGTCGGTAAAATATGAGATGCTGCCCGCGGCGTTCACGTCCAATCAGTATGTGCCGGTTGCAGGCATTGTCACCTATATGGACACGGAGAGCACCAATACGCAGGTGTTCAAAGGCATGGATGTGAAGCTCGGCAGTTTAACAGCTTCGAATAACATCAACGGCTGGGCGTATATTTACAAAGAAACGAACGGCGACGGCGTGTTCACCGTCGGCGATGAGCTTGTGGGCAGTAATGCGGTCACTGACGGGCAGCCGTTCTCGATCAACTGCGATTATTCGAACATCGTATGGTCGCGTGCGCCGGTGCCGGATACGCTGTATCTGGTTTTCAAACTCACGAATGACATAACCTCGGCGAAATCGAATTCCGTGAACTTTCAGATTACAAATCTGCGTTGCTGGGGTCCGCAGAGCAATTACGGCAATCTGATTCTTCTCACGAACAAATCAGCTGAAGCGCGTGTTGACAGCGGCAATGTGGTGGTCTCGCAGATCATTACCAATATCAATAATTTCAATCCGAAACAGGGCGACATCGATCAGCCGTACCTGAAAATACAGCTTGCGGGTGATGACAAAGACGGAATTAATTATCTATCATATGTCGATGTGATGACGAACGGATTATCAACGATCATCGACAGTGATGTATCCACCGTGGCACTGTACTTTAATACGAATAACGACGGACAGATAGCCCATGCGGTGCAATTATCAGTGAAGACGCTCAGTGCCGGATATGCGAGGTTGTCGCTGTCTCCGGCGCTCGCGCTTACCAATACCAATCAGTATACGCTTTTCGTGGGCTGCAACATCAAGAGCGGCGACACGAATTCCGTCGGTAAGAAATTCGGCCTTTTGATAACGAATGCGGCATTCGGCTTTGTGCCCGGGTCGACGTACAATTTCCTGCAGAGCTCATTCGTAAGCGGTACGACGAACGGTCCGTCAACACAGACTAATATGACCATCGTCGATTACCGTTCGCAGCCGTACGACTTTTATCTGTCCGGATTCAATTACGCAACAACACCGCAGGCATTTTCGTCCAATCAGTTCGTGCCCGCGGGTGTGATGACGGTGTTCCGCGATTACGAGAATCTCACCACCGAGATATTCAACGGCATCGATGTGCGTCTCGGCAGTACGCACTCGTCGAATAATATCACGGGGCTTGCGTATCTCTACCGGAATACGACCAATTTCACATCAAGCAACTATATCGGTATGACCAACGTTGTCAGCGGTGCATCGTTCTCAATAGATTGCGCCATCTCGAACATATCCACCGAAGCCCTTACGCCCGATACGCTGTATCTCGCGTTCGTGCTGACGAATGATATAGAACTCGCGAAGTCGAATACCGTGTTCTTTCAGATAACGAATCTCCGCTGCGCAGGCCCGGACGGGGGCGTGTTCACCAACCAGGCGCTGCTGGCCACCAATTCCATCGAGGCACGCGCCGACAGCGGCAAAGTGGTGACGAACTTCATAACCAACATCATGGCGAATTATCTGCCGTCGCAGGGCAGTTTCAACGTGGCGGCACTCGCGCTCTCGCTGCGCGGCGATGACGCTGACGCGACGAACGCGCTTACCCACATCGACGTGAGCACCAACGGTCTATCCACCATATCGCCGGCGCATCTGGCTTCGGTAAAGCTGTATCATGACATGAACAGCAACGGCGTGTATGATAGCGGTGTTGACAGCATTGCGTCGGTGGGGACACTGAATGCATCGAATGCGGTGCGCCTGTCGTTTCCCTCGCCGTTCGAGCTTGCGGGTACAAACAACTATTATTTCATGGTGGGGTATGACGTATCGAGCGATGACACGAATGCAATCGGTAAACGCGTTGGTTTAACGATAACGAACGGTTCAATCGGCATCACCAATACGCTCAATGACGGATTCACGCATTACGCATTTGCGGCACCCGCTGCCGGTCCTGCATCGGAGACGAACGGCGTTATATCGTCGCTTACGTCGCGTCCATGGGATTACAAAGTGCTCGGCGCGGCGAACGTAGCACCGGCATCGATAACGATATCGAACGTATATGCGATGAGCTATATCGATATAGTGGCGGACGGACAGAATTCACTCACCGAACACCTTACGAACATAGTGTACTATTACAGCGGTTTAAACACGGACGTCAAAGGACAGCTCTATCTGTACCGCGACACGAACGACAGCACGGCGCTGTCGACGAGCGCGGATAAACTGATAACGAATTTCGCGGTGGGTCCGCTGGCTGCCGGTACGAATCAGATAGCATTTGACGACGCGTATCAGTCACTCGACCTGCTCGCTCCCACGCGGTACTGGATTGCACTGATGATAACGAACACGAACGCGAATGTGTTTACGAATTCGATCGGCATCAGACTTGTCGACATCAACGGCGACGGTCCGAACGGGAACGTCATCAGCAACCGTGAATCCTGCACGAATGACGGGGCAACGGTGAGCCGTGTAGATGACTTCAAAGTATCGATAACAGCAGAGAACTACATGACCAACGCGCAAAAACAAGGCACGTATGAATCGCTTGTCATGCGTCTGCAGTTCGACGGCGCCGACAAGGATGCGGTATATTACATCACGAATATGACAGTGACCAATAATGGCACGGCCAGCAACAGTGATGTATCGCTTGTGCAGGTGTATCTTGATAATGGCGATAAGACGAATTTCAGCGGTTCCGACATTGTCGTGGGTGCGGGGTCGGTGAGCAACAATCGGGGCGTATCGATAGTGTTCAATCCGGCGCTTGCGATTACCGGTACGAATACGGTATTGTGGGTTGCGGCGAACGTAGGATTCTCGGCAACGCTCAATAATACGCTGGCGTTCCAGATAAAGAACACCGGCGACATACACTTCGGCGACCAGTATGCGGATAATTATTCACAGCTTCCCGCGGTGACGGTAACGGCGCCGCTTCCGGCAGTTGTGCCTACGAATCTGATAATCCCTTATGTGTCGCAGCCGTATGACTATATTCTCACGGGTGTTGACTACAGCAGCATGCCGCAGTCGTTCACCACGAACCAGAAGCTTCAGGCAGCGGTGCTGACGGTTGCCATGGACAACGATCAACCCACGAATCAGCGGTTTATCGGCATTGACGGCACGGTGTCCAACACGAACACGGGAGCAGCGTCCGCTAATGTCTATGGTATTGCCTATTTGTATCTCGACACGAACGGTTCGGGCGTGTTTTCGAACAACCAACTGATCGGCAGCAACGCGGTTAATGCCGGTGCCGGGTTCTCGATAACATTCACGAATACGAACATAACAATCAATCAGTCCGACCCGTCGAAACTGTACCTGGTGTTCATGGTGACGAACAGCCTGTCGCAGAACTCCAACAACACGGTGCGTTTCCAGGTGACGAACCTGCGGTGCGAAGGCCCGAACGGAGGTGTGTTCAATAATCTTTCGATTCTGACGAATTCGGCATCACGTGTCTCGCGCATCGATACGGGCAGGGTTCTGGTGAGTTACATATCGAATGAGCTGATCCCGCCGAGTCCGTCGCGGTCAAGCTTTGATAATAAGTATCTGAAAATCAGCGTCAAGGGAGACGACCCGGACGCCACGAACTATCTGTCGTCGCTGCGCGTGCTGACGAACAGCGCCACAAGTTCGCCGTTCAATTTCATTCCGAAAGTGGCGGTATACGATAACGCAAATAATATGCTCGGTTCAATCGACTTTACTGCGGGTGATGTGACAATCAATTTCCCGAGCCCGGTGGTGCTTGCGGGTACGAACGAGACGATTCTGTACGTGGGGTACAATGTGTCCAGTTCGCTGTCTGCAATCAGCAAAGTGCTGGGTATCAGGACGGTTGCCGGTTCGTTCGTTTTCTCAGACAGCATTGTCGACAATTTCCCGCAGACGTCGTTCGCGGTGAACGATGCGGGCCCCGCTGATGTTTCGAACGTGACGGTGAAGGACCTGAGCCAGAACAACTGGGACATACAGGTGGTGAACGCGGGTAATGTTGCGCCGGTATCGATCGGCGGTACGAATCTGTACGCGATGGGCTATTTTGACGTCATCTGCGACCCGCAGGAATCTGCAGTGATACAGGGATTGTCGAACGTGGGCGTGGTGATTGAGGGTAATGCGTCGAATATCGCAGGTGAATTGCGGCTGTATCGCGACAACGACGCGTCATTGACGAATCTCTCGTTCTCGGCGGACACATTCCTTACGAATGCGTTCTATGCGGGAACGAACGGTACGAATTTCTTTACGTTCACTACGAATAATCTGTCACAGACAACAAGTACGCCCACGCGCTTTTGGGTGGCACTGCGCGTATCGAACACGAACGTTGTCGACGTGTATTCCAACACACTTCGCACGAAAGTTGTGTACATCCACGGTTACGGCCCGGATGATTATACGAACACTCATCTGCTCGATGAGTTCGTGCTGACAAACGTGGCGACGAATACCGCGCGGTTTGACAGCTACAACGTCTGGGCGGCGATGACTGCTACGAACAATAATCAGGTACTGCAGTCGAGTTTCGGCAACTACTACGGAGCGGTGAGTATTATGAGTGCCGACCCCGATGCGGTGAACTACCTGCACAGCATGACACTATCGAATATCGGGGACGCACTGTCGTCCGATCTGGGACAGATGCGTATTTTCAAGGATACGGGCGATGGTGTGTTCAGCAGCGGTGTTGATGAGCTCATCATGGCGGGAACATATGACGGCAGCGGCGCCTATCGCCTTACGGCGGCGACGCCGGTAATGATGGGCCGGCGTACAAACATATTCTTTGTAACGTATGACGTTCCATTTGCCGCGCAGTTGAACAGGAGTATAGCGTTTCAGATAAAGGATGCTGCATCGTTCGTGTTTACCAACGGCATCAACGACGGCATTAACCGGACGGCACAGCTTACGAACACAGGTCCGTATCCATCAGTCTGCGAAACCAATCAGGTTGCGGCACTTGCCTCACTGCCGTTCGACTATGATGTTCTCAATGTGAATTACACAATGCTTCCGAAGGCGTTCACGACGAACCTGCTGGTTCCTGTTGGATCGTTCTCGATGTACCGTGACATAACGACAAGCGGATATTCGATGACACAGCGTGTCACCAATATACAGGTGGCGCTGAGCTCGTCGGGTTCAAAGAGCAATATCACGGGTATTGCATATGTGTATAAGGAAACGAACGGAGACGGAGTGTTCAGCACGAATGACATGCTGCTCGGTTCCGCCGATGTTCTCAACGGCGGCAATTTCTGGGTGCCGTGCGATTCAAACGACGTGATCACACCGAATATCTATGTCCCTGATACGTTGTATCTGGTATTCATGATGACGAACGACATTGAGCCGGCGAAGTTGGACAGCCTGCGGTTCCAGATAACGAATTTCGATTACTATGTCGAAGGCGGCGGCAAGGACACGATACCGGCGACGAACATATATCACTTCACGAACGTGTCGGCAGAAGCGCGGATTGACAGCCAGAAGGTTGTTGTCGCGGTCATCGATAATGACATGGTGAGTTATTTCCCGAGCCAGAACAGTGCGGACAATCCGTACCTGGTGATACGCCTGCGCGGTGATGACCTGAATGCGACGAATTATCTGTCGTACATTGACGTGTCCGCGAACGGTCAGTCCACGGTTGCGTCGGGCATGATACCGTATATGGCGCTGTATACGAATAAGATAAACGCTCTGCAGCTCGGTACTCCGGCTACTCCGTCGCGCGCGTTCAACGGAACGAGCGTACGGCTTGATTTCCCGGTGCCGCTGGCGCTGGTGGGCACGAATGTGAACACATTCTATGTGGGTTACAACGTCGACAGCGCGAGCAATGTGATTGATAATCGCCTGGGTCTGACGATAACGAATGGCGCTATCGGTCTTTCACCGGTAGTGTCGAACGCGAGCTTTGTGCTAAAATCGTTCCTAACGGGTGTTATGAGCGGACCGGCTCCGGCGACGAATGTAAAGATACAGAAACTCGGCGCACAGTATTGGGATGTAAAGGCGGTGTTCTCGCGTAACAAGACGCCGGCAACGGCGCTTTCGAACGTTGAGATACCGATTATGTATTTCGATGCATACCGTGAGAATCAAAGTCTTGCGGAACCGGAATACATTGCCGGTCTTGTACTTTCGAATGTGTATACGAATGCGGCGTTCTACGGCTACTTCAACATATACACGAACACGAAGAACGACGATACGTTCACGAGCGGCGTGTGCATATCTTCGAATAACTTCATTTCGAATATGAACAGTGCTGTGGCGATATCGTTTTCGAACAGCGGTTCGTACGACTGGGATAATCCTGACCGGTACTTCATCACGTATACGCCGTTGAGTTTTGCGTCGACGGCAACGAACATGTTCAGGGTAACGTCGCTTCTGAGCGGCGGGCCGAACGCCGGGACAACGGCCGACCAATACTGGCTGACGAATTTGACGATGACGCCGATTGCACTCGATAACGCAGCGGTAACGGTTTCGGTTAGCAATCTGCTGGCGACGGAAGCGCTTCAGGGCAGCAACGGCATCGCGGCGATGCGTGTAATGATAGCGGCAGCGGATGACGATGCGAGCTACAGCCTCAACAGCCTGTCGTTCAGCATTGAAGAGATTGACGGCGCTACAAACAGTATCGGCAACGCGGCGCTCTACAGCGATACGGGTACGAAAGTCGGCGAGTTTGACGGCGGGGACACGCCGGTTGACGGCGCAACGGGCTTTTTCATCGGCGGCAAGATGAAGCTTACGTTTAATAATACCATAAGTATCACCAGCAACACACGGGTGTTCTATCTGGTTGTGCAGATCGGCGGCGATGCCAAGGCCAACAGCAGGTTCCGCATCTCCATGCCGCGTGCAGACCAGGCCGGATTCACCGGCATCAATGTGGCTGGAACGTCGTATCCGGTGGTGCTCAATAATTACAGCCCCGATACCACCGGCTACTGCACGGTGCTGCCGAGCCTCGAGGTGAAAGCCGAGGACAAGATAGCCGCGGCGAACACGTTCATCAACATCGCCAAGGGCGAGAAGGCGAGCGTGTATGTCGTGAACAACGGCGACGCGGCATTGTACCGGGCGTATGTGTATGACGCGATGGGCTACAAGATAACCGAGCTTGCGTTCAGCGCCAATCGCGCAGACTGGGGCGGTGAGAAAGCGGGCGGCGAAAAGGTGCGGGCTGGTCTGTATGTGATCATTGTGCGCGGTCCGAACAATTTCCAGAAGTATTTCAAGATACTCGTGACAAAATAGGAGCGGCATATGAGAAACATAATACCTGTTGTAACAACAGCGCTCCTCGGCGCGTGTATGGCATTTGCGACTCCGAGCATGCTCGTGTATGAACCCTCGCCGTATTCCATGGCCGTCGGCGGCGGTGCCGATCTGCTTGATGTCTCGGTACCCATTACGCGCGCCTACAGCGGTCTTTCGGCGAATAAGGACAAGCTTGAGATAGCATTCTACCATAACGGTTCGATGCTCATCAACGACATCGGGTTTGAAACGGTGTATGTGTCGGTGAAGGATAATCTGTTCACCAAAGGTCTTCGCGTTGCGGGCTTTTTGAACTACCTGAACCTCGGTAACCTCGATCAGCTCGATTCTCGCGGACGGCTTGTGGAAAAGTTCACGTCCGGCGACCTCCTTGCGGGCGCCGCGTTCGTGTTCGATCAGAAAAGCCTCAAACTGCAGCGGCAGGTGCTCAATCCGTCGAATAACAAGTACGAGCCCAACGCGCTCTATCCGCTGCTCGCACCGCTGAACGCCGCGGTAAATCTCACCTATTATCAGTCCACACTTGCGAGTTACAGCACGTTCTCGGTGCTGGCCGATGTGAATTTGAGTTATAAGCTGAGCGTTCCGTTCATCGGCATGCCCGAACAGCTTATCAATGAGTCTGATGTGCAGCTTGAGCGGCAGCGTGTGATCGGTCAGTACAAGGCGATGATTGACGGGAAGAAGAAAGAGCTCGATGATCAGAAGGCAATTTCAAACGCGGCTTCGAAGAAGGCGGAATATGACGCGCAATTCGAAGCATACACCAAACGCATCGGCGATGTCTACGGCAAACGGCAGGTGGAGATACGCGATGTGCACCGTACACGGTCGAATATCTACACGATGACGTATGCGCTTAATCAGGAGATCAGCGGAGAATACGTTTCTAATTTCATCAGTAACGCCAACGTTGAAATGAAGACACTCATTGACACGGCGGCCAAAGGCGTCAATGATAACGGTAAGGCGCTGAATAAGCGAATTAATGAGGATATTGAAACATTATATAAAGACGCGACGAAATACCGGGATCAGTTCAAGAAAAACACCGATATCCCTGAGCTGGTGGACAAGGCGAATGCGCTCTTTGATATTTATGAGGCGTTTGCGGAGGAGCAGTTTGCGGCGATAAAACGTGTCGCGACGCAGAAAGTGACTGCCACAACAATAACAGCGCAGGACCGTGAGCGCGGATATAAGGAATATACGATCGCAAAAGGGGACACCTGGGGCACGATTGCATCCAATTTCATGGGAGACGCGAAGCGCGGTGAGGATATTGCGGTATACAACGGCGTAGCCATGAAAGTAGGGGTGAAGGAACTCCCGGTGCCGAAGGCGGGCAGTGTGGTGAAGATTCCGGTGGAACAGAAAACGGCAGACGTCGACGAGAAGACATATAAGACGGTCATTGCGCGCGGCGAGACGATGCGCCAGGAGATACAGAAATATCTCGGCGACAACAAACGTCAGTTCACCGTTCCGCAGCAGCTGTACTTCAACGGTGCGCTCAAGAGCTACGGTAAATATCTCACGCTGCTGGCGGAGAAGGAAAAACTGATCACGCAGGTGAAAACGAAACTCGTCCGCCTAGATGAAACGTACAACCGCGAGGTTGGTGCGCTTACCGTCCCTGTAGATGCCATGCTCAAGGACCTGAAAAAAATAAAACTCAAGAAAGAACTTGATCTGCTGAATGCGGCGGGTAAGGATGCCGCTGATGAAGCCGTTGCACTCTATAAAAAAGACGAGACTGACCTGTTCAAAGGACTTCTGCTGCAGCTGTATAAATCAAAGCGCGGCCTCATCGAGGAGTTCATACGCGAAGAACGGGCGAAACAGGATGTTGAGGTGAGCGCCGTCAACGATGTCTATGCGCGTAAGTTCGAGGTGGTTGACGAGAGTGCCGATGTGGCGGCTGTTGATGCCGGAAAAGACGAGGCTAAAGTGAAGTCAATCCGTGAAAAGCAGACACAGGAACGCGGAGCGCTCCAGGACCAGCGCGCGAAGGACGGTGCAATGCTTGTGGAACGGTTTGAAGCGGTAATCAACGAATACAAGTGGCAGCTGTATCTTACCCAGCTCATCTATCTGAGCTCGGAAGAACGCCCGTATACGCTTGCGTTCGGCGGCAATGCACGGAACCTCGGTATACCGGTAAAATACGGCACGACAAGCGAGATGCTGCCGGTGGCCGCATCGTTCGATGTTACCTACAATTTTCTGCGTATGGAGAACAACAGCGTCACCGGATATCTGCATACGGGATATTCGGAGCTTGAGGGCGTTGCGGTCGGCGGGGGAGCTATGTACCGCATTTTTGAATCACTTGAGTTCCGCGGCGGCTTGCGCATCAATGCGATACAGACCGCAGGTGCGATGACGCTTGCCGGCACCGGCGGCATCGGCTGGATGTCCGACCTCGGGCTTATGAAGTACCGCATCGATATCGCCGGGGTGTATGAGGCCGTGTACGGCCTGTCATTCACCGCCGGTTTGAGCGTTGCATTCTAGCGGATTCGTGATACGATATTCCCCGCCCGTTGCGGGCGAGGAGATCCTTAATGGAGCGTATAATTCTGGTGCTCGGCGGCGCGCGGTCCGGTAAAAGTATGTTCGCCGAACGCCTGGCACGCGAGATGAACTCGCGATTCAAGCCGCTTCGTGATATAGCGTATATCGCCACAGCAACAGCCACGGACGACGAATTCAGGCGGCGTATCGATGTACATCGTGAGCGGCGGTCGGGCATATATCAGACCATAGAGGAGCCCATCGGTATTGCCGCGGCTCTCGGCGGGGCTTTCAGCTCGCACGGCGTATTCCTCCTTGAATGCATCACCACATGGCTCGGGAACCTGTTCTTTCAGCGAAAGGACGATCCTATCGAACAGGTGGCCGCCACCATGATAGATGACATTGCCGTCCGTTGGGGGAAAGATCCCGCATCGGTGAATAAAGAGGATGACGGCTTTTTTGAACGGCTGCTCATCGCGGAACGGGGCGATTATACCTATCCCATCAAAGAACTTTTAAAGAATCACAGCGAACAGGATAAGTTCCTCATCGCAGTCGCCAATGAGCTCGGGCAGGGAATCGTTCCTGCGGATGCGATGACGCGTAATTACCGTGATATTCACGGCCGTATCGTCCAGAAGCTTGCCGATATCGCCGACTATGTGTTCTATCTCGTGGCCGGTGTACCGATACGGTTGAAATAATGCGTTTGGTGTCGTCGTTTCTGCTGGCATTCTCAACGCTCACCGCGATCCCGGTGCCGTTCCCGAAACGGATGCCGTTCAGTGAAAAAATGCTTGCAGGCTCGGTGCTTTTTTTCCCCCTCGTCGGTCTTCTTTTCGGCTTTGCCGGATATGGTGCTGCTTTGGCCGGTGTCGCGTGCAATGCAATCCCCCTTATCCCCGTTCTCGTGATGGTGCTCTGGTATGCGTTGAACAAGTTTCTGCATTTCGACGGCTTGTGCGATATGTTCGACGGCTTTCTTGCGAACCGCACACCCACGGAGCGACTTGCCATCATGAAGGACAGCCGTGTCGGCAGCTTCGCGCTCGGCGGCGGTGTACTCTATCTGCTTGCCAAGTATGTGCTGCTCGGCATGACAGCCGCAACGGTGTCGTGGGCGGTACTCGCGATCATCCCCGTGTTCGGGCGTTATGGCATGGTCTTACTTGCGTATATGGGCCGCTATCCCCGCGAGAAAGGGACGGCGAAGGCGTTCATCGGTGTGATACCGGTTTTATCGCTTGTGCTGTCAACGGCCGTCTGTCTTGCCGTGCTGGGCGGTTATGCGTTCCTTATGCATGTCCCGTTGACGGTTGCTCTGGCAATGGTTTTTACAGTCGCGGCGGCATTTCTCGTCCGTGCCTACGCGAATGCCAGGATAGGCGGAGTGACCGGCGATGTGCTTGGCGCAATGAATGAGTTGACCGAGCTTGCCGTACTGCTTTTGTTTATCACCGCGTATCGCTTCGGGATATCATGATACCGGCAGTCAGGCGCAGATTCCCGTTCGCAGTAGGGACGACTTCCTATATTGTCCCGGTGGAAAAAGACAATCTCATCGAGAATGTACGTCTGCTGAAAGATGCCGTTGATGTTGTTCAGCTTTTATTTTTCGGAAAAGATTATCTTGCCGATGTGATGTCCCGTGAGATTGTGCTGCGGCTTAAGGAAATTCGCGCCGAAAGCGGCATCAACTACGTGGTGCATCTGCCTATCGATTACGACCTCATGAATAATGCGGTTTCTCCCGGCACTGTGCTCAGCAGCATCGAGTCCATAATTACCGCGACGGCTGAAATCGACGTTGTGTCGTATATTCTGCATATAGACCGCTGTGTGGATTTTAAATATCCCGCGGTTGTACTGGGCAATGAAAGCCGCGAGCGCTTAAAATTCGTGCTCGATTGTCTGCGGCCTTCACTGCCGTGGGATAAGCTGCATATTGAAAATACGGGGTACGATTTCACTTATTTTTCCGATATTCTCAGTGCGGCAGACTGTACCATATGTATGGACGCGGGTCATCTGCATCGTACGGGAAAGACGGTGAGCGGTTTCATGGATGTGTTCGGACCGAACGTGAAGACCGCGCATATACACGGATTTCTGGGTGAACGTGACCATAAAGCAGTCGTTGATACCGACCCGCGGTTTCAAAACGATGTACTGCCGTTTCTCAAAGACTTTCGAGGTACGGCGATTATCGAGGTCTTCGATAAGGACGATTTTTGTAATTCGTGTGAATGCCTTGCAAAGTATTTTTGATATTCATTAACATATGCGGGTTGACGGACGATGAGCGCAGGCGCGGTTAATAACCGCGCCTGCGCGTACTGTTGTTTGTCTTATTGAAAATGGAAAACACTACAGCCCTGAAACAATACGAACCCGCTTGGTAACATCATCCGCCGATAGATTATATACCGCGTCATAAAATGCCGTTTTGAAACTGGCCGGCCCTTTTGCGTTGAGGGCGGCAAGTTCACCGGCGATGCCGTAGCAGGAGAGCGCGCATGCGGCGGCTTTCGCGTAATCTTTCTCAACGGCGGCGAAACAGCCGATGGCCGATGTCGCCGTGCAACCGGTACCAACGACGGCGCCCATAAGTTCATGTCCGTTGTCGATGCCGTAGCTGTCCTTGCCGCGGACAATGATGTCGCGCTTTCCGGTGATGACAACAACGGAGTTCGTCATAATACTCAAACGCCGGGCAATGTCTACATGATTTTCGTTGACTGCTCCGGCTTCAACGCCATTCGTTTTCGCCTGAATGCCCGCCATAACCGCTATTTCAGATACATTTCCTTTGATTATGTCGATACGCATTTCTTTCATCAGGTTGCCGGCAACCGCGGTGCGCATCGGTGTGGCTCCGGCGCCGACGGCATCGAATACTACCGGGATGTTGTTCATATTGGCACGCTTGCCGGCCAGCAGCATGGCGTCGACAAGATCAAGCGTGAGCGTGCCCATGTTAAGAACAAGCGCTCCGGCGATGTTCGTCATATCGGCGGCTTCCTCTTTTGCGTGCGCCATGACGGGCAGTGCGCCGAATGCCCTGGTGAGCGCGGCGCAGTCGTATATCGTCACCCAGTTGGTGATGTGATGTACGAGCGGTTTCTCGTTTCTGACTTTCGAGAGCAGTGATGCGGTGTCCATAAGGAACTCCTTTATAAAAAATAAGTAATAAAAAAAAACGGCGGCTTGAGGGAGCCGCCGTGATACAGTGCATCGCATCTCAGTTCCCTCCCGCCGGTATTACCCGGTTCAGGTTCAATGGGTATGATCTCAGCCGGCTTTCACCGGCACCCCAACCGAAAGATGTACAAAGAACAAATGCGCGATATCTATTTATCGCGCGAGAAAAGCTTCCTGATAGCTGAAAAAATGCCGCCTTTGGCGGTTTCCGCTTCTTCTGCGGCCCGAGCCACCGTGCTCTTTATCGTGCTGGTGGCTATATGCACCGTATCGGTAACATCATCGATATTGCCGCGAATCTTGTCGATGCTCTCTTTGATGCCGGATGTCTCGTCACGGACCATGGACGATATGTCCTCGACATTTTTGGCGATAGTACGCACTGAATCCATTGTCTCGCTGAGCGAACGTTTTATCCTGAGATATCCCGAAAGTAGTACAAAAATAAGGACGATAAGGAGCAGTACAAGAATAGCCGTTGTAGCCGCGGTTGAAACGGCTATTACGGTAAGCTGCGTTGCGATGTCGTTCGTCATTCGTTTTCCGCGGCGGAGCCTTTTTTGAACTTCCGGCTTACGTTGTCAATGCCGTCCTCGACCGCGTGTCTGCCTTTTTCATAGAGCTCATGAGCCTTCACTTTTCCCTCTGCATACACTTCGCCGGCCTTTACTTTGCCGTGTTCATATATCTCATGGGCTTTTTCTTTTCCGTGTTCATAAAGGTCGTGAGCTTTTTCTTTGCCTTTTTCCAGCACATCGCCGGCTTTTTTCTTCAGGTCTTCACGTGTTTCGCGGCCGGACTTCGGGGCGAACAGGAGCGCAAGCACCGCGCCGATGACCACGCCGGAAAGGAAAGCGAATGTGTCGTTCTTTTCACTCATGGGAGGCTCCTTGCGAAATACGATACTATAATCATAAGTTTAATGATGGAAATTGTCAACCATTGCCCGGAGAAAATCTTGACAAATACGTGACGCCGTTTTATGATGTATCCGCTCACAAATCATACGTAAGTTCCGGAACAGCAATGACCGACACAACCGCTTTCATAGATAACGTTCTCAGCCATTTTGAGAAACTCTCCGGTGATGAGCTTAAGCGCATTCTCACACAGCTTGCCCGGGATACCAGTGTCTATACGCTCATGCTTGATAACCTGAATGAAGGCATCGTCGCCATCGATAAGGACCGGCGCGTGCTCGCGCTCAATAAGCAGGCCGCATTTCTTTTCAATGTGAAGGCGTCCGCGCGCGGCAGCGACATAGCGGAACTGCTTGCGGGAAGTCATCTCAAGGACCCGATTCTCGAAGGGCTCGCGAGTGCCGAGAACTATCAGCAGATTGTGAGCGGCGAACGTGACGGTGTAGCCTCGATAAGCTCGGTGCATGTGCTCTCGCTTGCCAAGGCGGGCGTGATAAAGGGTTCGCTGGTGATGATCGCCGATATCACGGAACGTTACGAGAAAGAGCAGGAGATGAAGCGCATGGAGTATCTGGCAAGTCTCACCACGCTTGCCGCCGGTGTCGCCCACGAGATCAAGAATCCGCTCGGTTCACTTGATATCTATATCCAGCTCATCGGTAAGATAGTGCAGCGGCTCGACGGCACGCGGAAAGAGACACAGGAGATAAAAGAATATCTGACGATTATCAAGGAAGAGACGAACCGTCTCGAGGATATCGTCAACAGTTTTCTTTTTGCGGTACGGAAGATAAATCTTGACATCAGCCGCGCGTCCATCGGCAGCATCATCACCGAAACTATCAGCTTCCTGAAATATGAGATTGAACGTCAGACGATTACCGTTGATGTGAGTCTCGGTGACGACATCCCCGAGATCGATGTGGACGTCAGGTATATCAAGCAGGCGATGATCAACATCATCCAGAATTCCGTTGACGCGCTCGCGAACTGCCGCGTAAAAAAGATACAGGTGAGGGTGACGCATGATCATGCGCGGAGTTCTGTGGTCATCAAGGTGCGCGACAGCGGCGTCGGCATTGCAAAGAAGAATATCGGCAAGCTCTTTGAGCCGTATTTTACGACAAAGAAATCGGGCACGGGATTGGGGCTGACCAATGTGTATCGTATCATCAAGGCGCATAACGGCGATGTTACGGTGACGAGTGAAGTCAATAAATGGACCGAAGTGACGCTGACCTTGCCGGTCAATTCATCGGATAGAAAACTGCTCGGGGGAACGAACTGATGGCAACTATATTAATCGTTGATGATGAAAAGAACATACGTGACGGTTTGTGCAAGTCGCTGGAATATGACGGCTACGCGGTGCATACCGCCGAGAACGGCAAAGAGGGTATTGCGCGCGTTTATAAAGGCGGTATCGATCTCGTCATCGCTGATTTGAAAATGCCCGAGATGTCCGGAGAGGAAATGCTCGCCGAGATGCTCGAATTCGACCGCTATATACCCGTGATCATCATCACCGGTCATGGGGATGTGGGTAAGGCGGTCGAGATGATGCGGCTTGGCGCGTACGATTTTCTCACCAAGCCCCTGAATATAGACAAACTTTCGCTCATCGTGGCGCGCGCGCTTGAGACGAAACGCATCAAACGTGAGAAGGATGTGCTTGAAAGCCGCGTAGTGTATGACGAAAGCTTTCAGGGGATGATTGGGAAGTCGCGTTCCATGCAGAAGATATACGATCAGATAAAAAGTGTTGCGCCCACCAAAGCCACCGTGCTCATCGAGGGCGAGAGCGGGACGGGTAAAGAGCTCGTGGCAAACGCCATACATGCGCTTTCAGACCGCGTGAAAGCACCGCTCATTAAGGTGAATTGCGCCGCGCTTTCCGAAGGCGTGCTTGAAAGCGAACTTTTCGGTCATGAGAAAGGTTCATTTACCGGCGCCATGGCGAGAAAGATAGGCCGTTTTGAGGCGGCGAACACGGGGACGATATTCATCGATGAGATTGGTGAACTTACGCCGGCGCTTCAGGTGAAACTCCTGCGCGTGCTTGAGCAGCATGTCATTGAGCGCGTGGGGTCGAATGAGCCCATTCCGGTTGATATACGCATCATCACCGCAACGAACAAGCATCTCCTTGATGAGGTCAGGGAAAAACGGTTCCGTGAAGATCTCTTCTATCGTCTGAATGTGGTGAAAATAGAACTGCCGCCGCTTCGTGAACGCCGTGAGGATATACCGCTCCTTATTAATAATTTCATCAAGGAATTTTCTCGGGAGCACCGCAAGGAAATACAGGAAATTGCGCCGAAGGTATATAAGACGCTGTCGTCGATGCGCTGGGACGGGAATATACGTCAACTGAGAAATACCATAGAGAATATGGTTGTAATGTCGTCAGGGTCTGCGTTGACGGAGAATAATATACCCGGCGAACTGTCGTCGGAGCCGGCAGCGGGCGGATTCACCGTCGAGGGAATGCCGCTTCTTGAAGAAGTGGAAAAACAGTATATCAGCCATGTGCTTGCCGCGCATAAATTTAACAAAGTGAAGGCGGCTAAGGTTCTTGGTATAGAACGGGCAACGTTGTACCGCAAAATGGGAGAAATGGTCTCGGATGAAGCGGAAGGGTAGGCCGTGTACTTTGTCCCGATTGCTGTTGCCGTGTCAGCGGATAACGAACGTGCGATAGGCTGACGGCGTCTGTCCGATGATGCGTTTGAATTGGCGTGTGAAATAATTGCTGTCTGAAAAACCGCTTGCGAAAGCGATGTCGGCTATCGGTGTATCCGTATCACGCAGAAGACGCGACGCGTGCATGATGCGGAGCCTCAGCATATAGTCTATCGGCGTGGTATGGTAGTTCGCCCGGAATACTCGCAGGAGCTGACGCTCGGAAAGCCCCGCCATGCGGGCAAGTTCATGAAGACGCAGCGGTTCAAGAAAATGCGCTTCCATATGGCTGATCATGGCGGCCAGTTTGAGTATGCTTTCCGGCGCGTCGGTGGCGTGCGGTGTATAGCGGCGGATGAGCTCAACGACAAAGCCGTGGAACATACCGGTGAGCACCGCTTCATATCCGATTTTTTTTGCCAGATATTCGGCTATCATGCGGTCAATCATCGGTTCGAGCTCACGTATGTCGGGGAGCGGCAGTTTCATCGTACAGATGGCATGCTCATGCTGCGCGGGGCCGATGAGGAATACCGCCTGATATCCCGGTGATCGTCTGACATAATGTTCGATGGGCGCAAGCATGGCGGGGTAGTAGCCGATATTGCACAGCACGAGATCACGGCAATCGGTGAACCCGTGGCTGACCGTGCCCTGCATGACAAACACATCGCCCGCTTTGATCATATGCACATTGTCGTTGATGCGGTGCGCGGCCGTGCCGCCGAGTGTGATCACCAGTTCCGAGTATGAGTGTGTGTGGTCGTGAAATTCCTTTGCTACGCGGGTTTTTCCAATCGTAAAATGAAAATGCGGGTGATGTCCGTCCTTGAGCGGATAGCTGATGAGCTTGTTACGCATGGCGGTATAATGCTATATGCAGCCGTAAAAGTCAAGCATCCGCTGCAGTTCCCCAAGCGATGATTCCGTGATTGTCCATGCCGTTTTGGGTATTCGTCCATTTTCGATACATTCCACAGGCGCTACTGTTATGGACAAATACAATGCGGAGTAATAAAATGAATATTGCCATCATCGGCCTTGATACGAGCCATTCGGTTGAATTTCCGAAACGGATGAACGATACGTCATGTCCGCCGGAGCAGAAGGTCGCTGGATTGCATGCGGTAAGCTGTCTGCGATTTGACACGCCGTTTCAGAACAAGGAAGGGCTCGACGCCCGGCAGAAACAGCTTGAGGCATGGGGCGTGAATGTCACCGATGATTTTGATACGGCGGTTGCCGTGAGTGACGCCATAATGCTTGAGATAAACGATCCGGCGTTTCATCTGCCGTACTTTAAAAAATGCGCCGCGCTCGGTAAACCGGTGTTTCTCGACAAGCCGATGGCGGATACGCTCGCGAACGCGAGAGAGATTGATGCCATAGCACGCGTAAACAACATACGGTATTTTACCGCAACCTCGCTCAGATTCGTTCCCGATGTTCTTGCCGCATCGCGGGCGATAGCATCGCCGACAAACACCTATGTGTACGGTCCGCTCGGGAAAGCGCCCGCCGGGAGTTCAATAGTATGGTACGGTGTCCATACGGTCGAGCGTATAACCGCAGTCATGGGGACGGGTGCGGCATCGGTTCAAACGCTGAAAGACGGGCAGGGCGTGGTGCTGCATATCGCCTATAATGACGGCAGGAGAGCGATAGCGGAGCTTGTAGACGGTGTCTGGACGTATGGCGGCACCCTGCGTGACAAGAAGCAGGCGGTGTCATACACGGCGGATACGAAGAATATGTATACCGATCTTTTAAAAGTGATAGCCGATTTTTTCGCCGGTAAGAGTACACCGGTAAGCATAACGGATTCTCTTGAGGCCATGGCTATTCTCGACGCGGCTGAACGTTCATTTGTCAGCGGGAAACCGGAGCACGTGGAGTAGGCAGGGCGTATCGTTCAGTCGTTCTGATACATCGGCAGGGTTTTGCGGATGCGCTTGAGCATGATCTCCATGCCTTTAAGGTCGTATGTTTTGCTCAGCTGATTGACCAGAAACCACGTGTCGACATATTCGGGAACGGATACATGCGCCTGTATGCTTTTGATTTTGCCGAGCAGCAGTTTCATCTGTTCCTGCGTGAGTTCCTTCCGCTCAACCTGTTTGAGGCGTGTGTCCTCAACTTCGCGTTCCTGAACGATGAGGCGGTAATCCTTCTCGTACGCCAGTTTGATTTTGCGCAATTCCTCGATGCGGTTGCCCGAGGGACTTTCGTCGTATTTGAGGACCTTGGCAAACGGGTCGTATTCGCCGAGATACAGGAACATCTCTTTCGCCTGCGATTCGCTGGCAAGACTGCCGAGAATAACCAGCTTCGGTACTTTTTCCTGATAGAGCTTATAGGCCTCGGCGGGAGTTTCGCCGTCAAGTATCTCGTATTCTGCGTTCGCCAGGATGGCAAGGATATCGACGCGGAGTTTGAAATTCTTGGTGCTCGGGACGAACACAAGAACGCCCTTTTCATTCTCGTTGTAGTCGATGGCGAAATCGTTTTTGATGCCGAACTGTTCCAGCGTCCGTATGAGCCCCGCGGTGACTTCTTCGCCGTTCGGAGCCACGACATTATACTTGTCAACACCGGGTTCGTAGGTATAGATATCTTCAGCAAGAAACATCCTGCGCTGTTTTTTGCTTGTCTTGTTCATTATCTGGAATACGTCGAATTTCGCCTTGAGCGAACTGAAGGTCTCGGTATATTGCGCTTTGGGAAAAATCGCAGGATATTTTGCGCGAAGTTCCTTCAATATGGCCTTGGGGATTATGACATTGATGTAGCGCAATTTCCGTTCAAGCAGTTCGTTCAGATACGCCACGGTAAGTATGCGGTTGCTCTGTATCTTGCCGTCTTTCAGTGAATACATCTGGGCAAGTGTATAGTCTTTGATGTCCAGCTGGAGTTTATAGTCCTCAATGCCTTCTATCTTTTTAATGTCATCGATATCGATTTTCACAGTGTCCGTCCCGTCACAAAACGCAACTTTCCGCTCAAGTCGGCATGCTGGCTGACAGTATATCCCTTTGCGGTGAATAATGCAACGATTCGCTGCATCTGCCCATCGCCGATTTCAAGAGAAAAACTGCCGTTTTTCGCCAGGATGTTATTCATATTATCGGCTAATCGGGCGATAAATTCCACTCCCGTCGGACCGCCGCGGAGCGCGGAATGCGGTTCCCGCTGTACCGATATTTCCAGCTCGTTAATATCGCCGTCGGCTACATACGGCGGATTGGAAATGATATAGTCGAACGGTTCCGGTGTTACCGTAAAGATATCGCCGATAATGAATGAAATGCCGTGGTCCGCTCCGAGAATTGATTGTGCATTGCGCTTCGCCACTGCAATAGCCCCGGCGCTTATGTCAATCGAGTTCATTTTTATTGAAGGAAGAATTTTTTTCAGCGTAATAGCGATGCAGCCGGAACCAGTGCCGATATCAAGTACGGATGCGCCGGCGGGAATGCGCGGCAGTGAGAGTTCGATGAGCTCCTCGGTTTCCGGCCGCGGTATCAGGACATTCGGATCGACGGCATAGGTCTCGCCGTAGAACTCTTTTTTGCCGGTGATATATGCCGACGGTTCTCCGTTCAGGCGTCGTTCACAGAGCGTGTTGAATCGGGCTGCATCGTCATCACCGGCGCTGTCGCGTAATGAAGCATAGAGCCGTTCACGGGTTATTCCCGCGGCATGCGCAAGAAGAATGTCGATCTCAAGGCGGATGTTCGAGAACGTACCTTCAGAAAAGCGCTCTGCCGCATGCGTGATGAGTTCCTGGTATGTCGGCATGCGGTTGTTGTTCTATTGAACACCTTTTGAATTCATAAATGGGGCGTATGCTTTATCGGTCTTCATAATATGCCCGGTAAGCCAGTCGCGGAGGAAATTCATAAGCTCAACCGAAAGAAGTATGGTGTCTGCCTTATACTTTTTTTCAAAATCAAGGACTTTCGCCACGAGATCATCGTGTTCGTGTTTGTGCGCGGCATAGTCCGGGTAGCCGTGTTCGCTCATAAGCTTTTCTTCCGCGGCAAAATGCACGCTTGTGTATTCGATAAGGTTTTTCAGGACGCCGGCAAGTGTTTCCTTGCCCTTGCGCGCGCGCATGCCGTCTGCAAGCTCGTTCACAATGGCGATAAGCCGTTTGTGCTGTTCGTCAAATGTACGCACACTGACGCTGAGTGTTTCGGACCAGTCGATGAGAGACATAGTGCACCTCCAGTTGTTCGTACACATAATATGAATGTATGGTGAAAAAGTAAAGACCGAAACGGTTCATGCGCGATGATGAGTTTGACAGCCGCACCGCTGCGTGGTATAATCGCGCAGCTTTACAGTTAACATAACAGGCAGGAGCCATGTCCATCATTCTCCCCGAGTCGATCAGCACCGCAGCGAGAAAGCTTCTGGCGAATCGCGGCATCTCTTCCGATAAAGATATTTTTGATTTTTTCAATCAGGATATCTGCAGCCTTTCGAATCCGTTCGCGGTGAAGGGTATTGCAACGTTCATCGAGCGCATACGCGAGGCAGTGGCTCATAATGAACGGATACTCATCTACGGCGACAAGGATGCCGATGGTATTACCGCAGCGGCTACGGCATACAGTACGCTTAAGAAGATTACAAAAAACATCGACTGCTACATTCCTACACATGAAACGGGGTATGGACTTTCCCGCGACGTCCTTGACGGTTATGTTGCACAGGGCGTGTCGCTCATCATCACCGTCGACTGCGGTATCTCGAATGTGGACGAGGTCGCCCTCATGCGTGAGCGCGGCGTGGATATCATCGTAACCGACCATCATGATGTTCCGCCGGTGCTTCCGGCTGCGTATGCCGTATTCAATCCGAAGATCGCCGGGAGCGGCATTCCTGAGAATCTTTCCGGCTGCGGGGTGATATTCAAACTCCTGCAGGCGCTCGTATTCTCTTACTCAAGTTATTATAACAACGACTTTATCATCCTCGATGCATCGTATGCCGATGACGAGACTCCGGCGAAACTACGCGCCATGCGCGTCCGTAATTTTACCGCCGGCGATGTTTTTTCAGCCGAGCGGACGGCGGAAGGCCGCTACCGGTCGGGCGATGCGGAGGACGAGTTTACCGTTGTCGATGTGCTCGAAGAACTTGCCTCGTTCATGTTTGACAGCGAGCAGACCTACGCGGTGCTTACCGGCGGCGAGACGAAATACAAAAAGCTGCTTGCCGTTTTTCATAAGTTCGGCGTGCACCCGCCGCCCGTGAAAGGCGTCTATGACCTCGTAGAGCTCGGAAAACGATATGCTAAGGCCGATGTGAAAAAACTCACAACGCTCGGTGCATTCGCGCTTGCCTGCGGTACCAATGTGTTCACTCCCTATGAAGGACCGCATGCCGATCTCTTGCTTCGCAAGGACCTTTTCAACCGTCTGTTTCTCATGAGTCAATCGAGCCTGATGTCCTATCTTGAAAAACATCTTCCGGTCATCGCGGTGGGGACCGTTGCCGATGTGGTGCCCCTGCTCGGTGAAAATCGGGCCATTGTAAAGGCGGGGCTTACCGGCATGGGGCAGAACAAACACCGGAGCATCGATGCGATACTGAAACGTTCCGGCATAGATACTGCCACGGTAAGTGCGCTCAATATCGCCTGGAAGGTAGCGCCGTTCATCAATGCCGCCGGCCGGATGGGAAAACCGTCTCATTCGTTCGATTTGCTCACGGCTGAAGAGGATGAACACATCGAGCGGCACGCGGGTCTTGTTGATGAGCTTAATATCAAACGCAAGGAACTCACTGAACGCGATTTGGGTATTGTCAAGGAATTGGTTGCCGTACAGGCCGATGCGAAGAACGACAGGGTGCTCATCGTGAAAAGCGACCGCATCGAGCAGGGGCTTACCGGTCTCATCGCCGGCCGCATGGTCAGCGATTATAACCGCCCGTCTGTTGTTGTCTACGAGAATGCCGCAACAGGAGAATGCATCGGTTCCTCGCGAAGCAGGAACGGAGACAATGTCCGCATGATGATAGAATCCGCACAGGATATACTGCTTAAATTCGGCGGACATCCGAACGCATCGGGTTTCTCGCTCAAAACCGATAACTTCACCGCGTTTCGCGAGCTCTGCATGAAAGCCGCCGAAACGCTCAATTTCGGTTCCGGCAGCGTGCTTCCGGCATATGAGATGACATTGTCATTCGCCGATATCGATATGTCGCTTGCGGAAACCGTCGAGTTGATGGCGCCGTACGGGCAGAAGAACGAAGAGCCGCTCTTCGCCACCGACCGTGTTCGCATCGACGAAGTCACCGTCATCGGGAAGACGGAGAAAAAACATCTGTCGCTTACGCTCACGCAGAACGATGTCACGCATATCGCCATGATATGGCGCACCAGTGAGGAGACCATCGACGCCGTGAAAAAAGCCGAGACTGTCGATATCATCTATACGCTCCGGGTAAACCGGTATGCGGGGAGCATCGAACCGCGCCTGCACATTAAAGAGTATGTGCTTCATTGACAATGCCGGAAAATAAGCTGACAAAGTTCTATGCTATTCTGCGTAAACGCAACGGGCATCAGCACTGGTGGCCGGGAGAAACGCCTTTTGAGGTAATCATCGGGGCAATTCTTACACAATCCTGTTCGTGGACCAATGTCGAGACGGCGATAGGGAATATCAAACGCGCCGATGCGCTGTCTCCGCTGGTTCTTGAGCGGATGCCGCTTGCCGCCCTCGGAAAACTCGTTCGGCCCACCGGATATTACAAGCAGAAAGCGAAGAAGATTAAATCGTTCCTCGCATATTTCAAAACCTATCGATACTCCATTAAATCGCTTCGGAAACGGTCGATGCCTGAACTGCGCGGGGAATTGCTCGGGGTCTGGGGCATAGGTCCGGAAACGGCGGATTCGATACTCTGTTACGCGCTTGATAAACCGGCGTTCGTTATCGACGCCTATACGCGCCGACTTTTGTTCCGGCTGGGACTGACTGCGGAAGATGCTTCATACGATACGCTGCAGCGTTTTTGTATTGAACGCGTGCCGGTGTCGCGGGCGGTGTATAACGATTTTCATGCCCAGATTGTCGTGCATTGTAAAGCGTTCTGCCGCACGGTGCCGAAATGCGTCGAATGTCCTCTGCGGTCAGCGTTGTGCTTATATCCCAACAAAAGACAAACGCCCCGATAGGGGCGCTTGTCTCGACTGATAACATACTTTGGAAGGGAGTTACAAATCATTTTCTATTATCGGCACAATCGGGAATAACTTGAGTGATAAATAACGGTCCCGCGCTATGCGTTATTAGTACCTGAATCAATAGCCTTTCCGTCGAAGAATTCCTTTACTTTCTGGAATTGGTCAGTGTGCGCATTCTCCGCCGGAACGAATTTGATGGTTATGTCCTTGCGCGTCGTATTCTCGGCAATCGCCTCTCGGATAACGTCTTTCGTGCGTTTATCCTCTTCCGTGAGATTGATGATATTTGACGGCAGCGCCACGATAAGCGTTGCGCCTTCCTTGCCTATGGGGTTTCCCTGCGATATATAACTGAATACCGCGGGGCTGATGCGATTTACCGAGGCAAGCACTTTTTTAAAGAATATGGCCTTACTGTCGTCGCCGGAAACACTTGCGCGCTGTGTTTCTGCAGGGCGTGCTGCCGAGGGTGCCGATGCTGCTGCATGCTCGGCTGCCGGAGATTGTGCGGGTGCCGCGGTACGTACCGGTGCCGTTCTCAGGAGATCCGCAGGCCGTATAAGGTCGGTAACATCGAGGAGTTTCAGGCCGCGAAGTTCGAATATCAGGAGCGGGTCTGTGGCGTTACGTACTTTATAATCAAGATCAAGTGTATAATCAACGATGTTTTCAAGTTCGCGTTCATCATACGAGTCGACGAATGCCGCGAGTTCGTCACGTTCAGCAGCCGGGACTTCAAGTACGCGTACGTCGTTGATGCCCGCTTTCATGAGCATGGCAACGCGAAGATAGGCGATGACATTGGCGAGGTAGGTGCGCACATCAATGCCGTTTTCGCGTATCTCGGCGATGAGCGCGAAATACGCAGCATTGTCTCCGGCCTGCATGGCGGTCAGGAGTTTTCGAACGAGTCCGAAATTATTGCTGCCCACGACAGCGGTGACATCGGCCGCCGTTATCTTTCCGCCGGTGTATGCTATCATTTTTTCGAGTATCGTTTCACTGTCGCGTACCGACCCGCGTGAATGACGTGCGATGAGAAAGAGCGCCTCTTCTTCGTAGGTCACTTTCTCGTTCTCGAGGATCTTTTTCAATATCCGTTCAATGTCGTCTATGGAGAGCGTTTTGAAGCGGTACTGCTGACAGCGGCTTCGTATCGTCGGGAGCACTTTTTCGGCTTCTGTTGTCGCAAGGATGAAAACCACATGCGAGGGCGGTTCTTCAAGCGTTTTCAGAAGCGCGTTGAACGCCTCAACGGTGATCTGGTGTACTTCATCGATGATGTAAATCTTGAAACGTCCGGCCGCCGGCGATATGCGCACGCTTTCGATGATCTCCCGGATATTGTCGATGCCGCGGTTCGATGCGCCGTCTATCTCGATGACATCAAGCGGGTTTCCGTCGGCTATCTGTTTGCACGAATCGCAGGTGCCGCAGGGAGTGGCGGTGGGTCCGGTGACGCAGTTGAGCGCCTTGGCGATGATGCGCGCGAGCGATGTCTTACCAACGCCGTGAGGTCCTGAGAAAAGATATGCATGCGCCTGTTTGCCAGACGCGATGCTTCTGCTGATTGTTTCGGTGATATGTTCCTGGCCGATGACCTCGGCGAAGGTTGAGGGGCGGTATTTACGTGCGATGACTTTGTAGGACATGTTGTATCCAGTGGCGGGATAAAAAATACCCCTTACTAACAGCAAGATGAGCTCAGCGCCCGTCCATAGCCGACGTACCGTTGCTGCCTTCCGGCCCTGGCGGATTAACCGGTGTCCGTCGTGAACGTCCTACCGTTAATAAGGGTTCCGGAGAATGTGGGATTCGAACCCACGGCGCTGTTACGCGCACACGCTTTCCAAGCGTGCTCCTTAAACCACTCGGACAACTCTCCTTCCGATACGCTGCGTGCCTAAGAGGATTTGAACCTCCGACCCTCAGAACCGCAATCTGATGCTCTATCCAGCTGAGCTACAGGCACGTGAAAGATCAATACTCGGTCGCGGTTACGGAGACGGATAATAGCATATTTCAGAAAAATAGCAACGTTCGTAAGGCTCGAATAGAGGAGCGTATAGTGACGGTTAGAACTTGCCCGTCAGCATATCATTCTTGCGCTTCATGTAGTAGCGGAAATTCTCCAGTGATACGTCCGGCGGTACGGTATGGTCGACCGTGGGGAAGAAGCCGCCTTCATCGATGAGCGGAAGCATGGCGGCAAGATGGTCGTCGATGGCTTTTTTGTCCTTTGCAAGTTCCCGTTTGTCAACACCGCCCCAGAGCCGCATCTCTTTGCCGAATTTCTTTCGGATGCGTACCGGGTCCATGTCGGATGCCCGTTCGAGCGGCCATATCGCCTCGACGCCGGCCTCAAGAAGCAGCGGTATAAGCGCCTCGCAGTTGCCGTCGGTGTCAACGGCGACATAGCGCACGCCGTTTTTCTTGAGCCAGTCGACGAGCCGCTTCATGTGCGGGAAGATGAACTCGCGGTAGGTGTCGGGAGAGAGAAGGGGGCCGCCCTTCATCGACATGTCTTCGTTGATCATCACATAATCGACGTCGGTTTTCGCGAGCACGGGAGCGGCAATCATCATGGTGAAATCGGCGATGAATGCCATCATCTCATGCATGAGCTCGGGCATGTCGTACCACGCATAGCAGAGGTTCTCGGTACCGAGCCATTCACGGGCGCGCCAGTAGAAACCGAGCATCTGACAGTTCCTGCCGAGTATCAGCGGTATATCCCGGTTTTTCCAACGCGGGAGCATTATTGATTCCCATTGTGCCGGATATCGCGTGGCGTGCATCTCGTAACGGTATTTGAGTGCGCGAAAGTCATCATGGCTTTTTACCGGGAAATCGATGAATTCGTCCATTGAGGCTCGTGTGCCGCCTGCGGCGCCTTCGATGAGCGCTTTACGGGTGATGCCTTTGCCGTCACGGAATATCTCATATCGTTCGGTGCGTTCAATTATCTTTGACTCGAATCCCGGCATCATATCGAAGTGGACGGGAATGAATTCGCGCGCATCCATGCCGAACTGCTCATCGCCGGTAAACCAGTCCCAGTGAACGTCAAGGCGGGAAAGACCTTCCGCTTCCCAGCGGTCTATGGTCTGTCCCCAGACGCCTGCTTCATAATTCGGAACCCTATCGGCGGGCTTATATTCCATGACGTTCAGAAAACGCTCTCGTCCGTTCATTGCCGCTCTGGTAAACATGTGAATGCTCCTAAGCTCAAGATGCTATAAATATATACATGAAGGTGCCCAATAGCTTGCATCTCCTTGGGAAATAATTGTATTTTATTACGGAGCTGGTACAATGGGATGATGAGTTCCGTAAAGGGCAACACCATCGGCAATGAGCATGTTCGCGTAAGCGCGTATATACCCCTTCGTATAGAGCGGCTGTCATTCACCGGAAAAAAAAACGTTGCCGCACACGCACATACCTTTTATGAGATCGGTATTACGCTTCGCGGATCAGCCGTTCACCGGACGAATGGCGTACGTGAGGTCATACGTCCCGGCAGCGTCTATGTGATAGCGCCGGGTGAAACGCATGATATCGATTCCGCCGGCAGATGGGATGTCTGCAATATCTATTATCTGCCCGAGCTATTTACCGACGATATGCGGTCGCTGTTCGCGTTGCCTCGTGTCACCGGCATGTTCTTTCATCATTTTCTATTTAACCGGGCAGACCCATTGTGTTTCAGGCTGCCGGCGGACCATCAGCGTACGGTGCGGTCCCTCCTTGCCGTAATCGAACATGCCCCGAGGGATATCTACGCGGAATCGTTCGTGAAACACGCATTTCTTGCGCTTATGCTTGCGCTCGCATCGGCGCATAAACAGGTGCTTCCTGATTTTGAGGAAATAACCGCGGATCGCCGGCTTTTCAATTCGCTCGATGCGGTGGAAAAGAATTGTACCGCGGCGTCGGGTGTTATCGTACGGGCGGTGAACAGTGCGCTCGGGTTCACCCCGGCGTATGCGTCGGCATACTTTCATGAAAAGACAGGTACAACGCTTTCAGATTATCTTTTACGCCGGAAGATCATGCGAAGCTGTCCGGCGCTTCTGGAAGGTGTTCCGGTGACTGAAACAGCGCATATGTTCGGTTTTTTCGATGCGTCACATTTCATTCGTGTATTCAAGAGCGTGATGCATACGACACCGCATGCCTATTGCAGCACGGTGAAACGTTTTCGCGCGGATGATATCGGCGGCAATTGATTGCCGGAACGCGGTCACATCCGGCGGGTTTGCGCCGACGGGGCATGCTGACTGAATACCAGAAATCCCAGGCCCGCTATGAACGCAAACGAACCGAGTATGATCCAGAGTGTGAGCGGTTTTCCGGTATAATGCGCGAGCAGCAGCGAGCCGATATACGGTCCCACGGCATAGCCCACATTCCGTACGAGGTTCATCGTCCCCATATAACGCCCCACCATGCCGTCGGGTGCGCAGTAACTTGCGGCGGTGACGATGCATGAGACGGACAGCATCTCGCCGACGGTCATGAGCATCATCGCCGCGGCGAAATGCATCCACATCCCCGACAGGCCGAAGCCGATGTACGCGATGAGGTACAGGAACGCCCCGATGCCGATGCGCAGGTACATGTTCACCTGTCTGAACAGTCTGTTGATAGGGACCAGGAACAGGATGACCATGGCGCCGTTGATCGTGTAAAGTAATCCGAGCGGTGTCTTATCGAGATGCTTCACCGCAGTGGCGTAGAGCGACAGCGTGGATACGAACTGTGATACGGTGAGAAACAGCACGAAGCTCAGCGCGAGCAGCAATAACATGTTCCTGTCGCGCATGATGGCAGCTGAAAATGACCGGGATACGTGCTGCATATCATTGCGGCGTTTGCGGATGACGATACCGCGCGTGCTCCGGAGTGCGATGGCCGATGCGGCGAAGCAGAAGACCGCGGTGATGAAGAACAGGAGTGAGAACGGTGTGCGCGCCAGAAAAGCGCCGATAGCCGGTCCGGACATCCATCCGATATTAAGGCCGACGCGTACCGTGCTGAATGCATGGACGCGCAGCTCTGGCGGCACGATATCGGTGATGAGCGCATCGGACGCGTTCTGAAAAAATACGCCGAGAAACGAATTGATGAACAGCAGTACGACGAATGTCCAGAACGGCGCGTTTACGGCGGCCATCACCGCAAGGCCGATGAATGTGATGCCGCGCGCGAACGGTGCGCCGATCAGAAGCTGCTTGCGGTCCAAGCGGTCCGCGGTAAAGCCGGCCAGCGGTGAACCGATGATGGCGGCAATGCCCATGACGGGGAATACGAGACCGACCAGTTCAAGCGGAATGCCGCGGATCGAATGAAGATAGATGGGCAGAAACGGAAAAACTATCGAATAGGCAAACGTGTTTATCGCCCAGGTTACTGATAATGCGTTTATGAAACGGGACGACGGTCCGTTTAGAGATCGTCCTCGACCTCGCGGAGTTTCTGATTTGCCTTCTTTATGTTCCGCTGTGCTTTTTCGTAATATTCCGAATCCGGACCGATCTTTTTCCACGATTTTATCGCCTTTTCCAAGTCCTTATTTTTTGCATATTCAACACCGGCTTTCAGCAGGTCTTCGTCACTCATATCCGATGTTGCGGCTTCAGGTGCGGAAGCCCTTGCCGTTTCCGCTTTTTTCTCAGCCGTCGCTGCGGCAGGCGCATTGTCGCCGAACGATACACCGAACTGCATATTGTGCTGTGCGCCGAGATCGCCGAGCGGGATAAATGCGTAGTCGAAGCGTGCCGCCATGCCGCCGAGCGTCACATGTATGCCGGTACCCATGGTGAAGCCGCGCGCGTCACCGCCGATAAGATATCCTGCGCGTATGAATATAAGGTTGAAGAGTCCCGCTTCCGCGCCGATGGCGCCGCGCAGCGGATTGCTGTTCAGGCTTGCTTCAATATCGGTGAGCATTTTGAGGCTGAACGAATTGCCTACCGCGAAATCGTATGCGGCTCCGGCGACAATCGTTGAGGGAAGCGCGAGCTCCGAGGGAGACGATGAGAAGGCAACGCCGATGTTTTTTGCGGTTGCGCCGAACGAGAGCGTATCCTTGCCGAAGACATTATCAAAACGGATGATGGCGCCGATGTCGAACATGACGCCTGAAAGTGAAAGATCATCGAGCGTTTCCGAGGCGTATTTTCCATTGGCCCCGATGTCGATATTGAGCGGGAGACCGAGGAGTGCGCCGAGGTTTGCGGCGGCGCTGACGCTGGCTATCATGTCCCCGGCGGGAAGCTTGCGGCCGACATCGCCGTTATACTGTATGTCGCCGATGATGTCATCATATGCAAGGCCGTAGACGGCGGCGGCGACGTTCAATCCTTTTGCGAGAGCAACGGCACCGGCAACGTTCCAGAGCGACATCGACAGGTACGGGTTGTATGCTCCGGCGAATGTCATGCCTTCGAGTGAACCAAGCGATGCCGGATTGTTATAAATACCTTCAATTGTTTTTACATCTGCTGCCGATGCGCGCCCCATGGATGCGGAGATGCCGCCCATGCCGATATTGAGGAAGTCAAAAGAATCACTTGTGGCGGGATGAAGTGAAGTGCCAACGGTCAATGTAAGTACAAGTGTAAGAGCGGTAAGCGTTTTCATGTTACGCATAACCATATCCTCCTGCCTGTTTTCACGGGCAGTAAACCAGATTGACAATCAATGAACTATGAATTCAGTATACGAAAAATCGGGCAAATTTGTCAAGGAAAATGAAGCCTTTTATTCTATATTATTTCTGTGATTTTATGCAATTATCTGAGAATATCATGGACTTTACAAAGATACGGCTGAGGGTATACTGAAAACATGCAAGAATTGACGTTTCCCGCTGATTTCCCGTTTATCATATTTTCGTATGATATACCCGGAACATTGAAAGACCTGCATCTTCATGACTGCATGGAGATAGGTCTGGTGGAAAGCGGGACAGGCGAATTCCATGTGGACCGCAAAGTGTTCGGATTTACGAAGGGCGATATGGTGCTCATCAACCGCCATGAATCGCATCGGGCGAAGTCGACGGGTACGGCAAAAGCGCGCGCCGTTTTTATTTATGTGAGTGATACCTTTCTTGCCGATCTTATATCGCTTACCGGCAATATCGGCTATTACCGGCTTGTCACGCTCGGCGGTTCGCAGTTCACCAATCTGTTCAGGGATGATGTCATCGGGGCACGTATCATCGAGGTGTTCCGGGAAAATGAGCGGCAGGCATCTCAGTGGAAGCCCAGGATACGGGCCGTGATGGCCGATGTGATGGTGCTCCTGGTGCGGCGTTTTGAAAAGCAGTTTGATGTAGGCGCAACTCCGGATGCATTTGCCGAATCATTGCTGTCCGTTTACGACTACATTAACCGGCATTTTGAAAAAAAGATGGCGGTCCGCGATCTTGCCGATATCACCCGTATGAGTGAATCCCATTTCAGAAAACGATTCAGGGAATACACCGGCAAAAGTCCGCTTGATTATATCGCCGAACGCAGACTGAAGAATGCATATATACTGATCACCGAAAAAAACATGAGCGCGAATGAAGCAGCGCATCTGTCCGGTTTTTCAAATTATGCAACATTCCTCGCGAACTATAAACGGGAATACGGAACTCTTCCCAAGCGCGGCAATCGGACTGCCGCGGAGAAAGAATAACTGGACAAAGCATTGTCTTATTGTATACTGACGTCACGTTACGCAAGGATTTTCAATGGGCATACTGACTTTTTTTCTAATTGCGATAGGCCTTTCCATGGATGCGCTCGCGGTATCAATTGCAAGCGGCGTAACCATGCGCGGTATGCGTTTCCGGCATGCATTCCGTATGGCGCTGTTTTTCGGCGGATTTCAGGCGCTTATGCCGTTCCTCGGCTGGCTGGCCGGCATGACGCTGAAAAGCTATATCACTTCGTTCGATCATTGGGTGGCGTTCGGACTGCTCGCGTTCATCGGCGGCAAGATGATATACGAATCATTTGTCATTGACGAGGCGGAGAAGGATACGAAGTGCGAAATGCGGCTGCGCACGTTGTTCGTACTCGCGATAGCCACCAGTATCGATGCGCTTGCCGTCGGCGTGACATTCGGCGTGCTCAAAGTGAGCATCGCATTGCCGGTTCTCATCATCGGAGCAACAACAGCGCTGTTGTCGTTCGCCGGGGTCTATGCGGGCAAAGCGTTCGGAAAGCTTTTTGAGAACAAGATTGAGTTTGCCGGGGGAGTAATCCTCATCGGCATCGGTATAAAGATACTGGTTGAACATCTGCTGGGAAAATGATAGTGGCGATTACGCTTACGATGCGGGGTGCACTATTGACATCCTGCTTTGATTTGGTAAAGTGTGTATCAGGTGATTCTGTATCCGTTCATCCGCTTTAAGAAGGCCAGATGAAGCAGGATTGCAAGGAGTGTCGTATGAGATCACATCATATCATCCCGTTGTTTCTGTTGTTGTCAATAATGCTCGGGGCGCAGACTCCCGCAGCAAAGCCGGTAAACATAGGTATCATCGAATTTCAGGGCGGTGCGGGCATAGCTCCTGCGGATGTTAAAACCGTGTCGGAGATATTTCGCAATGAACTCGTGAATGCGAACGTGTATACCGTGCTCGAGCGCGGGAAGATGGACGAGATACTCAAGGAGCAGTCGTTTCAGCAGTCCGGCTGCACATCAACCGAGTGCGCGGTACAAATAGGAAAAATGCTCAACATGCAGAAGATGATGTACGGCACGATGAGCAAGCTCGGGGCAAAATATTATCTTATTATCACCGTGGTGGATATTGAGACGTCCAAGGTTGAGAAATCGGTGAGCGATTCCACAGAAGGTCTCGATGATCTTGCCAAGGCCATCAAACGCGTGGTCGATCAGCTTGTCGGCGGTAAACGTATCGTACAGTCCGGTGTGTCGCCGTTTCTGAAAGTAAGAAAATTGATTGCGGATGACATCTTTGCGAATACCAACACGATAGTCAAAGAAGCGCCGTATATCACTGACGCTGAAAAGGTTCAGCTGGTACGCGAATTCAAAAAGGATTTCTGGAGTCCGTTATGGCTCGGTATAGCTCCCGGTTTCGGTATCGGTTCATTCACGCAGGGTGACGGCTGGGGCGGACTTGTCGGCCTCGGCGTCGATGTAGTTGCGTGGGCGGCATTCTTTACGCAATTGGGGATATCCGCAAAGGAAGACGAGTATAAATGGATACCCCCGACCTCATCGCTGTTTTACTCTAGCAGCGGATCAACTATGTATTATAAATATACAAACGGCTCGGTTTACAGCAATAGTCAGGATTATAAGACGTACCAGGACCTTGATAGACAGCGCGGATTTATACTGACATCGTTCTTTGTGCTTTTCTTCGGGAATAAAGTGTATCAGATAGTACGGCCTATTGTCTATACGTTGTCGTTCAACGACGCCATGTCGAAGTCGCTCGGTATACCGCTTGTGTTCGACTACAACATACATACTGGCACACGGTATGCGCTCGGTATTCAGGAAGAGTATCTCGGCCTGCGGATGACAGCGCGATATTAGCTTTCGATCAGCATCGCAAACGCGAGGTCGGTGTTTTTTACCGTACAGCGGCCATTTGTGACCCGGATATTTTCTCCCGAAACGGCATCGGCAAGAACGCCGGTGAAGCCGTCCGTCATGGATAATGCGGCGCTTTTGCATTCGCATTCTCGCGGGAAAAACACAAAGACCACACGCTTATCGCTCGATTTTCCGGCGATGATCTGCACGAAATTTCTTCCGGAGGGTACGGGTGACTGGACGCTCACGGGTGCGGCTATCTTTGCTCCTGCGACTATTGCTCCGATAAAACGTTCCATTTCTAGCGAATCGCGATTGTTCTCGCCGAGATAGGTGCCGATCATTATCACGCGGCCATTACCGCATTGTGTTTCGAGCGCCAGCGCGCCTTCGTCATGCCGCGCAAGCACGGTGCCGCTGCCGGTGAGCGGTGTTATCCACTGGGCAGGGAAGAGCGATGCTTTGATACCGTTTATCGTATATGCTGCCGGTGCCGGCAGGTCTTTATTTTTTGTGTTTCCTTTCGGCAGATTACGGCGTCCAATCTCGCGGATGCCGGTAAGTCTGGTGATAAAACGGTCTTCCGGATAGCGATAGACTCCGGCGGTGTCGAATGCGCCGAACTCGGATTCACAGACAACCGTGCCGCCATTGTTGATGAACGCTTCGATGACCTTTTCGGTTTTTTCGGCGATGACCATCGTCTTCGGGATGAAGAGCAGTTTGATGCCGTCGAGTACGGCGAGATGCTCTTCCTCGACCACCGTGTAGGGGATGTTGAGCCGTGAAAGCGCGCGGCAATATCCTTCCATCGCGTTGAACACTCTGCCCGCTTTGCCGTCCTGTGCGCCGTAGAGATAGTACGTCTGCGGACTGAAGAGCACACCCACCGAACCTTTCAGCGGTTTATACGCAGCGAGCAGCGCTTCATGGTCTACGAGCATTTTACCGGTGCGTTTGAGTGCAACAACCCGTTCGTCACGACGGCCGTCATTGCCGATGATGCCGAAACCGTTCGACTCACAGCCGAAGACCTCGTCGCGCCAGCACCAGAAGAGCACGGTGTCAGCTCCGCCGGCGATGCCGTTCCAGAGCCAGCGCTGCTGTGATTTAGCATCGACGACAAGATGCGGCTCCACAAAACCTATCGACGAGCGACCGCCCTGAAGTTCTGAAAGCCACATGCGTTTATTGTTGCTCGTCGCCGCCGAAGCGCCGATGGAAACGCGTACGGCGAATGTGGTGTCGTCCTGATTGCCCCATTTCGGGAAGCTTGAGAAACCCATGCCGTCGGTGTTCTCGACGAACGACCAGTCGTTGCCGCGGTCGAGCGGCATGACATAATGCGGTGCGTTCATATCGCCGGCGTAATATGGTGACGGCTGTGCGCCGTGGACGGTGACCGGATGTATTTTATCGATAGTTTTGATGGTGTCGTATCTGAGTTTGGCATGAGCGTTCGCCCGCGCCGTGATGAAATGGTTGAATGCCATCATCTCCGTATAGGGACGTCCTACCATCTTACCCGGCATCACTTCCTTGAAGCTGCTATAGCGTCTGCGCCATGCTTTGTTAAGTCCGTCGAGCGTGCCGTATTGCATCTCAAGCCACGCGCGGAACGTTGCGAGCGTGTTGTCGCAATAACAGACAAGACCGTCCGCATTCACATTCCAGCGCAGTTCGTTCCATGCGTCCCAGCCGCGAAGGTGCGGTGCTTTGCCGAAACGCTCAGCAGTTGCGCGTATGAACGACTGCATCCGCTCCCAGACGCCGGGATGGTCGAAGCATCCTCCGGGAGTGATTCCGTAATGACATTCGCCGCGATTTGATGACACCACTTTCACGCCCATGTTGGTGACCATTTCGCTGCCGGGTACGGCGTCGTGTATCCAGTATGGATGAATCTCGGCGATGGTGCTCAACACCACACCGAGGCCGTATTTCTGGGCGATATCCACAAGGCGGTCATAATCGCTGAAGTTATACGTTCCCTGTTTTGCTTCCACCCATCCCCAGAGCACCCACAACTGCACGGTGTTAAGACCCGATTCCTTCATCTGTTTGAGGTCCTGTTCCCAGTAGCGATTTTCGGGGAACGGTGCGCGGTAATATTGGGTGCCGAGGGTTATCATAAAAGCTCCTTGCAGTGATACAGAATAATAACAGGATACGGTTTATACGTAAATGTCCGTTTCTGCAAGATGAATATCTGTGGTGGTAAGGGGAGGGAGCGCGGTTGAGCTCGGGGGAAATGTATTTCTTCGCACCGCGTGTGCGGCTCAGCTGTCCTTCCGTGGACAGATTCGCCGCGATCGCGCCATCGTGGCGCTCGTTTTTATTTATCGCAAATTATAGGTAATGTAATGCGATGTCATATCGCAAATAAACGCGGTGCTCAGAAACACATTTCTCCCTCGCATTACGCGCTGTTGTTAGTGATGGTGGTATTGAAATTCTATGTTATTGTTCTTCTTACGCTCGAACGCTGTTGTGTCTTCTGGTTTACACCTGCCTGAATGTGAATTAATAAAAAGAGCATCGGCTTTCATCATTCAACAGGCGCGCTCCTTTCCCTGCACGGCGGGGAAAGGAGCTGGAGGATAGGGGCGATATCATATCCGTTTCAGCAATGTCGTAGTCGAATCTATATTTTCCATCCGACAACGACAACGACTGTGGTAAGTGTATGATTTGCATTTTACCCAAAAAACCAATACTATAATTCATACATTATGAGCTATACCAAAGACCAGCAACAATCATTCATGCGCAAGGCATTCGCGTTTGCCTACCGCGTGAAAGGAACCACATCGCCGAACCCGGCAGTCGGAGCCGTCATCGTACGTAACGGCCGCATCATCGGAAGCGGCGCAACGCAGAAATACGGGAGCGACCACGCGGAAGTGATGGCGCTGAAAAGCGTGCGCGACAGAAAGAAACTGCGCGGTGCGGATATGTTCGTAACGCTTGAGCCGTGCGCGAAGATGTATCCCGGCAAGAAAACACCGCCGTGCTGTGACGCAATAATAGCCGCAGGTTTACGGCAGGTGTATATCGGCAGTATCGACAGGAATCCCAAAGTGAACGGCGCTGGTGTAAAAAAGCTCAGGGCGAACGGCGTGAAGGCGTTTGCCGGTGTACTCGTCGATGAGACCGATTATTTCTACCGCGATTTTTTCAACGCCATCATCACGAAGCGTCCGTATGTTATCGTAAAATATGCGATGAGCATGGACGGAAAAATTGCCACGCGTACCGGCGATTCCAAATGGATAAGCTCGCTGCCGGCGCGTCAGTTCGCGCATGAGCTTCGCGGCTATGCGGACGCGGTGCTTGTGGGCGCGTCTACGTATCGCAGCGATAATCCGAAACTGAATGTACGCTACGGCGCAAAGAAAGGGCATATGCCGGTGCGTATAGTTGTCTGCTCGGACGCGTTACTTAAGCTTAACGGCGAGATGTTCAATGACGGCGGTCCTGCGGTGATAATGACGACGGCACGGGCCGCAAAAATTATTCAGAAACGTACCAACACGAAGGTCGTAGCGGTGAAAGAGCGACACGGCGCTCTGGATATTGACGATATGAAACTGAAGCTTTACGGGCTCGGTGTCCTCAGTATACTTGTTGAAGGCGGCGGCGGGACGATAGCGCGGTTTTTCGAAGCGGATGCGGTTGATGAAGTGTTTGCGATCGTTGCGCCGGTGCTTATCGGCGGTAAGGATGCGGTGTCGCCGTATGAAGGGAAAGGGGCGTCCGTCGTCAAGGATGCCATACGTTTCTCATCGTTCGATATCGAGCGTATTGGGGATAATGCGCTTCTGCACGCACGGAAGAAGTAGTTGCCGGAAACAGCCCGCGTCTGCGTCTATCTGCCGCGTTCGGCCTTAGTCTTCTCTATTTCATATGCGAGTTCTGATTTTGCCCTGTTCTCATTGATGATGCGCTGATACTGCGCAATCTCGGCTTCGTAGCCCTTGGTGGCTTCGGCAAGATCGCGTTCGGCTTTGAGCCGTTTCACATTCGCTTTCGCCTCGCCGATGGACGCTTCCGCTTTCACGTCGGCAAGCTGCGATCTGCCGAGCGCTTCGAAGTAGCCGTTGTCGTCCCACGCTTTTTCCACGGTGAGTGTTACTGTTTCATAGCCGATCTTAAGCAGATCGTCGCGTGATGCTTCAATGAACTTTTTATTTACTTCCGGCAGTCTGAGGAAAAGCATCTCGGGATCGATAGTGCCGAGCGCTTCGATGAGATGTCCTTCGAGGATATTAACCGCCATGCGTTTGATCTCGTCAAGCGGTTTGTCGAGGATGAGCGGTGCCGCTTTGGCGATGGCTTTTGCATCGGCGCGCAGTTTAATCTCGGCAATGCCCATGAGGTTTACCGGTACGCCGAGCTTGGTGAGCACGCCTTTGAGCGAGAACGATATCGTCATCGTTGCAAGCGAGAGCGAGGTTACGCGTTCGATGAGCGGGATCACAAAAGTGCCGCCGTTCTCGACGATGCGGAAACCTGCGGTGTCACCCGAGGACATATCGTCCGGATGCTGACGGCGTCCGTACACGATGATGATTTCGTTGGGTTTTATGCGGTAATAGCGGAGTTTAATGATGACGAAAAAAATGATAAGCGCGGCAAGAACACCGCCGCTTGCGAGAAGTACCGGAAAAAGCACGCTCATACGATAGTCTCCTGTCTCAAAGTGACGTGAGGCGTATCGTATGCGAAAAAAGCGAATTGTCAAGGTTGACAGTTTCCAATCGGCAATTATAATGAATACATCACTCTTTTGAGGTCGGCATTATGAAATTCAAACGCAGTTATTCAAGTAGTTCCGACGGCGACATCGGTTCACTTATCAATATGACCAACATGATCGATATCCTTTTTAATCTGGTCCTGTTCCTGCTTGTGAGCACCACGATGCTCAATACGCCGCAGATAAAGATACAGCTTCCGAAAACGGGCACCGCTGAAAAAGTGAAGAACGAAGGCATCATCGTCACGATCAGCGAAGAGGGCATATATCACCTGAATCAGGAGCGCGTGACTCCTTCGGAACTTGCGGCGAAGATGCGGGCACTTGCCGGTGAGCGCGGGGTGGAAAGTCCCATCATCATACGCGGCGACGAGAAAATTCCCTATGGCCGGCTTATGGATGTTATGGATATGGCGAAGAATGCCGGATTCGTCAAGCTCAGTCTTGCGACAAAAGCTAAAGAGCGAGGGCGATGAGAAAACTATTTCTGCATGACGATACGCTGCCGTTTGCGTTCGGAGTATCGTTTGTTTTTCATGTCATACTTCTCGCACTGATAGGGCTCTTCTATCGGAACGATATATCCTCGGCCATCGGCAGACAGACAAGTATTGTCGTTGCCGATGATGTGAAATTCTACGCAAACCCCGATTACAAACCGCGTTCCGATACATCACCGGTGACAGCTCGAAGCGGAAGCGCAACAGTTCCGGTCCGGAGCACCGCGCGATCAACCGGTACGCCGGCCATTCCGTCGCCCGAGACGCTTGAGCCGGAAACACTTACTCCCGAGACGCTGACCCCCGCATCATCGGGAAACGCCGCGGCCGCCGGTTCGGGTAAACCTGAGCGGATAAACCCTGATGATATCGTCATGAAGACCACACCGCATGACAAAACAGCTTCGGAAGGCGATGGGCAAAGCGGCAGCACCGCATCGGGAACGGCTGCAGGCTCAGGAACGGGGACGGCGGGCAGTACGGGAAAAAAAACGAAGGACAGGCTCGGTGAATTCCTCCGGGGAGGCGGCGATGATAAGTCACTCTTTGCGCCGGGGAAAGATGACGGACGCGGCAAGTCCGGCGTCAAAGATGATAAAAATGATTCCGCAATACAATGGGACGGTACCTCGCGCGGCAAGCCGGTTGCATCGCAGATGCCGGAATATCCCGCACGGCTCAAGCAGAACGGCATCGGCGGAACGGTTGTTGTTTCGATAAAAGTATCCCCCGACGGCAAGGTATACGCACCGATAGTAGTAAAAAGTTCCGGGTATAATGAATTCGACCGCAGTGCGGTTGAGGCGCTGCGCCGCTATCGATTCGCGGCAATAAGCTCCGAACGCATCGATACGGGAACTATCACCATTACCTTTTCGCCGAAGTGATCATGAAGGCATTCCTGACATTTATCGGCAAACACAAACTCGTGGCGGCATTGGTCACTGCGGCGATGCTGCTGTTCTGTTTTCAGCTGGTCATGGCCGCGATAGTGGATGTTCAGGTGCGCTCGCTTATGGCCGAGGCAAAACGCTCCGGTTATCTCCTCAAAAAATCATGGGTGACTTTTTCGTTCTGGGACGGCGTGCGTATCGGCAGATTGTCGGCGGCGCGTGCCGAGAAACGCGATGAGCGGTTCGTCACCGTCAATGAACTGCGCGTCATGCCGGATTATGCGAAACTGGTCACTACATTCAATGCCCGATACATCATCGGCTCGATCGACGCATACGGCGTGCAGGTCATATCCTACGGCGGGGGAAACTCCGCGGTGAGCAACTTCACCGTTCCGTCGATGACCGATGTGGCGGCGCGCTATTTCGGTACAGCTGTTGCGGTGCATGATGTGAGCATTGCGGTTGGTGTGCCGGGGCGCAGTGCTCCGCTGACCATCGTCTCAAACATCGATATCGATATGCATGTGGCGATGCATGGTTTTCTGGCGGCGGTATTTTTTTCGCCCGATGAAAAGACACGCCTGACGTTTCGCGTTGCCGCCGATGCAGCACTTACCGCGTTCAACGGCATGTTCACCGGCTATGATGCGGGTAACAGTATGTTTTCCTGGTATCTTTCCATACAGCGCAGCGGCACCTTGGTTTCGGGCGGAATGACGGAGTTCGGTGAAACTCTCGGATCATTCTCGTATGATTTAGGCTCACAGACCGGCGCAGCGGCATTCCAGTCGACGCGCCTGAATCCGACCATGGTGAAAAAAATATCAGTTGCGGCGCTGCCCTGGTTATTCCATACGAATGCGGTGAATATCATAGCATCGGCGTTTGACACTGAGATCAACGCGATCACGACCAACGCTTTGTCGCTGACCGCATCGCGAAGCAACGGCGTAACCCGGTTTTCAGGTTCGTTCGATATGCGCAGCAGGCGCAGTGTCGTGCAGGCGGCACTCGGCGGTGATGGTGATGCCGTCGACGGGCGTCTGTTCGTATCCTATGATGCGGCATGGCTTCGGGCATCGGCCGCATGGCGGCTGTCAAAAGGACTCGTTCCCGGTCGCGCATCGGTTACGGTGCACGGTGTGCGCCTCGGCGGGTCGAGTCTTGATGCCTCGGTGCTGTTCATGCCGTATGCCGACGCGGAGCGTGACGGGTATCTCCTGTCGGTGCTCGATCTCCGGTACGGGACGTATTACAGCGCCCGGTCTGATTTCGGTTTCCTGTACGATGCACAGCGGAAGCTTTTTTCCTTCCATGATACGAACGGCAATGTCATGCGTGTTGACGCCGTGCTTGATCTCGGCACGGCATCAACCAATATACTTTCGATATCACTCAGAAGTCTGCCGCTGGTATTACTCTCCTCCTACATCGGCGCCGGTTCATTTGCCTCGGATCTTTTCATTGATGCGGATTACACACTTCGTTCTGGACAGCAGCACGGCTTGAAGGCATTTGTGAGAGAATCATATACCGGCGTAACCAATGCGACGCTCGCGTTCAGCGCTTCGAAGAACACGATTGCCGTGCCGTATCTTTCTGTGAAACTTCCCGGAGGGTCCATCGGCGTGAACGGTTCGGCTGAGCGCACCGCGGACGGTGGCTATGCGATACGCGGCATGATCGATGCGCCCGGTATGCGCACCGCGGTCACGGGGAATGTTTCCGGCGGCAGGCAGCGCACGGTGCTCGTGTCTGCACAGAACGGGAGCATTACGATCCGCGGCACAGCGGATCCTGAAGGCGTGTATCTCGCGCTTCGTACCGGATTTATTTCACTGGCAAAAGATTTCGAGGCGTCGGCATCATGCACGCTTGCCACCAGGGCAAAACCCGAGGCGCGCTTCACCGGTGATGCGCATCTGCGCCGCAAAGGGCAGACTCCCATCGATGTGCTCGCGCGGTTCCATTATGCTGACGGTCTTATCATCGATCGGCTCTCCTATGCCTGGGGCGGTGATACGTTGACCGGAACGGGCAGGATATATGCGGACGAGGCGCTGCGAATTGAGGGTACGCTTGCAAATACATCATCCAACGGAATGCTGGTTTTTTTTCTTGATTTCAATAAGGACAATATTCTCGGTGAATTGAATATTAATAATATCTCAACGCGGCAGTTCTTTCATCTGCCGTATTTTGAAGGTTTGGTACAGGCAAAGGTTAGCATCTCCGGAACGCTGCAGGATCCGCTGGTTCTGGTTCAGAAATGTTCTCTGCTCGGAACGGATTTTTATGCCGAGCGGTATGATATCACCGGGCGTGCCCAATGGCGCGGGCAGCAGCTTGAGATAAGCGACGCGCTCGTGAAAAAAACAGGCGCTCGCGGATACTTTGTTCCCAACGAGCAGATAATACAGATATACCGGGCCATTCTGTCGCCGCAGAAACAGGAGCTGAAAGCGGAGTTCAGGAATTTCGAGCTGTTCAGTATCATCGACGGCAAGCTGTCATATACCTCGCAGCAGCGCGGCAAACGGCGGATTACCTCGGTGCTTACCAGCGATATCATGCTCAATAAGAAAAAAATAACGCCGTTCTCCGCATTCATCGAAGAGGAACGCGGCGTTACGACCATCGTCTCCGAGACCAAGCACGGATTACGCGGTGTGGTAAAACGCGACGCAAATGTTCCGGATCGGTCGCTCGTCAACGTGACTTATTTTTATGACGGCATCGATTATGTTGCTGCAAAAGGGACAATACGCGCGGGGAATGCCGATCTGCTTCTGACGTCCGATGAGCTTGACGCCACCTTCCTGCAGTTCGTCAACCGCGTCCTATTCGCGCGCATTGACGGCGAGGCATATCCCTTCGAACGGAAGGGTGAAAAATATACGCTGTTTCTTACGGCCACAGGTCCGGTCAACGATCTTGAGTTCAACGGCAGGTTCCGAAGCAAAGGCAAAATACGGCTGAATCTGTTCAATATGGATTTCAACGGTTCTGTCTTTGATGTGTATTTCGAAAAGAAAAAGATATTTATCAACGAGTTTGAACTTCGCGAGGGCGATCGTGCAATAACGGTTTCCGGCGCCGTTTTTCTCGCGCGTAACTTCATCGACAGGCTTCAGCTCAAACTCGAAAGCACCGCGGGCCGCTATGCGCTACCGGCGCTGGCTCAGCTCGGGTTTGTACGGGTGGAAGGCCCGGTGAGTTTTGATCTTGAATTCAATGACAGCTTCAACTATCCGCGCATCAGCGGGAATGTGCTTACGCGCAACAGCGATATCATGTTCGAAAAGACAAAAGAGAATTATCGTCCGCGGTACGGCGATTTTTTCAGAAATGCCGCATGGAATATCAACGTACAGGGCGGTAACGCCGTTCACTTCTCGTCGATGTATGCCGGCGACGTGTATGTGAAAGACGGCGCGGCGCTCCGCATCCTCGGCCGTTCCATCGATTCCACGCTCGCGCTCCGCGGCACCCTTGAGGCGCAGCGTGGAGTCGCGTATTATCTCAATAATAATTACCAGGTTGAGACGCTATCGGTGACGTTTCCCGAAGTCAACAGCCTCGATCCGATAATCACCGGACGCGGACGGACGAGAAAAAAATACAAAGCGGGGAATGAAACGCTCGATGTGACGCTGTATCTCGAGGTCTCATCGAGGTTGTCGGCGATCATAAAAAATCAGGTGTCAGGTGATTCGCTCCCGATACGGTTCTATACGATACCGTCGCTTAAGGACGAATATGTCAGGGAACTGGTGGGCCTTCCGGCGGTGAAGAGCGAGATTGCGGCGGGCAGTGAGACCGGCCAGGTGATGGGTGCGCTCGCGAATGTCCTTCCGGCTGACCTCCTGCTGCGTGAAGGCGTCCTCAGGCCCATCGAACGGAATCTGCGGCGGTTCACGGGGCTGGATTATTTCGGCATTGAGACCGGTGCATTCAATAAAATGTCGCTGTCACTGCTCGGCGCCACCAATCTGATGATGATTGCGGAAAATCCGGGGTATTACATACAGGATACACGGTTTTCTCTCGGAAAATATTTTTCCATGAATAAATATGTCGATTTCATGCCCGACTTTTTCATCAAATATAATTTAACCATTGCGGGAAGTCCCGGTTCTACCACATATGACAGACTATTCCAGCATGAACTCGCGGTGGAACTCGATCTTGCTCAGTTCTCCGACCTTGCAAATTTGATTTTCGAATATACAATGGACCCCTTCAATATGACCAATGTCAGTGTTAATTTAAGCACGAAATGGAGATTCTGATGTGTCTTCGACGAGTGAGCGCGCTTTTTATTTTGCTCGGTGCGCTTGCAGCATCGTTCAGTTTTGCAGCTGATCGCGTCAAAGATGCGGAAAACACTGCCGTTTATGAGGGTCTGACCGTAACATCGGTGACCGTTAAAGGCAACATACGGCAATCGACATCGTTCGTGACGGGACTCATGGTCACCGGCAAGGGCAGGAAACTTGAGCTCAGCGTGCTCGATAATGATATAAAGAATCTTTTTTCCACCGGTAATTTTGACAATGTTTCCGTCGAGGCGCAGACCTCAAGCGGCGGTGTTGCGCTCACGGTGAACGTCGAGGAACGGCCTATTATCGTCAAGGTGGAATATTCCGGGTACAACAAAAAAACACCGGAGCAGTTCAAAGAGCTGGTGGAGACATACAGCATCAAAGCCGGCGCAACCTACAGCAGGCGCAGGGTTGATGAGGCGGTTGATGCGCTTGTCGCGCTCTATCACGATGACGGCTATCTTTCGGCGACGGTGCGGCCGGACGTTTCCATGGACGAAAAATCCGGCTCGGTGAGCATCACCTTTTTCATCGAAGAAGGACGCGATATCCGGGTGCGTTCGATACGCTTTCATGGCAATAAAGAGATCAATGAAGGCGACCTGAAAGGCGCGATGGAGACGAAAGAGGATTTCTTTTTCATCAGCGAGGGTAAATTCAAGCAGGCAAGTTTTGAACTCGATAAGGAAAAGATAGTCAAGCTGTACAAGACGCGCGGGTATTACAAGGCGCGCATCCGCAATGTGCGAATCGATTACCGCTGGCGCAATCCGCAGGAAAAGACCGCAAAAGACATGATTATCGATATCGATGTCTATGAGGGTGATAGGTATCTGTTCGGCGACATCACGGTGGAGGGTAACAGGCTCATCACGCTTGACACCATCGTCTCGGATTTCAAGGCCAAAAAAGGCGATACATACAATTTCGAGATCGCCACGATGGATCAGCAGTTCCTGCAGATGAAATATTCGGAGCGCGGATATATTTTCAGCCGTGTCCGTCCGGTCACCGACGTTGATGATTCGAACCGTATTGTCAATATCAAATATGACATTTATGAAGGTGACAAGGCTCACATCGAGAACATACGCATCGAGGGTATGACCAAGACGAAAGAAAACATCATCCGGCGGTATCTCGATGTTCAGGAAGGCGAAATATTCAATGCGCTGAAAATTCAGGCGAGCCGTGAAAAAGTTTTCAATACGCAGTTTTTCAAGGATGTGGCACTCGACGCGAAACCGGGAACAACCGAAGGGCTCATGACGCTCATTTTCAAGATCGAGGAAGGCCAGACCGGTATGGTGTCCGGCGGCGGCAGCTGGGGGACGGCAAGCGGCTTCGGACTTAATTTCGAGATTCGCGAGATCAATTTCTTCGGCAACGGGCAGACGGTGAACGGCAAGATCGAATTCGGGCAGTTCACGCGCAGAGTGTCGGGCGGATTCGTTGAGCCGTATGTGCTCGGCTTGCCGTTCTATTTTGCCAGCGAAATATCATATAACGACTATCAGACGCAGTTGGATACACTTTTGGATGACGGCACTAATTATGCGAAGTATGGTACCAGAAGCTTCGATTTTTATCTGAGATTCGGATACTATTTCTGGGATTATTTCCTCACGTCGATATCAGGGCGTTATTCCATTGCCACGTATTATCAGTCAACAAATATGGGGGCAAACAGCATCGCGCCGCGGTATCTGCCGATCGACATCGCCAATAAATTGACGGAACGGAATCTGTATAAACGTTATGACGGCGGTACGAACTATTCGGAGACGTTCACTGAGTGGTATTCGAAATACTGGTACAATACGTTTATTCTTACGTTTAATTTAACGCGAGACAGCAGGAATAATACGCTGAATCCAACACGCGGATGGATGGCCGGTTTCAACGCCGATATCTATTTCGGTGAGACTACGCTGACGAAAGTAACGCTGAACGCCTCATATGTACAGCCGCTGCCGTTGGGTAGTGCATTCGTCGTTTACGGTGAATACGGAGCATTGCTCGATAATCCGTTTTCGAGCTCAATGAGTAATGAAGGCAGCACGCTTTTCTTCATCAATTATCTCGAGGATGTGCGCGGCTGGTCGGGTGATGTCTATACCGCGTTCAAGACACAACACGGACTGCAGCGATATACGACACTATCTTCATCCTATGACGGGACAAATACCAACTCATCCACGAATTATTACAGTTTCGGCAGAAGCCGCCTGCGGCTGTCCGCTGAATACCGGTATACCTTCGTTCCCAATGTGCTCAGCGGTGTTGCGTTCCTTGATATGGGCCAGACATGGTATAATCCCAAGGGCTGGCACCCGGAGTTCAATCCCGCCTATGCGAAAGCGAGCGGCTGGCAGAACGATATCGGTTTTAATCCGGGGTATATCCTCGATGCACGCAATTATATCTATTCCACGGGCCTCGGCATTCGTGTGCTGATACCCATGCTGCCGATACGATTTTTTCTCGCCAAACGCTTTGTGTTCGACGGGTACCGGTTCAAGGACTTTGACGGAGACAAGGGCGGCAAGGCGTTTCTGGGTGATATGGTCGGCAACTGGATGAACTGGGAACCGCTGGGACGCGGCTGGCAGTTTGTCGTGAGCATGAGCCAGCAGTTCTGATTACATTATCCGTTACACGTTTTTACTATACTCGATATAGCATACGCACTGTTTGCGGTGTTCAATAAGCGGATAGCGGAAGCTCTCTGACAAAGATCATTCCTGATGCCGGAAGCGGAGCGGTGAGCGTTACCGTTTCTGCTATGGAAAAACGCGAGTAGATATCAACGATACGAACCGTTCCGAGTATCGCCGCTTTCATCGCCGGCGGTTTAAGCATACGGCGCAGCGTCTCTTTTTTCGCCTCAAGTAATGCCGCATTCGTATTGGTGGAAAGCCTGTTTTTTTCAATTATCGGGGCATTCGTTGACACCGTACTGTCTTCCTGCACGGTGTTCGTTTCATAACGGAATAACTCAAACATATCGCCGATGACCGCGGCGCTGTCTTTGCCGATATTGAGATACATCCTTCTGCCGTCAACCTTGATAACCGTGCCGGCAAGCGGCGGGAATCGAAGCGCTTCAACCGTACCGGCGATGAGTTTGAGGAATGTTTCGCGAACCGCAACTCCCGGAGCCGATGACGTGAACATGCTGTCCTCAGCGGTATGAAATATACCGGAGCCGTTCGTCTCCGCGCGGGCTGAAAGCTGCTGCACGGTTCGCCCGGAATCCGCATCGATAACCCTGATGCTTATTTCGACGGAAGCAACGGTATTTGTCTGTCTGCCGGTGATGCGTTCCGAAACGCGAAACGATCGTACTTCTCCCGAAAAGATATAATCCACGGTGAATGAATCGGAGAGCAGGTCAAAGAGCTGGCGTCCGGACTTGAGGGGTATTTTCTTTTCAAAAAGAGCGGCTTTGATGCGTTCGCGGTCGTAAACGGTGAATCGTCCGTTCTCGCGGAGCATGTCGCCGAACGTTACCGCCAGCGCCTCGGGCAGTTTATACCGCTCTGCGCTGCGTTCTTTGTTCTCGAACGGCAGAACGAATACGGTACGGGCGGTGAGTGATGCGGCGGCGTTCATCACAAGCAGAAGTAACAGGAACGTTTTATGTAATTGCATTTCAGATATCCGTGTCGATTACACGCTTTTTTTAGCTCATTGACATTTTACCCTTGTTTTCGTACAATAGCAATAAGCCCATGTCTGCACTTGATAAAAAAAAATCCATAAACGGAGCAACTGCCGTTGTCGGAGTGATCGGCAATCCGGTCTCGCATTCACTGTCGCCGATCATCCATAACAGCGCTTTCGCCGCGTGCGGCTGCAACGCCGTATATGTCCCGTTCCTTGTAAACGATATAGAGGATGCTGTCGCAGGCGTGCGCGCACTCGGAATACGCGGCGTTTCAGTCACCATACCGTTCAAGCAGGATGTCATGAAGCATCTTGACGCGATTGATGCCGCGGCGGAAGCGGTGGGGGCGGTGAATACGGTCGTGAATGATAATGGCAGACTGACCGGATACAATACCGACGGATACGGTGCGCTGCGGGCGCTGAAGCAAAAAGCGGCGGTCGAGAACGCATCGGTCTTGGTGCTCGGAACGGGCGGCAGCGCATGCGGCATCGCCATGACGATGCTGATGACTGAGAAACCCGTACGGCTTGTTGTGGTGGGAAGAACTCCTGAAAAAAGTGCTGCATTTGCCGGTATGCTCACGAAACGTTCCGGCAAACCGGTAGAGCATTGCAGTTTTGACGGCAGCGATTTTTCATCCCGGGTACACGAAGCGGATATTATTATCAATACGACTCCCGTGGGGATGCATCCCGAAATAGACGCGTCGCCGCTGTCGCGTGATATTATTGAATCGCGCCATACGGTGTTCGATATTGTCTACACGCCGCAGTACACTAAGCTTCTGAAGTATGCGCGCGAGAAACGCGCGGCTGTCGTTTTCGGGTATGAAATGCTCCTGCATCAGGCAGCCGTGCAGTTTGAACTCTGGACAAAACAGGCGATGCCGCTTGGTGTCGCCAGAAAAGCGCTTACCGCCGCGCTCAAACGGAGGACGCATGTATAAACTGCTCGTCATCTCCGATACACATAACGATATTGAGGCTGTAGAACGCATCGTCGGGCGCGAGCAGGATATTCACGGCATTCTTCATCTCGGGGATACGGTTGAAGATCTTCACGCCGCGTCGATACCCTCCGGAATTGATATTCATTGCGTCCACGGGAATTGCGATGCGTCCACCGGTGAAAAGAAGATCACGCTTACGGTTCACGATGTCCGTGTGTATGCAACGCATGGTGATCTGTACGGTGTTAAGAGTTCGCTCGATCTCCTGCATTCCCACGTGAAAGAACATGATGCCGCTATCGGTTTTTTCGGACACACGCATGCGCCGGTCTGCAAAAAAAAGGACGGTGTTGAACTGTATAATCCCGGAACGGTGACCAAGGGCGAGTATATTATAGCCACATTCGAGAACGGATCGTATGTGATTGAATTCAAGGAGCTTGGCTGTGGCGCGTAACGGGAAAAGTATCTTCATCGCATTGCTGGAATTCATTCCCGCACTCGTTATTCTGGGGATACTGTGGCTCTTCCCGTACCGCTGGGGCGTTCAATTCGGTAAAGTGCTCGGGCGTATCGGTTTCAAATATGCGGCAAGCGCACGGAATGACGCGATTGCCGGTCTGACCGCATCGTTCCCTGACTGGAGTCCGGAGCGTGTGCGTGAAACCGCGCTTCGTTCATTCGAACATATGGGCATGTATTTTCTCGAGGTCGTGCTTTTTCCCAAGTTGTCGAACCGGTATATCCTGAAGCGGCTTATCCGTCCGGTAAATCATGAAATTGTAGAAAAATTGCTTGCGGAGGGGAAAGGAATAGTAGCGCTTTCAATACATATGGGAAATCCGGAATTTCCCGGCGCCTACATCGGCATTTCAGGAAATCCGGTACATGCGGTGTCGCGGCGTATGGATAATCCGTTTTTCCAGACGGTGACAGCATCGGCGCGCGCGAAAAAAGGTATCAATGTTATCCCGCGTGATAATGCGCTTCGAAAAATATTCGAAGCATTGAAGGAGAATCATCCGGTGGCATTCCTGGTAGATCAGAACTGGGCGGCGGGCGGTGTGTTCGTGCCGTTTTTCGGCCGGCTTGCGGCAACCGCGAAAGGCCCGATTCAGTTCGCCATGAAGACCGGCGCAAAGGTTCTTATAACCTATGATGTGCGCAACAGCGATGATGTGACGCATACCGCATATTTCGTGCGGGAGATGGTGCTTGAGCACAAAGAGAATGACGAGGAAACCATCAGGTATAATACCGCTAAATATACGAAGATGTATGAAGATATTATCCGCCAGCATCCGGAACAGTGGCTTTGGGCTCACGGACGCTGGAGCACACGGCCGCGTGAAGAAGAATGCAGGAGTTGACCGATGAGTAAGGAGCACGCACATGCTTGAACGTTGTGATGCAAATGATCTTCGCCCGGGGATGGTGGTGGGAGCTGCGGTGACCAGCGACCGGAATAATGCCACATTGATTGAGGCGAATACGATACTGACAGATAAATTGATCGATACACTGAAGAAGCACGAAGTATGGTTTGTTTTCATACGGAAAGCGGGTGAGGAGACTGATAAGCCGGCTGCCGCGCCGCTTCCGAAACCGATACCGACAGCACCGGTGCCCCTGGCTAAGAAGGAGATAATTGACAGAAATACGATGCAGGAAGGCGGGAAAACGATCATAAAGATCGACAGTGTCCGCGCGCAGGAATTTCATGCGGCATCGGTGCAGCAGACGGCAAAAATATTCGATGCTGTCAGGAAAAGCGGATCGATCGATGTAAAGCAGGTTAAGGATAATGCGAACGCGCTCGTACAGGCCATCCTTGCAAACACCCAGGCATTTTCCAGTCTGCGAGGACTTCGCTCACGGGATATGTACACCTATCAGCACAGTGTTGATGTGTCGGCGCTGTCGGTAATACTCGCGAAAGCGCTGAATATGAAGGAAATTGAGATTGTTGAAATTGGTCTGGCGGGCCTTTTGCATGATATCGGTATACTGACGGTAGCATCCTCTATTACCAATAAAGCCGGGCGCTTGACCGATGCCGAACGGCAGCAGGTTCAACGTCATGTGGTTGAAGGATATGACAAGCTTATAAAGCAGCAGATCGAATCGCGTATTTCGCAGGCGGTGCTTCATCACCATGAATGGGTGAACGGAAAGGGTTATCCGGCTCAGCTGCAGGACCGAGGTATTACGTACTATGGCAAAATATTGGCGGTATGCGACGTATACAGCGCGTTGGTGACGCAATCGCTCTACAGGCCGCCGTTTCAGCCATACAAGGCCATGCAGGTTATCATGGGTGAGGCGGGAAGCCATTTCGATATGAACATTGCAAAGGCGTTTCAGCAGGTTATGGGCATATATCCCAATGGTAGTATTGTCAGGCTCTCTGATGGTCGTATTACACGTGTTATAGACCAGAATCCGACGGTGCTGATATATCCAATCGTTCAGGTCTTGAAAGACGCACAGGGCATAGCGATGCAGGATCTCGTAATTGTCGATCTCAAGGAAACGCGCAATATTTTCGTAAAAGAAGTACTTGGCGGCGAGACGGCGTAATATTACTTGACTTTTACTGATTATGTATTAAATTGTTATCAATGCATGCCAACGATGGCAATGGTTAATTTATGGCAAATTTAAAAGACATTGCAAAAAAAGCGAATGTATCGATACGCACAGTTGCGCGCGTTTTGAACAATCATCCGCATGTTGCGCAGACAAAACGCGATGAGGTAAAACGGGCGATTGCCGAACTCGGATATACGCCCAATCTGCTGGCACAGGCTCTGCGAACGAAAAAAACGAATATGATTGGTATTCTTGCCGGTAATTTGTCAACCGAGGTGACATCGAAAAAAATAGCGTCGCTGTGCGTTGCGCTCAATGCCCGCGGGTATCGCCCGGTACTCGGCATCACCTATTGGCAGGATGAGCGCGTACAGCAGTTCATAAGTGACTTTAATCAGGTTTGCGACGGTATCATCGCCGTGCAATATGATTTGAGCCAGGTGTGTGCAGACAGGATTAGTATCCCGTATATTTCTGTTGACTGCGGCAATGCAAAAGTGCCGTCGGTGATGATAGACCGGTCCGCGGGTATTCGTGAAGCATTTACAAAACTGGCCTCGCGGTATGACCGGTATGTTTTTCTGACCCCGTCCGTTCAGCCGGATGAAGAGCGGCGTATGGCGTTTACCGGCAGCATGAAGGCGTTGAAAAAGGACGGGACTATAATAACGGCTCCGGCCGAAGGCGCGAGCGGCGGCTATGCAGCCGGTGATGCGGTAGCAGCCGCGGCGCTCGGCAGCGCTCTGGTATTCTGCTACAGCGACAAAACTGCCGTGGGGCTCATGAAGCGGCTCTATGAGCTGAATATAAAAATCCCCGGGACCATCGGTGTCGTGGGGTTTGACGACGACGATTATGCACGGCATATGTATGTATCATTATCCACTGTAAGCCAATCCGTCGACACGGTGGCATTACGCGCGGCTGAGATGATAGCCGCACGCATTGACGGCAAAGAGGTTTCGGGGATGACTGTCCCGACGACATTCGTTGAACGCGCCTCGACAGGCGTATCAATACCAGTACTATAAAAACAGGAGCAGATCATGACGGCGAAAAAACGCTATGCGGTATGCGGTGTGAGCGGCAGAGGGATACATATGTTCATCGGAGCGCTGCAGAAGAAATTCCGCGAACAGGGCGAAATCGTGGCGATGCTCGATATCGACGCACGCAGGTTCGAGGTGTGCTGTGAACAGTTCCCCGATATGAAACAGATACCCACATTCATCGGTGAGGATTCGTTCGACGACATGGTGGCAAAGACGAATCCGGACACCGTCATCGTGACCAGTATGGACCGTACGCATGTCATCTATATACTGAAGGCGCTTGCAAAGAACCTGAACGTTATCTGTGAAAAGCCGATGGTCACCACATCCGAGGACTGCCGTCGTGTACTTGAAGCGGAAAAGCAAAGCAAAGGCAGGGTGACGGTTACGTTCAATTACCGCTATGCAGCGCATTGCCGCAAGGTTAAGGAGCTTATTCTTGAAGGCAAAGTGGGCCGAATAACGTCGGTCGATTTGAACTGGTATATCGACACCTATCACGGCGCGAGCTATTTCAAGCGATGGAACCGCATGCGCGAAAATTCCGGCGGATTGTCAATACACAAATCCACGCATCATTTCGATCTGGTGTCATGGTGGCTTGATCAGAAACCGGTGGAGGTATTTGCATTCGGGGCGCTCAACTACTTCGGTGCTAACGGCGAGACGAATCCGCTGAAGGGTGACGGGCGCCATTGCGGCACCTGTGCGGTACGTAATGATTGCGCATATTACATGCGCTGGGCAGCCCGGTCGGCAACACAGGGGCCGAAGGATGATCATCTCGGAACGGTGAAAGCGGCATATACGAATTATCGTCCCGATATGTGCATATTCGACAGTGCGATAAACATCGAAGACACCTACACGGCGGCCATAAAGTACGATAAAGGGGCGCTTTTCAGTTACAGCGTCAATTTCTCGGCGCCGTACGAGGGATTTCTTGCGGTCATCAACGGCACGAAAGGGCGCATAGAACTGAATGTCAATCACGCGGTGTCACGTACGCCGTTCCCTGCAAAAGAATATACGCTTTCCTATATGCCGCTGTTCGGCGGCGCGCGCGATATGATAGACGTGCTTGAGCGTGAAGGCGGGCACGGCGGTGCCGATCCGATTCTGCAGGAGGATCTCTTCCTCGGCCCGGATCCGAAACGCGGCTATGAAATTATGTCAAATGCGAATGTGGGAGCTATGGCTGTTTGTACCGGCGAAGCCGTATGGAAGTCGGTGAAGGAAAAACGATCGGTGACGATTGCCGAGTTGCTGAAAGAGTTTTACTAGGCTTTCGGCTGAACGACAGCTGCAGCATCGCCGAGAAAATGGCGCATCCATGCTTCGATTTCGGCGATATCGACTTCGGTGAGCGCACAGGGACCCTTGGGGCGTGTATTGGCGACACCGACAACAGTTACTTTGCGCATAACCTCGAGAATGCCGCTGTGCAGATCGCGCTCACAGGCGACCGCGATGACCGCCGCCGGGTTTACATCGCGCACTTTATCCCGCGCCATCTCACCGCCGGCCGCGACGATTACCGGACAGCCCCGTGATGCGCAGAGTGATAAAATCCGTTCACGTGTCTCCTTGGTAAGACAGCGCGGCAGAAGCACCAGCAGACGTTCCGGAGGTATTTTTTTCCGCATGCCGCGCACGATATTGTTATGAAACCGCACATATGAATTGCTCATGCGGTCTTTGGGTATGCCCAAGAGCCGGGCGGCAAGCATGGGGATGTTCAGCGTGATAAGCCGCGGGAAAAAGCGGTATATGAAATATGAGAACAGCGATATTTTGAATATCGCCGCGATCTGAACGATTGCATGTGCGATGATGACGATGGTGATAACGGCGAGAAAACTGTTGGTGACCGCGGCGTTGACGGCGCTTCCCCAGCCGGAGACGCGCGGAGATATCATGTACAGGATGAAGGCGATGCCGATGCTGCTGAGCAGTACCGCGAAGAGGAACAGGAGTCCGAACAGGAGCGGGGTAGTGCGCGCATCCACATGTTCGCGTTTGAGGTTTCCGTCCCATCCGCTCCACTGGTCGCCGAGTTTTGTGCCGGCCGGAAGCTTGTTCTTTTGTTTTTCATCGTTCATATATCATATAATATCTAATTCCATCGGAAAATCAATTGACTGCACCTGCCGAAATACATAGGCAATGTATTGCCGTATCTTGACAATATTGGCAGGTGTGGTAGTATCAATATAGGCAAGGCATTGCCTATATTAACAATAAGGAGACCCACTATGTCGGTCATTTCAGAAGTGATTGAAAAAGTGAAGGCGAAGAACCCCGGTGAAGCGGAATTTCACCAGGCGGTCAAGGAAGTGCTTGAGACGCTGGAACCCACCGTCCAGAAGCATCCTGAATTCGTCAAGTCGAAGATCTATGAGCGTATCGTCGAGCCGGATCGTGCCATAACGTTCCGCGTGCCCTGGACGGACGACAAGGGCGAAGTGCAGGTCAACCGCGGCATGCGCGTGCAGTTCAACAATGCGATCGGACCCTATAAAGGGGGACTCCGTTTCCATCCGTCGGTAAATCTCGGCATCATCAAATTCCTCGGTTTCGAACAGATCTTCAAGAACTCGCTTACGACGCTCCCGATGGGCGGCGCCAAGGGCGGCTGCGATTTCGATCCGAAAGGGAAGTCCGACTATGAAGTGATGCGTTTCTGCCAGGCCTTCATGCGCGAGCTGTTCCGCCATATCGGCCAGGACACCGACGTACCCGCCGGAGATATCGGCGTGGGCGGACGCGAGATAGGCTACATGTACGGCTATTACAAGAAACTGCGTAACGAGCACACCGGCGTTCTGACCGGCCGCGCCCTTGAGTACGGCGGAAGTCTCATACGTCCGGAAGCAACCGGATACGGCGCCGTGTATTTCGCGGCAGAGATGCTTGCGACGCGCACTAAAGAGATGAAGGGTCTTCGCTGCATCGTGTCGGGTTCGGGCAATGTGGCCCAGTACACGATAGAAAAAGTAAACCACCTCGGCGGCAAATGCATCAGCGTTTCAGATTCGAACGGCACCATCATCGACGAGGAAGGCATAGACGCGAAAAAGCTCGCTTTCATCATCGACCTGAAGGAAAAACGCCGCGGCCGCATCAAGGAATATGCAGCCGAATACAAATCGGCTAAATATTTCGACGGCAAGGGTGTATGGGATGTCGTGCGCGAACAGGGCATCAAACTTGATTGCGCGTTCCCCTCGGCAACCCAGAACGAGATCAACGCCGCGAATGCGCAGGCGATGGTCAAGAACGGCTGTTTCTGCGTCTCTGAAGGCGCGAATATGCCGTCCGATCTTGACGCTATCAAGATCTATCAGTCCGGCAACGTCCTCTACGGACCGGCCAAGGCCGCGAACGCGGGCGGTGTCGCCACATCGGGTCTTGAAATGGCTCAGCAGAGCCAACGTTTCTACTGGAGCCGCGAAGAGGTCGATCAGAACCTCAGCCGGATCATGAAGGACATTCACAAGCAGTGTATCGGTGCCGCGGAAGCGTACGGCAAGAAAGGCGACTATCTTATGGGCGCAAATATCGCCGGATTCGTCAAAGTTGCAAAGGCGATGCACGCGTACGGTATTGTCTGAGTCACTTTTCAACGTTGGAAAACGAAAGAGCCGGCGGTTATCCGCCGGCTCTTTTTTTATGTGAATAATTTGAGGTCTTTTTAATCACACTTGGAATAGCCGCACGTGCGGCATTTCATGCATCCTTCTGAACGTTCAAGTACTCCGCCGCATTCCGGGCAGCCGCCGGTCTGTACTGTTGCCGCCGATGACGGTTTCGCATGCTCGTTTTCACGCTCTTCAATTGAGACTTTCACGCCGCTAATCGCCGGTGCATTCTCATCGCGATGCTGCATGTACATGTCTAGCGCCCGCCCGATGGCGTCCGGGCAGGAGAGTATCATCTCACCGTCTTCCCAGATGGGAGAGGTGCAGCGTATACCGCGAAGCTGCTTGACGACGGAACCCACTTCAATACCGCTTCTGAGCGTGAGCGATATCATGCGGCTGATGCCTTCGGCCTGCGAAGATGCGCAGCCGCCGGATTTTCCAATGGTGGCGAATAGTTCGCAGAGGCCATGGTCGTCCTCATTGATAGTTACATACAGATTTCCGCAGGCGGTGGGTATTTTCTGGGTCGAACCGAATGTGCGTTTCGGACGTTCGCGGGGTTTGATGTGACCGTGGACTACCACCTCATGGTCAACCTGAACATCCTCAGCTTTCGTGCCGGTCTTGTTCACTTCGCCGATGTTCAATACCTGATTCTCGCGTGATCCGTCGCGATAAACGGTGACGCCTTTGCAGTTGAGCGAATAGGCCATCATATAGGTCTCTTTAACGTCGTCTACGGTGGCTGTTTTTGGGAAGTTGATGGTCTTTGACACGGCGTTGTCGGTATATGCCTGGAAAGCCGCCTGCAGGCGTATATGCCATTCGGGGCTGATATCGTGCGAGGTGCGGAACACCGTGCGCCATTTTTCAGGAACTTCGGCAAGATGTTTCACTGTTCCGGCTTTTGCCACCTTTTTCATCAGATCTTCGGAATAGAAACCTTCACGTTTTGCAATGGCCTCAAAAACAGGGTTTATTTCGAGCATTTCAGTGCCGTCTAGAACATTTCTGATGAATGCAAGGCCGAACACCGGTTCGATACCGCTGGAAGCCGCGGCTATGATGCTGATGGTGCCGGTGGGCGCGATGGTCGTTGTCGTGGCATTGCGAATCTTCCGTTTGCCTTTATAGATGCTTTTATCGTAATTCGGAAACGTACCGCGGACAGCTGCGAGTTCATCGCTCTTAATCTTACTTTCCGTCTGTATGAATTCCATGACTTCCCGGGCTATTTTCTCGGCCTCGGGACTGTCGTAGGCGACTTCCATCAAATAGAGCATGTCGGCAAAACCCATGAGGCCGAGGCCGATCTTTCTGTTTGCTTTCACCAGCGCATCGATCTCGGGGAGCGGATACTTGCTCATATCGATGACGTTGTCGAGGAAATGAACCGCGGTATGTATCGCCTTTTTCATGCCGGCATAATCTATCTTTTTGTCGTTGACGAACAGTGACACATTGAGCGAGCCGAGATTGCACGCTTCATACGGGAGCAGCGGCTGTTCACCGCAGGGGTTGGTGCTTTCAATTTCGCCGACGGCCGGCGTGGGATTATACGCGTTGATGCGGTCGATGAACACGATGCCCGGCTCGCCGTTCTGCCATGCAAGCTGCGTCATGAGGTTGAACACATCGACAGCGTTCTCCTGACGGGCGATTTTTTTTGTCCGCGGGTTGATGAGGTCATACATCGTGTTGTTCGCGACGGCTTTCATGAACGCATCCGTGACGGCAACAGATATATTGAAGTTGGTAAGGTCTTTCGTGTCGGATTTTGACGTGATGAATTCCAGGATGTCCGGATGGTCGATGCGGAGAATTCCCATGTTTGCGCCGCGGCGTGTGCCGCCCTGTTTGATGACCTCGGTGGCGGCATTGAAAACCTTCATGAACGACATAGGGCCGCTCGATACCCCGGATGTCGATTTTACGCTGTCGTTTTTCGGGCGCAGACGCGAGAATGAATAGCCGGTGCCGCCGCCGGATTTATGGATGAGGGCGGAATTCTTGATGCTTTCAAATATTTTTTCCATCGAGTCTTCGACGGGAAGTACGAAGCAGGCTGCAAGCTGCTGAAGCTCGCGTCCGGCGTTCATGAGCGTAGGCGAGTTCGGCATGAACACGCGCGTTATCATGATGTCATAGAACGCCTCCGCTGCAGCCTCAACATCGGCTTTCGAGCCGTAGAGCGCATCGGCTTCGGCGATGTTTTTCGCCACACGGCGGAACATGTCTTCCGGTGTTTCCGTTGCGGTACCGTCATCATCGCGTTTGAGATATCGTTTGTTGAGTACATGCCGCGCATTTGCCGAAAGCTCGATGTTCTTTTTCATTATCAGACCTGCTACTATGTATTATGTTAATCGGGGGAAAAGGTAATGTATTATATTTTCATTGTTTGTCAAGACGGCCGCTTCGCCGCCGCAGTGAAGCCAGACAGCCGCAGTAGTTCTGGCGGTACAGGTTCTCCTGTTTCGAAAGCGTCAGCGATTTCTGAAAACCGCCGCCCTTTTTGAAATCGGCCTCAAGCCATGTGACGCCGCTGCCGTTGACAAGATCCAATCCGATCCTGTTGATCACATCGCTGTTCTTGTGGGGGCTGATGCTCATAACCGTAGTGCAGAGATCGGCGTTGTTCGCTTTTGCGAACTGTACGGTCCTCGCAAGCCTGAACCGGAAACACTGTTCGCAGCGTTTTCCGCCTTCCGGTTCGTCTTCCAGCCCGCGGACCGCCTCAAGCCACTGCTCGCGTCCGCCGCGGTCGACGACAAGCGTCATCCCGTCTTCGGTGGCATAACGTTTCAACTCGCTTAAGCGCCGGTTATATTCATCGTCCGGTTCGATGTTCGGGTTGAAAAAGAAGAAGGTGGTCCTGTAGATGCCGCTCATTACCCTGTGCGGATAGATTGCGCACGGAGCGCAGCAGGCGTGGACAACGACAGACGCCATTCAGCGTGTTTCGTTGGTCTTCAGCGTGGAGGTGAGTTTGCGGTCAAGGCCGTCAACGCCGTCGTAGTAGACAAGTGCGTGCGTGCCGGTGGTGCTGTAATAGAAGTCGTATTTCTGTTCAAGTTTGATGAATCCGAAGCCCGCTGATAGTTTTACGATGTTTGCCTTGTACGATGTGCCCGGAACGGCGACATCTTTTCTGCTTACTTTGAGCACAGCGTCAAAATATTTTCTGCCTTTTTCAACGCTGAAAATATTGAAATCTTTTGAATTATCCTTGCCCCAGGGATATCCGCGGAATACCTCGGAGACCATGAACGCGCATATGGTATTGTCTTTGAGATCATGTGTTTCCTTGATCTGCGCTCCGTCAACAATGCCGTCGAAATGTATTTTTTTCATATTCCAGTCGTAGATAACGGTTTCCGTGAGTTTGCCGTTGAGGTAATGCCGGTAGTCCAGCGGTTTGCCCGTTACTGTAAATCCATAGGCGCTGCTGTCATTGCCGTTGGTATATGCTATCTTTACGGTATCGCCGGTGCGTGTGAGATATGTATGTGCGACCGTGGTACCGTCAGTGGTGATGCGCTGGTACGTCCGGTGTTCAAACGCGGGAAGGAAGGCGAGGTCGAATTGCGCATAGATGGTTGCGGTGGCGATAAGTGACAGCAGAAACAGGCTTTTTCTCATGGCAGACTCCTTATAAACGTGTTTGATGTTATTATATGCGCAGGTAATAGAATATCAATCGAATCAGTGCTGGTGCTCAAGGACACGCCGGTATGCCGTTTCATATTCCGCGGCGGTCTTTTCCCAGGAGAAGTCCTCGCTCATGGCATTGTCGATAAGCGTTGCCATATGTGCCGGCCGGTCGTAATAGGTGCTTATCGCCCAGCCGACGGTGTAATAGAGCGCCGTGCCGGTGGCATCCCAGAACTTGAATCCGTTGCCTTCAGCGGACACCTCATTATAGTTTTTAACAGTATCGTCAAGGCCGCCGGTGGCGCGCACTATGGGAAGCGTACCGTAGCGAAGCGAGTATATCTGGTTCAATCCGCACGGTTCATAGAGCGACGGCATGATGAAGAAGTCGGAGCCCGCTTCGATGACGTGTGCAAGCTCATTGCTGAAACCGATATAGGAGCCTATGCGCCCGGGAAACGACTTCGGGAGATCGCCGAAGAAGCGTTCGAGTCCCGGATCCCCGGTGCCGAGAATGACAACCTGTACGCGCATATTGTTCACGATGTCGGCTATTTTTTCCGCGAGAAGGTCGTATCCTTTCTGATGCACAAAACGGCCGACGGCGCCGATGATTGCGACATCATCATCCTCGGCGAGGAGAAAACGCTTCTGTAAATCGCGCTTGCACTGTTTCTTTCCGGACCGGTCTTTCCGGGAGAATTTTGATGCGATGAAGGTATCGTTCTCCGGCGACCAGGTCCGGTAATCGACGCCGTTGATGATGCCGAAGAACCTGCCCGCTTTTGCCGAGAGATACGGCGCAAGCCCGAATGCACCGAACGGACGTGATATCTCATGCGCATACGTCCGGCTTACCGTGTTCACCATGTCGGCGAAATGCACGCCGCCTTTGAGGAGGTTCAGTCTGCCGTGATCCTCGAATTTATCCGGCGTGAAATTCTCCCAGTTCAACCCGAGATAATCGTAATGCGGTGCGGCGGGATACACGCCCTGATACGCGGCGTTGTGTATCGTGAGCATGGAGCGCGTGTTGACGAACAACGGATCGTTCTGATGCCATACTTTCAGATACGCGCACACCGGAGCTGTCTGCCAGTCGTGGGCATGGACAAGGTCCGGTGTGAACGCAACATCGTGGCATAATTGCAGCGCCGCCTGGCAGAGGAAACCGTAGCGGTGCGGGTTGTCGTGGTAATCGTGCATGCCAGCGTCGTGATACATGCCGAAGCGGTTGAAGTATGCGTCATGTTCCACGAAATAGACGATGACGCCGTTGATGACCGTCTGAAGCACCGAACACCATTCCTGGTTCGTTCCCATCCACACGCCCATCGGTGATACCACCGGCGTGAGCGGCAGTCCATGGTAATCATTGTCGCGGTATTTCGGTATAACAACACGTACGTCATGGCCGCGCATGCGGAGATAATGCGGAAGCGCGCCAACGACGTCGGCAAGTCCGCCGGATTTTATGAACGGCGCCATTTCAGCGGCGACGAAGAGTATGTTCATCGCGCTCGGGTTCGTTTCCCTGGTGGCGATTACAGCCGGTTTCTGTTTTACCGCACGCTCAATTGTCGGCTTCGGCTGTGCCGCCGCAGACTTTTTTTTCGGTGCGGCAGGTTTTTTAGCGGCCACGGTTGGGCTCGGGGCGTACTATTTTCTTCACGCTGCCGTCAAACGCCATGTAGTAGGAGATATTGCTCCAGTGAACCACCGAGGTGAACGGTGACCTGAGAAGCGCAAAAGCGGTGAGCAGAAAATAGACCGGACACAGGATGAACCATACCAAGAGCGGATGATTGTCCTTTACCTTACGGCGCATCAATGTGAGCGCACACATGAGCAGGAAAACCGTTGAGAGGATGATAACCGCTATTTTCTCGAACTCGGGTGCACCGCTGACGATGGATTTATGTATCGCGAACGGGAGCAGGAAGAACTGCGATACCGCATAGACGATGAGTATCATCGCAAAGACCCAGAGCGGGCGCAGGTAGTATTTTATCATGAGCACCTGGCGTGTTATCCAGTTGAGCGATCCGGTCAGCGACGATATGGGGTCGCGTGCGCTGCCCTCACAGGTGGGCACGAGCACCGCCTTCGCTTTTTCCTGATTGAGCTTAGCCATCATGCCCATGTCGTCGGAGATGTTGTTGGCCCAGATCTTTTTCAGTCCGAGCCGGTAGAAATCGGTGCGGCGTATTGCCATGCAGCCGCCCCAGACGCTGCCGATTGGCATGAAGTAGATGAGCGCGCGCTGTAATGCTATCATGAACGTGTGTATGCGCTCGCCGAGGGTGTGATATTTGAGCGAAAGCCACATGCATCCGGTGGCAAGCGTTACTTTCGGGTTTGACAAAGGCGCCACAAGGTCGGTGAGCCAGCGTTCGGTTATCTCAATGTCGCTGTCCATGAACACGAATACTTCGTCCTTTGTTCCGGCGGCCTCGATGCCCTTGATGAGGTTGTGGTTCTTCTGGCCGCATTTCACCGCATGTCCGGTTATCACCAGTTTGACATGCTTTTTACCGGCTATCGTCTTTTTAATGATGGGATACGCGGGGTCATGGATGTCTTCGACAAGATAGAATATACGGTGTCGCGGATACTTCAGCGTGAGCGTAGCCTCGATGTTCTGCTTGAAACTGTCATCGGCGCCTTTACACGGCAGAAACAGCACGATCGACGGGGTATACGACGTATCGTACTTCGCAAGGCGGAATTTCCGATAGATGGCGGGATACATTTCCGTGAAAAAAACGAGAGAAAAGGCCACGGCGATGATAATTGAGTTCATAACGAACAGGACGGTAATGAGTATGCTCATGTATCTTCCTTTGAGGTTATATGTCCATTATAACGCTTTTTATGAAAAAGAAAAGATGAAATAGCGTCAGAATTGCCGGTAATGCTCCGGTGACAGCCCTTCATAGCGCTTGAAAAGGCGGCTGAAATAGAGTTCATCATCATAACCTGCGGTATGTGCGGCTTCCTTCACGCTTGCGCCGCGATAGAGCATATCCTTGGCGATGCGTATGCGTGAGTGCAGCAGGAACTTCTTCGGCGTAAGACCTACGACCTTTTTGAAGAGCGCGGCCGTGTACCGCGGGCCGTACGGAGAGCGGGCGAGGGCTTTTGCGAGCGCGGTTTCATCGGCGGCACCGCTGTTTATCTGCTGCACCATCTCATTGATGAAGCCGTTCTCATCCGCCTGCTCGGCGGGCAATGCGTTTCCGTCGCGGAGATAATCAGAGAGCATTGTCAGAAAGAGGCCGTGCTGCCTGAACGGCTCGGCGGCATTTTTTTTCAACGCGGTATATTCATCGACCGTACGTATCGTAGCATCGGGATTTGTAAGCGTGACAAGTGTGGGGCAGCGCAGCAAGCTGAAAATGTCGATGACGCCGAAGAGCTTTGCCTCGAAGTGCTGCGCGAATGTCCTGAAATGCCTTTTTTTAGTGTGCTGTGCGGTTAGCGTGAGACCTTTACGCATGAGAAACGCTTTTCCCCGGGACATCTGATATTCTTTGCCGTTGATGATGAAGAGAGCCTCGCCCTCGGTGCAGATGAAGATGTCATAGTCGGCGAAAAGGCGGTTGTCGATGACCCAGTCGGGGCTGACCGTATCGTAATAGTACACGTCGGCGATGGTGCAGATAACCTGTTCCGGCAATATCCTGAATGGTGACGCGCTTTTATTTTCTGACGCACTCATGATGTAATCCCCGGGCTATGCTTTCTCAGATAAGGTGTTTATTTCCCGTTCCAGAGTAGTGAGGCGGCTCTGGAGGCGTTCTATCGTCGTCGCCACACGGCGCTTTTCTGCGATGAGGTTTTCAAGCTTGTCGTCGGATGAAGATTTCACAACATATTCCATGCGCACGGTGTCCGGGCTTTTTCCCGAGAGGAGCGCCTTTTCCGCACGTTCGCGGTCTTCCGGTTCGCGTATGCGTGCGAGCATCTTCATGTTCTCAAAACCCACGGCGGGATCGGCCTTGATGGTGCTTACTTTCATGATAGTCTTCGCGGTACTCCGGTGGAATCCGAGTTCGCGGTCCATGTAATCGTCGAACTCAACGCGGTACTGTTCGCAGAGTGCATGCGCTTTGATGAGCACCTCGCCGAACTCCTGCATGAGCGACGCATTGCCGGTGAGGAACTTAGAGCGTATCGTAGCCGAAAGTTCGGTGAATGCGGGAGTGTCCTTGAAGATGTTGCGATATATGCCTTCAGATTCCGCTTTCTCAAGAAGCGCGTGAAATATCCGCCAGAAATTTCCCGTGTGCGCGCGTGAATACGTCGGCACCGGTGATTCGGTGAACTGCACATGGTGCGCGAACTCGTGTATCGCCGTATACATAAGCTGATTGTCGTTATCGAAATTTCTGTTATGGATGATGATCTCGCGCGTTTCCGGTTTGTATAAGCCATGCACCTTGTCGCTTTGCTTGCCGGAGAATATGACGGTGAAGGCTTCCTTGGGGTCGGAAAGTTTGAGCAGCAGTGTTTTTGTTTGGTCCTGGTTCATGGGAAAACTATATATATTCCGGTGATATTAATCAAGGGGAGGGGGCGCCCCGCCCCAACCGCTCCGCTCACTCGGCATAAGTATTCCCCGATGGCGCGGGCATAGCGGGAATATATTCTTCTCGCGGCGCGCAAACTCACTGCTGTTTTATTTCCATGTATCGACCTTCGGCCCGGCGTGCCGGTTCGTTGATTTGAGGATGTTTCGTTCGCACAGCGATGCCGCGCTCCGAAAACATCCCCGCTACGCCCTGCCTATGCGTGGTATGCGTTTTTCTCGTTCGCTGCACTTTCCCCAAGATAAAAACATGATATTTCCAGCCTACCACACCCCCTTACGGACTGCATGAGATGGTGTGCGTTGCGCGTACACGGGAATATTATCGTTGTTGTTTAGATACTTGGACATCGATTCGAGCATTTTGGTCGGCTGAATCGGGTTATGGGATTAATTAGGACGCTGTTTGGAGGTATAGGAGCGTATCGAAGCTGCCTTGCCTGCAATCGCCGGGATAGCGTTCCAGAATATTCTGCTGCCGAAAATATGTGTTTCCCGCCGCCACCCGTGCGTCTTTCTGCAATCCGGTAAAATATGCCTATCATGCGCGATATGTCGTTTTCAAAGGATTGCACTATCACGTCACTGGAGTTGAAATTGTGGCACGTTTATAAAATGTATCTTGACATTAAGGAACTGTTTACTACCATATCGACTATGGAGACAACATGGAGCACTATTTAAATACGGGCATTAAATCCGTAATCGAACAATTTCCCGCCGTGGCAGCGATACTGAACGAGTTTAATATCGGGTGTGTGCCCTGCGCGGTCGGGACATGTCTTCTCAAGGATATCGTATCCATTCATAATCTGTCGCCGCACGATGAAGCCGAGCTTATGTACCGCATTGAAAAAGCGATATACCCGCAGCGTGATGTCGTTATGCGGGTGATTACAGAAAAGAAACAAAAGACAGCTCAGCCGCTGACGTATTCGCCGCCGCTTGCGGAACTGGTGAAAGAACATGATCTGATCAAGCGGGTACTCGCAGTCGTATCGGTGTTTGCGGATCAAATCGATTTGGGCATACCGTCACAGCGCGACCTGCTTGATGTCAGTGCCGATTTCATCCGGTCATTCGCCGATCGATTTCATCATGCGAAGGAAGAGGATATTCTTTTTCACTATTTCAGCACTACAGATCCGGTAATTCAGGTTATACTGCAGGACCATGTGGCGGGGAGGTCGCATGTGCAGCAGATTGTCGAGGCGGGTAAAACAAAAAACACAACACAGGCTGTCGCCCATATGAAAGGGTATCACGACCTGCTGATCGATCATATCCGCAGGGAAGACACGATACTCTATCCCTGGATGGACAGAAATCTATCCATGAATCAGATCGGTGAATTATATTCCCGATTTGCCGAAGTGAATAACGCGAACAGCTTTATCGTGCAGCGATATGAAACAGTTGTTGCATCACTCGAAGTGCATTTTCGGAAGTGAAGCCGCAGACAATGGGCGTAACGGGATATACCGGTATTACGGTTGACAATAATAATAAAGTTGGTAACTTATTTAGGTATCATTATTGTGGAGGAAATTATGAATAAAAAGTTTTCATGCACGGCTGCGGTGTTGTTTTCAGTGTTGTGCAGCCAGGCCGTATTCGCTCACTGTGACACCATGGATGGGCCGTTAATCGCCGACGCCAAAAAGGCGATTGAAAGCAATAATGTAAATTATGTGTTGAAATGGGTGGCGCCTGAAAGCGAGAAGGATATCAAGCAGGTGTTTTCACTGACGATGAAAGTACGTACATTGAATTCCGACGCAAAAGTGCTGTCGGACAGATATTTTTTCGACACGCTCGTAAGGATACACCGGAATGGCGAAGGGGTACCGTTCACCGGCGTGAAGCCGTCGGGGACGCCGATTGACAGGAAGATACTTGCCGCCGATAAAGCACTAGCGATTGGAAATCTATCACCATTGAACGGGCTTGTTCCAAAAGATAAAACCGCCGAGGTGCAGAAACGATTTGATAAAGCGTTATCGTTGAAAAAACATGACGTCAATAATGTCAAGGCGGGAAGAGCGTATATCGAGGCGTATGTGCAGTTCTTCAAGTTCGCAGAAGGCGAAGATGAAGGTAACGAACATCATCACCACTGATTATTTTTCCGTTTTCTTCTTAAGCCATGTCCCCATTACATCCAGCGCCGACCGGTTGATCGTCTCGGCGATGATGCCGTATTCATATGCCTTCCCGGTTTTGGCTTTCTGGAACAGGTGATTCAAGCCCGGTAATTCAATGACTTCGTAGTCGGCGTTTTGACCTTTTGCAAGAGCGGTCCGTATCGCCGACAGATTGGCTTTCGGGTCCACCTGGGTGTCTAGCGATCCGTTAAGCACCAATACCGGACATTTCAGCTTCTCAAGCTCAAGCGCGGGGTCATGCTCGAGAAAGTAGCGGAACCATGGCGTTGTGAATGTTGCGATGCTTCGCGTCATGTTCTCGGAAGTGATATTGTATTTCTTCAGTTTGGCGGCATCCTTATTCGCCGCATACTGCTCATATTCGGCTATCGCTTTTTTTCGTGCAGCGTCATTGTCCGGTTCATTGATGATTATCGTATGAATGCTTTTAAGCATGGCAAGATAATCCTGAAGAAATCGCTTGTCAACAAAGCTTCCCGCAAACGCCGCGCGGTTCTGAAGCAGGTTTATCTCCGAGCCGGTGATGCCGGGTGCAGCCAGGAGCACGATGAACGCTACGTTGGTGGAGCGGTTGGCGGCCATCGGTGCTATCTCACCGCCTTCGCTGTGGCCGATCAATCCGATTTTGGCGGTAAGAACATCGTTTCTCATTTTCAGAAAATCGACAGCGGCAAGGATGTCGCGGGTAAAGTCGGCGGACGTGGCTGTAGCGAACACGCCGCCGGATTTTCCGAAACCGCGGTCATCCATGCGGAGTACCGCAAAGCCATGCCGTGTAAGATAGTCCGCCAGCACCAGGAACGGTTTGTGTCCGAGGAGTGATTCATCGCGGTCCTGTGCGCCGGAGCCGGTTATCAATACGACGGCGGGGTATCTGCCGCCGCCGGATGGTTTGGTCAATGTGCCGGCGAGTACGATACCGTCAACCGAATTGGTGATAAATACTTCCGCATCGGTATAGGGATATGGCTTGATAGGTTCCTGCGGCCGTTTGATTGTATACGGCGCTTTCAGGCGGCCGAGCGTAAGATCCATCCCCAGACCGCGCTGGGTGAATTTGCCCTTGATCTGATTGCCGGAGATTTTGCCTTCGAAAACCGCCTGCAGCATTTTTATATCGAGGCGGATGGTGTCGTTGCTGACGGTTACCCTGTTCACCGGTATGTTCATCGCCCCCTGGTCGGGACTATCAAGCGTTGCGCGCCATTTTCCGTTGTCGTTGGTGATATTCATCACGAGTTTGAGCCGTTGAACCATAAGAACGTTAAGTGTGCCGCCGTAGCTGCCGGCAAGACCGCCGGCACTTTTATCGGCGCCGGCATAGTTGTAGCCGTCGCCGGGTATGCCGGAGCATGCGATGATGATAATCGGAAGAATCAGAACGAGAAGGATACGGGATATCTGTAACATACTCACTACCTCAAAAACGATCCGAGTATGCCCCGTATTATTTCCGTTCCAACCCTTCGGCCGATGGACGACGCTGCTGATTGTGCTACCGTTTCGAGTACGGTACGGCGCGGACGTCCCCGGTATGACGGGTCCAGGTACTGCCGTTCAACGGGCTGCGCGGCGGGCTGTTCCACGGGAGCCGTTGCGCGTTTCTGAAGTACTTCATACGCGGATTCACGGTCGACGGTCCGGTCGTATATACCGGTGCACGGTGAACTTTTCAGAATACGATCAGATTCCTCCGGCGTGATGACACCGATGCGGCTTTGCGGAGGGAGGATAAACGCGCGTTCCACCGGCGCAGGGCGTCCTGCTTCATCAAGGAATGATACCAGCGCTTCGCCCACGCCGAGTTCGGTTATGGTGGCTGCCACATCGAGTCCGGGGTTTGCGCGGAATGTTTCCGCTGCCGCACGCACCGCTTTCTGGTCGCGCGGTGTGAACGCACGGAGCGCATGCTGAATGCGGTTGCCGAGCTGACCAAGGATATCATCGGGTATATCGAGCGGGTTCTGCGTTACGAAATAAATGCCGACACCCTTGGAACGGATGAGGCGCACCACCTGTTCAATTTTGTCGAGGAGTATCTTTGGCGCACCGTCGAACAGAAGATGCGCTTCATCGAAAAAGAAAACCATCTTCGGTTTGTCAAGATCGCCCGCCTCGGGCAGGTGTTCGAAGAGTTCCGACATGAGCCAGAGGAGGAATGTAGCATACAGCGAGGGTGATTGTATCAGCGCATCGGCGGCGAGTATGTTGATATATCCGGTTCCGGCGGCGTCGGTTTTCATGAAGTCGGTGATATTGAGCGCCGGTTCGCCGAAGAATTTATCAGCGCCCTGTCCGTCGAGTGTGAGGAGCGGCCGCTGGATGGCGCCGATAGTCTGTTTCGAGACGGTTCCATATTCGGTGGTGAACTGACCCGCATTATTGCCAACATATTCAAGCATCGCTCTGAGGTCTTTCATGTCGAGCAGCAGGAGTCCGTTATCGTCGGCAACTTTGAAGACGATGTTCAAAACGCCCGTCTGTACTTCGTTCAGATCGAGCAGCCGTGAGAACAGCAGCGGCCCCATATCCGATATGGTGGTGCGTACCGGGTGTCCCTTCGCGCCGAACACGTCCCAGAGCATGACGGGGAATGCGCGGAATGCGGGTACCGGCGTGCCGATCGTCTTGCAGCGCTCATCCATTTTCGGCGACGGCGTTCCGCTCATCGCTATTCCGGCGAGATCGCCCTTGACATCGGCCATGAACACGGGAACGCCCGCGGCGCTGAACGATTCGGCAAGCACCTTGAGCGATACCGTTTTGCCGGTGCCGGTTGCGCCTGCGATCAACCCATGGCGATTTGCCATCGGCAGCAGAAGCGATATCTCATTTTTCGATTTTGCAACGTGAAATCCATGTGCAGCCATCAGCGTCCTCCGGTAATCAGAATCTTCGATGCGCCTATTCGAAACGCGCTTAGTACTTCAGTCCATGCCGCACGAAAATATCGTGTGTTGAACAATAGTATACCCAAATGCATGAAGATGTAAAGCATCAGTGACGGCGGGTATGGTATGCGATCGCTGGAAGGGTATATACATCGCTCAGTATCTTTTCACGAGCACCAGCGATTTACCGTCGCTTTGAAAACCCGCTGCAGTGAATGCCCGGCTGTAGTCGCTGGTGACGGCGGGTGCGTCGTTTATCGTTTCGATACGGACGACGGAAAGCGGTTCGAACTCGCGGGAAACGAGTGTGCGGAACACGCCGCAGTATTCCTGAAAACGTGTGTCATCCGCTGATGCATAAACGGTGACCTCTTTGCCGTTTCTGCGGGAAACAAGCACGATGGTTTCCCCGCGATACACGATGTGTGTCGATGCGAGGCGTTCCGGCAGCTGCGATTTTAGCTGCGGTATATCTATGCCCGCTGCAGATGCTGGATCGGCTGCATTTATCCACCAGACATTATCGCCGGCGTCCGCGGTAAAATCCTTGAGCGCGTCGGGTGATGCGAACTGCAGGCCGAGCACATCGTCGAAGAACCGTCCGCTCACGATCTCGCCTGAAAGTTCCATGAGGCGGAATGCCGTGAACAATGACTTCCACCGGAGCATCGGCAGTTCATGCGCGAGCAGTTCGCGGAATACGATGCCGTATCGTGAAAGCACCATGCGCGCGCGGTCTTTGATGAGCTCCTGTTCCTCAAGCGGGTCGCGTTCGTCTTTGCCGGGAAGCGAATACCACGCACCGGTGAACGGACGTGAGGTCTTCCAGCGATTGAAGCCAGATCGTCCACCTATACGCTGGTGTGTTTTGTGATCTGCTGCCGGCGGCGTGTCTGCGGCGAAACCGTTCTGTACGCCGAGGCGTATCGATTTGAAATCGTCGTTGGTGATGTGCCCGTGGAATGCAAGCTCCCAGAGGGATGCTGCGGTAGTGCTTGAATCGAGACCGGTTTCTTTCAGGATATCAGCGAGTGTGTAGCGGCCGTTCTTTCCCGCAAAGAAATCGGCCAGTGTGCTTTTTACCGGACTTGATGTGGCGAATAATTCGTGGTCTGTGGCGAAGCAGAATGAAATACGCTCCTTGCCCGTGCCGAACCATATGCAGTCGCTTTCACCGAGCACGGTGTCGAGCCATGCGGTGTAATACGGGGTGAGTCTCGCGGGGAATATTTCCGACTCCCAGAACGATGCCTTGGCGGAAAACCCGAAGAGGCGTTCCATACATCGCTCAAGGTCTTGTGTAGATGCCCCGGAAATACCTACGCCCTGCCTGCGTGCGAGGAATGCGGGCAGTGCCGTGACAGGCTTTGCGGTGACCACAGCGCGGTCTTCCGTTCTCCGCAGACGAAGGAGCGTTTCAAGCGTACCCGCTTCGCATATCTCGGTGATACAGTCAGGCCCGTGGAACTGTCCGGTGATGATATCGCCGTTTTCAAGCAGTGCCGTAACGGCTGCCTGCGTAAGCGCCGTATCAATCGGGAGCAGGGATGACAGGCGATCGGAAGGCATCGGTGAATAAAAACGGAGGAATTCAGATATGAACTGAGCGCGCATTTCACCGGCGTCACCATCGACGGGTGCCGTTGTGCCGAATATTGCAGCCATGGACGTTTCATCTTCTCGTGCATAGACTCCGTTGGATATGATAATGCTCTTTGATAGTTCGCTGTCTTCAAAAGTGATTCCATGGTCGCGGGTTATGGCGGCGAGGAGATCTGCCCATTCCGTGAGCGGTATGAATCGCCGTTCCTTTACCCAGAGAAAAAGCTCATCGATACTGTCCGGTGAATAACCAGGGGCTATGCGTTTGCGTTTCGATTCATAGCGTGAGAGCAGCTCATCGGTGAACGTGGGGAATGTGCCTGCGGAAAAGATGTTCTTGATGAGGTCGCCGCGCAGGTTGCTGTGGAATTTCGAGAGCGGTGTATCGTCCTCGTACATGTAGGTGTTTGTCTGACGCCAGGCCACATCTCCCGCGAACGGCGAGGGCGCGGAGGTAATTGTCTCGGTTACGGCGATGCTTCCGTCGGCGAGTCCGGTGAGCACGGTATCAAGTGCGGCAAGGTCTGATTCATCGCGGAGGCAGCTTCGCCATGTCTCGAGAATCACGGGGAAATCGTCATATTTCGCCGTCGCTTCAAGGAGTTTTTTCGACCTGAGCCGGTTAAGCCATAGCGGCATGCGTTTCTTGAAATTGCGGGGGAGGAGCAGTGCACGCTGCGCGTTCTCGCGGAAATGGCCGCCGAAGAACTCATGGCTTTCCAGTTTTTCACGGATGAGTTTCGCTGCGTTTTCGGGTGTAACGAGCGAGAGCACATCCGCTGCCGAGAACTCATGCGGAAGTTCGAGCATGATAGCATCGTTGCCGGCAAAGAACACTAATGGATAACCGTGTTTCTTTTCCCAGGCGGCAGCAAGCGCAAAAGCGAATGGACGGTTGACGGCAAGTCCCCAGAGTGTGTGCAGTATCACCTGTTTCGTGTCGCGCATGTTGTTCGGGTCGCTGCAGTGCTCGATGAGAAGATGATGGCGATGGGGGAGTGGTGCATTCGTTTTCGCGCGCTGGAGCAGCAGATACGCGATAAGCGATTCCGCCGCATGGTCGTTCATATGATATCTCGTTGAAAGTGATGCGCGGAATGCAGCGTCGTGTATATGCGTTTCGGCGTACTCCAGAAAGCTGCCGATCTTCTCCGAAAACGCGAACGGACGGCTCACGCTGTCAGCTTTCCAGAACGGGAGCGCGGATGCCTTGTCGCCCACGGGTACTACATCGACATCGTTGTGCGATATGCGGATGATGCGCCAGAGCCTGTTGCCGAACGGGAATACATCGCCGAGCGAGCGTTCCCAGACGAACTCCTCGTCGAGTTCGCCGATCACAGCTTTCGTTCCCGCCTCACGCATGGTGTAGTAGCCGCGGTCGGGGATGACGCCGCCGGAAAGATAGATGAGCATGGCCGTGCCGTCGCGTGCGCGGAGTGTTCCGTTCGTCTTGTCGAGTATGATGCGCGGCGAAAGCTCGCGTATGCGGCTGTCCGCGTAGCGTCCGGCGAGCATTTCGATGACGAGGTCGAAATCGCTTCTCGTGAGCGTATGATAATACCACGAGGTGCGTACCTCATCGAACACTTCGGTGACCGTGCGTGTCCGGTTTACCGTCATCGAGAGTATGACCTGCGCGAGCACATCGAGCGGGCATACCGGCGGAATTATCTCTTCGATGAATTCACTCGACGTATGCGCGGCGAGCACGGCGGCGCTGATAAGGTCATGCGCGTGAAGCGCGTAGAACGTGGAACGCGATACCGAACCTACAGCATGTCCCGCGCGACCGATGCGTTGTATAGCAGCCGAAACCGAGAACGGCGGTTCTACGAGTATCACCTCGCTTACGTCGCCGATATCGATGCCGAGTTCGAGTGAACTGGTCGCAACGACGGCGGCCAGTTCTCCCTTCTTGAAACGCTCTTCGACGACGGAGCGTATCTCGCGCGAGAGCGAGCCGTGATGCGAATAGACGTCGGGAGCGTCGGTGCTTTCGTTGAGGAAGCGTGTGATCTTCTCAACCATGCGGCGGCTGTTGGCGAAGAGCAGCGTTGAACTATTACGTGTGATGATAGCCCTGAATGTCTTTGACAGCGCCAGCCACCAGTCGTCGCGCGATGTGTCCTCGCCGAGATCCGGGAACGACACTGAAATGTCATAGCGCTTCTCGATGTCGGAGCGGATGATGCTGACGCGCCGTTTCTCATATCCGGTTTCAACTCCCGTACCGACATGCCGATAACCGCCGATGATATCCGCGATGCGCGGCAGCGGGTTCACGGTGGCCGAGACGGCAATGCGCCTGAATTCTCCGTTAAGCACGGTAAGGCGCTCAATAGCCGTCATGAGGAATGCCCCGCGCTTGGTGCCGGCGACCGCGTGTATCTCATCGAGTATGACGGTGCCGATGGACGACACGAGCGGTTCGCCGCCGGCCGATGTAAGAAGTATGCTGAGGCTTTCCGGTGTGGTGATGAAAATATCGGGCGGACGGCGCTGCATGCGACGGCGTTCCTCGCTGCTTGTGTCACCGCTTCTCACGCCCACGCTTATGTCGCGGAATGCCTCGCCGGAACGGCTGAAGTATCCGCGTATCTCATCAATAGGCGTTTCCAGATTCCGGCGAATATCGTTATTGAGCGCCTTGAGCGGTGATATATACAGTATGCGGTATGCGCCTTCGCGCGGTTTCGTGATGAGCGAATTGACGGCGGTGAGAAATGCGGCGAGTGTTTTACCGCTGCCGGTGGGAGCTGTCATCAGAATGTGTTCGCCTCTCGCGACGGCTTCCCAAGAGCGTTCCTGAACATCTGTAGGCGTTCCGATGCGCTCGGTGAACCATTGCAGAACGAGTGGGTGGAATGACTGCAGTGATGACATGCCGTAAGTATATCGGAAATCGATGGAAAGTGAAGCTTGACGTTGTTGTACAGATATAATAAACTGCGAAATATTCCTTACCGCAGAAGTGGAGGTTCTACATCCGATGAAAAAGAAACCGCTTACGATAGATGCATTATGCAATCTGGAAGGATTCACCGGATTCGATGTTTCTCCCTACGGCGGGAAAGTCCTGTATCAACGTATCCGTAGCGCGAACAGTACGCGCCGAAAACGGCTTACGCAGGCAACAGGATATATCTCCGACCTGTGGATGTACGATCTCAATACCGGTGTACATGAAGCGGTCACCGACGGCGAGCCGAAGGGTAAAGGGTATGCAAAACAGGATATCCGGAACAAGTCGCTATGGTCGCCCGACAGCCGCCATATTATTGTGACGTGTTCTACCGAAGAGAAGAAATATCCGGTCGTCATCGATACCAAAACCAAGCGTGAGACAGCATTCAGTGAACTTATTATCGATTGGCATATGTCACATGCCTGGACTTCTGCCGACGAAGTCAGGTTTTTGGCGATCAGACGGAAATGTTCATATGACCCCGAGCTCAGCAACTTCCTTCCGGGTGTGAAGACCGTTCGCGGTGTCCTTGCTGCGCATGAACAGCAGCATGCCTGTTATGATGCATACGATTCAAATGACCTGACTGCCGCGCCGGATGAGCGGGCAGGCTTATATGCGTACAATGTGCGGACGAAAAAACTCCGGAAACTTGCCGATGTGCCTGCTCATTTCTGCGCCGTTTTTTCACCCTGCGGCAGGTATGTGATACTTGCCGTGCTGGGGACTGTCGCACGACTGAATGCATCCATGGAGCGCATCGGCAGCCAGCAGATAACCAGAAAAGAGTTATACGTTGTCGACGGTGCACATAACGTGTACCGGACTGATATCGTATCGGCGATTTCGGATATTGAATCGGTTTGCTTTAATGAAGACACATTCATTGTACGCAGGATCACGGAAATCAATGCAGACCGCAGCGATGATATTACGCAGCAGTATGTCAGTCACTCCATTACGACACGTACAACTGCCGTCATAGCACCGAAAGAGGCGATGGTAAATAGCGTATGCTTCGACGGTAACGGTAACATCCTTGCCTTCGGACCGGCATGGGATGAAGCGGGTGAGAAGAAAAAGGCTGATATTTATGCTCTATCCGTGAATGGACTCATCCCCGATGAACGGTACGGGACGCCGCATTGGTGGCGTATCAACAATGACGGTGCAGAACGTATCGATATGGGATGCATCACGGTTCCCGGAAAGCTCTACACCGGCGTCACAGGATACACCGTATTTCTCGCCGATGATAGATTGTACAGTATCGACCGTGACGGCGCTGTGCATCAATTGCTATATGACGCAGAAATGAAGATTGAGAAAGTACTCACGTTTGAAAAACTTGCAGGCGCGATGGATGCCGTATACTGCGCAGTCAAGCTGAAAACCGGTGAGTACGCTTCCGGTATGATAACGGGTAATGTGTTCGACGTATCCGGCAGGTATGAGCCGTGTAATCATGTATATTCCGGAAGCTCGCAGAAAAACAGGGCGCTGCTGTTTCGAAGCCGTCATAATAGAGAGTTCGCGCTTTATTGCTGCATTCCGAAAAAGCATCCGCGAGTCATCGTGCGTGGGAATACGCTGTTGAAGCACTATAAATTCGGCACGGAAAAGCATTTTATCTATACCAATGAAAAAGGTGCGGAATCGAGCGGCTGGCTGCTGCTTCCGCCGGAACATGACCCGAAAATACCGGTCCCGGTCATCGTTATTGTGTATCCGGGTCAGGAACTTCCGGGCACATGGCTGCCCTGGACGTATGTGCAGGAGGATTATTTTACTGCAGACGGGATGCTGAGTCCGCAGTTCTTTGCATCGAACGGATTTGCGGTGCTGTTCCCGGACATGCCGGTGGATTATACAGAAATACCAGGCAAAACATTCGCCGATCTTCCGGTGGGAGTATTGTCCGCCGTGGATGCGGCAGCTGCACAGAATATCCTCACCGTGAAAGATCTCTATCTGGCGGGACACAGTTACGGAGGATATGCAGTATACGGACTTCTCGCCCATACGAAACGCTTCACCGCTGCGGTGGCATTGGCAGGTATTGCTGATTTTACGGTCAAGTACGGATCATTCGCGCCGCAGAGTTTATACGAAAACGGCATTCCGCACAGCCGGCATAGTATTCTGCCGTTCGGTGTACGATATTGCGAGTCCAGTCAGCCCCGGCTCGGTTCACATCCGCTGAAATACCCGGACCTTTACCGCGATGAAAGCCCGTTCTGGCATGCGGACAAGATCGATACGCCGCTCATGATCGTGCACGGAGACCACGATTACGTCATCCCCGCGCAGGGAGAGATGATGTTCACTATATTAACGCGGCTCGGGAAAAAAGTCCGGTATCTGCGATATCATGGCGAAGCGCATATCATCGAAGGGAAGGAAAACCTTATTCATCTGAACCGGGAAATGTTGTCGTGGTTCGGAAAGTAGGATTGACGATTTAGAACTTCACCTGCGCACGCAATCCGTATTCAAGCTTTGTGGGTACTACACCGGTGAACATAGTTATCTGCCGTTCGGTGAGCCCGTTGATGTTCCGGTCGTAATAGCGGATGTATGCGGTGAAGTCGGTATTCTGGAACACGTTGTAATGGAACTGCAGCGTATATAACCCCCAGAGCTCCGGTATTTCAAGGATGCAGAAGAACGACAGATCGGTGAGGTCGTCTATCCTGTACATGGCGTTGGCGAACAGATAATGTTTGCCGAAAAATACTTTATTGACGGACGCAATTGATGCCGGTGTGAGCCGTGATGCGTTGATGATATCTTCGTTGTAGTAATACTCGGCGCGGAATATCCAGTATTTATCGATGGAGTAGTCGGCGCCGAGCATTCCCTCGAACGAACGCGTTGCCCCGTAATCCTTTAGGTGGACAACCGCTTCGCCATAAACGCCGACCTCGATGTCACCCTTGAAGTCAATCCCGACGGTAGTCTCATAACCGGTATGATTATACATGCCGAGCGCTGCAACGTCCCAGCCGAAGAACGTGCCGAACAGTTTCACCGCAGAACGTATATTCGTCATTGACGCGGACAGTGTGCTGATCATGTCTATACCCGTGGTATCGGTGAAGGGCACTTTCACACGCACCACATCGCTGCCCGAGCGCTGCAGTGTAAGGTCCGCCGCTTCCACGGTAGAAAATGCGTCGATAGGGGAGAACACCATTCCCTTGCCGAGGCTGATGATCTGCCTGCCGAACGATATGTCCGCCATATCGAAAAAGAACGCGGCATACAGTTTCCGCAGATCCACCGACAGAAACATGTCCTTGGTGTTGTACGCGAAGAGCGACGATGCCGCCGGCAGTGCCGCGAACGCCGGTGCGATGCGCTGATAATACTGCGCCGCATACGCGCCGTAATAGAGGTTGATGTCAACGCTCGCTTCAACTTTTGCAAAGGTGTCATCGGCATTATGTATGTTGAGAACCGCCACCGTATCACCGGCGTACGAAAAATCATTATTCACCGTCTGCTGCGCAATGATATCCTGGTACATGCGCCCATGAAGGACCAGCCCGCCGTCCTTTTCTTTCGTGGCAGGGAAGAGGAGGCTCGACGAAATGACAACGATAAGTGCATACGATTGAAATTGGCTTTTAATCATATTTTTCACATCCAACTTTTAATAGCGCGTACAGCGAGGGGAGAACAATTCTTCTTCGCACTGCGTATTTTCGGCAATAAATATAATGTGATACGCATCCATAGAAGACTACTTGAAATTGCGAGCGTCAGGATGACGCGTGTGAGCCGAATCTGTCCATGGATGGACAGCTGAGGCGGTGCGCAGTGCGAAGAAGGATTGTTCTCACCGAGCGTCATGCGCGTATCCCTCCTACCTCTGCAAATACCTCAGCGAAAACTCCGCCTCGTTCATCGGTGTGTCGAACACAAGGTCGGTCTGTTCGAATTCCGTCTTCGTGTCCTTGCGGAGCTTGTTCACCATCTCGCTTTTTACCGGATAGATGCGCCCGCCGACGACATCAGTTTTCAAAACGCGTGATTCCTTGAGGAGCTTGCCGCTTTTCGCATACAGCTCCTGCTTCCAGCCGACGAACGTTTCCTTGTCTACCCACATCTTCCTCACCTCGTAGGGGGCGTCCTTTACCTTCGCCGTCAGTGTGAGAAGATAGCACGCATGGCCTTCGTACATTTCCTTTTCACTCGTTATTACGATGTCATACTTCTCTTTGAGCGTATCGGATTCAAGCGCGTCTTCGTACGATACATCGCTTCCCATCATGCCTTCTTTGAGCATATGGCCGGATATTTTGACCGTTTCCTGCTCCTCGGGAAAATAAATCCACATGTCCTTGCCGAGTTTGAGGTATTTCGTTCCTTCGTCCTCGGGATTGGTGAACTTGGTGATGGCTTTTTTGTCGCCGATACCGCGCATGGTGAGTTTTTTCGTGCGAACTTCCTTGCCCTGATAGATGCGCATGACGGCATTACATGACACGGTCTTGTACGCACGGTTGCCGTCCATGCGGGTGAGGATTTCGTCACCGGTGATGGCCATAAGCGGTATGGCCACGGCAACGAGAACTGCTGCGGAAAGTGCGGATAAGATCGATCGTTTCATAAGAACCTCCGGAGATAAATTATATGTTCACTCGAATCGTATTGCCAGTGCTGTTGAAGCTGACATCCGCGCGGTCCACGATAATGTACGAGACGGACTCCGGTATCGAGCGGTTCGACATGAACCGCATCGCGATTGATGCCGCATAACGTTCGGCGTCTTCTCTCGTCTGCCATTCGTACAATCCCTGACATAATCCGGTCTCATGGTTTACCGCCCAGAATTTGGAACGAAATCCCCTGAAACCCATGAATATCATCATCGGTATTCTAGAGAAGCTGATGTTCTGCTGTGACGTCATATCGGCCGGTTTGAATCGCACCATGAACATTGCCTGCGGCGGAGGCGTATGACTTGGAGTACGAATAACGACGTGCCGGAAAATCGAAAATGTGCTGCCGTCTTTCATGGAGAGCGTTTTTGTATGGCTTTGGCGGATGAATTGTACGCGTCCCGTGATGAATAACCGCAGCGTAGCTAAGAATCCGGTGATGAGCTGTATCATATGTTCATTTACTCCCGTCGCGAAGCGCGGATGCGGGATTAAGCCGGAGCGCGCGCAGTGCCGGTATCATGCCGGCGATTATGGATATGAGAATACCGAGTCCGATGATAGTGAGCGCGGTCTCGGTGTTGAGCTCGGGATAGATGACGGACTTCATCGGAATGGGCATGCCGCGAGCCACCGAACCGAGCACGACGCCGTTTTTCTGGAAGTAGAGAGCCGCAGGCAGTGCCGCCGCCGCACCGATGATGCTGCCGATGACGCCGAGACTTATCGCTTCGAACATGAACGATAATGCGATATGCCGCGCCTTCATACCCATGGCGGAAAGCACGCCCACCTCGCCGGTGCGTTCAAGGCCTGTCATCATCATCGTATTCGCGATGACCACTACGGCAACCGCCAGGAATAATCCGAATATAAGGCGTATGATGAAAATGATATAGACGAACAGTGTCTGGAATAACCCAACCTCGTCGGCGCGGAACACATCGAGTGAACGCGATGTGACGGCGTGGTCGCGCAGCAGCGCACGCTGTACGGCATGCGCCTGAGAGAAATCGGTGAGGATGACCGCGATGCGCTGCGGTTTGTCCTTTACATCGAGGACTTTCCATGCACGCTGCAATGGCAAATAAAATGAGCGGTTGAGCTGATATGCCCCGAGGTCGGTGACACCGCAGACGGTGAGCCGGCTTCCCTTGAATCCGCCGAAACGGTCGCGGGTGAGCATGCTCACGGTATCGCCCGGTTTGACATTGAGCGAACGTGCAAGTTCAACACCGAGCATCACGTCCTTTCCGCCGGTGAAATAATGTCCGTCCACGAGCGCGTCGGAAAGCCGCACAAAGTTTTTCTCCTTATCGGTATCGAACGCGTGGCCGAGCGCTTTCACCGAGCGTTCACCTTTGATGAAGACGGCGCCGAAGCTCATGCGCGGAGACGCATACCGCACCGCATGGTTTTTCGTGAGCGCATCGATGACCGCCTGCATGTCGGGTACCGGCGCATCGAGCGGCAATGTCCGTTCGTTTTTCGTGTATTCTTTTGTCTGGATGATGATATGCCCGTTATCCCGTATCGACTGTCCGATGATGGTGCCGAGCATCCCGTTGAGGTACGCATTGCCGAGCATGAGGATGATGACCGCGGTAGTTATGCTGAACAGTGTCAGCGCCGTTCTTCGTTTGTTGCGCAGGAGATTTTTCGCCGCAAAGATGATGAGGTACATCATTTCCCTCTCAGCACGGCAGCGATATTCAGCGACGCTGCCTTGTATGACGGATATATCGTTGCCGCGGCAGATACGATAATGCCTATGAGAAATGCGGCGGGATAATACCATGCCTGAAGATACCCGTATAATCTGCTTGAAACCGGCATGTTGGCAAGCGTGTCAGTACCGAAGAGCGGGATGCCGGCGAATCGTATGTACAGCACCGGGCCGGCGGTGACGATGATGGCGAAAAAACTGCCGATAACGCCGATGATGATGCCTTCAACGAGAAATAACCGCATGATATGTATCTGCTTCATGCCCATGGCCGCAAGCGTACCTATCTCTTTGGTGCGCTCGAAGACCGCCATGAGCATGGTATTGGTGACTCCGGCAATTGCCATGATCAGGAGCAGCGCCAGGATTATTTTCTGGCCTGCCTGACGCAGCGTGAAAAAAAGGAGAACGTCGGCGAGCTGTTCGCGCCAGCTGAATGCCGTTACGGTGTTCGGGAGTAATGGGCGCAGGGCGTATAGCACTTTTTCGATATCGTCCGCGGAACGTGAATGCGCGGCAACGGCGATTTCGCTTGCCGCGTCACCGGTGTCTGCAAGTGCGGCGGCGCTTTGCAGCGGGAGTATGATGCCGAATGCGTCGTATTCCGGATTGTCGCAGAATATCATTCCGGCAATGACATAGGTGTCGGCGTTGTTCGCCCCATAACGTGTCCGAGTGCTGACGGTGATTTCATCGCCGGGCGATACGCCGAGTGTTGAAGCAAGACGCAGGCCGATGAGACAGCGGTTCGTACCTGCAGTGAATTGTTCGACAGCCTGCACCGGCGGCAATGCAGTGTTCGATACGACTGAGCGCAGCAGTGTAAACACATTCCGGTCGCGTTCCGGGTCTATGCCGGTCACATTGGCGAACAGTTCCTGCGAATCTTTGATGACCGACGCGTTGTACTTGATGCGCGGACAAGCCGCAATGCCGTTCGATGAAAGTGCGGATACAATCGCGCTGTAATTATCGATGAAGTTCGTCAGCGGTTTGTCGCTCCGTTCGGTGAAATACGCGGGTGTCATTATCCTGATATGCGCGGTGTCGGTGTTGATAAAATTGCGCAGCGACGTCTCATCGATGCCGCCGATGATGGTTGTCGAGAGCAGGAATGCGGCAATGCCGACGGTTATTGCAGTAAAGGTGAGCGCGGTGCGCCGTTTGTTGCGCCGGACATTGCGCCACGCGAGTGTGACCGTACTGATCATTTACGCACATCTCCGGCTATGGTGCCGTCCACGAGCGTTACCACGCGTTTGGCGAACTGCATTATCTTGGCGTCATGTGTTGAAAAAATGAACGTCGTCTTCAGTTCGTCGTTCATCGCGCGCATTACGTCGAGTGTTTCACCGGCGCTTTTCGAGTCGAGGTTTGCCGTCGGTTCGTCGGCAAGGACTAACCGCGGCCGTTTTACAAGCGCGCGGGCGATGGCAACGCGCTGCTGCTGACCGCCCGAAAGCTGCGACGGCATGCGGTCGGAGAGTGTATCGATGCCCACGCGGCGGAGCATCTCCATGGTCATGTCCCTGCGGATGTGATAGTCGCGCATGCCGGAGATGATAAGCGGGAATTCGACATTCTCAAAAGCGGTAAGCACCGGAATGAGGTTGAAGCTCTGGAAGATGAATCCGAGTTTTTCATTACGGAGTTCAGCACGGCGGTTTTTATCGGCATTGCCTGTGGCGGTGCCGTCGAGCGTAATCGATCCGCTGTCAGGCGCATCAAGCAGTCCGAACAGGTTCAGCATGGTGGTCTTGCCGCTGCCAGACGGGCCTACGAATGCCACCATGTCCTCGGCGTCCACCGCGACGGTGATATCCCTCAGCACCGGAACGAGCACTTCACCGGTGTGATATGATTTGTTCACGTTCGTAAAAGAGGCTATGGTCATGCGGTTCTCCGGTTGGAATACATTGATTCCCGCAGCTTTGAAAAATCGTCAGACACTTTTGATGGCATCAATCACCTGCATCCGCGCCGCACGGGACGACGGTATGACGGAAACGATTGCCGCCGTGACGGCGCCGAGCATACATGAACCTATGATGTTCGCGAAACCGATAGTAGGATAGATGACATTATCCATGGGGAAATCTCCGAACGATGAAGAAAAGCTTGACAGGTCAAAGCCGTGAATAGCCATGCCGATGACGATTGCCGCTCCAAGCACCGTACCGACAATACTGCCGACGATGCCGATGGCGACTCCTTCGGAGAGGAAGAGACTGAGAATATCGCCGCTTCCGAAACCCATCGACTTCATGATGCCGATCTCGCGTTTACGTTCCAGTATCACCATCATCATGACGTTGGTGATGATGATGGCTCCGAGAAGCGCGATGACGAAAAAGAGTATGGCGAACGTGGCCTTCATGAACTGTTCAAGCCGGCCGATGCTGCTCTTCGTCTGCCAGGGCGAAACGGCGATAGTGTCGTCATGCAGCAGTTTCTGAAGCCGCGTGCCGAACGCTATCGAGCGGTTATAGTCTTTGAGCATGATGATGATCTCCTGCGGCCGCCCGCCGGTGCGCAGAAGCTTGTGAGCATCCTTGATGGTGATCTGGAACACACCCTTGTCGATGGGCGGGGCTCCGGTCTTGAAGATGCCTACGATGGTCAGGCGCCGTGGACGAAGCGATCCGTCGCTGCCTTCGGTGAGTATCGTCATATTCGACCCTACACCGACATGCAGTATTTTTGCGAGCGTCGCGCCGATGATGGTCTCACGTTCGTTGGTGATGTAACGGCCGGTGATAATAGACTTCTGAAGCATGAGAAGATTTTCTTCCTTGCCCGGATCACCCGCAATGCACATCCCCGCCGAGGAATAGTCCCTGTTGTGCAGAAGCACACCGAAACGTATCCGCTCTGTCACGAGCGATACGTCGCGTTTGAGGCTTTGGTCGTTCTCTATCGTTTGCATGATGCGTGACGAATCGGGTATCAGTTCTTTGACCGGCATCAGACGCTCGTTTTCCATGTAGCGCTGCGTGGTCACTTTTACATGACCGCTTTCCTGCCGCGTCGCGTTTTTTATCATCGATACCATGAATCCGTTATAGAACCCCTGAAAGAATACGATGAGCGCAATCGACAGCGATACGGAACTTACGGCAAGCATTGTGCGGCGGCTGTTGCGGAACAGATTCCTGAACGCCATGGTTATTATCGTTTTCATACAACGTCATCTCCGTTATTGGAATCTGAGCGCGCTGGTCACGGTTATCCTGCCGGCCCGGCGCGCGGGAATGATGCTCGCGATGAGCGCAACAGCAATACCGAAGCATGCGCTCTGTACAAATGCTGCGGGATTCCAGACATTGTGCATCGCTCCCCATACGGGCAGCGCGGACGTGAGCTTTTCCATGCCCGGTAAATGCGTATAGTCGATACCGACATAGACGAGATAGAAATTGATGAGCCCGCCGAGCACGATGCCCATAAGGCTTCCGACAACGCCGATGGCTGTCCCTTCGATCATGAACATGCGGACAACCTGCTTCGGGGTGAATCCGTGCGCGCGAAGCACTCCGACCTCGCGTATCCGCTCATAGACGCTCATGAGCACCGTATTGACTATTCCAACGGCGGCAATGAGCAATATAACGAACATGATGATGCCCGAGTTCTTTTTTTTCATCGCCATGAGGTTCACGAACACCGCATTGCGTTCTTCAGCCGTATAGACGGCGAGATTTGCGAATGCACCGTTCACCTGTTTCTTGAGTTCACGCGACGGAACATACAGATCGGTGAAGGGACGGTCCATACGCTGTCTGATTGCCACGAACAGTTCGCTTACCGCTCCGTCGAGATCGAGGAAATCATTTGCCGTGGCGAAACTCATAATAACCGTGCCGTCGTTGAGCGCGGGATTCGTCGTTTCGAAGATGCCGGTGACGGTGAAATCGTCAGCATTGTGACTCTCATATTTCGTGAGCGCGGAGAGGGTGATGGAATCGCCGATTTTCAGGTTTAGCTCGTGTGCAAGCGCCGACCCGACAAGTATTGTCCGCGAGCTTGTATTATCAAGGTATACGCCTGTCAGAAAATTGGTGAGCGAAAAAACCGTCGTGTCTCGCGCGGGGTCGATGACGATGCCTCGCACGGGGATGGCTTTGTCTCCGTCGGTGAGCTCGCCGCGGAACGTGGTGCGCGGCGCGACGCCTGCGACATGCTTGTCCTTCATGATGAACGATGTTATCTCGTCGGCATTTTTCATATCGAGCGACAGCGGCAGTGAATCACGGTCGTCATCGTATGCCCTGGTTGAAAGGGCGAGTGCGCCGTCGGTAAGCGTTACCACGTTCTTCAATGAATCGCCGTCCCATCCGGCAAACATGCCGTCAACGACGATGAATGCTGTTATACCGACCGCTATGGTTATGGAGGTGATAAGTACGCGCCGCTTTTGCCGCAGCACGTTGCGGAGCGCTATGGTGAATATCATGTTCATACGCCGCTCCTATTTCCGTTCATCGGATTCGATGCGTCCGTCGTGAAGACGCACCAGCCGCCGCGCGTGTTTCATGACCAGCGCATCGTGCGTCGAGAACACAAAGGTGGCATTGAACTTCTCGTTGACGTCATGCATAAGTCCGATGATCTCCTCGGCGGTGACGCTGTCGAGATTTGCTGTTGGCTCGTCCGCAAGCACGACGATGGGTTTTTTAACGAGTGCGCGGGCTATCGCTACACGCTGCTCCTGTCCGCCGGAAAGTTCCCGGGGCAGCCGGTCGGCCATCGTGCCGAGCCCCACCGCTTCGATGATCTCGAGCGAACGCTTTTTTATCTCATCGGCGGTGAAATTTTTTTCAATGACAAGCGGAAGCTCGACGTTCTCGCGTACGGTGAGCACCGGTATGAGATTGTACGACTGGAAGATGAACGATATATTGTCCTTGCGGTAACGTGAAAGCCCTACCTCGTTCATGCCGCCGAGCTCAGTGCCGTTATAAAGTACATTTCCCGAAGTAGGTATGTCGAGACAGCCGATGATGTTCAGCAATGTCGTCTTTCCGCTTCCCGATGGTCCCACAACGGCGAGGAATTCACCGGCGCCAATGGAAAGATCGATTCCCGCGAGCGCGTGCACTTCGTTCTCGCCCTTCTGATATGTCTTTTTTACGCCTTTCAGATCCAGGATGTTCATATGCTCCTCCATAAACAAAATTATATTCGAATGTCATGAGCGTCAAATTCATATTCGCTTTCATGGTGTTATCTCATCGCAGCGACTTCAGGAGCGATTCGATTGCGGTGAGGTGCTCCTTGAGCGCCTGTATTCCTTGTGCTGTCATCGATACTTCGGTGAGCGGTTTATTGCCGCTAAACTTTTTTGTGATAGTTACGTAGCCGTTTTTCTCAAGCGTTTTCAACTGTATCGAAAGATTTCCCGCGGTAAGCGACAGCGCCGCTTTGAGCTCGTTAAACGCGATATTTTTCTTTTCATTCGAGGCGATATAGGACAATATCAGCAGGCGGGAACGTTCATGAATGACAGGATCTAGCTCGGTGTTCATCGGTTTTCCATCGGTGTTTATCTCTTATTTTTGCGTAGGTGATGTAAAGAATCCGGCGATGCCGAACAGGACGATGCCGATGCCGAGCGTACATGCTAGTATCAGCAGCGGATGAACAGTGCGGCAAACGGCAAATGACAGCATGCTGGTGACAAGCATGTAATAACCGGTTATCAGGTACGAGAAGAGCGCAATCTGTGCGCCGATAAGTATCCATCCCGCGGCGATCATGAGCATTACCATTGGAACGATATACAGCGCATTGCCGGAGATGACAAGATACGGGATGAAAAAAAAGCATGAGCGCGATGATGAGTACCATGCAATGCCGATATAAGGGGAGGGCTATGATCTCTTTATACACGGTGAAGAGCGAAAACGACGGATCGATCTTCTTTGCATGGACATCGATGAGTACACCTTTGAATATTCCGCCGACAATCAGACTGATGATGATCAATGCCCAGAAACCGATGATAACCGGCGTCGGGATCTGTTCATAGCTGCCGTACCTGGTGATGAGATAATACATCCCGAGTGTCAGCGCAATAAAAACGGTGCCGAAGAACAGCGACAGTGTGCGGTATACACGGGGCAGGAAAAGTTCACGCATAATGGCATTGTTCTTCTTTATGACCGTTTTCAATACCTCAATGTCTTTTATGAGCTGCTTGACGTTGATGTTTCGATTTTCCATAATGACCTCAAAATAAGGTTTATAATATAAACTAGTTTATAATTAATACACGATTTAATAAAAGTCAAGCGGAATTTCTGAAAAATAATAAAATGTTATTGACGGCTGAGCCGCGTTAGGTTATAGTGCGTGCGTACACTATGAACCATTTTAAAATTAAAAGTGACTTCCCCCCGGCGGGAGACCAGCCCCAGGCTATTGATGCGCTTGTCAACGGCATCCGCTCGGGCAAAACACATCAGACTTTGCTCGGTGTTACCGGAAGCGGCAAGACATTCACGATTGCGAATGTAATCGAAAAGCTCAATAAGCCGACTCTGGTGCTGTCGCATAATAAAACGCTTGCGGCGCAATTGTATCGTGAGTTTCGTGATTTTTTCCCCGATAACGCCGTTGAGTATTTCGTATCATATTACGATTATTATCAGCCCGAAGCATATGTGCCGTCCAAAGACCTGTATATCGATAAGGACGCGCAGATAAACGATGAGATAGACCGTCTCAGGCTCAAAGCAACCACCGCGCTTCTTGAACGAAATGATGTCATCATCGTGGCGAGCGTCTCGTGCATCTACGGTCTCGGTTCACCCGAGGATTACCGGGAATTGTACGTGGGCGTAGAGGCGGGAAAGGAATACGACCGCGACGAGATACTCAAGCAGCTCGTGAAGATCCAGTACACGCGGAGCACCGCATCCATCGAGCGGGCGCAGTTTCGCGTCATCGGCGACGTCATCGAGGTGATGAGCGCGTATTCGGACGATATCACCCGCATCGAGATGTTCGGCAATACCGTGGAACGCATCAGCCGCGTTAATCCGATAACGCGCAACAGGGTGGCATCGCTTCCGCGTGCGGTCATCTATCCGGCCAAGCATTTCGTAACTACGCGGGAGAAAATTGACCGCGGGGTGAAGCTCATCGAGGATGAACTTGCCGCGCGCTATGCCGAGCTTACCGCTCAGAAAAAAATTCTTGAAGCCGAGCGCATTATGCAGCGGACGAGATACGATATCGAGATGCTTCGTGAAATGGGGTATTGCTCCGGCATTGAGAACTATTCCCGCCCGCTTTCAGGGCGTAAGGAAGGCGAACGGCCGGCGTGTCTTCTCGACTATTTTCCGAAGGAATTCCTCACCGTTGTCGACGAATCGCATGTAACCCTTCCGCAGGTGCGCGGCATGTATTTCGGCGACCGCAGCCGGAAACAGACGCTCGTCGATTTCGGGTTCAGGCTTCCGTCGGCGCTTGATAATCGCCCGCTTATTTTCAAAGAGTTCGAAAGCATCATACATGAACGCATCTATGTGAGCGCTACCCCGAGCGACTATGAGCTTTCACTGAGCGGCACACCCATCGAACAGGTCATCCGGCCCACCGGACTCGTGGACCCGATGATCGAGGTCAAGCCGTGCGAAGGCCAGATCGATCATCTGCTCGGCGAGATAAGCCGCACGGTGAAAAGCGGTGCGCGGGTGCTCGTGACTACGCTCACCAAAAAAATGGCGGAAGACCTCACGCAGTATCTTTCCGAGAACGGCGTACTCGTGCGGTATCTGCACTCCGATATCGAGACCATCGAACGTGTTGAGATTATCCGCGATCTGAGGCTCGGTGTGTTCAATGTTCTCATCGGCATCAACCTCCTGCGTGAAGGGCTTGATATGCCCGAGGTCTCGCTTGTGGCAATACTCGACGCTGACAAAGTTGGCTTTCTGCGTTCGGCAACATCGCTGATACAGACTGTCGGGCGCGCGGCGCGAAATGTGGAAGGCCGTGTCATCATGTACGCCGACCGCATGAGCGATGCTATGGAAAAGTGCATCCGCGAGACACAGCGGCGCCGTGAGAAACAGACCGCGTATAACGAGGCGAACGGCATTACACCGAAGACTATCATCAAAAAGGTGCAGGATATCGTAGAGCGGGAAGTGGTTGTTGAAAAACAGCTCGCGATACATTTCGATTTCCGGCGTTTCGCCGATGAGAACAAGCTCGATCCGGATAAGGATAAAAAACGATATCTGGCGGCGCTTGAGGCGGAGATGCACAAAGCAGCGGGAAACCTCGAGTTTGAAAAGGCGATAGAACTTCGTGAAAAAATAGCGTCGCTCGGTAAAAGCGGTAAAAGGAAAGGAAAGACCGTGTCTGCAGTGCCGCTGAAAGATGAAGACCCGGCAGAAATAACCGACAAAGGTACGATTGAATGAACACTGATAACATCAACAGCACCTATCTTGCGTCGATCAAGGACAAGCGGTTTCTCATCGTAGGACTCGGTAAGCGAACCGGCGTGTCGGCGGCGAATCTGTTCGAAGACCTCGGTATACGTTACGCGCTGTCCGACAGCAAGCCGAAGGACGGAATAAAGGATTCGATCGCGCTTCTGAAAAATAAAAACGCGGTGCTGTTCTCCGGGGAACAGAATCCTGAGCAGTTAGACGGTATCGACATTGTTCTTCTCAGCCCAGGCGTGCCGCCCGACATACCGCTGGTGACAGAGGCGATGCGGCGCGGTATCCCCGTGCTCAGTGAGATAGAACTGGGTTTCAATCTCATCAGGGATGCCGTGTTCATCGGTATAACCGGCACCGACGGGAAAACGACGACGACAACGCTTACCTCGCAGATACTGGCGACGACGTATCCGGTGCATACGCTGGGCAATATCGGCGTGGCGCTCTGCGACAGGATAACATCGATACGTCCGAAGGATATCGTACTGCTTGAGTTATCCAGCTTTCAGCTTGAGATGACGGACCGTTTCAGACCGCATATCGCCGCTCTTCTGAACCTTTCATACGACCATCTCGACCGGTATAAAAATATGGACGAGTATTTTGCCGCAAAGAAGCGGATTACGCTGCGTCAGACAAGGGACGATACGCTCATTCTGAACGCCGATAACGCGTATACTGCAGCATTCGCGCGCGAGATTCAACATACATCGGTTCGGACTTTTTCATCATCGAAGCAGGCGGATATGTGTCTTGACGGCGACTATCTCATGCATAACGGCAAACAGCTGTTTTCACTTTCGAATGTCCGCATTGCCGGTGTGCATAACCGCGAAAACATCATGGCCGCGGCGCTTATCGCGCTTGGCATGGATGTTCCGGTTGACCGCATCGAGAAGGCGGTGAACGATTTTCGAGGTGTGCCGCATCGCATAGAACTCGTGCCGACGAACGACGGTATCCGCTGGTATAACGACTCCAAGGCGACCACGCTTCAGGCTGTCATGCGCGCGCTTGAATCATTTCCCGCCGGCGTAATACTTATCATGGGCGGCAGGAACAAGGGGCTTGATTTCGGGCTGCTGAAAGATCAGATACATGCGAAAGCCAAAAAGCTCATCGTCACCGGCGAGGCGTCGGATGAGATAGCGGCAGCAATAATGCATCCGGATACCCAGAATATCAGGGATTTTGATGAAGCTGTGGCAGCCGCGCGAAAGGCCGCAAAAGCGGGAGATGTCATCCTGTTCTCGCCTGCCTGCACGAGTTACGACCGGTTCAGAAACTATGAGGAACGCGGAGATTATTTCAAATCACTCGTCACCGCAAGGGCGTGATTGAGGTCGCTTACCGTCTTTTTCAGGAACGCAGTCTCATCGACAAGCGTGCTGTTTCCGGTATAGGGGAACAGATACCAGGTTTCATCCAATGTCATCTCCGCGCCGGATTGCAGTGTGGCAAGAGCGCTATGATGCGAAAGCGTAAGAAACGATTCCGCCGGTGTTGCTTTCACGGTCACCGCAAGTTCAATGCTTCCGTGTTCCGGCGAGACCGCCGATGCGTCCTCCACGGGAAATGTGATGAGAAGCATCGCATTTCCTTTGAAAACTGCGACATATCCGGACGACGCAGTAATGAACACCTTGTCGCTTTCAATGAATGCATTCGTCAGGAATTGACGCACATGGCAGGTGAAATGCGAACCGGCTATTTCCCATGAGATATTGGTGCTCTGTCCCCGCCTGATGAAACGCACATCCGCGTTGCCGCGGACAGGTATGTAGACGTGCGTGTTCGCTTCAAGCGCTGTCATCGACCAGAGATCGCGGGTGATATTCTCCCGCCGCATATTTCTCGCCGTGGTGATGACGCGCGCTTTTTTACCCGAAAGCGTGATTTCGCGTGTGAGCGTCACTCCGCTGACGGGACTCTGCGGTCCCGTAAAACGGACCATCGCCGCGGTATTCGTCTCAAGCTTGTATGCGCCGAACATCAGGAACGGGTCCGGGGGCCACGGCCATTTTCCCTTGTTCTTTTTCTTATCGGGGAATACGGTCTGTTCCTGCCACCAGCGGCTTTGCGGCCCGGTAATGACGATATTTCCGAAATATTCACGATACTCTTTTTTCAGCGCGCCTTTGGGCGGGACAAGACGTTCTGAATCTTTTTCTGCAAACCGGTCTGTGTCGGCTTTGATCATATTCCCGCCGTTCGCCGGACGGAACACGGCGATGCGTCCGCCGACCTCAGGCAGCATGCCGATGACGATGTCGTTGTTCGACAGGAGATAGAGACTTTTCTCCGCCGATGTGTTTTTAGATAACGGTTTGCATGCATTGAGAAATACCATCGCCGATACGCACAGTATAAGCGCGGGGAGTGATGTGATTTGCCGTTGGATGGTTTTTTTTTCGATGCGCATAAATATTTCCTTATGAGTGATTTGTATATTCATAACGATCATATAACGCCTGCATCGCGTGTTCGATCTTCTGTAATGACACATCCTCGGACTCGCCGGCGGGAAATATCAGCGGTCCGCCGAAGACCAGCCGGGCGCGGGAAAACGGTTTCGGTATGAACAATCTGTCCCAGGACTTGAAACGCCACGCTTTTTCTGCGGTGCAGATAACGGGCTGCAGCGGCCGCTCGAGTTTTCGCGATGCAAACACGGCTCCCGGTTTCGCTTTGCGCCGCGGACCGAGCGGGCCGTCGAGTGCGAAGACGATGTGGTTGCCGTTCCTGTATGCGTTGAGAATACCGATGAGCGCACGGGCGCCGTGTCTGCGTTCATCGCCGCGCACAACATCGCCGCCGAGGAGCTTGATGTTGCGCGAAAGCACCTCACCGTCGTCGGAATAACTTGTCATGATGACGATGTTGCGGTGGTGACGTGAGCAGAAACCGGAGAAAACTACGAAGTCGGAATGCCAGATGCCGATGACCGCATTGCCGGACGCGATCTGTTCAGCGCCGATGATCTCAAGTTTCAGCGTGGCATAGATGAATTTGGTGACACAAAAGAAAAGGAATGGCGCGATGGTGATCTTCAAAAATCGGAGTAGTGCTTTTTTCATCGTACTGCCGTTCCGTGCTATTTCTTGGCGTAAATGGTCATGTATTTGCCGTCGTCCGCCGCGACGGGGAATGTCGCCGAGACCGCGCCGTTGAGGGCGCCATAGTGTTTCAATATGCGTCCCTGTACCGCAAACAATTTTCCATCGAGGAGCGCCAGTGAATCGATCTTTCCGGTTTCAACGTTCCAGAGAACTTTGTTGAGCGATAGTGATACTGAGACAAGCCGTGCGGCAAGCGCGAAGGTTGCCGTATTACCGCTTGCTACCGGCATCACGGGGGCAATGACGCCGTCGATGACGATATCGGCGGGATATCGTCGTGTTCCGTCAGGCCGGTACACGGTTGCAAGCGTCCTGCCGCCGTCCTGCGAAAAAACGGCGATATGCTCGCTCGTTCTCACCGCGCCGGCGAGTGCTGCTTTGCTGTCATTGACGGCGAGTATTGTATCCCCGTTCGCGGGTTTCAGCGCCAGTAGATCGTTTTTCATAAGTACAAAGAGCGTTCCGCCGGAGATATGCATTGTATACGGCTTTCCTTCCGGCATTGTCCTCGTCCACGCTTTCGAGCCGTCGCGGAAAGCAACCAGCTCGTTCTTCGGTCCCGCACAGACGAGGGTGTTATCCGCGGCAACGTAGCGGTCGGCATAAAAGTCGCGGACCTCCCACGCCTTTTCACCGTTGTCGATGCGGCGCGCAACGAGCGTCTTGTTCTCAAGTCCGTAGAACACAAACGAGCCGACAGCCGGGGATGATGAAAGCGGCACATTGTCGTTGGTGCGCCATACGGTAATTTCGGTCTCAAGCTCCTGGCATATGACCTCGTTGTCTGCGGTGACGAAAAACTGACGGTCGCCGGCAATGGAAGGCGTACGCTGTACGTCCACCCGGGCGTTATTATAGAATGCAGTTGCCGTTTTTCCTTCAATGGCCAGTTTTTCGAGACGGGCAAGATAACTTATCCGTTCGTTCACGCGGTTGACGATGCATTCATCAAGCAGCGTCAGCACGGTCTCATATTCCGTTTTTCGCGTTTTGTATTGAGCCGCAAGCGTCTTGGAAAACCACCATTTATAGTCGATGCTTTCCTGAACGGGTGCATTTTTCATGACAGCGTACGCGGCGCGGAATTGCTCAAGCGCAGCGCCGTAATCCTGCATATAGAACAGCACTTTGCCGAGATTCATTTTGTATACCGGTGACGATGAAAGCGCTTTCGCCTTGGTGATGTGCTCGAGCGCTTTGGTGAGATTGTTCTTTTTATAGTAGATGAAACCGAGATTGAAGTTAGCGGCCGGCTGTCCGGGTTTTGTTTTGAGTACGTCAAGATACTCGTTCATCGCCATATCGTAGCTGCCCTTGCTGTAGTAGATGTTGCCGAGCAGCACCGCGGCGTCAACTTTATAATTCTCGATGTCTTTGAGCGC
>JACRPF010000004.1 GCA_016214035.1 Spirochaetota bacterium | reverse complement strand
TGAAGGCGGCGGCATCATACTGCTCGGAACGATGACGATAGCCGACACCAATACGTCAACGAACACATTCGACTGCTGGGTCGACCCATATTATTCAAATACGAATGGATATTTCGGGTTCATTCTCGATCGTGACGGAAGTATCACGGGCTTCAGCGATTCGAATGACATAGCCATGTGGACGAATCTTGTCTGGCAGGCGAGCATTACCAACGGGCTGAACATCGGCTCGGTAACGCTGCCGTTCTCCAACTACGCTCCGTATGTATCTGCCATCGCATCTCCTTCGAACAACGGCGTGTATCCGTCCGGCGGCACGATACCGATAACGGTAACCGTCGGGGACCCGAACGGCATGTATAACGTGACGAACGTGTCGCTGTACACCAACGGGGCGCTGCTTGCGTCGCTTGCGGTGACGATGAGCAACACCTACACGTCTCAGTGGACACCGTCGACATCGGGTACGTATGCGGTCACCGCGATCGCGCGTGATATCAGCAACGCCACGGGCGGCAGTATCACCAATACGATATCTGTATTCGAGATACCGGCGATAATCAACTGCGGCAGCAACCTTGCGACGGGTACGTGGAAGAATCAGGCGCTCACGATACGGTTCTCCACGAACGTGTACTGGGGCGATGCTCTGGTGCAGGTGCAGCTGCGGACGAATACATCGGGGGCGAATCCGTTCGTAACGGCAACGGGACTTACGTTCACGACAAACACCAATACCATCATTATCACGCCGTCAGGGAACTTCCTCACGGCGCGTGAAGATAACGTGTATTACATGGTGAATATAAGCAACGCCAAGGCGAACTCGAATACGGCGGCAATGGCACCGGCGAGCGTCATATTCGGCGCGTTCACACCTACGAACATCAGCAACTACTATTCATACAACAAGGACGGTTCAACGCCGACGGCATATACGTTCAGGACGTATTTTGTAGTGCCGACGAATACCTCAGGAAACTGGCTGTATGTGCCGACATCGACAGCTGCCTGTGAAAGTAATTTCACCGGACTAGTCACCAATTCGTCCGGTAATTATTGGATACACTATACGGCGCCCTCCGGGTCGCATCTGACGGAATTCGTCGGCGGGGCGGCTGCAGGTGATTACTCGTCACTGGTAAGCTACAATTATGACGCATACAACGGTAACGGCATATCAGGTGCGCTGTTCCAGATCCGTAACAGTCACTCGATATTCAGCGGAACCGCCGCCGGTGACGGCGTATCGCTTATGGGAAGCCCCACGGTAATCAAGAGCAACGTTCAGTCCGACAGCGGTCTGACGTTCAAGTATCTGGGGTCCGGTTCGCAGGGCGGAACGGTATTCAGTACGCCGCAGACGAATTCCAAGACCCTGATAGCTTACAGCACGAACGCGGCAAGCGGCACAGCGCCGAAGATATTCTTCGGCAACAGTTATCTGCAGTTCAGCGGATACTCGTATGCGAAGGTGCGCGGCGCGTCATATCCGTATTCGCTGTACTCCGGCAGCATCGAAATATCGAATCAGCAGAACGTTCCTTCAACACTGGTCCATCTCAGCATCGATACGAACCGGTTTTCCACCAACAGCTATGACAGCACGCGCTTCTCGTACTTCGAGCTGTATCAGAATGCAGACAATATCTATACGCAGTATCCGGTTGCCATGGTGCGGGATGCTTCCAATAACTGGAACCTGTATAACGGTACGGGGAATTTCTACTACATGAGCAACCTGACGCTGCAGAACTCGTCCACCACGCTGCCCGGCGGTACGTACCGCGCATGGGCTGGGCTTGAGGGTTATGACACGAACGGGACGAAGTATCTGTGGACCAACGAGGTCGGCGGCATCGGATCGCTCAACCCGTTGTCAATATCGAGCGGCTGGGTTCAGGGTGATTCAACGAGCGGCGGCGGACCGACCATCAATATATCTGCCACTAATGTTGCCGGATATCTGAAAGTTACCGGGACGCTGGTTCTCACCAACGGCAAGACGTTCAACAATTATTCGAATTGGATGTGTGTTTTCGCGGATAACAACAATCTGATGAGCGCGAATATGCCCTATGCAGGATTCATAAACATGCTGAGCCCCGCACTTGCCAGCAGTACCTATGAGTTCTGGGTGAATACCAATGCGGGATTGGCGACGAATAACCTGTATTTCACGCCGTATCTGGACGGTGACGGCGATGGTTTCAATAATCCCAGTACGAACGATGTTGTGATGATGAGCAATCTGACCGGTCCGTTCACACTGACGAACAATTGCTCGTTAGGGACACTGAATATTCCGCAGTAGTGAGTACGATAAAAAGCGCCGGCAGATTCATCGGGGTCGCCGGCGTTTTTACTTTATTGCAGGATAATATGAGTTTCCAGCATGTTTTCGCTTCGCAGCGCACGACCTTCACTTGACGTAATCGCATGCTGCGGTATACTCTCATTATGGCAGTTGAAAATAACAGCCGCGACAGCGTTTCCCAGGAGCCTTCCATGCAGCAGAAGACAGGTATTGTTTTTCTCGGCATCGTACTCGTAGTCATCGGCGGCGTCATACTCGCCGGCAACGCATTCGCCGGCTTTTCCATGGCAAAGTTATGGCCGCTGTTCATACTCGTTCCCGCGCTCTGGTTTTTCGTCATCGCCTTCACCGCAGAGCAGAGCCGCGGTATATTGATGCCCGCAACGATGCTTACGGTGCTGGCGGTATATTTTCTGTGGCTCAATTATACCGGCTGGGCGAATATACGCACCACGTGGCCGATTTTCATCGCGGCACCGGGGCTCGGTCTTTTCGTAATGTCATTTTTCGTGAAAGATAAATCGTTCTTTTCCGGCGTCATCCTTCTCGGTATTGCAGGCTGCTGTTACGGCTTTTTCATCGCGCGCTCCACGGTGGCAGTACCGGCGCTTTTGATTGGTCTTGGCATCGTGATAGTCATTAAAGCGTTCATACCGCAGAAGAAGTAATATCCTGGAGCCGGCTATAGCATAGACGCGCAGTTCTGCAACGGTATTATTGTTCCTGTCACCACACCCCGTCACATTCCCCGTTCATCTCATTGAAAAACTTTTCCATGAACACATGACGTCGCTGTGCCAGTCGTCTGCCCGTGCGTGTCATCATGCTATCCTTAAGGAACCGGAGCTTCACCATGTACTCGCGCCACGCCGTATCTTCGACGGTATACGATTTTGTGTGCGCGATATCGATATGGTGATTATGAAGCTTTGCGCCTACTTCCGAAGCAAACATGAACGCCCGTCCTATGCCCACGGCGCCCATGGCGTCAAGCTTGTCGGCATCGAACAGCACTTTCGCCTCGATGGATGACGGTTTCTCGTTCGTTCCGCGGAACCGGTGTGTCCGTATGCAGGCGCAGACCTTCTCGCATTCCTCCACCGGCATGCCGGACTTTTTCAGTATCGCATCTGCCATTTTTGCGCCGATGACGGCATGATCGTGTTTTCCTTTCGCGCGGTCCTCGATACTCCGGCCGATATCATGAAGCAATGCTGCGGCACGTACGATGGATAGCGATGCTTTTTCAGCTTTCGCAATCTTTACCGCCAGCGTGCATACCCTGAGCGTGTGTTCAAGGTCGTGGCTAGCATGGGTGCGGGTGAATATTGCTGTCACTCTTTTACGGATGGCGTTTTCGATGTCCATGAACGATCCTTGCGAGGCGGTTTTTTATCTTTGTTTTTCAATACATTGAAGTCGAACAGATAACGCATTTCCACCGTGGTGAGCAGTATTTTCGCGCTTTCAAATACCGACAGGCTTCCCGGTTCGCTGAGCCGTATGCCGATGACGGCGCTCGCGATGAACAGCGCCGCGGAAACGAAGAAGATGAGCGAGAACGGGTGGAGGAAGCCGCCGGCGGCGATGTGTGTGCCTGCGTCGGCGATGATGCCGCTCACGAAACCGGCGATGAGTGCGATGATTGCGGATAAAAATCGTATGAGAAAAGAAAAATTTGTTTTTTCCTTTGACGGGATGACGCGCAGGATGAGAACGCTGACGGTCTGATTATACATCGTGAGTATGAATGCGGTTGCAGAACCGAGGAGAAAGAACAGCGGAGCGGGGGAGGATGCGGGGATGAACGCCCAGAGCAGCACCGCCAGGAATGCGGCGATGCTGGTGAGTATGAGCACCGGTTTCTTGCCGATGCGGTCGGTGAACGAGCGGAGCAGATTGCTTGAAAGTATACTCGTGAGCGTCATGACAATGGTGTACAGAAAGACGGTGTTCGTTGCGAAATGCGCTGTCTTTTTCAGAAGCGGTATCGTGAATCCGAGCATGATACCCAGTGAGAGATTGCATGCGAAGAGCACCAAAACCGTGCGTGTCTGCACTTCGCGTATTCCGGTGAGAAAAGCCCGGACCATATTGAAGCTCTTCGCGGGGGCAACGCGCTCCTCGACCGGTATCTTCCGTATATGGCGCGTACCGAGCGTGTTGAGCGACGTGCCGATGAGCTGCAGGAGCAGGAGGCCGTAGAGGCCCTTGAGCGGAGGGATGGACAGGATGATGAAACTTGCCGACTGAGCGATGACTGCGGAGATGAGCCACTGTGTGGTGAACCGCGAGACGAACGCACCCATTTCCTCGGCGGGAACGAGCGAACGGTGCACGGTATCTATCATCGCCGCGCCCACGGTGCGCATGATATTGAAGAGCGTAAACACGATGATGATGACCATGATGGCACTCGGGGCCGACATGAGGAGGGTGGCGATATAGAGGATGCAGATGAAACCGCGTATTATCCACACGTAGTAAAACACATCGATCACGCGAAGTCCGGCGAGCATGATCGGGGCGATGAGCGCGATGACGCCGGTCATATTGAAGCAGGAGTTCAGGAAACCGATATGCAGATTCGACGCGTTGAAGTGAAGCGCAAGCAGAATCACCGATGTCTCGCCGATGAAGTTGAACCCGATGCCGTTGAACAGCACAAAACGCAGATAGTTTCGTATGCCGGTTTCCCGTTCAAGCGGAGTAATGGTCGTTTTTGTCATCGTGCCGGCATCCTGCGTTGCGTCAAGATGCCGGTTATTCTATACCCCGCGGGTACTTTTGTCCATCACGGTTCGTTTTTGTCCATTTACAAGCAGCGCCGCATGTACTATGATGAAGTATCACCAAATAACAAAGGACAAGGTATGAATAAACGCATCGTCTCTATCCTGTTCGGACTTATCGCGGGAGGCGTTATGGCGCATGCGCTGACAATCGATTTTGAAAGCGGCGAAAAGAAGAATTACACGTTTCTCAATCCCGCGTACGCCTCGCTCACGACGGAAGGCGCGTTGTCCGGAAAACAGTCGCTTAAGCTTGATACGAGGGCGAGTTCATCGGTGTGGAACGGCTCGTTCGCGACGGCTGAAGGCGTGCTCAAGGCCGATACCGATTATGTGATCCGGTTCACCTGCAAACTGCTTTCCGCGGAAAAGGATTCATACGTGCATGCCATCGTTCGTCCGCTTGACGTATCAGATCATACCATGGATGTCGGGCGATTCGATGTTGTCGATATCGGTGTTGTGAAGCATGTCAAACTGAAGTTCAGGACAAAGAAGGATAAAGACACGTATGCGCTCCAGCTGCATCCGAAGAACAAGACGGTGGCACTTATCGATGATATCGTCATCATCGAGGGGACAGGCGAGGAGTTCACTGCGGCGACAGCGGGAGCAAAACCGTACTCCGGTCCTGTCGAGGTTGCAACGGGTTCCGCCGCATTTACGATCGATCTGCCCATGCCGGCAAAACAGACTGCCGCATCGGTTGCCGATTTCGGCGCGAGCACGGACAGCCCGGATAACGTGAATGCTTTCAACGATGCGATAGCCCACTGTGCATCAAACGGCGTCGGAAAGCTTGTTGTTCCGAAAGGGGTATACCGCTTCACCAATAATAATCCGGTAAAGTTCAGCAAAATGACCGATTTCGAATTCGATGGACAGGGTTCGGAATTCATCTGGCTGAAAACGCGCGGTTCACTTATTGAAGTGAAGGAATGCGAGCGGATACTTTTTCGCAATTTTTTCATTGATTGGGATTGGGCGCAGGATCCCATCGGCAGTATCATCAAGGTTACCGCTGTTGCCACCGACGGCGCTTCCATCGATGCCGAGTTTCCCGATCTGACGAAATTCCCCAGACGCGACATGCGCATAGCCATCCTTGAAGCACTCGATCCGGCAACCATGTCGGTCGGCCATGAGAATGGATACAGCATCGGTTTTGAATTCTACAAAGGCCGTGCGGATACGCCGCCGGCGAAATATGAATGGCTGTCGGATAATTCGTTCCGTCTCTTCGCCACCGATTCCGGCAAGAAAGCGCGCTTTGCGAACGACGTGAAGCCGGGGAAACTTTTTCGTGTACGTCATTATGTGTACGATATGGTGGGCTTAGTGATGAGCGATAACAAACACCTCACACTGTCCAATGTCACCGTATATTCGTGCCCGAGCCACGCATTCCTCTCGTCAGGCGAGCAGCATCACTGGCAGATGCTCAAAACGCGCATCATCCCGCGCCCGGGAACGAAACGCCCGGTCACCTGTTCGGCCGATCATCACCATATCGCACGTTCGAAAGGGTATCTACTTATGGACGGCTGTGAATTCAGTTTCGGCGGCGACGACTGCCTGAACGTACACGACACCACCGGCTTCGCGTTCAAATCCGGCGAAAAGACGCTCACCACAAAGAACATGGACCCGGGACTTCTGCGCGAGGGTGATCTTGCAGAATTCCGCAACGATGATTATTCGCCGACAGGTTACACGGGGAAATTCATCAAGCGGACCGGTGAGAACAAGGGGCGTAACGGCGTTTATGAACTGACGTTCGAAGATCCTGTTCCGGAGCAGAAGGGCACCGGCTTCATACTGTTCAATAAGCGCTACGGTTCACGCAATATCATCGTGCGTAATTCATACTTCCATGACAACAAGGCGCGCGGGCTGCTGTTGCTCGCGAACGATATCACTATCGAAAGCAATCGGTTTTTCCATAATGAGGCCGGGGCAATCAAGATTGAGACCGGATATACGTTCAATGTCTGGAGCGAGGGCTACGGCGCATCGAATATCGTCATCCGCAATAATGTGTTCGAGAATGTAAACCCCATCGGCGCGTTCGTGAATGAGAAACAGCCGGTCATCTACATGAGCGTGTATCTGAAGAGCGATCCGTCGGTTGAAAAGACGATGTTCCCCGTACTCAATACCATACTCGTCGAAAAGAATTCATTCATCAACAATCCGGGAGTTATCGCCTATGTCTGTTCCGCCGGTAATGTCGTCATACGGGACAATACGATACGGAATATCGTGCCGCGCAATGAGAATATGCCGTATCGCGGCGCGGTGGGGACATCGCATGCCAGCGGAGTAACCGTCATCAATAATACCTGGGTGAGGTCACCTTATATGAATCCCGGGTTGTATTCAGAAACCGACACGACAAAAGATATCGTGTTTGAGGGCAATAGTATCGTTGATAAATAACGGTGAGCGCCCGCCGGTCATTCCTCGTAGAACGTCATCGAGTATGCGGAGATGACACGGCGGCGATCCTCGGCGTAGTCCCGGTGGAACCACAGGCGTTGTATTTTATTCGCTGTCGTTGTCTGTTTCACGGATATCTTTGTCATGCAGTTCTCGATAGCGAAGCTCATCGCCTCTTTTCCGGTCTCCCCGAGACCTTTGTTGCGTTTTTTGCGTATCATGGTGCCGCCGGTTTTTTTCAGGCGTTTCATGACCGCATCGTAATCCGCGTCGTCGATGCAGAACTCTATCGATTTTTTTCCGTTTTCCTCTATTTCCACTTCGTAGAGCGGCGCGTTCGTGATATGCACGAAGCCGAGGTCGTACAGTTCCGGCCAGTATTCATAGAAGAACGACAGCATGAGACTGCGGATGGCATAGCCGTCAAAGTCCGCGTCGGTGACGATACTCACCTTGTCATAGTTGAGGTCGGCTATGCGTTTCACCTTACCCTCAAGCGGAAGCCCGATGATGGCTACGATATTTTTCATCTCCTCGTTGCTGAGCGCTTTCGCAAGCGACATGCCCTGCACGTTGAGCGGCTTTCCCCGCAGCGGGAACAATCCATGGAGGCGCGGATTTCGTACCGGACGCAGACCCGCGATAGCCGAATCGCCCTCGCCGATGAGAAGTACTCGGCCCTTGTCGTCCGTTGTTCCCGTCGGTGCGATGAGTTTCGGTATCAGAATGCGTGATGCGCGGCGCAAACCCTTCTCGGCATCTTCAAGCGCTTTCAGGTGTGTGCGGCGTTCCATGAGCGCCTTGATATCGTCGACGAGTGTGGTCTTCCTGAGCATCTTGTCGAGATTCTTGTCGATGGCGTCGCGTATCTCGGCGTTGAGGTCGTTGATAAGATACGATTTATCCTGGGATTTGAACCGCGGATTGAGTATTTTGAGATTGATGAGCATGTGAAAACATGACCGCACGTCGTTGCGTGTGGACTGCGTCTTCAAACGCTTTTCAAGCGCGGTGATGGCGTTTTTCTTCCGGACTTCGTCGCAGATGCGGTTCTCGATATATTCGATGGCTGAGCCCCCGAGTGACGCGAAATTCGAGTTAACCCAGGTGAGGTGCTTGCCTTCGCCCATGATGACATATGCGGCCAGATCGATGCGCGAGGGTGATGCGGGGTCGGTATGTGCGAGTTTGTAGTAGCACTGCGTCGTGTTGGCGAAAAGCTCGTCCATGCCTTTTTTGAATTTATAGACGGTATCTTTTTTCTTGTGCGAAAATATCACCTCAAGCCCGGGATTCGTGAGCGCGATATCGAGCAGATACTGCGATACCAGCTCCGCGTCAAAACGCACATCGAGATTGTTGAAGTAGCGTTTATCAAGCTCGAATTCAACAAGCGTGCCGTGGTCGCTCTTTGCGGCGTTCTTCATGAGGCTGATGAGATTGAGCTTTTTCATGAGCGGCTCAAGCTTTTTTACCTGCTTTTCATTTACCGCTTCGCAGCCTTTGAGCGTCGAGTGTTCGTCGAAGTGCTTGACGACAAGGTCGATACTCTCGGCGGAAAGCTTCATCGCTTTCAGCGCATCGAGGAATGTGTCGTTTACGGTAAAGAGTTTGCTGTATGATTTACCGGCGCATGCGGTATATACGCGGAAGTACTGCGACACGATACGTACGAGGGATATGCCCACGCCGTTCTGTCCGGCCACATGCTCCTCGCGGGCCTTGTCGTCGAAGTTCTCTCCGTACATGAGATGAAGAAAGACGCCTTCAGCGTTCTCCATAGGGATGCCGCGGCCGTTGTCGCGTATGCTGACGCGTTTTCGGTCATCGGACAGTGTCACCGTGAGCCGGTTCATCTTGTCGCGCGGGGCAATTTTCGCATCCTGAACGTTCCGGCGGTATTCGTCCACCGCATTCATACACGCCTCATCGAGGCATTTCATCTTCGCCGGGATCTCTTCGATCTCACGATGCTCGATGGCGAATGTCTCCGAGCGGCGGTCCAGCTTGAAGAAATGCTGTTCATACGTCGATGTGGAGTTCTGGCCGAGCCACATGCCCGTCCGGAGGCGTACGTGTTCTACATTCGAAAGTTTTTTGAATACGCGCTTGCTCATACATTATCCCATTTTGCTTTAAGGTCGGCAAGTTCCGCAATGATGAAATCGATGAGCTTGTCCTCCGATTTCACCATGCCGTTATACCGCGCCAATTCCGCTTTCGCAGCGGCGATGATATTTTTGCATTTATCCACCTCATCCGCGGTGAGCCGGTATATCGGCAGTGACGCAAGCCATTCGTAGTAGATGAATTTCGCCTTTTTAAGCTCTGTCTCAAGCGCAGATTTGCTTTTGATGTTCACCACTTTTTTGTTCCAGCCCTCGTTGATGAAACGTATCAGCTCATTATTGCGGTCAATCTTCTCCTGTTCGATGAGTGCGAGTCGTTTGAAGCGTTTCCTCAGGTGGGCTTTCCGGTATGCCGCAAAATGGCGGATGACATCATCAGGATGAATTTCCTCAAGTTTTCCTTCCGAGGTAATCATGTTGTACGCACACACATCGTTCGTGACCACATCCAGGAGGCCGGTGAGCTGTTCGGGCACGGGCTTGACGCCGCGCTTCAGCTGAAGCTCGATATGGAAACGGTCGTGCGAATAGTCGGTATAATTATTGAGCCAGTCCGCCTTGCCGTCAAGGAGCTTTTCGAGCAGGCCGATGACGCGTTCGCGGTTATATCCCTGCGGTGCGTCGGTGATATACGGGATGTTTTTTTCAACGGCCACATTGAACGTCGTCGTTACCACGAGCGATTTCGCCTCGTTCTTCTGGTATGACACTTTGCCGCCGTATCCTTTTATCCACGGTGTAAGCTTCGGTACGGTGCCTTTTTTCAGATATTTCGTGAGCGCATCGACAACGTCTCCGAGCCTGAACGAGGGTATCGAGCAGCGGAAACCGGTGGCAATACCCTGCGCCGGATTGATGAGTACGAGCGGTATTTTAGCCACAAGGAAAACCGGTTCTTTTTCGGTCTCGTCATAATTCGGGATATATTCGATGTCATCAAGGCATTCAAAAAGACCGACGTCTTTGGCGAAATCGGACAGTCGCACCTCGGTATACCGCGGGGATGCTATGGCGCTCGGGTCGAGAACGTCGCCGAATGTGCCTTCACCGGCGATGAGTGCATAGTTGTTGGCAAAAGGAAATTCCTGCGCCATGGCGGAAATGGCGTCCTGTATGGAACGGTCTCCGTGCGGGTGATATCCCATCACAAGACCGGCTACTTTCACCGTTTTGGTATAGGTGTTGCGTGCGGATGAGTTCCACATGGTCCAGAGTATACGCCGCTGTACCGGTTTGAGGCCGTCGATCTCATTGGGAATTGCCCGCGAGTCGCACACATAACGCGAGTATTTACACTGGTCTTCGTTAATCTGTGTTTCAAAATATTCGTTGCTTGCATTGGTTGCCATGGTATCGCCTGTTTACATAATATTCCGTTAGTGAGCGCAAGTATATCAGAAACAAGAAAAAAAGGAATACGAAAATAAAAAAATAGCCGGATGTCTGAAAATAATGCGTTTTCAGGCGCATGTTCGAAATTTCCCGGTGTTCAATGATTTGACTTTTGACAGTTGAACCGGTATTATATAAACAAAGGGATATTGATTGGTTGTCTACCTTGCCGTTCGTGATGATCGGGAAAGGAGCGGGGACAGCGGTGAGCAGCTATAGTACTACGGCTTGACGGAGGTTGTCATGTCGAAAGTGATTACGATCACGGTACCGCTGACGATGAATAACATACCGGAAGTGATGGAAAAAGACCTCGGCGGGATGGATTTTCAGGACGACATCACCGTCCGCCTCGCTGACACTGCGGGAATCGATCTTTCGGGTGTTCAGGTGCTGCTTTCATTGTCACGAAAAGCGAAGCGGCAGCAGGTGCGGTTTTCCGTTGAAGGATTACCGTCCCGTTATCAGAAGTATTTCGAATCATAGCGCGGAATATTTTCCGCCGACCACATAGGACGTATCACGGCATGTGCCGTACAACATCAACAGAGGGAGCTCAGACGAATGGACTATCAGTGTGCCTGGTGCGGAAAAGAGATTGAAGAGACTGCCGGTGAGGCGACAATGGATACGTGTGAAGCATGCGAGGAATTCTTCGACGAACACACCGAGAATATCGCCGAAACGCTTAATAAGCTGCTCGAGGATAATGAGGCGCGGCAGGTAAAAACGGCTGCTGAGAAGAAACAGGCCGCATGGATCAGTTATTCGCTTATTACCGCCATTCATATGGTGGCAAATGAACCCGTTATTGAATTCAAGGACAGTAAGTTTCTGAAGAACCTGTAATTTCAGGTTTTCCGGCGTACGGGATTATCAGCCGCCGCTGCGGATATTCACGCGGTTCTGGAAGCGCGTCAATTCCTTGATGAACATGAGGTTTGCATCGCCGAGTGCACCGTTACGGTGTTTGGCTATGATGACCTGTACTTCAGCTTCTTTGATTGCTTCAGCCGCCTCTTCGCCCTCGCCGCGATCATAATACTTGTCGCTGTGAAGGAACATCACCACGTCGGCGTCCTGCTCGATGGATCCGGATTCGCGCAGGTCCGACAGCCGCGGACGTTTGTCGTCACGCTTTTCCGTTTCACGGTTAAGCTGTGACAGCGCGATAACAGGCACGCGGAGCTCTTTTGCCAGGGATTTCAGGCCGCGGGAAATATCCGACACCACCTGCTCGCGGCTTTCGTTGCGCTTGCTGCCGGCCGCGGTGATAAGCTGCAGATAATCCACGATGATGATTTTGAGCGCCACCGGTCTGCCGGTTGCTGCGGCAATTTCACGGAATTTCGATTCCATCTGGCGGGCTTTTCCGCGTATTTCCATGATCGATATGGGGTTTGAGTCATCGATGAAAATATTGCTGTTGTACAGCGAGTTAAGCGCCACGCCGAGTTTAACCCATTCCTGGCTGGATACGATGCCGCTGCGAATTTTACTGAGCGACACGAGCGATTTTGAACTGATAAGGCGTTCGGCGATCTGCAGCTTGCTCATTTCAAGCGAGAAAATACCCACGCCGTAATTGCTCGTTTCATTTCCGGAAACTACGTTTTCCGCGATGTTCAGTGCGAACGAAGTCTTTCCCATGGACGGACGCGCCGCCAGGATGATGAGATCCGCCGGCTGGAATCCGCCGGTCAGTTTGTCGAGTTCGGTGTATCCGGATGGAACGCCGGTGGTATGCGTTTTAAGCTTTGTTCTGTCCTCGATCATCTTCATCGTTTCGATGAGGAGTTCTTTCACGCCGGTGAAATTGTTGGAAAGCCGTTCCTTGGTGACATTGAACACGAGACGTTCCGCTTCGTCGGCGATGTCCTTGACGCTTTCTTCCGTCGCTTCAAAGCAGAGGCTTTGTATGTTGTATGACGCGGATATCAGTTCGCGCATAAGCGCTTTACCCGAAACGATGGACGCATAATATTCGGCGTTTCTCGTTACCGGGGAGACGTCCACGAGCCGCTGCAGGAATGCCATGTCGGTACCGACGATGGATTCAGCCATTTTGTTTTCAACGAGATAGCGCAGCACGGTTTCGATGTTGACATCGATGTTCTTGTCGTGCATGGCAAGAATTGTTTTGAACAGAAGCCGGTGCCGTTCAATGTAGAATGATTCTTCTTTAAGCCTGCCGATAACCGCGTAAAAAGCTTCGTTATTCTGGAGCATTGCTCCGAGAACCGCTTCCTCCGCTTCGGCGGAATGCGGGGGCACTTTCGAGAGAAGCGTCCCTTCGCTCATCGGGTGTCAGTTCCCAGTCCGCGTAACGGACTATTCCTTGACGACCCAGACCTTCACTTCGGCGATCACGTCGGTATAAATCCGTACGTTGACCTTGAACACGCCGAGCGCTCTGATATGATCTTCCATGATGATGTCGCGTTTCTGAACATGAAAACCGTCTTTGATCAGTGCATCAGCAATGGTCTGCGAGGTGACCGAACCGTAGAGCTTATCGTTCTCGCCGACTTTCATGGTGATGGTGACCGTGGCCGCTTCAAGCTTGGCTTTCACGACGTCAGCATCGCCCTTGCGCACGACTTTTTTCTTTTCAAGGCTTTTCTGGAGCGCCTTCAGCGTGCGCAGGCTCGCTTCCGTCGCTACAACAGCGATATTACGCGGCAACAGATAGTTGCGTGCGAAACCCGCTTTGACCTTGCATACATCGCCCTCGTATCCGAGTGTGGCGTGATCTTTTTTGAGAATGACTTCCATTTGCTGTCTCCGTTGTGCCGTCGTTGCGGCTGTCCTGCCGATTATCGTTTCGAGAATTGAAAGCTGCGGCGGGCGCCTTTGTGGCCGTATTTCTTGCGTTCGACTTCGCGCGAATCGCGGGTGAGGAATCCGTTCTTTTTCAATGAGGGGCGGTTTGCCGCATCACGTGAAAGCAACGCCCGTGAAATGCCGTGTCTGAGCGCATCGCCCTGTGCATGAATGCCGCCGCCGCGTATGACCGCGATGACGTCGATTTTATCGTCAGTGCTCGTGACGATCATCGGCATGGCGATGCCTTTCAGTATCGTTTCCCGGCCGTTGAAATATTCACGTGCCGGACGGTCGTTAACGACGATCTTGCCGCTGCCGTTTGCAATGCGAACGCGCGCTATTGCGGTCTTTCTTTTACCGACGAAAATTTCAAGCTGTTTTGCCATGATCTCTGCCTCCGTTATACTTCGATGGGCTCGGGCTTATTCGCCGAGTGCGGATGCGACGGACCCGCATATACCTTGAGTTTCGACAGGTGTTCTCTGCCGAGTACCCCGTGCGACAACATGCCTTTGACCGCACGTTCGATGACGAACGCAGGTTTTTTCTGCATGAGCGTGCCGTACGATACTTCTTTGATACCGCCGGCATAACCGGTGTGGTAATGATAGAATTTGTCGGTAAGCTTTTTCCCGGTCAACTTCACTTTCTCCGCATTGATGACGACGACATAGTCGCCGTTGTCAAGGTTGTAGGTGTAGTCGGGGCGGTGTTTCCCTTTCAGGATGAACGCGATCCGGCTTGCGAGTCTGCCGAGGGTTTTGCCCTGAGCGTCGATGAGCAGCCAGCGGCGTTTGACCGCCGACTTTTTGAGAACATAAGTGTCTTTCATAACGTTGTACCTTTGCGACGTAAAATAATACGACATGCCAGTCGCAGTAAAGGTGAGCAGTATATGTGTCTGCGTAAAAAATGTCAATAGCTTTATTGAAAAAAAAGAGCCCCGGGTACAGGGGGTGTAATTGACATAATATCCCGCCCGGGATATACTTTTGATGCTGAAATTCGAGGAGAAAAACGTGGTTGAAGCGAAGATCGTCAATCTTGCCGTGACCGATAAAGGGTTTGCAATAATACTCAAACCCAAGGGCAATGAAAAAGTCATCCCCATTTTTGTCGGTACTATCGAGGCGCAGTCCATATCCATGGTAATGCTCGGGCTTTCCCAGCCGCGTCCGCTGGCGCATGATCTTATCAAGGAAATGCTCAACCGCTTCTCGGTGCGTCTTGAAAAAGTCATCATCGACGATTTGCGGAGTGAAACATTTTTTGCGAAGCTCGTGCTGATCCGGGACGATGTGGCCGAGAGGATCGACGCGCGGCCGTCGGACGCCATCGCGGTTGCGCTCAGAACCAAGTCGCCTATCTTCATCGAGGAAAAAGTAATCGAGGCCGCGGGTATACTGCTTGAAGGTGCGAACGCGAAAATATTCAAGGACAGCATACCGGGGCATCATGAGACAGACGAACAGCCGGCACCCGAGGGTGAGGCATCACGGACGGTGCTGAAAACCAAAAAGGAACAGCTTACCGCAATGCTCGATGAGGCCGTGCGCGAGGAGCGTTATGAAGACGCCGCAACGCTGCGCGATGAATTGAATAAACTGTCTTTTTTCGAATAGAACGGCGGTTTTTGCCGCGAATACAACAAACATCAGGATGTCCCGATGAGCCATGATATTTATGAAACACCGCTGGTGACACGATATGCGTCGAAGGCGATGCTCAAACTTTTTTCGGATCAGTATAAATTCAGTACATGGCGCAACCTCTGGATCGCACTTGCCGAGGAGGAACGCGCGCTCGGTCTGGATATTTCCGCGGATGCGATAGCGGACATGAAGGCGCATGTCGACGATATCGATTTTGAATTCGCCGCGGCGAAGGAAAAGGAACTCCGGCACGATGTGATGGCGCATATTCATACATTTGCCGCGGCAGCGCCGAAGGCCGCCGGCATCATTCATCTCGGCGCGACAAGCGCGTTCGTGGGAGACAATACCGACCTCATTCAGATGCGCGCGGGGCTTATCCTCCTGCAGAAGAAATTGTATAACTGCATCCGTTCACTCGGTGAAGCCGCCGTTCGCGCGAAGGATATTCCCACGCTCGCGTTCACTCATTTTCAGCCCGCGCAGCCGACCACCGTGGGAAAACGCATGACGCTGTGGCTTCAGGATCTTGTTGACGACTTTTACGAGATGAAGGATGCCTCCGATACCATGCGGTTTCGCGGTGTGAAAGGCACCACGGGGACACAGGCGAGTTTCTATGAGTTGTTCAACGGCGATGACGAAAAAGTCCGCACGCTTGACCGGCGGATCACCGAACGGTTCGGTTTTCCGAAGGCGTATGCGGTTACCGGCCAGACCTATCCGCGCCGGCTTGACAGCGAGATCGGGAAGCTGCTCTCGCTCTTCGCCGAGGATGCGCACAAGATCGCTACCGATATACGGCTTTTGCAGAGCATGAAGGAAGTTGAGGAGCCGTTTGAGACATCGCAGGTGGGGTCTTCAGCCATGGCATATAAACGCAACCCCATGCGCAGTGAACGCATCTGTTCGCTCGCTCGATTCATCATGGGACTTGCGCAGAGCCTGTCGTTTACCGCCTCGACACAATGGTTCGAACGGACGCTGGATGATTCCGCCAATAAACGTCTCGCGATTCCGCAGATGTTCCTTGCCGCTGACGCCATTTTATCCATACTGAATAATGTGGTTAACGGGTTAGTCATCAATGAAAAGGTCATCGAGCGTAATCTAGCCCGGGAACTGCCGTTCATGGGTACCGAGAATATTCTTATGGCGGCGGTGAAGAAAGGCGGGAACCGGCAGGATATCCATGAGCGTATCCGTGAGCTTTCGCACGTTGCCGCGCGGGAGATTAAGGCGGAAGGCAAAGAGAACAGACTCATCGATTATATTATCGCCGATACGGGGATAGGGCTTTCCCGTGACGAGGTCATGACGGCAATGGATGCGCGGCGGTTTACCGGAAGAGCTTCTGCGCAGGTGGATGAATTTAACCAAGCGGTCATCACGCCGCTCCTGGAACAAAATACCGGACTCGGCGGCAGCGACGAAGATCTTAAAGTTTAGGATTACGTGATTTTACCATGCCGGGACGTGATTCCGTGACGATGACCTGCGATTCCGTGACGATCATATCGACCGGTTCATCGCGGGGTGTGGTAATCAGTTCCCGCTGCACCTGATAGTCATAGGCGAGCCCTACGCGCAGCGCGTGCCGGTTTATATGGAAGAACGTATCATAGTAACCGCGGCCGAATCCGATGCGGTTGCCTCGTCCGTCAAATGATACGCCGGGGGTTATAACGATATCGATGGCTTCGGTTCTGCAGAGCGGGAGTCCGCGCTTCGGTGCGCGAATCCCAAAAGCGTCTATTGCAAGGTCATCGATGGCATCCGTGATGTAATATGCAGACATCGCATTATGGTCGTCCTCGACACGTGGGGCCGCCACGGCAACGTGATTTTCAAAGAGATGCTGCAGTATGGCGCCGGTGATTACCTCGTTACGGAAATTGATGTAAACGAATGCGTTCTTATACGCCGTGATATCGACCTCGGCGATAAAGTTCTCGAAGATATTATAGCTTTTAAGGATTACATCCTCGCGGCGCATGGCGTCGCGGAGCTTCAGTATATCTTTTCTGATTTGCGAAGTTGTTTTTCTGCGATGGACCATTTTCCCTTGATCACCTGTGCAATGATGACGGGGCGTGTGCATTCTCCCTGTGCGTCGAAATACACTTTGCCGGCAATGCCGTCGTACGGATTTTTTTCATTCATACCCTGAAGCGCTTCAATCACCTTTGCGCGGTCAAAGCCCGCGGAGCGCATCGCCGCTATCGCCATAGAGGCGGCTTCTGCGGTGATAAATGCCACCCAGGTGGCATTGCGGCCCGAAAGTTTTGCGTAACCGTCGTTGAACGCATCCATGCGCTCGTTGAGGTTTTTCAGGTACAGGAACGGCGTAACCGCCATGGCTCCCTCAGCGCGATCTTCGCTCGCGATATCGATGAATCCGCGGTGCATCATCTCGCTTGCGCCGATAATCGGGATGCGGATGCGGTTTTTGCGGAGTTCACCGGCGATGAGGCCCGCTTCGCGGAACCCTCCGGCGATGACGATAAGGTCGGGGTCATGCGATTTCACTTTCAGCGCGAGGTTGCTGAATTCGACTTCGCCCGGTTCGAAACGCATCTTGCCGACGACCTCGATGACGCCTGCCGATGTTGTCTCGTACACGGCCGCCATCTGCGCGTAGCATTCATTACCCTGTATCAGGAGGAATACGCGCTCGGTGGCGAGCGATTCCATCGAATACGTGGCAAGCATGGTTCCTTCTTTTTCATCATTGAAGCAGTTGCGGAACACCGTACGGCTTTTACCGAGTATGCCCATATCGCTGACCGTGGGCGTGATGACGGGTATGCCGCCGCGGTCATATACATCGCGTGCGGCGCGAAGGCATTCGGGGAGGACGTAGCCGACGACCGCCACAATGTCCTTTCTCCGTGCGATGCGGCGTGCGTGTTCCTTCGCGAGTTCAGGATTGCCATTATCGTCGAAGACCTCAAGTCCTATCTGTTTGCCCTGTATGCCGCCCATCTCGTTGACGCGGTCGATGATGAGCCGGCAGCCGTACTGCATGGCTTTATTGTATCCGGGTTTTGTTATCGTGGAACTGGTCATCAATGCAATGCTGCAATCGTTTTTTTTTGCGCATGCCCCGAGCGAAAGCACGAGCGCCGAAAGCAGTACTAACGGTATTTTATTCATCATGATCAGTCTACCGGCAGGATATTTGAATTTGAATTCTTCTATAAGATACAGCAATAAAAGTAATAAGTCAACGTTCAGTGCCCGCGGACGCGCTGTTGAGCGATTCACCCACGATGCGGGCGCGGTAGGTGACGATGCGGTCGATGATCTCTTTCGCTTTTTCCTTGACCAATATCTTTTTACCCGATACGGTGGTGATGATGGTGTCGGGTGTTTCCTCTATGAACTCTATTTCATGCGGATTGATGAAGACGATGCTCTTGTCAAAACGGGTTATGGATATCATGTGTTACCTCGCCAAAAAATTGAGGCACCCCTCCCGGACGAGAGGGATGCCCCGCTACTATATCGTTAAGCGCTCACGCGCGGATTACCGCTTCAACGACAGTATTTCCTGCAGCATCTGGTCTGATGTCGTTATGCCGCGCGAGTTGGCCTGGAAGCCGCGCTGCGTTACGATCATATCGACGAACTGTTCCGAGAGGTCCACATTCGACATTTCAAGCGTTCCTGCCTTCATCTTGCCGCGGCCGCTCACGCCCGCTTCGCCGATGTTTGCCCGGCCCGAGTTGTTCGACTCCACGTACATGGACTCGCCGGCTTTTTCAAGACCGCCGACGTTCGCGAATTTCGCGAGAGCCACCTGTGCGAGGAGCTTACGGTTGCCGTTCGTATACACGCCGGTCACCTGACCGTTGTCATCGATGTTGAACCCTTCAAGTTCGCCCATCGTGTAGCCGTCCTGTTCGATGGCTTTCGTGGTGGATATGGATTCGAACTGGGTGATGCCGTCGAAGAGGCCGCTTGTGCCCAGATGCAGTTTCACCGTCTGGTTGACATCGGCGTCGCCGGTGCCTTTGTAGGTGAAGCTCACGTTCGCCGTCAGTTCGCCGGTGTTAAGCGTGTCGGCGGTCTGGCCGGCGGCGACCTGTGCGTCAGCCACCGAGATGAGTGAGCCATTATCATTGAAGGTGAGGTTGAATACGTTGTTCTGTCCGGCGCCGTTGTTGCCCGGAACGTCCACTTTCACCGAACCCGCGGTTGCCTGCGGTACATCGACAGTCATCTGCCACTGATTGATACCCATGCGTTTCATCGTCGCGCGCATCTGACGGGCGATGCCGGTGTTGTCGTAGACTTCAATATCGGTCTGGTGCGTTTCATCGGTTTTTCGGAGATTGCAGTGATACTGTATGTTCGACGTAGAGCGGGCGGGATCCTTATCGCCCACCGGGATGCGGATGTCCGACGGTGTTGCCGCAGTCTCGATGTTCTGCTTGCCATCGGGTCCGGTCACGGACTGCCAGCCCTGTACCTTGAAGCCGTTGGCGGGGTTGAGGAGCGTGCCGTTCTTGTCGATGGTGAATGCGCCGTTACGGGTGTAAAACGAGCGGTCGCCGCGTTTAAGGATGAACATGCCTTCGCCCATGATGGCGAGGTCCGTATTCACGCCGGTCACCTGCATGGCGCCCTGGGTGTGAATGGTATCGATGGCGGCCGTCATCATGCCGAGACCCACCTGCTGCGGATTTACGCCGCCCTTGTCGTCGCGCGGGCGGGCGGCGCCGGTGAGCGTCTGCGAAAGCATATCCTGAAATGTCACGCGGCCTTTTTTGAAGCCTGTCGTGTTCACGTTGGCGATGTTGTTGCTCAACACGTCCATTCTTGTCTGGTGGTTCTGAAGACCTGAAACTCCGGCATACAGTGAGCGCATCATAGGCGGTTCCTCCTAACTCAATCTCGTTATTTGTGCACCGACAGAACGTCGTCGGGTTTGATCGTCAAAAGCGAATTGTTCACGCGGACATTGAGCTTCGTGCTCGTGTCGTCCATTATCACCGTTTCAACGCTGCCGCTCATGGCCGTGCCGCGTTCGGTGACGAAGTCCACGGTGCGGCCGAGCATGTTGAACGACGCGCTGCGTGTATCGGCGTTGTTCATCTGTTCAAGCGATTTGTTCATGTGTGTCATCTGTTCAAGCGATGAGAACTGCGCCATCTGCGCGATGAACTCCTTGTTGTCCATGGGAGAGAGCGGGTCCTGATGCGACATCTGTACCGTCAGGAGTTTCAGGAACTCATCCCGTCCCATTCCTTCCGCAGGATCTTTTTTGAACTTGTTGCCCACGTTGAAGGCGCCCATCTCTTTTTTGAGTGTTTTGACTTCTTCGGTCGGCATTCGCGTCATAAGTTCCATTGCTCTACCTCGCGTTATATTACTATGTTAAGCCGCCGCGGCGTGACCGCGTACACGGATGTTTGCATCTCAGTTTCATTCATCGGCACTTCGCCGTTTTCGCTGAACGCTTTTTTGACGAACTCGTTACGGTACGCATTGAACCCGCCGTCCGTGTCCTGTTTGAGCGATACCGTGAAGCCGGATACCGTGAGATTCATGTCCGATAGCGAACGCACTACGCTGTCGATGTTGCGCTCGAACATTTCCTTCACCGCGGCATTGTCCACGATGATGTCGCCTTTGAACTTTCCGTCCTCGATTGAGAGCTTCATCTTCACTTTGCCGAGTGCTTCCGGTTTCAATGAAAGCTCTATCTCGCTTTTACCGTTCGCAAGCGCCACGCGCGCCCGCTCGACAAGCTGCGGCATGATGTCCTGCATCTGTACGACGGGACGAAGCGCTTCAGCTTTCATGGCAGCGGAGGTCTTTCCGGCGTCGATGAGCTGTGTTGACGCAGTCTGGGCATCAGTGCGGTCTTTCGTCTTCACTACGGTTATCTCAAGCGGTTTTTCTGCGTCAATACGGGGGGCTTCGTTTTTCATCTGCTGGGATTCGACTGGCTTTTTCGCGAGCTTTTCTTTCACCGGTGCGGCGGCGGTTTTTTCAGCTGCAACTTCTTTCGGCTTTTTTACCGATTCTTTATCTTTGACGACAGCATCCTGTCCCTTCATCGCCGTCTGCTGCGTCTGTACGTTGGCGGCGGTCCGTGCTGCCGATGAAGCATTGATGCGTTTCTGAGGTTCTTCTTTGGTACGTATCGGTGCCGTCGCGGCAGGTGTCGCTGCCTGAGCCACCGGTGCGGGTATCGTCAGCTGCACGCGTTCGCCGGTCTCCGTTTTCGCCCGTTCCTGTACAGTCGCTGTTTTTTTGTCTTTGTTCCTGTCTGCGGCTTTTGCGGCTGTGTTTTTATCGGTTTTGCTGTTTTTCGACTGTTTCGATGTTTTCAGAAACGCGAGTAATTGCTGCGGTGTCTGTTCTTTCGGTGCCGGGGTTTGGATGACGGCCTCACGCGGCGTTTCTGCCTTATCATTCGATGCGCGATTTTCGCGTTCGGATGCGGCGTCTTTGGCGCTTTTTACATTGTCCTGCTTCACATCGCTCTGATGTTTCGACAGCAATGATGAAAAATCGGACGACGGCGTATCCTGTTTCATCGGTGTTGCATGAAGCTGAAACTCGCCTGCGGAGAGCGTATTTCCCGTGACCGTTGACGATGGAATCATGTAGTAAGCCTTATCGGACAGAGTTAGGCTGCGTGCGGCGGAATCCATCCCGCGCGCGCAGTCATCGTGGCGAACTACCCTCACTATAAATGTCGGCGTCCGGGGAATTTACTTGACTGAATTATAGCGCGGGGCTATTCCGCAACTCCAAGGTAGAAAATGAAGGTATTCCACGGGGAATACGCGCACGGATGCGCGATATCAGACTATGCTCCCGCGCTTCGCTAGCGCCAGCGGTGCTGGACGCACCGCGAGAGCGACAATATTGTGTGATTACATTATCGTAACATGTGCAAATTATAAGACGTCAGGAACGCATTACCCGGTTAATGCGGTTAACCGTTTGAACACTCCGCATTATTGACAAGGCACGGATGCGGCATATACTGCCGGTAACATTTGCCGTGGAGCGATTTATTACTCTGCCTTCATATATTGATGACGTCCCCGCGAAGCTTCAGCGGGAAGCGGAAACGCTCTATGTCATGACGCGTATTTATTGCAGCGCGAAGCATTCGCCGGATTCCGGATTGTGCGATACATGTGATGGATTGATGAAGTATGCGGTCGGCAAGCTTGCCCGCTGTCCTCTCATCAATGACAAGCCGGATTGTAAAAGCTGTACGATTCATTGCTACAGGGCAACGCATCGTGAACAGGTCTGTACTATCATGCGGTATGCGGGGCCGAGGATGCTCGTGCTTCATCCCGTCCGCGCACTGCGGCATCTGATGAAAACACGCAGAAGCAGAAAGGGTGATGCGGAGCGCGCAGAATGATACAGCGAATGATGCGCATGCTCCACTCGGGTATGCATACGTTTACGGCATATCGTCGTGTGCGGTCGTTTCTGATAATCGCGGCGGTGATAACCTGCGGTATCGGCTGCTACGCGGTGTATGTTTCGCGCGCATGGTCGTATGTCTCGGACGACCCGGCCACGTGCGTGAACTGTCATATCATGGGGCCGCAGTACGCAACGTGGTCGCATTCGTCGCACCGCGAACGTGCTCACTGCAACGACTGTCACGTGCCGCAGCATTCGCTCATCGATCACTATGCGTTCAAGGCGAAGGACGGAACCCGGCATGCGGCGATATTTACGCTTCGCGCCGAACCGCAGGTGATACACATACGCAGCGAAGGACGGCATGTGGTGGAGGAGAATTGCATCCGCTGTCACCGGCATGCGGTGAACAGCCTTATGGAATATGCGAAAAACAACGTGAAGGATCGTCGCGGCTGTGTTTCGTGTCACCGTGAGGTGCCGCATGGAAGGGTGAACAGTCTGGCGTCGGCACCATACGCACGCGTTCCCGTTCCAGAAAGTCCGGTGCCGGCATGGCTTTCCGATATGATGAAAAACGAAAAAGTGAGGAAGTGAACATGTTCAGTCTCAAGAAATTCCTGGAACAGAATCCGCACCGGGCGTGGTTCATATACGGCGGCGTGATCATAGCCGTTTTTTTGCTCGGGCTCTTTACGTCGTCCATCATGCAGCGGCGTGCGGAAGCGGTATTCGCATATAAACCGGCGGTGAAAATAAACGCATTCGAGGCCGACAGCGCGGTGTGGGGCGCGAACTTTCCCCGGGAATATGAGTCATACCTGCGTACCGCATCGACGAATTTCAGATCAAAATACAACGGCAGCGCCATGCGCGATATGCTTGCTGACTATCCCGCACTGGTGATACTCTGGGCGGGATATCCGTTTTCACTGGATTACAATCAGGGTCGGGGACATCAGCATGCGATAGACGATATCCGCACTACACTGCGCACCGGCGCGCCGATGAAGCCCGAGGACGGGCCGATGCCGTCCACATGCTGGTCATGTAAAAGTTCCGACGTTCCCGGTGAAATGCGGAAAGCCGGTTCAGCAGCTGCTTTTTATAAAGACAGCTGGGCTTCGAAAGGCCCGCGCATCACGCATTCCATCGGCTGTGCGGACTGTCACGACGAGACAACGATGTCGCTCAAGATCACACGGCCGGCGCTGGTTGAAGCATTTGAACGCCGCGGAAAGGATATCGGCAAAGTGACACATCAGGAAATGCGTTCACTCGTCTGCGCGCAATGTCACGTAGAGTATTATTTCAAGGGACCGGAGAAATACCTCACGTTCCCCTGGGACAAAGGCATGAGCGTTGAAGCGATAGAGGCCTACTATGACGGCATCAATTTCAGCGACTGGAAGCACAAGCTCAGCCGGACGCCGATGATAAAATGCCAGCATCCGGATTATGAGGTGTATCTGACGGGGCTGCATGCGCGGCGCGGCGTGACGTGCGCGGACTGTCATATGCCGTATCGCAGCGAGGGCGGACAGAAATTCACCGATCATCACATACAATCGCCGCTCAACAATATCGCGTCCACCTGTCAGGTCTGCCACCGGGAAAGTGAGGAAGAACTCAAACGTACGGTGTACACGCTGCAGGACGCCGTTGTGGAACAGCGCGTGCGGCTTGAAGCGCTTCTGGCGAAAGCGCATATCGAGGCGGCGTTTGCGTGGGAGAAGGGCGCCGATGACGGGGAGATGAAGGAGCCGCTCACGCATATCCGTCACGCCCAGTGGCGATGGGATTATGCCGCTGCCACTCACGGCGGAGCGTTTCATTCCGGCGTGGAGATGTCGCGCATTCTGAGCTCGGGTATTGAAAAGGCGCAGGAAGCACGCCTCGCAGTCGCCCGGGTGCTTTCGCAGCGGGGATTTACCGGATCGGTGCCGATGCCGGATATTTCCACCAAGGACAAGGCGCAGCGGTATCTCGGTATTGACAATGCCGCGCTTACGGCAAAAAAACAGCAATTCATCTCAACCGTTATTCCGCAGTGGCTTGCCGAAGCACAGAAAAATGCCGCGCGCAATGTGAAGTGAGTAATTGTTGAGACAATCGTTCTGGGAATTTCCCTGGGGTTATCGGCAGGGCATAACCATTGTATCCGGAGTGTTGGGTACGGCGTTTATTCTTGACCTCATGCTTCCCTCTATGCGCCCGGCAGGCGCGTACTCCATCGCCTTTTTTCTCGCGTTTACTGCAGCTGTCGTTGTTGTACACGGCCTGTTCAGAAACAGCCCGCTCGTCGGATATATTTCGTCCACCAAGGCCGCCGTAGTATCTGCCGGCGCATTTCTGGTGCTCGTTTTTCTCATGGGGATATTCCCGCAGGTTTCTGAACGCGTGGTCGCGTCGGGAAACGTTCCATTTCTGTCGGCACTGAAACACAGCCGGACGTTCGCGATGAGCGCTTTGATAATACTCACGTCACTCGGTCTTGCCGTGCTTCGGCGGGCAGCGCCGTTCTCGCGTGCGAATTTGCAGTTCGTACTGAATCATGCCGGATTTTATCTCATCGTGCTCGGTATGCTTGCGGGATCAATGGACTTCGACGCGGTGACGATGGAAACGCGCAGAAATGATTTTGTATGGTACGGCGTGAATGTTTCCGGTATGCAGAAAACGCTGCCGATAGCGATGCGGCTTGACCGTTTTTATATCGAGTACTATCCGGCCGACATTACGGTGGTTGATGCGTTCAGGAAACGGCGCGGTTCTCAGCGGCATGTGTCAGCAGCCGCCGGTAAAAGCGCGGTAATCGATCAGTGGGTGATCAATGTCCGCACGAACATTCCGTCGGCGGGATGGGCGGGCGGTACGTTTCACGATGTGCGCCAGCCGGGTGCCGCGCCTGCAGCATATATACACGCATCGAACACGGCCACGGCTGCGTACGCCGAAGGATGGGTGTCGTCCGGAAGTTTCATGCAGGAACCGATGCAGCTGCCGCTCGATGAGACTCATCACGCAGTGCTGTCCGCGCCGCAGCCCAAAAGATATCGTTCTGAAATAACGCTTGCCGCATCGAACGGGCAGGTGCGGCGGGCGGTGCTTGAGGTGAATAAACCGGTGCATATCGGCGGATACACGCTGTATCAGACGGGGTTTGATGAACGCATGGGCGCGTATTCGGATATCAGTATCATACAGGCGGTGCGTGATCCCTGGATCTATGTCGTATATACCGGTATTGCGCTGCTGCTTATCGGGAGCATCTGCATGCTTTTCCCCCGAACAAAAAGCGGAGGCGCGGCCGTATGACGGGCTATATCGCTGTCGTTATCGGTATCACGGTCTGCTGGGCCATTGCGACGCTGTTCTATTTTTCGAAGACAAAACCGGAACGCGGAATGTGGTTTCAAATCGGCGGCATCGGAATACTCGCCGGCTATATTACGTTTCTCTGGATTGCGGGAGGGCGCCCTCCGATGAAGTCAGTGGGAGAGACACGACTCTGGTATTCGCTGTTTCTGCCGGTGATAGGTATCTATCTTATGCGGCATATAAACGACCGCTGGCTTGCGGTATACGGAATGATCGTGTCATTCGTATTTCTTGTAATCAATGCCATCAAGCCGTCCAATTTCGACAGAGCGCTCATGCCGGCGCTGCAGAGCCCGCTGTTCATCCCGCATGTGCTAGTGTATATCTTCGCCTACGCGCTCCTTGCCGGTGCCGCTATTTCGTGCATCGCCTCGCTTATCGCAATCAGACGCAATGGCGGAGTGGTCATCGAAAAGATTGACAGGCTTGTCTCTGCCGGTGTTGCACTGCTGTCCATCGGCATGCTGCTCGGTGCGATATGGGCTAAGATATCATGGGGCCATTACTGGACGTTCGACCCGAAGGAGACATGGGCGCTCATATCCTGGCTCGTGTTCGTCATCTATATGCATTGGCGCCGTAACGGCAGCGGTAATACAAGCCATGCCGCGTATTTCATCATCGCCGGATTCTTATTCGTGCTCGTATGCTGGTTCGGTGTGAACTATCTGCCTGCGGCGGCAGGGAGTATGCATATTTACGGCAGATAAAAGTCGTTCGCGGAATATCAAAAACATCTCGGACGATGCTGCGTGCGCGTACGTTACTTCACAACCTCAATCGCTATTTCCGGACACGCGATGGCGCAGAGCTTGCACGCGGTACATTTGCCGTTCGTCTCGGAGAACTCGGCATAGCGGTACCCGGTGCGGTTGTATTCCTTCGACATGGCGATGAGCTTCCATTTGCATTCGGGAACGCACAGTTCGCAGCCTTTGCAGCGTTCTTTATCGATGATTATATGAGCCATGATAATGATCCTGTTTTTATGATAAAACGATTATAATAAACAATACCGATAATTCAACCGGCGGAAACGGGTCCCACGACGATTCGGTTGCCTTCTACCTTGATCACCTTCACCTGCAGGCCTTTTTCGATGAAACTGCCTTCGCTCACGGCGTCGTAGCGTTTGCCGTCGATCTCGACCTGACCGGCGGGTCTCAGCGTGGCGGCAACGAGCGCCTGCCGCCCCAATAACGTGTCGAACGAATCGCTTGACCGGTAGCCGTGCTGTTCCTCGTTGAGTGATAATTTTCTGAAGAGCGGCGATTTTGGAAGCCTTCGCGCGATGAGTACGATGCCGATCGTTGCGATGACGAGCGCGAAAAATACCACAATCACTGCAGTCTCGATGCGGTTGACCCCGAATGAGATGATGATGCCGGCAATCATGAGCAGAAAGCCGATGACGCCGGGAATGCCGAATCCGGGGATGAGGAATATCTCCACAACGATGAGAATGGCTCCGACGAGAAAGAGTGCAGGGGCTATCCAGTTCGCGTCACCGAGAAGGAATTGCGAGATGAAGAACATGGCGAACGACAGTGCGGCAACACTTCCGCCGATGCCGAGCCCCGCGGTCTTGAACTCTATGAACGCGGCGAAAATGCCGATTGCAAGCAGCAGCATGAGCACGATGGGGTTGGTGAGAAAGCCGAGCAGCCTGTCGCGGAAGGTGACTACGGCTTTGGTGATCCGGGCATCCTTGACGCCCGCGCGTTCGGCGATGTCGCTCACCGATGACGCTTTGCCGTTGACCATGCCGGTCGAGAGCGCTTCGTCGGCGGTGAGTGTGAGGAGTTTTCCTTTCTCAAGCGCGATGCCGTCGTCTTTTTCTGTCAGAGTCATCGAGTCGTCTACCATAGCTTCGGCGATGCGCGGGTTGCGCTGGAAACGCTGTGCGGTGCTCCGCATCTCGGCGCGCATGACAGACACTTCCTTTTCTGACGCTTTCACGAGCCGCGACGGCGTACGTATGACCGGTGTCGCGGCCCCCAGGACTCCGCCTTCGGATATGAAAATATATTTTGCCGAAAGCGAGATGAGGGCACCGGCGGAAATCGCATTCTTATTGATAAAAACGGCAGTCGGGACGGGTGAATCCATGATGATCGAACGTATTTTCAATGCATCGGATACAAGTCCGCCGGGCGTATCCAGTTCGAGTATCACCAGTGCGGCATTCTGTGCCCGTGCCTTCTTGTAGTGTGTTTCTACATAATGCGCATACCACTTGTCGATGGTCTGGAATTCGATCTTACCGATGTGATATACGGAAGTGCCTGCTCCTGAAAGTGCTATTGTTGAAACGATAATGCAGAGTATGCGAAGCGCGGTGTGCATGAAGCGGTCACTCCTTGTCCTTGATGCGGAGAAAATTGATGCGGAAGAATATCCAGGAATTTATTTTATAGTGTGTTTTTACTACATATATCATATCGGCCGCAAATATGCCTGCGAGCGAGCTGATAACGGAACCCATCGGGAGCGAAACGAATGTTGCGTAGAAGGTGAGTATGAGCAGCGGGAAAAAGTTCCCGTTGAAGAATACGGTGAAGATGAGGAACAGTATCGCGGTGAACCACCACGCCGAAAGCGCGTGCGGGGCATTGGCGAATGCGGGCATGAGCGGGATGACGGTATTTCTGAAATACCAGGTGATGCCGATCAGCGCGAAAAACATGAAGAGAAACCCATAGCCGCGGTCGCGGGGTATGGTGAATGAAGTGAGCGCAAGCAATACCAGGAATACGGTGGCAAGCAGTGTGGTCTGCGGCAGCATTATCAGGAATACGATGACAATGCCGATGAACGAGACGACCGGTAAGAGCACGATGCGTTTCACGATGAGATTAAAGCCGAACAGCGTTGCCATGCCGATCAGCGAATTCGTGGTGCGTTCCACGCCGCGTTCGGTGCGCTTAAAGAATACGATGAGAAACGCCGTCACGGTGATGACGAAAAGGTGCAGAAGCGTTGAGCCGAGAGCGAGCGATCGTATTGAATAACAGGTGACGGGCACAATGCCTCTCGCGGCGATCTCATCGCCTTTCGGCGAGAGTACTTCGGCTATCACGCGTGTGCTTCCCGCATCTACTGCGGTATAGACGGCATGCGCCGTGCCGCGGTTGTCGGTGCGTACGATCATCGAGGCGCCGGTCTTGAATCTGAGCAGCGACGGGTCGAGCGAGGTGAAACGCACCTCGCGGTTGACGAGGGGATATTCGCCTTTATACACGGTGACGGAACAATTCGAGTACGTGCGCGGACAGCGGGCTACATAGGATGATTGCGGGAATACATAACGATAACCGAATTCAGAAACGGCATTCGTCGTCTCGCCGATTAACGACGCCGCGAGCAGTGCGGCGATGGCGATAATGCGGCTTACCATTTTTTGTTCCGGTCAATATTAATACCGTCGTTCTTGCGTTTGTCGTAGACCCGGAAATTCCATTGTTCGCCTTCTTTGACCGGGTTGTATATCGATGCGGTAGCGGGTACTTCCGCGTTCTTAAACGTAATCGTCTCATTTCTGTTGATGATGACGGGTTTTGCTGACGGAGCGGCGTTGGTTACTTCGTTGGTGTTCACGCTTACGGCAACACTTCCCTCAAAAACGGCGACTTTGTTCTCCCGGGATGACGGATCGAATGACATGCCGAATTCGGTGCCGCGGACCGCCGCAACTGCCGTCGGTGTGGTAATCTGAAATGATGATTCCGCCGCCGTGAGTTTTTTTACGCGGGATATGATTTTACCTGCGAAGAGGTTAAAGCGGCTTTTGTTGCCGAGCTGCACCATCCCGAGCGTAACTACGGTGGCTTCGCCGAGTTTCAGTATGCTGCCGTCGGGAAGTTCTATATCGATATTGCTCCGGTACGCGGTGCGGATGCGTTCACCTTCCACAATAAGACCGTTCTTCTCACAGACTTCCCATGAGGTGTGCTTGTGATGGAGAACTTCGGCTGTTCCTTCAACACGGATGATCTTGGCGGCATTCTCGAGAGCCGATAAACCGGCCGAAAATACCGTAAAAACGATGAAGAGAAGTGTATATTTCATGAAATAAGTATAATGTGAAAAGCTGAATTGTCAATAAAAATGAAAGCGAACTTTTTCCGTTTTCCGCTTGACTATTCCGATAAAACGCGTATATTATGTACACGTGTACATAATACTATTGAGGAGCGACCATGCTTACACTAAGAACAAAAGAGAACATGGATGAAACGTTGACCCGCTGGCGGCATTTCTGGGCTGGTGAAGTGTATAAACGCCCGCCGGTTATCATCGATATTCAGAAACCCGGTGCCGGAAAACCCGCCGGAGTGAACCGTCATTATTACAATGCGTGCATGAAAACATACGAAGATCAGCTTGCATATCTTGACTGGTGGGCTGACAATACGCTGTTTCTCGGTGAATCGATACCCCGTTTTTCACCGGACCACGGGCCGGATCAATTCGCTGCGCTGCTCGGAGCGAAACTTCAGTTTTCAAAGGACAGCCCGAGCACCAATTGGGTTGAGCCTATCGTTGATGACTGGGCGTCATTCATACCGGACATGAAGCTCGATACATCGAATGAGACCTGGCAGAGCCTTATTACTTACAGCAGGATGCTTCGTGAGCGCGGCAAAGGAAAATATATCGTAGGTGTATGCGATCTGCATTCGAACGGCGATACGCTTTCGGCACTGCGCAATCCCGAAAAACTGTGTATGGACTTTTATGATTATCCGGAACTTATCGCGAAAGCGATGAAGGCGGTCCGTGCCATGTATAAGCCCGTGTATGACGGATTATATGATGCCGGCGGCATGGCGGATACCGGTACGTCATGCTGGATTCCGTTCTACTGTGAACAGCGTTACGCTACCATACAATGCGATTTCATCTGCATGACATCGCCGGATATTGCGAATGAGTATATCATTCCCGCAATAGAGGAAGAGGCGAATTTTCTTGACCATACGATATATCATCTGGACGGTCCGGGGGCATTACCGCACCTCGACAGCCTGCTTGCCATCAAAAAACTCGACGCGATACAATGGGTGCCCGGCGCGGGACAGCCGGATCAGCATGAATGGCTTGACGTTCTGAAGAAAGTCCAGAAGGCGGGGAAGGGACTGCAGCTCTGGGGAAATGCCGATGTCATCAAGATGTATCATCGTGAACTCAAGCATGAAGGTGTCGTCTATTGCCCGTATGGGATAAAGACACGTGAAGAGGCCGATGCGCTTTTAAAGTGGCTTGAACAGAATTGATAATTGTTATACGCTGTAACCATGCCGACGACACGGGATGAGATCGCAAAAAAAGCGGGCGTAAGCACCGCCACGGTTTCGCGGGTATATAACGACCCGGATTCTGTTTCAGCCGACAAACGCGAGCGCGTGTATGCGGCAGCGAAACGGTTCGGTTATGTCCCCAACAAGAACGCAAGCGCGCTCAGGCGCAATGCCACCGGCACCATTATGCTTCTCGAGCGGCGCATCGAGAACCCGTCGCCCGATGAACGGTATTACAACTGGCTGTATGCCGATGTGATCAAAGCGGTGAAGTCTGTCATCGATAGCTCCATGTATCAGCTCAATCTGCATTCGTTCGCATCCGGTGAAGACATACGTGCGATTAAAGAGCGCGGGCTTTGTGACGGCATCATCTGTCATTCGCTTGCTGATGCTGAGGTCGCGCGCGTGTGCGATACCGGCATTCCCTATGTGGCATGTTATCGTACGGTCGCTCCGGAGTTCAATGCCGTTTTTGTAGACGAGTATGCGGGCGGAGCGGCAGCCGCAAAGGCGTTCATCGGCAGCGGACATCGCAAACCCGCGCATATCACCGGTGAGCTGGAACATGTTCCGGTATGCCGCGACCGCTGGAACGGCTTCCGGTCTCAATGGGAGCGCGAGCCGGTAATGATAAACGGTTTGCTCGGCATCAAGGGCGGATATGAATCCGGACGCGGGCTGGCTCCCGCTATCCGGCGCGGCGATATCGACTGCGTTTTCATTGTCAACGATCTTACCGCTATCGGTGTCGTTCAGGCGCTTGCCGAAGCGAAAATAGACATACCCGGCGACGTATCGCTCATCGGGTATGATAATCTTCCGTTCACGGCTACGCTGCCGTGCAGACTCGCGAGCATCGACCTGTCGCTGAAGCGTGTCTATACGACAGCGGCATCGCGCCTCCTCGGGAACATAAAAGACGGCGGTACTATCCGGGAGATCGTAGCGCCGGAATATGCTCCGGGCGATTCCGTCAGACGCCGGTAGCCGGTTTGCGCATGATGCGTTTGTGTGGTATAGTTATATGCAAATGTCAGAACTGCGATCATACAGTACACTCCGTGCACGCATCGATGCATACCGTTTCCGGCGGCGTAATCGCCATATAGCACGTTCGTTGTTCGTTGCGTCAGGCGCACTCGCCGCAGCGGTTCCGTTGCTGCTCGTCTATGATCGCCTCATGGGCGTCAGCATCTGGCATCTGTATGTGCTCATCGGCGCGGCAGCGGCGGCATGTGTCGCCGGCGCGGTGTATTGTATTCATGGGTTTCGCAAACAGGTCCTTTCGTTCACTGCGGCCGTCACGGCACTCGATGCGGAGCAGGATTTCGGATTTTTACTGCAGACCTATTTTGAGTTTGTCTCGTTGCCGGAACGTTCGGAAACGCAGACATATTTTCTTGAAAATGCCGACAGGCGTCTGGCCGACATGACTCTCAAAACGCCTTCAGGTTCATCGGCGGTATATCGGTTTGCCGCAATCGCAGGCGGAGCGGCGCTGGTATCGGTCCTGGTCTTTATCCCCTGGAACATGCATTCGATAATGCGCTATGCGCGTGCGCTTCCCTGGTATGCAGCACCCGCGCTTGCGGTTTCGGTAGAACATCCGCGTGCGGTGCAGCGGTATTCCGCCGCGACTATCTCGGTACATGCGGCAGATGCTGAACGCGTGGAGATATCGCACAACAAAAAAACGTATGCGCTCCCGGCGGCCGGAAATGTCTGGGGTTACAGCGCGAGCAATATAGAGGCTGATTACAAATTCCGCGTGGTCGCCTATAACGGAAAGAATGTCGTCAGGCTTCCCGAACGCGTCATCGCGGTGACGGATCCCTCGTTTTTCAGAGCCATACATGTTACCGTAAAACCGCCGTCGCACACACGTTCACCGGCGCTTACCTATAATAACGGCAATGCCGAAGTGCTTTCCGGAAGCGGTGTGATAATATCCGGTGAGGCGAACAACAGGATTACAGAAGCGCTTGTCTCGGTATATCGCGGCAGTACGACCAATAATATTCAGGCGCAGGTTCGCGGGTCGTCGGTAAACGCGTTTTTCACCGTGACCAATGATATGGAATATCGCTTTACGCTTGTCGATGAGTACGGCTTCACCAATGAGGCAACGCCGGTGTACCGTATTTCGGTGCTCCGAGATGAACGCCCGTCGGTGGAGGTCATCAGTCCCCGCGGCGATATCACCATGGAACGTCCGCGCCCGCTGCGGATAAGCTATCGCGCCGACGACGATTACGGCATCAGGCGGCTTATGCTGACAGCAAAAGTGTTCGATGCGAATAAATCTGCGGTGCACCGCACAAATGAATTTCTCATCGCCGAAGGGAATGACAAAACACTTGCCGGTGTCTATGAATTCGACTGCCGTCTGCTCAATCCGCATCCGGGGTACCGCATCATCTGGCGTCTTGAGGCGATGGACGGAGCTTCGCAGACGGGAGTGACTGAGGAATATACCATCAGTATTCCGAGCATGGCGGAGATGTTTCTTGCCATGAATAAAAAGCAGGAGCAGACCGCCGCGGCATTGTCGGATATGAGCGAGCAGGGCAAATCGCTCACGGAAGGCACGAAGGCGCTTGCCCGCGACGCGCAGCGGAAGGAAGCACTGGGTGATAAAGTGAAACAGGAAAGCCGCGAGCGCGCGGTTGAATCGATGAAACATGAAACGGAGATGATGCAGAAGAAGCTGTCGTCGCTCACCGAAGAAATGTCGCGCACGATACGCGAAGCTGAAGTGAACAAGCTCATGAGCACCGAGGTCATCGAGAAGCTCAAAGAGGTGCGCGAGGCGCTGAAGGGCCTCCAGAAGGAAACGCTTGCCGCACTCCAGAAGAATTTCGAATCGATGATGCGGGAAGTTCCCGGCAATGAAAAATCAAAGAACGCACAGGCCGCCGCGATGAACGCCGAGACGTTCGCGAAAAAAATAGACAATCTGCTGGCGATGCTTAAAAGCCTCAAAGACCTTGAACGCGTGAGCTTTCTCGCCAAGGAAATGCGCGATATCGCCGTCCGTGAACAGGCGCTCGCCGCGTCGATGCGGGAGGCGCCGCCCACCGCATCGCAGATGCAGGAGCAGGCCGTGCTCGAGCAGCGGCTGAAGGACGTGGTGAACGGTGTGCTGGAAAACACCTTCGGATTGTCGCCCGAGAAAAAAGATGCCGTCGCGGATATCCTCAAAAAGGAAGCGGTCGCATCGCTCGCCAACCGCATGTCGCAGACGATGAAAGAAAACCGGAAATCGGCGATGAACGATATGGCACGGTCTCTTGATCGCGCGGCAACCGAACTGGAATCCATGCTTGCTTCGATGTCCATGGAACGACCTCAGGCCGCGGTCGCGGTCATCGATGAGACATTATTCAATCTTCATGTCATGGCCATCCGTTATGCGGCGCTTTTGGAGCGTCTGTCGGCTGAGACGGCGCAGTTCCGCTTCGGCAAAGGCACGAAGGACGCGGTAGCCGTAGCGAAGGAGCTCGCTCATTTTCAGACGGTGGTCCGCGCACTCAGGGATAAGATGCGGGAGACGCTTTCCGGGCAGGTCATCGGTATCGACGCGCTCATAGCCCGCTTTGACGCCGTGGTGAACGCTATCGATACATTCTCCAGCTCGGTCGATAACCGTTTTGCGCCGATGGTACTGCCGCAGACCGCGGGAACCATCATGAACGAAAATAACCGCCTGATATATACGCTCCTGAAATTGAAAAATGACTTCAACAATGAGGGACAGCAGTCGTCGGGACAGGGGATGTCCTCGATGTCCGAACGCCAGAAGTCCATCAACAGCCGTACGCAGTCGATGTTCGGGTCGTCCGGCAAGGAACGCTCGATGGAAGGTCTCGGCGATTATCTCTCCGAGCTTGCAGCCGAACAGGAGATGATACAGCAGGCGATGCAGAAGCTAGCCGACGGGGCGAAGGAACAAAAACGCGGCGGCGGCAGCGGCGGTGAGGGCGACGGCACGCGAAAGGCGGGAAAGGATGGTCTCGGTGACCTTGACGCCATGGCCGATCAAATGGCGAAGATAAAAGAAGAATTAAAGGCGCTTGCTGAAAACTATAATGAAAAGAAGCACGAGGCGCTGATACAACGGCAGCAGAAACTGCTCGATCGCATGCTCACGTATGAGAAAGGATTGAAAAAATCGAACGAGGAAAGCCGGGAGCGTGAGGCGCAGCAGGCGACGAACGATTTGCGCGCTGGTGCCGGTGATGACATTAGCGAGCTTGAGCGTATACGCCGCGTCAAGATGATTGAAGAGGCACTGTTGTCGAAGAAATATCCCGCTGAATACCGCAAAGAAATAGAGGCGTATCTTGAGTATCTGAAGCGCACGCGGTGAGCTGGAGTATCGCTTGACGCACGCAGGAATAATAGTATAGTAAGTATATGCAATTCTCAGTAGGCTATCAGCTGCCGTCGGATGAAGGCGAGTCGTTCGTCGATATCATCACGGATTATCGCGAACACATCGGCGAGGTGTTCTTTCCCTGGCTGAACTTCGCAACGGGCCGGTCGTCGGTTGCGGAACGGCACGGCGAGGTGGACTGGCATGCGCAGCAGGACCTCGAAGCGGATCTTATCGCCATAAAATCGATGGGTGTAAAGCTTGATCTTCTCATCAACGGCAACTGCTACGGCAGGCATTCGTACTCGGTGTACCTTGAGAATCAGATACGATCGACGATTGAATATCTCAGCGAACGCACCGGCGGCGTCGACATTGTGACGACGGCGTCACCGGCGGTCGCTTTCATACTGAAAAAACATTTTCCGGCTGTTGAGGTCCGCGCCTCGGTGAATATGCGCATCGGCACCGTCAAGGGCATGCAGTATATGGCAAAGAATTTCGATTCATTCCATATACAACGCGAGTATAACCGCGATCCTGCTCTTATCGCGGAGCTGAAGACCTGGGCGGATGCGAACGGGAAAAAGCTTGTGATGCTTGCGAACAGCGGCTGCATGAACTTCTGCTCCGGACAGGTGTTCCATGATAATTGCGTGGCGCATGAGACGGAGATCGTCGAAACACTCGTTATGAAAGACTTCAAGCCGCACGCCTGCTGGAATTATCTCGCGCAGGATGAATCGCATCGCGTTTCGGTGCTTCAGAACTCATGGGTACGACCCGAGGATATTGTACGGTATGAAGAGCTGTTCGACGTGGTGAAACTGGCAACCCGCATGCATTCACGTCCGCGCATGGTTATCGCCGCATATGCGGAACAGAAATTCCACGGTAATCTGCTCGACCTCTGCGAGCCCGGTTACGGTCCGGCATTTGCACCGTATATAATCGAAAATGACCGTATCCCGAAGGATTGGTTCGATCGGGTGACAACCTGTGACAAACAGTGCCATCGATGCGGCTATTGCGGGACAGTACTTGAGCAGGCATTGGTAAAGATGGTAGAATGAACTGAAATGCAGCGTTATTTCAATATATCGCTTGACATACTTCATGCTAGACATATGATATTCACAACGGATTTTCCGTTACCAAGTATATTGCCCAGGAGGCATGTATGAAAAAAGTTCTTATGTTCGTGGCAGTAAGTGTTGTCGCGTTGACGACCGCATTTGCCGCTGAAACCGCGAAGCCGGCGGCGAAAACCGCGACAACGGCTGCAAAAACCGAGATGGCTGCAAAGGCCGAATTGAAGGGACTTGAGCAGACGCTCACGTCGAAAGAAGCGAAAGTGGGCGATACGGTCGTCTGCCCGGTGATGAAGATGGACTTCAAAGTCACCGCAAAGTCACTGTTCGTCGACTACAAGGGCAAGAAGATCTATGTCTGCTGCAAAGACTGTGTTGCGGCGATGAAAAAGGATGCGGTAAAGTATCTTACCCCGGCTAAGGCCGACGATGTCAAGAAAACTGACGACAAAGCCCCGGCGAAAGCACCCGTGAAGACCCCCGCGAAAACCAAATAACCGAAGTACAGTGAAAGCCCGCCGTCGCTGAATGACGGCGGGCTTTTCTGTTTTTTATCCAATGGCCGACCTCGATGAAACAACAAAAGCCGCGCTCGTGCGAAAGGGCAATGATTTCTATAACCAGGGAAAGATGATCGATGCACACCGCTGCTATCTTACCGCCGGTTACAAATCGGGTATCGAGAAGATCGGCGATCACTATTTTTACGAAGAGCGTCAGCCGCTCATCGCATTGCGGTATTATTTTATCGTGAAAAGCGAACGGACGAACAAAAAAGTCGACGAGATATTTGAGCGTATGATATTCGCATTCAGAAAAATGCTCCGTTCAGATGACGAGTCCACGGACAAAACAGGAGAGCCACGATGACCATCACCGACATACTTGCAGGATTGAACTCGCCGTTCGCGGAGGCGTCGGAAAATGCGGTCGTCGTGCTTGCGGCCGGACACGGGAAGCGCATTAAAAGCGAGCAGTCGAAGATGCTGCATCAGATATGGGGCGTATCAACCGTTGAGCGTGTGCACGCCGCCGCTGAACGGGGGCTCAATAACGCGAATATCGTCATCGTCGTGGGCGTGAAAGCCGAGGATGTCGCCGTTGCCGTCGGTAAACGCGAGCGGACGCAGTTCGTGTATCAGGCCGAACAGCGCGGTACCGGCGATGCGGTGCGTGTGGCGCTTGCGGCGGTCACCGCAAAGCATGCGAAACACTGCTATGTGCTTCCCGGCGATATGGGGCTTGTCTATCCGGCGGCGCTTTCTGATTTCAGCGCGTCATTTAAAGCCTCGAAGAACGATATGATGGTGCTTACCGGCATATTCGAGGGACCGGTTCACGAGAACTATTACGGACGCATTGTCCGTGCAAAACAGACCACCGCCGACGGCAAGGCATCAGCGCATGCGGGCAAGGTCATCGAGATTAAAGAATATAAGGATATCATGGCGCTCACCGGTGATTACCGCGTGACGCTCGCCGGTGAGACGTTCTCGTACACCAAAGACGAACTTCTTGCGATACGCGAGTTCAACGCCGGCGTGTATGCGTTTTCGATGGAGCATCTGCAGTCGCATATCGTCGAATTGAAAAGCAATAACGTTCAGCACGAACTTTACATCACCGACCTCATCGCAATATTCAACCAGCACGGACTCACCGTGGGCGCCGTGTCGCCGAAGGAAAACACCGTCGTGCTCGGTTTCAATAATAAAAGCGTGCTCAAGATGATGGATAACATCGCGCGCGAACGCGTGTATGAAAAGATAAAGGATATCGTCACCATCGACGACGAGGAGGACTTCTTCATCGCCGACGAGGTGATTGCGCAGATACTCGCGCTCGACACCAAAGGCGAACCGCTCGATATCGTCATCGGCAAAGGCGTACATTTGGGCAAGCGCGTGAAGATAAACTACGGCATGCATCTGCAGAAAAACGTTTTCGTGGACGGCGCGGTGGTCTTCGGCCGCGGCGTCACCGTATGGGCGAACGTGCATCTGTCGTGCTATGACAATCAGACCATGAATATCGGCGACAAGGTGGAGATACTCTGGGGCAATATCATCAAGGGGAATATTGCGATCAAAGACGGTGCGCGCATCGAGAGCTCGGTGAACATCACCGGCAGCGACGAGCATCCGGTCTCCGTCGGCAGGGGAGTCATCATCAAAGGAACGAGCTATATATTCGGGTCGGTCATCGAGGACGGCGTATCGATAGAGCATTCGATACTGATACGCAAATTCGTCCGCGCCACCAAGGATGTGAACGGCGGCATCCAGAAGATACGTTTCGTTCTGCCGCAGCCTGAAGGTCTCGACTCCATCGTCGATGTCGATGCTGTAGTGAAGAAAAACTGGTAATATCCAGACGGACAGCAGGGTATGCCCCAATGGCGTTAATCTATTCTCTCATGTGCCTATCTTTAACCTCCGTTTTCTACAATATCTTAAGGCTCGTCGCTTTCATTTTTTCAATAATACCCCATACTTTTAGGTAGTTATTCCTCAGGCGACGAGCCTCCTTAAGACGCTCCTTGCCGAGGTATATCATCATGGTCTTCCCGTTCACGTTCACTGAAAAGCAGTAAGATGAATGCCGTGCTGATTTAATCCAGCCGCTTGTTCGGAAGCATGATATTCTTATTTTTATTAAAGGGCACCTCGAAAAATTCGGTCAACAATTGACAAACGGCATACAGATAATAAAATATGGCGTACGTAATCAATTCGTCGGAGTTAGCAATGCCGAGACGTACACGCAACCTATTTGAATACGAGTTCTGTATGGATAAAATATCGCAGAAAGGTGATCCGCTGGAAAAACTGAATGAAATTGTTCCTTGGGAAAAGTTGTTCCTCACGCCTGTCAGCCCCGCTATTGTAGATGAAGGTGTAAATAGGGCAAAGTATTGACAATTACTTGATACGGACAAAAATCACATCAGCGGACCGGCCGCACATGCGGCTTGACGCGGTGGATAGGTTGCGTTAAACTATAAATAATGATATGCGACGAAAAAGAAAACTACTATCCATTTTTATCCATCTATCCATCATTTACCCTGGAACCCGTGAAACAGCCGCCGCTCTGAAGCGTCGGGGTGATGAGCCGGTGTACTTCTTGAACACATTTGAAAAATAGTACTGGTCGCGGAATCCGGTGCGCGCTGCGACGGCGTGTATCGGCATGTCTTCAGCAAGAAGCATTTTTGCCTGCGCAACGCGTTTGCGTGAGAGATATTCTACCGGCGTCATGCCGAACTGACGGCTGAATTCCGTGGTGAAATAGTTGGGGGTAATCCCTTCGAGCGCCGCAAGCTCATCAATGCGTATCGGTTCGGCGAGATGCGCGCTGATATATGCGGTGGATTTTGAGAAGCGCGCGCGGGCGTGTGCGGCTCCTCCGGCGGCGGTTTCGATAATGGCGGCGAGCAATTCGACGGCCAGATGTTTGAGTGACAGCGTGTCAGCAGCAAGCGAGCGCAGGTCCGCGCTTTTACGCCGTGCGGCAAGCGCCTCAAACAAAGCAGTTTTTACCGCGGGGAACGCCGGTATGCGGAACGGGATGTCTGATACATGCGTGGCGCTCAGCGAAATGTCGCTGAACGATACAGCTGATGCGATGCGTCGGGCCGATGCACGCTGTCTGCGTTCGGTCTGAGACAGATGAAAATATACGTAGTAATGTGTTACCGCTTGCGCGGAGCGATAAGCGTGCCGGATGCCGGGCGGTATGATGAACAGGTCACCCGGCTGGAACGTGAAAGTATGGTCGAGTATCGTCACCGTCCCCGTGCCTTCGGTGATGAGTACTATTTCAAATGCGTCGATTATCCGCGGCCCGATGCTGATACCGTGCGGATAGCGGATGCGGTCAGCATTTTCAACGACCGGAGAAAGCGTATCGATATCGATGTGGAATTGTACGGCGGCCATGCCTTAATAATATCATGTTGCGGAGAAAATTACATCTTTTCGTAGAATGCTCCATTGACAGGAATGAAGATACTGCAGTACAATGGATGCAGTTCCGTACGGAGGTTTCGCCATGAAATACGCGATCATCTGCCTGATTCTGACACTGATCACCGCCGCGGCGGCAAGATCCGCCGAAAACCTTATTCAAAACGGTGATTTTGAAACCGATTTTACTACCATCGCCGACCTGGCGTCAACGTGGACGCACTGGGGCCCCAACGAGGGAAAGATCGCCTCAAATGTCACGCGTGATACGGTCAATCCGCACGGCGGCAATGCGTCGCTCCGGATATTCCGTCCCGCAAATCCCGGATCGTGGTTCGGCCTTGTCGTCACCTCGCCGGATAAGAATGCCGTTCGTCCCAAAAAGAACATGCGCTACACCGTGTCATTCTGGGCCCGCACCGATTCGCCCGGTGCCGCGACACTCGGGATGTATTCATACAAAAAGGTGAATCCGTTCGTGGACGGTCCGGGTGTGGGGTCGTTCAGGTTTGAAACCGGTGCCGAATGGAAGCGTTATGAATTCACGGTCAATGAAAGCGTTGAGTTTTTCTGTGATGCCGCGCAGTATGTGTATCTGGGCTTTTTCATAACAACGAATTATAACGCGCCGAAAACGATGTGGATTGATGATGTATCTGTCATTGAGACACCGGGCATCACATCGGGGCTTGTCAATGACGCGACCATCGCGTATGATCCTATCCCGCTGCGGCTTACGCCCGGCGACAGATTCGCGGTGACGGTGAATGCCAAAGAACGCGTACGGCCGGTGAACAAACTCGTCGGCGGTGTTTCGATGCTGAGCCTCGGCCGCTGGACGGGATTTCCGTATTCGAAGACCGGCGAATACGCGATGACGCCGAAGATGGAAGATGAGATGCGCGGGCTCAGAATGCCGCTCACGCGGTTTTACGGCGTTATTCAGGACGAACCGTTCAAGACACGCGAAGAATCCATGGATAAGATAGTGTACTTCCTTGATCGTGTGAATATACCGCAGGAAACGACGATCATCGAGCTTGAGGATTATCATGCGAACAGCATGTTTACGCCGGAGGAATGGGCGGCCACGGTGAAGTATTGTCTTGCAAAGGGTTACAAGTTCAAGTATTGGGAGATCGGCAATGAAACGTACATGATGGGCGCGTGGGGTAATACCAAGGCGGGAAAAGCGTTTCCGACCCCCGATATATATGCCGAGCACATCAAAGCGGTAAGCGCCGCCATACGCGCGGTGCAGAAGGACGCGAAGATCGGATTGTCAATCTCGCCAACGCACATGAAGTGGGGCAATAATCTTCTCCATGCGGCGCGCGGGAGCTACGACTTCGTCTGCCCGCACTGGTACGGCGGCGGCGATCTTGATAATGTTGAAGAGATCGTTCTCGGTGAAAATATGTCGAAGCTCAACAGCGCGCGAAGATACAATGCGCTCATAGCCGCCTATAATCCCGGACTCGATGTATATCAGTATGATTCCGAGTGGGGACTGCATTCGATGCCGAAAAGCGGCAAAGCGGCTGATTATGAGAAGCGCAATGCAAACATCATCGGCACACTGTACCGGGCAGTGAGGCTGCTCTATTACGCCCGCGAGGATGTGGTGCGCGGCGCAGCGTCGTGGAAATCATATTCCGGCAACAATGAACCCGGCTTCGGTGTGCTGTTCCATCAGTCGCCCGAGAAGCGTTCGATGATCTACTGGCTTTACTATTATTTCAACCGCGGTCTCGGCGACTGGGTGCTCGGTATGAACGGCACCGCGCCGTTCTTTACCCCGAAGAAATATACTGCCGGCGACGAACGTATGCCGTCGGTGCCCGCTACACCGATCATGGCGTCGATAACTGAAGACGGCGGCACCATGCAGCTTATGGCGGTGAACGCCTCGTGGACACAGACCGTCCCCGCCGAGATTACGCTGAAAGACTTCACGGCGGCGTCGGCGGACGGCATAGTCCTGTCGAGCGGCGACACCAATGCGCATCCGCTGCTTGAGCGCGCGGAGGATTTCGTGTCGGCATTACCTGTCACCATAAAAGCGTCGGGAATATCGATGACGCTTCCGCCGCATTCGATAGCGTTCATCACGGTTAAAAAATAATCGCCTTTTTCTCCTATGCGAGCTCGATAAAATCGCCGAAGGTGAGCATCATCGGATAATCTTTGATCGGCAGGGCATTGATCTTCACACAGCCGAATGCGTCTTTTGTAATCATCGATTCGGGGATGGTATACACCGCGCCGTCATAGAGATCGACGAGCTTCATGTTTTCGGTAAGTGCTGCAACTTCCATCGATACGGTGGCTTCGAATTCGGTTGTCATCAGATCAGATGGATTCCAATATACGTATGCATATGTGCCGTTCGGTTTTTTAAATCCCGCGTCCGTTATCATGCAGGCTTTAAGGTCCATCGTGAAGTAGCGGTTCGAATATGCCGGGGCATGCAGTATCGGCAGTTCGGCCTGTTCGTAGGTGCCGGAGAATGCCGATGCCATCGCCTGCAGTGCATAATACGAGGGTTTGGGTTTATATTCACCGGTGGCAAAGCCGTTCTCATCGAAGTCTGCCGCCAGCACTCCGAAATATCCGTAGTCCTGATAACTGCCCTTATCACCTGCGACACCGTTGAGCGCTTCGATCATATCCATACATGAAAAGTATGATGTGAATTTCACGCCGCTGATGATGTCGGCGAACGCGTGCCTGAGAAGCTGTTTCGCCTGTTTCCTCGGCGTCCATGCGCCGGTCTTAAGCGCGCCGTTCCCGTCACTGCGCGACTGCGATCCGGATTCGCCCTGTATTATCTCGAGCCTGGGATTGTAGAGATGCGCAAGCGACCGCATGGCCCGTACGCGTTCAGCAACCTGCCGCTCATCGGGTGTATATTCATGAAAACTGATCGCGTCGAGATATTCACCCATGCCGGTTTTGAGCGCTTCGTTCATATATTTCAGATTGCGGATGCAGACGGCGCAGCCGATCACATAGAGGCTTGCGTCGGTCTCTTTGAGCGCTTTAGCCGTTGCGAGCGTAAAGTTGCCGAGTTCAGTTGCGTTGACACCGTGTTTCCAGCACCAGATGCCGTCGGGTTCGTTCCACACTTCATAATACCCGATTCTGCCTTTGAAATGCTTTGCAACAGCCCGGACATAGGCGTCCCACGCTTTCACCTGTTCGGGTGTCTTAATCGGAGGACAACCTACGGCGCCGAACACCTTTGCGGCATCGGCATCATATATTCCATTGCCGTAGCAGAGGCACATCCACGGTTTCAGTCCGCGGGATATAAGATTATCCACGATGTCATCAAGCCATGCGAAGTCATAAATGCCTTTTTCTTTTTCCGTTTTTGCCCAGCCCGACTGTATGCGGATCCATTTGACGCCGAGTGCGGCCACTTTGTCGTATGCCTTGTGTGGGTCAAAAACATCACGGTCAAGTTTCTCAAATCCTATACCGAGCTTTGACTCTTTGATGTCACGCGCGCTTTTCGGCTTGATCTGTCCTATCTTCTTGAGTCGTTCCATGCTGCTGCTCCTTTTAAATATATCGCAAATTATTTTTTCGGCATGTTTACCGGATACAGCTGTATCGCATTGCCGCCATCAACGATAAGTTCGGCGCCGGTGGTGTTGCGTGATTCGTCGCTTCCGAAATACCACGCCGCATTCGCCACGTCTTCAAACTCGGCGATATCACCGATGGGTGTGTAGTTCGACATCGCGTTTCTGCAGTCATTGTAATTGTTTACCCATCGTTCGGTTTTTATCATGCCGGGAAGCACGCAGTTGCAGCGTATGCCGTATTTCCCGAAGTCGACGGCAAGCGCCCGCGACATGCCGAGCACTCCGCTTTTTGACGCGGAGTAGGCCACGCGGTCGGGGATTGCACGATATGCGGTATTTGAGTTGATGAACACTATCGATCCTTTGCCTTTTTCCTTCATCATCAGCGCCGCCTGCCGCGCCATCATGAAATTCCAAGTGATGTTTGTGTAGAATACATCGATAAAGTCCTTTATGTCAACCTCGAGCGTCAGCTGCTTGATGCCGAGATTCGCGGCATTGAACACGATAGTGTCGAGGAGATAACCCTTGCCACGGATGTCGCCGAATACTTCTTTTATCCTTTCCTCACCGCACACTTCAAGACCGACACCGAATGCCTTTATGCCCGGATATTCACGCTGAAGCTTTGCCGCCGCTTCATCGGCATTTTCTTTTGTACGGCTGGTGATGAATACATCATAACCTTCTTTCGCAAACCGCGATGCGATTGCATATCCGGTGCCGTTCGTGGCTCCGGTTACAAAAACCGATCTGTTCATGATGCTGCTCCTGTCAGATGTTAAAAATAAAATTCGGATTTGGCGGGACGTATATTCGTGAGTGCTCCGGTGTAATGCCGGAGTGTATGCGTCTGATACGGATGCGCACGGCACGCTTCTTCATTGAGCTCAATGCCGAGGCCGGGTTTGTCGGGGATAGTAATGTAGCCGTCTTTATACACGAGTGATTCGTCGGTGATGTCTTTCCGGTAATCCACATCACTGTACATTATCTCAAGTATGCAGAAATTGGGGCAGCTTGCCGCAAGCTGCAGCGTTGCCGCGTTCGCCACAGGTCCCGACGGGTTATGCGGCGCGAACGGTATGTAGCGGCTTTCCGCTTCCGCCGCTATTTTTTTAAGTTCCATAATGCCGCCCGCATGACTGATGTCCGGCTGTATGTAATCGGCTGCCATTTTATCGAACATGTTCCTGTAATCCCAGCGGGTATACAGCCGTTCGCCTGCGGATATGGGAACCGGCGATTTGTCACGCACCGCTTTGAGCGCGTCGAGATTGTCGGGCGGTGTGGGTTCTTCAAAGAACATCGGTTTGAACGGGGCAATCTCCTGCGCGATTTTTATCCCGGTGGGTATGTTGAACCTGCCATGTCCTTCAATTAACAAATCCACCGCCGGACCGACCGCTTTACGTACCGCGTCGATGCAGCGAAGTGCGGTATCAAGGTCCTGATTTGAAATATCGAGATAGCTCTTCCCGAACGGGTCCCACTTCATCGCGGTAACGCCGCGCTGTACGGCTATTTTCGCCTTATCACCGAATTCCTCCGGCGTTTTGGCGCCAGCAAACCAGCCGTTCACATATATCCTGACCTTGTCATGGTATTTGCCGCCAAGGAGCTGATACACCGGAACACCGAGTTTCTTGCCGAGAATATCCCAGAGCGCCATCTCAACGGCGGAGAGTGCGCTCATGAGAACTGCACCGCCGCGCCAGTACGCGTCACGGTAGATGTCGTGCCAGTGTTTCTCTATGGTCAGCGGGTCTTTACCGACAAGATATTCTTTGATATGCTCGATTGCGCCGAAGAGCGCCTTTTCCTTATATTCAAGCGTGGCTTCACCGACGCCGTCAATGCCGTCATCGGTGTATACCTTTACGAATACCCAATTCGTTCTGAAGCAGTCGACTGCAAATGTTTTTACATCGGTTACCTTCATATATGCATCTCCCGGATGATGTATCGAAAATTGAAAACATAACGATGAACATAAACAAAAAGTGGTACATTGTTCAATTAACAAGAATATACTACATATCTACGGAACTGACTTTGCACATCAGCCGTATAAGTATGCGCATTTACCGGACGTATTTATTGGATGGTTGCGAAGGAACCGCGCTATGATGAAACTTCAGTTATTATGGCCAAGCCGGGAATGCAGCTGTGCTAAGATTTATCGTCGCTTTCGCAACGCATCCAGCGTTGCTTGCGCTCGGCGTTAGCGCGGGTACTATTCAATAATAGTTATTGTCGCGCATCGTGCGCGGACCGAGGGTAGTTGTTCTTTTTGCTGATATTGCGAATGAGCCGCGCTATGATATAATCCCCTTCCATGTCCTCCATACAAAACATCAAACGTGTCGTTATCTACGGCGCGGGATATTCGGGCAGAAAGATCATCAGCGAGATCAGTAAAGAGCCTGACTGCTACGAGATTGTCGCGCTTATCGATGATGATCCGAAGGTCGCCGGGACGTATATTGAAGGCGTGAAAGTGAACGGCGGTATACGGATCCTGCCGTTTGTGCTTAAGCATTATCAGGTGGACGAGATAATCGTAGCCATCACGTATCTTGCCGCGGCGAAGTTTCAATATCTCCTGCATCTGGTGCAGGGACGTAATATCGCCGTACGCACGGTGCCGTCGAGTCTTGAGCTCACCAACGACGATTTTACCTACGACGAGATACGAAGCATCAGCATCGAAGATCTCCTGCACCGCGAGGTGGTGAATATCGAGAACGCGGCCACGCGGAAAAGCATACGCGGCCGGCGCGTGCTGGTCACCGGCGGCGGCGGGTCCATCGGCAGTGTGATTGCTAAAAAGATACTCGCGTACGGGCCGAAGGAACTGTTTCTCCTCGGTCACGGTGAGAACAGTATTTTTGAATCGTGCAACATGCTCACGGAGGCATATCCCGATGCGGCGATACGTCCGGTGATCATGGATATACGTTCGCGCGAGCAGCTTGACGGCCTTTTCTCGCAGCACGCATTCGATATTGTTTTTCATGCGGCCGCGCATAAGCATGTAGGACTTATGGAGGCCAATGTACGTGAGTGCTTTGTCAATAATGTCATCGGTACGCGTAACGTTCTCGATGCCGCTGTCGCACACGGAGTGAAGAAATTCGTCGCCATATCAACCGATAAAGCGGTATATCCGGTGAGCATTATGGGCGTGAGCAAACGCATCGTCGAACGGTATCTCGCCTCACGTGCGGGGACAAAGACGACCATCGCCGCCGTCAGGTTCGGCAATGTGCTCGGCAGCCGCGGCAGCGTAGTCCCGATATTCGAGCGCCAGATAGAAAAGGGCGGGCCGGTTACAGTGACGGGAAAGAATATGCGCCGCTATTTCATGACCATCGGTGAGGCGGCATCGCTCGTTATTGAGGCTTCACGGCTTGCGTCGGGTAACGATCTATTCGTACTCGATATGGGCCAGCCGGTGCGTATCGCGCTCCTTGCCGCAGAAATGATACGCCTCAAGGGAAAGCAGGATATTGTAGGCATACGTTTCGTGAAGCCGAAACACGGTGAAAAACTCAATGAGGCGCTGTTTTTCCGGAATGAAGCGCATGCAAAAACAGCGCATAAAAAAATATGGCGTGTGGTGAACACGAAAATTGCATCAGCGAAATATCAGAACGAGCTCAATAAACTGATTGATGTATGGCGGACGATACCGGAAGAAAAGCTCATGCGCCGAATGCGCGCGCTTGCGGCGATGTGAGAACTGACGTATGCGGGGGGTGAGTATATTGGCGGCAGGTGATGCCGCTCTGTTCCGCCCGTCGGGGGCGTCGCTCCTGCTGTCGCATAGATCGGTGAAGCCGCTGCTCCGTAAGGGCGCGGAGTATGCGCTATTTGTATACGATATTCACCATAAAAAAGTATTCGGTCCGTACGGCGCCGCGGTCGATCGTATCCGAAAAAGAAAGAACGGCCTCTACGCCGTGCCCCTCACACAGGAGCGCTGTTTTCGTCGGGGTTGTTTTCATGATGCGGTCATGAATGCCGGTGAGGCGGTGATACTCGACGATACTCAGGCGAAGCGTCTGTATGAAAAGCTCTCCGCCGCGCAGAATACAGCCCCGTCCGTGCTCATGTCGGCGCGATTCGCCTCGGGACGTTTTTCGTGCCGGTACATCGAGCTTGGACATGATACCGCGATTATCGATCATAAAACAGATGTACGTCCGTCGGCGGTTAATGCCGTTATCCGCGAAGTGCGTGATATCATGGCCCAGCCGATGGGTGAGCTGCGTCAGCGTAAACGGCTGGAGGTTATCGGCGGCACATTGTTTTCGCTCCTGTTTCCCGATGTGAATATGCAGCGGTTCGTAGCCGATGCTTCGAAGACCATACATCTCGATCTTGACGCGAAGGCCGCCGAACTGCCCTGGGAGATAATAGCGTCGAACGGCCGTTTTATAGCGCGTGAAACGCTGTTGGCCCACGCCCCGCATTCGCCCATCCGGCATCGTAAAGCCCCGGAACGTATTTCGTTTGCGGTGATTTCCATTCCGCATCGTGATCTGCCGGACGCTGAACGTGAATCCGCCGCGCTTGCAGAACTCGCCCGGAGTTTTTCTCATATCGACTGTACGTGCATCTCGCGACCGCTTTCAGTCTTTGATATGCACGGCATATTGTCATCACACGATGTTGTGCATGTGATCACGCACGGGATTAACGAGCGGGGTGTCACCGCATGGTCCATCGGGGCGAAAAAGTATCTCTATGCCCGCGATGTGCCTACGCTCGCATCGGCGCCGGCGCTGGTTGTGGCAAACGTCTGCGAGACGGCGCGTGTACCGGTCAACGATCGCAGGCATATCATCCCCGCCATAATGTACGCGGGTACGTCCACGGTCATCGCCGCGAACGGAGCCCTTGCCGACGCACACGACGGAGCGTTTTTGGGAGAACTGTACCGGAATATATTCTCAGGAGAACCCGCAGGTGTCGCCTATCGCGCTGCGGTCATCGAAAGCGAGCGCTCCGCCTTTCTGCGATACCGCTTTTTCGGCAACCATACCGTACGTCTCGCCCGCCGGGCGTGAGCACCGGACATACCGCTGATTGACAAAATCGGATTACGGACTATGATACGAATATCCATTGAGTTTAGAGGATCTCATGCGCCGGCCTACAATACTTATTTGTGACGACGAAGAAGAGCTGCGCGGGCTATTGACCTTTGCGCTTACGGATAAAGGGTATAAAGTGCTTGGCTGTGACGAGATCGGCAAAGCGCTGTCGATGCTCCATCAGGAACGGGTGGATATCCTCATAACCGACCTTCTCATCGGCAAAGAGAACGGCATTGAACTCATCAAGATGATGAAGAAAAACTCGATCATGATCCCCGCCATAGTCCTTACCGCATACGGCAGCGTGCAGAGCGCGGTGCAGGCGATGACCGAAGGTGCGTTCTATTATCTGCTGAAACCCATCAATTATGATGAATTGTTCGCCGTCCTCGAAAAAGCGGAAGAGAAGATCAATCTCGAGCATCAGAACATTTATCTGAAGGAAGAGCTTTCAAAACTGCGCGATGTCTCCGAGATGGTGGTGGCGGAAAGTCCGATGATGCATCATCTGCTTGATGAGGCGAAAAAAGTCGCTGCAACGGACAGCACGGTGATAATCCAGGGCGAGTCCGGCACGGGCAAGGAAGTTATCGCCACCTTTGTGCATCGTAACAGCAAGCGTGCGGAAAAAGCGCTTGTCGTGGTGAACTGCGCGGCGATAAGCGAACATCTCCTGGAAAGCGAACTCTTCGGGCATGAACGCGGGGCGTTCACCGGCGCTATAAAGATGAAACAGGGGAAGTTCGAGGTCGCCGACGGCGGCACGATATTCCTTGATGAAATTGGCGAGATGCCGCTGCCGCTGCAGGCGAAACTGCTCCGGGTGCTCGAGAACGGCGAGATAGACCGCGTGGGGTCGGTGAACCGTATTTTCGTCGATGTGCGTGTCATCGCCGCAACAAACTGCGACCTGAAAAAAGCGGTTACCAACGGTACATTCCGTGAGGATCTCTATTACCGGCTTACCGTGCTGCCGCTGAAAGTGCCGGCGCTCAGAGAACGTTCCACCGATGTGCGTCCGCTTGCGACGCTGTTTCTTACGCTCAATGAGCGCATACACGGCACCAAAGTGCGTGTTGACGAGGACGTTTTCGAGCGGCTTGAACGGTATCGCTGGCCGGGGAACGTGCGTGAATTGAAGAATCTCATCGAGCGGCTCACCATACTGCATGAACACATAACGACATCGGTGCTGCCGGATGAGTTCAACGCGTCTCCCTCGCCGGGTGCGGTGCGGGAGGCCCAGCTTCCGCTCGCCGGTAAAACGCTCTGTGATATCGAGCGCGACGCGATACGCCAGGCGCTTATCGCCAGCGGCGGGAACAAACAGAAGGCCGCCGATGTACTAGATATCACCCGGCAGACGCTCTATGCGAAGATCAAAGAATACGGCATAGCGCGGGAATGACGTTTTTTTTCCGGTCATGTTGCCTTGACGGTTTTATCTGCGTGCGGTATACTGCATGTAATCTGAAGAAGGACACGCAATGAGCGGAAAAAACGCGAGCGGTTATTACGTCTATAAAAAAGGGCTTCGGCAGAGAAAAACGCCGTATCGATGGATCATTATCACCGGCATTGCGTTTTTCATTCTGTATTTCATCTACTTCAATTTCCGCACGGTGGAGGAAGTAAGTCCGCCGAAAGGCGATGTGCGGCTTCCGGCGCGCGTCAGCCGCGTGGTGAACGAGAACAGGATGTTCGCTTCCGGCTGGTTTACGAACGATATTGAGAATATCAGCATCAAAGACGCGAAGATATACGGCATCAAGCATCTCCTGCCGGTGCTCGGCACCACGACCTATAAAGAACTGTTCTCGATAAATCTCATCCAGAGCAATGTCATCATGAGCATCGATCTCATGAATATCGGGAGCGTACGATCGTTCCGCTATACGCTGTATCATTTTCCGAATAACACATCGTTCTACCATACGGAAGCGGAGCGATACAGCCGCCGGATATCGTTTGAAAAGGCGATGGCGCACGGATCCATGAAAACGGCGGCGGGTTCATTCTCGTTCGACCGTGAGACGACGAATTTTATGTGCGCGCTGAAACTTGACAGGAAAGCCGTTGCCGATCTTTCCGGCGCATACACCAGCGCGCCGCTCGGCGTTATGGTGAACTGGAACCGCAACAAAGGGATGCTCGAGCAGGTTGCAACGGGAACGGTGAACGGCAGGATAAACATCCCCGGTGATTCATTCGTGCTGTCAAATGCGTTTTTTGCCACCACCTATATTACCGGTATCATGCCGGTGAAATGCTCATCGGAGCGCATCATCGGTACCGCATTCCATCCCTCGGCAGGTATGGTCATTCTTTCCGTGTTCACGGCGCGTCCGGGCGGGGCCATTCCCGCAAAAGCGTTCTATAACTATCGCGGCCAGTGGACGCCGATAACCGGTGTCGAGATAACGCACAACGACGATACGAAAGTTACGTCGGTGACCTCCACAAATGAAGGGGCGGTCATCGCATTTACGCCGCATTACACGGTGAATAAAAAGACCGGCGCTCTGTATCCGGTGATCGAGAGTCTTACGCAGCACGGATCGATCGCGGCGACGCTTCGTATCTATGGTCAGGACATCACATTCAACGGCAGGGCGGTGCGTGAATGGTGCAGGGCGCAATGGTAGCAAAACCGGCGGACCAATTCGTCGCGATCAACGGCACCGTGGTGCGCGCCGCTGAGGCGCAGGTGAGTGTATTTGATCGCGGGCTCCACTATGGTGACGGCGTTTTCGAGACGTTTTTTATCAGCCGCGGCAGGATTATCGATCTAACAACGCATCTGAACCGTCTTGCAGACGGCTGTAAATTCCTCGAGCTTGATATCGCGTTTGATCTGTCGGCGGTGGAAAATCTCATCGCCGTGCTCGTCGAGAAAAACGCGCTTGCCGACAGTTATGCGTATGCGAAAATCATCGTTACACGAAACGGTTCCTCCCGCACGGACCTCGCGATCAATGATAATCACGACGCATCATATTATATGATCGTCGGCGAGGCTGTTGTCGAAAAAGAACTGTATGAGAAGGGCATCGCGCTGACCATGGTGCACCGGACCGCGTACCATCCGTTCGCCGAGCATAAAACACTGAATTATCTGGCGAATGTGATCTACCGGACCCAGGCGCGGCGACAGGGATTTGACGATGCCATCTTCGTCCATGACGGCAAACTGCTGGAGTGCACCTCGGCGAATGTGTTCGTGGTGAAGAACGGTGTCATCTATACGCCGCCGGCGAATGTGCTTCCGGGGATAACCCGAAATGCCGTTGTGCTCATGGGCAGCGATATGGGGTATGATGTGGTTCTTGAGGATATTGCGTCGGAGGAAGTCTGGGCCGCTGACGAACTGTTCGTATCAAGCTCGGTGCGCGGCATCGTGCCGGTGAACCGTGTGAACACCACGGCGTTCAGCGTGGGCAAAATCGCATCGGAATTATCGCGCCGCTATAATGAATACCGGGGCGTTCTGTTCTGACGGCGGTGATTACTTCGCCTTCGGCAGTGACCGGCGCGATATCGACACCGATTTGAGTTCATCAAGGCGCTTCTGAATGAGCATTTCAATACGATCGTTCTCTCTCGACGGATGATCGAACGAATATTCCGTTGCGCGAATAAGGAATCGCTTTTCCTGCGCCGCGTCCTTCTTCGCCCGGGCGATGAGTGAGCATCGGTACTGACATAATTTGCGTTCATATTCCTTCGCATATGCCTGATCGTAATAAATCTCAGCCTGCACTTCGTTCGAGAATTTTTCATAGTATTCGGCGAGCATGAAATACAGACGTCCTTCGAGATAGGGGTCTTTCCTGCGTTTGGCAAGCGCTATAATGTCGCTGATATCTTTGTCTTCTATCTTTGAATTCTTTTCACCGGTTATGCGCAGAATCATGAAACGCGCCTCAACCTCCTGCGCGGGGACGGTGAGCCGGCTGCTGTATTTGATGACGGCATTGAAGTGGCGTATCGCCTGATCCGGAAGGTTCTCGCCCGCGTTGAGCACGCCGAGCAGGAAATGCGCGTCCGCGTTGTTCGTTTCCGCGGCGATGACTTCGTGCAGGAGCTGCATGGCCTTGCCGTTTTCCTGTTCGGCCATGAACCGTTTTGCGCGTCCGAGGTATACCCACACCGGGTCGGTGAGCTTGTATTCATGAGCGGGGACCGCTGCCGTGAAAAGCGGCGCGGCTGCAGCTGCGGCGAGGAATACGGCGGCCGCGAGCGCGATGCTAACGCGACCAGTCCTTGCGCTGACGAAGGTAATCATTGGATGCTCCTAGTAACGGATTGTTCGGCGATACGGTTGCGATGTTCGATATCGAGGCGAGTGCCGCGTCAATGGCGATTATGGCATTCGTATAGTCTTTGCGAGCGGCGAGTATTACCGCCTTTGTCTCGTAAATGCGGGGGTCGACAAAGCGCGTCTCATTGCTCGCGGACGCAAAAGCGGCGGGATATTCGGTTACGGCTTTTTCCGCAAAAACAAGCGCTTCGGCGGTATCCGCCTTTTTTGACTTGAGCCGGCATATCGCCATATTGTTGTACAGATACGGTTTTTTGACGCCCTGAATGCCGCGTCCCGACGTGTTCGATTCGGTGCGCTGGAATAACGCCATCGCGGTTTCATACTGTTCAAGCTCGAGATGAATGACGCCGAGTGCGTATGCCGGAAGGGCATAGGTGCTGTCCGCCGCGAGCGCTTTCTCGAAATAGTATTTTGCCTTCTGCATATCGGCGTTCTGCCGGTAGATGGTGCCTATGTTATAGTAGATTTCCGGTGCGCCTGCCCGTATGCGTTCCGCATCGATGAGATCGCGGTAGGCCGCTTCCGTTTTGCCGTCGCGGTAGCGGATGAGCGCGCGGTTATACATGAGCGCGGCACGGTCGCTTTCGGCGGCGGCGCGTCTGAGGTAACTGAACGCCTTCGCGGTGTCGAGTGACGAAAGATAGGAGAGCCCGAGCATGAGGTCCATGAGCGGGAACGAGCTTTTCGCGGTGACGGCGTTCAGAGATGCCAGCGCCGGGCCGTAATCGCCGGAGAGATAGTGAAGCATGCCGCGGAAATACAGCAGGGTATCTGTGGCCGGCACGATCCGTGATGAGACGCGTGAGAACGTTTCAGCCAGCGAGGCGAATGTATCGCCCAGCGACGGATCGCGTGATGAGATCACAAAGAACACATCGCTGACGGTGACGGCGCTGTTTGAGAATGCGTTCCATGCCGCCGTATGATCGGATGGAAGGACAGCCGGCGGCAGTACGGCATTCGAACCGAGCGGCTGTTGCTGCCACCACGCGTACCATGAAAGCGCCTGGAGAAAATCATTGGTTGCATAATAGAGTGCCGCGATTCGCATGCGCCGTTCGATGATGCCTTCGGGACCGGACGCCGTCTGCGAAGCCTCGGCCGCAAGCGCGTCGATTGAGTTGCGGTACGGTTCGCCGATGCTGTTCGTAAGCAGCACATTTGTCGGTGATGATGCGTTTGTTTCAGGAATTATGTTCGACGATACCGGCGTTGCTATGTTCGTGCCCGCGTTACCTGTGACCGGTGTCATGTTCGATGTCTGCGAATAAAGCGTTACGGCAACTGCGGTGCAGAGCAGGCAAAGTATGTTTTTCATGCGCTTGCCTCGTGAGCCATCATCGCACGATTACGCCCGGCGTGTTTGGATTCGTAGAGCGCCTTGTCGGCGCGGCCGATACAGTCGTTGATATCGTCCCGCACGTGACGGTATATGCTGCCGCCGAGTGAGAGCGTGATGCGCAGCGAATAGTCTTTTGTCGAGAAATCGGTCATGGCAACGAGCGAGCGGATGCGTTCCATCACCGCGGCAACCTGGGATTCATTGCCGTTTTTGAATGCAAGCAGGAATTCCTCGCCGCCGTATCTGCCGATGAGCGCGTCGCGGAATTCCCGGCGGAGCGTGACGGCAAGTTTACGCAGCACCATGTCGCCCGTCTGATGACCGTAGCGGTCGTTGTAATGCTTGAAATGGTCGATATCCATCATGATGATCGATATGTCGCCGGTTTCCGCCCAGCGTTCAAGCGTCTGGAAGAGATATCCCCGGTTGTACAAATGCGTCAGCCGGTCGCGGTTGGCGAGGAATGACAGCTTTTCGCTATAGAGGAGAAGCGCGTAATAATCGATGAGCATGAGCAGCCGTTCGTCGACGGAGACGTGGTCTTTCGTCAGATGCGCGGTGATGACGCCGAACGGGATGGCCCGCGCCCGGAGCGTGTAGGCGAATAGATTGCCGCTGTTTCTGTTCTGTCCGCGGTGAAACGCCGCCAGCGCAGCGGCATGACTGTTGTCATATGCCTTGCCGTGACTTTTCCGGTGCCAGCAGACTATCTCTTTTGCCTGCGGCGGCTGGAAAAAAACATCAACGGATTGCGCGGGGAGTTCATGTTCTACTATTTTCGCCATGTGCGCCACAACACGGTCTATGGCGAACGGGTGGGCGATCGTTTTCAGTTCATCGAACAATTTTGTATATCGCATCATCTGCGTCGATTATATTTGCGCTTATGGCGTTTGTCAAGGAAGCGATGCGTTCTGTGCCACTTCGGTATGCTGCGTGCGGGGCGCGTTCTGCGGATGCGACATCCGCGCTTAAAAAGCCAGTCGGCGTTCCATGCGGTGGACGAGGTCTTTTATCTGCGGTGCTTCATGTGCCGGTGTGACCGCCCGCGTAACGAACTGCGGTATACCCGTGCGATTGATGAACGTACCTTCTATTTCGCCGAATGCCGCGATGGGAAGCGCTGCAGCAGCGGCGTGCGTAAGCCTGCTCTCGTGTGCCGCAAAAACGATAAGGTCCGATGCTTTCGCAAGAAGCGCATTGATGAGCGCTTCGTCGGCGTCGACTATCGGGTCGGTAACAATGACGGCGGCAGCATACGTCGTGCCGAGACGGGATGCCATATCGCGTGCGGTGACACTGCCGCGGCATTCGGCTTCAACCGCGCCGAGCGAGTTCGGATGGCGGTCGACGCTCAGGAGGAATGCATCGCCGGTGTCGGTATTCCCGCTGATTTGCGCGTCGGTGATACGATAATCGATGTCTTTGATGCCGCGTTCGGTGAGGTCGTTTTTCATCGCGACGAGGTCTTCAACGCTTGCGTAGGCTGAGACCAGAGCGGCGATACGTTCCGGCGCGTGTGCGTTCAGAACGCGGTCGCATTCCGCGAGTGCCGCATCGAATGTCGTTTCGCTGCCGCGGATGAGCGGCGTGGTGAGACGTTTGAGCGGTGCCGCTGTTTTCGGATGCGAGAACCGGCCTTCGTCGCACATGAAAAATCCGTTGATTTTGTCGTTGCGTCTCGGGGTAACGCGCATAATGCCGTCAACCGGGCGTTTGCTGTCCGTATGAATGTGTATGTTGCATCCGTTCGCGCAGCCGAGGCAGAGATATTCTTTCCTGTCGAGGAACCATACACGGCGCTTGAAGCGGAAGTCAACGGCGGTAAGTGCGCCGACCGGGCAGAGATCGATGGTGTTGCCCTGATAATTGCCGCTCCATTCATGTCCCGGGAAGATATCGAATTCCATCTTTCCGCCGCGGTTGGTGCGGAAATACGGGGTGTCGCCCGTATAGGTCTCGAAATACTGCTGGCAGCGTCCGCAATGGATGCAGCGGTTCTGTTCGCGGATTATCTTCTCGGAAATTTTCTTTTTCTGCGCGCGGCGTTTCGGGAACGTATAACGTGTTTTGCCGGCGCCGTATTCGTACGCATAATCCTGCAGCGTGCATTCGCCCGACTTGTCGCACACGGGGCAGTCGAGCGGATGGTTGGTGAGGTACAATTCAATAAGTGATTTTCTGAACTCGCGAACCTTGTCGCTTTTTTCGTTGCGGACGATGAGCCCTTCGCGTACCGCGGTGTTGCAGGCCGGCTGCAGTTTCGGGACCATGCGTATCGATTCGGCGCCTGACGGGTCTTTCACAATGCTTCCGATCTCGACCAGGCACATGCGGCAGCTGCCCGATACTTTGAGCGTGGGATGGAAACAGAAGTGGGGTATGAAATGCCTGCCCGTTTCATTCACGGCCTGAAGCAGGTTCTTTTTCTCGTCGACGGATACTGTTTCATCGTCGATGATTATATCGGTCATGATGCCGCCTTTATTCGTTCGTGGTGATTACCGTCAAAGTTTCATGATTGTAGCATACCGGCAACGTCTGTCAAGCGTTTTTTGCAGAACGGTGTTCCGGAGTGCCGTGCGGCAGATTGCGTTCCCCGCCTCAGACGATATACTGTGCGGGCGGTTACTTTTTATGCTTTGGTACGTTATATAGAGCATCCGGCCGGGGTTAAAAATCCTCTGCCGGTATCCATTCCTGTCAAGGAGAATCATATGAGCAATCGGATTCCCGCCGTCATTCTTTCCTGCGTTATCACGGCATTTTTCGCACTGCCGGCATTCGGCGCAACTGCCGAGGGATGGATCGATGATAATACGTTTCGCATCATCGGAAAAGGAGCCGCTCCGGCGGATGAAAAAGATCCGGGGAGGAAAAAGGAAGCTGCACGGCAGGCGGCGCTGGCCGATGCGCGGGCTAGAATTGCATCACGGATAGCGGCCACATTGCCTGAATCCGGTACCGGCGCTCATGCAGCGCTCGCGGAAAAAGTACTGCGTGAAAAGGCCGCGGATACGTTGAACGCTATAACGGTAGTTGATGCCGTTTGGGACGATCGCGGCGGATGTGTGATTATCGTTGAACTTAAGTCAGACGGACTTCGCACATTCTTATCGTCTCTTGTGCGGTTGTATCTTGAAAAAGCAAATAGCGCCAAGGCCGGCATGGCAGCAGCGGACGATGCCGATAAACGGGTTGCGCCGAAAGGCGGCGCCCTTGCGGTGGAACGCAATGAAAGCGAAGTGATGAAGCGCAAGGATGACGGTTTTGCGGGACTGCCGTCAACGTCACCGGCGATGAAGAGCGGTCGCGGCCGGGTGGGCGGCATGATGCGTGAAGAGGCGCCCCGGGAAGCGGCGGCAATGCGCAGCGCTCCGACAGCATCGGGCCTGAAGGCGGGCTTCTCCGACGACAATAAACAATTCAATTACTTCATCGGTTTTCTTGAAAAATATAACAGCGTGCGTCATTATGATCTCGGCGTTCAGGAGCGTATCCAGCTCTCGGTGAAGGATGTGAATGGACGCAGTGTTCCCAATGCGGCGGTGACCGTTACCGGCGCCGACGGCAAAACACTCGCTTCCGGTACCACCTATGCCGACGGCAGCTTTCTCTTTTTTCCGACCCGCTACGACAGCGGAATCCGTTCATACAAAGCCGTAGTCATCAAGGATCAGCTTCGTCAGGATGCGGTCTTTGACCGTGCGGGGAAACGTGATGTGGCGATAGCGCTCAATGCCCCGCGCGTCATCCCCGCATCCGTACCGCTCGATATCGTCTTCATATTCGACACCACCGGCAGCATGGGTGAGGAGATACAGCGCCTCAAGGATACCATCGAGATTATCCGGCTTAATATCGCGGCGCTCGGGTCAAAACCTAAGGTGCGTTTCGGTATGGTGCTTTATCGCGATCAGGGCGACGATTATGTCACGAAAGTGATACCGCTTACTGAGGACCTCGACGCATTTCAGAAGGAGCTTGCGAAGGTTGAGGCCGGCGGCGGCGGCGATGAGCCTGAAGACCTTCAGTCCGCATTGAAGGATGCGGTGAACGCGATGGAGTGGAACAAGACCGGCATCCGGCTTGCCTTTGTCATCACCGATGCTTCCTCGCATTTGGATTACGGACAGAAGTATACCTATGCCGACGCGGCTGTAGACGCAAACCGTAAAGGCATCAAGATATTCACCGTCGGTACAGGCGGGCTTCCGGTGGAAGGCGAATACGTACTAAGGCAGGTGGCGCAGTATACGTACGCGAAGTATATATTCCTCACCTACGGTGAACGCGGTGACAGCGATGGCGGCGCGGCGCAGAGTGTGAGCCATCACACCGGCGCAAATTTCACCGCTGACAAACTCGAGACGGTTATCATGAAGTTCGCGCGGGAGGAACTCGCCTTTCTCGCCGACAAACCGCTTACCGCCGACGATGAGTTCTTCGCCGCAACCAAGACCGATGAGAAACGTGATGAGACCGTGGGCAAACTTTTCGGCATGGCGCTCGGACAGCTCGTGGACTACTCATCGATATCGATACGCGGGCGTGTACGTGTGTCGTTAATGCCGTTCAGCACCGCCGATCGTGCGCTCGCCGCCGACGCGGAATATTTCGGCGAACAGCTCAGCCTGGTGCTCTCGCGGAGCACGGTGTTCACGCAGGTTGAGCGAAAAGACCTGCAGAAGATAATGAAGGAGCTTGAACTCACCATGACGGGGCTTACCGACGAGAAGAATGCCGCGAAAGTGGGGAAACTGCTCGGTGCGCAGATGCTCATCACCGGACAGCTTTTTGCGGGCGGTAAAGAGCAGTATGAGCTTTTCCTCAAACTTGTCAACGTGGAGACCGGCGAAATACTCTCGGTGACGAAGGCGAAGATAGACCGCAGTCTCGGTCTTGGCAGATAGCGTATTTTATTCTTTTGGGTTGCGGGTTATGTCCCGCGCTAAGATAGGGTAGAGGAACTGTTCAATTTCTCCGAGGATTGCAGACTGTGTCTGTGCATCCTTTCGCCAGAAGATGTGGTCGCCACCGGGATATGGCCTGAGTTCGCATCGGTTTCCGGATGAAATCATCGCGTCGTGGAACGATTGCGCCTGAGCGAAAGGGATGGTGTCGTCGGCAGTTCCATGCATGACGAGCATGGGCGGCAATCCTGGGCGGACCAGATGCAACGGAGAGAACTCCTCACCGCGGCCGGCGAACATGTTGTTGCCGAATCCTGTTGTGCCGGTATCCAGCACCGGACTGAGAAGTATGCATGCCGCTGCGGTAACCGGGATACTGAGGTCATCCAAAGAGTCGTCGCCGGTAACCGCCAACTGAGTGCACGCCGCCAGATGACCGCCCGCTGATGAGCCTCCGACAACCAACCGCTCCGGATCGATGCTAAGTTCGGTGGAATGAATTCGTATCCAGCGCACCGCGGATTTTGCATCAGCCACCGCTTTGATGGGATTCTTCAGCCGGTATTGCACCGATATTGCCGTCCATCCGCGTGAAGCGAAGTGTGCGCAATTATAGTAATGTACATCAGGCGCACCGCTGCCCCAGCCGCCGCCGTGAAAGAATACGATGACAGGAGTGCATTTCTTTTTTAACTCCGGCTGGAAAAGATGAAGTGATAATGTCTGCTCATCGCAGATTTTATAGGGTATGATACGCGGCATTGAATGTTTATTCGACCCAGTCTTTACTGGAGAGCGTGTATCGTGCACCGCCCGGCATCTGATATTCATGCGTGCTGCCCTGCTGGAAAATGATCTTTTTCGGCGCGGTGATATTGTTGTAGAGGACCGCCTGCGTCGACGGCGGGCAGATATAATCACCCAGACCTGATACGATACTTATGCTGCATTTGATATGCCTTGCCAGATTCGCCCCGTCGTAATAACCGAGTGCATTGGTCCATCGCGGTAGCCATCCGGGCTGGCGATCGTGCTTGACCGCGCCGCTGAGATCGCAGCTCCACGGCATCAGTATTTTACAGAAGGTCACATCGCGGTCGAGAGCGGCGGCGGCCAGACATTGGAATGCACCCTGACTGCCGCTGCTCACGGTGATGTTTTTGCCGTCCCATTCCGGCTGCGACTTGATGAACTCCAACGCGCGCACTACGCGAAGGAACATGCCGTTGAAATAGGCTGTTTCCGGAGCTTTGTTCTCTTCCGCAATGAATGCGTAATTCTTAAGCGTTGTTTTTTCAAGCTGTGCATAATATTCTATCGGCTGTCCGTTGAGAATGCCGTGGGCGTTGATGTTAAAGATAAGTGCGTTCGTCGTGAACTCGGCCGGTTTTGCGGCGCCCTTAACACCATAGCCCTGGAATCCCATCCTGATGGGGAGCGACCCCGGTGCGGCTCCTTTGGGCCTGCTCAGGTATCCGGAGACGGGCATTTTGCCGGCGCAATCCACTTTGATGTCGAAGAGAAGAACGTCGGGGCGGTCTGATTCCACCGGAACAATGTCGGCACGCATCGGCACTGCGGCAAGTCTCGCTTTCTGTTTCGCCCAGAATGCATCGAAGTCCGCGGGTTCCGGCCAGCCTTCTATTTTGTCGAGTGCAACACCGGCGCCGCCGTCGAAATTCGGTATGGGCTTACCGCCGTTCATCAATCGTTTCCCGTTCTCATCGAATGCCGTCACGATGATGCGCACGAATCCGGGCCGATCGATCGATGTGGTGATGACGAGCGGTTCATCGGCTGACGATACCGCTTTCCCCTCGTTCGATCTGCCGTCATCGCCGAAGCGTTTCCAGGTGAGATTCTTTCCCGCCACCGGCTTGCCGTCTTCAAGCAGCTGTACGGTAAAGATCATCGTTTCACCGGCCTCATAGGCGATAGGATTTTTATCCGTTGAGCCCATAAACCGGAACGATCCTGCAAATGCCAGCGTACCGAGCATGAAAAAGCATGTGAGATATTTGGCGACATTTATACCGGTTTCCATTGCATGATCTATTCTCGCGGTCATTTCACTTCTCTTTTCAACACAATCATCATCAGCGCTGCATACGGCGGCAGCGTTATATCGGCTTTTCCGTCTCTGAAAAAAGTATCGCTCCCGTTCTGAACTCCGTCCTTCGTAGCGCGCAGATATGTACCTGAACCTGAAAGTGACGGCGATTCAAGAAGGAAACGCTGCACTGCCGATGAGGCGTTGACCACAACGACGACACGGTTCCCTGTGCCGCTTGTAGCCGCGAGCACATCGATGAACGGCGATTCGTCTTTCAGTGTTACCGACGCCAGTTTCCCGCCGGCGACATTGTCGGCGAAGAAGCGGTGCACCGCGCCGATGGGACGCATTGCCACCGGGTCATCGATGCCGGGCGACGGAGGCAGCGGAGGGATGAGCCCGAGTTTTGCGCTGAACGAATCACGCGGGCTGAACAGTCCGTAGACGCCGGGGGCGACGTCGTGCACCATAGCGGCAAGACAGCCGGTCGTTGCGAGTCTGCTTAACACAAATGCGTTCCACACGCCGCCGGTGCCGTTGGCGCAGCGCGCGTCGGGCGGATCCCATGCTTTGTAGTTGATATGATATTCGCTGATGATAAGCGGCAGTTCCCTGCCGAGGGTGCGTGCTAATGTCCGCGCCTGTTCAGCCGATTTTTTTATATTGTTAGCCATTGTATAGATCTTTTCCTCGGGAGTATCAGCCCGTCCGGTGGCGTACATATGCCAGCTTGTGAAGGCGAGATTCGTATATCGTTTCGCCAGGGTCTCGATACGTGCCTGTGTGGGGTACGCGTCGGTGGGTCCGCCTATCTTCAGCCGCGGATTTACCGCACGGATGACTTCGCTGAGGTAGATATAACATCGGTAGAATTCCTCGGGATTTTTCTCCCAATATCCGCCCCACCATTCGTTTGCCGTTTCCCAGTATTCCGCCGCCGGTCGTGCTCCGGTGCCGTACCGTTCAACAAGCTGCGCGAGCTTCTTTGCCGTGTTCGCAAGCATCTCGTCGGTCGGCGGTGCTTTTTTGTCCCAGCCTGTTATCTGGTAATTCGGAGAGCAGAGGACGGCGCTTACACCCCAGACGTTCGTTGCGCGGAAAAAGAAATCATCGAGCGTGGCGAAATCCCACCAGATACCGGCTGCGTCGGGTTCCTTTCTCGGCCCAACCTGCACCCGTACGATGCGCCCGCCGAAAACACCGCGCATCGTCTCATCCCAGGCGCGGTTGGTGATAAGGTGCCGCGACGGGCTGTTGATATTCGCCGACGCAAGCCAGGGGCTTATCGCGCCGCCGTCCGCGGAAAAATCTATCGTTACACTGTTCGTAGCCGCCGCGTCGGGTATCTGCCCGGTATCCTCGGCACGTGTCACCGAGTCGCCGTAGATGCCCGAGGGGACGAAACCCGCATCAGGCGACAGGAGCACCGCGTCGATGCGCCCTTCATCGGCACCGGCAACCATTTTCGGAGAGACCATGACTGAAAAATTAGTGCCGAGATCATTCGCGGAAAAAGAACCGAAGCTTCTCCAGGTGAATGTCCTGTCTTTGGCAAAAATCCATTTGATCTCTTTGTTGCGGTCACTCTTGAGGCAGAATTCTGATCCGGATTGACAGATCCAGACCGTGTAGGTGCCGGACGACGGAAACGGCATCGATATGACATTGAAGTAATCCGGGGTTCCGGCCTTTTTCCATATTGCACATGCCCCGCCGCTCACCTGCACATCCTCAACGGTCGTTACACGCTTATCGGAAATATATCGTTCCGCTTCAAGGAGTATGGCCCCCGTCGGCAATGATGCACCGAACGCATAAACGGACCACGTACATAGTGCGATGATAACGCATGTAAGTCTCATAATGCCTCCCGGGAATGTGTTCATACGGCAGCCGGACAGTACCAGCAGCGGAATCTGCTTCTTTACTTCGCCTGATTCTTAAGTATACTGCTTTTATGATTTATTTTCTGCAGCAATTTTGCCGCAAAATACGGTAATATTATCCATGCCGGTACGAAATGTAATGACGCATAACCCGTCAATCCGCTATTCCCTGCACGAAACCGGGCGGATATTCACCGCCGCAAATCCCGTGTGGAGCGATACGGTCAATTCCGGGAACTGGCCTGTTACTCCGCTGCATTATCACGCCATGTTTGAAATACAGATCTGGAAGGGCGCACGCGGAACGCTTACGGTGGACGGCGGTATGATGCAGAGCGGAGTTCACTCCGTCTATCTTTTTACTCCCGGCAAACTTCATGGATTTCAGTTACTGCCCGGTGCCGGAACGGTGACTACCATACAGGTTTCACTGCACGCGGCCCAGTCCGTTTTTGATATCACTGCGTTCGGCGCGGAGATGGGCGCGGATTGGTCGCATCTTCCCGTGGTGTCCGGATGGTATGACAAACATCGCGATGTGTTTTTACGTCTGGCGGCATCCCCGGGTACGGGGGCGGGCGCTGTCTATCGTGAACTTGCCGCAGTGTTCGCCATGCTTCCAGCAGCGATTGAACGCAGAGGACCAGTGATGAAACCGGATGATTTCCTCCGCAAGGTCATTGCGTTCACATCAAAACGCTTCCGTGAAATGATAACGCTCGATGATGTAGCGCGGGCGGTGGGTCTCAGCCGCACCTATTTCTGCCGTGCGTTTAAAAAACGCGCGGGCACTACCTGGATAACCTATCTGACGAATCTGCGTCTTGAGGAATCGATACGCCTCATGCAGCAGGGTGCTTCGGTCACCGACGCGTGTTTCGGCTCGGGGTTCAACGATCTTTCCTACTTCATCGAGACGTTCAAACGGTTTCAGAAGGTGACACCGCTCAGGTTCGTGAAGACGAAACTCAGAACAAAATTATAAACGGGTTGCTCTACCGGTCCATCCGAAGGACAACAGTCTCGCCGAGGTGAAGTGTCAGCGAAATGTCCGGACCCTTTCCGACGGTCTTGCCCGTGACCACATCAAACACGTTCTGAGATGCACCGGTATGCAGAACAATCGGTCCCTCAGCGGCGGCATGTACGGCGATGAATGGTCCATTCACCCATATCTGCGCATCGGTGTCGGCGTACACATGCAGCCCCGCGTGCCGGGCGATCGCACGGAACAGTGACGGATGCAGCCCCGTTGTGCCGCAGAACACCGAGTATGTTTTCCCGGTTTTGCGCATGACAATGGCCGGAGCGCCGTTGCCGTATTCCGCCAGCACTTCATCGGCGCTGTATGTCTTCGGTGTCAGGAGCGGTTTTATTTTCTGATCGGGTCCGAACGAAGCCGCGGTTATACCAAGCTCTCTGCCGCGTGTTGTGGCGGTTACCTGCGCTGAAATGTCGGTGAGCTCGGTTACTGCAAATCCGGTGAGGTCCTCAACTGCCGCCAGCGAACGTGTTTCACCATCGATATATCCGGGAGCCCAGCACCACAATACATTCGCGTTGCTGACAGCCTGCTTGAGCTTCGACCGTTCCCCGGCGTTCATTGCGAAGGTGCCGAGAAATGCGTAGAATGACGATTTCGTCCTGCCGTTCATGACGTCGTCCATGAGATATTGTCCGTACGGCACGCCGCAGCGTCCGGCATGTTCACGGCCTTCATAGAGAAGCGTGCTTGTCGTATATTTTGATGCACCGCTTCCGGCGATATACATCATGCTCTTTTCATCGGCGACGAGTGCGAGCGGCGGGTTTGCCGGCGACGGCATGGCGAGGAGATAATCGTCGAGCGGTTTCAGCCGGTCAAGCACGTCCCAATAGTCAGCGTCGTTGAACCATCCTGTGGCGCCGAGGTCCATCCAGTAACTCACGATGTTCCGGCATGACGCCTGAGCGACATTGCGTTTCAGGATATCGATCGTTTCCTCACGCGTGTCCACGCCGGATTTCCAGCCGGGATATTCGAACGGGAACGGCTTGGCAAGCGACGTGCGCGTATCGTCCTCGTTGAGCCAGAGTTTCCCCGCGAGCAATGCGCTTTCCGCAGGCCCCATACACGAAGCGCTGCCGCCTAACTTCCGGTCGTTGTACGCGATAGGCGCGCAGATGATGTCGACGTCAGAAGAATTAAGCAGTTTCCGCAGCGCATAGTGTCCGGTGACGCCGGGGCCGGAGAAATAGCTTGCGCATTGGAACGTATAACCGTTAAAGAAAAGCGTGAGTCTGTTTCCGGCGGTCTCTTCGCGGATGCATCGTGCGAAGACAAGGATGGTATCCGCCATGATATCCTGCAGGAACTGTGCGAACGCGATGACATTCCTGTCGGCCAATGGATCGCGGAATGCGCCGCGACTGTTCGCATGCCGCTCGTCTGCGGTGGGGAGCGGGAGGCCGCTTGCTGCTTTCCACGCGTCGCGCATGGCGCCTTCGAAGCCTGTGAGTTTGCTCGCCCACGCTTCGGGGTAGAACCATTCGCCGGTGTTCTGGCCCGAGGGAAAATAGCCGGCGATGCTTTCGGGGAACTCGCGTTCAAGTGTGCGGATTAGCTCACGGAGCGCGGACGCGGCATCGTTCCGGTAACGTGACGACGCCACCGACGGATAGGGCATGCGCTCTCCGGTTTCCCGGAGCACGGTGTCATCGGGGTAGGCCTTGCGCCACCATGACGGCGCATCCATGCTGACGCGCGGGATGAGAAGCGCTTTCGGATTATTGGCAAGTACTTCGCGGCAGGCGCGTATCGCTGCCGCGTGGTCGTATGCTTTTCCCGGTTCCGGCCATGACAGCGGTATTTCGAAACTGATGAAGTCAACACCGCGGGCTGCGGCAAGCTTCACTTCATCGCCGAACGGCGTCGGCAGGCCCCCGTACGTCCTGAAATCGCCGCCCTGATGTTTTGCATCGAGTTTCAGCGAACGGACATCGGATGCTTTCGCCCGCATTGATACGCGGTAACGGTGGTTTTTGGTAATGCTGAACGGTGAATAGATGATGTGAAATCCCTTGAGCCGGGCGTCCTTTTCAAGGTGTATCTTCAGGCTGCCGTCGTTTATCGTAAACGTTACCGGCCCGTTCTTATCGGTACACCAATATCCCCACGGCGCGGAGAACGATGCACCGTCGTTGAATGCCGATGAAGCCGTCTCTGTGTCCGCGGTGATGTCACGTATCGTAAAATCGTCGAAATAGATATCGCCCGGATTTTCACCGAAACGGAAGTGAACAGCCGTCTGTGCATCGTCCGACGGGGCGGTGAACTCGAATGTCACGTTCCGCCATTCACTGCTGAGCGATGCGCTGCCCTGACGTGAGACCGATGTATATCCGTAGAACATACGCGGGCGTACCGGTGTGCCGTCCACCAGTATGCGTGGAATGCCGTTGGTGACGCCGATACGTACCGAACGGGGATGCGTCGGGACGGCGGTGAGGCATGCGATACACGCGGCGATGATGCAATGGGTGACACGCATGGATAACTCCGGTAAAGGATATGATTCGTACGTCTGTCAGTATAACGCATCGGCGCGGGCGTGTCTATCTATATTTTTAGATTCTACGAATCATATTTTTCGATGTACTGAAGGGTGCCATGGCATATTTAAATAATCTGTAATCTTATATATGCAAAGTATCTCGTAATATTTTCTGTCGCTCTCGCGGTGCGTCCGGCACCGCTGGCGCTAGCGTAGTGCGGGAGTTTAGTTTGTTTTCGCGCATCCATGCGCGTATTTTGATCTGGTGTACCGTCATATCAAAATTATTGGGCTATAGGATATGTCCCGCGCTATGTTTACACTTCCATCCACTGACATATAATAGCGTTCATGAACGATGTTATGTCCTTTGAAGCTGTTGCCGCATCACCGGTGTACCGGCGGTTCTTTCATCAGGTATCGGACCTGATGGGCGTTTCCGTGCGCCTCATCGATCCGTCGGGAAAGCTTCATATGCATCACCCGCGGCGTGACCGCGCGCCGTTCGTCTGTGATGTCATCAGGTCGTCACCGAAGATAAACGCACAATGCATAGCCTGCGATAAAAAGCATGCGGCGCTGTCGGTCATGCGGCGCAAGGGTTTTCCCTACCGGTGTCATGCCGGACTGTATGATATCGTCGTCCCGCTGTTCGACCGCGGTGTTCATGTGGCAACGCTTATCACCGGTCAGCTTCTTGCGCAGCCCCGGAGTGACAGGTATTTCGGGGCTATCCGCCGACGATTTTCAGATGTGCATGCGCCCGAATCACAGCTTCGTGCGGCGTTCAGAAACTCGCATTATCTGACGCCGCGGCAGCGGAAGGCATTCGTCGATATGCTTGCGTTGTTCTGTGAGCATGTCATCGAAGTCCGTTTTCAGATCATGGATGCGTCACGCAGCCGTGAACGCCTCGAAATTGCATCGGCGAAAGAATATATCCGAAAACATCTCGATACGCCGCTGTACCTTGCCGATGTCGCGCGTGAATTGGGTCTGTCACCGGCGTATTTCAGCAGTATATTCAAGAAGGAAACCGGTGAATCGTTCGTCGAATATGTGAACAGGGCGCGCATCCACGAGGCGTCACGTATGCTGTCTGCCACCAGTGCAGCGGTTATCGAGGCCGCGCATGCGTGCGGTATTTCATCGCTCTCCAATTTCAACCGGCTGTTCAGGAAATACAATAAGTGTACGCCGAAGTCATATATCCGGCAGCGTGCCGGGTGAACTATTTTATCACGAGGTGAAACGATGCGCTTGATTATCAGAAAATCCATTTTCCTTCTGTCGGCTGCTGCGGCATTCGCCGGAATACTTTCCGCCGCCGATATCGACAGCGGACTCGCCGCATGGTGGTCATTCAATGACGGCAGCGGTAAAGGTGTGTATGACAGCTCCGGGAATTCCAATCACGCACGGATGCGGGGCAAAGAGAACGACTGGGTGACGGGCCGCGTGGGCGGAGCCATGAAGTTTAACGGAGTTCAGGTGTCGGCGGATTTTGCCGGGCCCGTTCTGAAAACCGGTTCCGAAGACGGAGCATTCACCATCGCCGTTTGGGTAAAGGCGGATGTACAGGACGGCCGCGAGCGGATGATAGTCGGCAAACCCGGTTTCCATGCGGGGCTTCTGGCGCACACCGAAAAAGGTATCACCACATTCGGTTTTACCGCATGGCCGAAAACCGGCGGGTCGTGTACGCTGCTTACGCCGGCGATCACGGATGTGTCCGAATGGCATCATCTTGCCGCTGTTTTCGACGCCCGAAAGGTAACGCTTTATCTCGATGGAAAAGCGGTACAGCGCGGGACGTTCACCGGCGAGTTTCGCGATTATCCTGATGCAGTATCCATCGGTGCAACAGGAAAGAATGCTTTTGCGTTCAAGGGAATCATCGACGAGGTCCGTATCTACACCCGCGCACTTGCCGGTGAAGATATCGCGGCGCTCATGCTGTCGGACGCTGTTGCAGCCGTTGCCGTAGTCCCCGGGCTAGAGCCGGTGCCATCGGTGACGCTCGAGAAAAACAGACCGGAGCTGTCGCTGCCGTTGTTCAAGGGTAAGCCCGTCATCGCGCATTATATGACGCAGATGAGCACGGTTGGTTCCGATAAAAGCTATTTCATGAACCCGGTGTACGGCACGCCCGACGGACCGGCAAGCAATATCGGCGGCGCATATACATACCGCGCTACATTTGCGGAGGTGCTGTCGAACAAGACCGCCGAGGAGGCGATAGAGTTCGATGTGCGCACCGCCAAACGGCTCGGCATTGACGGTTTTCATTTTTATTATCAGTCGCCCGATCCGGATGCGTATCCATCCATCGGCACGCGGAACAATCAGATAATACGCCAGTTCTTCAAGGTGCTTCAGGATAAGAAGATCGATTTCAAACTCACGCTCTGTATATCACATCCGAATCAGAAGGTGGAGGCGAAGGAAAAGATCCGTGCCGCCGCGCAGAGCATCAGCGAGCTTCTGCGCGAGTTCAAGGATTCGCCGAATTGGCTGCGCGCACCCGACGGGCGCATTATATTTTTCACCTGGGCCACCGAGGGCTACAGCGACGGCGTGTTCAATTACGGAGACCTGTTCCGTAAGAAGGATATCGAGGCCAATGTGAAAGCGCTTGCCGAGGGCTATGAGGCTGTCCGGCAGATGATCGGTATTCCGGCATCGTTCGTGTACCATGTGTGGGATCAGGACACGATGTATAAGAATGCGCGTTCGAAAGACATCGATTTCGATTCGCAGTATGAGAAATACATCGACGCCGTGCTGAGTTATTTTCCGGCGGTCACCGGCTTCGTCGATTATCCGGCGAACGAGAACACGACGAAGGAATGGGCGCGCTGGAGCGATGAATGCAAAAAACGCGGACGCAATTACGGCCAGGCGGTGATGACCGACTACGTGAAGACGTACAAAAAGAACGGCAAGCTGCCGAATGCACCGGACTTTCCGGCATTGAAGCTCAACGAGACGAAAATGCTGTATCTCGTGCTGCCGGGTGCCGTGCCGTATCGTACGCTCTGGCAGCGTGCTGTGGATTTTGACGCATCGTTCATAAGCTATGTCACCTGGAATGATTATCCCGAGGGTCATCATCTGGCGCCGGAAGTGAACCGTAATTTCGCCTTTGCCGTGCTTACTGAATATTATGAGAAGCTCTGGCGAAAGCTGGATGCGCGTCCAACGGAAGATGTTGTCATGGTCTTCTACCATAAATATCCCGTGAATGCAGAACCGGTGATATTCCCGATGAAGGCCGAAGTGGTGTCGTGGCATCTCGGGCGCGAACCGCTCGATATAAAACTGCTTGATATCATCGATGTCGCGGCGATATTGAAAACGCCGGGTGAGATATGGGTCAACGGGAAAAAACGTCTTGCCGCAAACGCGGGTTTCACCAACGTACAGATACCGATGGAAATTGGTCAGGTGAAAGTGGAGATTCGCCGGAACGGTGCCGTCGTGAAAACGCTCACACCGCCGGAATGGATAACCGACAAGCCGTACCGCACGGACCGGCTCATCTATTCCTATTCCACGAAATGCGATGCGATGTATCGTGAGATATTCGGCGATCTGAAAGTGCCTGTTGCCGATGAATATGCCGAGGACGCCGCGGGTGTACCCAACTGGCGGAAGCGGTACAAGATACCCGAAACGAGCGTTCTCGATATTCAGGAACGCGCATTACCGCTATCCCGATGGAACGGTTCGTTCTCGGGAATGCAGCCTGTACTTGTGCGGAATGACAAGAGCTTCATACAGACCCTGTCGTCAGCCGGGGATACTTGGGTGAACGCCAATGATCTTTCGGGCAGACTGTTTCTTGCGAACGATGATACAACGCTGTATGTCGGGGTGGAAGTGACCGACGATGTTCATGTGGACCCGCCGGACGACCCTGCCATGATATGGAAAGCCGACAGTGTGCAGCTCGGTATTGCGGCGCGTGATGGTTCCAAAGCGCTTGAATGCGGGGCTGCGATTAAGGGCGATAATGTGCTGTTCAATATATGGAAAACACCTGTTGCCGACGCCGACAGCCGGATCAAACGTACGGCGGTGAAGGACGGCATGATAGTCCGCTATACGTTCAAAGTACCGCTTGATCTCTTCGGTGCACGCCCGGGCGACCGCATTGCGGTGAGCGCTCTTGCCAACGATGCGGATAAGACCGAGCGCAAAGTATTTCTGGAATTCGGTTCGGGTATCGGGATAACGAAGGATACCGAGGCGTATCCTAGATATCAGCTTTCACGATGAGGTGTAGTATGATCATGGAATGGTTGTCGAAATTCAATCCTGTAGTCATGGCGCTGTTCGCAACGCTTTTTACGTGGGTGGTGACAGCCCTTGGCGCATCGATGGTTTTTTTCTTCAAGAGCATCAATAAGCGGGTATTGAATGTCATGCTCGGTTTCGCATCCGGCGTAATGATCGCGGCAAGTTTCTGGTCACTGCTCGCGCCGTCGATTGAGATGAGCGAGGCCGCCGGCGGTATTGCATGGCTGCCCGCTGTTGTAGGTTTTTTGTGCGGCGGCGCATTTCTTTTTCTGGTTGATAAAGTCCTGCCGCATCTGCATATCGGCTTTCCCGTAAAAAGCGCTGAGGGTGTTAAGACATCCTGGCACCGGAGCGTTCTTCTTATTCTTGCGATAACACTGCACAATATTCCCGAGGGACTCGCGGTCGGTGTCGCGTTCGGTGCGCTTGCGGCGCATGTTCCATCGGCTTCGCTTGCGGGTGCGGTGGCGCTTGCCATCGGCATCGGTCTTCAGAATTTCCCCGAGGGGGCCGCGGTGTCGATACCGCTCCGGCGCGAGGGTTTTTCGAGGCGCAAGAGCTTCTTTTTCGGACAGATGTCGGGTATCGTCGAGCCGATTGCCGGGGTGCTCGGGGCGCTGCTGGTGATGAGCGTTCAGCCGATACTGCCGTATGCGCTGGCCTTTGCGGCGGGTGCGATGATATTCGTCGTCGCCGAGGAATTGATACCCGAGTCTCAGCGCGGCGACGGTGCCGACCTGTCAACCGTGGGTGTTATGCTGGGATTTGCCGTCATGATGCTGCTCGATGTAGCGCTTGGCTGAAAAGGTGACTTCATTTATACGCCCATCATTCGGCAGGTAATAGCTTGGCAAAACGATAAAATAGGTATTATATAAGCTTGACAAGTCATATTATTTATACTATATTAAAAGTATGAATGGCTTAAAAAAGCAAAGAAATAAAAATAGCCCGCTCACAGAGTATGTATATGACTTTTTGAACAAACGTATCATTGAAGGTACGTTTGTGAACGGGGAGCTCCCCACAGAAAGTAAACTTGTTGATGAGTTGAAAGTGAGTAAGACTACGGTTCGGCTTGCAGAGGCGAGGCTCATCGCCGAGAACAAGATAGTCAAGCTTCAGGGCAAGGGTACATTCGTAAAAGGTTATACGGCTACGGGGACGGTAAAAAGAAATATCTATGTCATCGCCAATCCGCATTTCCGCATCGGCAAATTGGAATATTGGGATGCCGTTTACGACGGTATCATCAACGCACTCGACTATGATCGTTTCGCGCTGAAGCTCATCATACCGCCGGAAGACTCGCGCCGTCAACATGAGTTCATGCTTCAGGAACAGATCACCAGCGACAACAGTTCGATAATCTTTCTCGGGGAATTCCCCGCGCTGACAGGATATGTTGCCGAACGCCGGGAATCACTGCCGATGGTGCGTGTCGGCATCCCCGGCCCCGAACTTATCGCAGGTGTTTCAAGCGATTGTGAAATAGAGATGCTCATTGCGGTCAAATATCTTTATTCGCTCGGGCATCGGCGCATCGCGTTCATCGGCGGATTTGAGAATGACGCCGGGACGAAGATCAAAATCCGCGTTCTGAACGATTTCGCCGCGGCGCATTCATGTACGATACCGCCGGCATATATCATCAACACAGATTATGCATCGTTTGAGGCGCATCTCAACGCCGCCGACAGGCTCATGACATTACCGGAACGTCCCACCGCGGTGATATGTATCAACGATCAGGTGGCGCAGACGGTTTGTGCCGGCATCAAGCGGACCGGTTTCAGTATTCCGGACGACGTGAGCGTCATAGGGTGCGACGCGACGTCGGCACAGAAAAACGATCCGGTACTCACCACCGTAGACACACATCCGGCAATGATCGGGAAACGTGCGCTTGAACTCGCCGGTACACCGGGAGATAAATTCTGGCTTCTCAGTGAACGTATATCGCCCGTCCTGCTCATAGGCAAATCAACAGCACCGGTACGCCCGGAAAAGGAAGTGTAACGATGAGACATGTACTGTCGATAGTCCTGCTTGTAATGATCACCGCCGCGGTGCATGCGCTGGATGTTACGCCGCAGGTGACGAATATCTTCTACGGGAATACGCCGGGAATATTCCGTGCCGATGAAGGGACGATAGAATTTCGTCTGAATATGAAACGCCCGATGGATCGGGCGCAGAATACCTGGGATTTTATCTTTTCCATGATTCCAGGACAGCAGTTGTCAAAGAATGCGAGAACCCTAATCGGTATCTATGTGCCTCCGATACCCGATAGGGGTCTTCGCGCGATATTCCGTGACGGTTCAAACACGCGCTCACTTGCGTATCCGGGTTTTAGCTGGATTGAGGGAAAGCCTTTTCTGGTTTCACTTACCTGGGGAAAGGCGCTGCGGTTGTATGTTGACGGACGGAAGGTGGCTGAACTGAACGAGCGCTGCTCCGTTCCCGACGCACTGGTGCCGACCTGTTTTATGGTAGATCAGGACAGGTTCTCGGTGGAGTCGATGCGGCTGTCTTCCGTGGAATGTGATGCGGCAACACTCTGGACCGATACGTCCCGGGATTTCACACGGAGTGCCGATACGACATTCATCGCAGCTGCGCATCTCACACGCACGGAGCAGTATGAAACGCCCTGGAGTGCCGGATATTCCACGCTCAAGCCGCTGTTTCGCGAGCGGTATACATGTCTCGATACAACGGATGATCCGGTATATCCGCTCATCGGGTTTAACGGCACCGGACGCGCTGTTGCCATACCGCTTCATCTCACTGCCGCCGATGTTTCCGGGAAAACCGCCGCCGATGTGACTACACGTATTGCGCTTCCGGCGGGAGGCGGACTTACGAAATATGATGTGCCGGTGCCGGCGTTGAAAAAGCACGGATACTACAAAATAAATGCCGTGCTCGAAACTGACGGTCAGTCTGCGAAATACCGGAGTACTGTCGCCGTGTTTCCCGCACGGGCCGGCGGCGACGGTAAACTGGCGCACTGGCTTGGGCAGCATTACGAAGAGCAATTCGATCTTGTGGCGTACCGCAAGGCGGCATTGATGACGCTCAGGGCCGGCGGAAGGAATCCCTTCATGTGGCCGCGTGTTGAACCGGAGCAGGGCGTCTGGGACTGGAGCCTCGCCGATGAATTCGTCGCCGCGGCGGAGCGTGAAAAAATAGAAGTGCTCGGACTGCTCGGATGGACACCGCGATGGGCCGGTGTGGAGCCTGCCGATCCCGCTGCCATACAGAACAAGAACGGCAGTTCATCGTGGAAGCCGCGATCAGTGGAGGAGTTCGGCAATTATGTGTATCAGGCCGTGGCGCGGTATAAGGGACGGGTTCCGTACTGGGAAATATGGAATGAAGTGGATTGGCACCCGCCCGCGCCGGCGTTCTCATTCACCGGCAGTACTGAGGAATATTTCGCGCTTCTGAAAGAGGCGTACCAACAGGCGAAACGCGCCGACCCTTCATGCAAGGTGCTTATCAGCGGTTTCGGCCTTTTCGGTGATAAGAACATGCCGCGCGATCTCATGTCAAAAGGCGCCGGAGCATATTTCGATATATTCAATTTCCATGCATATGCGGGTGTTGCCGGTTATCTGCCGCTCAAGGAACTCATTTCCGAAAAGAAACCGGGGGCGCCGTCCTGGAATTCCGAACATATGTGGCATGAGATGAGCGGCGGGCCGAAGCGTGATTATCTTTCCGTTGCTTCGTTACTCTGGTTTATGGAAAAAGGTGTTGAGCGGTACTACTACATGGGGATGTCAGAATATTATTTTGACCGTACGACAAGCTCTCCGTCGATAGAGTACTGGGTGGTGGGCTATTTTCAGAGCATGCTGCGGACCTGTGACTCATTTGCCGGTCTTGTCAAATTCGACGGCGCATCTGGTTATTCAGTCCGGCATATGCTGAAGAAGAGTGACGGTACATTTCTGAGCGTTCTCGGCAGCGAACTTGGCGAACACGAGATTATTGCCGATACTACAGTATTATCGGCAAGTGATCTGTACGGAAACAATATTGCGGTGGAAGTCCGTGACGGGCGGGCCGTTATACCGGTGAAAACTATCGCCTATATCATGACCGCTGAACCATTACGCATCGTATCAAGCCGGGCTACCGTTGCAATTGCGCTGTATCAGAACGGGAGTTTCGAGGATGTCGGCGGTGACATCGCGATGGGCGGGCTTGCCGCGGGTAAACCGCTCGGATGGACATTCCGCGACACGGCAAAAGATCCTGAAGGGAAGATAGTATTGTCCGATACGGCACGCAGCGGAAAATTTGCGCTGAAGATGTCGTCTTCGGGCAAAGGGTCAGTGTATGCATTCCAGGATGTGCGGATTCCCGCGCCCGGGATGTACACGGTTGCCGGGTATTTCAAAAATACTTCCGGGTCACCGCAGGTGTATATGAGCTATTTTGACCGGAGCGCCAATAAGATCATCGAAAGCGTACCGGCGGCAGTTGCCGGAGATCAATTCGCCATGGTGAAATATTCATTTGAAGTTGTCCATGTGCCGTCCATGCCGTGCGCGCTTATTTTCGGAATAAAATCCGGTGAAGGATCGATTATTCTTGATGATATCGCATTTGCAAAAGACGCGGACGGATCGAAGTGATGATAGGGAGATCAGGAGGAACGGCCATGAAACAGTTTTCAGGTTTGCTCATAGTTCTGTTCACATTTCTGTCGACGCTTGTCGCGGAGGATCTGTCACCGGTCGTAGTGAACATCGATGAGACTAAGGTGATCAAATCATGGGATGCGGGTATTCTGGGGATAACGTTCGACCAGAATGCCGACCAGTCGCTTGTCTCGCCGACGGACACCAATTCGCCGGTTTGCGGGCTCCGCGATGAGATAATCGAGCTGGTAAGCGGTTTTCCGATTGATCTGGCCCGTTGTACGATCAGTACCGGAAAGCCGATACCGTGGAAGGACCGGATTGGGCCGCTCGGACAGCGGCCGCCGCAGAAGCTGGCGCCCTGGGATACGCTTGGGCCTAAGAATTTCGGCCTTGTGGAACAGCTGTATTATTTACGTTCACTCGACAAAAAAACAAAAATAGCATGGATCGTGAATCTGCTGGATGACCCTCAGGATGTGGCTGATCTCGCGGAGTTTCTGTGTGCAAGTGCCACCGCGAAGCCGCGTGGAAAGACCAACTGGGCCGCCCGCAGGGTGCTTCTCGGCGTTGTTGAGCCGTTCGATGTGATCTGGGAGCTCGGCAATGAGGCAGACAACATTGCGAACAGCGCGGATTATCCGAGCTTTCAATCGTATGTCTACCGCTGCAGGGTCATGATTGACGCAATCCGTTCCGTAGTGCCCAACGCAAAGTTTGCGGCACAGGCGTCCAGCATGCAGGGACATGTGTACAAACCGGATTATCAGAAGAAATACGGCGGGACGTGGCAGGATTTTCACCGCACGGTGTTGCGGGAGCTCGGAGACCAGATCGATTACATCACCACACACACGTATTTCGGAAAATCCGGCGGTACGTATATGCCCGGATTCCAGTGGGAGAACAGACAGAACAGCATCATCAATGATATTAAAAGCATAACCAAAACCAACCGGATCAAGATATACAACAGTGAGTATGGTGTAATGCCGGAAAAGAAGCCGGGGCAGAGCAACGTGCAGCAGGCATTGCATGATACGCATTCGCTTGCCGGATGCCTCGCGGTGAGTGACTGGATAGTCAGAAATATCAACAACCCCGATGTCGCCATTGCCACGATGCATTGTTTCTCAAGCGGCCCGTGGGGCGTATACCGATCCGCATACAACGACGCATCGGGAAAGTACATCCCGTGCGCCCCGTATCTCACCGGGCTTCATCACCTTTTCAAGATGATAAAACAGGGTACTGCTGATGCGCGGTCGGTGGTTGCGTTCACCGTTTCCGGCGACAGCACGGACAGCAGAACGAAAGAAGGAACGTTCATCGCCAGCTGCATAAAGACACGCGGCGGCTTGACGCTGTTCCTGGTCAACCGGGACCCGGAATCCGAGCGGGAACTTGCGGTCAATACAAAACTGAAGTATTCGCTCGAGTCGTGGCAGACGCTCAGCGGGGCATCGTTGGAATCACGGAACGAGGATAAAAAAAAGGAGATCGTCGTGGAGCAGCACACAGGGCAGCCCGGTGGCGCTGTAACCAAAAAAATGCGCATCCCGGCGAAGAGCATTCTGGTCGTGATGCTCAGACGTTTATAGGACAGCGGACTTTTTTCTGACATAATAACACAACGGTAACGGAGCATTTATGCGCGGCAACTTTTTTTTCACTGCACTGGTATTGCTCATGACGGCGGCAATGTCATCCGCTGCCGTGTCGGTCATCGATTATGGCATTTTTGCGTCAGGTGCGGACGGAAAGATCCGCGGATGGGATACCGTCGGCGGCGACAGGATGACGGTTACCGGAATTGACGGCGGCATTGAGATTAGTGTGCAGTCCGCGGGGAGAGCGTTCAACGATACCGGCTTTACCTTGGTGAAAACGCCGGTCGCAAAAGGTTCGTACCGGATTACGGTGACGATAGGCGGTGACGCCGGCGCGAAACTGTTCATCGGTCCGCGTATTGCGGCAACACCGCCTGCGAAAGACACCATCGGTCCTGATATATGGGAGACCGTCGGTGCAGCTGAAAAAAATATAAGCGCCCGGTATACGGTGCTGGATGATACAACGCTTCGCATCATCATCGGAGTTGGTATGAAAGAGAATGCCGGAAAGAAAATAGCGATACGAAATCTGAGCTTTGAGGCATTTACACCGGAAGCGCCGAAGACCGAGGTGAAAGCGGGAGCGGGCACCGAATATGACAATATCATCATCACGAATGATGTTGATGACGGCTCAAAACCTGCGCGGCTGCCGGTGACGGTTTCCATTGATGAATCAATAGTACTCAGAGCCGGCGGAAAGCGCTGTCTCGGATTCGTGCTCGGTGCATTTCCTATCGACGGATATTTCATGAACGAACAGCGAACCGAGATTTCCGCCGAGATGCGGAACGTTCTCGCTACGATACCCGCACCGCTCAACCGCATCATCATGTATGTCGGGAGCGCGGACCCGCAATCGTTCCGGTGGAAATATGCGGTCGGACCGATGGAGTCGCGGACAGCGGCAAAGTTTACCGCGTGGGATAAGCCGTTGACAGCCGCATGCGGTCCGGCGGAACTTATTGGTGCCGTACGAGGCGGATATGCGCCTGCGCGCTTCATCTGGACGCTGAATATGCGTAATGACACACCGGAAGATGCCGCCGATCTCGCGGAGTTCCTCACCGGAGACGGTTCATCTCCGCGCGGTGCGACGAACTGGGCGAAACTGCGCATCGACGGCGGCGCGAAACAGCCGGTTGATATCGTCACCTTTGAGCTCGGCAATGAAGAGGAATGGGTGAGCGGTTCGAACCGCATGAGCATCAGCGATTACGTTGACCGCTGCCGTAAAATGATAGCCGCCGTCAGGAGTGTGTATCCGAAAGCGACATTCGCGCCGCATGCCGCCACCGCGCCGTGGGGTTACAGCCGCTTCAAGGGCGAAGACTGGCGCGACTGGCACCGCACACTGCTGCGCGAGTTGGGGAACGATATCTCATATCTCGCATTTCATCCGTACTACTATGGTTATCCGACGAGCGTCATCGAGACCTATTTCGATGTGATCCGCGACGATGTAAAGAACATCACCGGCAGCGACCGCATCAAACTGTACATCTCAGAACACGGGCTCTGGCCGGCGCAGAAACAGGGTGAGCGCTGGGAGAAAACATGGTATACGACTCATGCGCTCATGGGCTGTCTCGCCACCGCGCAGTTCATCAACCGGCTCTATGCACGCGATGATATCGGCTTGGCGACGTATCACTGCTTCAATGCCGGTCCATGGGGACTTGTCTATCGCGGCAAACAAACAAAAGCGCTTTATACAACCGGTATTGTCGATATGTTCAGACTGTACAACGACGCCATGGGAGCGAATGTTCTTTCGTCGACGGTTACCGGCGACTGGACGGATCCGGCGAAGGATGATGTCTCATGCACCGTTACAGCGACTGACTCAAAGGACGGGATTAATCTGATCATCGTTAACCGGGAAAAGATCACAAAACGTGACGCAGTATTTTCATTCAAGGGGCGCTATGATTTGATCCGAAGTGTAACGCTCACCGCGCCGTCGGTGCATTCTTATAATGATGAGAATGAAAAACGCATTATGGTGAAGGATGATGCTCCGGTAATGGCGGATTTCTCCGCGTATACCGTGCCGGAAAAGAGCATCGTGGCGCTCTATCTCAAGCGGAGGCAGTGATGATGGGCCGAGCGGGCCGGAGGCACGCGTTAGTAGCTCGAGAAGAAATGTCTTTCTTCGCACCATGCGCGACTCAGCTGTCCTTCCTTGGACAGATTCGTCGCATTCGCGGCATCGTGCCGCTCTGATGCAGGACCGGGATTATTCCTGATGACATAGATTATTGCTTTCTACATAGCAGGCACGGTGCTCAGAAAGACATTTCTTCCCTTCGCCCTCACGCGAGGTGTAATGTGGATAATGGTAGAGTATATTCTGGTTGTTGCACTCTATCGCTCGAACGCCGGTGTGCGACCGGTTGGCCGGAGAGGATCATTCGCATGCTGCGTTGGCAAAAAATATCTTTCTCAAAAGACATTTTTCCCCTCACTTCGTGCGCTCATTATATAGAAAAGTATCTGAGTGTCAGGTGCGTTGCGTCGGTGATGATTGCTGTATATCACACCTTACCGGCACATAATCGTCTTTCGTTTCATTCGCTATCTCTTACCGATTTCAAATTATCTTTGGCGCGCTCTCACGGCAGATTAATTCAGTTGGAATCATATTCTCCTCTATTCCGGTAACCAGTGTTCGTACCGCTTTGCGGCCAAGTTCAACCGCATCAAAGCGAACCGAGGTGATGCTTGGTACAAACCCTTCGGTAAGCCGCGTCTGATCATCAAACCCGATAACAGCGACGTCCTCTGGAATCTTTACACCGCGTTCTTTCAGTGAGAGAATGCACCCTGCAGCAAATCCGTCATTAGCAGCGATGATGCTGTCAAAAGAAAATCCACGCGCTTTACTGTATCCGTCCATCAATAAATATCCGCGCCGGATATCCGGGCTGAAATCATTCACCCCAGAAAGGATAATCCGTTCGTCTTGAGCGGTTATGCCGGTGTTCCTGAACGCTTCGATGAATGCATTTTTCCGCTGCATTAACCCGCCTGATTCCGCTGACGAACCGATGAAAATTGTTTTTGTCCGCGAGAGCGACTTGAGATGTTTACATGCATTAATGATCCCTGTACGGTTATCTACAGACGCAGTGAGTACCTTCGATTTATACGCGGTGCTTTCAACAAGAACAATACGTCGCTGAAACTCATTGAGCGTATCAATAAGCGGATCGGCATTCTCCTTCACCGAAATAAGCACGATGAATCCGCACGACTCAGACTGAAGCATTCCTCCGGATGCTATCTCCTGCATGACTGCTTTCTTTTTTCCTGCGACGATCTGCATTGATATTCCAAGCGACATGGCGCGCTCAGAGATGCCGCGGAAAAGTGCATTCGAATACCAGTTTGCTGGGTCATGAAAATTGATTGGCGCAAGGACACAAATTCGTGAAAGTGCGGTTCCATCGACCGCCTGCTGCTTCATCCGCACATATGTCCCGCTGCCATTGAGAGAATAGAGATCGCCGGCATTTGCAAGAAGTTTAACCGCACGTTCAGCAGTGGCCTTGCTCACCGAGAACTCTTCTGCGAGCGCCACTATGGAAGGAAGCATCTCCTCTGCAGACGCATGGCGGATGTATTTCTCACGGATTTCATTTGAAATCCGGATATACGTCGGCAAATCTGATTCGGTTGATTTTTTTTTATGCATCCTATGATGATTAATATAACCGGTATATCTTGAAAAGTCAAGTAAAAATGGATAAGAGTTTTTTTTTTTCGTCGATACTATCGTAGATCATCGCCATGGCCGCATGATACCGATCCCGTTTATATCGTCAATATCAGTTGATAAGCAGCTGTGATTCCATCAGCCCACAGGCATATGAGCAATTTCTGAAGCTTTTTTTTAAGGAAAACGCCAAAATATACTTTATCACCGCAGTCCAAATCGGTACACATAATGCCGAACTTAGGACTCCCGCATCACCGGTATTTTCACTGAACAGTTCACTTATTACTTGACGTTATGTTTGTTATTGATTATATTATAAGCATCATAGGACGGTTTATAATGTACCTAAAAAATACCGTTTTAAAGATTTCAAATGAAACCCATTATCCTTCTGCAAATACATCAACCAAACTGAGACCCGAATTAACTTTTCCTAAAAACATTGCAACACAAGGAGTCCCGTAATGAAAACCAAATTTTTTGTATGCAGCGTCATAATCGGCATTGCCGCCGCAGCGATGCTTCTCCCGCAGGATGCCGCTCTACAGACATCCCAAAACAACGATAAGCTCAAAAAAGCATTCGAACAGTACCCCGACGCAGATGTTGACGGCGACGGCATACTCACCATGAAAGAAGCTGAAGCATTTCGTTCAACAATGAAAACAAAAGGAGCGAAGGGCGGAAAAAATGCTGCTCAGACTCCTGCGATCCCGCTCACCGCAGCAAATGTGAAATACGGAACTCACGAGCGGCAAGTCTTCGATTTCTGGAAAGCAAAATCGTCAACCCCCGCCCCGGTGCTCCTCTGCATACACGGCCATGGATTTGTCGGCGGCGACAAGTCGATTTACTACAATGACCCGCTGGTCAAACAGTGCCTTGATGCAGGCATATCTGTCGCAACGATGAGTTACCGTTACGTGACAACCGATCCTTTCCCCGCACCGATGCTCGATGGCGCGCGCGTGGTGCAGTACCTGCGATCAAAGGCAGAAGCGTGGAACATCGACCCCAAACGAATTGGAGCCACCGGCAGTTCCGCGGGCGCGAATCTCTCTGTCTGGCTTGCAACGCATGATGATTTTGCAGACCCGAACGCGAAAGATCCCGTGGCGCGGGAATCCACGCGTCTTTCGTTTGTTCTCGCTTATAAAGCACAGACCTTCAACGATCTTGAAATGGTTCGGAAACATATTTATAACGGCACCACGCTTTTTCCCTCGACGCTCGCGTTTTTCGGAGTCGCGTCAGAGGCAGAACTTACTTCTGATAAAGTAAAAAAGCTTGGGCATGAGGCATCGGCAATCAACTTCGTGAGCAAGGATGACCCGCCGATCTTCTTTGATTATGAAAAGAACGATCTGAGCGCGACGCCGCTTCCCGAAGGCACGGGCCCGGGGGGGTTTATTCATCATCCGAAATTCGGTGAGCTGTTCAAGAAGGAATATGACGCACTCGGAATTGAATGTCATTTCTACTACAGTTCAAAACCTGCGCCCAAAAATGCCGCGTTTGACTTCATCCTGCGTTCCTTCGGCATGAAACGGTAGGGTCGCGATCCGAATGGGCAGCCTTCGAGGGAGAAAAAGACAGTGGGTGCGCGTCGGGCAGCGAATCGGTGAAAGATTCTGTAAAAAAAATTGAACCATGAGGAAAATCCTATGAGGAAAACTCTATGTGTAATCATCACGATCAGTGCGGCGATGGCGTTTGCCCGGAACGCCCGCAACGCGTCTGATGAAGCCGAGGACAAAGGCTATCCACCCCAATTGAGTAACACTCGCGTCGAGACATACCGAACGATCGGCTCCATCAATTTGAACCTTTGGATCTTCGGAGAGTCAGATCCCAAGGTGCCGAAACCCGCGATCGTGTTCTTTTTCGGCGGTGGTTGGAATAAGGGCTCACCTGCCGCATTCGAAGATCAAGCGCGTCATTTCGCCAAACGAGGCATGATCGCCATCGCCGCCGATTATCGCGTGAAGTCCCGGAATAATGTGCAGGTGATGGAATGCGTGAAGGATGCCAAGGCGGCCATCGCCTGGGTCAGGGGAAATGCCCAACGACTCGGAATTGATCCGAAAAAAATTGCCGCATCTGGAGGCTCTGCAGGGGGCCATCTCGCCGCTGCCACCGGCACGATTAGCGGCTTCGACAGCGACGAACGTCCCAACGCCATGATCCTCTTTAACCCCGCCTGCACGCTCGCTCCCATTGCGGGCTGGTCACCCTCACCAGTGAAAGCAGACAGTGCCGCGCTCAGCAGCAATCGATTCGGCGTTGAGGCAGAGACAATCTCGCCGGCCCATCACATCGGTCCCCACACGCCGCCGACACTCATCCTTCATGGCACGGCTGATAAAACAGTCCCCTACGATTCTGTTGTCGCATTCGAGAGCGAGATGAAGCGAGCCGGCCGACCGTGCAAGCTGGTTCCGTACGAGGGCGCAGGCCATGGCTTCTTCAATGGCGGCGAATACTATTCCAAGACCCTCGCCGAGGCGGATGCTTTCCTGGTTGAGCTTGGCTGGATCAAAAAGTGAAGTGCCATTTCAAAAGGGGCGCCTTACCACGCAGCGTCTGGATCGCCATGTGGGCAATCATGAATATTCTTGTCTTGCCCGCAGGCATTGTTCATGCCTTTCCCCTGCCGAACATCCCGAATGTTTTCAACGTCCGGGATTACGGCGCAAAGGGCGATGGCACAACCGACGACACTGCCGCCATTCAAGCCGCGGTCAATGCCGCCCGCGTCGTTAAAGCACCGCTGGTCTACCTTCCGAACGGCACCTACCGGGTGTCGGATACCATCCAGCTCTGCGCTACGGGTGCCGATAACGAATGGATGACCTTTCAGGGAGAGTCCATGACCGGCACGGTGATACGACTTGCCGACAAAGCAAGCGGCTTCGGTGATCGCAACAATCCCAAAGCGGTAGTGTTGGCCACCCCCCAACCCGGAGGCGCTACATTTCAGCATCAAAGCGTGATCGATCTGACGATCAATACCGGGTCGAACAACCCCGGAGTCATCGCGCTGGACCAGCATGCGAACAATGTCGGGGTCTCGGAAAATCTCCTGCTTAAATCCGCCGACGGCAACGGATACCTGGGGTTTGCGTTCAATCGCAATTACGGGGGAACGCACTTCGTGAAAAATGTCGAAGTGGTAGGTTTTTCCACCGGTTTTGATCTGTCCATTCGCTCTGCAAAAAGCAACATCCTGCTTGAGCATATCATCGTGCGGAATGCCCACATCGGCATCTATTGCCAGAAACGCTGCATCGGTATCCGGGACCTGCAGACCTTCAATGTCGATAAGCCCGTGGACAACGAAGATGAAACCAATCTGGCCATCATCGACAGCGCCTTCAGCTACGACAGAGCCGGCGGCTCCTGCGGCATTGATTTCAGGCATACGTCGGGCCACTTGTTCGTCCGCAACGTATCGGCTAAAGGCTTTAAATCCGTCGTCGCCGACAACGGAACGCCTGCGGGAGGCACCTATATCGATGAATGGCACACTGGCGACGGGGTCAAGCTGTCGGACCGTGCCCCCGACAGGACACTTAATCTGCCGATCAAGGAAACCCCCGATTTGGCATGGGACTTGTCCAAGTCCGTTATCGTCGACTGTGAAAAGCAGGTCTACGATTCGGATGCCATCCAGAATGCCATCGACAAATCGGGAAAGGAGATCGTGATTCTCAGTGGTGTGGATCGCTCGCGAAACAACACGGGAATCGTGAAGTTGGACAAGAGCATATACGTGCGGGGCGGAGTACGGAGAATTTACGGCTCCAAGATGGAAGTCTCGTTTGATGCCGATGACGATCCGAGGTATGCGTTCATCATCGAAACCGGGGGCTGGCCCATGGTATCGATCGACACGTTCAAGAATGTGAATGGCGGCATTCGAAACCAATCGAGCAAGACCGTCGTTCTCCGGGAGCTCAGGCTAAGGCATCCGTTCCGCACATGCTATGAAACCGCTGCGGAGAAGCCGGGGGATCTCTTCCTGGAGAGCTTCAATCCCGTAGGAAACAACAAGGCATTGGAACCCGGTCCGCAGCTTATTTTCAGAAACCAGAAGGTCTGGAGCCGGGGACTCAATATGACCGGAGTATCCGATCAGTTGCACGCCTATAACTCCGACGTTTGGTTGTTCGGCATCAACAGCGGCGAAATACATCCGGAAACCTGGCTTGCGGCTCACATGGGCTCCCACCTGGAGATTTTCAGCTGCTTCATGGATACTGGGGGTGGAGATCATTCCGGGGATCGCCCCAGCGGCGGAATGATCAAGAGCTACGGGGGAAACATAAGTGTGGCATCCTGCGGTGTTTTTAAGAAGAGAGACGTTCCGCTGAGCACGCTTTTATGGGAACAGCACGACGGGGAAGGTAACGGCGGAAAGACCCGGACGAAACCCCTGTTGGAGTTGCCCGTTTCACCTTCGTACTACCATATGCCTTTCTATTCTTGCTCACTGCTGCCTGCGGATAAGGATGCAATTAAGGCCGTGCTTGAGAAGGCCGAGGCACCCCGGGAAGCCATTACAAATCAAGTTCCGGAGAAAGTAACGGTGAAGTCCGGCAAAAAAACGAAGAGTCGAACCAAATAACACCCTATGAAAACCAAACCTCTTACTCAGAAAATACATCGAGGAGCCCCGTAATGAAGAACAATTTTCCCGCGCGCATTGTCATCATCGGCATTGCCGCCGCAACGATGCTTTTCCCGCAGGATGCCGCTCTGCAGACATCCCAAAACAACGATAAGCTTAAAAAAGCATTTGAACAGCACCCCGACGCAGATGCTGACGGTGACGGCATCCTCACCATGAAAGAAGCTGAAGCATATCGTTCAACAATGAAAACAAAAGGAACGAAGGGCGGGAAAGATGCTGCGCAGACTCCTACGAACGTACCAGCCGCAACATCGGACGGCGAAGGTAATGGAACAGATGACGCTGCAGTGCTCGCTCTGTTTGAGGCCCGCGAGTTCAAGGGTGTGAAATACCGCCTGCTTAGGCCGATCGATCTACCAAATAATCCTGACAAGAAATATCCGATGCTTCTCTCGCTGCATGGTGCGGCTGGAGTCGGAGACGACAACGTGAAGAACGTGAGAGAATGGGGCACGATCTATGGGGAGGAAGCGTGGCGTCGCAAGCATCCATGCTTCGTGGTGGTGCCGCAGTCGCCCGGCATGTGGCAGACACCGGGCACGACGACGAATTTAACGAAGGAGGTGCGCGCGAAGCTACCCAAGGTCTGGCAAGATTTCTTAGGGGGTAAAGAAAGTAAACGCCTGGAGAATCCAGAACTTGCCAACCTCGACCGTGTGTTCCTGCTGCTCGATGCGCTGGCGAAGGAGTTTCCGATCGACACGGATCGCGTTTACGTTCAGGGTCACTCGATGGGCGGGTTCGGCACGTGGACGGCGGTGGTCGAGCAACCGAACCGTTTCGCCGCCGCGATCGCCTCGGCCGGCTGGATCGGGCCGTGGGCCGACGTCGCCCCGATCAAGGACTTGCCGATGTGGGCCTTCCAGGGGGGCAAAGACAAGGAAATACAGGTCCAACTGGGGAATACCACCTTTGAGTGGATGAAACAACTCGGGCATAATTTGAAATTCACAGAAGTGGCGAACATGGGGCACAGTGTGGTGCACGCGGCGCTTAGTTACACAGGTGATAGCCCGGGGCGGGTGACGAAGTATGCATCAGACAAATGTGACAAGACCGCAGACGTGTGGGAATGGCTGTTCAGCAAGAAGCGTGCGGCGAAGTGAAAAGGATAGAAGTATTTTGCTTTTACGTCGCGTATTATTGCAAACAGTTTAATGTAACATTACCACTGCGTTAAATACATTTTCATTCAAATGACGTGCAATTGCTGCACGCGACATATTATCCATTTACCGGCACATGCATGGGAAAAGTCTAAACAGCGGGATATCCAGGATAAAAGGATGAGCAGGATTAAGGGGAAAAGACATCCCGTCTATCCCGTTCATCCTGACTATCCTGATTCTGACAATTTACACCATGCCTTGACAGGACAATGTGTCCGGCGATGCATGTCCGATGAAGCTTGCTGCACCCCGTTCGCCACCTGCACGATCCCATTCTTCAGCAGCCCCGGTCCGAGCAGACGGCTTTCTTGATCGAGCGCCGAACGAATTCCCCGACCGCCCGCCCGAACCGATTCCCCGGTTGTGTGGGGCTGTGGGATTGATTGTGTGAATGTGGATCATGCAACAAAAAAAAAGAGCCCCGCACATCCTTACTGCTTCTGTGCACCGAAGCAGACGGATATGCGGGGCGATGGGAGATGATCGGACCTGTCATGCGGTCGTGTTTCGGGGCGGTATACAGGCGTGTGTTATCTGTATGCTGCGTGTGGGAAGCAGGAGGGGCGGGTCACCGTGTCGCTTTTCCGAGCGCCGAGAGCGTCTTCATGAATGCCGGATCGATGAGCCCCTTTTCCGTGGGCGGTACATCCCAGGTGATTACGCCCTCGAACGAATTGACATATTTCGTGTATGCGATGAGCATATCCTCGGTGAAACGCAGTGTGCCGCGGCCCCAATAATAGCCGAGGAACGTGAGCAGATGATACTGCGCGCCGTTGATGAAACGCGACAGCGTGGGCGCCCATGCCGCCGGTTTGCCGTTATCCACCGATACCGGCAGCGAGTTCGCCACCTCGCCCGCGGTGTAATCCTCATTGTCTGCGTGTTTTATTACCGGTACCTTGACGCCGGGATTGAAGCACACAAGCGAATCAGGATTTCCCGCTTTCATCGCGGCGGCAAAACTGCCGAAGTTCGGCGCGTCGGGAAAACGGTAGAGTTGATCCGCGTAATATCCGCCGTCTATCCACCAGCCGTGAACGTTGTTGCCCCAGCGTGTTGACCATTCGGTGATTATCGCTTCCCAGTTTTTTTGAAACGCGGTAAGCCGGGCATCGACACCGGGCTGTATGCGGTAATTCGATGATGCGAGCGCGCAGTGCGGCTTCCACGGCGGCGTGCATTTGAGTTTTTCAAGCGCTTCAACATCCATTGCTGGGCCGAGTGCGGTGAAATATACCATGAGGCGGATATTGTGTTTGTTAAGCGCCGCCGCAAGATCGGCTACGAGGTCACGCCGTGACAACCGGCTTGGTTTCCGGTCGACGATGCGGTCATAGGCCGCGTTTGGTGAAAGATAGAATCCCGAGTTCTGCCCAAGTGTGATGAAAAAATAACCAGCCTTGATTTCCGCAAGCTGCTCTGCAAGCGCGTCAACGTCAAATCCGTCGATGCGGCGGTTCCATTCGTCAACAGTCATGCCCGGCGCGTCGGTACTCGAAGCGGGGGAGGCAAGGTAATGGAAGAAGACTCCCCATTTTGCGTCACGGAACCAGTCGGTGGATGTTTGCATCGTCATACTCCTGAGCGGACATTGTATACCAATGCGGCATATAGTAACAGTCATGATGAGTACGGACAATGGACGAAATTACCGCGGGATATGGACAACGTGACACTGCGGCTGGACAGGCGGCTGTCAGTGCAAGAGATACTGCCCTTTGTGAAACAGAACATCACGAAAGTAGAGAAGAACTGTTCAACATATATGTAGTTTACGTCGTATTCATTCGTGTTGTTCAAGGCGCGAAATGCATAGCGGCGATATTATCCGCATGGAGAGTTGTATGAACAGGCCAAATAGCGCGTGTGTTCGTTTTTCGCGATTACTGTTCCTTGTTTTTTCGTACGCCATTCTTGGCTCAATGACAAGTTATGCGGAGATACTGCACCCGGAAACGGTGTTTTTCAAACCATTGAAGGACGGGTTCTCATTTTCAGCGAGCGCAACCGCACGGTATTTCTACCAGTCGTACAATAACATCGGCGTCGGACTCAACACGAAAATGCTGTTCAAGGACGGGCCGCATATCGCCGGTGTCGTCGGTTCGGGACACTATGAACTTGCCGATACGGTGCGGACCAGGAACGATGCCGCGGCGGATATGCGTTATTATTATCGCATCATGGACGGGCTGTACGGCGAGGCGTTTATCGGCGGTAATTTTAATGAGCAGAGCCATATCGATTATATCGCTGACGTCGGGGCGGGGATTATACTTCCGCTGGAACTGGCAGATAAATTCACCATGAACGTCGGCGTTCTCGGATTTGCAGGCTGGTACAGCATCAGCCATGCGGCGATGTTTTCTCCCGGTGTCATCCCGTTCACCTCGCTCTCGCTGCAGCCGATGGATAATCTGCGATGCGCGCTTAACCTGTATCTGCAGATGCTCATTCCAAACATAAACTACTGCACCATTCCGGTGGAGTCATCGGTGGAATTCAAGGTGACCGATAACCTCACCCTCGGCGCACGGTATACGTTCTCGTGGGATGTGCTCGCGACACGGAACCAGTTTACGCACGATGTGTTCGCGCTTATTTCGGTAAAGCTATGATGGCGGATTTGCTGCGTGCCGGATAAAAATACCGGGAAAGATGGACGGCTCTACCGGCCCATACGGCATGCGGCCGCATTTCAACGCATCGCCGAACGGGTGCAGTTCTCGATACTTGAGCACGGGTACGGTCCGGTATATCCGCGGTGGACGTCAGATTTGCATCGCTTCCCGGTGAACAGGCTTACCATCGTGACTCGTGGTGACGGCGCTATCATCGAGCAGGGGAAGCGTCATGTCTTCCGCAGGAACGATATGGTGCTCAATCCGGTCAATTCGGATTTCCGTCAGGTCTGCGAGCGTATGTTCGAGAATGTGTATATTCATTTCCGGCTTGAACTGTTTCCAACACGTGACCTGTTCGACGGCATGGGCTGCATCATCAGACCGCTAGAACGTCCGGCGGACCTAATCCGGCTGATGCAGCTTGTAACGAGCCCCCGTACGGGCGATATCATCCGTGCCAAGGCGATGCTGCTTGAGCTGGTCTGTGGTTTTATCGAAGGCGATGCTGCCGGACTTGAACGGAATATCGCCGTCGGTGAAAAATACCGCGATCTGTTCAGGGAGATCAGGGCGAACGTCAACGCCCGGATGACAACGGCGGAGCTTGCATCGCTCATGCGGATGAAAGAACGCTCGCTCGTCAGGATGTTCCGGGAGGACACGGGCAAGACGCTCAAAGCGTTCATACGCGATGTGCTCATCGAACGTGCACAGTCCCGGCTTTTGTTCTCGGACGCCAAAATAAAGGATATTGCACGCGAGATAGGCTTCAGCGATGAACTTTATTTTTCCCGTTTTTTCAAAAAAAATGCAGGACATTCTCCGGCGGCATATCGTGCGTTTCATCGTGAACGGCGGAATGAGGCATGATTTTTTCATTTGCTTGATATATATCCCCAAGACAGTTATAATTCAATTTCTGCCCGCGAATTCAACAACAATAGAAGCATTACGCAGGAGTACACATATGGAACACGTCTTTTCAAACATGCACGACATCACGGAATTATTCGGCTCGAATGTTTTCAGTGAAAAACTGATGAAGGAACGCCTCCCGAAAGAGACGTACCGGTCGCTGAAGGAAACGATAGAATCCGGTGCGCCGCTCAAAGCGGCAACCGCAAATGTCGTCGCCAACGCGATGAAAGACTGGGCCATAGAGCACGGCGCCACGCACTATACGCACTGGTTTCAGCCGCTCACCAACATGACGGCGGAAAAGCACGATGCATTTATATCGCCCACGGATGACGGCGGCGTCATCATGGAATTTTCCGGCAAACAGCTTATCCAGGGTGAGCCGGATGCGTCATCGTTCCCGAGCGGCGGGCTCCGCGCCACGTTCGAGGCCCGCGGCTACACCGCATGGGACTGCACATCGCCGGCCTTCCTCAAGAACGACGGGACGGGGAGCGTTACGCTCTGCATCCCTACGGTATTCTGTTCGTATCACGGAGAGGCGCTCGATAAAAAGACGCCGCTGCTCCGTTCCATGCGCGCCGTTTCAACACACGCGCTTCGTGTCATCAAGGCGCTCGGCAATACTGCCTCACGGAGCGTTACCTCAACGGTCGGCCCTGAACAGGAATATTTCCTCATTGATAAGTCTTATTATCGCGAACGACTTGACCTCATCATGTGCGGACGGACACTGTTCGGTTCACCTTCACCGAAAGGGCAGGAGCTTGAAGACCAGTATTTCGGTTCGATAAAGGACCGCGTTGCGGCGTTCATGAAAGAACTCGATATTGAACTCTGGCGCATGGGCGTGAGCGCGAAGACCGAGCACAATGAAGTAGCGCCCGGACAGTTCGAAATAGCGCCGATATTCGCAACGACGAACATCGCCACCGACCATAATCAGCTCGTGATGGAAACGCTGCAGAAAGTGGCGCTCAGGCACGACTTCGTGTGCCTCCTTCATGAGAAACCGTATGCCGGCATCAACGGTTCGGGAAAGCATAATAACTGGTCGCTGTCAACCGACGACGGCATCAATCTGCTCGAGCCGGGACAGACGCCGCATGAGAACCAGCAGTTCCTCGCGTTCTGCGCGGCGGTCATTCAGGCGGTAGATACACATGCGGATATACTCCGTGCAACGACGGCGAGTTCGGGGAACGATCATCGGCTCGGCGCGAATGAAGCACCCCCGGCGATAATATCTATATTCCTCGGTGAGATACTCACCGACGTTTTCACGAAAATATCGCGCGGCGAGAAGGTCATCGCCGGCGGGAATGTGTTCGTAGCCGTGGGAGTGGACACGCTGCCGCCGCTTCCCAAGGATAATTCCGACCGCAATAGGACGTCGCCGTTCGCATTCACGGGCAATAAGTTCGAGTTCCGCATGGTAGGTTCGTCAGCATCGGTCGCGGGTCCGAATGTCGTGCTCAATACCATCGTGGCGGAATCGCTTGATGCGCTTGCGGGACGTCTGGAAAAAGCAAAAGACGTCGGCACGGAGATAGCGGCGTATGTGAAAGACGTCATGGCTAAGCACGGGCGTATCATTTTCAACGGCAACAATTATTCCGAGGCGTGGGTATCTGAGGCGACGAAGCGGGGACTGCCGAATGTCCGCAATGCCGTTGACGCGTTGAAGGCCTTCATCAGCCCGAAATCGGAAGCACTTTTTGAAAAATACAGCATCCTCACGAAGGCCGAACTTCATTCGCGCTATGAAATATATACCGAGCAGTACGCCAAGCACATCAACATCGAGGCGCAGACAGCGGTGCATATGGCGCGGCGGCTCTACATTCCCGCGGCGATAGGGTATGTTTCAATACTGAAAGCAAGTCTCGACGACTTGAAAACCGCTGCGGCAGGTGAGACGCTCGCTTCACTCGGCATCTCTATCGACGGTGCATTTGCCGCGGTGAAAAAGATCGAGGATGCCGTCAAAACGGCAAAGCAGCAGAGCGACACGGTTGCGCAGGCATCGTTTTTCCGCGATACGATGATGCCGCTGCTTGCGGAACTTCGTTTGCACGTCGATGCTCTTGAATGCATCATGCCGAAGGATGTGTGGCCGGTGCCGTACTACAGCGAAATGCTGTTTGACCTGTAAGCGGCGTGAGATATTGGTGTAACGAGTACATGATATCAGGAGGAATCTATGAAGGTATTTCTGATGATGCTGGCGGCGGTATGCATGCTCTCCGCTGCCGCTAACGATTTTACGAACGACACGTTTTCGACGAAATCCGGTCCGCTGACGATCACATTCGTCGGTCATGGAACGCTTATGCTCGGATGGCAGAAGCTTGTTGTCCATGTTGATCCGGTAGGCCGTTATGCCGATTATTCTGCCGTCATGCCGAAGGCCGATCTTATTCTCATTACGCATGAACACAGTGATCACCTTGATAAGGATGCAATCGGTCATATCGTGAAACAGGGGACTGTTATCGTGGCGAATGATGCGGTGGTGCGTCAACTCGGCGGCGGGTCGGCATTGTCAAACGGTGCTGTGACGAACATCAGGGGCATTATGATTGAGGCGGTTCCCGCATATAATCTTCCCGGGAAACCCATAACCTTTCATCCCAAGGGACGCGACAACGGCTATGTGCTTACGTTTGACGGACTTCGCGTGTATATCGCCGGCGACACGGAGGATATTCCGGAGATGAAAGCCCTGAAGAATATCGATGTCGCATTCCTGCCGATGAATCAGCCATATACGATGACGCCTAAACAGGTGCTCAACGCACTGCGCATGATACGTCCGAAGACAGCGTACCCGTATCATTTCGGCAACACCGACACGAAAAAACTTCTGGATATCGCCGTTCCCCGGTCTTTATACGCCGCTGGTGGTTGGTCCCGGACGGCATATCGACGCCATCACCGACGCCATCGAGAACAATAATGGGTTCATCGGCCTGAACCTGCTGATCGATGAGAACACCGGAGATGATTCCGAGCTCACCGAAAGCATGATCTACAAAACCGGTGTCGTTGCGAAGATATTCAAGAAGCTCAATCTTCCGGATAACGGCGTCAATATACTCATCAATTCGATACGCCGCTACCGCATCGTTCGGTTCGAGTCATTGGCGCCCATCGTCCGCGTTGAGCCGATGTATATTCCCGAAGTCTCGAACGTGAAGACCGACGAGGACGCGCTTGAAATGAAGGCGTTCACGCGCGCGCTTATCGCCGAGGTTAAGGAAGTGTCCGAGGACAATCCGCTCTTTACCGAAGAAATGCGGCTGACCATGGTAAACGTCGACGAGCCCGGCAAACTGGCGGATTTCATCACCTCCATGCTCAACGTCGAGCGTGCAAAACAGCAGGACGTGCTTGAGATGCTCGACGTGAAGGAACGCATGCTCATCGTGCTCGATCTCGTCCGCAAGGAAAAGGAGATCGTCAAGCTTCAGCACAAGATTCAGGGCAAGATCAACGAAACGGTGCAGAAGCAGCAGCGCGATTATTTTCTCAAGGAGCAGCTTAAGGAGATACAGAAGGAACTCGGTATCGCCACCGATGAAAAGTCGAAGACACTTGAGCGGTTCAAGAAAGCGCTTGCCGAGCTTACCGTGGGCGAGGAAGTGAAGGAAAAGATTACGCAGGAGATTGAGAAGTACGAGATGACCGACAGTCATTCTCCGGAGTTCTCGCTCACGCGCAGTTATCTCGACACGGTGCTCACACTCCCCTGGAACACGGAGAGCGTCGAGGCGATTGATTTGAAAAAAGCGAAGAAGCTGCTCGATCAGGATCACTACGGACTGACGGACGTCAAAGAGCGGATACTTGAATTCCTCGCCGTGCGCAAGCTCAAACCGGGGACCAAGGGTTCCATCATCTGTCTCGTGGGGCCTCCGGGCGTCGGGAAAACCTCAATGGGCAAATCCATAGCCGGTTCGCTTAACCGGAAATTCTTCCGGTTTTCGCTCGGCGGCATGCGCGACGAGGCCGAGATCAAAGGTCACCGGCGCACCTACATCGGCGCCATGCCGGGAAAGATCATGCAGGCGCTGAAAATCGTCAAGACGAAGAACCCCGTCATCATGCTCGATGAGATCGACAAGCTCGGTTCAAGCTATCAGGGGGATCCGTCAAGCGCACTCCTCGAGGTGCTCGACCCGGAGCAGAACGTGGCGTTCCGCGACCATTACATAGACATGCCGTTCGATCTGTCGAATGTCCTCTTCATCACCACGGCGAACACGATTGACACGATTCCGCGTCCGCTGCTCGACCGCATGGAAGTGATACGACTGTCGGGTTACATTCTCGAAGAAAAGATGAAGATTGCCGAGAAATACATCATACCGCGGCAGCTTGAGCGTCACGGACTTTCGACCAAAAATCTGTCGTTCGATAATAACGCGCTTTCGCGCATCATCTCCGGTTACGCGAAAGAGGCGGGGCTCAGGAATTTCGAGCGGAATATCGAGAAGGTCTGCCGCAAGGTGGCTACCGAAGTGGCGACAAAAGGCAGCGGCGTTTCCGTGCGCATCGATCTTAAGAATGTCGAGACCTATCTCGGGAAAGAGATATTCAACGACGACCTGACGTCGAAGGTTGCCGCACCGGGCATCGTCATAGGGCTCGCGTGGACTGAACTCGGAGGGTCTACCCTGACCATCGAGTGCATCATGGCGCCGAGCAAGAAGCAACAGGGGAATATCAATCTCACCGGCCGTATGGGCGAGGTGATGGTGGAGTCCGCCAAGATCGCCTATAGCTATGTGCGCAGCATCGCCACCAGTTATAAAGTGAGCGAGGAATTCTTCGAGGATAATATGCTGCACCTGCATATTCCCGCGGGCGCGACACCGAAGGACGGGCCGTCCGCCGGAATCACCATGGCAACGGCGATGTTCTCGCTGGCGACGGGTAAAAAGGTGCGTGACGATATAGCCATGACCGGTGAACTGTCGCTTACCGGGAAAGTGCTTCCCATCGGCGGGCTGAAGGAAAAGGTCATCGCCGCAAAACGGACGAATTTCATCCGGCGTATCGTCATCCCGAAGCTCAACGAGAAGGACCTCGAAGAGATTCCTTCATACATCAAGAAAGGCATAACGTTCATCCCGGTGGAGGCGTACCCCGAAGTCATCAAAGCAGTGTTCCGCTGACCGATGAAGCGCATCATACTCTACGATACGGACGACGCGCAGCGTACGATGATCGGCGTCACGCTCAGCTCGTGGGGATTCGATGTCGCCACGGTACGTAATGACGATGAGCTTATGGATGCGTATGCCGCGCAGCCGTCATTTCTGATCGTGTCCTGCGCGGACGAACGTGTGCGTCTGCAGAAGCTTTTGAAACGAATCGCGGTGAACGGTTCACAGCCCTGCGCGGTCATCTATTGTCCGCAGGAATATATGTCTGAACTTCCGGAGCTGTTCCGTCTTGGCGTCTGTAATTTCATCTGCATGCCCATAGAACTTCATCGGCTGCGGTTCGTATGCAACAAGACGTTTAAAACGGTTGCCGCGCTGGAAAGTAAGACAAAAGAAAATGAATTCCTGTTGGCAGAGGAGCGTACGTTCGCGGTGCCGGACGACCTTGCCCGTTTGATTTCACTGGTCCGGCATATGACCTACGCATTGCCCGCGCGCATAGACGGGCAGCATATATTCCGCTATTGTGTACACAATCTTCTGGAGAATGCGCTGCTGTACGGCGCGTTGGGTCTCACCAGTGCTCAGATAATGACAGCCTATGAAAGCGATACGCTCGCCCAGCTCATCGACCGTGCGCGTGCTTCAGGCAAACGCAAACCGGTTACCGCACGGTATGTGCTCGGCAATGATGCGGTATGCATTACGATTGCCGACAACGGTCCGGGGTTCGACTGGCGCGCTATGTTCACTGCAATTGACCGCGGGGATGATGCCGCGGGCGGTCACAGTATCGCACTTGCGCGGAGCTATTTCGATGAATTCCGGTATAACGAACCCGGTAATGAAGTTACTGCTGTTAAGAAATTGAAGAACGTCCAATAGCCGGTCATTGCTTTTTCAGAAGCCCCGCAAGCCGTGCGGCATTCGAACGCGCGGTTGTTTTGCTCTCGGGGTCGAGGGACGCGGCTTTAAGATACGCTTCATACGCTTTCTGATAATTGCCCTGGAGTGCATACACGTCGCCGGCGTTGTTCTGGTATATCGGATTCCATGAGGCGCGCTGCGTGGCGCTGGCGAACGCGGCGGCAGCGGGCGGGAGCTCGTTTTTTTTCAGGTGGATAAGCCCGAGGAAATTATAGAGGAATGCGTTTTCGCTGTTAAGCGCGATGGCCTTCTGTATTTCCTCGAATGCCGCGTCGTATTCCCCGCGGTAATAATGCGCGTAGCTTTTGAAATAAAAGACCTCATACTGCTTGCGGCTGATGCGCAGCGCCTGGCGGCTTACGCGGAGCATGGCGGTATAATCGAACAGATACGAATAGCATTTAAGCAGATGGACGTAGGCATCCATACGGATACCGGGGCTTTCGGCGATTGTTTTTTCGAGCAGTGCGGCTGCTTCCGGATAGCGTTTCGCTTCATAGAGCGCCACGGCGTCAGCGACGGGATCCGCCGCAAGGCACAGCGCAGATGCGACAACGATCATTGCGAGGTGAATTGATTTCATGATGAAAATGTATAATGAACAGCGTTAAAATGCAATCGCGGGATTGCGTCTGTCAGGAGTTCGCATCGACTTCCTGCTTTCGCGGAATAGAAACGGAAGCGCCTTTGCGGGTGACGGATATACCGGCGGCTATCGTCGCACGTTTCAGGCCGTCGGTGACGGAGAGGTTCGCTTCAAGCGCGGCGATGAAATATCCGATGAATGTATCTCCCGCGGCTGTCGTGTACGCCACGGTTACCTTGCGCGCGGGCTCATACGCCCTGACAGCGCCACGCGCGTAGATAGAACCGCGCGACCCGAGCGTCAGGAGCAGCGCGGTGTCCGGATAGTGTGCCGCAACGGCTGCAATGATGTCGTCCGGTTCGCGCTTTCCGGTAATGCCGCCCGCCTCCGTTTCATTGACGATGAGCGTATCGACAAGATGCAGCGGATAATCGTTCACCGCGGGGGCATACGGCGCCGCATTGAAAAAAATATGAAGCCCGCGCAGCGCGGCTTTTTCCATGATGTGCGGAATATCGTTGATCTCGTTCTGCAGCAGCAGGATGTCGTTCCTGTGAAAACGCTCAAGCGCGCGGTCCACTTCATCCATGGTGATATCGGCGTTCGCGCCCGCGTGCAGTATGATGGCGTTTTCCCCGATGCTGTTCACCTGAATGACAGCGTGTCCCGTCGGCTCCGGTGAGGTACAGAGGAGTCCGGTATTGACACCGGCGTCGTTGAGCATTGCCTTGTACGGTTCGCCGTCGGCGCCGATCTTTCCCGCATGATGCACATCAGCACCGGCATATGCGAGCGCGATGCTCTGATTCGCTCCTTTGCCCCCGAGCGTGACAGCGCGTCCCGTGCTCGCTGTCGTCTCACCGGGTCTGACAAAGTGGTCAACCGCATAGACGTAATCGATATTGACAGATCCGAAGTTAAGTACCATGGCCGTACTATATCATGAAATGTCGTTCACGCCAATACGCGATCAAGCCATATCGCTATCGCCTCGCGCGCCTGCACCGATACGCAGATTTCGTGTTGTCCGTTCGCGTCCTCTTTGAACGTCGTGAAGGCATTGGTCGCGTCCCGGTTCTGCGAAACGGTTACTGTTCCGCGTTTGACGGAGACGATATCGGGTTTGAATATCGTTTCTACGGCAAGCGGATCATGCAGTGTGGGATATTTCCCGCCCCATGCTTTCGTTGCCGCGGAAAGATTCCGGGCGATTGGGCTTGCTGCCGTGTTCAGCCGTTCGAGATCGGCATCGTTAAAAACGCATTTCGTCGTGACATCAAGCCCCGTCCACACCATCGGGATGCCGCTTTCGGCGACGATGGCGGCGGCGGCGGGATCACAGCGGATATTCCATTCGGCATACAGCCGGTCGAACGTACCGCCCATGACCACGATGCGCGGAAGTTTCATGATGAGCCGCGGTTCTTTTATGATCGCCATGGCAATGTTCGTGAACGCGCCGATTGCTATCGGTATGATGTCGCCGTCGCCGGCCATGATGGTCTCGATGAGAAAATCAACGCCGTGCCGTTTGTCAAGCGCGGGGAGTTTATCGGCGGGAAGGCATGTTTTATCCTGGCTCGGCCGTATATCGGCGACCAGATGATATGCCGGCTGCGAGAACGGTTTGCCCTCATGTCTGTTCGGTTTCGGCCATGCCGCCTGATAGGTGGAGAGTACCGCGCCGTTTCCCGCTGCAACGGGGATGTCGTCTCGTCCGGCGAGTGATAGTACCGTCTGCGCCTGACGTGCACGGGCTATGCTGTTGCCGAACACGGTGGTAACGCCAAGGAGCTTCAGTTCCGGTGACCGCAGTATAAGCGATAGTGCGTATGCGTCGTCGATATCGTCGCCGATATCGGTGTCGAGTATCACGGGTATGGGTTTCATCGTTTTCTCCTTGTTTTCGGTCAGCAATAGTATACTGCCTGTCGGACCGGATGACAATGGACACAATGCCCGTTTTGTACTTTTCGACCGGTTACCTATGGAGAACGATGTTTAACAGCCGCTAGTGTCGTTCAGGTGCGGCACGCTTCAAGTCGCCGAAAACATAAAATGACATGAAAATATAGAATGCCGGGTAGAGTGCGACAAACGTGAGCAGGAGCGGGGTGAGGGTGAGTTTTAAAGCGCCTCCCAGCGCCATTAGCATGAACGCGGACAGGAGGTTCACGAAGACGCTCGCAAAGAGAAGAAAGAACGCCGTCTGCGGGTCGCTGGTTACCGTGCGCAGTTTCAGTATATACATGACAACGACGAGTACGGCAGTATAGATAGATCCGGTGATGACCGCCCAGCGGTGTGCGCTGAAAGCGGTACAGGCGCTGATAATAGTGGTAATCAATGCCGCAGCGAATATCGCTGAAAACACTGTCGTTTTATGGTTTCTTGTGTTGTTCATTATCACGTCCTATGTTCCGCGCCTGGCGGATGATGAGATACATGGCTGCGGCAAAACCGAGCACACTGCCGGCAATCGTGCATGCGGGAAGCATGCCGAACTTTTTATCGACAAAATAACCGCCGCAGACAAAAAGCAGCAGCACAGCCGCGAATTCGAATCCGAGATTCATATAGCGCATGTGCTTTCGTTACTCCACCGGTCCAGAACCGCGTTCACTTTTTTCTGAACGGCTGCTTGTGCAGGTCTTCACGGGTGAATGCGCGTGAGAGGTTCACCACGCCGTCCAGTGTTCCAATGGGATGTTCATTTACGACGATACGTACTTCCCGTATGAAGCCGAAATTGGCGAACACCGTCCGCAGTATGCTCTCAATGGTGAGGACTGCGCGTCCATCCTCGATATGCAGGAAGAAGTTCTCGTCGAAATCGATGATGAGCATCCCTTCTTTCGTGACAAAGATGTTCTTGACGTTCGCTTCGTACGGAACGAGGCGCATCAGCTGCGGGCGAACCGGGCCGTTGCGTATCGCTTCCACGGCCCGTTTGATGCGGGCAAGACTGTTGGTGTCGCGCAGCACCTGCTGACGCTCGGATGCCGTCTTTCCGGTGCCGCTGTCATAGAAATACAGTTTCCGTGATTCATAGGGCGAAAAGGCGATACGATATGCGCCGATGACAAGTATAATGAAGGCGGCAAGAACATAGACAACGAAGAGAACAGCGCGGTTACGTTTGGCTGCGTTGGTACGAATGTCCGTGAACAACGAGCGTATAAATTCCGCGAGACGGTTCATTGTTTACCTCCCGGCGCCTCCTTTTTACGGCGCGGTTTTTTGGGTGCTGCCGGAGTCGGTGATTCGGCAGTCGCGGGCGCGGCAGCGGGGGCGTTCATCGCTTCATGTGTATCGGCATAGCCTTTTGATACATAGGCAAGCTTTTCCTCTTCCTTGCGGATGTTCATCTTAAGCAGTTTTTCAATGTCGTCAATACCGAGCACTTCGCGTTCCAGAAGCGCCTGCGCGAGCAGCTCAAGCTGATCCGTATGGTCGGTAATGATCTTTTTCGATATCGCGTACTGCTGCAAAATGATGAAATTGATTTCGGCGTCGATCTTCTGCGCGGTTGCTTCGCTGTAATCCTTGTGCCGCGCGATTTCTTTGCCGAGGAATATCGGCATCTCTTTCTGGCCGTAGGTGAGCGGGCCGAGTCTGCTCATACCCCATTCACAGACCATTTTGCGGGCAAGCTCCGTCGCTCGTTCGATGTCATTCGAAGCGCCGGTCGTATAGGTCTTGAAGATAAGCTCTTCCGCGGCGCGTCCGCCCATGAGCATGGCTATCTCGGCGAGAATTTTCTGCGAATCAGCGGTATAGCGGCCGTCGGTGGGGAGTTTCCACGTGGATCCCAGTGAACGTCCGCGCGGGATGATGGTCACCTTGTGCAGCGCATCGGCGTCCTCTTTCATATAGATGGCGACGAGTGTGTGTCCCGATTCGTGATAGGCGGTATTGCGTTTCTCGGTCTCGCTGATGACAAGGCTTCTGCGTTCGGGCCCCATGAGGACCTTGTCTTTCGCTTCCTCAAGTTCGGCGATGCCGACAGCTTTTTTATTGCGGCGTGCGGCGAGAAGCGCACCCTCATTAATGACGTTTGCAAGATCGGCGCCGGAGAATCCCGGTGTCGAACGGGCGATGATCTTGAGGTCAACATCGGGCTCCATCTGAACCTTCGCCGCATGAATGCGGAGTATTCCTTCGCGGCCCTTGACGTCGGGTATATCGACCACAACCTGCCGGTCGAAGCGTCCCGCACGGAGGAGCGCCGGGTCGAGTACGTCGGGGCGGTTGGTCGCGGCAAGGATGATGACGCCGAGCTGTGTGCTGAAGCCGTCCATTTCAACGAGCATCTGGTTGAGCGTCTGCTCGCGTTCGTCGTGCCCGCCGCCGTAACCGGCGCCGCGCGTGCGGCCCACCGCGTCAAGCTCGTCGATGAACATGATGCACGGGGCGTTGCGCTTGCCCGTCTCGAACATGTCGCGTACGCGGCTTGCGCCGACGCCGACAAACATCTCCACGAATTCGCTGCCGCTCATGCTGAAGAACGGGACGTTCGCTTCGCCGGCAACCGCTTTGGCAAGCAGAGTTTTTCCGGTGCCCGGAGGTCCGACTAGGAGCACGCCCTTCGGTATCTTTGCGCCGAGTTTGGTAAAACGCGCGGGGTCTTTCAGAAACTCGATGACTTCCTGAAGCTCAACCTTCGCTTCCTCGCAACCCTCGACATCCTTGAACGTGACGTTCACGTCCTCTTTGCGCAGCTGACGCGCGCGGCTCTTGCCGAACGTCATCGCTTTATTATTGGCGCCCTGCAAATTACGGAACATGAAGAACCAGAACACGAATGCGAGCACAAGGAAGGGGAGGATGTTTATCAGGAACATGCCGAACCAGTCTACCTTTTTCTGTTCACCGCTGAATTTCACACGGTGCCCGGAGAGAAGCGTTAACAATGCCGGGTCCTGGTACGGGATATAGGTCTTGAACGCGAAGTTCGTGGTCGCGCCGTTGAGCGTTTCGGTATAAGTGCCGGTGACATCGTTGTCAACGATCTTCGCTTCGGCGACTTTGTTATTCGTCACGTTTTCAATGAACTGCGAATACGTCCAGGTGCGCACTTCGGTCTGCGATGTCCTGAAAAACTGCATGACGAACCACAGAAGCGCCACGAGGATGACGAGCAGTATCAGTATCTGTCCGCCGCCGCTGCCGTCGTTGCCGGGAAGCTGGCCGCGTTTGAGCGGGTTTTTTTTGTTTTTGTTATTCGACGTGCCGTTCATTTCATACTCCGATTATAGTGGTGCGGGATGCGGGAGGAAAACGTATCAGAATTCCTCGCCGTTCTCAGGGATATCAAATACAGTACCGAATGCGTATATCATTTCCCCTGCCAGATACGGCGTGTTGGACGCGTCTGTCGGGTATTTACGGCGCAGAAACGTGTTGAACTCGCGGCCCTCTTTCATATATTTGTCTTTGTAGTAGAGGTTCGCGTAGCTGATCGACACACCCTTGGAATAACTGTGCATGAAGCGGATAACACCCATGCCGTCGGTGTCAAGGACGATGCCTGCGTGTGTGAGGAGATCATCTACTTTCCCGTTGCCGTTCATATCCCATGTGTTGTTGAAGAAAACGATATCTCCTGTCCGCGGACGAGTGCGCCGGTATACTTTATTGAAGCCCTTGAGCGTATCATAAATGATTTTCACACCGGTAGGGCCGGTAAGTATTTTGGCCTGTTTCTCGAATACACTGACGTTCGCGGTGGTGTACACGGCGGCCACGAGTCCGGAACAGTCAATTGAATATGACAACTGTTCTTTGGTCCGGGGATGGGGAAGCGCAAGACGGGCCTGATATGCGGGATTCATCGCCTTGACCTTAAAGGCCCAGTTGGTGATATCGATACGGACGAGCATTTCCTCGTCTTTCGATATCTTACGTCCCTTGGCGTCCAGTTCCCGCTGGAATGAGGGGTCATTGGCATAGTTCTGGGCATTGAGCGCCAGCACGGTCGAAAGCAGAATGATGAAGATTTTCATAGGTGTTACAATGTACTTATTTTTTCCCAAAGGTCAACTCGTAAATAATATGTATTCATTCTACTCCGAGAGGCTGAAAAGTCAATAGAATGGCACTGTCTATAATGACGTATTCTTCAATATTATATTGCAAAAATACGAAGGTATACTATAGTGGTGCCCATGACAAGCAACGTCCGTTATTCCATATCGATAGCGCTTTTCAACAACATCGAGCTGACAAAGCAATGCGTCGATTGTATTATGAAGAATACCGGTGATGAGCCGTATGAGGTTCTGTTTTTTGATAATAACTCGACTGACGGGACAAGGGAGTATCTCCGGAAGCAGTCAATGCCGCACAAGAAGGTGTTTCTGTCGGATATGAACCGCGGATTCGGCTTCGCGCATAATCATAACCTTGCGCATGCGTCCGGTGACTATTTCGTCGTCCTTAATAACGACATTTTCATGTACGAGAAGGACTTTCTGAAGAAACTTGCGGCGGCACTGGAACGTGACCCGAAGACGGCTCTCGTGGGTCTGACAAACACACCATGCTATCTTGACGGAGACGGTCACGGCAGCGTAGCCGGAACCGGCATGCCGGATTATGTCGAAGCGTCCTGCATGCTGATGCGTACGGCGCTTGCGAAGGAGGGGCTGTTCTCGCCGGAGATGGAATTCGCCTATTTTGAGGATAGCGATCTTTCCCTTCATTGGCGTCAGCGCGGATATTCAATCGCGCATGTGGATATGAAATACGCTCATGTCGGCGGGCAGACAAGTGCACTGGTGGACGCGGGATTTCTTAAGGCGACACAGGAGCGGAATCAGCGTATTTTTATCGAGAAGTGGGGTAATTATCTGGCAACGCGGAAGTTCACCGGAGCCGTCGCGGTAGTGTTCGTATCCAACGGTTTCGGCGATGCGCTCAATGCGCTGCCGGCGCTTCACGCAATTCGAAAACGGTATGCGGCATCGCGCATCACCTTCTACACCACCTATCCCGATCTGTTCCGCCACGAGAAATGTTTCGATGAAATAAAAGCCGCATCACACCCCGATGATGTGCGTATTGCCGAAGGCTCATGCGACCGTATCATCGTCCTTCATGATGTCGACTATCAGCGGCGCATGCCGCTCTGGAAGAGCATCGCCGACAAAGCGCATGTGACGGCGGACCCGGCGGTACGACTGACGCTGTCACCGGATGAAGAAGTGCAAAGCCGTGAATACCGCGCGTCGTTGAGCGCTGACGGCAGAAAACTTGCCGTGGTGAATCTGTTTCTTGAACGGCTTGAATGGGAAGGCCGTTCACTGCGTCCGGAAACTGCGGCTCAGGCGGTTGCGCGGCTCAAACTGCAGGGCTACATTGTTGTTGAGGCAGGCAGAAATATCCCCAAAATACCGGCGGCGGATCATTCATTCATCGACATAACGGATATTCGGGGATTGGTCGCGCTTATCAATGCCGCTGATATTTTTGTCGGCATCGATTCCGGGCCGTTTCACATCGCGCAATATCTCGGGAAACGTTCAGCAATCTTTTTCGGGGCAACAGCTCCGGTCAGCCGCATCATGGATTTCTCGCAAACAGAGCCGATCGTTTCCGATATTTTCTGCATCGGTTGTTATCACCGAAGTGCGCATCGTACCGGGTATCACACCTGTCCGCGCGGTACCATTGAATGCATGTCAATTATTCCGGCATCGTTCGATGCATGGCTTTCAAACGGCATAAGCAGTTCGGAATGGTATCTGATTAAAGAATTTATAACAGCAGCACAAGCGTCAGGTGCGCCGGCAGTTCCGGTTGTCCGGCGTCGCGGTTTTATTGCCCGATGTGATTCATTAGCACGGAGAACACTCAACAGGTTTCCGCGATTGAAACAGTTTCTGAAGGAAGTGCGAAGGGCGAAGTATAAACGCGGATAACGCCGCGTATTACTCGTCCGGTGTTTCGCTTGTCGCAATCCGTTTCAGATATTCGCCATACTGATTTTTTGAATACAGTTCCGCCCGTTTCAGGAGCGCATCTTTAGTGATGAATTTCCGTCGATACGCGATCTCTTCGATACAGGCGATTTTCAAGCCCTGCCGGTGCTCGATTGTCTCGACGAAATTGCCTGCCTCAAGAAGACTTTCATGTGTGCCGGTGTCAAGCCATGCCATGCCGCGGCCGAGCATTTCCACGGTAAGGTTTCCCTTTTCAAGATACCTACGATTGAGGTCGGTAATCTCATATTCCCCGCGCGGCGAGGGTTTCAGTGACTTTGCCATTGTGACAACATCTGCGTCATAAAAATATAAGCCGGTGACCGCGTAATTCGATTTCGGGTGTTTCGGTTTTTCCTCAATGCTCACCGCTTTTCCGTTCCTGTCGAATTCCACAACGCCGTAGCGTTCAGGGTCGCTTACGTAATAGCCGAATACCACGGCGCCGTCGGTGAGCTTTCCCGCGTGGAGGAGTTTCTCGGAAAGCCCGTAGCCGTAGAAAATATTATCGCCGAGTATGAGCGCGCACGGAGAATTACCGATGAACTTTTCACCGATGATGAACGCCTGTGAAATGCCGTCCGGACGTTCCTGCACCGCATACTCGATGCGAAGTCCGATGTCATTGCCGTTGCCGAAAAGGTCCTGATAGAGATGAATATCGCGCGGCGTTGAGATTATCAGAATGTCGCGGATGTCGGCGAGCATGAGCACGGAGAGCGGATAATATATCATCGGTTTATCGAAAACCGGGAGTATCTGTTTCGATGTCGCTATGGTGAGCGGATAGAGCCTTGTGCCGCTGCCGCCGGCGAGAATGATGCCTTTCATCTGATGCACTCCTGTTCTATATCATTTTTCGAATACAATCGGTTTGTTTGCACTTACGGTACTGTTCACGCGTGCAGGCGCATTCAACCCTGAATACTTTCGTTCCGATGTCCTGAAAGCAGCCGTCACGCAATGGCACTTGTCTCATGGCAATTCCTTATCGGGTAAAATGACGAGATGAATCATTGTGCGGGATACGTTTCGCGTTATGCGCTTCGATACACATACTCGCGAAGCACTTTGCCCAGTGTGTGTATCTTGATGTTCTGCTCAAGCCCGCGTTTTCTTAAGATTCGTTTTGATAACATATCGTCCATCCTTACAAACTGAATTCAATTACAATATCAGCCCGTGTTTTAAACACCCATTCTCGTGATTACCGTTTCAAGCAGCTTGTCCATCATCGATATTACACGCGCTGCGGCATTGTAACCATGCTGATACGCAACCATCTGAGCCATTTCTTCGTCGAGGTTCACTCCCGACACCGATTGACGTATCTTTCCCAGGTGATCCATGACGGCGTTCCCTTTCTGAAGTTCAACGTTTGAGGTCTCCGCTTTCGCGCCGAGGTCGGCCACGATGCCGGCATAATAATCGTTGAACGTCGCCTTTGAGTCGACCATGACCTCTTTGAAACGCAGCGAGGCAATGGATAAGGCGTTCGAATTATCTCCGGCTCCGTGCGTTTTGTCGGCTGTACCGGTGCCCTTCGTGTCAATGCCTTTCGCCGCGGCGATGTAATTCATATCGTTCTTGATTACATCATTCACCGCGAGATATGCCGCCGGGTTATCGAGCGGTGTCGTCGCGATGAAACGCCCGTCGCCTCGGATGGTTTTTGCCGCATCCATGGTATTCCAGTCATACGCACCGGCATTCTGTGCTTCTTTCAGTACACCGGAGATGCCGGCGAGGAATTCTCCGCTGTCCTCAAGATGCGTGATGACGAAATTCGGGCGGCTGTAATCGTCGAACACGCGGGCCTTGACCGCAAGCTTTCCCGCGTCATCGAGCGATGCGGTCACGTTTGCGTTGGAATTATTGATGCGCTGCATGACCGTCTCGACAGTGTCTTCCGGTTTATAATCTATCGTCACGCGCGCGCCGTCACGCTTTACATTATCGAACGTCATGACGCCGCTTACACCCACCGCGTCTTTCGGATTGAGTTTGTTGATACCCGTTACACGGAATAGAACCGTGTGGTCCAGTGTGCCGTCGCCGTTGAGATCATATGCGCCGGTGGCGGAGTTGGGGAGCGGTTTTGATTTGAAAAAGTCGATGCCGGTGGCTTGGTTGAGTCCGAAGCCGTTGCGATGCACCGCGTTCACCGCGTCGGAAAGATTCTGTGCGAAAGAGTTCACCATGTTAAGCGAATGGACGAGGTCTTTGTCGCGTATTTCGAGGAGGCCTTTCATCTCGCCGCCGTTGAACTTCGTGTCGACGCCGTCTATCTTCCAGCGTACGCCGAAATAGCCGCCGTTGGCGGCATCGCGCACCGTTTCAAGTTCGGACACCAGTTCTCCCTGCACAAGATGCCGTGAGCCGATGTAGATTATCGTCTCGTCGGGGTCCTTGTTCGCCACGCTTACGTCAGCCAGCGTGGAAAGCTCTTCGATGAGCAGGTCGCGCTTGTCGAGGAGGTCGTTCGGGTTGTCGCCCATCGCCTGCGATTTCAGGATGCGTTCATTGAAGTCTCGCAGCGAGTGCGCTATCTCATTGATGCGCCGCACCTTGGTCTCGATGAGGAGGTTCGCATTGTCGCGGAGATCCTTGAACTGGTCGTAAATATGATTGACGCTGGTCGCAACGCGCTGTGATTTTTCAACGAGTGCGCTCCGTGACGCCATTTCCGACGGATTGTTCGCCACTTCCTGCCAGCCCACCCAGAATGCGTCAAGATCGCTTCTCAGGTTGAGCGCGGAGGGTTCGTTGTGCACCGCTTCCATCTGCGTGAGATAATTGTCGCGCATCTGCCAGTAGCCGAGCGAGCTTTTCTCGAAGTTGATGCGCTTGTCGATGAACTCGTCGCGTACGCGCTGAATATCGGTGATCTCCATACCCTGACCGAGCTGTCCCGCCTTTTCCGGGCGGTTAAGTGACGGTTCATAGAGCGGGTCGAGCGTGCGCATGACGACGCGCTGTCGCGAATATCCTTCCGTGCTCACGTTCGAGATATTGTGTCCCGTGGTGCTGAGCGCAGTCTGAAACTGCTGCAGGGCGCGCTTGCTCATCTCAATGCCCATAAATGAACTTTCCATAATTATCTCCTCGTGGAATCCTTCGTCTGCGCTTACGCGTGTTTATTGACCAGCATCGACAGCTTCCCGCGGAACACTTCTTCGATGCCCTTATTGTTGTAGCCGATTTTTTTGCTTTTGCTGAGCATATCCTTGGTATTGCGGAATATCTCCATGCCCTGTTCCAGGAGCGACGGCACAAGTCTGTTCATACCGCGAAGCCGGTAGATTATCGCGTTCAACTCAAGCCGCTTTTCAGCGAGTGAGAACGTATATGCCAGCGGCACGCGCTGAACGATGTCCTTAAGCGTCATTGTGCCGATGAGATGCGGGAAATGGCGCTTCGCAAGTGCGTCGATGCATTCCGAACGCTGGGCGGCGAATTCCTTGACCTTCTGTAAGAGTTTTGTCTGATAGGTGCAGTAAAGGTCGAGATCCTGCAGATGATTATCGACGATGACTCCGATCTTTTTCCGTTCATAGTCCAGTATGTCGTTGTAGAGGGCTATTTCCCGGTCAACGATGACTTCAAGTCTTTTGATATCTTCGATCATGGCAAACTCCCGGCGGAAGTGTGGAATACCGCCTTTGCATAGAATTTCGGTATATTTTGAGTTTGGATGAGCGAAAAAAGCGGGCTCTATTTCTTCCGTGTTTTCAATACGGCCTTTTCCGCATTCTCTTTAACGCGGTACTTGACGATCTTCTTTATAAGCGCTATCGGCAGCGGTTTATCGATGGGGAAACGTATCGTCCCTTTGGAGGTTTCAAAGGATGATAGTTCTTTCTGAAAAGCCCGTATGCCGTTGCCGGTGGGATAGAACCCGATATGGTTTTTATACGCGGCGAAATAAACCAGAACACCGTTCAGCGTGAAAGCCGGCATCTGATAACTGATCTTTTCCACAGCGTCCGGAGCGGCTTTCCTGATCACCGATCGCAGGTTCTGCAGTATTTTCCGCACTTCAGGCGGGAATTGTGCACAATATGCATCGATAGTTTCAAATCCTTTTTTCATGATTCATCATCCTTATGGATATCAATATGAGCCCGGCTCAGCCGCTGTACTTGTTAATCTCAATCGTTGTATGCGCAAGTTCATGGACTTTCTTCAGCCGCAGTTTATAGTCCACTGTCGTATGTTTTTTTGATGTGACCAGCGAGACGATGCATGCGTATTTATGCTGGGCCACTTTCCAAATGTGCAGATCGCTTACTTTTGAGTCGCCGTCGGATTCAATTGCGTGTCTGATCTCGTCGCTGAGAAGCGTATCCGTTTCGTGTTCAAGCAGGATGCCGCCGGTGTCTTTTAATAATGAATATGACCAGCGTATGATAAGCCCTGCGCCGACAAGGCCCATGAACGGATCGAGCCAGGTGAACGTGAAATACTTCGCGCCGAGAAGCGCCCCGATTGCCAGGACTGACGTGAGTGCATCGGCTACGACGTGCAGATACGCGGATTTGAAATTCAGGTCGTCGTGTTTTCGGTGAGCATGCTCTTCGTCGGCATGGTCATCTTGATGTTCATGTTGTTCGTGGCCGTGGCTGTGGTCGTGCGAATGCCCGCCTGCGTTCAGTATTATCGCGCACGCAAGATTGACAGCCAATCCCAGTACCGCCACCAGCAATGCCTGCGAGTACTGGATGCTTAACGGATGTATCAGCCGTTCAACGGACGAGAAGATCATGATTGCACCGACGATGCCGAGGACGATGGCGCTCGTGTATGCGCCCAGTATCTCTATCTTCCAGGTGCCGAAAGTGAATGCGGCGTTACGCGCATGCCGCCGCGCCAGTATGTACGCGAAGAGCGACACCCCCAATGCCAGCGCGTGAGTTCCCATATGCCAGCCGTCGGCGAGCAGTGCCATTGAATTCGTTATCAGGCCGAACGATATTTCCGCGGCCATGGTGACGAAGGTCACGATCACCACGATGAGCGTGCGTTTTTCTATCGCTTTTTTCTCGATGTTGAACACATGGTTGTGCCGCCATGATTCTATCTTTTCACGATGCATTCCTTACTCCGGTGCAAAGATCTGTACGCCGCCTGCCCACGAGCACTACGGTGATGTTGGACGAAACGGTGCGGACCGGAATTCATTTTATCACGGCGGGCCATTAACGCAACGTTTGCGGGAAGAGCTCCGCATTGGCCGCGGGTTCATTATGCGGTGTTGTATCATAAGTAATCCGTCCTGCCCGATCCCTTCGATAAGATTTTGAATACAAAATCACTCAGGGATCAGTTGAATATCCGGCTCCTGAATAATTCCGCATAGGATCACATCCGGAATATCGAAGCGGATGAGCCTGTGTGAAAAGCGGCTCTGTACGAATCCGAAAATCGTTGTATACTAGTGCAACGGAGATTGACGATGAGTAAAACGATATTCAGACGGCACCACGCCATTTTTATGTTTGTATTATCAGTCATCTGCCTGCGCGCCGCGGAACCGGTGTCTTCTGCCGGATCGCCGAAACAGATTTCCTGTGTAAAAACAAAAGCGTTTCAGGCGTATCTCGCCGTTAAAATACCCGGCATGAAAGTGTCATCCGCCGGCGGTATCGGACGGAATGTGAAGGCGTTCTCCGATGTGGCTACGCAGCGGTCGGCGCTGCTGCTGGTTCTGTTCGGCGTGTCGAATGATGACACTGTCGCGATTGACAACGGCGTGAAAGCGCTCACGATGCCGTTTGCATACCAGAACAATGACGGCACGTTCAAGTGTCCGGCGGCCGGTAATAAAAAGATCGGGCCGAGGGAGATTTACGGCGAGGCTATGTTTATCGGCGCCGCTGGTGAAGCCGCGCTTGTTCTGAAAGATTCGCCGTATGCCGACGCGTATCTGCCGAAGCTGCTCGCATATAAAGATCAGATCAAACGGTGGTTCGCGCATGTCATCGCCATAAAGGATGAAGTACTCAGCGCCGATCGCGATTTCTGCAACCGCCTCGCCTTCGATGCGCTCGCGTTCGAATCGTTCGGCGTTCTGTTCAACGACCGTGAACTCATCGATATCGGTGAGGCATTCATCAGAGAAACGCTGCGGATGCAGGCGGAGCAGGGGTACTATCCGGATAACAAAGGCCCCGATACGAGTTATAACGCGGTTACCGTTTGGAAGATGCAGGTCTGTTCACTCTATGCCGGTGAAAAACTGAAGCCGCTGATGCTGAACTCAATCGCCCGGGCAATGGCATGGGAAATTGAGCGGATCGATTCACAGACCGGCGCTGTCAGTGTTGATGATAATGTCCGTACCGGCAAAGGGCAGGAGAAATTTCTCGGTCATGTAAAGGACGTCAATTTCGAGGAAGTAGCCTATTCGCTTTTTTATTGGGAGATGCTTGGCGGTGATGCAAAGGCGGGAGATCTTGGCGGTAAAGTGATAGCGTATATGATGAAGAAGTATGAACGCGGCGGTAAATGACAGTGAACTATTCGCTCAAGCGCATACTCGCCGGTATCGACCGGGGTGGGATTGCCGCTGCGCCGGAAGTGGGGACGGGATATTTTACTGCGTCGCGTGAAATAATACGAAGCGGTGCTGACGCTGAAGCGGCGGCAGGCTCATTTCCCGGCTAAACTTTTCTGCCGCAAATTTTGAGCGCTCTCTGCTTCCATAACTTCATTGCGGCTGCATCCACCAGTGAATGAGGAATGGATATGGAATACGGCGTTTCTTCCATAGAGCACTCATCGATAAAGACCATGCCGGGTTTTCTTGTTTTGCCGTAGCCGTAAGTCCCGAGCATCACTTTCGCTGATGCCCGGCGTGCAAGCAGCGGCTTCGCTTTCGTGCTTACCACCAGCGCCGGATGCGGATTGAAAAACCTGTTGAAGTATGCGTCGATGGCGGGCACCAGGGCGTATCCGCGGATACCGGCAATCGCATCTGATAACTCCGCTTCAAGCATTTTATCCGCCATGGTATGCGCAACTGCGAGATTCATCCCGAGTTCCCGTGCGCGGAATTCAAGCAGCCAGTTCTGCGCTTCGCCGCGTATATCATCGGCATCCTCGTCTTTGTTCGTATCGCAGAATGCGAGCGCATAATCGCTTACCGGATGATGCACCACGTACAGCGTATGCGTATCGTCCATCATCGTATAGAGCGTATACCAGTCGATCTCGCATACGATTGATGTGATGTTTTTTCCGTTGTCGCATATGATGCCGCCGTCGTTGTAGTGCCCGGTCTGGCGTTCCATTTCCGCGTACAGTTTTCGTGCGTTCATAGTGCCTCGCTTCCGGTTTCGTTGTATATCGGAAGGTAACAGTATATTGCCTTGTCCGGGAATGTGCAATTGCGCTGCGGGCAAGATTATGGCGCATCCTCCAACCCGGTTGTTTCTATTCTCAAAGAATTATATTACAATATACCAAGAAGAAGTCTCGTCACCAGTGAGTTGCTGCCATGAAAACCGATAACCATATTCTCGTTATTTTCGGAGCATCCGGAGATCTTGCCGAAAAGAAACTCGTACCTGCGCTGGAACGGCTGGCCGAGGCGAAGTTTCTGCCTGAACGATTTGCCGTGCTCGGCGTGGGCCGAACACCTTTGACCGACGATTCTTTCCGTGAAAAACTCAATGCCGCGGCGGATAATAAACTCAGCCGTATACTCCCGGCGCTGCACTATCTGACAATGGACACCGGCGACATCAGTGCATACGGCGGTTTAAAAACCGCACTTGATGCGCTTGCAAAAAAGATCGGTATCGACTGCAATTGTATCTTTTATCTGTCCATACCGCCGTCATGGTATACCACCGTGGTGAAAGGGATCGCTTCCGTCGGGCTCAACTTCAACTGCAAAGAAGGCGCATGGAAACGCATTGTCGTCGAGAAACCGTTTGGATATGATCTAACGTCGGCAAAATTACTTAACAGGGAACTCTTGAGCTATTTCAGCGAAGAACAGATATACCGCATCGATCATTATCTCGGCAAAGAGACGGTGCAGAACATATTGGTCACACGATTCGGCAACGCCATTTTTGAACCTGTGTGGAACCGGAATTTCATCGAGCGCGTTGAGATAACCGCCGCGGAACAGACCGGTGTCGGTAACAGGGGCGGATACTATGAAGGGGCGGGCGCATTGCGGGACATGGTGCAGAACCATCTCATGCAGGTGGCGGCGCTTGCTGCCATGGAAGCGCCGTCGTCAGCGAGTGATTCGGCGATACGCAACGAGTCGCTCCGCGTATTTCAGGCGCTCAGGCCGATAGCGGATATCGATCAGGTGGTTCGTGCGCAATACACCGGTGCGATGATTGCGGGTAAGCATGTGCCCGGATATCGTGAAGAGCATGGTGTAGCCAGGGATTCGCGGACCGAGACGTTTGCCGCCATGACCATGTACATAGACAACTGGCGCTGGCACGATGTGCCGTTTTTTCTGCGTACGGGGAAGCGGCTTCCGTCGCGGGTGAGCGAAGTGGTTATCTATTTCAAACCGGTGCCGCATAAACTGTTCAACAGCATCGCGCATGTTTCCGATATGAACAACCGTCTTATCATGCGCATACAGCCCGACGAAGGGCTGCTCCTGAAGTATGCTATGAAAACGCCCGGCGCCGGTTTTACGGCGCAGACGGTGAATATGGATTTTCATTACAGCGATCTCGGCGGTGCGGAACTCCCTGAGGCATATGAACGGCTCCTCCTCGACTGCATGCAGGGCGATCAGACGCTGTATCTCCGTGCGGATGCACTCGAAGCTACGTGGGCGTATATCACACCGGTACTCGACCGGTGGGGGAACGACCCCGCTGTTAAGATGTACGGATATCCCGCAGGGACGTGGGGGCCGCCGGCAGCGGAAGAGCTTGCCAATTCCTATGGCGGATGGCGTCAGCCGTGCAGAAACCTGTCCAATGACGGTACGTTCTGCGAACTCTAACCGTGCGGATGGTCTTTTTTGCGCGAATTTCTGAAAATTTCCGGATCACAGCATAATCGCAGCCTGATGACGCGCTGCGGTTGCTTTTTTTTTTCGGGTATGATACTATAGCCCCCGCATTATAGGAAACAAAAAAATGCGATCGGAGTAATGATATGAAAAAAGAAATACATCCGGCCTATGTGACAACACCGGTCACCTGTGCCTGCGGCGCGAAATTTGAAGTGAAATCGGTGCTCAAGAGCATACACGTTGACATCTGTTATAACTGCCACCCGCATTATACCGGTAAGCAGAAGCTCTCAGACGTGGGCGGACGCATCGACCGCTTCAAGAAACGCTACGGCTTAAAGCAGTAACGGGAGTTATCGATGGCAGTCGGAACGAACGACGTCCGCAAGGGCGAAACCTTACTTATCGATAATGTACTCTATCTGGTTCTTGAGACCGGACTGCATCGGCAGCAGCAGCGCAAGGCCCAGGTGCGCATGAAGCTGAAAAACCTGAAAACGGGCAATGTGCTTGAAAAAAGCTACAGCTCGACAGACTCGGTTGAACTTGCCGAAATATCATTTAAAAAAGCCCAGTATCTTTATAAAGATACGCAGGGCTATATTTTCATGATCCTCGATAATTACGACCAGCTTCCCGTTCCCGAGACTATCGTCGGCGACGCGAAGGATTATCTGCTTGAGAATATGGAAGCGGATCTCCAGTTCTATGATGACGAAGTCATCGCGGTGCGTCTTCCGGTGCATGTGGTGCTTGCGGTGACGTATACCGAGCCGGGATTCAAGGGCGATACGCAGTCGGGCGGAACAAAACCCGCAACGCTTGAAACGGGTCTCAGGGTCAACGTACCGTTATTCATTCAGATTGGCGAAAAATTGCGTATAGATACGAGGACAAATACCTATGTCGAAAGAGTCAAAGAGTAAGAAGACTGTATCGGGCGGCGCTATCGGTGTCGCTGAACTCAACGCGCTTATCGATGCGCTTGACGGCAGCACGGTGGAGGAAATTTCCGTTTCCCGCGGTGAAGCCAATGTCAAGATCATCCGGACGGTGAAACCCAAGGCGCCCAAGGCGAAACCTGCAAAGGATGCACCCGCTCCGGCTGCGGCGCCTGTCGAAGTGGTGCCGGTTGAGGTCACGCATGATGTCATTTCTCCCGGTGTCGGAATATTTCTCCGCGCCAAGGACGAGAAAAGCGATGCATTCGTCAAACTTCGCGACATGGTCACCGCCGGTCAGGTGGTGGGTACGCTGAAATTCATGGGGATAAAACATGAGATCAGAAGCGAAGCTGAAGGGAAAATTGTAGAGATTCTTGTTGAAGACGGGCAGGCGGTCGAATACGGCCAGCCGATTTTCCGTCTGAAATAAAGGGGGCATGTCGTGGCAAAAATTACCAAGGTGCTCATAGCCAATCGCGGCGAGATTGCGCTTCGCGTGGTGCGTGCGTGTAAGGAACTCGGCATCCCGACCGTCGCGGTGCATTCGCAGGCGGACGAGGAATCACTGCACTCGCGTTTTGCGGATCAGGATGTCTGCATCGGGCCCGCGCCGTCACGTGAAAGTTATTTGAATATTCCGCGCATCATCTCGGCATGCGAGATCACCGGAGCCGATGCGATACATCCCGGCTACGGCTTTCTGTCGGAGAACGCGTCGTTCTCGGATATCTGCCGCGAACATAATATAAAATTCATCGGGCCGTCGCGCGAAGTCATCAACAAGATGGGCGACAAGGCGAACGCCCGCGAGACGATGAAAAAAGCCGGTGTGCCGGTGACGCCGGGAACCGGAATATTGAAAGATGCCGAAGAAGCAATCTCAATGGCTAAGGAGATCGGGTTTCCGGTCATTCTGAAGGCCACTGCGGGCGGCGGCGGTAAAGGCATGCGCATCTGCCGCAGCGACGCCGAGATCAGACAGTATCTTCCCATCGCGCAGCATGAAGCGAAGATCGGGTTCAATAATCCCGACGTGTACATGGAAAAATATATCGAGAATCCCCGGCATATCGAGATACAGATTCTCGCCGACGAACACGGCAATGTCATTTATCTCGGCGAGCGTGACTGCTCGCTGCAGCGGCGCCACCAGAAACTCCTTGAAGAGTCGCCGTCGCCGGTGATGACGCCGGAACTCCGGAAAAAGATGGGCGAAGCCGCCGTGCGCGGTGCCCAGCTCGCCGGTTATCAGGGCGCAGGTACCATCGAATTCCTCGTCGATGATAAAGGCAGCTTCTACTTCATGGAGATGAACACCCGTGTACAGGTTGAACATCCGGTCACTGAACTCGTGACGGGCGTCGACATCGTGCGCGAGCAGATACTCATTGCCATGGGCGAGAAGCTCCGCTACACGCAGGATGATATCAAGGTAAGCGGTCATGCCATAGAATGCCGCATCAACGCCGAGGACTGGGAATACGATTTCCGTCCTTCGCCGGGCACCATCAAACGCGTGCATTTCCCGGGCGGTTTCGGCGTGCGCATCGATAGTCACGTCTATTCTGACTACAGCATTCCTCCTCATTACGATTCGCTCATCGCTAAATTCCTGGTGCACGGCGCGAACCGAATGGAAGCAATCAGCCGCATGAAACGCGTTCTCGAGGAAGCCATCATTTCCGGCGTACCGACGACGATACCGTTTCATCAGAAGATAATGGAGCACCCGGTATTTCTGCAGGGCAAAGTAACCACGAAATTCCTCGAAGAGCATAACCTCAAAGAAAAAGCCCCGGAGAAGAAACCCGCAAAGGGAAAAGGGGCGTAATATGTGGCGTAATCGGAACGTGTTTTATGATGATGCCGGCATTCCGCATGAGGCCGACGGCGATGTACGCATAGCCAACGAGGTGATATCCGATATCACCATGAACGCGGCGGCCGAGGTGAATGGATTCGTCTCATTCACCGAAGGCATCGTGGACGGTTTCGCGAAACTTCTCCAGGGCGAGCTTGCCGAAGGCATCTACATACGCAATGTGGGCAAAGAGACCGAACAGCGCAACGCCGTTCAAATCGACGTTTCAATAATCGTGCAGTATGGTACCGTGGTGCAGGATGTCGCCGCCGAGCTTCAGCGTGTGATCAAACAGCGCGTTGAGGAGATGACCGGCGTATTCGTGGCGCGAGTGAACGTGAACGTGCACGGCATAAGCGTTGTGGCGAAAAACAAGAAGGAAGGATATCTGCATGAATCCGATTAATATCATCTCGTCTGTTTTCAAGGTAATCATCTATTTATTCATCTTCTGTCTCGGCGTAGGACTTATCGGCCAGTATTATAACAGCCATGTTCTGATGAACGTCGTCGCCAGTGTGCACGGCTTCATCAATGAATATGTGTTCGCGGCGAATGTTTACTCGCTGCTCTGGGGCGTCATTTTTGTCGCGGTGTTCATCGTCGGCGTGATGACGCTGTTCTCGAACATCATGGCGAGCGACCCGTATGTCACCATCCAGGATGAGAAGGGCTATATTCATGTCTCGGTTGATGCCATCCGCGACCATGTGCGCCGCATCGCGCTTGAGAACAGCGAGGTCATCGAGGCCAGGGCCAAGGTCGTCTACCGCCGGCATCTCCTGCAGGTCTCGCTTCGCGTGGGCGTGAGTTCGCGCCGGAGCATCACCTCGACGGGCGATATGATCAAGGACGATGTCCGCCGCAGTCTTATCGACGTGGTCGGCATCGGCGTTGACAACATCAAGAACATCGAAATTGCGGTGGAAAGCATCGACAAACGTTCGTCGATGTCAGCCCCAAGCGTGCGGTGATATCATGAGAGACCTCGTGAATGCAATCGGCCGGTGGATGATTAATAATCCCAATCGCTGCGTGTTTGCGGCAATCGGTCTTGTGTCATCGGTCCTGATACTGACGATAGGGTTCTGGCGTTTTGCCTTTATTTTTGTCATAACCGCCGCGTTGTATATCTTCGGCTACCGCCGGGACAAAGGCCGCGGATTCCGGTCATTCATCCGCCGTTTTATCTTCAATAAATATCGCTGACAATCAGCGTTACGCAATCGTCCCGTAGAGATCGTGTTCGTTATTGTGGTCAATCGTGACGCGTATCATATCTCCCGGTGAAACTGCCGCGGGCGAATCTTTCTTCATCGTGACATACACATAACCGTCGACTTCCGGCGCACTGTGCCATGAACGGCCGGTTATCTCTTTGGTATCAACTTTTTCCACAAGAACATCAAGCGTCTGTCCTTTGTAGCGTGAAAGGCGTTCGTCGGATATGGAAAGTTGCGCGGTCATCAGCTCTTCGCGGCGTATTTTCGCCGTTTCCTCGGGTACTTTTTCCCGGTCGAGGGAAAGAGCGTCGGTGCCTTCCTCTTCCGAATACACGAATATGCCCATACGGTCGAACTTTATCTCATTGACGAAATCCAGGAGCTCAGCATATGCCTCATCCGTTTCGCCGGGAAAGCCGGTGATAAAGGATGTTCGTATGACGCTTTCAGGATTCCCGGTGCGAAGCGAAGCGATGAGTGCGGCGAAATCATCACGTGAGCCGCCGCGGCGCATGTCGCGGAGTATGCCGTTGTTGACATGCTGCAGCGGTATATCGAAATAGGGAAGCACGCGGTCGAACGAGAAGAACGCGTCGCGGAGCTTTGCGTCAAGAAGCGCGGGGTTCTGATACAGCACGCGTATCCAGCGTATGCCGTCGATGCTGTTAAGCTCTCCGAGGAGGCGCGCAAGTGAGCGTTCGCCGTAGATGTCCTGGCCGTAATACGTGGTTTCCTGCGCGATGAGATTTATCTCTTTGACGCCGATGGCTGCGAATGCGCGGGCCTCGGCGAGGATGTTCTCGATCGTGCGGCTCCGGTAGGCGCCCCTGATGAGCGGTATGGCGCAGAAGCTGCAGGTGGAAAAACAGCCGTCGGCGATGCGTACGAACGCGCTGCCTTTGCCGCCGGTGTGTACGCGTGGTGCGTTGTATTCTTCATACTGTTTCGGCGCGTCGACGGCGTAAAAACCGCCGGTGTCGATGGCGCTGAGAATGTCGGTAAGCCGGTTGGTGCCGACAAATGCGTCGACCTCGGGGAATGCGACGGTCAGGTCGTTGCGGTAGCGCTGCGGTATGCAGCCGGTGGCGATGAGCCGTTTGCATTTGCCGTGCTGGCGGAATACGGTGAGGTCGAACAGCTTATCGATGGATTCCTTTTTCGCGTCGCTGATGAACGCGCAGGTGTTCACGATGATGACGTCCGCCTCGGCGGGCGACACGGTGAACGTGTGTCCCGCGTTCTCAAGTATGCCGATTATCGTTTCGCTGTCGACGGTGTTCTTTTCGCAGCCGAGTGTTTCAATGTAGATTGTTGACATGGATGCATCATATATCGCTTTCGCTCCGTTCGCAAGCGGATGGGGCAAAAATCGGGATTATAGTATATACTGGAGGTACGCTATGAAATACGACATTATCATCATCGGGGCAGGCGCTGCGGGTCTTATGGCGGCGCATGCAGCCGTGTCACGCGGGAAACGTGTGCTGGTGCTGGAGCGGAAAACGCGTCCGGGATGCAAACTGCTCATCACCGGCGGCGGGAAATGCAATGTCACGCACACCGGCGACATGCGGTCGTTCGTGGAACATACGGTGACGAACGGCCGGTTTCTGTACAATGTGCTGCATGCGTTCAGCAACGATGACCTTATTGCATTCTTCGGGCGATACGGTGTGGTGCTTGCCGCTGATGAAGACGGGCGTTATCTTCCGGCAGACGGCGATGCCAAAGATATCATCGATGCATTGCTGAGTGCGACGGGCGGCGCCGCGTACGGGTACAATGCGCGTGTGGAGCGTATAGAAAAGATCGGCGATGGTTTTATGGTGCATACGGACAAAGCGTATGAATGCGCATCGGTCATTATCGCCTGCGGCGGGGCGTCATATCCGGCAACCGGTTCATCAGGCGACGGGTATGAGTTTGCCGCGTCGTTCGGTCACGATATCGTTAAGCCGCGTGCCGCACTCGCCGGAATTCGTACCGCGGAATCGTGGCCGTATTCATGCGCCGGCGTTTCACTGTCAAATGCCGGTGTCACGCTTTTCGACGGCGCGAAACGGATGTATCGCGAGCGGGGGGATATCGTGTTCACGCATGACGGCGTTTCGGGAATACCGGCAATGAATACGAGCTCCTCCGTTCACCGCTGCCGTACGCCGGTGCTGTCGATTGATGTTTTTCCCGACGAATCACCGGCGGCGCTTGAAGAGCGGCTGATGTACCTCTGCGCTGAACAGCCGAAACGGACGATTGTAAATATGCTTGATATCCTGCTTCCGAAGATGCTGGCGCGCGTATGTGTGCTGCTGTGCGATATAGATGGTACAAAACGTGCAGGAGAGCTGTCCGCCGACGAACGGCGACGGGCTGTGGTGCTGCTGAAACAGATGCGGCTTACGGTGTCAGGACTTATGCCCATAGAACGGGCGACGGTTACCGGCGGCGGTGTTGCCGTTGCCATGATAGATGCGCACACGATGATGTCAAAAAAAATACCGGGATTGTTTTTCGCCGGTGAGGTAATCGATGTCGACGCGCTGTGCGGCGGTTATAATCTGCAGATAGCCTTTTCCACCGGGTATTGTGCGGGAATGAACGCGTAATTCTTTTTTCTATATCTATACCGCGCGGCAAAGCCTTCGCAGCACTGCGGTCACCGCATCGTTGATAAGATCATAGAGCAGATGTTCCCGGGTGACCATTGACAGCGCGATGATGCCGAACCACCCGTCAGTATCGCCGAGCGGGAACACGGCGGTGTCATGCCGCGACGCATTGGGAAGTGCGTCGATGAATGAGTGTGCGGTGATTTTTTTCTGTTCGAATTCAGCGGTGCCCGATGTCTTGTCCCAGCGCACCATCAGCGTGGCGTGTTCCGGCAGGGTGTCGGTTATCGGCGCCGCAAACCGGGCGATGGCGCAGCGGGTGATGCCGAGCGTGGCGAGTGCGTTGGTGAAGTGCTCGTTGAACTTATTATCCTGCAATGCGCGGCTGAGAAAGCGGATGGTGGTGACATCGGCTCTGAGCGCCGCCGCGCTGACCGCCTGATGCACGGTGAGCTTTTCCGCGATATAGGAGTTCACCTGGGCGATGAGCCGTTCCGCGACGCCGCGTGCGCGGTCGGTAAACGGTCCATTGGCGACCGATTCGGCGAGTGATGACAGCCCCGCATACCACGTGGTGATATCACCGCCCGCTCTGACCTCGGCGGACAGGAGCGCGTACATCGTCTCAAGGAATATCTTCTCTTCACCGGCGGTCTTGAATCCACCCACCAGCACGGTAAGCGCACCTTCAAGGCCGGCGGAAAGCGTGGTGAGGGTGAGTCCAGAACGGGGCAGCGCTTCCAATGCCGCGGCGAGTGTGGCGCGTTTCCAGGCGGTCGTTTCACGGACGGAACTTCCGGTCACTTTTTTCATGCGTATGGTATCAAAGCAGCCGCATGATTTCCGTATGACGAATTCCGCCGGGAGTATCACATCACCCGCAGTGCTGCCGCCCTCCATCTGCGTGAAAAGAAGGTCAACCGCCGCGCGTCCCATTTCTATCATGGGCATACGGACCGTGGAGAGCGGAACGTGATGAAAGCGTGCGTCCTCCGAATCGTCAAATCCCACGAGCGCGTAATTACGCCCCGGATGCGAACGACGGGTGGAAAGGAATTCCGAAGCGCCGAGCGCCGATCCGTCATTGCCCGCGACGATGGCGTCAAACGGATTCTTTTTATTGTCACAGAACGTCAGCATCGATTTTTTCGTGACATAGGCGCTGAAACCTCCGTCGATGACGAGCGCCGGATCGAACGGGATCTTATTGCGGGCGAGTGCTTCCTTATACGCTTCCAGCCGTATCGCCGCTTCATCGTTGTTGGCAGGACCTTTTAAGCACAGAATACGCTTTTTTTTATGCACCTGAATCAGATGTTCGATTGAGTTTATAACACCGGTTTTGCTGTCGGCGAGCACTGCCGGAACATCGTTCAGTTTTGCGGATATGCTGACGATAGGCAGCTGGCGGTAATGACTGACAATCCCCTGCTGCACTTTTTCCTTGCCGATACGCATGGTGAGTGTGGTGGCAAGGATGAGGACGCCGTCGAAATGAGAACGGTCGATGACAGGCGCATAGGCATTCCAGTTACAGGTGACGATGCCGTCATGCGGGACAAAGGTGAAGATATCGGCTTCGCGCTCGCGGGCGGCGGCGGATATTCCCTTGAATATGGTGAGCATATAGCCGCGGTCAACCCGGCCGGCGATGAACAGGAGTCGTTTGCGTGTGCGTTCAGCGTTCATAGCAGCTCTCCATCGCGCACGGTCAATATTTTTGATAATAGTATGTCAAATAGCGGCTTTGTCAAATCATCACATGGGCCGCTGAAATCGGGAGCTGGAAAAAATTAATCGCTCGTGTATACTGTACCGAACAACTTGTCAACGGAGCTGTTATGGACGGATTAACCATGCTGTATACGCGTCGAAGTATTCGTAATTATAAGCCCGACCCTGTTTCGGATGATATCATCGCGCGCATCGTGAAGGCGGGTCAGCTCGCGCCCACCGGAAGAAATGTGCAGGCGACGCACTTTGTTGCGGTCAAGGACGCCGCAACGCGCAGCACGATCGCCGGGCTTGCCACGAACGGGAAGTTCATCGCTTCAGCACCGGTGTGTATACTGGTGTTTTCAGAGGACACGAAATATTATCTTGAGGACGGGGCCGCAGCGACTGAGAATATGCTCCTCGCCGCCCGGTATTTCGGTCTCGGTTCCTGCTGGATAGCCGGCGATAAAAAGGAATATGCCGACGGTATCCGCGAGGCGTGCGGTATGCCGCCGGAGTTCAAACTGGTGGCCATTGTCGCCGTCGGTTATCCTCCCGATGTGAATGTCTTCAAGGAACGGCCGATACGGCGAACGGCGTACAAGGTTATATAAATCACGGCGCTCAATATCTGCCGGTGCGTCAATCGGTCTCTTTGGCTGATGTTTTCGCTGCATTCTGTCCGGTAAGCGATTCGTAATCCGACCAGTCCACCGACCACGGCTTGCTGCGTTTGAACGGCTTCTTGAATTTGTGGGTGAGCACTCCGCGTTTTTCCATGCTGTCGATACATGCTCTCGTGCACCCGCGTGATCCGCATATCGCCTGTCCGGTGTTATAGAGATTATTCGGTTTTTTCAGAAACGGCGAATGTGAGCCCGGTTTTGTGTCTTCACGGCCGTCATAGTAAAAGCCTTTTTTGCCCGGTTCTGTTTTCGTGCCTCCGCGGAACGCGTAGTCGCAGCCGCTCATGTCGAGGTCGCTCCATTCAAGTTCGTGACCGGCTACGGTGACTTTCACTGTTTTCGTTTTGCTGAAGCAGTTGCCCGGACACTGGTTCACACAGGCCATGCATTTATTGCAGAGCTTCGGCCCGTTATAAATGGGGTCGGGGTCCAGTTCCAGCTCGGTGAATATCAGTCCTACGCGAAGTGCCGGCCCGAATTCCGGTGTGAGGAGCATTTTACTGAAACCGATTTCGCCGAGTCCGGCAACGTAGGCGCCGAGACGCAGATGCACCATGATGTCCGGTGCGGGTTTGCCGGGCGCAACAGGTTTGCTGTACTTCTGTTTGAGATTCCCCTCATTGTCTATGGCGCGCCAGTCACTCTGATGCCCCATCGGGAACGCTTCATATCCCATGTCCTCGATGACTTTGCAGATATTGATGACCGTCATCGGCATGTAGAGATAGGTGATGCCGCCGTAGCCCATTGCCGAATAATTGCTGAAGAATGTGCCTTCCTCGATGCCGCGAAGCGATCCGCGGAACACCCGGAATCCCACGGCGATGCACGATTTCGCGTCGGGCATGATGAGCCGCGGGTCCATCTGCGGCGGTGCTCCCTCGAACCGGCTCATCGGTGCGATGCCCACGATGTCCGCCCCGTATGACTTGGCCATTGCTTTGATCTTTTTCGTGATGTTCATAACGCTGCTCCCTGAGTAGTATTTGATAATAATTCCGACATGCGTCGGGCTGTCGTCTGCATTGCCGCGATGATTGTTTCTCTGGCGGCATCAAAACGGCTTGCCGGCACAAAAACGCCGAGTGCCCCCCAGATGTCGCTGTCACGTTTCATAATCGGCAGTGCTATGCCGCATATTTCAGATTCAGCTGTACTGCGTATCGATATGCCGGAGGTACGGATATCGGCAAGCGCTGCGGAGAGTGCGGTTTTTGATTTAATGCCGTTCCAGCTTTCACCGGGCATACCGTGCTTGTCGATAATGGCGCTGCGTGCGTGTTCATCGGCGTACGCGAGGAGCAGGCGCCCATCGGCGGTCGTGTACGGCGACACCTGCGAATAGTATTTCTCATTGACGCCTATCTCACGGTCGGGGGCGATTTTCGCAACATTGTATTTTTCGCCGTGATGAAGCATCGATACAACAACACCTTCGTTGATATCCCGGGAAAGCGTTCGGGCGCTCTCTTCCGCTATGTGCGTCAGCATATTTTTTGCCGCGTCATTTTCCGCGAATGCGGTGAGCGCCGGTCCGATGCTGTATGTCGTTCCCTGTTTACTCACCCAGCCGAGGTCAACCAGCGTGCGGACGATATTGCAGGCGGTTGTGAATTTGATGCGTACCGCTTTGGCGATATCCTGCATGCCCGCATTCCGGTGCTGTTCCAGATACCGGAGAATATCGGATGAGCGTTTCAGAACTTGTATCATGTTGTACTCAATAATAATGACTAAGGTCAATAATAATATAATACCGAATCGGCGGAAAGTCAACCGGCAGCGTGCATCATCGTCCGCTTTTTCTGTTGACAAGAATATGCCATGACATACTATAGGCCGGCTCATATGACGAATAAAAGAATGATACCGGTTACCGCCGTGCTCGGCGTCGGCGATGAGACGATACCGCATGACCGTGCGGGCATTATTGTCGCACGTGAGCTTGCGGCGCTGGTGAAAGCGGAGGCTATCGGCGGTATTCATGTTTTTGAGTGCGGTGTTACTCCGGAGCATTTTTCCGGGGTTCTACGGCCGCTCAAACCGGCTCGTGTTGTCATTGTTGATGCAATGTCGCCCGGGGTCGGGGAAGATAATGGCGTGCGCGTGGTGTCCAAGGACCAGATCGGCGGGATATCGTTTTCGACGCATGCGCTTCCGCTCACGGTGTTTCTGCGGTATCTCGAATCGTCTCTCGGCTGTACGACGGCGATAATCGGGATAACCGGTGACGGTGATGATGAAACGATGCGCGGATATGCCGCGCGTGTGCTTGAACTTATTGTACAAGGAAATGAATTATGACGAAGAACATCGCAGTACTGACGGGAGACGGCATCGGACCTGAGATAATGGCGGAAGCGTTGAAGGTGCTTCATGCCGTCGGCAAAAAATACGGTCATATATTCAATTGCGAGGAAGCGCCGTTCGGTGCGAGCGCATATTTCTCACACGGGAATCCGTTTCCGAAAGAGGCGCAGGATGTCTGTGACCGTGCGGATGCCATCATGAAAGGACCGGTGGGTCTGGCTGTCAATGAGATGAACCGAATTCCGCAGGAGATGCGCCCTGAAATAGGCGCGATACTGCCGCTCCGAAAACGCTATAACACCTTCGCGAACTATCGCCCCGTGCGTCTGCCGGCGTCGCTTGCGTCGCTGTCTCCGCTCAAACCCGAGATTATCGGCAAAGGCATTGATATCCTTATGATACGCGAACTTGTCGGCGGTCTTTACTTCGGCGATAAAGTGGAAGGAACGGCCACCGGGATGAAATACTCATCCGATGAACTCATCTATACAGCCGATGAAGTGCGTGATATCGCCCGTGTGGCGTTCAACGAGGCTCGAAAGGGAAAAGTAAAACTCACCAACGTGCATAAGGCGAACGTACTTGCAACCTCGCGGTTCTGGAACGCCATCGTCGACACGGTGCGTGCGGAATATACGGATGTCGTATACGAGTCCGTGCTTGTCGATAATGCCGCGTATCAGCTTGTGAAAAATCCCGCCCAGTACAACGGCGTGATGCTGTTTGAGAACATGCAGGGCGACATACTCACCGACCAGGCGGGCGGTATTCTCGGTTCGCTCGGACTGATGCCGTCGGCATGCGTGGGCCCCGCAAAGACGTATGTGGAACCCGCACACGGTTCAGCGCCCGATATCGCCGGAAAGAATATCGCCAATCCGTATTCGATGATCGGAAGCGTGGCGCTTATGCTTGAAAAAGCGTTCGGCCTTGATCGTGAGGCGAATGCTGTCTGGAACGCGCTTACCCGGGTGCTTACCGATGGATACCGTACGGTGGAACTTACGGATGCATCAACGAAAAAAGAGTACATCCTCGGCACAAAGGAATTCGGTGACCGGGTGCGGGATATCGTAGCGGAATAAACAACTTTTCTTTTCGTAACGCATACTCCGCAGGCTGATTGAAAAATACCTGAAAACCCGCTATAATATCCGCCATGCTTGCTGTTAAACCTACATCAGTATTATCGATAACGCGCCGCATCGGGGTGTGCTGATGCTTTTTCAATACAGCAATTATTTTTACGGTCTTGCGTTCATCCCGCTTATGGTTTTGTTTCTGTTATACGGTCTTCGCCGGAAACGCAAACTGCTGAGTTTGTTCTCGGCGCCGCCTGCCGGGCTTGCGCTTACCGCCGATGTGAGCCGGACCATGCAGTATGTGAAGGCATTTCTGCTGGTGGGTGCGGTCTTTTTCATGATCGTAACGCTCGCCCGTCCGAAATGGGGGGCGAAAAACGCGGTGGTCCAGCAGGAAGGCATCGATATCATCTTTGCAGTCGATGCATCGACGTCCATGCTCGCCGAGGACATCAAACCGAGCCGTCTTGAGCGCGCGAAGTACGAGATTAACGCGTTCGTTGAGAAACTCGCCGCCGACCGCGTGGGGCTTGTACTGTTTGCCGGATCAAGTTATACCGCCTGTCCGCTCACCATCGATTACACGGCGTTTTCGCTGTTCGTCAACATCATCGAACCGTCGCTTATGAACTATCAGGGTACACGCATCGGCGATGCGATACGGGTTGCGACGAAATCGTTTGTCGCCGGAGAGAACAAACATAAAGCACTAATATTGCTCACCGACGGTGAAGATCACGGCAGTGATGCGCGCAAGGCCGCCGACGAGGCGAAGCGTGAAGGTATACGCATTTTCACCATCGGACTCGGCAGCGAACGCGGTGAACCCATCCCGGTACGCGATGCAAACGGGAATGTGATCGGTTATAAAAAGGACGCGCGCGGCAGTGTGGTCATGACGCGCACCGATGACGCATTGCTCGAAGATGTCGCACAGCGCACCGACGGGGCCTATTTCCGTTCTACAACCGGCGAGCTCGGACTTGACGAGATATATCAGCGCATCACCGGCATGGAGCGTAAATCCTTCGGCGCGGAGCAGTTGAAGCAGTATGAAGAGCGGTTTCAGATATTCTGCATTTTTATTTTGACGCTCCTGATACTTGAATTGTTATTGTCTGAGAGGAAAATATTCCGTATTGATCTCGCCGGGAGGCTCTTCATGCGTGCGGGAACCACTGCGCTGTTCATTATCGTTCTTTGCGGATATGCCTTTGCCGCAACGCCGCTGCTGAAATGGGAAGTGGATCAGGGTAACGGGCAGATGAAAAAAGAGCGTTTTGACGCCGCGCTGAGCCGCTATGAGCGGTCGCGTGCGGACAATCCCGGTACACCGGAACTCGATTATAATGTAGGCAATGCGCTGTACCGGCTCGGGCAGTTTGAAAAAGCCGCCGCCGAATATGAAAAAGCGCTTGCGGTAAAACAGGGGAAGCTCAAAGCCGGTGCGCATTACAATGCCGGGAACGCGTATCTGAGCGCTAAAGACCCCGAGAAAGCCATTGCGGCGTACAAGGCTGCGCTTCGCATTGACCCGAATGATATTGATGCCAAAAAGGCGCTTGAACTCGCCATGATGATGCCGGTGCAGAAAAAGCAGCAGGAAAAACAGGATACCGAAGACAAACAGGACAAAAAGAAATCACAGAAGCAGAACGACAGTTCGAAGCAGTCGCAGCGGGAAGAGGAGACGAAGAACGAAGGCAAGCCGAAGAAGATATCAAAGGACGAAGCCGAAAAGATACTCAATGCGATGCGTCTGAAGCAGCAGGAAGAGATGAAAAACAAGAAAAATACGAAACAGTTTGCGGGAGCGAACCTTGATAAAGATTGGTAATATTGTCGGGATTATCGTAGTAAGCTGCGCGGTCTACGCCGCCGAGGTCAATATCCGTGCCGATGCGAACCCCAAAACGGTGGGCGTCAATGAGCCGTTCGCATATTCTATTGTCGTGGACGGGACCGATGTCCGCCCCGACCCTCCGCGTATCGAAGGCGTGGATGTTGTCGGCACATCGATGTCGCAGAGCGTACAGATAATCAACGGGCAGTTCTCGCAAAGCATAACCTATCATTACACGCTGGTCGCACATAAGGAAGGACCGCTCGTTCTGCCGGAAGTCACCATCAACGCGAAAGGGCAGACATTTAAAAGTGAACCGGTCACGGTAACGGTATCGAAAACGGCTCCGCAGCGGCAGGCGGCGCCGCAGGCGTCTCAGGACCCGTTTGAGGAATTCGAGCGGGTATTCCGCGGTGCTCCGCAGCGGCGGCGTCAGCTTGCCGAAAAAGATGTTTTTGTCATGACTACCGTATCAAAGAAAACGGTATATGTAAATGAGGCGCTGTTCCTCAATCATGAGCTGTACGCGATTCCGCGTATATCCGGCGGCGGTCTTGCGAAAGCGGGTGACCGCGAAGGGTTCTGGGTTGAGAACGTGACGAATAATCCGCTGGTGCCGAAGAACAAGCAGCATAATGGAACGACGTACAATACCGCTGTCATTCAGAGCGATGTATTGTTTCCCGTAAGCGCGGGAACAAAGAATATCGGCGCGAACGAATACGCGTTCGATGTTGCCGCCGGTTTTTTCGATCAGCGCATCGTACGGCGGGGGCAGGATATCACGATAACCGTTCTTCCGCTTCCGGCGGGCGCTCCGGCCGATTTCTGCGGTGCTATCGGCTCGTTCGATATTTCCGTATCCGTGAATACGGCAAGCGTGAAGGCGAACAATTCCTTTGTGATACGTGTGGAGATTCGCGGGTCGGGAAACGCCAAGACCATTGTCATGCCCGACATAAAAAAATACCTTCCGTCAAGCGTGAAGGTATTCGAGACCAAGGAGCAGCAGCGAAATTATGCCGCCATATCGGCGGTTACCGGTGCGAAGTCGGCAGAATATGTCATCGTGCCGGCGCTCGAAGGCGTGCTCACCATTCCCGCTGTAACGATATCATATTTCGATCCGTCAGCGGAACGCTATATTTCAAAACGGTCGCTCCCGCTGTCGGTGCGTGTGCTCAAAGGCGAGCCCGGGGAAGGTCCGGTTTCCGCCACACGCAATGAAGTGCGTTCACTCGGCGATGATATCCGTCATATCAAGCCGGATAAAACGGCGATGGCAGTGAACAGCGGATTTCTGTTTTTCACGCCGCTTCCGTATATCTATCTGATCTTTCTTGTCGCGGTACTCGCCGGTTTCATCATTTACAAGCGTGAAGAGGTGCGCCTCCTGACCGACCACGGCTATCGCCGGAAAAAGCATGCACGTCGTACGGCCCAGCGGTATCTGAAGCAGGCGCTCGAGCATCATGTCGCGGGAAACAGCAAGGAATATGCCGGCGCGCTTGAAAAAGCGCTGTTCTTGTATCTCACCGACCGTCTTGTCATCCCCAAGGGATCGCTCATGAGCGATATAGAGAACGAGCTGGTGAAGCGGTCGGTTACTCCGGCTATCATCGAACGCGTGCGGGAACACGCCAACACCATCAGCTATGCGCGGTATGCCCCCGGAGGCGCCGATTCCGGCAGCGGGCTTCATAAGGAAACGGAAACGCTGATACACGATCTTGAGGATGTCATATGAGACGCTTTATACTGTTGCCGGTCCTGGCGATGATGCTGCTCTCGCATACGTTCGCAGTGACAAAAGATGCCGCCGAATATAACAGCGCGAACGCAATGTACGCCAAAGGCAAATACGAGGCCGCGCGCGACGGCTACAGCGCGCTTATCGCAAAAGGGGTGCGTGATGCCGAAGTGTTCTACAATCTCGGTAACACCTATTTCCGGCTGAACGATCTCGGACGGGCGGTGCTCAATTACAGCCGCGCGGCGCGGTTGAATCCCGACGATGCTGATGTGGCGGCAAACATAGCATTCGCGAAGACACTGGTGAAAGACCGCATAGAAAAACCGGCGGTCAATCCGCTTGTGAAAATGGCGCTTTTTTTCTACTATCATTTTTCACTTTCGACGATGTCGGTGGTACTGCTGATCTGCATCACGGTCCTTGTCGCCTGTGCAGTGCTCTTCATCGCGTTCGATAACGATGTTTCGCGCCGTGTACTCCTTGCGGTCGGCGCTGTAGCGGCCGCGTTCATGGTGATGCTTGCCGTGTCGCTCGTGATAAAATACCAGCATGAATATAATACGCAGGAAGCGGTGGTCCTCGCTGCATCGGCGAATGTGATGAGCGGCACCGGATCGGAATATACCACGCTCTTCACACTGCATGCCGGAAGCACCGTGAGCGTACGTTCACTCCGCGGCGGGTGGGCTGAGATAGTGCTTGAGAACGGCATGGCGGGCTGGATACAGCGCGAGTACATTGAGAAAATTTGATTTGAAGTCGGATATATCTTATCGCGCGCGGAAAATATTTCTCGATTCAAGTGAAATGAGGAACTGGCAATTAACAAAAATGCGCGCATGGATGCGCGGGGACATTATAGGCCTTCCGCGCTTGGCTAGCGCCAGCGGTGCCGGATGCACCGCGAGAGCGATAATAAGGTAGGGAGAAATGAAATGTATGTATGGTGCAAAATATGAAAAGATATTGTATAATGCGAACTGTCTAACTACGAATAAGGTCTTATTATGCTTACGTTCACCGAACTCATTCTGCGATTGAATCAATTCTGGTCATCCAAGGGCTGCATCGTGCAGCAGGGATACGACATGGAAGTGGGCGCCGGGACATATAATCCGGCCACCGCGCTCCGTGCACTCGGCCCCGAACCGTACCGCACCGCCTATGTGGAGCCGTCGCGCCGTCCCACCGACGGACGTTACGGCGAGAATCCGAACCGCATGCAGCACTACTATCAGTACCAGGTGCTGCTCAAGCCGTCGCCTGAGAATATCCAGGACCTCTATATTGAGAGCCTCACCGCGCTCGGTGTGGACCTTAAGGAGCATGACCTCAGATTCGTCCATGACGACTGGGAATCACCCACGCTCGGCGCATGGGGACTCGGCTGGGAAGTATGGCTTGACGGCATGGAGATTACGCAGTTCACCTATTTTCAGGGACTGGCGGGACTTGAACTTCATCCGGTATCAGGCGAGATTACCTACGGGCTCGAACGCATCTGCATGTATCTGCAGAACGTCAATCACTTCAAGGACATTGAATGGGGTCATGGTGTGAAATACGGCGACGTGCACATGCAGGGCGAAATGGAGCATTCGGCGTACAATTTCGAGATAGCCGATACCGCTATGTATTTCAGGCATTTCAACGAGTACGAGGCCGAATGCGCCCGCTGTCTTGAAAAGAAACTGGCGCTTCCCGCATACGACATGGTCATCAAGGCCGCGCATGCGTTCAATATGCTGGATGCGCGCAATGCCATTTCCGTGACTGAGCGTGCAACATATATCGGCCGTGTGCGCGATATGATGAAGCAGGTCGCGGTTGTCTACATCAAAAAACGCGAGGACATGGGTTTCCCGCTCATCAAAAAGTGAAAAAGCAGCCATTGGTCACCATCATCATCCCGCATCGCCCGGATGAGTCTATTGCCGGAACCGTGGCTCGTCTTTCCAAGATGAAATATCCGAAAGCATGCATCGAGATCTACGGGGTTTCCGGCAATCAACCGTCGGCGCAGCGTAATGCCTGCATCAGAAAGGCCAAAGGCGATATCATCTACTTCATCGACAATGATTCCGAAGTGACGCCCGGCAATATCATGCATGCGGTGGAGCTCTTCGCGCGCGATCCGAAGATTGCCGTCATCGGCGGTCCGAACGTCGCGAAAAGTTCGGACAGCGCATTGCAGAAGGCGTTCAGCGCGGCGCTTACCTCACCGTTCGGCGCGGGACCGGTGGCGAACCGGTATCGTACCAGCGGCGGCATCCGTGAAACGACGGACCGCGAACTTATCCTCTGCAATCTGTTCGTCCGGCGTTCGGTTCTCATGAAGGAGGGGCTTTTCAAAGAGGATTTTTATCCGAATGAAGAGAACGAGCTTATGGACCGGCTGCGCGTGGCGGGGTACAAACTCTATTATCATCCTGACATAATCGTGCATCGCAGTCCGCGCGCGACAATGGCGTCATTTATAAAAATGCTTCTGAATTACGGGCGGGGAAGATTTCAGCAGCTTGCACATGCCCCGCGCATTCAGAATGCGACGTTTCTCATCCCGGCGTTCTTTGTGCTGTATCTTGCGTCATTTGCGGCTGTTCCGTTCATCCCGGTTGCGATGTCATTCAAACTGCTCTATTGCATACCGCTCATGCTCTGGGCGCTCCTGGCGGTAGTCGCGAGCATTCTGACGCGCGCAACGCTCTTGCGGACCCGCCACATACTGACGATGATGCCGATGCTGTTCTTTGTCATACACTTTTTTTACGGTGTTGGTATTTTTTACGGCGTCATCCGTTATGCGTTCAGAAAAAAGATATCGATACGCTTTACCATCAAAAAAATAAAACCGCTTGCACAATAATCAGCCGTTCTGCCGCGGTTTCGCAGTGGCGGTGCCTGATGCGTTTATCACGAGGATGAATTCACGTTTTTTCTGCTTTACGGCGCCGAATCTGCCGACGGCATCGCCCAGCGTGCCGTAGAATATCTCCTCGGCAGCGGAGGTCAGGTCAAATCCGATGACGATCTCGCGATGATGCGAAAATGTGCCGCCGATGGCCGCAAGCACGTCATTGAAACGGTACGGCGTATCGAGCAGCACCACCGGGTAGGGGAGTGCCGCGAGCTTTCTGCATTCGGCGTTCCGTTCCGGCCTGTCGCGCGGCAGAAGCCCGTAATACGTGAAGTGCTTTATCGGGAACGGGGTTGCCATGAGCAGTGCCGTCAGTGACGATGCGCCGGGCAGCGGTATTACGCGGATGCCGTGCGCATACGCGAGCCGTACCAGGGTGCGCCCCGGATCCTCGACGAGCGGAGCGCCGCAGTCGCTGATTATCGCGGCGGTCAATTTTCCGGAGACGATACGCTGTATGTAGGTGTTCAGTTCGCTTTCGGTGCTGTGCTCGCTCACCTCGAGCATCTCGCGGCGTATGCCCGCGTGCGCGAGAAAGGCGCCGCCCTCGCGGAAGCTTTCGACAAAAACGATATCGGCGTTACGGACACACTCCACAACGCGCGCCGTGTTGTCTCCCCTGTTGCCGATATCGATTGCGCAGACGTAGAGCGCGCTACTTTTTTCCATGCGCTGCCGTTACGGTGAAGTCGATGCCGCCGCGTCTGTTGAATATGCCGCGTACTTCCATCCATTGCGGAGCGACGGCTTTCACAAGGTCGTCGAGTATTTTATTGGTAACCGCCTCGAAGAACATGCCGGTATTGCGGAATGAGAAGAGATACAGCTTGAGCGCCTTCGATTCGATACAGCGCTTCCGCGGTATGTAGGTGATCTCGATGGTGGCGAAATCCGGCTGTTTTGTGATGGGGCAGAGCGAGGTGAATTCCGGCGAAACAATATGGATGACATAGGGCCGTGCGGGATTCGGATTCGGAAATGTCTCGAGCTTTGCCGTTTCCGGGGAAGAGGGGTATGCTGTTATATTATCGCCGAGAAGCGATAGCATTTTATTTGCGTTTTTTCTTTTTGCCATGCGGTTCTTCCGTTGGTGTATCCGGCGCGGCGCCGAATACGGTGTTTTTTACGTATTGCTTGAAACGGTCATAGGTTTCGTGGCGTTTTTCATACAGATTGAGCAGAAACACGGCGAACGCGATATTTTCGAACAATATGAAGAGGAGGAGCGGTGTGAACTCGCGCGGCAGTGCGTAGGTTACCAGTGAAAAGATGCCGAGCAGTGCGCATGTTGTGTAGATGATGGCGAGTACGCGGCGCGGACGGTTGCCGGTGAGGAGCAGGAGACGGTGGTGAAGGTGGTTCTTGTCGGCGCCGAATATCCGCTGCCCGTTTTTCATGCGGCGGATGATGGCGAGCAAGGTGTCCAGTATCGGCACGAGGAGCAGCACCACCGGAAGCATCAGCGTTATGGCGAAACTCGTCTTGATGTTCGAGACCAGCGAAAAGATGCCTATGGCATAGCCGATGAAGAGCGCGCCGGAATCCCCCATGAAGATGCGCGCGGGCGGAAAATTGAAGATGAGATAACCGAGAATGCCGCCGAGGAGCGCCGCCATCGGGTAGATGACATTGCTGCCGGTGAGGTATGACACTATCATGATGAAAAAGATCGATATCGCCGAGACGCCGGAGCAAAGACCGTCCATGCCGTCGATGAGATTCATCGCATTGGCGAGGGCGACGAGCCAGAATACGGTGACGATGTGGCTTACGACGGGATGGAGCATTATCACGCCGCCCAGCGGATTGGTGACGCGGTCGATGCCGATGCCGAAAAAGACGGGGATGGATGCGACGGCGATCTGCAGAAAGAATTTGAAGAGCGCGGGGATGTCGAACTTGTCGTCGGCTACGCCGAGGAGGAACATCGCGCTGAGCGAGATGACGATGCCGAGACGCGTGGTGTGTTTGAAATGCGCGGCGCCGTTGAAATAGACGCCGTAGAGGTAGAGCCCGAGCGCAAAACCGCCGAATATCATGAGGCTGCCCAGGTACGGGACGGGTTTTTTATGGATTTTCCGTTCACCGGGATGGTCGATGATGCCGAAGACGAATGCCAGACCTTTTGACGGGAGATAAAGAATTATCGACAGCACGAGCGCGGCTGCGAACAGGATTGCAATGGCGGTAAGATTCATGGAGGGATTATATCACAGCGCGGAAATACACGCAATACAATAACTAGTATAAAACAGATACTCATGAAAGACACGCACATGGATGTGCGGAAGTATGTTGCGATAAGGGTGTCAGTCGATGAACATTCTGGTCAGTTCGACGGCAAGCTTATCCAGCGCATTGTTGATGTAGCGCTGATTTTTGATCATGCGTTTGAGGCGCTTGATCTTTTTCGGGTTGATCTGCACCGCTGTTTTCATGATGTGCGCCTTCTGGGTGATATATGTAAAGCCACTCTCATGCCGTCATTCCTTACGCGAAAATATTCTCAATGAAACCTAATGTGCGGTTCCCGCCGCACTCGTCGATAGTGACCGCGGCGAACATGCTTTCCGCAGTCAGCGGCAGTCCATGCGCTCCGAGATACGCGTTCGCCGCAGCCGTTATCCGTTCGCGCTTGCGCGGCGTAATGCCTTCCGCCGCGGTTCCGAATGCCTTTGAACGCCGGTATTTCACTTCAACGAACACTATCGTATCTCCTTTACTCATTACCAAGTCTATCTCGCCCTGTCTCGTCCGGTAGTTGCGTTCGCGAAGCGAAAATCCGTTCGCTTCAAGGAACGCCAGGGCGATATTCTCGCCCGTCATGCCGGTGTCGCGTTTACTCATGCGTCAGCGTGTACACCTCGTTCGCCGCTTTCACGAGAAGCACGGTGTTCGTTTCACTGCCTTTGATGAACACCGATTTCTCCTCCACCAGGTTGATGATGGGTCCGGCCTGCAGGTAATTGTCATTCTCGTCGAAAATGATCTTGATGATCGGCCGCATCGGCACCCCGGGATTGGGGATGAACACAATGGCCTTGCGTCCGTCGTTGAGTATGACGAGGCTTCCCACCGGATAGAGCGACATCGTCGAGAGAAAAACCTTTACCATGTCAGTGTCGTACCGGGTGGGCGCTTCCTGTAGTATTATTTTCATCGCCTCATACAGGCTCTTCTTGGTGTCGGGGCGGTTCTCGTTCTTCGTGATGCCCTCGAACGCCTGCGCGATGGCGACGATCTTTGCGAACTGGCTTATTTTTTCGCCCTTGAGTCCGCGCGGATATCCCTTGCCGTCAACCTGTTCGTGATGTTCGGCCGCGATAAGCCCCACTTCGGGGTCGAGGCGGAATACCTGGACGAGGAGTTTGAATCCGAAAATGGTGTGCATTTTCATCTGCTGGAATTCTTCGGCGGTGAATTTCCCCACTTTCTTGAACAGCGCCGAGTTCATCTTAAGCATGCCGATATCATAGAGGAGCGCGCCGATGCCGAGCGTACGAAGCCGTTCCTCGGGGAGTCCAACGGAAACGCCGATCATGAGCGAGAGCGCGGCAACGTCCACCGAGCGTATGAAAAAGTTGTTTTCCTGTGTCACTTCTTTCGCATTGAGCACGTTGAGCAGGATGTTGGGGTTTTTCGTGACCATGGAATACAGTTCGTTCACAACCTCTTTCATCCTGCCGAGGCTCATGATATTGTTCGTCTGGAAATTCATGAAATGTTCGCGCACCGTGGCGATGCAGCGGTCGTAGATGCCGGCGAACGTGACACGGTCTTTCACGAAGCGTTCGAAGCTTTTTGAAAGATCTTTGCTGTCGACCACGGATTTGTCGTCGTGGGTGTATACTTCATCGATCTGCCATTTGATGAGACGGCTGATATCCTCTGCTTCAACGGGGATGTGTTTCCCGAGGAAAAGACTTCCGCTTGACAGATAGAGATTGCTTTCGTAAATCTGGTTCGGTGTAAGGTCGCTTGCTTTTATCTTATTCATGCAGTGCCGTCCGTTTCAGTGAATAGACAAAGGCGAGGATGATGCTCACTGCTTCATAGAGGGACACCGGTATCATGCTCCCCACGGGAAGCGTGAGAAGCGACTCTGCGGTGGCCGCGTCCTTGACCACCGGAATATTGTGCTCTCGCGCTATGCGGAGTATTGTTTCGGCTATCGTTCCGGACCCGGCAGCGGTGAGCTTCGGGGCGTCGCTGCCGTCATAGAAGAGCGCGCATGCTTTTTGCATCGTTTCGTTCATACTGGGCTATTCCCCATACTACAGGTTAACGTATTTAATTTATCGGGTAGTCTGCATAAGCTCATTAGTATTTTTTTGATGCTTTTCGCGGTGGCAGGACTGCGAAATGCCATGCCTTTTCAGAATTACTGTCGCTCTCGCGGTGCATCCGGCACCGCTGGCGCTAGGCGTTAGCGCGGGAGACATGCAAAATTCCGCGCATCCATGCGCGTATTTTTCATGGGATGTTGCTATTCTACGCTATTGGGTTACATGAATAGTCCCGCGCTAAGTCAATTTCCTCCACGAAAATGTCAATCATAAGCGTGTACATTTCCGGTCATAGTGGTATATTACCGTTCATCATCCAAATAGTGAAGTAATAAGGAGCACGGCATGAAACTCAGGTTCCGACAGGTACACCTTGATTTCCATACATCCGAGTTAATTCCGGACGTCGGTGCATCGTTCTCAAAAGAGCAGTTTCAGAAAGCGCTCCGTGCCGGTCATGTGAACTCCATAACCGTGTTCTCGAAATGTCATCACGGCCTCACGTATCACGACACCGAAGTGGGCGTGAAGCATCCGCATCTCAAAAAGCCGCTCCTGCCGCTCATGATAGACGCCGCGCATGAGATAGACGTGAACACCCCGGTGTATCTTTCCGCCGGCCTTGACGAAGCGATGGCGCATAAACACCCCGAATGGCTGGTGAAGAACGTCAATGGTGCCACCCATAATCCGCTCCAGGCGGGATACAAGGCGCTCTGTTTCAACTCGCCGTATCTCGATTATCTCTGCGCACAGATAGACGAAGTGCTCACGATGTTCAAAACCGATGGCATTTTTCTCGATATCATCGGGCTCCGCCGCTGTTATTGCGAATACTGTATGAGCGGTATGATTGCCGAAGGACTTGACGCGGCGAATGAAGCCGATGTCACCAAATACCAGATCGGTGTACTCAACAAATATTATGAACAGACCACAAAAACCGTACGTCGTCACGGTGCCGGTATTCCGCTATTTCATAACAGCGGTCATATCACGCGTGGCAAGAAGGATGTGCTCGCATTCCAGACGCATCTTGAGCTTGAATCGCTTCCAACCGGCGGCTGGGGCTATGATCACTTTCCGCTCTCGGCGCGGTATGCGGTGACCACCGGCATGGAATTCCTCGGCATGACGGGGAAATTCCATACGACGTGGGGCGAGTTCGGCGGATTCAAACATCCCAATGCGCTGCGGTATGAAGGCGCGGCGATGATAGCCAACGGCGCGAAGTGCAGTGTGGGCGATCAGCTGCATCCGTCGGGCGAGATGGATATGCCCACGTATGAACTCATCGGTGCGGCGTACGCCGAAGTGGAAGCAAAAGAAAAGTTCTGCGATAATACAACGACGGCAAGCGAAGTTGCGTTCATGAGCGCCGAAGCGGTGAAGGGCGGCGTGAGCCATCACTCGAAACTCCTTGCGGGCGACGAGGGCGCGGCGCGCATGCTCCTTGAAAGCCACATCATGTTCGATGTCATCGACACGGAAGCGGACCTCGGCAAGTATAAGCTCCTCATATTGCCGGATGATATCATACTGAACGATGAACTTGCCGGAAAGATCAACCGGTTTCTACGGCGCGGCGGGAAGCTGATAATGTCGTATGTGAGCGGCATGAACGCCGAGCGGACGAAATTCCTCGTGGATACGAAACTCGGCGTGCGCGGTGAAAGCGAATGGCAGAACGATTATATCAAAGCGCTCGCCCCGGTGGCAAACGGCATCGTGACGAGCCCTTTCGTAACGTATCACACGGCGATGCGTGTTGACGCAAAGCATACGGAACTCCTTGCCGAAGCATGGCAGCCGTATTTCAACCGGAACTTCGCGCATTTCTGTTCGCACCAGCATACGCCGTATGAGAAGCCCGCCGATTATCCGGCCGTTGTCCGCGACAAAAATATAATCTATTTCGCACACCCGATATTCTCGATGTACCGCACCGTGGGGCAGCTCCTGTACCGGACGCTGTTCACGAATGCGGTGAAGCTCCTTTTCCCGGAAGGGCTGCAGTGTGAGACGAATCTACCGAGTACGGCGCGTGTCAGTATCATGAAACAGGAAAACAAAACGATACTGCACGTGCTCAACGCGGTGCCGGTGAAGCGCGGCGGCGACGGTGAAGGACGGACGAAGAACGGTGTTGAGGTCATCGAAGACATCATTCCTCTGTACGATGTGAAGATATCGCTTCGTATGGAGAAGAAACCTGCAACCGTGCTGCTCTTCGGCGAGAGTACGCTGCCGTTCACGTATGAGAACGGAAAGATGACGTTTACGCTCAAGCGCGTTGACCATCATGCGATGGTGATCATAGAATAACGCGGGTTATCAACAGCCCGTACTTCCGTATCGGATAACAGATATCCGTTTTCGCCATTGACGAATGCTCCCGTTCGTATATCTTTATGACGGGAGATTAATCTATGCATGTCATCATTCAGCAGGACCTGCTCGACCGCAGCCGTGCGGTATTCGAAACGTCGGGACTTACGATGCACGGTTTCGCCCTGAGCGACATCGACGGTATGCTCGCGTGTCAGCGGGATACCGGCGCGAAAGCGTTCATCATCGGCGCGAATCAGTATCCGGAACATTTCTTTGAAAGTATTGCGCCCGGGTCGCTCATCATGCGTTACGGCGTGGGTTATAATGCGGTGCCGGTGGCGCGATGCAAAGAACGCGGCGTGTTCGTGGCATATACTCCCGGAACGCTCGACGCATCCGTTGCCGAGCATACGATGGGCCTCATCATGGATTGTGCGCGGCATATCGCACATAAGCATGCCGAGATGAAGCAGAACGTGTGGGCTGGTGTTTCAGGAATCGAGCTTGAGGGTAAGACACTCGCGGTCATTGGTTTCGGGAATATCGGGAAGCGGCTGGCAAAGATTGCGAAACACGGATTCGGGATGCGCATCACTGCGTATGGAAGAAAACCGGCTCTTTCGGCGGAGGATGCATCGTTGACTGATGTTTATACGACGGATTTCAAGACTGCAGTCGACGACGCTGCCGTTGTGGCACTTACCATGGGTGTAACCGACACGAACAAAGGATTCATCGACGCATCGAAGCTTGCGCTCATGCGGAATGATGCTATATTCGTAAACACCGCGCGCGGTGTACTGGTGAATGAAGGCGATCTGTACGATGCACTCGCGGCGCATCGTATTGCCTGTGCGGGAATCGATGTATTCACCACAGAGCCGTATGTGCCCGTTGGCGGTAATGACCTCCGAACGCTCGATAATGTGGTGCTGACGCCGCATGTGGGTTCGAACACCGATGCCGCCAACCGGCGCATGGCTGAGGCATGTGTGAGAAGCGTCGTCGCGTTCGGTGAGGGGAGGATGGGAGGGGTGGTGATGGTGCCGGAGCAGCGGGGGTAGTTCGCGCGTTTTTGTTCGGGGAAAAATATGTTCCCTCGCGCCGCGTGTGTGACTCAGCCGTCCATCCTTGGACGGATTCGTCACATACGCGCCATCGTGGCGCTTACCTTCAAATAGTGATTGTTTGGATGCTATAAAGTTATTTGTTGTTGTGTTTGAACGCGGCGCGAGGGAACACATTTTTCCCCTGCACGAATCGCGCGTTGGGAATTGAAAATAGATTGTTTATTAAGAATATAAATGTGGTGTTCTGGTCTATTGTCCATCCTGTCCATCATTTCTGCCATCCGGTACATTGTACAGACGGCGGGTATTGCGTATACTGTAAGTGACACTTGCGGAGGTGCACGATGAGCCGTAAACATATGACAGTTTCCCGGCGTTCATTCCTGAAAGCGGCGGGCATGTCAGCACTCGCGCTTGCCGGCGGAAGGGTTTTTGGCGCCGAAGCTGCTGCATCGGCTGAACGGCCGAATATTTTATGGATAATCACCGACGAACACCGTTATGATACGATACGCGCTTACGGAAAGAATTCGTGGGTGCAGTCGCCGAGCCTTGACGCGCTGGCCGCCGAAGGTACGGTATTTACCGAGGCGTACTGTCAGAGCCCGCTCTGCGTGGCGTCGCGCATGTCGATGCTCACCGGGCGTTATCCGCATAACACCGGTGTATATGCCTTTGAGAACTCGCATCCGGATATCGACGGCGCCGTGCCGTTTTTCACCGAACTCCTCCACAAAGGCGGCTACGACGTGGTTAATTTCGGCAAGGAGCATCACAACCGCGTTGTCTCGAAAAAAGCGCCGTATGACCCCACGGGGAAATGGTTCAACTATCTGAACGCGTTTCCCACGAAAGACATCACGCCCATCAAGCGTTACGGCATTCAGGAGGAGGCAAATCCCTCGGCGCTCATCAAAGGTGCCGACCGTGAAGGCGAGCTTGGTGTTCTCAGGCGATATCTTACCGACAAGAAACTCATCATCGGCGGAACGAATCCGGTGAGCGCCGAAGAAACGCTTTCCGCAACACTCAACAGCCGCGCAATGGAATATCTTTCAACCGAAGCGCCGAAGGATAAGCCGCTGTTCCTGCGAATGTCCTATATCTATCCGCATACGCCGGTGCTTCCGCCCAAGCCGTATGACACGCTTTACGATCCGAAGAAGATACCGCTGCCCGAGGTGAGCGAAGATGAAATAAACGGATTCGGTGTTCAGACGAAACAGGCGTACAGCAATCTCCGTGTCCACGGCATGAAAGAGGATGAGATACGCAAACTGCGCGCGGATTACTACGGTCTGGCTGCATACGCGGATTACGAGATAGGGCGCATCATCGACGCGTTCAAGGCATACAGCGGCAAGCGTCCCTGGCTCATACTCTTCACCACGGATCACGGCAACATGCTCGGCGAGCACGGCATGCAGGAGAAGTTCACGTTCTTCGACGAGTCGGTGCATGTGCCGCTCATCGTCGCATCGTCGGACGGGCGGATACCGCGCGGGAAGAAATGCGCGTCGTTCGCCGAGCTTGTCGACCTTGCGCCCACATTCCTTGCCGCGGCAGGCGTTGCGCTTCCGAACCATCTCGACGGTAAAGACCTTGCGGACATAGCCCGCGGTACGGCCGAACGAAACGAAGTCATCAGCGAGAAGAAGACCTACGGTCATCGTGCGATGCTGCGTACGAAAGAGTGGTCGTTCGAGATGCAGGTGGGGAAGGAGCCGCTCAAAGGTCCGGTGCTAAAACCGGCTGACATAGCATGGATGGGAACGGCGTCGCTTGCCGAGCTCGATGTGTCGCTTTTTGACAGAACGAAAGACCCGCGCGAGGTGCGTGATCTCGGCAGGCTGCCGGAATATCAGAAGACATGTGATGAATTGAGGAAACGTCTTTATGCGCGGATAATGACTGAGGGGCGTATCGAGTATGACTGGTGGCAGGATGTGAAGAATCCGCCGAATGCAGCGAAGGGGAAGTAGGCAGTACTTCAAACCGGCAAGCACTTAGACTAACATCGGGGCATGATTCCTGAGCGTCGTCGAGGTATGCCCCGCTGTCCGTCCCAAAGATACAAAAAGGTACCTCGACAGGTATTATAAGTTATTTTAGGTGTCTGCAGGGTATTAAAAACTGCTGCCCGCTCCGCCGCCGCCGGAGGAACCGCCGCCAAAACTGCCTCCACCCGATGAGCCTCCGCCGAATCCGCCGCCGGATGATGAACCCGATGAACGCCAGTTGCCGTTCCATTCCCAGCCCTTTTTATGAAGGCCTTTGAGGCTTCGCCATGCCTGCGGATTTTTTCTGCCGGTGCGAACGCCGAAGACCAATCCCGTTATACCGACGCCGGTGAGAAATGTCATGGCCGCTATTTTTATCGGGATGACGGGGCCGGAGAAGAAGAACATGGCAACAGCCATGAAGAAAGGCATGCCGCCGAAAAAGGCGCCGAAGAGTATGTTCATGCCCACGCGCGAACCGAGCCCCGCGCCGATCATGAAAAAGCCGATGATGACGAAGAGCGAGAAAAATGCGGTCATACCAGCAGCGAGACCGGGGGAGAGATCGTTCAGCGATTCGGACCGGGTGTCCGCCGTCGCCGATGATGAAGTGTTTGTCTGTGCGTTATGTCTGGTGATAAGAATGATGAGGGAACGCGTTCCTGCGAGCGCTGCCTTGCTGTACTCACCACGCTTTAATGCGGCAATCATGTCATTTCGGATAATGATCATGGCCGCTGCATCGGGAATGATTTCTTCAAGCCCGTATCCGATGGCGATGCGGACCTTCCGCTCCTTCGGCGCGATGAGCATGAGCACGCCGTTGTCCTTACGCTTCTTGCCGATGCCCCACGCGGTGAAAAGTTCCTGCGCATAATCGGCGCTTGTTTTACCTTCAAGCGACGGGACGGTCACCACGGCTATTTCGGTCGTCGTTTCCCTTTCCACGGCGGTTATCATCGACAGCAGTTCTTTTTCGGAAGCATCATCGATGACGTTCGCATAGTCGCTGACATAACCCGTGGGTTTCGGGAGCGGGAATGCCGCCGCTGTCAGTATGATGAACGCGGAGAGCAGTGCGGGGAGTGATTTCGGCATGGGCGTGTTATGCATTGTCCACGGCCCGGATGACCGTGCAGAGCACTTCGTGTATGTCGTTGAAAAGAACGTGCAGCGCTTTTGCCGACAAATGTACTTTCCCGCGCTTGAGGTCCCTGCAGCGTTCCAGCGGCACCATCATCGACGGGTCGCTTATCTTCGCGAGTTTCATGGCGTATTTGAAAAGGTGGATGAGCGACACATCGGCAAGTGCATCGCGCATACGGGAGGCATTGCCGCCCGCGTCGAGATAGGATCGGCGCAGCGTCAGGAGCTTTGTCCGGAGCTCGAATTCTATCTGATGGCGCATATTCGTTTTCGTGACCTTCGTGCCGGAGATGATGTCCGTCCCGGCGAGTATACGGTGTGATGCCGTGATCTCGGTGAACTCGAGCGGAAAGACGTCCGCGGCGTTCTTCATCTCTTCCTTGGTCCAGAAAAGTGTTTCAATGCGCGCCCGTGCGGCGATATCGGCTATTTTTTTCACTTTCATGAGCGTGAGGAGCGGACATTCCGAGAGCACCACGAGCACGTTCGCATTCGCGCTGTCGTCGGGATTGTTCACGGCGCTGCCGTAGAGCACCACCGACAAAAGCGAACTCCCGAAACACTGCTGGAGCGATGCGGTATAGGTGTCCAGTTCCCGTGTATTCATTGCTGATCCCCCGTTGCGGCGATGCGCCGGTTGATGATGCTCGCGCTGTATGCGGCGGCGAAACCGTTGTCGATGTTGACCACCGTGACGTTCGGCGAGCATGAGTTGAGCATACCGAGCAGTGCCGACAGTCCGCCGAAATTGGAACCGTATCCCACTGATGTGGGGACTGCTATCACCGGAACCGATACCAGTCCGCCGATGACGCTCGCAAGCGCGCCTTCCATGCCGGCGACGACGATGACGACATTGGCTTTCCGTATTGCGTCGATTCGGGCGAAGAGGCGGTGAATACCGGCAACGCCCACGTCAACGACAACCGAGCAGTTGTTGCCGAGTATGGCGAGTGTTTCCGCCGCTTCCTCGACCACATACCGGTCCGACGTCCCCGCGCTCACCACCGCGACATGCCCCGCTTTTGTTACGGGCTCGAAAACGCCCACGATAATCTCTCCGCGTTCGTTGTATCTGAGCTTTTTACTCAGCTTCAGCAGCACACGGGCTTTTGTTTTGTCGATACGGGTGATGAGCAGATTGTTCATTTTGGCGATTATCGCTTTGGCGATGCGTGTCAGTTCATCGATTGTCTTGCTTTTGCCGTAGATGACCTCGGGCTGCGAAGTGCGCAATACCCGGTGATGGTCGAGGTTCGCTATGCCGATGTCCTCGAACGGTATGTCTTTGATGATGTCATACGCCTTCTGCGGAGTCGCCTTGCCGCGGGCGACCTCATCGAGCAGCGCACGCAGGCGTTCAGGCGTCATGTGATGGTGCCCTTCAATTCATCCGGTACAGGCCGAAGAAACAGACAACGGCCCAGCCGAGAATAAGCCCGATGATGCCGATGAACCCGTTCGAGTGAACAGCACGGTCGATGAATAGCGCCAGGGCTATGACAACGATGCCGAGGAGAAAAATAAGCACTGTTTTTACGACTCTTGACATGCTGGACTCCTTCTCGCGTGTAATTGACCGCATTATACAGTGTATTGGATTTCATTACAACCATCGGTCATTTTCGTAAGCAAATTCAGTTCTGATTGCTTTTTTGCGTCTTACTGATACAATGGAAAAAATCAATAAAAAGAGGCTTTATGCGTGCCGGTACACTGTTATTCCCCACATTGCGCGAAGCTCCCGCTGAAGCGCAGATAGCAAGTCATTCACTGATGCTCCGGGCGGCGCTGATACGCATGCTCGCGAGCGGTTTATATACCTATATGCCGCTGGGAACGCGGTCGCTCCAGAAGATAACGAACATCATCCGCGAGGAGATGAATAATGCTGGCGGACAGGAATTCATATTTCCGATTCTGCTCCCGAAGGAACTCCTTACCCCGAGCGGGCGCTGGGAGATTTTCCGTCAGGAGCTTTTCCGGCTGAAAGACCGTCATGGAAGCGACCATGCGCTCGGTGCCACGCACGAGGAGGCGTTTACGGAACTTGTGGGGCGCGAAGTGCGTTCATACCGGCAGCTCCCGATAAACTTATATCAGATACACACAAAGTTCCGTGACGAGATTCGTCCCCGTTTCGGTGTGATGCGCTCACGCGAGTTCATTATGAAGGACGCATACTCGTTCCATGCGGACGACGCATCGCTCGACGCGACATATAACACCATGAGCGAGACCTATAGAAAGATATTCAAACGCGTAGGACTTGATGTCGTGTCGGTGAAGGCCGATTCCGGCGCCATGGGCGGCAGCGGCAGCGAGGAGTTCATGGTTCTCTGCGACGTGGGTGAGGAGGAGATAATCTCCTGCACCGATTGCGATTACCGCGCGAATGCCGAAAAGGCCGAGTGCAAAAGCGAATACCGCAGTGAAGAGCCGGCACAATCCGTCGCAAAGGCGGCTACTCCGAACGTATCAACCATCAAGGCGCTTGAGGAGTTTTTCAAGGTCGAAGCGTCAAAGTTCATCAAAACGCTCATCTATCAGCGCGAGGACAAAAGCCATGCGGCCGTCCTCATCCGCGGTGACCTTGATGTGAATGAGACAAAGCTTGCGAACTATTTCGGCGGCGAGACACCGGTGTTGGCCGACGACAAGGCGGTGCGCGAGATCACCGGTGCACGAACCGGATTTGCCGGCCCCGTGGGCATGAAAAAGAAGATACCGATCATCGCAGATAATTCGATAAAGACCGTGTTCAACGGCATTACCGGCGCCAATGAGGATGATGCGCATCTGACGAACGTGAACCTCACGCGCGATTTCACGCCAGATGCATTCGTCGACCTCCGCCTGGTGAAGGCCGGTGATAATTGCATACAGTGCGGCGGTAAACTCAAGTCAAATCGCGGGCTTGAGCTCGGACATGTGTTCAAACTCGGGAAAAAATATACCGAGGCGTTCAAGGTTACCGTGCTTGACGAGGCGAACAAGGACATCGTGCCCACCATGGGCTGTTACGGCATCGGTGTGAACCGTACACTTGCGGCGGTCATCGAACAGCACCATGATGAGAAGGGGATAGTGTTCCCGATCAGCGTTGCGCCGTTCGAGGTGAGCATCGCGCTTCTGGATACTGATGGTGCCATCAGGGAAGCCGCTGAGCGTATTTACAATGAATTGCGTGCCGCGGGAGCCGATGTGCTTCTGGACGACCGCAATGAACGCCCGGGCGTCAAATTCAACGATGCCGACCTTATCGGTATTCCCATACGCATTACGGTGGGAAAACGCGGTATTGCCGCGGGTACTGTTGAGCTGAAGCTCCGCCGCGAAAAGGACAAGGCCGACGTGCCGGTTGCGGATATCGTCGCGCGTACGCTCGAATTACGGAAAAAACTATTTCAGGAATTGTCATGAACACGAAAAAACGCACTGTCGAGATAATGGACACGACGCTCCGTGACGGGGAGCAGACACACGGTGTTTCCATCTCCGCCGAGGAAAAACTTACGGTCGCACGCACACTGCTTGAGCGCGTAAAGGTGGACCGCATCGAGATAGCGAGCGCCGGTGTCTCCGAGGGCGAAAAGAACGCCGTACGCATGATAACATCATGGGCGGAAAAGAACGGTATGCTCGGCCGGGTCGAAGTGCTCGGTTTCTGCAATATCAATAAAAGCGCTGACTGGCTCGGCGAGGCCGGCTGCAAAGTGATGAATCTGCTTACCAAAGGCTCATTTCGTCACCTCGAAGGACAGCTCAGAAAGACGCCGGAACAGCATGTGAACGACATCGCGAAGACGCTCGAATACTGCGCGAAGAACGGCATCGTCTGCAACTGCTATCCGGAGGACTGGTCCGGCGGCATGATGGAAGATAATACCTATGCGCGCTGGTTCATCGAACAGCTTGCCGCCATGCCCATAAAGCGCATCATGCTCGCGGATACGCTCGGTCTTCTCGCGCCGCATCAGGTTGCGTCATTCGTCGGGGAGCTTACCGCGAAACACCCGGACACGCATTTCGATTTCCACGGCCATAACGACTACGGGCTTGCCACCGCCAACGCGCTTTTCGCCGTACAGGCGGGAGTACGCGGACTCCATGTCACTGTCAATGGGCTCGGTGAACGCGCCGGCAACGCCCCGCTTGACGAGACTGTCGTCGTTCTCAGCGACATCGCCGGAATAGCGCACGGTGTGGATGAAGCCGAACTTGCTCAGGTCTCGCGTATGGTGGAGATATTCAGCGGCAGGCGCATCGCCGCGAACAAGCCGGTGAGCGGGAGCGCGGTATTCACGCAGACTGCGGGTATTCACGCGGACGGCGATAAGAAAGGCAATCTCTATGTGACGAAGCTTTCGCCGGAGCGTTTCAACCGGAGCAGGACCTATGCACTCGGTAAACTTGCCGGCAAGGCCAGCCTCGATATGAATCTCGCGAAACTCGGTCTCGAACTCACACAGCAGCAGAAGGACGCGGTATTAGCGCGCGTCATCGATCTGGGCGACAAGAAGCAGATGATCACCATCGACGATCTTCCGTATATCATCGCCGATGTGCTGAAAACCCCCACGCATGCGATCATCGACATCAGCGACTGTGTCATATCAACCGCCATGCGGCTTCCCCCGACGGCGACCATAAAGGTTATCTATGAGGGCAAAGAGTATTGTGCCAGCGCCACCGGTGACGGCGGTTATGACGCCTTCATGAAAGCGCTTCTGTCGATACTCGACGGTTTCAAAATAAAGACACCGCGCCTGCTCGATTATGAAGTGCGCATCCCGCCGGGCGGCAAGACCGACGCGCTTGTTGAGACGACGATAATGTGGGAGGGCGATCTCATCACCCGCGGTGTGGACAGCGACCAGATGAAAGCGGCGATAGTTGCCACTGAGAATATGCTGAATATCGTGCTTCGGGCACGGATGACGGAACAGGGAAAAAAGAAGTAGCGAGGTTTTTTTTAACCCGCGAATTCCTGTATCGTATACGCTTCGATGACGTCAAGTTCCTTGAGGTCATTGAAGTTCTCCACCGACAGACCGCATTCAAAGCCCTGCTGCACTTCACGCACATCGTCCTTGAAGCGCTTGAGCGACGCGATCTTGCCCTTGTGGATGAGCACCCCGTCGCGGATGATACGGATGCCGTTGTTGCGGTCTATTTTTCCCGATGTCACATAACAGCCGGCGATGGTGCCGATTTTCGATATCTTGAATACGCTGCGCACTTCAATCGTGCCGGTGTCGACTTCGCGCATTTCCTTGGCAATGGAACCCTTCATGGCCGCTTCGATGAATTCGATGGCTTCATAGATGATGTCGAACTTCTTGATCTCGACACCGAGCTTCTCGGCGAGCGATTTTATCTTGCCGCTCGGGCGTACCCGATAGGCGATGATCATCGCTTTCGATGTCTCGGCGAGCATCACGTCGGATTCATTGATTGCACCCGCCGCGCCCTGAATGCATACGAATTTAAGTTTCTCGTTTGACAGTTTGGTGAGCGCTTCCTTCAGCGCCTCGGCCGAACCCTGCACGTCCGCGCGGATGACAACCTTGAATTCGGCGATTTCGCCTTCCTTTATCTGATCGAAGAGGTTGTCGAGTGTGACTTTGACCACTGCCTTCGCGGATTCAGTCTGCTTGAGATGGCGTCTGCGCTCAGCCATGGCGCGCACTTCTTTTTCATCGCTCATGACATTGAGCGAGTCGCCCGCTTCCGGCGTGTCCTCGAATCCGAGCACTTCCACCGGTGTCGACGGCGGTGCTTCGGTGATGCGTTCACCGCGGTCGTCGAACATCGCGCGTACGCGTCCCTCATGTGTTCCGGCGATGAAATGATCGCCCACATGGAGCGTCCCGTTCTGCACGAGTACGGTGCCCACAGAACCGCGGCCGACATCAAGTGACGCCTCGAGTACGGTGCCCACGGCCGCGCGTTTCGGGTTGGCTTTCAGCTCCATGATTTCCGACTGCAGGAGTATTGTCTCAAGCAGTTTGTCTACGCCCTGGCCGGTCATTGCGGAGACATACGCGAACAGCGTCTGTCCGCCCCAGTCCTCGGCGATGAGTTCATGTTCCGACAGCTGGCGTTTAATCTTGTCAAGATCGGCGTCGGGGAGGTCTATTTTGTTTACCGCAACGATGATCTGCACTTTTGCGGCTTTCGCGTGATTGATAGCTTCGATTGTCTGCGGCATGACGCCGTCGTTTGCGGCGACGACGAGTACGACGATATCGGTGACTTTCGCTCCGCGCGACCGCATCATGGTGAATGCCGCGTGGCCCGGTGTGTCGATGAAAGTGACCGTTCCGCCGGTGGCGGTTTTTACCTTGTATGCGCCGATATGCTGCGTTATGCCGCCGCTTTCTCCGGCGACGACATTCGTCTGACGTATCTTGTCAAGCAGCGATGTTTTACCATGGTCGACGTGGCCCATGATGGTCACTACCGGCGGTCGCGGTACAAGGTCTTCGCTTTTATCGGTTTCTGCCACGATCTCGGTGTCGTCAGCGATAGATACCACCGTGACTTTACAGCCGTATTCGCTGGCGAGTATCGTGGCTGTATCAGAATCGATAAGGTCGTTTACACGCACCATTGAACCCATGGTCATTAATTTCGATATGATATCCGAAGCGCGCAGATTCATCTTTTTCGCCAGATCGCCAACGCTGATGGTCGAGAGGATGTCGATCTCCTTTGAAATGGAAAGCATCTTGCTTTCCTGCTGACGCTTTTTACGGGCTATCTTTTCAAGTATGCGCTGTTCCTGGATGGCTTTGTCGCGATCTTTACTGGAGACGAAGTCTCTGCGTTTGTCCCACTGCCGGCCTCCGCCGCCGCTGCGTGCGCCGTGCCCATGTGTGGGAGCTCCCGGTTTCGCCGGTGGTGTTCCGGCACCGACTGCCGGACGCGCGGCAGTATCGTTTTTCAGTACAATCTTCTGCTGCGGCCGCGGTGCGGCCTGAGCGTGGCCGTCCGCCGGGCGCGGCTGTGCTGCCGGCTGTGTTCCCGCATGCTGCTGCGCGGCAGGCTGCCCGGTTTCGGGCTTGCGGTCTTTGACGATGATAATTTTCGTTTTTTTCTTAACGACAACTTTCCGCCGCGCTATACCGCCGGACTGTGAAGCTTCCGGGACCGCATCGGGTTTATCTTTCTTCCGCTTGATGATCTTCGGCGGCTGATGTGCCGGCTGTGCTGCCGGAGGGGTCGTATTGTCTTGTTCGCGGCTGAGTGCCATTCGCTGTTCCTTACAATCTATACTACACTATTCAAAACTTATTTCAATACCGCAATGAGAGCATTTGGTCGCATTATTCGCGACTTCATGTCCGCAGTTGGGGCATTCGTAAATTTCGATCTCTTCAACGACCTCTTCCTCGATGCGCGACGCCTGACGCGGCGTGTCGCCGTCTTCAACGACCTCGACGCTCTCCTTGAGGATGGCGACGATGCGTGTAACGGTCTCTTTCGGAAGTTTGGTCTTCTTCATGATGTCTTCAAGCGACAGGTGATAGAGCGTTTCGATGGAGTCGATTCCGCCGGCGATAAGCCCTTCGATGACACCATCCTCGAGACCCTCGAGCGAGTACAGGTTCGAGCGGTCTTCGCCGAATGATGCCGCCTCTTCCTCGTCCGCCTGATCCGAAAATATCGTGCTGACGGCCATGAGCCCCTCGACGAGCGACGGGTCTTCCTTGATGTTGCTCTCCGTCTTGATGTCGATGCTGTAGCCGGCGAGTTCGGCTGTCATGCGTATGTTGAATCCGCCCTTGCCGATGGCGAGCGAGAGCTGATCGTCGGGGACGATGACCATCGCTTTTGAGTTCGCCGAGTCGGTGACGATGACGCGTGTCGCTTTTGCCGGCTGAATGGCGTTCGCGATGAACTCGCGTGCGTCCTTCGACCACTTGATGATATCGATCTTTTCGCCCTCGATCTCTTTGATGATGGCCTGGATGCGTACACCCTTCTGACCCACGCACGCGCCGACCGGGTCAACCTCGGATTTGTGCGACGTTACCGCGATCTTCGTTTTGATGCCCGGCTGACGTACGATGCCCTTTATCTCGACGATATTCTCGGCGATTTCCGGTATTTCGAGTTCGAACAATTTCTTGATGAAATCCGGCTTCGTGCGGGTGAGATAGATGGCCGGATGACCCGCGCGGCTGTTGTCGACCTCGTAGATGAATGCGCGTATGCGGTCACCCACGTTGTAGTGTTCGCGCGGCGACTGGTCGCGCTTGAGGAGAATGCCCTCGGTTTTACCGAGGTTGACGTAAATAGTGCCTTTGTATTCGCGCTGGAAATAGCCGTTTACAAGCTGCATTTCGCGGCGTTTGAATTCGTTATAGATGATGTTTTTTTCGAGATCGCCGATTTTCTGGAAGAACGTTGTTTTCGCGATGTTTGACTCGATGCGGCCGAACTCCTTCACGCTGTCGAGGATGAGCCACACCTCTTCGCCGATGTCGACCTCGTCGACGATCTTCTTGGCTTCTTCAAGCGACATTTCCTTGCGGACGTCCTTGACCTCTTCCACCACGGTCACCGCTTTGTAGATGACCGGATTATCCTTCTCATCGAATTCGATGTGAAAGGTGATATCTTCGCCGTACTTTTTCTGCAGCGCTTTGGTGATCGTCTCCTGGACAACCTCTTTCAGAAGGTCGCGGCTGATCTCCTTTTCCTCGGAAAGCTGCCCCAGGTGTTCGCCGAAATTCTCAAACATACATTACTCCTTGTCGTCGCTATTAAGCTCGTATGAAAGCTTCATTGCGCGAATCATTGTTCCTGCTACGGTGACCGTGCGCGCCCCGTTGTCAACGTCGAGCGTCGCCGCGCCATCCGCGTATTTTCTGTTCATGCCCGTTATCGTGTCCGCGCCGAACGCCGTTGCGCCCAGTTCGTTCAGCATGACGGTCACCGGCACATCGGTGAAGAGCGCATACTCGCGCTCGGTGCGCAGAATACGCGATAATCCCGGCGAGCTGACCGTGATCGTATACGCATCCGGATCGTCGCCGTGCGAGGCGAGGACTTCCTGTATGCGCTTCGTCGCGAGTGCACAGTCGTCATGCGATACGGTGGGGCGTTTAAAGATCGTTGCGATTACACGCTTGCCGTGCTTGGTGCGCTTGGCCGTCAGGTCAAGGAGCGCCATCGCGTCGGCCGCGAGCAGTGCATCAACATCATGAAAAAAGCGCGCCTCATCGCCGCCGGCTGAATCCGTGTTCGTCGTGTTGCGTGTTTCGTCCATGATCTCCCGCCATGAAATAAAAAAGAGAGCCATTCGCTCGATGCGAACGTCTCTCTTCTATCTTTATAGTAAGAGTGATGCTACAGTGATTACTATACAGCGAAATCATATTTTGTCAAGCATATATGCTGAAAAATATCCTCCGGTAAGTGTTTGCCCCTGATAAAGATACGCCATATATTTCTTAAAATGCGCCAAGCAATAATTTTCGATATGCCCTATACTGAAACGTATCGAGCAATGCTATCAACTGCACGGGACACATACTATGACACAGTTTCTGCGAATCGTAATTGTCACGCTTATCGCACTGCCGCTAGCAGGCGCATCGCTTTTTCAGGACAGATTTAACGGTAATGCTCTTGGCGCCCGATGGACATCCGAGGGCGGCAGTTTCACCGTCGCCGACCATGCGCTGACGATACGGTCAGAAAAATCGAATCCGATCATCCGTATGCTCACGAACGACTGGAAAAACTACCGGGTCACGTTCACGCTGACGCGCCGCGGATATTCGCAATTCGACGTGTATGTCGGTATGCGCTATCCGGTATATCTGAAACTCACGCTTGAGCCGCCGCATCAGGGGAAGCTGAGACTCGCCGCGAACCGGGTGACCGGTAAAAGCGAGCCGCTCACCAATGTCGATTATGCGAAACGCATCGATGCGGCAGCACCTTTGCGGTTCGATATTTCTGCAATCGGCGATACGTTGAGCTGCTCGGTCAATGGTATAGAGATGTTCATGGTAAAAGATCAGCCTATCTCCGGCGGCATAGCACTCGGCGGCGGATGGAACTCCGATTTTGAAATACGCGATCTTTCAGTGGAGCAGCTTGCCGCGCCTGCAAAAACGGAACCTTCCGTTGCTGATAAATGGAAGCGTCCGGTGATAAAGAACGGGACTTTTTATCAGAACGGCAGACCGGTGTTCATGCTGGGAGTGAACGATACATGCAACTTCTGGGAATTCAACGCAGTCAACACGAAGCCTCCGTTTGAATCGAACGATATCTTTACCGATATGATGAGTAGAGAAATTTCTGCGAAACTCGGATTCAACACTGATCACGTGCCGACATACGCCCGCCACGTGGCCAACGATAGTCTCGATGAACTGCAGCTCACTCCCGCGCAGGCAGATCAGCTTTTAGGTTCACCGTACCGTGACCACTGGAATGAACGAGCCCGCTTCCGTTCACGCATTGCCGGACTTCCGCTTGTCGTCGATTATTCGTTTCTGCATCTGTTCACGATGGATAATCTGTCTAAGCGCATTGCGAGTGCGGGGCAGCCGGCCGACATGCGTCATGACGGCGGCTTTATGCCGTATGTCCCCGAGACCGAACTCGGGCGGAATATCTACAACACCTACTTCCGCGACGGGGCGCGCTGGTGGCTCGATCATGGTAACTCGAATCCCTGGGTATATGAGCTTTTTAATGAAGTGCAGTGGTATCATTCCAAACACACCGCCAATAAACAATTGTTCGCTGAATGGCTCAGGAAAAAGTACAGCGGCGATGTCAGCGCGATGCAGCGGGCTTGGAACGATACGTCGATTCGTTCGTTCAGTGATGTCGAAGCCTTGTCGCCATGGAGCGGCGGCGGGATGAAAGCGGACTGGATGCAATTTCTCGGCGATCGATTTGTTGAGATATTCAACGAAGGCAAGGCGGCAATCCGAAGCGTCGATCCGCGCAGTGATGTGTACTTCGACATCGAGATAGCGGTAGCATCGCTCTGGTATGAACAGAACGGCATCGATTATCACAAGCTCATGAAGTCGGCCGATATTTTCGGCACCGAGGGGGGCATGCCCTTCGGTACGTTTGTCCGTCCGAAACAGGTGGGCTATCTCGACGAGGTGATGAACGCCAAGCCTGTAGAGGTCATGTTCTACTACGATCTCGCACGCGCATTCGCCGGCGACAAGCCCGTCATGAATCAGGAGTCATATGTGCGCCGGACTCACGGCGAACTCGGTGTGGTGCCGACACAGCGAGCCGATTTTTCCACATTGTTATGGTTCGAAGTGTTTCATAATTATTCAGGCTCTCAGGTCTACTGCTGGTGGAAGGGCGGCCGTGATTTCGGATGGAAGACGGCGGAGGATGCGCGCGCGACCACCAAAAAAAATCCGCCCGCACTGCTTAATCCATACGCCTATCCATTGGAATCGCTGAAGGGGTTTAAGGATTTTTCCGCCGAAATAGACCGCCTCGCCGAGATCGCGCTGCCGTATCCGCGAACGGTTCAGGATATCGGTATTCTCTATTCCATTCCGTCGGTCTGGCGACAGCCGCATTCGGTGAGTCATACGCAGAAATTCGATTATCAGCAGAACTGCTTCAACTGGTACAGCGCGTTTAACAGCCGCCAGCTTCCGGTAGGCGTCATCACCGAGCAGGAACTTGTCGAGCGCGGGCCGGGGCGGTTCAAAGTCATCGCGGTTCCCTATGCGGCGTACAGTTTTCCCGAAACGGCAGCGGCGCTGCGCGCGTTTGCGGATAATGGCGGGCTGGTGATCATCGGAGAAGGATCGTTGCGGTTCGATCCGTACGGAAAAGGACAGAACAGCTCCGGGCTGTCCGGCAGAAACATCGCGGTGATATCGGATAAACTGTCGCGTCAGGATCAGCCGCAGGAACTTATCAAGCGGCTACAGGAACTCGGCTATCGGCGGCCATGGCGCATGAAAATCGATGACGGCGAAGCGCTGCCGGAACTCGAGATACAGGCGATACGTCGTGAAAATATCGATCTGTATTTCTTCTGCAACTGGAACGGCCGCCGCGCCGCATCCGGTATATTCTATCCGGCAGGCCGCAAGGACAGTACGGTGTATGTGACCGACATGGTGAAGATGATTCCCGTTTCGTCACCTTCCGGAAAACTCGCGTGGAGTACCGCGGAGATCGCCGACGGTATTCCTGTCGCGCTTCCGTCACAGGAACGCGTGCTGCTTGCCGTATCGTCTGAGAAGCAGCATTACACCACGGATACGGCGCTTACCGCCGGAGCGATACGTGAACGTGCGGCGCTATCGGCGCAGGCGCTTGCAGAACGTCTCGCCCCGCTCGATCGCGAGCTTGAGGCGATGCAGGACTCCGTTGAAAAAGCGGCGCGGGATGCCCGCGCGCCGTATCCGGCGGATACTGCGAAATGCGTGCCGCTCGATATTGCGAAAGCGGTGAACATGGGTTTCCGCGACGAGACCAGCGGTGATAAAAAAGGCGGCTGGACCGATCAGGGCTCGATGGATTTCAGAGAATTTCCGGTCGGCAGACAGGTGTTCGCCGGCGTGCCGTTTCAGATTATCGATGCGGAAAAGAATGAAGAAAAATCATGCATTGTTCTTTCCGGCGCGATAAAGTATTTTTCCGCGGAATCACCGGAGATACCTGTCGGCAGCGGTGTGCGGAATATGTATGTGCTTCACGCGGCTGCGTGGGGCGGACAGAGCGGAAAACAGTTTGAATATGTGATAACGTATGCGGATGGATCAGTCGCCCGATTTCCCATCAACGGTGCCGCTGAATGCGCCGATTGGGTAGGGAATAATCCTGTATCGAACGGACGCATCGTCGCAGAGACCACTAAACCCAACGGGATGAAGATTGGCGCGTATGTAACATGCTGGAGTAATACCGCACCGGACAAAAAAGTTACATCGGTTAAAGTAGTATCGGCTCAGGCTGAAGCCGTCCCGATAGTCATCGGGATAACGGTTGAGCGATAGGCGGGGGGCTTTATCGTTCGCTGAATATAATGTCTTTTACGGTGCCGGTTTCGATATCGAAGAACGCAACGCTGGTTTCGGCGGTAATACTTGTGGTCCCGATGCGGAGATTGCTGCAGCTGATGTTCTGTATATAAAATGTCTTGCTCCCGTCGCGTGATGCGTTTGCGGCGCCCCTGATTCTGCTTTTACCTTTCTGTGCGTCAACCGTGACGTTCTCGATGCGCAGATCGCCGAGATAGCCGACTTTATCCGCCGCCACCGGATTGGCATTCAGCTCACCGCCGGCTTTCGTGAGCGGTTTCAGGTTAAGGAGACCCGGCACCGTACCTTCGATGCGTATATTCTTAAGCACCGTGGTCGTTCTGCCGCCATATCCATACGGGCGGTAATCGAGATTGACCTGCGATGCCACAAGCCCGTTGTTGTTGCCAAGCTGCGTCCATTCCGGGTGAATGATGTCTATGTCTTCAAGGAGCGACGCCCCGGCGTTATACGTGGCCGCACCGCCCCAGCCGTAGGTGAGAATCGCCCCGTTATGGCCCGCCCAGAGCACGACATTGCTCACATGAATATTGAAATTGTAAAAATGATCGTCAACTGCACGGATAAAGCTGTTGAATACCGTTGAACCTTTGCCGACACGGATGCCGTCATTATTACAGTGCCAGCCGAAGAATTTTAAATTGGCGATGGATGTCGTACCGCCGACGATACCATGATGCGGCGAGTCGCATACGGTTATACCTTCGACGCGCCCTTTATTCCCTATCTTGAGTATCTGGCCGTACTCAGGTCCGCGGTGATCCGGATTGTCTTTCCATAAATACCGGCGCCCGCTCAGTACGCCGCGGCCGTAGACGCGCTGTCCCGGTTGCCGCTCGGCGGCATTGCCGATGATGCCTTCGACGAATGCCCCGCCCGCAAGATACAGCGCTTGTCCTTCCTGCAGCATGAGCTGTCCGTCATCATTAATTATGCCTCCTCGTCCGTAGTTCCGCAGATTGTGGAGTCCCGGCGGAAAATAGATAGTGCGTGCGGCTTTGAGCACATCGGACGATATGTCCGGAGCGTATACGACGACACCGGCTGCCGTGCGGTCGGGGATGTCGGTCTCCAACGGGTCGATGAAGATGCACAGCATGTGTTTGATCCATCGATCAGCCGGTGTTCTGTTGTCTGCGCCGTCAAAATGTACAGAAAAGTAACGGGATGCCGCGCTCACCGTAAATACAGCCTCACGCCCGTCAGATGCAGACGTAGTTGTGATGCCGTAACTTCGCGGATGCACGCTCACCGATGACGCACCATCGCCGAAGAGCTTCACCGCCCGTATCATGAGTGCTCCCGCTGATGGACCGTACGAGAGCGGCACAAAGGAAAACGTCCGGCCTTCAAGCTCCTTGGCCCGGTAATCTCCCTTAGACGACGCGTGCGATATTAGTACCTGTACTTCCTGCTCAGGCGCTCCGCCCAGGCGGATGAATACACGATAGGTATCCGATATGCCGGCGTCTGACGGCCACGGATATGTGGTTATCTGCGCGGTAACGGAGGACGTCATAAATCCTATGGCAGCGATGATAGCAATAACGGTAAGCCCCGCATTGTGCCTTTGGTTCAGTGATGTGCAGTATATTGATGAATGATTATTCATATGAAGCAGTATAGTACACCGGTGCGCTTCGTCAAGGCATACAGGGGATGAGCCAATCGTTCGGTTTTCGTTTTCAGGTGGCGTAGTTCATAAGGCATAAAAAACAGCTTACAACGTTGAGAATATAGCTTGAGCGGTGCGTATACCCGCGGCATCGGTGTGCGATCTCCCGTATAATGTCGAAATGCCGGCCGTACCGGTGTTCACGGCAGTTTTGATAGATATCGGTCCGGCGTACAGGACGGGAAAAAATGTTTTTTCACCGCATACATCGGTGTACGAATTCTTCGCTGCGGTTCAGCCGTTCGGCATGCTTTCTCGTGCGGTACATGTTCCGGATTTTGTTGAACATACGATGACCGACGTTCAGGATATTCCAGCGTACAGGGTTTGCACATTCTCACCATCAACTGCACACTCGTGTACGTTCAACAAATGCCGGCGTACGTGGTGCGTGCTCCGGTGTACGTACCGGTCGAGACGGTATGCGTACTGCGTAAACCGGTGTACGGACACGTCGAGAGGGATTACGCAGCATATATGTGCTCACCGACAACTGCACACCAGTGTACGTGCCGCATACGCCGGCATACAGACAACTCGAGCCGGTGTATGCGGTACGTGAGCAGGCATACGTGCTGCATGCACCGGCGTATACGGTGCATACACCAGCTCGTTTTTGTTGTTTCCCGGCAACAGCAGTCAGGCGCTGCTGCACCGCTGGCGCTAGCGATCGCGGGCAGAGTTCAATTTAAATTACTGTCGCACATCGTGTGCGTTGTAGTTGCTATTCATTATCTACTATTGTCATTTAAGCCCGCGATTCCCGCGATTTCCATCCCCGTGGCGTCGTCCCCGCTATCCGTTTGAAAATACGGCAGAAGTAACTTGTGTCATGATACCCCGCCTCGAACGCTGTCTCGGTGATAGGGTAGTTCTTGTCAAGCAGCTGTTTCGCATATGCGATGCGGTGGTTGTTGATGTCATCATGCATGGTGACGCCGAATATCTTTTTATAATAACGCGCGAGGAGCGGCTCAGAAACATGCAGGGATGTCGCTATTTTTTTCAACGAGATATCAATTTTAAAATAATCATTAACGAGGTCGCGTGCGATGTATATTTTGTTCGTCAGCGGATTTTCTTTCGCCGGTAACGAAAGCATATCGATGCCGGCGAAGAGCGCAGCCTCCATGATGGTGCGAAGCGGCTGTATCTGCTGATAATATGACGCTGCGCGCGGATCAGCGGCTATTCTGTTTTCGGGTATTCTCATCAATGCCCGTGCCGCGCGCCGCGGGGCATATGCGGTCTCGGTGTAGGTGATGAACAGGATGAAGAGCGGATTGCGCGATTTTATCCTGCAAACATAATCGAGTACGCCGAACGGGCATATGTCAAAGAACGGCTCGCTGTTCTCAAGCGCATACGCCACTTTCCGGTTCTTGTGCTCAAGGCATATCTTGTGGTTCGCCCGGTCTTTTTTTATCTGTTCGCAGAGCGCACTGTGGTGATAAAAACAGTTCTTGCTGTAGGCGAGGTGTTTGGTGTCACGGAGCGGCGAGAGCGGCAGCGGACTGATACTGAGCACGTTGCCCTTTTCAAGCCGCGAGATGAGATATTCGATAGGTTTTTGCATATACAACTACATTTAAAATTCGCGCAGAATTCGCACAATATCTTCCTCATTTGTTGTCGCTTTCGCGACGCATCCGGCGTCGCTTGCGCTCGGCGTTAGCGCGGGAGTCAGGCAATACTCCGCACATCCGTGTGCGTGTTCTATTGTTGATACCGCCATAGCATCATTCTGGTTTGCGGAATGATGCTATGGCGCTTCGGTAAATATAGTACAATCCGCGGTCAAAATAGTCAACATTGTCCGGGGTGTCTTGCAGTATACTGATGCTATTATATTATGGTATCAGAGGTACTTACATGCTGCGATTTGTGATCGTCTGTTTCTGTTCAGCCGTCATACTTTCCGCCGTACCGCCTTCGGACCGGTACACGCTGATGTATGCCGACGAATTCGACGGCCCTTTGAACATGAAGGAATGGACCTATCGTACGGGGGCGCGTTTCAACGGGCTGAATCTGCCGGGGAATGTGCGCACGGAGAACGGGCGGCTCTGCATTGATTTCAAGAAAGAGATCATCGGCGGCAGCAATCAATATACCTGCGGCGGCATCATATCGAAACGTATTTTCGGTTACGGCTATTTCGAGACGAAGGCGAAACTCCACGGAAAATCGGGACTGCATTCCTCGTTCTGGACCATGGGTGTCGCCGGTGACGGGGTGAATACGCCGAAGGCGAATCAGCTCACCGAAATAGACGGATATGAGATAGATTCTATCAAGCCGAAGAACATCGCTTTCAACCGGCATACCTACGTGGGCAGTCACAAGTCTCACGGCCACGCAATTTATCCGGAAATCGATTCTTCCACGGACGATTTTACCGCCGGATTCGAATGGCTGCCTGGAAAGATCATCTTCTACATTAACGGAAAACCGGTGTTCACGAATGTCACCGTGCGTCGTGAATTCTACGGGCCGCAGAACCAGTGGTTCACCGCGCTTGCGTGGGACCTCGGGAAAGCCATCGATGACAGCGCGCTTCCCGGTGTATCGAGCTGGGATTATTTCCGCTACTATGCGCGGGACCTTGTGGGCGTCAATCTTGCCGCGAACGGTGATTTTGAATTCAACGATGGGCCCTCGTTTGAGAAAAGTTTCCGGCGGAACATGCAGCTCCCGGTTTCCTGGATCGAGGACGGCGATGCCGATGCGTCAATTGTTTCGGATCAGCCGAAGGCGTTTTCAAAGGGCTATGCGCTGAAGCATATCTCGGACAAGACGTACGCGGTGACCACGCGGCAGCATATACCGTTCATAATGCCCGCAACGTATCGGCTTTCCGCGATGGTGAAAAGTTCCGGTGGAAAGATTAATGCACGCATGCGGGTGTATGGGCATGGCGGAGTTGAGATGAACATTGCCGTTCCGCATTCCGGCGAGTGGCAGAAGATAACGATTGATAATATTTCCGTTTCCGGAATGAACGGAGCGATGATCGCGTTCACATCAGAGGCCGAGGCCGGACAGTGGCTCGCGGTGGATGCGGTTGAATTCGTTCAGATGACCGGCATTCGATCAGATGAGTTCGATGATGCCGTTGCGGTGAAAGACCCCGCACGCATCGTCGTGTATCCGGATGAACCCGAATTCATCTGTGAAGGACCATGGAAGGAAAGCTCGCTGCTCGGGTATGCGAACAGTCCGTCGAAATATCTTGATGCGAAGGACAACGGTTCAGTATGGTGGCGTCCGGATATTGTTCAGGCCGGAGAGTACCGTGTGTCGCTCTACCGGCTGGGGCGTGCGGGCAATGTGAAGGCGGCTAAGATCACCGTGACGCATGACAAGGGAATGAATGAAAGCACGCTCGATCTTACCGAGGGCGGCAATGACTGGGTTGAGATAGGAGTATTCACCTTTGCGAAGGGGACGAACGGTAACGTGCTCATGAAGGGCGACGGAAGCGGATATCTCCGCGCTGATGCGGCGCGGTTTGAATTGATAAAGTAACGAGGAGGATGAAATGGATTCTTTGAAAGAGTTTGTAAAAAAGTATTTCGGCATTCTCATCATCGCGGCGGCGTTCGTCGTTTCGGCGGTGATTGTCACGGTGAACAACGTGCAGGTTGCCGATACGCAGTATGTGATAAAAACGGGCGATACGCTCGCGCGGATAGCCGAGGAATATCAGACAACGGTGGAAAAGCTCTGCGAAGAGAATTATCCCGATCTGTCACCGGCGGTGCCGCTTACGCCCGGCTCAAAGATCAAGCTGCCGCGCGAATCACGCGCAAAGCTCATCACGGTGCGGCTTGCGCACTGGAATCTCGAGCCCGGCGCCCGTGAAGGCGTCAATCTCATGATCAAGCGCTACACGGCGCTCCACCCGAATGTACGCATCGTCCAGGAGGCGATACCCGAGTCCACCTACGCGCAGTGGTATACGACGCAGATGGTAGGCCATACACCGGCGGACCTCATGCACGAGGCGGGCGTGGCGTATCCGCTTCTTATTTCATACTACATCCGGTATTTCACGCCGCTCACCGAATATGTCATGAAGCCAAATCCGTATAACAAGGGCACCGAATTCGAGAACACTCCTTTGCGCGACACCATAAAAGACGGGCTTCGCAGCTGCTATAATGCAGACCTGCAGGAGTATATGACCATCGGGCTCGCACAGCATCTCGTGCGTATGTATTACAATAAGTCTATGCTGAAAAAAGTTACCGGCAGCGATGATCCGCCGAAGACGTTCAAGGAGTTCATGGATGTGTGCGCGCTTATCGCCAAAGAGCCGTATTATGACACCGCCGCGCGGAAGAGCATTGCGTCGTACAGCAATGAACTGGTACGGCTTTCGGCGGAACGGCAAAAGAAAAGCTCCGATGCAGCACGTATCGACGCGCAGATTGCCGAACAGCGGCGTATGCTTGACGAAGCGGTGCGCACGGGCAAGCGGATGATGCCGATCGCGAATTCGAAATATCACATGAACGCCGTCGAGAACTGGCTCTTTAACGCTATCACCTCGAAAGCGCGCACCATCGTTGATTATAATCACGACTGCAGCGTGAGCGCCGTTGAACAGTATATCGCCATGAAACTCAAACGCATCGATATGAACTATGGACCGTACCGCGCAAAGTTCGAGATTGTTTCCAATTACTGCGCGTATTCAGTTCCCGGTTTTGCGGGACTCAACCGTGACGATGCGGTTATGTCGTTCATACAGTCGCGCTCGTTGTTCATCCCTACTGGAACGTGGGAGGCGGGTATGCTTCAGAAGCAGGCCGAGGACAATGGATTCGAACTCGGCGTTATGGACTTTCCGTATCCGGGGCCTGATTCGCCCGAACTTTATAAGTATATGGAAGGCCCTGCGTTCGAAGACCCGTGGGGAAGCTTCAAGTTCGCCGTTGCAACGCCGGAAAGCGATCCGGAACGCCGGCGAACCACGATAGACTTTCTGCTTTTCATGGTGGCGAAGGATAATAACATCGCGCTTAACGATATCACCGGCTGGCCTCCGTATGTGAAAGGCGCACCGGCAAAAGGCGTGCTCAAATATTTCGTGCCGCATCCCGACGGCGTGCTTCCGGGCATGAACTTCAGCATCGGCGGTGAATCGGTCATCAAATGGCAGCAGCTCTATACGCTCTACTGGGTTGGGCAGGTGTCGTACGATAAGTTCCGCGCTGACTTTGAGCCGTATTATCTCTCGCGCGGTTATCAGGATTATCTCACCGTCAACAAGAACTGGCGGCGTTCGCTTGCGGCCGATGAAAAACAGCTTTCTATCATGCGCGCAAAGGCGATGCGTTCGGTGAACGCGGAAGCGGCGGGAGACCTCTGGCATAAATACCGCTACGTCATGATGCGTCCGCTTACACGCGAGGTGGATGTATCCTATGAGCGTGCGCTTCTGCAGAGTGCCGAGCAGGGAAATGTCTCAATGGGGAACGCATATGAATATTCACCGGGCGCCCGGGCGAGACTCGGCATGCCGGTGCAGTGAAATATCACGACGGAACTAAACAGTATTCAATGGAGCGGACAATGATACAGCGGATAATGCGTATGATGTTGCGGACGGTCACAGTATTTCTATCGGGGGTACTGGTGCTTGCCGCTATTCCCGTTCCCCGGGATATCACACCGTCGATGCGGGGGAAGGTTCTGCCGTTCACTGTAGGCATGAACAGACTTTCCGGCGCTCATACGATTACCGGTATCCCCGCAGCGTTCGTCGGCAAGTCTGTCGTCATCTGCGGCCGGGGGGACGGCTCAAAAGCGTCGCCTGCGTGGTCGTTCTCGCTTGAATCGAGAGCGCGTGTATATATCGCCGTGCTCCGCCGCGGAAATGTAACCGTTTCCGACGGCTGGGAAAAGACCGGTCTTGTCATCGAGTGGCAGTCTACAGACGGCAAAAGTAAATTCGTCGATGACGTGTACACACGTGTCGTTGACGCGGGGCGGGTTGATATACCGGGACATGACGGTATCGACGGGGCTTCGCGCGGTGTGCCGCATCTGGTGTTCATCGATGATGCGGATGCGGCGATACCTCAAGCCGTAAACGCACCTGCGGCGACCGTGACTGCGGTGCATAAAAATATGCCGGTATATCTCTGGATTGAGGCGGAGAATTTTACGCTGCCCGGCGGCTGGAAGACGATGTCCGATTCCGGTACGGGTGTGCTCCTCGGCGGCAGTGATTCGAATGCGCGGCCTGATGAGACGTCGGCGGTAACGGTATTCAATGCGCCTCAGGACGGCAGTTTCAGGCTCTGGGTACGAGCCAAGGATTACGCAAAACAAAATCCCGGTACCAGGAAGTTTGCCGTGTCGGTGAACGGGGTGCGCACCGCCATGGAATTCGGAAACCACGGCAAAGAGGGTTATGAGTGGCAGGACGGCGGAGTGTTTGCGCTCAGGAAAGGGCAGACGGTGCTCATGCTGCTTGATACAACGGCGTTTTTCGCCCGCTGCGATAAGCTTCTATTAACACTCGATCACAACTATAAACCGTCAGGTAAAGGCGGCGGTGAGAATGTGGCGCATGAACAGCCGAAACGTGTTTCGGGCTACGATAACAGCGCATCGGTGTTCGCCCCGGTTTCGGACACCGGCGCTGAAGCGGTGCGTATCGAGCATGACGGTTACAAGCTTGTTTTCACAACATTTACCGTCAGCGGTGAAACGGCAGTTGCTCCGGCGATGTATCGCAACGGGACGCTCATCTCTTCGCCGCGCGATTCATATTTCGTCTATCTGTATTCCGCGGAAAGCAACGCCTTCTACGACCCGCACCGTTCACATGCGCCGTTTTTCGCTTCTGAAGGCGAGTATTCGGTGGGTTCCTTTCATCGGAAAAGTGTTGTGACATTTCAGGACCCTTTTATTGCTGCGCAGACCAAAAGCTATTTCTACGGCGAACGCGTGCTGACCAAGGCGAAGGATTCTGTGACGCTCATAAAGGAAAATGCATTTCTCACGGCGAAGATAACCTATGCATTCTCCGGTGGACATCCCTTCGTTACCGTGTCCGTGACGCCGAAAGCTGATGGCTACGCTACGGTGGGTGCGTACGCGTTCACACCGATGACGCAGGAGGAATGCTCATACTTCCTGATGCCGTATTACTATCAGGCGCGTCGTTTTCCGTCGACCATGCAGATACTCCCTTCGTTCGTGGCAACAGCACCGCTGTCGCTTGTTGAGACGAAACGAAGCGGTAAGACGATATCCTGCGCAATAGCGGGTAATCTCAAGGACGAGGAGTTCACCTGGCTTGCCTATGATATGTCGTTTGCGGCGTTCGCCATTCATAACGAAAAGAAAATGGTTCAGCCGGGGATATTCGCGCCGGTGCCGGCAACACGTAAAAGCGCGATGCGGTCCGGAACACCGTTCTCATTTTCATTCGGGTTGTACGGCGCCGAGAAAAAGTGGAACGAAGCCTTCAACGATATCGCTTATGATCAGCTTTATCTTTCGGACTGCCGGAAGAACTACAACGGAACCGTGTATGAAGCCGCATGCAATATGATGGAACTTCTCATGAACGACAAGCTTACCGGCTGGAACGCACCGCACAAGGGTTTCGTGCAGATAGAGAACAAGAATACGGTGTCGCATTCATCGCTCCTGACCATGCTCGAGATGTATTATCTCACCGGAGATGAACGCATCTATGATGAGCGGGTGCTTCCAACGGTTGAATTCCTCTTTTCACGCGGGCGGCAGCATTTTCCTACGCACCCCACCGAATACGGGGCGCATTATGTGGACAAGGTAGACCTCGACGGGCCGATAAAACTGTACGGTACAAGTACGTATCAAGGCTTTCATGAGATGTATCGCGGGCGGACACCGGTGTTCTATCACGATGCCCTTAATCCCGACGGCAGCGCGAAGCTCAACAACGGTTATAATTCCATACCGCTCTGGAGCGAACAGCTCTACGCATATCGGCTTACCAAGGATAAGAAGTATCTCGACGACGCCATTGCCGGATGTAAAAAGTACATCGCTGATTTTGTGGATACGCCTGCATCGAATGCGCGCAATTATCAGGCATTCATCAAAGTGTCGATACCGCCGTATTTCTGGGCGCTTGTGGATATGTATGAAGAGACGAAAGACCCTGCCGTGCTCGAGGCGGCGAAAACAGCGGCCGATGTGCTCCTGACGACGCTCTACATCCATCCATATCCGTTCCAACAGACGTATTCGGTCAAGCGCGACGACATACTCAAGACGCTGCGTCCAAGTCCGTGGTGGTATGACAGCAAGCGCTTCCGACTCGGGTATGATCTCTCCGCATACGACCAGTCACTTGATCGCATCAAGCCGCTGTATCCAATCTCCGATTTCCTGAAGGATACGTCGGGCATTCGCGAGGAGACTGTTCCCGCATGGGTGGTGTCGCCGGTGGGATTGTCCATCGAGCAGCCGTTCACCATCACCCGCGCGTTCACCGTGAACGATATCCCCATAACCGAGATGCCGATATTCCCGATTCGTCAGAACTGCGAGGTGGCATATCTCATGCGGCTCTACGGGCTTACTAAGGAGAAACGTTACTGGACATATTCGCGTAACGGCATACTCGGCCAGTTCATGAATTACCCGGGATACTATATTCACCTGCTGTCGACGACAGAACGTACCGCGGAATATCCGTTCAAGGGTCCGGATCTTTCGGATATCTATTATCATCACATACCGGTGCACCTCGCGTTCACCATCGACTATCTCATCACCAGCGCCGATGTCCGCTCGGAAGGTGCCGTCAGATTCCCGTCGGTTCTCCAGCAGGGTTATGTGTGGTTCATCAACAGGATGTACGGTCATGAGGCCGGTACGTTCTACGGCGAGACCAATGTATATCTGACGATGAAGAAAGGGCTCATCGCGCTTTCATCGGACGCGTGTAATTACATCACCGCGTACGGGAACGATAATTTTTACGTATTGCTGATGAACGAGGACGATAAACCAGCTGCGATGACGGTGTCATTGGACGGTGGATTGACGGTGCGTGACAGAAACGGTACTGTTACTATAATAACAGATAATGGAAAACCGGTGAAGATGCAGATGAAGAACGGGGCGGTGAACGTTACCGTTTCGGCAAAGGGCGTGTGTGCGCTGTCATTCATGGGCGTGCGTACGAGCGAGCGTAAGAAATTCGTTACACGGGGCAAACCGGCGGTTGCCGATAAATCGTCGTTCATGCGTGAAGTGGATATTGCGCTGGGGAATCGTATCGAAGCGGTGCTCATCGCCCATCCGGTGAATGATTACTATGATGCGTTCATCAATACTGATATGACGAACGGAGCGCTGACACTTGTATATACGGCGGGCGGCGCGGAACAGCGCGTTACGATGAACTCGTTCCCGTATGAGACCACTGTACGCGTGCAGGATACGGGAGTTCCTTTTATGTACTCGCTTGAGAAGAACGGCGCATCAGGTGGCACGACAAGATCAAGAAAGTATACGCTGAAGCTGAATCAATAGTAAGGGTTATTCTTTTTATTCGGCGGGTTTCTTTCGGTTTATTTTATGCGCTGCAGTGTTTCATATTCTTTTTCATCCTCAAGATTAACCATATTGCTCCGATTTGAAATGTCACATTCTGTATGGACAAATATGCTGCATATTCTGGCGGTAGGCTCGCAAAAAAAAAGCGTCCTGGCCAACTCAGGGCTCCGAATAGCGGCTATTAATGTTAATGCCATTGGCTCATGAGTACTTGTCAAAAATACGTGGGTCAACCCCTTAATCCCCCCCCCCCCCCCTTGAATCAAACACATCCGCAAACTGCTGTCATGTTTCGGGGCAGTATACAAACGCGGTCACTTCGATACGGCCTCGCTCGCTATGAGGCATCCTTGCCGCCGCTCGCCCAGGGGTATCCATGTCCTACGGCTTGCGCTCGGCCTACTCAGTGACCGGTTTACACATCGTATTAGTCCAAACCGGTCGCTGAGTAGCATATCTCGCGTACTTGTGCTGAGCGTAGTCGAAGTATCGAAGCGACCATGCAGCCGTATATGTGTGTGTAGCGGAGAACGAAGCACCAGAAGGGGCGCGTTCAGCGTCCCAACTGCTCCTCAACCTTTCCAATAAGCTCCGCACTTTCAGGCGTGATCTTCGATTCAAAACGAGCGGCAATGGTGCCGTCTTTTGCGATTAGGAACTTCGTGAAATTCCATCCGATATCGCCGCTGAACTTCGGGTTGTCTGCCTTTGATGTAAGGAAAGCATAGAGCGGATGTATGTCGGCACCTTTTACCGAGATCTTCGACATCATCGGGAAGGTAACGCCGTAATTCAGGGTGCAGAACTTTTTAATCTCGCCTTCATCGGCCGGTTCCTGCCACATGAAATTGTTCGCCGGAAAGCCGATTACCGTGAAACCTTTGGCCTGATACTTTTTATATATCTTTTCCAGCCCTTCATACTGCGGCGTAAAACCGCACTTGCTGGCGACGTTCACGATAAGCACTGTTTTCCCTTTAAAGTCGGCGAGCGATACCTCTTTGCCGTCGATGTTCTTGACGGTAAAATCATAGATCGTTTTCATCGGTTTCTCCTTTGCTGCGGCCAATGCGAATACGGAAATGATCGCGATAAGTGTGAATGTCATTCTTCTCATAATGTAACTCCCCTTAAAATATGTGAAATAGCATCATCAAAGTCAACGTCGTGCTGTCAGAAAAGACCGAGATGGTTCCACTTTTTCCGCAGATCATTCATGAACGATTCACTTCGGGCAAGTTTATCCGGGTATTCGCGGACATTCGCCTCATTGGGCCATTTGCGTGTACCGTCGATGCCGAGCTTGCCGCCGACGGCTGCGATGGGTGCCGCGTGATCGAGCTCATCAAGCGGTCCTTCGCCGAAGACCAGGTCGCGTTTCGGGTCAATGTTGTTGAGCGTTACCCAGAGCGCTTCATGGTCGTCATGCACGTTCACGTCGGCATCCACGACCACGATGACCTTGGTGAGCATCATCATGCCGAGTCCCCAGAGGCCGTAGATGACTTTCTTGGCGTGTGACGGGAATTCCTTTTTTATGGAAACAAAAACGAAATTGTGGAATACACCCCATGACGGCATCGCGTACTCGACGATCTCCGGGAGCATTATCTGCAGTATCGGGAGGAAGATGCGTTCCGTCATGTGGCCGAAATAGTAATCCTCCATCGGCGGAACACCCACCACGGTTGCCGGGTATACGGGATTCTTGCACGTGGTTATTGCCGTGAGATGAAACACGGGGTAATCGTCGGCAAGCGAATAATAGCCGGTGTGGTCGCCGAACGGTCCCTCGCGGCGGTACGGTTCTTCGGTGTCCACATAGCCCTCAAGGATTATCTCGGCGTCTGCGGGGACCATGAGGTCGTTGGTGACCGCTTTGGTGATGCGGACATTCTCGTCCTGCAGAAAACCGGTGAACGCATATTCGTCGATCTGCGGAGGCAGCGGTGCGGTAGACGAGTAGATGAGCGCGGGCGATCCTCCGATGGCTACGCATACGGGCATACGCTTGATGCCCATCTCCTTGTGTTCGCGATAATGCCGTGCGCCCACTTTATGACGATGCCAGTGCATGCCGGTGGTCTTTGCGTCGAACTTCTGCATACGGTACATGCCCATGTTGTAGATGCCGTCACGCGGGCTTTTGGTTATCACCATCGGGAGCGTTATGAACGGTCCGCCGTCGCCCTCCCAGCAGTGGAGTATGGGTACGTCGTCGAGCGATGCCGCGTCGTCGCGCTTGATAATCTCCTGACAATAACCGCCGTCCACTTTTTTGGGCGGTACATGCATGAGGCCTTTCGCCTCGCCGAGGAGTGAAAGTATGTTGGTAAGTCCGCCGGTGTTCTTGGTGAGACCGATGAGTTTGCGGATGCGGTCGGGTATCTCTTTGAGATCGTCAACGCCGAACGCGAGAGCGAGCCGCCGTTTTGAGCCGAAGAGATTGACGGCCACGGGCATGCGCGTACCTTCAACATTCGTGAAGAGCATCGCCTTGCCGCCAGCGGGTTTCTTCATCATCTTTTCCGCGAGTGCCGGTATCTCAAGATGCGCCGACGCCGGAGCGTCGATGATGACAATCTCGCCGTTTTTCTTCAGAAGTTCAATAAAGTCTTTTGTGTTTTTCATTATGGTATCACTGTGCCGTGTATTTTCATCGTATATAGACGATAGTTCCCACGGGGATAAGATTGAAAAGATATATCACGTCGTCATTTTTCATGCGTATGCAGCCGTGCGAGGCCTTCCGTCCGAGCAGCCCTTCTTCATGCGTGCCGTGTATATAGATGCCGCGGCTGTATGAGTCCACATCGCCGTCCTTGTTGCGTTCCGGTTCTAGCCCGTCAAGCGGCATGACGCGGGTGAGTACGGGGTCGACCTCGACGTTCGTGTCATCGTAGAATATGGGGGAGATGCGGCCGGTCGCTTTCTGGTTTTCAAATACCATGCCTTTTTTCGCTCCGGCGCCTATCTTGTCTTTGACGGCGTGAAATCCCAAAGGGGTCTTGAAGCTCCGCTTTTTACTGCCTTCGCCGTAGCTTGATGTGGAAACACGGTAGTTGGTAAAGAGCTTTTTGTCTTTGATGACATACATCGACTGTGCATCAACGCTGACGATGATCATGTAGGTGTTGAGTTTATAGCCGAAATCCTTTTCAGCTATTTTCGCCACATCGTTGATGTATGTTTTATCAAGCGACCCGGCAATGAGCGGAAGTGACGCGAGCGCGAACAATATCAGATTTTTCATAGAGTTACTATACCAGAAAAAGCAGGCAAGTGCAACAGGGTTTCACAAGAGCGATGATGCGCGGGGCTATTCGATCTTATATACGCCGTATGACACACCCCGCATGGAGAACGAGCAGGTGCCTTTTTTCATGGATATAATCGCTCCGCGGTCGATGACGCATTCGCGTATCTGTTTAATTTTCGCGGTGCGCAGTTTCAGTGATACCGGTTTCTGTGAAGGATTTATCGCGATGAGGAAACGGCCATGTTCGTCCGCACGAAGATAGATGAGCGGATAGGTCTTCTGTTTTGCGTAGACGATGGTCAGTTCCCCGTCGGATGCGAGCGCAGGGTTTGTGTGCCGGAGTTCCGAGAGCACGCGTATCTTATTGAGGAGCGATGAGCGGTCGTGCTCCTGTTCCTCAACGGAGGGCCGGCCCTTTTTATTGTCGACGGGGAGATAGATCGATTTTTCATCGGCGCGGGAGAACCCGGCGTTTTTGCCGTTGTTCCACTGCATCGGCGTCCGTGCGCCGGTGCGGTTATAGCCGCCCTCTTTCGACGTAAGGTCGGACTGCTGCGCAAGGCCTATCTCGTCTCCGTAGTAGATGAACGGGACGCCGGGCATGGTGAGCAGGAACGCGAATATCAATTCGCAGTCCCGGTGATTGCGGTTGAACGATATGCGCGGCAGGTCGTGATTGCCGGTGGGGATGGAGATGTGGCCTTTGCTTTTTATCTTTGCGTGTACGGCGAGATAATCCTTGAGGAACGCGGTGATATCGCCCTTTCCGGAGCGGTTGAAAAAGCTCACGCCGTTCACCGGGAACACGTTGCTGCCCGGGTCATTGCGCAGGAGCGATGTGTACGCCTTGCCGAGTGAACCGCAGTGTATCGTGAAATCCATATGGAAGCCCGCGGGTATGGCCTGTTCTGGCGAGCCCCACTCGGACACGAGCACCGCATCGGGATAATTCCTGTCGAACATGGCGCGTACTTCATGCCAGAACGAGCTTACCGCTTTTTTATCCTGGTCGCCTTTCACGAGCGACGCGGCCATGTCCACGCGGAAACCGCTCGCGCCCATGTCGAGCCAGAAGCGCATGATGTTTTTCAGTTCGGCGCGGACCGCTTTCACGTCGGGGTGCGTCACGGGAAGCTGCCAGGGACATTTCGGGTCCGGTTTGGCGAAACCGTAATTGAGCGCGGGCTGGAACCAGAAGAAGTTTGTGAGATAATTGCCGTCGCGTTCGCCGTAGCCGTTCACGGTGGCGTGTCCGCTTCCGCCGTGCCAGACGCTGTCGGTCCAGATGTACCAGTTTGAATATTTATTTTTGGTCGCGCGCGCGGATTCCTTGAACCACGGATGCTCAACCGATGTATGTCCGGCCACGAGGTCCAGAATAACGCGTATGCCCTTTTCTTTTGCGGAGGAGAAGAGCCGCCGGAGATCCTCGTTGGTGCCGTAGCGGGGATCTACTGAATAAAAATCAGAAATGTCATACCCTGCGTCCTGAAAGGGCGATGTGAAACAGGGGTTGAGCCAGATGGCGTTCGCGCCGAGCGACTTCACGTGGTCGAGTTTGCCGATGATGCCCGCGATATCGCCGATGCCGTCGCCGTTGGCGTCGTAGAATGACTGCGGATAGATCTCGTAAAAAACGGCCGATGCGAGCCAGGCGGGAATTTTCGATTTCATGATGATGCCCTCTTTTTGCCGTGCGTTCACCATGAAAGTATAGGGCATGAGTTCGATTAAAGCAATGAAATATTTTTGCCGGCGATTGAGCTTTCCTGTAAACTATGATATAATCTATCCGCATTGATTAAACACAAGGAGTACGCTATGTCATACATAGAAGATATCATCGGCCGCGAGATACTGGATTCACGCGGCAACCCCACCGTTGAAGTGGACGTTTTCCTCGCATCGGGCGCCATGGGCCGCGCATCGGTACCGTCGGGCGCATCCACCGGCGAACACGAAGCTGTTGAACTTCGCGACGGCGACAAGAAACGCTTCCTCGGCAAGGGCGTTGAAAAGGCCGTCACCAACATCAACGACATCATCGCGAGCGAGCTTGAAGGTCTTGAGGCTGCGGGACAGACCGCGATAGACAAGGCGCTCATCGAACTCGACGCAACCGAGAACAAAGGCAAACTCGGCGCAAACGCCATACTCGGCGTGTCGATGGCTGTTGCCAAAGCAGCAGCCGACGAACTGGGACTTCCGCTGTACCGCTATCTCGGCGGCACGAACGCGAAAGTGCTCCCGGTTCCGATGGCCAACATCATCAACGGCGGCAAGCACGCTGACAACAAGGTCGATTTCCAGGAATTCATGGTCATGCCGGTTGGCGCAAAGTCGTTCAAAGAAGGCATACGCATGGTCTGCGAAGTCTTCCATAATTTGAAAAGCGTTCTGAAGAAAGCCGGACACAACACCAATGTCGGTGACGAGGGCGGATTCGCTCCGAGCATCGACAACGAAGAGTCGCTTAAGTTCATCATCGAAGCGATACAGAAGGCCGGTTACGAGCCGGGCCGCGACAAGGATTTCGCCATCGCACTCGACTGCGCATCGAGCGAACTTTTTGACGAAGGCGAAAAGAAAGGCTACAAGTTCTGGAAGTCCAATCCGTCCAAGCTTTTCTCGGCTGACGACATGATCAAGCTTTACGGCGACTGGGTTGCCAAGTATCCGATCATCTCCATCGAAGACCCGCTCGATCAGAACGATTGGGACGGTTATGTGAAGATGACGAAAGCGCTCGGCGACAAGATACAGATCGTCGGCGACGACTTTTTCGTCACGAATCCCAAACGCCTCGCGCAGGGCATCGAGAAGGGCGCCTGCAACTCGATACTCGTGAAAGTGAACCAGATCGGTACGCTCACCGAGACCTTTGACGCCGTTCAGATGGCGCAGAAGGCCAATTATACCGCGGTGCTTTCACACCGTTCGGGCGAGACCGAAGACGCCACCATCGCGGACATTGCGGTTGCAACGAACTGCGGTCAGATAAAGACCGGTTCGGCATCGCGCACGGACCGCATGGCGAAATACAACCAGCTTCTCCGTATCGAGGAAGAGCTCGGTGACGTAGCCCAGTACCACGGCGCAAAGACGTTTTACAACCTGTAAAATGTGAGTCGCCGCCCGGCGGCATAACAGAAAAATGACGCCGCAGGCGTGGTCCCCGTGACTGCGCCTGCGGTTTCTTGTATCCGGTAAATGTATGAACAAAGATCCGACAGCACTATCACGCATTCTGCGCATATCCGTCCCCGCGGTCATATCCACGCTCTCAGGCAATCTGATGATGTTCCTCGACCGCGTGTTCCTTTCACGCTACAGTCTTGAGGATTTCAGCGTCGCCATGCCCGGCGGAATGCTCTCGTTCACGGTGGCGACGCTTTTCATCGGCATCGGCTGGTATGTGCCGTCGCTCGTGGCGCAATATTACGGCGCCGATCGTCCGAAGGATGCCGCACGTGCCGTATGGCAGGGGATATATTTCTCGTTCGCGGCCGGGGTCATTCTCCTCATCGCATCACCCTTCGCGGTTAAGCTGCTGGCAACCGAGGGGCGTCCGCATGCGACAATCGTGCTCGCACAGAACTACTTTTATCTCACCATGGGTGCCAATATCGTGAGCATGGTGACCGTCTGCATCGGCGGGTTTTTCAACGGCCGCGGAGAGACGCGCATTCCGATGGCGGCTAATATCGCGGCAAACGTCCTGAACGCGGTGCTGGCCTATATCTGCATCAACGGGCTTTTCGGTATTCCGCTGCACGGCGTTACCGGCGCCGGTGTTGCAACACTGATAGCGTCGGCCGCCAATCTCCTGTTCCACGCGGCGTTCTTTTTCAACAGGCATTACCGCACCATGGCCTATACGACACAGGCGATGCAGTTCGACGGGGCGATGATGAAAAAGCTTTTGTATTTCGGATTCCCTTCGGCGCTTCAGAACTTCATCGATATCGGCGGCTGGGGAATATTCATCATGTTCATCGAACAGACCGGCCGTAATGCGATGGCGGCGGCGAGCATAGCGTTCAATATTGAAATGATCGCCTTCATGCCGGTAATGGGGCTCGCGAGCGGTGTGGGTATCATCGCCGGTCAGGAAATGGGGGCAAAGCGTCCCGATAACGTCTGGCGCGTAACCCGGAAAGGGATTGCGGTGGCGCTCGGATTCAACGCCGTACTGGCCGCATTATTCATCGTCGTGCCGGGACTGTTTATCATGCCGTTCAATAACCCGAACGACAGCAGCTTTGCCGCGGTTCAGGCGCTGGCGCTGCCGCTGATACGCATTGTGGCAGCCTGGGTGCTGTTCAACGCGGTACTTATGACGCTTATGTCGGTACTCAGGAGCGCCGGAGATACGTTCTTTATCATGGTGGCAACAAGTGTATCCGCGCCGCTCTTTCTGGTGCTGCCGGCGTATTTTATTATCTTAAAGTTCCGCCTCGGACTTGAAATGACATTCTGGCTTATAGTCGCCTATATAATCCTTCTGTTCTTTGTGATACTCGTCCGTTTTCTTCAGGGAAAATGGCGGTTTATGCAGGTCATTGAGTCGGAATACAGTTGATCATTGCCGAATACCTTGACAGATTGGATTTATTTGCGTATAATTTATAACGTTATACATATATCAAATTCAAGGTGATTTTATGAAAAAAGTACTTTTCACCGCAATGATGATGCTTTGTTTTGCTGTACTCAGCCATGCGGTTGAACCGCTGATGCACTTTTCGTTTGATGAAGGCTCGGGAACAGCGGCATCAGGCGGTACCATAAGCGGTACGATTACCGGGACGCAGTGGGTAAGCGGCGCGGTAGGCAAAGCGCTCCTGTTCAACGGGAAATCATCGGTTGCCGTGAAAAGTACGGATGAGCTTAACGCAGCACCGCTGTCAATTGCGTTGTGGCTTAAAAGTACCGCTGCCGATCAGAATGACAAACAGCTGATTGCAAAGACGTCGAGCGGAAAAGACGGGTATCGCATTAAAATCGATGGAAACCGCATTACCTGGCAGATACCATCGGCGGATAAGCCGTGGGGAATTCTGCTGACCGCATCGACCGGGTTAAATACCGGTGAATGGAATCATGTCGTTTGCACGTATGACGGCAGCGAGATGAGGATCTTTATTAACGGCGTAGAAGCCGGAACACTTGCCCGGCCCGGGACGATCGCTCCATCGAAAGCGAATCTCACCATCGGCGCATTCGATGCGTCGGGTACGGCGGGATTTTCGGGATTCATCGACGAGGTGATGGTCTTTGCAAAGGCACTGAGCGCTGACGATGCCGCGTCACAGTATGCCGACGGATGCGCGAAGATAGCAGCGCAGGCCGACGCGTCTAAAAAGAAAATATCGGCGGTGACGCCGAAGGCCGAAGTGACGGTGACGGTAACGTCGGGGATGCAGCCGATACATATGATATCGGGCAGTCAATTTGAGATGTTCCAGTCCGGCATACGTCAGCGGATGAAAAGCGATGACCTCCTGCGCACATGGAAAAGCGTACCGATACGCATGCTCCGCTATCCCGGCGGCACCGTATGCGATCATTATATCTGGAACGATCCGAAGTCCGGCTATTTCAGCGTCGGCAGCGCGGACACCATCATCAAGCCCGATGATTTCATGAGGATATGCGGCGCGATCGGGTCTGAGGCGATATTCCAGGTGAACACGCTGAGCGTCGACCGCACGGCGAACAGGATAAACCCCAATGACATCGAAGCGATACGTCTGGGCGCGAAACGGGCGGCTGAGTGGGTTTATGATGCGAACATCAAGAACAAGTGGAATGTGAAATACTGGGAGATCGGCAATGAAGTGTGGATCTGGCTGTTCGGTAAAGAGTATGCCCGGTATGTCGTTGAATATGCCAAAGCGATGCGTGCGGTGGACCCGTCGATAAAGATAATCGCGTGCGGATTATCGGAAAAAACGAGAGTGTTCGACCCGTCGTCGTGGCTTGATTTCAGCAAAAGCGATCCCTCGTGGAAGCCGCGTACCGCGGTATCCAATACTCCCGCGGAATGGTATGACGCGCTTTTCACGATTGCGGCGGGAAGCTTTGATTATATCGCGCCGCATCCCTATGTGAGCAGCACGAATGACAGCGGCGACGCGAAGCAGAAATATCTTGAGACCACCGTCAAGCTGTGGAAGAACGAGAAGATGCACACGCAATATGCGTCAATTGAAAAATATTCGTCGCCCGCGCGCATCGCGGTCACGGAATGGGCGTGCAATTTCGGATATTCGGTCCCCGGCGGCAGCGGCAAGGTGAAGCCGGAGCAGGGGTATTACTATATGCTCGGCAACGGCATCAACATGGCGTACTATTTCGGCAGACTGCTCGAGGACGCCCGTAATGAGATCGCGGTAGCACATTCGCTCGGTGATATGCAGACGCTCTGGTATTGGACGAGAAAGGAATTGGCGAAAGGCGAGCCGCTGGAGCATCCCGCGATGCTCGGACTTCGCGTATGGGGAAATCACACCGGAACGATGCGCGCCGCGGTGCGTACGTCCGGCATGCCGATGCTGTCGATTGACGGCGAGCAGATTCCGGCGGTGTATCTCTTCGCATCGGAAGACGCAACGAACAGATATTTGGTCGCGATAAACCTCGACTCCGATAATGCAAACCGTGTGCGCTGGCAGACCAAAGCGTCTCAGGCCGCAGTGTCGCTCATGTTCGGCGATGCGCTTGATACGCAGAACTTCGCCGGATGGAATGAGGCGGTGAAGCCGGTAAGCATTGAAAAATATACGGTGTCGTCTTCGGGCGGTGCGCTGAACATCGATCTGCCGAAACACAGCATGGCCGGGATCACCATACGCAAGTAAGATGGAACGCCCGCGCGTCAGTATAAAGACCATAGCCGAAGAGGCGGGAGTATCGCTCCGCACGGTATCGAATTACCTGAACGGCACATCCACATTCCCGATGAGCGACCGGACCAGGGCGGCGGTGCGTGCGGCGATTCAGCGGCATAACTTCCGGCCGGACGCGGCATCGAGCATGATGGGCGGCAAACGGACAGCCCCGCGCAGGTTCGTTTTTATCTTCGGATCGTACACGGAGCAAACGCCTGCACGGGTATACTCGGTACCGCATATATCGGAAATGCTGGCACGGCTTGCCGAGACAACGGCGGAGCACTTTGCCGCTGAGCTCGTAGTGCGCAACGTGCCTGACCGGACGAACGCGGCTTCCTGGCGCGATGCGGTCATCGACGCCGAGGCAGTCATCGTGTTCGGGAAATGCGACGCGATGCTCATCGAGGTATGCGACAGGCGCAATATACCGCTCGTGTTCATCACGGAAGAGGGCAGGCCGTCGGCCGATGTCGACAGCATCTACTGCCTCATGGAGAACGCGATGGCGATGTCGCTTGAGCATCTTGCCGTCAAACAATCGCGGAACATATGCTATCTTTCCACATGGAATGTGCGGGCCCGTCGCGGGACAGACTGGAATACGGTGAACGACAGGCTTATCGATGTGTTCAACGGCTATATGGAATCACACACCGCATTGAACGGGGCTGTCATCATTGAGCCTTTACCCGATGATCTCCGGATACAGTCTGAAATACGGACGGCGTACAACACCGTACTGCAGGAACAGAAGCAGTTCGCCGTATGCGATGCGGTCATCACCACAAACGATCATATGGCGATGGGCGTGCTGCTCGCCATGCGCGCGCTCGGCAGAACGCCGGGAACGGATGTGCGTATCATCGGCCGTGAAAATCAGCCGGAAGCGATGTTTTTCACGCCGGGCATTACATCGGTGGCAATGGATAATGAACGTATTCTGTGTTCGTTCAGGGAATTACTGAAGACGAAACTTGAACGAAATCAGACGCTCGGGAGGGCTGATGAGATCCCGCTGACGTTGTTTGAACGGGAATCGGGTTGAATATTGTCAGGCGGTAAGTGCTTACTTTTATATTTTGCATTCTCTGCGTAAACTACCTTCTCCTATTTGTTGTCGCTCTCGCGGTGCATCCGGCACCGCTGGCGCTGGCGTTAGCGCGGAGCTTTACAATATTCCGCGCATCCATGCGCGTATTTTTCTTGGCATACTATCATTTTATCATATTGGGCAGTAGGAAATGTCCGGCGCTAAGCGTTCCTGCGGAAATCACGCGGCGAGACACCGGCTGTTTTTTTAAAGGTTCTGTTGAAATTCGATATGTCCCCGAATCCGGTCTCAAGCGCTATGTCGATGACCGGCATGTCGGTGGTGCGCAGCAGTTCCTGCGCCTGCTCAACGCGTTTGCGGTTGATATATTCCACGATGGTCTCGCCCTGGCGGTCTTTGAACACCTCGGCAAGCCGTGTGCGCCCGAGGCCGACGGCTTCACTGATCGAGGCGAGTGATATCTTTTCCGCAAGACGCGCATCTATGAATGTTATTATGTCGCGGAACAGTTTTTCACGCCGTTCATGAAAGCCGGGTGCGGAGTCGAGTTTTTCTTCAAATGCTTCGTTGATACTCATGATGTACGCTTTGAACAGGTGCTGCATCAGATCGCTCTTCGCCGGATATGAACGGTTGAACGCGTCAAGCGCGCAGAGCCCTATCGATGCGGTGCGGAAAAACGAGGGGCCGGTGAGCGTGAGCTTGTCGCGCGCATTGTCGAGCTGGCGGAAGAACGGTTCAACAAGAAAAAAGTGCAGCCCGCCGCGGAGCTTTTCAAAGGTGACATTGCGTTCCAGGTATTCCGGCACGAAGGCGAAATTCAGCACGGTCAGATGTTCGTTTTTCGAGACGATATACCGATGCGGCAGTTCATTGTTGAGAAAGAATACATCCCCCTGCCGGACGGTGTAGCGGTTGCCGCCCGCGGTATGCGTCCCGCTGCCGTCGAGTATGAACGAAAGCTCGAAGAAATCATGATGATGTTCGGGGAATACGTTTTTTGCCGTAACCTTCCTGAGGTTCGGAAAGCAGCCGAGTTCAGCGCCGAGCGCGGTGAACGATATCCGTTCGCCGATTATCTGAACCTCGCGTATCATGCGCTCAAGCGCGTTACCGTCCGCGTAGCAGAAGTTGGCGAGTAAATCGTTGATGTTCACCGGTTGTGCTGCCGCGGGATGTGTTCTCACGCGCGCTGGTAAACGATCTCGCCGGCAACGATGGTGTGCGACGCCGCGCCGCGTAGTTTCCGCCCGACGAACGGCGAGTTCTTGCTCTTGCTGACGATCATTTCGGTGGTATACGTATATTCGCAGTCGATATCGATGATGGTGATATCGGCATCGGCACCCGCGGCAAGCGTTCCTTTCGGAATGCGGAGTATGGACGCGGGATTGCGCGACAGGATGGATGCGAACAGCGGCAGCCGGTCGGTCTTGTATTCGACGATCTCGGCGAGTATCACCGGTACCGCTGTCTCAAGACCGATGGCGCCGTTTGGTGCAATGCCGAACTCGAGCGATTTCTCGAAGGTGCTGTGCGGTGCGTGGTCGGTGGATATGGCGTCGATGGTGCCGTCGAGCACGGCCGCTTTGAGCGCGGCGCGATCTTCGTCACAGCGCAGGGGAGGACGCATCTTCATGTTCGTGTTGTAATCGCCGACTTCCTCACAGGATAAGGCGAGGTGATGCGGTGTTACATCGGCGGTGACGAAGAGCTTGTTCTTTTTCGCGTCACGGATGAGCGCGATGGAACCGTCGCTTGAGATGTGCGTAAAGTGCACACGCCCGCCGGTGAGTTTCGCGAGGCGTATATCGCGCGCGATGATAATCTCCTCTGCTTCTTTGGGTATGCCCTTGAGCCCCTTTTTCTGCGCGAACGAGCTTTCGTGTACCGTTCCGTTGCCGCAGAGACTGTCGTCTTCGGCGTGTACGATTACCGGCATCCCGAACATGCGCAGATAGTCTAGTGTACGTCGCATGACGTTGGCGTTCATGATGGTCCTGCCGTCGTCGGAAAAACCGATGGCGCCGGCTTCCTTCATGTCGCCGAATTCGGTGAGCGCTTCACCCTTGAGCCCTTTGGTTACGGCGCCGTATGGGAACACATTGACGATGGCTTCCTTTTCCGCGGTCACCACCGTGTACTTTATCTGGCTTGCTGAATCGGTTACGGGGTTGGTGTTCGCCATACAGGCGATGGAGGTGAATCCTCCCGCTGCGGCGGCGCGGCTTCCGGATTCGATGGTCTCTTTGTGTTCCTCGCCGGGCTCCCGCAGATGCGTGTGCATGTCGACAAGTCCCGGGAAGATATACCGGTTCTTGGCGTCGATGATCTCGGCGCCGGGCGCGTCGATGCTCTTCTGCAGTTTGATGATGCGGTCACCGCCGATGAGCACGTCGAGTTTTTCATTGACGATGTTTCCCGCCGGGTCGTTGACAATACCGTTCTTAATCAGTTTCAAAATTCTTCTCCTTGGCGCCGGAAACGAGGAATAGTACCGCCATCCGGACGGCGACCCCGTTGGTCACCTGTTCGGTGATGACAGAGTTCTTGCAGTCCGCGACCTCGTGGGCTATCTCAACACCGCGGTTCATCGGTCCCGGATGCATGATGAGTATGTCCTTGGGCGCGTGCGCAAGTTTATCCGTTGTCAGTCCGAAAAATTTGGTGTATTCGCGAAGCGACGGGAAATAGTTTGCGTCCATACGCTCGCGCTGTATGCGGAGGATATTGACCACGTCGGCATTTTCGAGCGCTTTGGTAAGATCGTATTCAATCCTGACCGGAAGTCCGCTGAATGACGGCACGAGTGTCGGCGGTCCGCAGAGCGTTACATTGGCGCCGAGTTTGATGAGGCCGTAGATATTCGACCGTGCCACGCGCGAGTGGAGGATGTCTCCCACGATAACCACATTAAGCCCTTCAATGCGGCCTTTATGCTCGAGCATGGTGAACATATCGAGCAGTCCCTGCGTGGGGTGTTCGTGCATGCCGTCGCCGGCATTGACAACGCTTGAGCGCACATTTTTTGAAAGGAGGCTTGCCGCTCCGGATTCGCTGTGGCGCATGACGATGATGTCGCTGGCGAGCGCTTCGATGGTCTTTGCCGTGTCGATAAGCGTTTCACCCTTCGATACCGAACTTCCCGACGCCGTGAAATTGATGACGTCGGCGGAAAGACGCTTCGCCGCAAGTTCGAAGGACGTTCGCGTACGGGTGGACGGTTCGAAGAAGAGATTGACGACGGTCTTTCCGATGAGCGCCGGCACTTTTTTCACCGAACGGGTGAACACCTCTTTGAACGATTTTGCCGAGGTGAGTATGCTTTCGATATCTGTTTTCGACAGTTCTTCAAGTCCGAGAAGATGTTTGAATGCCATGCGGTTTCCTTGCCGCGCCGGGTCTTCGGCGCTGCGGCAGTATAGGGTATTTTGCCGTTTTTTTCAATGTGCGGCATCAGGTTTTCATCGGTCCCGGCCTTGTAAAAAAAGACGGATTGTTTATAATACCACTCCCGTAACAGGGCAGGAATTATGAAAGAAATCAGCTCTACATTCAGCGGTATCGGCGCAAGTGCCGGCATATCGATAGGTAAGATATACCTCTATCGCAAGGACCATATTGTCGTCGAGGTGTGCGACATTTCCGACGATATGATCAAGCGCGAACTGCGCAGGCTTGACCTCGCGGTGCGCCGCGCCCGTGACGAAATCCTCGCGATGAAGGGTACGTTCGAGAAGGACGTGCAGAAGGATATTACCGAGATACTGAAATCGCACATACAGATACTGGAAGACCCGGTTGTACTTTCCGAGGTCCGCGAAGAGGTGCGTAAACAGAAGAAGAACGTAGAGCATATTTATAATGAGATCATGCTCCGGTTCGTGCATCGTCTTGACGCCATCGATAATCCTATCCTCAAAGACCGCGCGAACGATGTGCTTGATATCAGAAACCGTGTGCTCAGGCAGCTTTTGTCAGGCCGCGACGTGGCGGCGAGCGCCAACATCAGCGAACCGGTTATCGTAGTCGCGCATAATCTCACGCCATCCGATACGCTTCATTTCGACCGGCGTTACCTGCTCGGGTTTGCGGTTGATATCGGCGGGAGCACCTCGCATACGGCGATACTATCCCGCTCGCTCAACATCCCCGCGGTGGTGGGGCTCCAGCATTTCGCCGCGCAGGCTAAAAACGGCGACATGATGATACTTGACGGTATCCACGGCAGCGTCATCATCAATCCCAGCGAAGAGAATATCCGTGAATACGAGGCTATGCGCGAGATATTCAGCCGTTTTCAGAAAGAGCATATACGTCTTTCCGGCGTACCCGCGAAGACCGTTGACGACCATGTCGTTTCGGTTGAAGCGAACATTGAGATACCGGACGATATCGGTGAGGTGAAGCGTTTCGGCGCCGAAGGCATCGGGCTCTATCGTACCGAGTTTCTGTATATCGCGAAAGAAAGTTATCCCTCCGAAGAAGAGCAGTATCATAATTACAAGAAGGTCGTAGAGGCGTTTAAAGACGCTCCGGTGACCATACGCACGCTCGATCTGGGCGGCGATAAATTCATTTCGAACGAGATCGGCAGCGTTGATGCCGACCAGAATCCGTTTCTCGGCTGGCGCGCCATACGCTTCTGTCTTGCCAATCCGCTGATCTTCAAAACGCAGCTCAGAGCCATACTCAGGGCATCGCACTTCGGGCGTGTCAGCATCATGTTCCCGATGGTGAGCAATGTCGAGGAGTATGAGCAGGCGGCGGTGCTGGTGCAGGAAGCGAAGGACGAGCTTACGAAAGCCGGTCATCCGTTCGATCCGAACGTGAAAATCGGCATCATGGTTGAGATACCGTCGGTGGCGATCATGGCGGAGAAGTTCGCGAACAAGGTTGATTTCTTCAGCATCGGGACGAACGATCTTATTCAGTATACGCTCGCCTGCGACAGGACCAATGAGCGCATCAGCTATCTGTATGATCCGCTCAATCTTTCCGTGCTGTCGCTCATCAAGACGACGGTAGAAAGCGCGCACAAGGCGAAGATCCCGGTGGCGATATGCGGTGAGATGGCGGGGCAGCCGCTGTACGCATGCATATTGATCGGCCTTGGTGTTGATGCGCTGTCGATGGCGCCGTCGCTCATTCCGGACATGAAGCGCGTCATACGCGGGCTGTCCTCCACTGAATGCGCGGCCTTTACCGAAACGCTTTTCACCCTGGAACGTTCATCCGATGTGCGCCGCGTAGTCATCGAATACATGGAAAAACGGTTTCCCGATATCATATCGCGCAATAAGGCAAAGGACGAATGAAACGGGCGGGTGCAGCCGGGGCGTCATTCCTTGATGTCATTCACCCTGACAATCTGAAGCTGATCATCACGTCAAAAGCATTCAAACAGCGGCAGGGCGACGACTGGCGTATCAACAATCCGTCCGGCTACAAGGATTACGATCTTTTCGTCTGTTACGGCGGTTCGGCTGAGTTCACACTCGGGGGAAAGCGTTTCCTCGTCAAAGAGGGACACGGATTTCTCGCCACTCCGAATGCGCCGCTGTATGCCGTACATAAAGGACCGGGAACATTCGATGCCATAGCCCAGCATTTTGAGCTCAGACTTTTCGGCGCGGCTGATTTTTTTTCGCTGATTAACTATCATCATATGGTTCGCTTTTCCAATTGGGATTACGTCGGCGCCACACTTGAACGTTTCGCCGCGCTTAATATGAAGCGCGAAAAGACGATACTGCAGCACAGCCTGTTCTTTTCAGTGCTCGCCGAGTTCATTTACGACGCATTTACCGCTGAAAAGGATTCGATGATAGACCATAATTACTATTTCATCATCAAAATGATGAGTTACATCGACAGCAGGCTTATTGACGATAATGCCGTGAACAATGCGTTCTCACTGTCGCCGTACGGTTATGATTACACGGCGGCGCTGTTCAAAAAACATGTCGGAATGACACCCAAGCGGTATTTCCTTAACATGCGGCTTCGTCAGAGCAAAGACCTTCTGATGCAGGGGTACAGTGTGCGTGAGGCGGCGATACATTCCGGTTTCAAGGATGAGCTCTATTTCAGCCGTTTATTCAAAAAATATGAACGAATGTCGCCGAGCGAGTATAAGCAATCGATTTTGACGGCAAAAGAAAGCGCCTAGACCGCAGCGGAACTTTTTCCGGAGAAGGGCGTCATATCTATGCCGGCAGAACGGTTTGACAGGATAATGTCATGCCGTATAATACTGCCATAAACCATAGGAGGAATCGTATGAAACGTGCACTGGTATGTCTGTTTTCGTTCGTGTTCGCCTGTATGTTTGTCTTTGCCGCGGATGTGAAAAAAACAAATGCGGTCGCCGATATTCCCGATGAGACCAAAGTAACTGAGAAAAAGAAACCCGCGCGCGAAGAAGGCGGTGAGCAGAAACGCCCCGACATGCAGTCGTTGACCGGCATGGCGGAGATGCTCAAGAAGACACTCGAGCTTACCGACGAGCAGTATAAAAAAGTGAAGGAACTCGCCGAAAAAGGACAGAAAGAGCTTGACGTGAAGGGAGCGGAACTGAAGAAAATAATCGAGGCGTTTGATGCGGAACGCGCGAAAGACACCCCCGATCTGGGAAAGGTGAAAGATGCGATCGAGAAACGCGCCAAATCACTCGGCGAGATGGAATTCCTGCGGTTCAAATTCAATATCGATATCAAGCCGCTCTTGAAGCCCGAACAGATTGAAAAGATGAAAGAGATGCGCAAAAAGATGGAAGAGCACATGAAGAGCGCCCGTGACAAACGCGGTAAAGCGACAAAAGAGGAAAAAGAATAGCGTTAATCCGAGATTTCAGAAATTCCGGGATGTCGCGGGTAGTTATCCGTGACATCCCTTTTTTTATCCCGCGTTATGGCTCCATCCCCACGTCTTTCATAAGCGCCAGCGTTTCCGCGGCGCGTTCCTCGTCGATGATTTCAAGCGCGTATCCGGCGTGAAGGAGTATATAATCGCCCGCCTTCACCTGCGGCACCAGCGTTACTACGGCTTCATATGCAACATCTCCGAGCATGACGATGGCGCGGTTATTACCGGTCAGGCGTACGACTTTACAGGGGACACTGTAGCACATATCAATTCTCCTCACTGAGCACTACGGCAACCTGGCCGAGCGCAATGCATTCATCATTCGGTGCGACAAGCCGGTGGAACAGAAGCGTATATCCGGCGGCTGTGAAATATTCCCCGGCACGGCGGACGATGTAAGCGTTCTGGAACACGCCGCCGCTCGCGCCGAACACCTGTATGCCGGTCTCTTCGCGAAGCATCTTGGCCTGCACCAGCATGATGCGGGCAATGGTATTATGAAACCGTCCGGCCACAATCGGCGCCGGAACATTTCGGCGTATCGCTTCAACAATATTCATAATCAGCGGCGTAAAGTCAAGCGCGGTAAGCTCATCATCGCCGGTCAGTGTCCCGGTCTCGGCGATGTCGGCAATGCTTTCCAGCATTATGGCGGCATCGCCTTCGAATGTGTTCTCTTCTTTAACGCCCATGAGCGCGGCAACGGCATCGAACAGGCGGCCCATGCTGCTCGCATACGGCGCGTTGATCTTATGCTCGATCTGAAACAGTATGTCGTCGAAATCGTTGTGTTTGACGAACGGGATATCGAGTGAGAGGAAATCTCTGCCGTAGACCGAGTAGAGGAGTGACGCTGCCACACGGCGTCCTTCACGTACGGCAAGATCGGATCCCGGGAGCGCGTACGGCGTAAGATGCGCATGGCGGTGATAATGCCTGCCGTCGAAACGGATTATCTCACCGCCCCAGATGGTGCCGTCAGTGCCGAAGCCTGTCCCGTCGAAGGTAAACACCGCTGCCGGTTCGGTTACGCCGTGCTCAAGGATGAGCGCCGCGGCATGTGCGATGTGGTGCTGCACGGAGACCACCGGCAGTTCCAGCGTCTGCGCGATGTGCTCGCCGAACTGCGTTGAAAAATAGTTCGGGTGCATGTCGACGGCGATGACGTCGGGCGCGAAACGCATGAGCTTTTTGAGGGAGTCTACCGTCTGCTGCATCTGGTAAAAGTTTGCGATGGAGCTCAGGTCTCCCGTGTACTGACTCAACGTAATGCTGCTGTCGCGCGCGAGGGCGAATGCGTTTTTCACATCGCTGCCGAGGGCGAGAACGGCGCGTGGCGCGGGTGTACTGATGGTGATGGGGTACGGGACAAAACCCCTTGAGCGGCGCAGCAGAATGGACTGATCGCCCGCCATACGGACGATGGAATCGTCGAGGCGGTTGTGAATACCGCGGTTATGCACGAGGAACGCGTCCGCTTCATTCTCAAAAAGCTTCATCATCTCGTGGTCGTCGATGACGATGGGCTCGTCTTTTTTATTGCCGCTGGTCATCACCAGTATATCAAGTCCGTCGCTGAACAGCATCAGATGCATCGGCGTGTACGGGAGCATGATGCCGAGTGCCGCGTTGCCCGGGGCTATTGTCTCCGGGAGCGGCGGTATGCCGTGGTCAGTTGTCCTGCGCGGCAGCAGCACGATGGGCGCGCTTCCCGATGTCAAAAGCAGTTCTTCCGCTCGGGTGATGTTTACATACCGTTTCGCAATTTCGACGGAACGCACCATGATGGCGAACGGTTTCGCGTCGCGTCCTTTCATATGGCGCAGACGTTTCAGCGCCTCATCGTCGAAAGCGTTGCACGCGAGATGGAATCCCCCGATGCTTTTCACGGCAACGATCTTTCCGCTGAGCAGCAGTGCCGTCGCGGCGGCTATCGACGTCTCATCGCCGTCGGCAAGCACGGTTGTGTCGTCGCGCCGGAGTTTCAGGTGCGGACCGCAGCGCTCGCAGGCATCGGGCTCCGCGTGGAATCTTCTGTCTGCGGGGTCTGCGTACTCATGCGCGCACCGTTCGCACATCGCGAAAGCATCCATGGAGGTGTTCTCGCGGTCGTATGGTAATGCCGCGAGAATGCTGTAACGCGGACCGCAATTCGTGCAGTTGATGAACGGATAGCGGTATTTCGGATGATGGCTGTCGAAGAGCTCCCGGCGGCAGTCGTCGCATATCGCAATGTCGGGAGGCGTGACGGTCTCCGGTTCGCCGGCGTCGTCGCTTTCGAGAATGGTCAACCGTTCGATTGATTTGAACGGAACCGTGTCCACCAGCACCTCGGTGAGCGATCCCAGCGGCGGCATGGACTCGCGAACGGCGATGATGAAGGTGTCTGCCGTATCGCGGGAAGTATTCATTTCAACGATAACACCGCGGGCGGAATTATAGACATGCGCGGCTATGCTGCGTTCGGAGAGGAGCCGGTAGAGCAGGGGGCGGAAACCGATACCCTGCACGATGCCTTTGAATACTATCTGGATGGTCTCGTTCATATGGGTTTATTATATCTGTCATGATGCGGAACGCAACTGAGGCATACATCCTTCGGTTGCGATATCATCTGAAATAGTGTAATTTACTGGCTTGATTCTGAACGAGGTCGAATATGAGTAATCAGTATGAACGTTTTTTCGCAATGACGGTACGCGCACGGTATTGTGCGCTGGCGCTGTCGGTTGCCGGCGTACTTTTTTCCGCGGACTGGCCGTGCTGGCGCGGACCTGAGCATAACGGTATTTCTACAGAGACGATCGCGGAGGTGCCGTGGAGGGATGACGGACCGACGGTGCTTTGGCGCGTAACAGTAGGGCGGGGATTTTCATCATGCGCCGTGGCGGCCGGACGTGTGTACACGATCGGTAATCGTGATGAGAAGGATACGGTTTTCTGTTTTGACGCATTGACGGGAACGAAGGTGTGGGAATATTCCTATCCGTGCGGACTCCACCCCTTATCATATGAAGGCGGACCCGGTTCAACACCTGCGGTCGATGAAGGCCGCGTATATACGCTCAGCAAATTCGGGCATGCGTTCTGTTTTGACGCTGCTACCGGCGCGGTGCGGTGGGCGAGGCAATTCGACAACCCCGGTACGAATGAAGGTGATTACGGCGCGTGGTGGGGCTTCGCCGGTTCTCCTCTCGTTACAGGAGATCGTGTGATCTATCCGGTCGGAACCGCAGGCGTTGCGGTTGATACAAGGAACGGAGCGATACTCTGGAATAACGGTAACGGCCGTCCGGGATATTCGTCGCCGGTTCCATTACAGATAGCTGCCGTGCCGTGTTTTGCGTTCGTAAGCGGTCACGAGGTCGTCGCCGCCCGGCAGGATTCGGGCGCCGTGCTATGGAAAATACCATGGCGCACGACGTGGGATCAGAACGCAGCTGATGTCATCGCCGATACGGGTATGCTTTTCGTATCGAGCGGGCACAGCAAGGGTGCGGCTCTGTTTGACGTGAGCGGAGCGGTACCGGCCGAACGATGGCGCAACAAAAAGATGTGCAATGAGCTCGGCAGTTCGGTGCTGTGGAACGGATATTTGTATGGATTCGATTATAAGCGTTTAAGCTGCGTGAACTGGAAAACAGGCGATGTCATGTGGTCGACGAACCTCAACCGGCTTGGTACACTGCTCATCTCGGACGGGAAGATTGTTGCGCTTACCGAGGACGGAACACTGTCCGTTGTCACCGCGACCGAGTTGTCATATCAGCCGCTGGCTGCCGCGAAAGTTCTCTCGGGAAGATGCTGGTCTGCTCCGGCGTTCAGCGGCGGTCTTGTCTATGTGCGCAATGCGGCGGGCGAACTCGTCTGCGCTGATATGCGCGGGAAATAGAACGGCGCATCCATCCGCTACCTGGTCAGCGAGTTGATGTCCTTCGGTATATAGTCATCGATGACTTCGGCGTATTTTCTGTTCCGGTAGCGTGCGGGGTCATGCAGCTTCAATATATTGAGCTTCGGGATGCCGATATCGCCCTGCGCGAGCTTGCCGATAAGGCGTGTGCGCTCTTCCAGGAGTTCCGCGTGCGAACTCTTGATAAGGTCGAAGTATTCCGCCGATTTCACGAAATAGCGGAACGCTGCCTGTTCATTGGCCTCGCGGTCTACTCCTTTTGCAGCTTTCCTGAAATACGCTACACCGAGATTGTTGTAGAGCGATGCGAGAAAGTTCACCGCCCTGAATTCAACGGCATTTTCCATCGAGAGCGCACCGTATTTGTCGCGGATGTGTTCGAGTATTTTTATAGCATCGAGATATAATCCTTCGGCAACCGAGTCGCGCCCGAGGTGGAGCATCGTATTGCCGAGGGCATATGCGGCCACGGGGTTGCCGCGCATGCGGTGGTACACGCGTGTGAAGCGTTCAGCGGCATATTCATAACCCTTATCGTCGCGCCGGAAATAGTAGATATAGCCGAGGTTGAAATCGAGCAGCACGGGTCTGCGGTCCTTGTCGGCGATGCGCATATCGGCGTTTTCATAGTGGTAGGCGGCCGCATCGTAATTGTCCACCTGATAGAAGTATGTCTGACCGAGATAGAAGTGCGCGTCGGGATAATTGGCGTTAATTTTCAGCGCCTCACTGAACTCGGCAATCGCCGATGCGTAGTTTTTCTGATTGTACTGGATAATGCCGATCATCGTGTGCACCGCTTCGCGTTTGCCGCTGAAACCGCCGCCCTGAATGCCGTTGCGCATGAAGTCGCTGTTGCTGATTATCCCTTTATTCAGTATCGTTTTTGCCGTCTCGTAATCCTTCAGTCTGATATAATAATCGGCGGCGGTCAGGAGCGCAAGCTCATTGTTGTTAAATACTTTGAGTATATTTTCCAGCAGAACGCGCGCGCGCACATAGTCCTTCTTGTCGAGCAGATACCGTGCAACCTCGGGGAATAATTCGTCATCGACATACCCTTTCTTGAAAGTCTCGATGCGCCGCAGATTTTCTTCCACTTTCTTTCTGTTGTCCAGACGGATGTAAAGCGCGGCCAGACGTCTGCGGGGCAAAAGCCCGTCTCCGGTGAGGCTCATCATGCGCCGGAAATTCTCAAGCGCTGCCTCATATCGTTCCGTGCGTTTGAACGTGTCGCCCCAGCTCATATACAGCCGTCCGCGGCCGTCGAACACGGGGATGAGTTTCTTGGCCGAACGTACCGGCTCGAATCGCCGCACATTTGTCGCCCAGGTCTCATTGCGGATGAAATTCGCATTGCTTACGACGCTGCGGGGTGAACGGACCGCGTCAAGTTCCCTTGTCCGGTCATAGCCGGAGATGAAATGGCGGTAAAGGATATCGCCCATGCGATATGCGTCCTCGCTTTCCTCAAGCTCGCCTTTGCGGCGGTAGTAGTCTCCGTAGGTGAGGCGTATGTCGAAATGACGCGGGTCGAAACCGAGCGCGCGGTCGAGTTTTTCCTTCGCCAGTTCCAGCGAACCCTTTTTTATGAATTGTTTCGCATAGCGGTCATACCATTCGTATTTTTTAAGGAACGCTTTCGTGAAGAAATAGCGATAGTTCACCGCTTCATTGAAATTCCTGTTTGCCGTGTCCGTATCGCCGTTATCGATGAACGTGATCCCTTTTTCGATCAGCATGGTGACATGCCACGGGACCCAGAGCGCATAGGCTACCAGAACGATGAAGATGATAACCGCCAGCACCATTCCGGCAACCCTGAGCGTGGGGAGATAATTCTCAATGAACGCGGTGATTGTCGGCAGGAGTTTTGCCGCCGTTTTCGGCATGGCGCTTTCGCCCGCCTCCGTGACGGCTGCTGCCGAGGTTACGATGCCGAGCGTTTTCGAGAATATGGATTCAATTTCTTTTTCGCTTTTCCCTTCACGCAGAAGATCGACAAGCGCAATCATCGTGTCTTCATCAAGCTTGTCGTGCAGTATCGTATCCACCACAACCGGCAGGAGCGCCGGGGACAGCGTACGCATATGCGTGATGACAGCGGCAAGTGCGTCCTCATCAAGACGGATGCGCGGATATTTGCTGGTGCGTAATCCCGGCGGGAGTTCGTCGGCGGGAATAGCGTCAGCCGGGGGCGTTATTACATCGGCAGCCGGAGCTTCCGTGAGCGGCCTTTCCTCGGCGGTCTCAGGTGTTGCGATTGCCGGTTCCTCGGCGGGCGGCAGCAGATCCGCTATGTCGGCGTTGTCTTCGTTCTCGACGGCATTTTCAATGGCCGGCGGAGTTTCGTCCTCGAGGGGGGCAGAAAAAATATCGTCCGGTACTGCCGGGGTTTCAGGTTCTCCGGCTGCGGCAACTTCCGTTTGCTCGTCTGCCGCGGGTGTTTCTGCCTTCGGTGTTTCGAGCCCGGCGAGCAGGCTTTCAAGCGAGTCGTCGGCAGGCGATTCATCCTTCGCTGCCGCAGGCGCTTCGGAAAGCGGTTCTTCGGTGGCGGCGGCGGCGGGAGTTATATCCAGATCAGGTGATATCTCAGTGGACGGAGTTTCTTCGACAGGTGTTTCATCGGGAACCGTGACATCGATATCGGCCGGGCCGGCTTTGGATGCCGTCTCTCCGCCCTGCGTCAGTATGCTGTCAAGCGATATCGGCGCATTCGGCGCCTGAACATCGGTGAGATCGTCGAAGGACAGGAGCTCATCAATGGATTGTTCTTTTTCCGGAGCAGGTGCGGTCGCGGATTCAGCGCCCGGAGCGCCGGATTCCGATGCCGAGGAGTCCACGGCTGCGGCCGCTGCGGCAGGGGTTTCAGCAGTCTGGCCGGCAGCTGCTGCGGCGTCGAGCGCCATGAGTTCATCGATGGAAGGAACTACGTTCTTCGCGGTGGATATCGTTGCGAGCATCTCGTCGGTGAACAGCGCCTTATACTCTTTATAGTCCTCTTTCCCGATTTTTTCGGGAAGCGGCTTGTCGCCGAGCAGGTGTATTACCGCGCCGATACTGTCGATGTCTTCTTTACGTGGCATGTTCTCCGTTCACCGCCGTTTATATGCTGAGCTTGCCGCTGATGACCTGTTCGAACTTGTCGGCATCGAAAAGTTCTATAGGCGCGGGAAGCGACGCACGTACATTCGGTTCAAATCCGCCGAGGCTGAAATAGAAGCTGTTATGCGCACGTTTGTCTTTGATATAGTCGTTGAATTCATGGATATCGTCCACCCCGATGACATTGAGCGACGTGTCGAGGGCGAAACTCGTACGGTATGCCTGCATGCCGCCGCCGATCTTTTTGAGCGTTACAAAGAAGATGCGTCCGGAGCTGACCTCTTTGTTCTCGATGACCGCATAGCCGCTCTTGGAAAGGATTTTGTAAAGCGTCTCGTCGAGATAGTCGGCGATATCCGCGTGCGCCACATCGCGGAGCGCCGGGTTCGATAGAATCTTGCTGTATGTCTCGATGCGGTCTTCGACATCGAGCATGGTCATGCGGGCGTTCCTGATGATACGAAACTGTTCCAGCGACTCCTGCAGCCGTTTCATGGTGCCGAGCAGTATGGCGAATTCATACCGCGCATGCATGGTGTCTTCATCGGTGTTGTTGTTGAGCGTAAGCCCGTCGGAGAAGAACCGGTACGCGCTTTCCGCGTCACCCTCTTCGCTCGCCATTCGGCCGAGGAATATCGCCGCGTCCATCTTGCATTCGGAGATGTTGTATGCGGTCAGAAGATCCTTTTTCGCTTCGTCGTTGCGTTTCAGCGAATACAGCAGGCGGCCGCGCAGCACTACTGCTTTGTTGTAATTCGGGTCGATGACGAGACAGCTTTCGGCATACCGCAATGCCGATTCATTGTCCTTGCGGGCGGTGCTTATCACGGCGAGCATGTAGAGAATTTCGGCATTGTTCTCGTCCAGCGCGAGCGACTTTTCAAGATACGGCGCGGCCTTCTCATAATCATTGTTCGTGTAGTAGTAGGTGCCGGTTTTGGTGAAAGCGGTAACATTGCTCTGATCAAGCTTGATTATCTCTTCGTATTCTTCAACGGCCTTTTTGGGCTTGCCGGTGCGTTCATAGATGCTGGCGAGCATGGTATGCACGTCGATGGCGGGTATCTCCCGTGAGTATGCGTTGGCGTTGACGATCTCGTTCAGGTGCACCATTGCCATGATGAATTGTGACTGCTGGAAATAGACGCGCGCCAGAAGCCATTGTACCGGGGGGAGTTTCTTTCTGTCTTTCGAGAGGGTATTGATCTCATTGAGCACCGTTTCGAAATCGCTGCGTTCGAATGCGGCATTGAGCTTGGCGAGTTTGCGCGGGAACGAGACACCGTCCCATATATAACGGAAAACGAGGACTATCGTCACCGCCAGAATTACTATTATCGCTTCCACAAGCTCCCGTGCCTCCGATGCGCGGCAGTACTGCCGCACACCCGCTTACATATATCGTACTATGATCGTGTCATTCTGCTCGGCATCGCTTAATGCGTCGATTACCTTGAGCATGAGCGAATCGCGGATCGCTGCTGCCGCCTCGCCGTGGGCCGATGTGCTGAAGTCAACGCCGGCAATACCGAATGCGATGCGTACGTTCACCGGTTCGCTGCGGTATAAGAACGTGTGCTTCTTCACCAGGTCTTCGTAACGGGCAAGCGCTCCGTATGCATTGGCGCTTCCCGCGAGAACGATTGAAAGTATGCTGCCCTTCTGCACCAGGCACTGGTTTTCGCCGGCGCGGGCGTTCTTCTTGATGAGATCGATAAGCTGCTTCTCAATGAAATCATACCCGTCGGATGAGTAGCGTTTGATGAGTTCGAGCTGATTGCTGATTTTGATACCCATCAGGCCGAACGGCCGCATGTAGCGTCGGCTCACCGCGATAGTCTCTTCGACCTCGGAGAAGAAACGTTCATAGTCCTGTGTTTTTTCAGCGGCGATATATCCCGTATCTGCAAGATAGGCGTTCTTATTCTCGATCATGAATATCGTAAGTGCACGCGCATACAGCGCAAAGAAGGCGTTGCGCAGCGGAACGAGCAGCGCGGGGACCAGTATGACCACGCCGGCGATGAACAGGATGAGCGCCGGTTTGCGCGAAGCGATACCCGAGCGAAGACCCATGATGAGAAATGCCGCAACGGCGACAAGGAGGAATATCAGCGTGGTGATGAGCCGTTTGTGTTTCTGGAGTTTAGCGCCGAAGCCCTGAACCGCAGTGAAGGCGGCGATGCTCATGACGAAGGCGAAAATGACGATATATTTTGCGTATGCGTCAAGATCCGTGCGCAGCGCCGCGCCGAATGAGGCGAAACTGTCGACGGTAAACGAGCGGACCACCGCTTCAATGCCGACGAAGCCCGCCGCGGCGATGAGAAAGCCGCAGAAAAACCCGAGGATGATCGCGGTAAGCGCGTGTTTGACGCCTTTTTGTATCGTTCCCTTGCTCATAGACGGCTCATTATCTCCTTGGTAACATCTTTCACCGCGCGTACACCGGTAAGTATCATCGCGCGCATCAGTTCTTCCTTGAATTTGCCGACGACGAACTGCACACCGCGGGCGCCTCCACCATATGCGGCAATAGCCATCGGGCGCCCTACACCTATAATATCGGTAGAAAGTGCCAAACCTTTTAACACATCTGCACCGTTTCGGAATCCGCCGTCGGTGATAATAAGCGCCTTGTTCTTGATTGTTGAGCCGATTTCCGGCAAAACGCTGACGGTAGCCGGCGAGCTTTCAAGCACACGGCCGCCTTTATTGGATATATAGATGCCTTTTGCCCCGGCTTTTACGGCTATTTTCGCATCCGACAGGCTCATGATGCCTTTAAGAATAATCGGCAGCGCCGTTGACGATGTCAGTTCGCGTATTTCATCCTCGGTCTTTGTGACGAGCTCATCTTTATTATTGCCGAGCGCCAGAAATGAGCCGGCATCGATATCGATTGCCACCGCAACGCATCCCGCGTCCTCGGCCATTTTTATCTTTTTGATGATATCATTCTGATTACGCACCGGTTTGAACACGGGAATACCATAGCCGCCGAATTTTTGAATGGCTTTCAGTCCAACGCGGTAGGAGTCCGTTTCGCCGCTCTCGCCGACCATGGCGATGATGCCCGCCTCACGCGCGCCTTCGACGATGGTTTCGGCGAAATCGCTTTCCGACATGCCGCCGCCCATATTGAGATTCGTGCCGTGAACGGGCGCGACAATGAGCGGCAGTTCCAGGTGATACGTAAAGATGTCGGTGTTGGTGTTCGGTTCCCGTATGCCGTGTATCAACGCCGTATTGAGCGTGAACGATTTGAGCGCCTGCACATTGCGTACGAAACTGTCACCCGTCCCGATGCCGCCGATGCCCGGTACCTCGCCGCGGCAGGCCTCGCCGTCGCATTCGCGGCACGCACGGCAAGAACCGGCGAATTTTTCCCGTGCCACACGTTTGAGCTGCAGCATATTCACGGTGTCTTCGGTGGTGAGTTTTATTTTTATCGCATCAACGGCCGCATTCGCCCGGGCTATCGTCTCATCGCGTGTGTTGCCCCAGACGATGACGTTTCCCGCTTTTTCAAGATTGTTCGTCGGCATGACAAGGATGTCGCCGGTGCGCGCGCGGAGGAAAACCTCGACGACGCCGTCCATTTTCCGTACGCGGTCAACGCCCTCGACAGCCTGCACGATGCCGCTGCCGGGTATGAGCGCCTTTTCCATGGAAAAACGCGCATGCTTTTCTTTGAGGTCCGACGGGGCTTTACCGAGCGCAACTTCGATGGCATTTTTGATGAGGTTGACGCCTGTTGCAAGCGGGTAGGTGTATGCCGACATGAAACCGCCGGATAACCGGGCTGCGATCTCGCCCACCATGGCGCCTTTGCTCGTTATCTTGATGTCGCCTTTTGCCGAACCTATGGTTAGGTTGAGCGCAGCGATACCCTGTTTCATGACATTGATGCCCGCATCGATATCCTTCTGCGGAAGCGCCGAGGGGAGTATGTGTCCCGTCTCCACGAAATACGGCGGATACTCGATGATGCGGTCCGCGACACCGGTGATGTGTATGGTGCCGTCGTGTATGAGCATGTCAATGGAAAGTTCCGGGCCGTCCATGTATTCTTCAACAATGACCTCGCCGGACGGCGATGCCGACTTCGCCCGCTGGAACGCGTAGAGCATGTCGATTTCTTTTTCAACTTTCATAACGCCGCGCGAACCCATGTTGTCCGCCGGTTTCACGACTACCGGCTTTTCAAGTTTACGGAATGCGGCAAGCGCCTCGGCGTATGTCCATGAAGGAAAAAAACCGGGCTGCGGTACTTTGTGAATGGCGAAACGTTCCCGCATCTTTATCTTGTTCGTGGCTGCGGATGCATCCTCGAATTTGATGCCCGGGAGATTAAGCGCGTTCGCCACGGCTGCCACGGTCATGGATGCATCGGTTCCGGCGGTGATGACGCCGTGGATATGCATCTTCGACGCCAATTCGCGGGCGATACGTACGTTGCCGTCGACATCGCGTGTGGAGACGATGACGGTATAATCGGCTATTTTCATGCCGGGGGCTTCGCGGTTATAGTCGCAGACGATGGTGTAAAGGCCCATTTCCTGGGCAATTTCAATAGCCGGCATCTGTAGCACACCGGCACCGATGATAATGATGCGTTCCTGGGACATAATACACTCTCTTTTATTGTATACTATATCAAAGAGGCGTATCTTGCAAGGAAGATGCGTGCTTTGCTATTATTCTTTTGCCGCCCCGCCCATATATTCGATCTCTTTTTTCGCCATTTCTTTCCATTTCTGCGCACGAGCGGCGAAAGCGCTTGACGGATATTCCCTGAGGAATTTATCCATCGCGTTGAACGAGGCGGGATAATTCTTGAGCCAGTAGTAGCAGAGGCCCACTTTGAGGAGCGCCTCCGCATCGCGCAGTTCAACGTCATTGTCGATGACGGCGGCGTAATATTTCAGTGCCGGTTCATACTGCTCCATCTCGTAGCATGATTCGCCGGCAAAATATAGCGCCTGCTCGGCGTCATCGGTATTGGCGAAGAATTTCTGAATCCGGTCGAAATAGGCGAGTGCCTGCGTGTATTGTTTCTTTTTATATTGCGCCATCCCTTCGCGGAATGTCATCAGTTTATAACTGTTGCGCGTTTCCTGATAATACGGTGTGCCGCGCTTGTAGGTGAGAAACTCCTCATATACGGCGAGCGCCTTGTCGAATTCACCCATCTGCTGATAGACGCGCGCCTTGCCGAGCATGGCGAGGTCGGTGCTCGAATTCATGAAGTGATGCAGCGCGGCGTCATACTGCTTGAGGAAGAACTGCTGGTAACCGAACTGCGTGTTAAGATTGTTCTCGTTCGCGGAGCCGGCGGGGAACTTTTTGAGCATGAGCTCTATCTGCCCGATGATGTAGTAGTCGTACATGTTTGCCATGCGGCAGATGTCGGCATATTCGATTACCGCGCGGGCTATCTCGTCGTCGCCGTACCGCTCGTTGATGATTTCCACCAGTTTGCGTTTCGCGTTCTCGGTGTCGCCCATGAGCTTGAGCGCGAGGGCGATGCGGAATTTCGAATCCTGACTTTTTTTATTGTTGCGGTTCAGCGACAGGAATTCGTTGAAATAGTTGATGGATTCCTGGAAATGGCCTATCTCGTATTCCTTGATGCCGCGGTAATACGAACGGTCCTGATTCAGTCCCGTATTGGTATACGCGAGATACCCGGCGCCGGCGAACACGCCGAGCGTGAGCAGCGTGGTGAATATAGCGATGTAAATTTTCATTGCCGTAACTCCTTCACGGAACGTATCCCTGCGATGACCTTCTCCTGCCAGAAATCAACTTCATCCTGCGGGTAATCGGGAACGACTTTGCGCAGCATGACGAATGTTGCAAGCGACTGCCGGTAATCCTTAAGCTCGAGATAACAGCGGGCGAGAAACAGATACGCGCGATAGGGTGTGTTCGTTCCCATGGTGTCCCGCCGTTCAAGCGCCAATGACAGTTCGGCAGCCGCTTCACGGTACAGCCCTTTATAAAACCTGCCGGTAATCGTGTTCTTCACAAAAAGATCGATGTCCCCGTCGATGGTCACGGGCGGTGCGACAACCATTGGCGCAACAGGTACGATGTTGGTCGACCCGGCCGGAACCGTGGCATAATTCGTCACAATGTTGGTGAATACCTCGGTGACTACATTGGTCACGAAATTGGTGAACACATTGGTTATATTGTTGGTGACATTGTTGGTCACCGTTTCATTCACCACGTTGGTCAGGGTTATCGCCTGTACGTTCGAATAATAGTTCGTGCTCATATTTGTCGCCATGACATAGTTTGTTTCCACAACAATATTGGTCGTTATTGGTATTTTCGGCACAATCACGGCGTTGGTTGAGTAATTTACTTGGGGCATCATGGGGTGATCCATTGATGATGTGCCGTTAGCTACGATGACCGCATAGTAATAGGGTGTTTCACGTACAACATCGATATCAATGAACGAATATCGCCGTGTGCCCGATATGTTTTCATAGGGACTTATTGACTTATAGAGGAAGTCGCCGAGCAGGAGCGGAGAGGAAAGTTCCACTTTCGCCCGGTAGAGGAGCAGCATGAAAGGCCCGCGTATGTCTGCCGGCATTTCCCAGGATATCTCGATGGCGGCATTGCCTGCAAGCAGTTTTGACGCAATATTGGTCACGGTGTAAATCTTCGGCGGAAGCTTGACTTCAGCCTGTTTCATCTCATTCGTAGGCGCGGTGTTGGTGTTCGTTACCACTACTACATTGGTGACAACCGGCGGCGGGGTATTTGTGTTCGATGCTATTTCCGGGGCGGCGGGGGCTGTCACGGCAAGCGTTTTTCGCGGAGTGATTGATGCGGGCATGGTGGTATAATTGTTGTTCGCTGAGAACACCCTGATCTCACGGTCGTTACGCGCAAAAAGTGCGGCGTAGTAATACGACCGGCGCATATCGATGTTGCGGTCCACGAAGAACGACTGGTCTGACGGAACATCATCAAGGGTTTCGCAGTTCACGAGCGCTGTCGAGTCGATTATCGGCGTCTCGGCACGGTAGAGATGATACCTGCCCGGTTCGGTGAGTACATCCCAGAGTACGATGACCGAGCGCGTATTGGGTTCATAGAAAGATTTGATGTTTTTCACGAAGAGCGTATCTTCATCAGGGCCGTCGGGCTTCAGGCTGACGGGAAGCGACGTGTATGACTGGTCGATGACGAGAACGCGCTGTTCCACATTGTTCACAGTGGCGGTGACCGCATAGTAATACGGTCCCGGGGGCGGGGGGGTATCGACAAAACTGCTGATGCCGTCTCCGACGCTGCCGAGAAACCGTGCGTTGTCGAAGGCGCTTAACGTGGCTATTGCCGAATCGCTCCGGTATACTTTATAGGTGACGCCGGTACGCGGCAGATCGATCCAGGTGACGATGACATTGGTACCCCTGCGTTCGGTCGAAAGCAGGGTGATATATGATCCGGTGGACATGATATTTGTTTTCGGCGGCGGCAGCATCTCCGGGGGGGTGACATTTGTTTCGCGTGTCGTTGTCACGGCGGGGTTCTTTTTTTTCAGTATAACCTTCTTGGTCTCCTGCTCATCCTCTTCTTCTATCCAGGCACCATTCACAGCGGGTGCGAATACCGCAGTCAGGAATGCGCAGAAGAGTACGCATATGCTAAAGTATATTTTGTTACCGTGCATGTTCATCTCATTATGCTAACTGCCGGTGCTGCCCGCGGGTGAAATAACCTGAATTTCTTCGAAAAACAGCCGGGTGCACCTTAACATAATTTTCGGCATAATAATGAGGTAATATTAGCTGAATTTATCTGTCGATACGGCAGATGGATGCGTTTTTTCGATGATTGTGAGGGTCAGTATGCAAACCAGTTGTCGCTGGCAAGAACTGAGCTGTTGGATCCGCCGAAAAGCCATAATTTGTTCTTATACACCGTCGCCGCGTGATCGCTGCGTGCCGCCGGTCCGGCCGGTGTGTTAACCTGCTGCCACATGGCGCCGTCCGCAGAGTACCAGATATCGGCGAGTTTAACGCCCGGCATTGACTCTCCGCCGATGATGACGATATGTTTGTTGAAAACCGTTGCGGTAAAATGTGTTCTGCCCGTGAACGGCGCGAAGCCCTGCGCCTGCCAGCTGAAACCGTCCGACGAAGACCATATATCGTTCAGGCGTGCGGTGCCGTCAAAACCGCCGATAAGCCAGAGCCTGTTGTTAAAAACAAATACCTCGCAGCCTTCGCGTCCGGAAAACGGCCCCGGGGTCGTATTCGTCCATGTTGTGCCGTTTGATGAATACCACAGTTCATTGTAGTAATACGGTGCATTGCTGGAGTGTCCTCCGATGACCCACATCCTGCCGTTAAAAACCGTGGCGCCGAAAAAAGCACGCGGTGTGAAGGCGGTGTTGCTTGCCACGGTATACCATGAAGTTCCTTCGGTTGCGACGACATCGTTCAGATATGAACTTCCGGAATACCCGCCGATGACATAGAGCTTTCCGCCGAACACGAGTGCGCGGTGGCCCGCCCGCGAAGGTCCCGGAATACCGGCGCTGCCGTCCCACGATCTCCCGTCAGAGGTATATGCACTGTTATTCATATAGTTACTGCCGTCATATCCGCCGATCTGCCACATCTTTCCATTGAAAGCGATGACGGACTGTCCGCACCTGCTGTTGAAGTAACTGCTGTTGTAATTGCTGATATGTTCCCAGTATGCCGCCGGAGTGTAGTCTGTACTGTCCGGGTCAAATGGATTTGAACGGGGCTGCTCCCGATACCCGCAGCCGATGATAATCAGCGCCGCGAATATGGTTCCGGCAGATAGATGCAGAGTGTCCCTGTGCATACGGATACAGTACTATAAAAAATACGAATTTGCAAATGCGGATTCGACTGCGATCCGGTTATTTTTTTTCGTGTATTTGCAGATATTGAAGTGTCTGCATGATCTGTTTGCCAAGATGCGCCTCAGGGACGGCGCCCAAAAGATTGTAAATGCTTGCGAGGTGTTTCATATATTCCTGCTTGAGCGACAGGTCGCGCACTTCGCTGATCGTGAATGTCTTCAGTATCGCTTTCAGCGCCTTGACGCAGAACTGCAGACTCATATCGCGGCCGCTCAGAAAATCGATGATAAACTCGTCGCCGAATACGCCCATGCCGCCGATGCCCTTGTTAAGCATCTGATCCGTGAATTTCGACAGCATGTCGGATATTATCAGATGGACTTCGATGCCGGGGATCTTTTCGGCGAGCATCATGGTTTTGTAATCGCGCATCGCTTTTTTGCCGTCAAGGAACTGTGCGCAGAACGAGGCGAGTGTCCGCGATTCGTGCAGGCAGCGGGAGAACGAGAATCCCGACGACGGCAGTGCTGTGTTCGCGCTGTCACCGAACGAGATGAACGGGAATGCCGCCATATGTTTCTGGCCGCCGAGAGGGATATTCCCCATGCGGCGTTCGGTTACGAGGCCTTTCAGTTTCCGCGCCTTGATATACGACATGAGCTTTGCGAGTTTTTCGTCGAGGTTGGAATGGTTCAGCGTTGAAAAGAAGAAAATTCCCGCCATCACGGTACGCGAGCCCATCGGTACTATCCAGAAATAATCACGCCCGGGAAAGTACGAGTCGTAGAGCAGGCATGTATCTTCCTCGTATCCGGACGCGTTCGTGAGGAAGAGCGACAGACAGCCCATGTCGAGATGGGTGTTGCTCAGCCCGTTGCTCGGCAGTATGGCTGAAGTGCTCCCCATTGAGTCGACAGCCAGACGCGCATGATAGGTGGATTTTTCAGTGACGATTGTAACGCCGCCGTTTTCTTCGCGATAATTGAAGAAAGCTTCACGGTCGCATATCGTCGCACCGGCGTTACGCGCCTGTTCGGCGAGGGCGAGAAGCGCTTTTTTCTCATCGAGCGGGCACAGGAATTTCGTTGTGCAGCGGTGAACGTTGCCGAGGTAGCTTGAGAAAACCACCGATGAGAATCGTCCGCGCTCAACCCCGGAGAGCCCGTGCGCTTCAATCGCCTCGTCAAAGGAGAGCCATGTTTTTCCGGTAACGCCGATGCGGTTTTTCTCGATCACGAGTGTGCGCAGGCCGCGCTGTGCGGTCGCTTTTGCAGCAGCAAGCCCGGCCGGACCCGCTCCGATGACCGCGATATCGTAGGTGCTGTGCTTTGGTTTTGCCATGGGTGTGCTCTTTAATACTCCGCGCTAGTATATCACATCTTTTAAAAATAGTCCGTGCGCCGGCGCCGTTGTGCCTGCGTTCTTCCTGTTCTCGGAGATGATGAGCTCAAGCATTGCGTCGGGCGAGGCGTTGCGTCTGTAGAGGTCAAGGATAGTGCCGAGAGTGATGCGTACCATATTGTGAAGGAACGCATCGGCGGATATGAAGAAGTATACGAATTCTCCGCGACGGGTGAACGATGATCGTGTCACGGTGCGAATCTTGCTCCGGTTCATGTCGGTGATGGCGCAGAACGCCCTGAAATTATGCGTGCCGACAACGTATTCCGCATACGCGTTAAGCCTCTTGATGTCGAGCGGCTCACGGGTGGGATAGAACCAGGTGAAATTCCTGTAGAACGCTGAGTTATATCTGGCGTTACGCATGACGTACACATATTTGCGCTGCCGTGCGCTGAATCGTGCGTGAAAACTGTCGGGGACAATTGCCGCATCCGTTACACGGATATCTATCGGCAGATGATAATTGAGCGCGGCAGGGAGACGTTCGATGGGTACCGTTACGTCATCCACGATGTAATGTGCGGCTTGGTGAAGCGCGTGCACACCCGAGTCAGTTCTGCCGCTCGCGGTAAGCCGTACCGGTTTTTTATAAATGCGCGCGAGCACCGTCTCCATCACGCCCTGTATCGTGCATGCATTGTCCTGCAGCTGCCAGCCGGCATATCGCGTACCGTCATATTCGATGATGAGTTTTATCGTAGGCATGGGACGTGCACTATATGCCGCGCTCGCGTTTCAGATGTGCAAGCCGGTCGTCAATGTCGATGCGCAGACGCAGGTCGATGAGTATCGCATGGAGTTCAGGCGATTTTGCGAATTCGCTGATCTCGATTATCCTGCCGATGGTCTCAAGCGCGTTGTCGAATGAGACGTTGACGTCGGTGAGAATGCGGACCTTTATGTCATCGCTCACGTCCGTGCGTGTGCAGTACGACAGGAGTTCGGAGAAACCGGCCGTCGATGACAGCGCGTTCACCGCACGCGCCGAGGTGATTATCGTGAGAAAATCGTTTGTGTACAGTTCCCGCGCGAATACCGGGAGGAGTGCGGCGTCGCGGAACATGCCGAGCGTCTCGATGATGCGAAGGTGCGTAAGGTAGGGAAGTTCATCGGCAAGCATGGATGCAAGGCTCTCCTTCATGCCCGTAAGCTGATACGTGCCGATATAGCTGATGCAGGCCGGCGCGAACTGGGGCAAACCGAGCATGCGCGATACCGTTTCGGGCGGGATTGGCGGCGTCTCATGGCGATGCGACGAGAAATGCTCAAGCACGAGGTTCAGGTAATAGCTGTCCGCGTGGTCGATTATCGCCGGGTCGAAAAAGAGCGAACTTAATTCGACGTCGATGGCCGGTGTATGCAGATCGAGCATGGCGTTGACGAACGCCGGATTGAAACGATCGCGTCTGAACTCGGCGAGGATGAATTGTTCATACGCGTCAAGTCCGAGCTTCGCGATGATCGACGCGGTTATTTCCTTGGCGCGTACCGAGAAGGAGCCTGCCGCCACCGTATCGAAAAAATCGTTGACGGCACCCGCATGACCTTCGGGAAGATGCTGATAATAATCCTTGAGCACGAGCGCATCATGGAGACAGCGGAAGACCACCTCTTCCTTCTCGGGCGGCAGATGCTGTGATGCGAGCGTGAGCAGATTGACGACCGCCTGTTCCTTTTTCAGGCGTATCATCGTGAACGGTATGCGCTGATAGATCATCTTGGCGTCGATGGTGCCCATGGTGCTCATAAGACGCGCGGTCACCTTTTCTATGAAGGCGGTGTCGCTGCCGGTCACGTTATCGAGCACCGCGGCGAGCAGATACTTGTTCTCCTCGCTCAAATACACATCCCAAAGGAGTTCATTGATGTAGTCGATATCCAGCCGGGCGATATTCTCGACGAAAAAGCGTATCGACGCGTCGTATTTTTCGAACTGAAACACATGCGCCTTGATGTAGGCGATGAGATCGTCCTTGAGGCGGTCGCGGTTGCGTTTGCAGAAGATTGCGGCGCTGATATCCCATTCATTACCGGTTGCCGGTACTGCCGCTGCCGCCGAGGATTCGGTTTTCGTCTGCCCGTCATCCGCATCGTCTTCGCGAGGTACCGCATTCCCCTTGATGAGCAGTTCGAACATCGAATCGATGTACTTTTTTGCGCGTTTGTCCGAGCTGAACAATTCCTTTTCAATATCAATAAGCGTCCGGTAATTGCCGGCAAGGAGCGCTATTTTTTTTTCGGGGTAGAACCGGTAACGGTCGAGTACCGCGCGCCGTTCCCGTCCGCCGAGATGGAACACCGCGAGGATGAACGTTTCAAGGATGCGTTTGTCCTTGAGAAACAGATTGCCGCGCTTATGCCCGATGATGCGTTTTTCAAGCGCGGTGGCGCTGACATGTTCGCCGATGAGCAGCATCGCATGGAGAAGTTCGTAGCATACCGGCACGGATTCGCTGTCAAAGAGCGCATCGAAGACCGGGAGTATGTCCTTTCGTCCGATACGTCCGAGGATGCGGATGCAGTGAATTTTGATGTCGGTGCTTTTTGTCGTGTGCAGTATCTCGATGGTGCGCGGGTGAAACATATTATCATGAAAACGGTAGAACCCTTTAAGAATGATCAGGAGCGCATCGGTATCGTCGGTGAACGAGAACTCGACGAGTGTTTCAAGCAGCGCCTTTTCCTTCTGACAGTCGATAAGCGTTTTCAGGATAAGGATACGTTCCTCTTTGAAATGCACCAGCCGGTACAATACCGCAAGCGATTTTACCACGGTGTATCCGCCGTCTGCTGCAAGCTCCTTCAGCCGGTGCTCAAGCTCATGGTACGAACGCGAGCGGTTGTATGTTTCGATTATTTCCTGCATGGGGCATCATCCGGACGGCGTGGCGGCAGATAGTGTCAGGTGCTGCAGAAAAGATTTCAACTTGCGCATTGCCATGCCGCGATGGCTCATGGGGTTTTTGGTTTCCAGTGTCATCTCCGCGAATGTTGCCGTATGGCCGTTCGGTACGAAAACCGGATCGTATCCGAAGCCGTTCGTTCCCTTCGGCGCGGTTATGATGCGTCCGTAAACAATGCCGTCAAATGACGCGTACATCGTGCTGCTGAGCATGAGTACAAGGGATGTGCGAAAATGCGCGCTGCGTTTCGCGTCGCCGAAATCCTGCATGACGGCGAGGAGTTTTTGCACCAACATGGCGGGCGTGGCATTCTCGCCGGCGTATCTGGCTGAGAGCACTCCCGGTGCGCCGCCGAGCGATGGAACCACAAGGCCCGAGTCATCGGCGATGACCGGAAATCCGAGTGCCGTATATGCGGCCTGCGCCTTGAGGAGCGCGTTTGCATGGAACGTGCTGCCGGTTTCGGGGATGTCGGGATATTCCCGTGGAAGCGATCGCACCTCATATGACGTTCCTGCGAGGAGATGTTCAATCTCTCTCCGTTTGCCGTCGTTCTTGGTTGCTACGTAGAGTACCGGTGTCATGTCAGTATGTCCTTGCGGCGCCGTGTCAGGGTATGACGGCCCAATGGATGCTCGATACAAGTGAACCGGCGTTTTCGACAACCGATGTCACGCGCAGCATGATGGTGACAGTCCCGTTGTTGAGTGCGTATATCTGCCCCTGCGCGAGCGGGAATGAAGAACCCGCGGCAAGAAATCCCGAGGCCGGGATCGGACAGGACGCCAGATCGTCGCGATAGCCCATGCATTGAATAGCAAAGCCCGAGAGCGCACCGCTCGACGCCTGAGCTACGGATGGAGTACCCGCGTAGTTGGTGATTTTTGTATAGAACGCTGACGCCACACTTGCCACAATCACATTCTCATTGGTCAGCACGCATTTGCCGGTGCCGCTACTGTAGGCGATGCCGTTATCTGCGGTATACATGAACTGATTGGATATGACAATATCGCCTTCCTCGCGCGGTGTGCCGCGGAACAGCGTGCCGCGCGGTGTTTCGATTTTGCCGCCGCCTTCAACATCCTTATATGCGTTCGTCCCGTAGGCGGTTACGGCGATATAATACGTTGTTCCGTTGACAAGCGCGTTACTGGCCGCATCATTGGTGATGGTTAGGCTTATGACGGAATTGGTCGTCACTTTGTCCTTGTAATTGAATGTCGGGACGGCTCCGGTCGAATCCGGGATACGCGTGACGGAACCTTGATTTGAAGTAATGCCGATATAAACGTTGAAGCCCAGGAAATCGATAACCTGAGGCATCGAGATAAATCTGACCGTGAGCGAGCGGTTGCCGGGGATGATGACGACATCGGCGGGCATGTCATAGTAGTCGACGACGGCGGTTGGGCTGTTACCGCAGCTTGCGATCATGAGCGCGCATACGCACAGCAGTATCGGGCGCAGCATATCAGTAACTCACCACGCCGGCGGTCGGCTGATAGCAGTAATCGATGACGGCAAAGGCGCCTGAAATGTCCGTGGACAGAACAGCAATCTTCGCGTAATTGGTGACGGCGGTTCGTACGGCGTAGAGATGTCCCGCCGCAGCGATGACGGGAAATGTATCATAGCCGTTGGCGGGAGCAACCGTCAGCGAGGTAAGCGTACCGCTGCCCATGTGCTGTATTCCGTTTGACATCGGCAGAAAATAGAGACTGCCGCTGTCATTAGTGAGCAGCACTTTCACCTGTCCGCTGCCGAAGGTGAGCCCGGTGTTCGTATCCATCCTGTATGAAAGTGTTTGCGGACGAGGTGATCCATTCGCCGTAAGCGCGCTGTCGAAAGTGCTTTCGTATTCCGGCTGGCCGTTATATGCCTTGACATAAAAATAATAGACCAGACCGTTGAACAGCGATACTTTTGTCGCACTCGTGTTGCTCGATGCGGTGGATTTAAAGTACGTGATACTATGTTCAACGGTGAACGAATATTCCTGCATAATCACGGAGGCCTGTGCCTTTATCGTAGGTTTTGACAACGTTTCGTTCAGCAGGAGTTGATTCTGCAGCTGGGCTATATCGTCGCTCCAGTATATATTATAGCCGGAGAATCCTGGTTCGTTATTCTGAGATTGGAAATATACCGTAATTTTTCCGTCGCCGGGAACAATCCTTGTGATATGCGGTACATTCAGCGCCAGCGGAATCTCGTTGGGATTCTGTTCTCCGCAGGAGATAAGCGACAGTATGCCGAAACTGAAGAGTATTGTCAAAAAAAGCCAGAAAAAAGGCATTTTTTTGCAATTTATACTTCCCGTGTTCATCTGTTCATTCTACGGCAGGAGGCGGGTATTGTCAAGTCAGCGCCGGAGAATACCGGAAGATCAAGCCCGTCCTTCCAGTCCGCTGTAGCGTTCGATGAGCCGCGCGACAACATGTTCGTTCCCGGTCGGCAGCAATGCCGAGGCGGCGTCTTTCTGGAGATATCGTTCAAATGCCGCTTCATAGGATATACCGCTGATGACGCGTGCGGCACTGATAGCACAGCCGAATGCTGCGGCCACGTCCGCGTTTCTTATGGTATAGGTCTTTGCGTTGAACATGTCGCTGATGACCTGACGGAGGAACACGTTCCGCGCTCCGCCGCCCACAACGCATATTTCGTCGACATCGCTCAGGTGCGCGCTGTGCACTTTCATCGCCAGCGCCTGGGATACATGCAGCGCCCGGATGTTCTCCGGCGAGTCTTCGGAGAAACCTTCGCGTATAATGCCCGCTTTTCTGACCGGCACAGATTCATCCATAAGGTAAGGGAGCATGAGTCGTTCATCGACGGACAGAAGCGGCGCACCGCATGCGTCGCGGTACCGGTCCCAATCGGCGGAGGTGAGATTCGCGGCTGCATCCGGAGTGATATACCGGCGCGCGAATGTCTCATGCAGTTTGCCGCCGTTGGTGAAACAGGAGAGCGCTATCGCCGTACCTTTGGTGTAACCGAAGACGTTGTACTCTCCGGCGGCGGATGGTTTTACCCTGCGCATGATGCCGTTCACGGTATAGCTTGAACCGAGCGAGATGACGATGTTGCCGCCGCAGCCGAGCAACGTCGCCGGATTGTCGCCGGTGCCGACAAGTATTTTCGCTGACGCGGGGACGCCGTGTTTTACGGTGAAGTACGGATTGATCTTTCCCGCGGGAGCATCGAAGTGCGCCATGCCGCCGATCTTTCGTTTGACTGAGTCCTTCCCGCACACGTTGATATACCGGTCCGCGACAGCTATCATGTCACCGCTGAAATCCGGGTGTCCAATGTTTACCGTGTTGAGATTCGTGCCCCAGCCGTCGCCGGTGTCGACCGGTGAAATTTTCCCGCATAATATACTCGTGAGATAAGCGCTTAACAGCATGATATGCGCGGTGGCTGCGTACTCAGCCGGGTTCTCTCTGCCCCATTTCATTATCTGTGCGAGCGGGAAACGAAGTTCCGCGCGATTGCCGGTGACGTTCACCACGCCCTTTTTTACCGACTGTTCGATGAATGCTGTCTCCGTCCCGGTGCTGCGGTCTTCCCAGATGGGCGCGGTCTTTCGCGAGAGCGAGGGCGACAGTGCCGTGACGAGGTCATGTGCCGGATCGATTGCCCGAAGCCTTTGTGCAAGCGAGGCATCAGCATACACGGTACAGTGCTGCATGGCATCCGCTTTTATCGCGGCAATCTTCGTGCAGTCGACGCCGTCTTTTTTCAGCATGGAGAATACGCGGTCGAGTGCTTCGATGAGCATGGCAGGCGACGTGTGCCGTACCGATGCGTCGGGCGAGGGGAGTACGCCGTTCACTGTCCCGTACTTCGGGAATTCGCGTTCATACGTGAATCCGCCGGTGTATATGACGGTGCCATGTTCCGCATCAAGGACGACCATTTTTGCCGATTGCGTGGAAAGTTCAATACCCAGTGCGTATGACATCGTGCCGCTCCTTGTGCGCAGAAATAATTCTGCTATTCTTTTGTCACTTCCATGGTGACGACCGACCGTCCGTCCGACGTTTTTTTAATGTCGTCAACTTTGATGTACAGCATGCGTTTATCCTCGGTTTGGATGAGGACTTTGCGGCTGAGCGGATTGACGTCGCGTATCTCAGCGGGGGTTTCATTGAAGATGATGCGGTCACCCTGGCGGGGAAGTCCTTTCTTGATTTCGCAGTAGGTGTGGTATTCGTACGAGAGACAGCACATGAGCCGTCCGCAGAGACCCGAAATCTTCGCCGTGTTCAGCGACAGATTCTGTTCGCGGGCCATCTTGATCGATATCGCCTCGAAGTCGCCCTTCATGCGGTTGCAGCAGAGGTCGCGTCCGCAGACGCCGCAGCCGCCGATGATTTTTGCCTCATCGCGCACCCCTATCTGCCTGAGGTCGATGCGCGTGCGGAAATGTCCCGCGAGGTCCTTGACCAGGTCGCGGAAGTCCACGCGGTGTTCGGCGATGAACTCGAACAGGAGCTTTGACCGGTCGAAATAGTAATGCGCACTGATGAGTTTCATGTCGAGCTTATGATGCTCGATGCGCTCACGGCATTCCTTGAACGCCTGCTTCTCAAGCTCCTCGTTTTCTTTGTTGCGTTTGAGATCTTCGGCGTTCGCTTTGCGGACCACTTCATATATCTTGTGCGGATCGTTCTTCGCGCGCGTCTGCTGTTTACGGTTCGCCGGCGCGTGACGATGATCGCGAGAGTCCTCGTCGACATCGTCATGAATATCGTTGCCTTTGCCGTCGCCCTGCACGGTGCCCTGCTCATCGAAAAAGACGAGTGCTTCGGGCGGGGCGTCCTCCACTTTCGTGAAGCTCACCACCGTACCGTAGTCCTGTCCTTCTTCGGTATTTACGATGCAGGTGTCACCGATAGCGAACGGTTCGGTGATGTTGTATCTAAACCTGCCGATATGGTAATGGAAACGGACACGTACTATATCTAATTCCATGGGAATTGACTCCAGAAGTTTTCATAATAATGTAGTAATCTGTTCGGATTCGTCAACGTGTCACGCGGGCCATGAGCGCTTCACGTTCTTTTTCATAGCCCTTTTTCCCGAGCAGTGCGAACATGTTCTTTTTATACGCCTCAACGCCCGGCTGATCGAACGGGTTTACGCCGAGCATATAACCGCTGATGCCACACGCCTTTTCGAAGCAATAGAGGAGTTCGCCGATGGTGTACGGGCTTACCGCATCGAGTTCGAGCGCAAGGTTCGGTACGCCGCCGTCGGTATGCGCTAGCACGGTTGCCATGAGAGCCGTGTCGTTGATCTCGTGCATGCCCTTTCCGGCCAGATAGTTGAGGCCGTCGGCGTCGTCGCCCGCTTTCTGCATGGTGATGTCGCTGCCGTCGCTCTTGACGCGGAGCACCGTTTCGAACAATGTCCGCCGTCCGTCCTGGATATACTGGCCGAGCGAGTGAAGATCGGTCGTAAAATCGACCGCCGCGGGGAAGATGCCCTTCTGATCCTTGCCTTCGCTCTCGCCGTAGAGCTGCTTCCACCATTCAGCAATGAAGTGCAGCCGCGGTATGTAGTTCACCATTATTTCTGTCGCAAAACCCTTCGCATAAAGCGCATTGCGCAGCACCGCATAACGGAGCGCCGTATTTTTCTCGATGCTGTCAGACGCGGTCTCTTTCTCCTGCGCTATTGCGCCGTCGATGATGCCGTCGATATCGATGCCTGCCGCCGCGATGGGGATGAGTCCCACCGGCGTGAGCACCGAGTACCGTCCGCCCACATCGTCTGGTATGACGAATGTTCTGTATTTCTTTTCGGTAGCAAGCGTACGGAGCGCGCCCTTGGCCCGGTCGGTTGTGGCGATAATGCGTTCGGATGCTTTTTCGCCGTACCGTTTTTCGGTGTATTCCTTGAGGAGGCGGAATGCTATGGCCGGTTCCGTGGTGGTGCCGCTTTTCGAGATGACGTTCACATAAAACTCTTTGCCGTCCAGATAGCGCATGAGTTCATTGTGGTAACGGCCCGAGAGATTGTTTCCCGCATATACTATCGCGGGCGATCCTTTTTTTGCTCCCGCGAGCGCGAATGAATCGGCGAACGATTCAACGACAGCCCGGGCGCCCAGGTACGATCCCCCGATGCCCGCGACCACAAGCACTTCCGCGTTGTCGCGTATCTCATGCGCCACTTTTTTTACCGCGGCTGCATCCTTTTTCGCCTGCGTGGGAAGGTTCACCCAGCCGAGAAAATCGTTCCCCGCGCCGGTTCCTTTCGCGAGCATGTTGTTTGCCGCAATGGCCGCGGGTGTAAGACAGGCGAGTTCATGCTCGCCGATAAAACGTTTTGCATTATCGTGACGTATGGTAATTGACACAAAAACTCCTTAAATTACGGTGCACGAAGTATATCATGGAGGGGGGAAACCCGCAACCGGCATGTGCAGCGACGGTACGTTATTTGAACCGTTCGGTCACCGAAGCCCCATGCTCATACAAGCCCTCGTATTCCGCAAGCGTCTTGACGGCGTCCCGGACCTTCGCGAGATAGTCGCGGTTGGCGGCGATGACGTTTACGCGGCGGTAGAAGTCGTAGACGCCGAGTGCCGAGGCGAAACGGCTTGCGCCGTAGGTAGGCAGCACATGATTGGAGCCGATGAGATAATCCCCGAGCGCTTCGGGGCTGTGTCCGCCGATGAAAAGCGCACCGGCGTTGCGTACATTCGCGATAACTTCCGTGTCGGGTATCGCCGCGATGACTTCAAGGTGTTCCGGTCCGAACCTGTTTGCAATTTTGAATGCTTCGGCGATACTTGCGGCGAGGACAGATTTTCCGTTCTGCGCGAGCGACACTTCGATGATGCTCCGGCGCGGGGATGCGGGTACCATGACGGCAAGCTCTTTGTTGACGGCATCGATGAGCTTCTGCGAGGTGCTGATAAGAATGGATGACGCGCGTTCGTCGTGTTCCGCCTGACCGAGAAGGTCACGCGCGAGCACCGCAGGCTGTGCCGTGTCGTCGGCGATTATCATTATCTCGGACGGTCCCGCGAGCATGTCTATGGCGCAATATCCGTATATCGTCTTTTTGGCGAGCGTAACATACGCGTTGCCGGGCCCGACGATCTTGTCCACGGGTGTCAGGTGTGCGCCGCCGAATGCCGCATACGCAATGCCGTGCGCGCCGCCCGCCTTGATGATGCGTTTGACGCCGAGTATATTCGCGAGATAGATTATCTCCTCGCGTATCGATCCGTCCTGCTGCGGCGGTGTTATGATGGAGATATCCGGCACGCCGGCAACAACGGCGGGTATGACGGCCATGAGGAGCGAACTCAAAAGTAACGCCCTGCCGCCGGGGACATATGCCGCGATGCGGTCGAGCGGTATCACCGACTGTCCGAGCATGCCGTCGGCGTTCGCTGTATAGAACGAATGCTGACGCTGCATCTGGTGGAACCGTTCGATATTGCTTTTGGCGGTGAGAAGCGCTTTTAAAACTTTGCCATCGGGGAATTCGGTGACGCGTTCGATTTCGGCGCGTTCGATGGTGAGGTTGATGCTGGATGCGGTGACACCGTCATGCTTTTTTACATACGCGGCAACCGCGCTTTCGCCGTTAGCTTTGACGTCGGCTACGATGCCTTCCACCGTCCGGAGAACCGCTTCGTCGAACGATACGATCGAACGGCTGAGCGAATCTGCTTGAACGGCGGTGAGCATTACAATACCTTGGCTTCCAGAAGCGCAACGCGCTCGGCCATCTTTTTTTTGTAGGAGCTTTCCGGATTTGCCTTGAGGAACTCTTTCAATACGTTTACCGCCTTCTCGCGGTCGTTGAGCTTGCGGTATACGGTGGAAGCGGTGATGACCACCTCTCCGGCAAGATACGATTTTGCGTACATTTTCTTGAACTTCTGGGCATACATCAATGCGTCATCATAATTGCCCGCTTCCACGGTGATCATGATGAGGTCGTACATCGCCTGCGGTGCGAGATAAAAACCGCGCTGTTCGCTCACTTTCTTCAGACGTTTGATCGCTTCATCGCTTTTCTTGGTCTGATAGTAGCAGTTGGCGAGTATATACGACGCGCGGTTGCCGAGTGCCGTGCCGCGCACTTTTTTTTCCACCGTTTCAAGCGTGCTGATTGCTTCGTTTACATACTGATTCGCCGAGAAGGCATCCTGTGTGCGCTGGCTTCTAAGGTAAAGATTAAAGCCTTTTTCGAAGGTGGTGTTCATCATGAGTACGCGGTTGTTCTGATATATCGCCCATCCCGCGGCGAGTACGCCTGCGGCTACCACCGCTATCAGACTGGTGAGCATTATCTTCTGATATTTACCGATGAATGCGATTATTTCCTGACGGACACGCTCGCTGGTCCATTTGTTCGTGGTGGATGTGGTTACGGGTGATTCGGGCGATTCGGTGGCCATTGTTTTTCCTTAGCGGCGTCATTTCTATGCGTCGCAACGACGGCCATTGTATATGCAGTATGGTGAAAAAGCAAGGGAAAGCGGGCTGTAACATGACAGCCGCAGGCAGCTGAAAAAAAAAGACGGGCGCCCGGAGAAAGCCGACAAGCGGCCTTGAAGTCCCCGTAAGCACAGTAGGTGAGGCAGGAGTGTCCCAGCGGATATTCAGATCCCGCGGGCGCCCGGTATTGCTGCAAAGATCACGTGTTTCAGTCGAAAAAATATCCGGTGAACCGTCGGTGTTACCCGGCGGTTCACCGGTGTATCAAGGGAGTCGGACGGCAGTTTGAAAGATCATGCAATCGCCTCTTTGCGTTCACCCGCGGCCAGTTTCGTCCCGTCGGGGAGGAGATCATGCGGCGCATCCTCGTGATGTGCCTTTAATTGATAGCGGGCGCATGCATCCGGCGCCGTCATGCAATAGACGCGTTTGAGGATACCGGAGCGAAGCGGCATGCGGTCGAATTCGTCGTTGAAAAAGGGGCAATGTGCAAGCTTGCTGCAGGTCATTGTAACCCTCCCTGCGGCAACCGTTCTTCGTTCTTGGTCACCACGGTGCGTAAAATATCAAGAAAACATGTGCCGCAGACCATGGAGTACTGTTCGGAATAGTCATCGACATGATACAGCTTCAAGGTCATGTTCTTGCATTTTTCACACACTTTTATTTCCATGATACCCGGCCTCTAAGTATGAGTCGAACATGATCTGTCCGTGTGTGGTCTTCCGTTCCTGTACGGATGCCAGCGCGGTTACATGCAGGAGACAGGTCCCGCAAACGAGTTTGTATTTTCTCGTGTAGTTTGCCACTACGAACAGCGGGAATTCCTGCTTGCCGCAGCGCTCACAGTGCTTTTTGTGCATGAGAGATCCTCCTTCCGTTATGCGTGCTCGATCTTCGCAAGGCATTCCATCAATTCCCTGATGTCCATTGACGGTTTGCTGAAGAACGCATACGCGCGGTTGTTCATGGCTTCTTTGTATGTCTCGCTGTCGCCGTATGAGGTGAGTATTATCACCGCTGCGTTCGGATTGAACTGCTGCACTTCCTTGAGAAACTCGATGCCGTTCATTCCCGGCATTTTCACGTCGACGATGACGACGTCAAAATCACCTTTCTTGTAGAGCTCGAGTCCGTGCAGCGGATTTACTTCTCCGATGCAGTAATGTCCCATCGATTCAAGCGCGCCGCCGATGTCCTCAATGACGTATTTGTTGTCGTCCACAAGCAGGATTTTCAGCATAGCTTGGGTTCCTTTGACCGATGTTGGTGTTTGAAGTGCTGCGTTCATAGGTAGTATATTGCAATCGACGTGCCAATTATAACGTTTCGGTGCGGACAGTAGAAACGTCTATTTTTGCATTGAAACGGCCGGTTAACAGTTTATTGTCTTTAAAGGACACGCACTTTCTGTTACGGAAATGATACGACGTAACAGAAATGTTGCGTGAAAGTGTAACGGAATTGTTGCGGAAGTTATTTTTTATAAAGCCGGTAGAACTGCATGCGTGAAAGTTTCAGGAATTCAGCGGCTTTGGTCTTGTTGCCATTGAATTTTTTAAGAATTTCTTCAATGATAGACACGCTCATATCATCAGCCGCTTTTTTGACATAGAGCTGCAGATCGAATGGCGTATCGGGAAACCGCATCGAAGGCGCGATGGGTGCTGGTGTTTCTCCCAGGAGTACGGGAAAATCAGCCGCTGTAAGTGTGGCGCCTTCCTTGAACAGCATGCTGTTGGTTATCACGTTTTTCAATTCGCGGATATTTCCCGTCCACGGAAGCGCGGCAAGACGCGTGAGCGCTGCCGATTCAATATGCGTTATCGTTTTTCCGAATTTACGATTGCATTCCTTCACGAACAGCACCGCGAGCGGCGCTATCTCCTCGCGGCGGTCGCGGAGCGGCGGGAGCGATATTTTGCAGACGTTGAGCCGGTAATAGAGGTCGCTTCTGAACAGTCCCCGTGCGACCAGATTCTCCATCGCCAGATTGGTCGCGCAGACGATGCGTGCGTTGGTGTGAATTTTCGTTGTGCCGCCCACGCGGTAGTATTCATTCTCCTGCAGCACGCGCAGGAGTTTCGCCTGCGAACCGGTATCAAGTTCAGTCACCTCGTCGAGAAAGAGCGTGCCGTCCTCGGCGGCCTTTATCTTTCCCGCGCGGCCTTTCGGGTCCGCCCCGGTGAACGCGCCGCCCTCGTAGCCGAACAGTTCCGATTCGAAGATGTCCTTGCCGATGGTGGGGCAGTTGATGGCGATGAACGGGCGTTCGTCGGAAAGCGATCCGCCGTAATGCAGGAACTGCGCGATGATTTCCTTGCCGGTGCCCGTTTCGCCCTCGATGAGCACCGGGGTGTTCGGATATTCGCGCAGCTTTTTGAGCTTGCGGTATACCGCCTTCATCCGTTCTGAGAATATGCCGATGTCCTCGCCGTAGCGCGGTCCGGGAAAATCGTCCGGGGAGAAGGTCACTTCATCGACGGCGATGCGCTCCAGTTTTGCCACGGCCTCGGCAAGAGTATGCGCCGGCAGCTTGCCCGTTTCGGCAGCGCGAAGCCCGGCGATGCCGGAGAGCGCTTCCGCTACCTTGCTGACGTCCACCGGTTTGATGAAAAAATCATACACGCCGCGTTCCATGGCGTTGATGGATTCAATGGTTTCCGCTTTGCCCGAGATGAAGATGACCTCGGCGCGGCAGTTTTTTTCACGGATGCGGCTGAAGAGTTCGATGCCGTTGATATACGGCATGTTGACGTCGGTGATGATGACGTCCGGCGGCTCCTTGATGATGGCGTCGAGCGCAGCGCGCGGGTCGGTGAATCCCGTGACCGTGTGGCCGATGGCGCGGACGAATGACGACAGATCGTCGCAGCAGTCGGCTTCGTCGTCGACGACAAAGACCGTCATGCGGGACGCTCCGGAGCAAAGCGCACCGTGAACGTCGCCCCGCCCATGTCGTTGTCCGATACCGCGATGGTGGCGTCGAATGATTTCAGGATGGTGGTGACGATATAGAGCCCGAGTCCCATACTGTGTTCTTTCTGCTGCAGCGAATAGAACGGGTTGAAGATGCGTTCCTTCTGCTCGTCGGGTATGCCCGGGCCGTTGTCCGCGATGGAGAGGTATATGCTGCCGTTTTTCATGCCGGTGGAGATCACGATGCGCCGTTCTTCATGCGCGGCGTTGTCGAGCGCGGCGACCGCATTGTCCACGATATTGGCGATGACCTGGGAGAGCTGCACCTCGGGAAAGAGCACCTTGCCGAGACCGTCGGAGAATACCGTGGTGAGCGCAACGCCGTGCGAGATGAGCTTCTGTTTGAAGATGTCGAGCGTCGAATGGATGCACTTGTTGAGGTCGAGCGGACGCGCGTCTATCTTGTCAGACGATTTCAGCATGACGCGCATACTCTTGATGATGCCGTCAAGCCGATCGACGCGCTCGATGATTTTTTTGAAATCGCCGATGAGCGTTTCCGTGGAGAGCGTGCGCTGTTCATGTTCATGGAGATACACCGCCGTTCCGGCGATGACCTTAATCGACTGCAGCGGCTGATTGATCTCATGGCCGATTGCCGACGATATCTGTCCGAGCGAGGCGAGACGTTCGGTGCGCTGCATGATCTTTTCCTGGAACAGCCGCTCGTCCTCGACGCGCTTGTGCTCGGTGATGTCTCGCGTGAACGTTCCCACCATGCGTCCGTGCGATGCGTTGATGACGAACATGGTGATCTGCATAGTGCGGATCTCGCCGTCGCGGCGCCGGAAAACGGTCTCCTGTGTCATGTTCGGCGTGTTCTCATTCCTGAGCATCAGTGATATCTGTTCGCGCATCCTGTCGGCGATGGCCTCTTGTTGCGTCGTGTCCACGATGAGGCTTGATTGCAGATCCCATGCCGGCTTTCCCATCGCCTCCGCGCGCGGGATGCCGGTGATAAGTTCCTCGCCGTGATTCCATTCAATGATGATGCCGTCCTTGTCGCTGAGCGCGATGCCGTCGGCGGACTGCTCGATGATGCTTCTGAACTTTTCCTCGCTTTCTGCCAGCGCCGATGCGATGCGTGTACGTTCAGTGATATCCGACGCGATATGCACGGCTCCGCGATAATCGCCGTTTTTCTCAAGGATGGGATCGGCTACGATGAGGAATTTCCGGTTTCCGGATGAGATTTCCAGCGACGCGCGTTTTTTCGTCTTCATCGCCGTGTTTACCGGGCAGTTCGGGAGCGGTGTATCGGTGTTGTGCACCACTTTCCAGCAGTACATCCCGAGTATCGCGCTCTGTTCTACGCCGAAGAGCTCCCTGGTCGCCTTGTTCACGCGTACAATGCGGTGTTCGCGGTCGAGGAGCCAGATGGCGTCGCCCACGGCGTCAAACGTGTTCTGCCAGTCGCGGGCAGCCGCGGCCAGCGCCCGTTCGCTTTCGCCGAGTTCAAGGAGCGCGTTGATGCGTTCGCGTTCCAGCCGGTGCTCATTGACCGCATAGCGTATCGACCGTTCTAGTGAATCGGGCGAGAGCGTATTTTTTGAAAGGTAGTCGCGTGCGCCCGCCTGCATGGCTTTCAGGTCCACTTCATAGTCGTCCTGACCCGTGATGAGTATGAAGGGTATGGATCTGCCGGCGGTCATGACCGAGCGGATGATGGCTATGCCGTTGTCGCCGCCGAGGTTGTAGTCGATGAGACAGATATCGTATGTTTTTTTCGCGAGCGCCCCGGCGATGTCGCGTCCGTGCGGCAGCCAGTCCGTCTCATAACTTCGATGGTGCACTTCGCGTAAGAGTTCACGGATGATGATATAGTCGTCCTCATCGTCATCGACGACAAGTACTCTGATAATATCTTCGCCCGACATGAAACCTCCGCGTCCCGTTCCGTCAGCTGCGCGGGCCGGGCAGCTCGACAATCTCGAACCAGTATTTTCCGATGATGCGCATGACATTCACTAGCCCGTCGAAGGTGACCGGCTTGGTAATGAATCCGCTCGCGCCCGTCTTGTAACTTTTTACGATATCCTCTTCAGCCTGCGAGGTGGTGAGAATGATAACCGGTATGGTGGCAAGCAGCGGATCGGCTTTCAGGTCTCTGAGCGTTTCACGGCCGTCTTTTTTCGGCATGTTGAGATCGAGGAGTATGATGCCCGGACGCGTTGCGCTCTTGTCGCCGTGGTATTTGCCGGTGTGGCGCAGATAATCGAGGAGTTCTTCACCGTCCGCGACGAATTTAATGTCGTTAGCAAGACGGCTTTCATGGAAGGCTTCCTGTATGAGGATGCGGTCTTCGCTGTCATCTTCGGCTATGAGAATGCTTACGGGCTTGCGTTTTTCCATCAGAACTCCTTTTCTGCGCCGTGTATCGATCGAGTAAACGCGCCGTTGCGGTAGCTGGACAAGTGTCGTACGCACAGTATAAACCGTTTTCAAATATTCGCAACACGCACGCCGCAGTCTACCGTTCGCTTCCCGCTTCGTGACGCCGTGGAAGTCTGATGATGAATGTGGCGCCGTTGCCGGGGCTGCTTGCCGCGGTAATACTCCCCCCGTGATGCGTGACGATCTTTTTGCAGATTGCGAGTCCCGCGCCGGTGCCTTCATATGCTTCGCGCGGGTGCAGTCGCTGGAATATCGTGAAGATCTTGTTGAGATACTTTTCATCGAATCCGATGCCGTTGTCCGAAACGGATATCTCGATCATGTCATTTTCGATATCGCGCGCGGTGATGCGAATTTCCGGTGCGATGTCCGCGGATCTGAACTTCAGCGCGTTGGACAGCAGGTTCTGGAAAAGCTGCGTCATCTGCATGCGGTCTGCGTCTATGACGGGAAGCGCATTGAAGGATATCACCGCTTTTGTTTCGGCGCGCTTCACGTCGAGTGCCGACATGGCTTCTTCAACCGTTTCGGTGAGGTTTATGGGCGCGAACAGGTGTGTGTTTGCCCCGACACGTGAATACGCCAGGAGGTCGTTGATGAGCTGCTGCATGCGTTTGGTCGACGAGGACATATGCTCGATATAATTCGCTCCGTCATCGCCGAGTATCGGAAGGCATTTCTGTTTCAGCCGGTCGCCGAACGCCTGCACCTTGCGCAGCGGCTCCTGCAGGTCGTGCGATGCTATGTAGGCGAAATCCTCAAGATCCCGATTTGAACGCTCGAGGTCCGCCGTGTATCTACGGAGCTGTTCCTCGGTTTTTTTACGCTCGGTGATGTCGGTGAGCACCACCAGGTTGGCGCGTTCGCCCTCATAACTGATAAGCGCCACACGTACTTCGAGGTCGCGTATGCCGCCGTTCTTGGTGATGAAGCGCTGCTCGTACACATCCGGTACCTGCTCTCCGTCCAGACGTTTCCCGGCGATATTCATCATCAGCGCGGCGTCGTCCTTATCGACATAATCGAGTACGCTCGTGCCGAGGAGTTCTTCGGCTGAATATCCGGTGACCGCACGCGCGGTGTCGTTGATATAGATAATTCTGCCGTTGATATGCACCAGAACTATATCCGGCATATTCGCGACGAGTGAACGGTATTTTTCCTCACTGGCGCGCAGCGCTTCCTCCGCCCGTTTACGGTCGGTGATGTCCTGCACCATCGCGAGACTGTACTGCACGCCGTTAATCTCGATTCGTTTGGCGATGATGAGCCCCACACGCGGATTGGAGGATGTTCCCGCCGGCAGTTCGACAGGTCCGATGACGCCGTATTCCATCAGCGATGCGGTTAATGCGGCATCGTCCTCAGTACGCATGATGCCGAGTTCGGAGGCCATTCTTCCGCGTGCCATTTCCGGCGTCATCCCCGTGGCTTTGGTGAACTCTTTATTAACGTCGACGATGATGCCGTCCGGAAGTCTCGACAGCGTGATCGGGTAGGGGCTTTCATCAAAAATGCTTCTGAATCGCTGCTCGCTTTCCTTCAGCGCGGCTTCCATTGCCACACGTTCGGTGATATCGCGTACAAAGCTTTGTATAACGCCGCCGCCCGATTCGGTGACCACACGCGCACTGACGGAAACCGGAATGACCGATCCGTCCTTGCGTATGTGCTCGGCATCGAATTCTATACTGCCGCGCTCAACGAGTTCCTGCAGCCGCTGTTTGACGAGCAGCGCGCTTTTCGGCGAGGTAATTTCACTCAGATGCCTGCCGATGAATTCCTCCTCAGTATAACCGTGTATACGATATGCAATCTCATTACAGCCGTTGATGGTGCCGTTGAAGTCGTGCCGTATATAGGCGTCGTTGAGGTTTTCTACGATGGTGCGATAGCGTTTTTCACTTTCACCGAGTGCTGACTCCATGGTGATACGGTCGGTGATATCGCGTGCGGAGGCATACACGAGATTTCCGGAAGGAAATGAGCGCCACTCAAGATGCCGGTACGAACCGTTTTTATGCCGGTAGCGATTCGTGAAATTAAGGACTTCATGCTGGCCGTCAAGTGTCCGCATCGTCTGCAGCGTTGCCGGTATATCGTCCGGATGCACCAGATCGAGAAACTTTTTACCTTCAAGCTCTTCGATCATATATCCGAGCGTTGTCTCCCATGCCGGGTTCAGCCGTCTGAAGAATCCGTCAGTATCGGCGATGCAGAGAAGATCGAGTGTTGAATTGAAGAAACGGTCGAGTTCGTCGGTTTTCTCCTGCAGTTCCTGCTGTGCTTTCATCCGGTCGGAGATATCGGAGAACGATGCAACCATTTTGTTCGGGGCCGTCTGGAACGCAAAGACCTCGAATGCGTTTTTTATCTTCCCGTTGTCATAGTTTACCTGTTCGGTTGTCCAGATGCCGCCTTTCTGGGCGATGGTCTTATAGATCGATGCGATATCAGGTTCACGTATCACCGGAAAAACTTCGTCGATAGATTTCCCGATGAACGGACGGTGATCCCTGCCGAGTATGCGTTCGGCGAATGGATTTGCGCCCACAAAGATAATTTTATCGTCCCGAAGCTCGCAGAAATGCATGCCCCATGGCGCGGATTCGACGACTTGCCGGAATTTCTGCTCGCTTTCACGCAATGCAATTTCCATCTGTTTGCGTTCGGTGATGTCGTGGGTGACGGACAGTATGCACGCTTCACCGCCGATGTGTATTATGCGGGCGGATACGCTGCTGTTGCGGATGGATCCGTTTTTACAGGTGAGAACGTCTTCAAAGTTATCGCAGCGGCCCTCAATTCTAAGCAGATGCAAGAACCGGTTGCGTGTATCATCATTTGCCCAAAGGTTCAGGTTCGCCACCGAGTTGCCAATCGCTTCCTCAGCGGTATAGCCGGTGAGCTTTTCAAACCCCTTGTTGACATCGATGATCATGGTGTCGGAAAGCCGGCTGATGATGATCGCATCCGGGGTTGAGTGAAAGGTGGTGGCGAATTTTTCCTCACTGAATTTGACGGCGTTTTCCATGGTTTTACGATCGGTGATGTCGAGCAGTATGCCGCGGAATCCGGCGAATTTTCCGTCACGCATGATCGGCGACGAATAGATGATAACCGGATACGTGGTGCCGTCTTTTCTGATCGCGGTGTATTCATTCCCGGCTCTGACACCCGTGATGCTTTTCTGCATATTGTTCCGGCAGCGGTCGCGGTCGGCGGGAATGATTATGTCGATGACGTTGAGCCCCCCGCGCACATCGTCATCGGTATATCCGGTTGCGGTGTAGGCGTCGCGGTTGCCGTAGGTGAGGATGCCCGCGGTATCGGTTTCAAATATCGCCTGCGGCAGGAGATCCGCCAGTTCGCGGAAACGCGTTTCACTTAACGCGAGCGCAGCCTCGGTTCGTTTACGGTCGGTGATGTCGAAGATGAGCCCCACCATGCCCGCAATCTCGCCGCGGATATCGAAATAACATCCCTTATAGAATATGACATCGTGTTCGGTGCCGTCGTTATAACGGACATGCGATTCATACTGCTGCATCTTTCGTGAGGCGAGGAGTTCGCGGTCCGCCTTGTCATACATCTCGGCGTTCTCTTTCGGCGAGATGTCGAAAACCGTGCTGCCGATGATCTTTTTTTTCTCGATGCCCAGATAATCCGAGAACGCCTGATTACAGAGCTCGTAACGCAGGTCGGCGCCTTTTGAGAAAATGGGGTACGGGATGGCTTCAACCAGCGAACGGAGACGTTCTTCGCTTTTTTTCAGCGCTTCATCAGAGCGCATGCGGTGCAGCACGATCGATGCCTGCTGGACTATCGACGTGACCGCCTCTCTGTTACGGAGTGTCGCATCCCGTTTGAGCGCGATGGTGAGGCCGCCGAATATTTTTCCGAGATAGGAGAACGAGATGATATACACGGCGCTGATGCCGAGCATGGTTTCCAGAAGCGAACAGATCGTTTTGGAGATGCGCTGCGCGGAGAGCGGGTATAGTTTTCCGGGTATCTCGATCAATTCACCGCTGGCGTAATCGCTCTGTTCATCGCCCGGTATGTCGAGAATATCGTACGATGCGCCCAGTGTCTCGGCCCCGAGGATACGATCGATCTGTTTGCGGAATATGTCTATGCCGGTGATCGTTTTGATGCGGACTGCGTTGTCGTTCTCGAGGCGCTCGGTAAGGATCAGGTAAGCGTCGGGAATCAGGGTGGAGACGGTGTCGGTCACGATGTTATAGATTTCTGAAGCGGACTTTGCCGTATTGAAGGAAGCAGACGTCCGGGCGATAATATCCAGAATACCCTTGTCCTCTGCAGGTGTGTGCGGGACATTGTGCTGCGGTTTGCGGCGTCGCCCGATCATATAACCGAGCAGCAGTGAAACCAGCACGATGAATATGCCGAGCAGTATCATTCCACCCATCATTACTATACTATATCCCGTAACGCACCTGATGTCAAATCATCGCGATGCATGAAATGCCACGAATGTTGTATTATATTCTTGACATTTCCGGAGACTTGTCTATTATAGAAGAAATCCATTTCCGGAGGTTCTCTATGATGTCCGTACTTCGACGTCTCTCCCTCATCACACTCTGCGCAGTATCGTTTCTGCTCGTCTCGGTTCCGCTTGCGGCGCAGAAGAAGATCCTTGTCATCGATACTCAGAAGACCGGCTGGCCTGCTGAAGCGGCGGCAGCGCGGAAGAAGTTTCTTGATGCGAACGGATTTGTAGAAGGAAAGAACCTGAATGTGGTGTCATATTCGGTTGAGAACGACGAAGCGAAAGCAACGACGCTCCTTACCGAAGAGCTTCCTAAGAAATATGATGTGATTGTCCTCAACGGCACCATACCGGCCCGCGCCGCGAAAAAGGTAGCCTATGGAAAACCGCAGCCGTTCGTTTTCGCCGGGGTGACCGACCCAATCGGCGTTGGTCTCATCGCCGATTTTAAGAACCCGCCCGCGGCAAATTTCACCGGCGTTTCGTTTCCCGTACCGGTAAAATCGCGTCTCGCATTCATCAAGCAGGTGATGCCGAATATCAAAAAGATAGGGCTCATCTATGCCGACATGCCGCAGTCGCACAGCTATAAGGGATGGATTGACGAAGCGCTTGCGTCCGATCCGTCGCTGAAGGGTATTCAGGTTATTTATAAAATGGTTCCGGCGTTTACCGGCGAGACAGGCCCGCAGCAGATGGCTGATGCCGCAAAAGTATATGTTAAAGAGATCGATTCGCAGGTGGATCTTTTCATCAGCGCGAACGATCAGATGGGCGTGAGCAAACAGTTCCCGATGATGGTGTTCCAGAACGCCACAAAACCGCTCTGCGGTCTCGGCCGCGGCGATGTTATGGACGGTCTCGGTGCAACAATAGCGATATTCCCCGTGTTCGATACATTCGGTGTACAGTCGGGCAGAATGATTGCAGAGCTTCTCAAAGGCAAAAAAGTAAGCGATCTTATTCCCGAATGGCCCAAACAGAACGGCGTTGCATTCGATCTGGGCAAAGCGAAAAAGTTCGGCATATCGGTCCCGGTGGGGCTGTTAGAAATGGCCGGGCCGAACGTAGTCCGCGCGGCGAAATAAAATAAGGTTCTGCATGATACACAATGGCTGCTGCACAACGTATTAAAAGCATTCGCATCAAGATAATCATAGCTGTTGTGCCGGTCATTTCAGCATTTGCGGTTGCCATGTGGCTGCCGAACATGATCAGTACCCGGCGTGTGTATAAAGAGGCGTATATCAGCAGGAATTTCACCGCTGCCGAACGCATCGTTGATACCGCGCTCAAAGGGCTTCAGTTCTTTACGTTCGATTCGCTTTCCGGGATGAACGAAACATTGTCGGAATATCTCGGCAAACATCCGGATGCGGTGTACTGCTTCATCTCTGATAAGTCATCGAAAGTGCTTTATCATGCGGCAACGAATACCAACCGGTATGCCCCGGCGCCGGATTACTCGCCGGCAGTTCTTTCGAATGCCGAACAGCGCATCGTACTGACGCGCAGTGATGTATTCGAGCTGATCCTGCCGGTAGCATCTTCCCTGGAGATCGTCGGGGCTGTTCACGTGGGTGTCACGCAGACATCGATCAATGCGCTGCAGACACGCTCCATGCTGAGTGCATTCGCCATATTGCTCATCTCGCTCGTCGCTGCGGCGATAGTGCTCGGCATAATCCTTGACCGCGTCATATCGCGTCCGCTGATCGAGCTTAACGATATGCTGCATAACATAGCCGAGGGTGACGGGGATTTGCGCAAGCGCATCGCCGTACGTTCCGCCGACGAGATGGGGCATCTCGCGGAGTCATTCAATAAATTTGCCGCAAAAGTTCAGGCTCTTGTAGCGCTCGTGAAACAGAACAGTACCGCATCCCGCACACGCGGCGACGAGTTCATCGCCGGCATGAACGAGGGCGCGCAGACGATACAGGAGATAGCGGCCACGGTAGGCGTGGTTGAGCAGAGCGTTCAGCAGCAGCATGATCTGGTGAAAAAGACCGATCAGAACAACGAGGCGCAGCGTCACGGTATCGCGGGCATAGTCCGGAGCATCGACGATATCCTTGCCGGGACGAAAGTGCTGCAGCAGATCGTGGAAAACCAGTCCGCAAATGTCACCGAGATCGCGTCCGCCATCGAGGAGATGTCGTCGACCATCATGAGCGTGGCGGCGGTCACCAACCGGGCGCAGACATCGGCGGCAACGCTCAAGGATGTCACGGCGCAGGGTAAAGTCCGCATGCAGAAGACATCGGAAATGATCAGCGGGCTTCTGTCGTCGGTGGGCACCATCAATGATTTCGTCGGTGTTATCGTCTCCATCGCGCAGCAGACGAATCTTCTGGCTATGAATGCGGCAATCGAGGCCGCACACGCGGGGGAAAACGGCAAGGGCTTTGCGGTCGTCGCCGATGAGATACGGAAACTTTCCGATATATCGAATAAACAAGCCGGTGAGGCGAAGAATTCCCTCAAGGGCATCGCCATGAAGATCAAGGATACTGCGGAGGAACTCGGCGAAACTGAAAAGAGTTTTACCACGCTTGCAATGGAATCCGAGAACGTGTTCGTTATCACCCACGAGGTGAAGAACGCGGCGGATGAGGAGTCGAAGGCGGTCACCGAGATCGTGGCGTCGGTCTCGGAGGTTGCGAAAATAACGCAGGATGTGCGCAGCAATTATACGACGATACATGAATCGCTCAACGGCATGCGCGAAACACTGACGGTGGTCATGGAAAGCTCGGGTGAGACGACGGATTCGATGACGGCGCTCCGTGAATTATCGGAGTCCATCACGAAGAGCATGGAGGAGATGGCCATCGGGGCGGGTGAGCTGAACAAGATGACCACGAACCTGCTCACACTTACCACCGGAATGTCGGAGAGTATTGATGCGCTTACGAATACGGTGGCGCCGTATAAAACGGATGATGAAGGTGGGCAGTAGGAGCGATACTGCGTCTACCTGTAACGCATGGCCTTTTCAAGCTGTTTATTTAAACATATGCATATCGTCGCTCTCGCGGTGCTCGTTGCCTTCGCCATCCAGGCGGCAACTCGTTTAGGCGCATCCATGCGCCTGTACATCCTGCACCGCTTGCGCTAGCGTAGCGCGGGAGTATGCTCTGACTCCACGCATCCGTGCGCGTGCCTTTTGGGGAATGATGCCGATTTACTGGATTGGGCTGACGGACAAAGCCCCGCGCTATAGCATAGCCTTTTTTTTCATCGCCGCCGGCATTTTTTCTATCGCATAACGCAGTGCCGTTCTCGGCATACGCGCCTTATGGTCCATGACATAATGGTGCACTTCTTTCCGGTGCGGTACGCTTGCCGCTTTCAGCATCCAGCCGTAACCCTTCTGCACCAGATCGTCCTTGTCGGTCAGGAGTATGTCCGCAATGGCGAAGATATCAGGCAGGAATTTCCCATGCCGCGCCGGGACTATCAACGATACCGCGGCGGCGCGTCGTAACCAGCGGTTGTTCGATATCGCCCAGCGGCGCAGTCGCCGCAGATATTCCGGAAAACGTTCAAGGAATTCGCCGATGGTATGATTGCATAATGTGTCGCATGCCGCCCAATTGCTCACATAACGCTGCAGCCAGCGCTCGAATGTCGTGATGTCATCCGGGGAATACGATGATCTCATATTGTGTGCCCACTGACAGGCGATGAACGCGTTCTCCATATAACCGGTCTGCCAGAGCCGTTCGCAGAGATCGAATATCTCCGCTTTTGTCTGTTCCTTCACCGTTTCGAAATGCTTTTTGCCGATGATACTCACGGTTGCCGTCTTTACGCCGTAGAGCTTCACCGCTTCCTTGAAATAGCGCGTGCCGCTTTCTTTTGTTTTTGCATCGGCCGCATGGCGCAGCGAGTTCTGTATGTCCGAGATGACGTCGCGCATATAAGCCTTCTTGATCAGGATAGTGGAGTGTACCCGAATGTCCGGTATTGTCAAACCGTTCTGCAAAGCTGCCTGTCGCGTGTTTGACAATACACGTTGATTCCATACAATATGCCCATGCCGGCACGTGAACGAACACATCAAAAAAAATTCGGCGTGTATTATACGCCTAAGGATATCGTGTCGCGTGTGCTCGCGGCGCTGTTCGAGCGATGGCGCGGAGAGCATGGCGAGGCGCTCATGCCGGCGATTCTCGACCCTTCCTGCGGTGACGGAGAATTTCTGGCCGCCGCGTATGAGAAACTTTCATCCCGCGCGGAGAAGAAATCTCTTGCGGAGCATTTTTTCGGCGTTGATATCGATGAGCGGGCGGTGGCAGAAACCAGGCGGCGTTTATGCGCGCTCGCGGGCAATGACAGCGCTCCAGTGATCGCATACAACATCCGCGCCGGAGATGCACTCATCGATGACCGGGCGATTGCCGGCGACAACGCTTTTTTATGGGATACACATTTCCCGGGGCGGCGTTTTTCAATGATCGTGGGAAATCCGCCATGGGTCTCGCTCAAAGGCAGGCACGGCGTTGTGTCTGCCCATACGGAAGTTCTGGCATATTATCAGCGTACGTATGCTGCATGCGACAGGTACCGGCCGAATCTGTTTGAACTGTTCCTGCGCCGTTCATTGATGCTGCTCGCTGACGGCGGGTATCTCGGCTTTGTGCTGCCCGACAGGCTCTGTCAGAACCGGCAGTACAATTCGCTGAGGCGAATGATTCTATCGACGTGCACGATACACGAGCTGTGGACACATATCCGTTTTCCCGGCATGGTCGGAGATGCCATGGTGCTCATACTGCAGCATCGGCCTTCTCCGGACGGTCATACGGTGCTGATTACCGACGATGCGTCCGGTGCGCGATACACTATCGCCCAGCATTCGTTCACCGGCCCCGAATATGCGTGGCGGCTGCCGGTGACGTCCGCTGTCCGCGCAATCGAAAATGCACCCGATGTTAAGCATTTGTCGTCGTGGTTCCGGTCGTCTACCGGATTCATCGCCCGTCCGGGGACACTCACGGAGACGCGGCAATCAGGCGCGTCGGTGATTGCGATGAAAGGTGCTGATATCGGCCGCTTCAAAGTGCATCGATGCCGGTTTTTTTCACCGGATCGGAAAAATATCATCGGCGGTACGAGCGATATGAAAAAGCTTTCCGTTCCGCACAAGATACTCATCAGAAAAACAGGTAATGAGCTCATCGCGGCATATGACGAAAGCGGAGCGCTGCCGGAGCAGTCATTATATTTCATGACCGGCGATTCCGGATGTCTGAAAATAATCTGCCTGCTGCTGAACTCAAAACTTTTTACGTACTATTACCGGCAATGCCTGATAACAAATCGCGATTCGTTGCCGCATCTCAAAAAGTATGATCTTGACCGGCTGCCGGTCCGTTTCCCGGAACATATCGATACATGGCTCTCGTTTTATGATGAAATTTCGAGGTCGCCGGATGATGAAAGGCTGATACGGCGTCTTAACGACATGGTCTATAAATTGTATGAACTAAATCCGGAAGATACCGATATTATTGAAAGAACATAGCATAATCGCTATGTGTACTCTTTCGGAGGGCTTTATGTTTACGCTGTTATTTTTACCGAAACATTATCTAAAAAAAATCTTTATATCGGGAATGGCCGCGATTGCTTTTTTCAGTCAGGTATATCCCGCGTTGAACAGAACTGCAGGCGCCGAGCTGCCGGAGTATGTCATCCCCGCGACACTGTATCCTACCTTAAGCTCACCGCTTTCACCGTTCGCGTGGTTTGCCAACCCCGCATTGGCCGCCGAGGTGCGTCTTTTTTCATTCGGCGGCACGGTGGCGTTCGTCGGTAATGATCTTGTCGCATTGGGCGCGCTTGTGGTGCCCACGAGCATCGGATCGTTCTATGGCCGGTATGAGTATGACAAACTGCCGCTCGGCCGCGGTGAACTGAAGGGCGGCGAAATAGGTTTTGCAAAACACTTCGGCTCCGAGCTGATGATCGGTACAGGATTGTCATACACGTACGGCGAGTCCGGGACATTGTCGGATTTCGGCATCGGCTGGGACGTGGGCGCGGTGCTTAAAACAAAGACAGGTATCGGCTTTGCGACCAATCTGCGCTACGGTGTTGCGCTTGAACAGATCGGTAAGTGGATCGGTTACGGACTCACCAACGGCGACGGCGTGCCGTCATGGCGGATGAAGGCGTCCGTGAGCGGTGAAAGTCCCATCAACGATATGTTCACGCTCGTGAGCGGCATCTCCGTGCGCTATTATCCGCTGTCACTGACGCATATGTCGCTGTCGCTTGATACCGAGCTTTCCATTTACACCAACTGGTATGTCGGCGGCGGATTCATCGTCAACGAACCGCTCCTGAGCTTCTGGCACCTTTCCGCGGGATGGGGATTTTCGAATCCGGCGAACAGCATTCTGCTCAGATACGATCTGTCGCCGCGCATCACCGCCGCCAGCAACGTGGAACTGATCAACCGCTTTACGTTTTCACTGGCACTCGGTGAAGACGACAAAAATCCGCCGGCTGTCCGATTCGACGGCACCGTTCCGGGATATATATCGCCCAATAACGACGGTCGCATGGATTCACTGCTCATCTATCCCGAAGTGAAGGATGCTTCGCCGGTTATCGGCTGGCAGCTAATCATTAGGAACGAGGCCGGCGATGTTGTGAGGACATTTGAACAGAAAGAGGATCGTCTGACATCGTTCGATTATGAAAAATTCATGGCGATGCTGTTAAGCGAGCGTCCGAGCGTCGCAATGCCGCGCGCGCTTGATTGGGACGGCACCGACACCAACGGCATAAAGCTCCCGGACGGACGATACACCTATATCCTGCGCGCAAAGGATGAAAAAGGACTGGTCGGATCATCGGTAACCAACAGCATAGTGCTTGATACCGTGCCGCCGGTCGCCGCGGTTCGAGGTCCCGCTCCGGATATCGTTTTTTCGCAGAAGGGCAGTACGGTCATCACGTTCTCAAACCGCGTGAGCGACTCCGGCCCGCTTGTCATGAAGGCGCGTGTGTTCGATAATCTCGGCGGCGTGGTGAAGGAACTTTCCTGGCAGGACTCAGAGAAGATAGTCACGCTCGACGCGCGCGATCTGCCGTCGGGTGTATATTCCTACTGGATGAAAGCCCTCGACGCCGCGTCCAACGAAACACGCAATACGCCCGTTACATTTGAGGTAAATCACGGTGACTATGTATTCTCGGTTGCCGCCGACCGCAAGGGTTTTTCACCGAAGGTACGGAGCGCCGCTTTTAAGACAAAAAGTATGATAGCGGAGCCGGTGCTTTCGTCGGTATTCTCCATCAGGAATGAGAAAAAAGAGGATGTCTTCACGCAGTCGTTCTCAAACATCCCCCCCGCAGCGGAATGGACGGGAAAGCGCGCGACAGCCGCGCCTGAGGTGATGCTCTCGAGCTCAGGAAAAGCGGTTACGCTCGATGCTGAACGCGCCATACCCGATGGTAATTATATTTATTCGTTCTCCGCATCGCTCGGTAACGGGCTGACCATAGCGACACTACCCGCGGCGATAATTGTCGATACAACACCGCCGATGGCGGCGATGACGCTTAAGAGCACGCGGTTTTCACCCGACGGCGACGGCGAAGAGGATACACTCGGCATAACGGTTGAGGCGACGGACAGCAATGAAATCGCGTCGTGGGAGCTGTCGATAGTCGAAGCGCAGGGCGGCGCACGCGCTCCGTTCAAGCGCTGGCAGGGAAGCGGTGCGGTTAACAATACGATAGCGTGGGAAGGCCGTTCTGACAGCGGCGTGCTTGTTGAAAGCGCGAACGATTATTTCATCTCATTGGCCGTAACCGATGAATACGGCAATGCAACGCGCATCGACGAGGTGAAAGTCACTACGGACATTCTTGTGGTGAAGCATAAACGCGGGTTTAAGATCAAGGTGTCGAACATTGAGTTCGACTTCGGCAAGGATACGCTCAAGGACAGTGCGAAACCGATCCTTGTCCGTCTCGCAGAAATATTGAAGAAATACGGCCGTTACCGTGTGAGCGTGGAAGGGCATACGGACAACATAGGCAGTGATACGGTAAATGCAAAACTGTCGGAACGCCGCGCCGCGCGCGTGCACGATGAGCTTATACGCCGCGGTATTGATACGAAGCGGCTCTCACTACGCGGTCTCGGTGCTGCGGATCCGCTCTACGACAATAAAGACGATTGGGGCAGGGCGCGAAACAGGCGTGTGGAATTCATTCTTGAAAAGGCGGAATAAGACTGCCGCTATTTTTTCTTTCGGGGACGATACAGATCCTGCATGAGTGTCCGGTCTGCGGCTGCTTTTTTCAGCGCCGTTCTCATGCGGTCAGGCTGCGGCAGGTAGACGCCTATCTCGGTGAAATTGCCGCGCATAGCCTCGCATCCGTGCGACACGCCGATGCGCACCGCCACGCGATCGCCCTTCAGGTGATGCAGCGCGAAGGCGCCGAGCACGCGGATACTCAGGTCCATTTCACATCCGCCGTCGATGACATCGAAGAGTTCGTTGAGGTTTTTCGGGCGCTGATCCTTCAGCGCGTTTTTGATTACCGTGTCGTTCATCAGCGCCTCGAAAATGGCGGCCGCCTCGAAGTGGTCGGTGAGCAGTGTTTCGTTGGTGTTTTCTGCAAGATCAATGGACTTGTAGGCGCGTCCATATGACGGATGTGCGCCGCCTTCGGAATAATAATCACATGCATATGATACGACGGTGCCGGCCACCGAGAGCATCGTATAATCCTGTTTCGACCAATAACCGTCGTTTTTGGTCTTCATGTCCTCGTCGCTTGCGTCACGGTAAATGACTATCGTTTCTTTTGAAGTCGTATGAATGCCTACCGCCATTGCATCGGACCATTTGATATCCCACTCGTCGGCGTGGACGCAGTTCGATAGATGGCTTGCGTTTTCCGCGGGAATGACAACGGGTTTTTTATCTGATTTTGCGCACGATGCAAGTATTGAAAGCGAGCAGAGGATTATCGTGATTGCTGCGGCTGTTTTTATCATGATGATAGTCCATATCTTTTTGCGGGTAAAGTCAAGTGCAGATCTCAATGCCGGTTGCATCTGCAATAATACGCAGTCAGATACGTCAATGCCTGCAGCGGGATCTTTTACTTCCCGTATTCCGCGGCACTATCATGTCAGGAGCCACTCTATGCAATATCGTGTACTTGAAAAGCTCGGATACAAAATATCAGCGCTCAGTTTCGGCGCTATGCGCCTGCCCACATCGTTCGCGCTAGCTGTGGATAAGAAGAAGGCTGTCGCCACAATCCGGAAGGCCGTTGAACTCGGCATCAATTATTTCGACACCGCGTATATCTATCATCTTGGTGCGAGCGAAAAGGTTCTCGGCGAAGCGCTCGGGAACGGTGTGCGGAAGAACGTGTACATTGCCGACAAGCTTCCCATGATACTCATGCGCAAGACGGAGGACTTCGACCGCTTCCTTGAAACACAGCTTGAGCGACTCGGGACCGATTACATCGATTTCTATCTGTTTCATAATCTGAATCAGGGATATTTCGATAAGTTGCTCGCGCTGGGGCTTTTTGAGAAGATGGAACAGGCGAAAAAACGCGGTCTCATCCGCCACATCGGCTTTTCATTTCATGACACCTTGCCGGTGTTCAAGAAGATTGTCGATGCATATCCGTGGGATCTCGCGCAGATTCAGTATAATTATCTCGACACGGCGATGCAGGCCACCACCGAGGGGTTGCACTATGCGGCGAAAAAAAAGATACCTGTAGCCGTCATGGAAGGGCTGAAAGGCGGTATGCTTGCCGACCCGCCCAAAGAGGCGAAGGACATCATGCGTTCAGCCGCATCGAAGAAGACGCCGGTGGAATGGGCGTTCCAGTTTCTGTGGAATCTTCCCGAAGTGGCAACTGTACTCAGCGGCATGGGAAGTCCGGCGATGGTTGAGGAGAACTGCGGATACGCGGAGCGTTCCGGCGTGGGTATACTTTCAGGTAGCGATATGGAAACGATTGAGAAACTCGTTTCGACCTATCGAAAAAAGATTCTCGTCGACTGCACCGCCTGCCGCTATTGCATGCCGTGCCCGTACGGTGTAAATATTCCAGACAATTTTGCCATGCTTAACAATGCGAATGGCCGCGGCGGCATTATCGGCTGGCTTTTACTCAGACGGTATAAAAAGTTCGCGGTACGCCCGGATAAAGTCAACAAGGAAGACCCCGACGGCGCCGCATCGCTCTGCACAAAATGCGGCGTGTGCGTCAAAAAATGTCCGCAGAGTATCAATATCCCCGAAGAACTTACCCGCGTCGACATGGTGATGGGTCGCGGCAAACGTATTTCGGATGTATTTCAACGATAAAAACTGATGCGCGGCGTTAACGTTTTGATCGCTCGATTATCGATGTCGTGGAATAACCTTTATGGAAGGATACGATGCGCACTGTTCCACCGTATGCGGTGACCGTCGCATATTCAGGAATCTTTTCGGCGATATAGTCGCCGCCTTTGACATGGATGTCTGGTTTGAGCAACGCCAGCGTTTCCACCGGCGTGTCTTCATTGAATGACGTTACGTAATCGGCGGATTCGAGCGCGGCGATGACGGTCATTCTGTCGGTAAGCGTATTCACGGGCCGCGCGTCGCCTTTGAGCCGTTTGACGGATGCATCCGAGTTGAGCGCGATGACGAGAACGTCGGCAAACGCGCGGGCGTCGGCGAGATACCGCACATGCCCCGCGTGCAGTATATCAAAACATCCGTTGGTGAATGCGATCTTTTTTTTCTGCGTCCGAAGCTTTTCAAGGACACCGGCAAGCGTTTCGCGGTCGTATATTTTATTTTTCATTAGCACCGCCGAGTATGATGTCGCGAACGGCGCCGAGATTATCTGCGGGTATAAACTGCTTGCCGGCCAGTTTCCGCAGGTCGTCCCTGCCATATCCGGTCATCACGAGAATGCTTGTTACACCGGCTGCGATTCCGGCTTCGATATCGGCAGCTTTATCTCCCACCATGAACGATACGCGCGGATCAATATGGTGCCGTTCCATGAGCGTGGTCAGCATACCGGGATTGGGTTTTCTGCATGAGCAGTCGGAGTCCGGCGCGTGCGGGCAGAACGCGGCATCCCTGAACGTCACTCCTCCGGCGGCGAAACGTTCGCACACGCGCCGATGGACGGCCTGATATTCTACTTCGGTGAAATATCCGCGGGCAATACCGGATTGATTGGTGACGATAAAAAGTTCAAACCCCGCGTTCATGATGCCGCGAAGCGCCGTAACGGCGTCATCGAAAAGGATTACTTTTTCCGGGTCTTTCAGATAATGCTGCTCGACGATGAGCGTGCCGTCACGGTCGAAAAATACCGCTTTTGTCATAATTTCATGTGACGCTTGATGTAGTCTACTATGGAACGCGTGCTGATGTGTACCGCGTCCAGTGCCGCCTGATGGCGGAGTTTATCGAGCCCGTCCCTGCCGATGATAGCTTTGTCTCGAAGCGCTTCGGCAACCGCGCTCCGGATCATTTCCCCGGTGACGGCGGATGCTGGGCCCGTATCCAGTGCATCGTTTTTTTCAAGGGGCGAAGACACATCGTCTTCAGCCGGTATTTCAACGGCGATCTCCGACAATGCCGCATCGGTTGTGGTGTTCAGATCGGTCACCAGTTCTGCGTCGTTGCTGTCGATCTCCATCGGTGACATCCCTGATAAGTCGCCGGCAGATGCCGCGGCGGGCGCGTCACCTGAAGGATCGGTCATCGTGAGCGTATCGAATGTACTGCCGGCGCTGGCTTTTTGGGCAAGTTTTGCGGTCATCTTTACCAGGCTTTTTATCTCGTCTTCACCTTCAACAACGGCCAGCTCGCCGTCGGGTGAGAGCAGGCGTGCTTCTTCGTCAAGCAGCATATAATCGTCCGCGTCGATGGAGTCGACAATGAGATGCACATATCGCATGTCGTGCGCGAAGATGTAACCCATATAGAGCATGATGATGAGGAGCATTACGACGAGGGTTGATATGAGTATCAGCATGATGCGGTCATGGTCGTTCATAAGCGCGTCATTGTTGAGCACGAGCGATGTTCTCGGCAGATGAACACCGGCGGCGGTGAATGTTCCTTCGGCTAACGGGACGCTGATATGCCAGTGTTTCTCGTCATGGAGCATTTTTTCATACAGCCGTACCTGCGCGCGGTCCGTCACCCGTTCGCCGTCATTGTCGAAGACGGCGCCGTCGGCGGTATAAAAAAGTACCGCCTTGCCATAATGCATGCGCGTCATGCCGATGTCGCGGTTAAGTCCGTCATATTTCTGACGCACCATCTCCTGGTATGTAGAAACAAGATGCTCGCGTGTGTAGTGTTCGGTGACCGCAATACCTACGATGAATGTAAGCACGATGGCGATGCCGATTTTCATGATGCGTTCCTGCACGAACGTGGAATCGCCTTTCATGCGGTTGAGGAAACTGAACACACGCAGGAATCTGAGGAGCCGGATGATCTTGAAAAAACGGCCGATACGCGTGACCTTGAACACGCCGAGGAATGTCAGCGATGACTGGAAGATGAGGGCGATGCCGGGAATGCTGGCAAGTAAATCGATCCAGCCGTATCCCTTGAAGAAATATTTTCCGACCGGCATGGTGATCATGCGGACGATGAAATCGAATACAAAAATCACGTCGATGACCTGATTGACGGTGAGCATCCACGGCGCGATGGTCTTGAGCGGCGTGTATTCCAGGATAAGGCCGGCGATGGATATCATGACGATGTACGGATTAACGGCATCAGCGGCTTTTAATAGCGCGGGAAAACGCTTCGGGGTGATTATCATACCTTCATGCTCCTCGCCATGCGATCATTCCGCAGGCGGTGCAGCTTCGTTCGTGACGTCAGCGGCTGGCAAGAGTATATGGCGTTTCAGTGTTTCTTTCAATTCGTCAAATCCGGTTCTGGTGAGCGCGCTCACAAAAAGCGCATCGGGGAAACGGCCCGCGAGTCCGTCACGTTTGAGCGGCGTAATAAGGTCAGTCTTGTTGAAAACGAGGAGGGTAGGTACCGAGCCTGCGCCGATCTCGCTGAGCGTTGATTCAACGGTGGCAAGAACGCTGTCGATATCATCGCGTGACGCGTCGGCAACATGGAGTATGATATTCGCCTCGGCTATCTCCGCAAGCGTTGACTTGAACGATTCAACAAGCAGGTGCGGCAGCCGTTCGATGAATCCGACGGTATCGCTCAATACGATGTCCGTTGATACGCCGCTCAGGTAGAGTTTTCGGGTGAATGTGTCGAGCGTCGCAAACAGCTTGTTCTCCACATAGGTCTGTTCGCGGCAGAGCGCGTTGAAGAGCGTGCTTTTTCCCGCGTTCGTGTAACCGGCAAGCGATACACGGAATGCCGCGGCGCGTGACCTGCGTCCGGTGGCCTTGCTCTGCTCGGCACGTTTCAGCTCCTGTTTGATGACATGCATGCGTTCCCGCGCGTGCCGTCTGCCGTACTCAAGCTGTGTTTCGCCCGGGCCGCCCATCTTTCCCACAACGGAGTCCGTATGCGACAGGGTGGACCATTTGCCTTTGAGCCGCGGATATTCGAACGACAGCCGCGCGAGTTCCACCTGAAGTTTCGCTATCGTGGTCTTTGCCCTGAGTGAGAAAATCCTCAGGATCACGTCGGTGCGCGAGACAATCTCTACACCGAGGAACTCGGCGAGATTGGTCACCTGCGCCGGCGACAGTTCGTTGTCGAACAGCACCGCCTCGGCTTTATGCTTTTCCACGAGCGACTTGAGCAGCTCGATCTGTCCGGTGCCGATGCAGTAGCGCGGGGTGAAGTGCGCGAGTTTAAATACACGTGTTTGCGCCACACGGCAGCCGAGGGTGGCGGCAAGGAGGGACAGCTCTTCCAGGCAGGCCTCGGCTTTCATGATATCGCGGCCCACACCGGCGAATGCGCAGATGACGGTTACGGATTTCAGAAAATGTCCTCGCCGGAGAGCGCCTTCACCAGTCGTTCGCCGCTGACGAGATCCACCGGACGTGAGGTGATGAACTGATGGCATTCTTCGTGAAAGTCAAACGGCGTGAGTACATACGCCTGCGTTGCGCGTTTATTTTTGATCATGATGAACAGCTCCCGCAGTTCCTCAACGCCGATAAGGTGCGGCGTGCGGTTGAAGAGGACGATGAACGAATTCTTCATCTGCCCCATCTTGTTCTTCTGGCAGGATGCGAGTATTTCATTGTCGCTTTTTACTTCGATGTTCTCAATAAAGAAATCGAAGTCTTCAAGGAATCGTTTTACGAAAAATTCGAATTTCTCAGCGGGCATGGAGAAGAACGCGGCAAGCTTGGCGTTGTCAAACACGTTCTTGAAAAGCGCCATGTACGCTTTGGTATCCGGGTGCGATGGATTGATTTTCAGTATCGTGTCCCAGATGACGCGCACTTCCTCGAGATTACGCAGCTGTAGATAACATTCGCTTAAGATCTCCAGCGTCTGCAGATACTGCTTGTCATTTTCGGAAAAGAGCGGCAGCGCATCCTTGAGAATGCTCACCGCGGATTCATATTCGTGCATATTGTGCAGCGCGAAACCCTCGTGGATAGACGCCTCTTTTCTGCAGTCGGGGTTCATCTTCGCGTAGGAGAAATTCTTCTGGGCGCGCACATAGTCCTTGAGCTCAAAGTACAGCCTGCCGAGCTCAAGATACGCCTTGTGAAAACCGGCGTCGTATATGGTGCATGCGGTGAACATGTCAATGGCGCGTTTGATGTCCTGCTGGTAGATGGCGATCATGCCGAGCATATAGAATACATGCGGATTGCGCGGATTAATCTTGCTCGCACGCGAGAGAAACTGTTCGCAGAGCGTGTAGTTCTTCTGTTCATAATACAGTTTTCCCACGGTGTAGAGCGCGTCGAAATTGTCCGGCTTCAGGTGAAGCGCGAATTGAAGTTCAAGTATCGATTCCTTGAGCCGTCCGGTCTTCTCATAGCATACCGCAAGGGCTTCATGCACCTGATGTTCCTTCAGGTCAAGCGTATATCGCCGCCGCTTGAGCACATCCTGGAGTGCCACCATGGCGAGAATGAATTGTCCCTCGGCGAGATGTACCTGACTTATCAGCCATTTTGCCATCGGGTCGTCGCGCTGTGAGGCGGGCAGCCGTTCAAGCGTTTCCCTGGCCTCGGTATATTTCTGCTCGTCGATAAGGTCACGGATAAGTTTTACTTTTTTCGGGAACACGTACCCCTGATAGATGATAACGGCCCAATAGCTGACCGCGACGATTAATGATACAAGTAAGACAACCCACATAATGGTGTTTTTCCAACGGAATACAGGCCTTCCGTTTTTCTATATTATCGGCATGTTATCGTCCAAACTCAACACATAATAGAAGGATTTCATGATACAGGGATGAATTTACTGAATAAGTATTGTAAAAAGGGGTATCCTCTGGTATAATCGATACACCACTATCAAGGATGAATCATGAAGAACAAAATGCTGCGCGAAGTCATATATCTGGCGGTATTTCTCGCCCTTGCGATGCTCTTTTTCTTTAAAAATATCGGATTTGACCGTATGCTCTCGATGGGTGACACCATCCTCTGGGCAAACCAGAAGGTACAGACCGCTATGCATGACGGCCTGAAAGCGCGTTGGGATGATGATTATTTCATCCTATCCCGTGGTAATCCAGTAACGGTACGACCATCATCGCTTATCCAATACTTTGTGCCGGCGTATATTTTTCCTCAAATCAATCTTATCCTTCATCTCTTTTTCATGGGATACTTTGCGTTTCTGCTCTTTCGATATCTTAAATTGTCGATAGCAGCGGCGTTCTTCGGGGCGCTGGCGTTCATGTTCACCAATGATACCCTGACACTCGTCATGTCAGGCCATATGAGCAAATTCGAGACCTTTTCATACTTTCCGCTTATCCTGCTATTTCTCCACATCGCGATGGATAAAGAAAAAATACGTTATTTCATTTTCGCCGGCGCATTTCTCGGCATATCGTTCCTCGGCGGTGAAGTACAGGTCGCTGCGTATTTTGCAGTATTACTTGGATGTTATTTCCTGTATCTTTTCTATCGCAAAAAAGGCGATGACAAACTGCATGTTTTCCTGAAGAACAATGTATTCAGGTTGTTCAAGCTGTCCTTTGGATTCATTATTCTCGCGGTGGTAGCGGTGTTTTTCTCACTGCAGTCCCTGACATTCTTTGCTGAGGCCGCCAGTCAGGGTGAAAAAAACGTTGTAACCGAATCGCGGGAGCAGAAATGGGATTGGGCTACGCAATGGTCATTCCCGCCGGAGGAGATTGTTGATTTTGTCGCGCCGGGCATATTCGGCTATTATTCCGGTTCGCCCACGCATCCGTACATCGGCCGCATGGCTAGTCTTGACGGCAAAGCCCCGTGGCGGAATTTTAAATACGGCGGTGAAAATATCGGCCTTATCGTTGCGATAATGGCGCTTCTGGCGCTTGCACTGGTCCGGAAGCGCGGATTATTTTTCTGGGGTATAACCGCGCTCATCGTTCTCCTCATAAGCTTCGGGCGATATCTGCCTCCCTTTTTCGGGGCGGTGTTCAGTATTCCCGGCATGCAGTCGTTCCGTAATCCGAATAAATTCGTGCACCTGTTTACGCTGGCGGTGAGCATACTAAGCGCGTTCGGTGCGGATTACTTTTTCAGGTTTCTCAAAGCCAAAGATGCCGACGAACTTGTTTCGGTGCTTTCACCCCGTGAGCATTCAGCGCTCACCGTGTTTAATCGTTGTCTCTATGCGCTCGTGGCAGTTGCCTTTGTAACGGCCGCCGCGCTTCTGGCGGGCGGATCGGGAATGGTGTCGGCGTTGACCGCGTCGTTCGGTGATGCGGCAGCGCAGGCCGCATCAAAAAACGCCGCAACCTATGGCGTACGCTTTTTCTTTATGGCGGGCATTGCCGTGTCGCTGGTGGCATTCATGTTTACGATGCGTTCCAAACTGCAGCTGTGGGAGAAATTGACGCCCGCAGTGCTACTTGCTGTAATGACGATCGTAATGGCCATGCGCGATAGCGGATCACCGCTGCTTATAGCGGTTGGACTTATCGCTTCAGTGCTGTATGCCGTGATGATGCTTCTTCCGGGTAAGCAGATACCGGTAACGGCGATAAAAGGCGCGTTTCTGTTCCTCGTGGTGTTCGACCTCTGGTACACCGGACAGTTTTTCGTAGAAACGCAGGATCAGGATGAGATCTACCGTTCGAATCCTGTGGTGCGCATGCTCCGTGAGCGGAAACAGAACGGCGTCATAGACCGTGTGAAGTTTCTCTCACAGAACGGCGTGCTTAACTTTTTCGTAACGCATCTTTTCCCGGCAAACGATATCCCGGTGATGGAGCCGCCCGCAATGAGCCGCTGGCGCAGCGAACTGTTGACCTATCTGAACCGGTTCAGGATCAACGATGTGATACAGTATCATCCGAAGATGTATCAGCTTTTAAATGTCCGTTATCTTGTGAACGATTTTCCCCTGGCGAGCCAGCTGAGTAATTATCTCATCCCGATGGGGCAGCCGCTCGCGTTCGGGAACGGGCAGTCCGTCTATCTGTACGAGATGACGTTTGCCCGTCCGCGGTACGAGATTGTGAATACCGTCATCACGGTGACGAATCTCGATGAGGCGATGAATACAATGACCGCCCCGACATTCGATCCGCTCCGCGCCGCGGTGGTGTACGATGCGGCATCGAGGGCGGCGCTTCCGAAAAAGGCGCTTGCCTCGCAGCAGCTTCTGCAGTATGGCGTTAAATCGTTCGCGGTCAAACCCAATCGTGTTGACGCATCGGTATTCGTGCCTGAAGACGCGGTGTTCGTGCTCAAAGACATGCATCACCCCGACTGGAACGTGTTTGTCGACGGCAAAAAAAGCGCGCTCCTGAAAGTGAACGTGCTCACCATGGGGGTATATGTTCCCGCCGGCGATCATGCGATAAGTTTCCGTTATGAGCCTTTCAAACTCAGGCTCTTTTTCTGGTTTACGTTTGCCGGATGGATGGCGCTTATCGCTGCAGGAATAGCGGCGGCGATAGTGTTTTTCAAAAGAAATAAATTGCAGGAGCAGATATGAGCCTCACAAAGATCGACCTCCCCAAGCTTAAGAAACTGTACGAAGGGAAAGTCCGTCAGATATACGACATGGGAGAGCATCTGATGCTCGTCGCCACGGACCGGCTCTCGGCGTTCGATGTTATTTTCAATGAAGGCATTCCCGATAAAGGCAAGATACTGACGCGCATATCGAATCATTGGTTCAATCATGTCGGCGTGCCGCATCACCTGATCACCACAGATGTTACAGATTTTCCGCCGGAATGCAAACCGTATGCGGATATTCTCCGGGACCGCGCCGTCATTGTGAAGAAAGCCAAGCGCATTGATTTTGAATGCATTGTGCGTGGATATCTCATCGGCAGCGGCTGGAAGGAATATCAGGAGAAGGGGAGTGTCAGCGGTATTTCACTACCGTCGGGTCTTATGCTTGCGGACAAACTTCCCGAGCCGCTGTTCACACCGTCGACAAAAGCGCCTGACGGTGAACACGATATCAACGTCACGATGGACTACGTGAAGAACAATATCGGCACCGAAATGGCGTCGATGCTCGCGAAATTATCCATCGGCGTATATCTCAAGGTCGCGCATGCGATGGCGCCCAAAGGTGTTATACTTGCCGATACAAAATTCGAATTCGGCGTTTATAACGATGAGATTATTCTCATCGACGAGGTGTGTACGCCCGATTCGTCACGCTTCTGGGATGCGAAGACCTATACCCCGGGCGAGAATCCACAGTCGTACGACAAGCAGATTGTCCGCGATTACCTCGAGACCACCGGCTGGAACAAAGAGCCCCCGCCGCCGGCGCTTCCCGCGGCCATCATCGACCGGACGCGTGCGCGGTATGTCGAGATGCTAACGCTCGTGACCGGCAAAGGCGTATAACCCGAAGGCGAACCGGGGGAGATGCTGCGGTGCGTCATCAAACAGTTGACAAAATGACGCAAACATTTACGATGTATACCGGTTTAAGTACAGCGTTAAAGTTCGGCGGAATCCGCCGCCCGAGGAGTAAGCGATGGAAAAGATCAATGAGTTCGAACTCAATTATCGAAACGGCGCCAGCGGGGTGAAATATTTTTTCCGCGGCGAATATTATGAGTGGGGCAAAATACTCCTGAAATCTGGCGAGAAGCTTGATGAACATTATCACGCGGAAGTGGAAGAGACGTTTCATCTGCTTTCCGGCGAAGCAATACTTATGGTGAACGGCAATCCGGTTGAGATGAAAGAGGGCGATGTTATCAAACTGTCCGCGAAAGAACGCCATACACTCGTCAATCACGCGCAGAACGACGCGCTCGTGCTTTTCATCAAGGCACCGTACAATCCCGATGACAAGGTGATGGTGGATAAGGCTGTATATTGACCCGATTATGAAACACCGTTCTCCGCCGAAGGCGGTCGTATTCGATTTCGGCGGGACCATTGTCGCCGGGAACGGATTTGACGATATACGCGGGAACAGACGGCTGCTTGAGTTGTGCACGTCGAATCCGCACGATGCCGATGAATATCGGATCAAAGAAGAGGCACTCAGGATAGACGCTGAGCTGATGATGCCGCTGCGCGACAATAATCTCGATTTCTCGATACAACTGTTCCAGCATCTGCTCTACGACGGTCTGCAGATGAAATTTTCCGTCGATCCGCAGGAGATGGAGCTGGAATTCTGGAAATCTGCCACTGATTATCGCCCGATGCCGGATGCAGCGACAATGCTCGATTCACTTCGCCGAATGGGCATATCCATCGGCATGCTGAGCAATAATGCGTTCAGCTCAGAGACAATCCGGCGGGAACTTGCGCGCCATGGCCTTGATGTATATTTCAGTTTCATCGTCGCGAGTTCGGAATACGGGATATGCAAGCCGGCAAAACGTATTTTCGATATTGCGGTGGCCAAAACGGGATGTGCGCGCGCTGATGTGTGGTATGCCGGTGATATCTTTGCGGTCGATATTTCAGGTGCGCATGCTGCCGGACTTACGCCGGTGTGGTATAATCCGCAGGATAAAACGCCCGATGCCGATATCGGACATATATCGGTGCGCTCGTGGCGGGAGTTTATCGGGATTGTCTGCGATGAACATTGAACTGCGGCCGTATGCCGAATCCGATCTGCCGATGCTTGAGGCGTGGGGGGGGATGGCGCATTGCCGCGCTCATATGAGCCGGTATCTGCCGAGGAAATTCAAGACGAATACGGATGAATGGCGGCTGTATATCATCACCGCTGACGGAACCGCAGCAGGTGCCGTGTGGATAGAATTACATTATGACACGGTACACTACGACCTCGGGATAATGATCGGCGATGAACGTATGCTCGGGAAAGGCATCGGACGAAGTGCGGTCATGCAGGCGGTGTGTGCGGCAAGGAAGGTTTTCAATTACGATGCGGTGTATCTGAACGTGCGGCGGGATAATGAGCGCGCGATACGCTGCTACACAGCCGTAGGGTTCGTTATTGTCGATGCCTTTACCCGGCGGTACGATGACGGCACAGAGGTGCAAGGTTATCGGATGGAGTTAAAGGTGAGGTGAGCTATTAAGGCGCAGAAATGCATAATACCGGCAGTGCGGACGAACCGGCATGTATGGAATACAGTGTTCAGCATATAGTGTGAGATGTTACTCAATCATTTGACCTAATTGCTACGATTGGGTTTTACATGGGTGTTGATATGAAACTAGCTATTGTCGCTCTCGCGATGCCTCCAGCATCGCTTGCGCTAGCGATCGCGGGCAAGACTAAATCTGCGGTATTGTCGCGCATCCATGCGCGTAGTGGATGCTGTCAACGTTTCAGAATAGAGTGTTATTAGCCCGCGATTTCCTTGATTTTTCTCCGTAATCAAATAGAATACTGCTCTCGATAAGGAGTTATCGTTGTCATCAATCGGCGTATTTGATTCAGGCGTGGGCGGGCTTACCGTTGTCAAGGCGATTCAGGAGCTTCTGCCTGCTGAATCCATCGTGTATATCGGCGACACCGCGCGTGTGCCGTATGGTAACAAATCTAAGAAGAGCATTATTGAATTTTCGATACAGAACGTATCATTCCTGCTGTCCAAAGGCGTGAAAGCGGTTGTCGTGGCGTGCAATACCGCATCGGCAGCGGCGCTTGATTCACTTCGGGCGAAATTCAGCATTCCTATCATCGGCGTCATCGATGCAGGGGCCCGTCAGGCGCTTGCGCACACGAAGAGCCGTCATGTCGGTGTCATCGGCACCTACCGGACGGTAAAAAGCGGCGCGTATACCGAAGCGCTTGCCGCGCGCGACTTGAGCGTCACCGTAGTGCAGAAGGCATGTCCGCTGTTCGTGCCCGTCATCGAGGAGAATTTTCAGGACCATCCGGCCGCGAAGCTCATCATAAAGGAATATCTCGCCGACATGGTGGGGTCCATCGATACGCTCATCCTCGGCTGCACGCATTATCCGCTCATCAAGGACGCCATCGCTGAACTGTACCGGAAGATTACCCTGGTCGATTCGGCTACGGCTGTCGCGGAGGATCTTGCAAAGCTTTTATCGGACAGGAATATCGTCGCATCAGCCGGTGTTCCGCAGCATTCATATTATGTCACCGATATGTCGGAAAACTTTCTGGTGATCGCCAAACGGATATTAAAACGATCAGATATAATCATCGAGGAGATTGCACTGTGAAAAAGCTCAAATGTTCGTTACTCATACTGGCTGTCGCCGGGATACTTTCGGCGGATGTCATCGACCGCGTCATCGCGGTTGTCAATGACGATGCCGTCACGATGTATGAATACAATCAGAAACGCGACACGCTCAAGAAGCAGGCCGCAGCGGCGGGGCAGGTGATATCCGACGAGATGGTGCTCAACGAGCTCGTGCGTGATCTCGTGCTCAAGCAGCAGGCGAAGAAGTACAATATCGTCGTTGCCGACAGTGAACTGAAGGCGGCGATGCTCGAAGTGGCAAAGCAGAACGGCATACAGACTGCCGAAGAGTTCGAAAAGCGTCTGCGCGCCGAGAACGTATATGATATATACGCCGAGGGAATAAAAAAACAGCTTTTGATGCAGCATCTGTTCAGTATGGTGTTAACCGTGAAAGAGCCTTCGGATGAGGACGCCGAGGAGTATTTTAAAACGAACAAGACGAGCCTCGATGAGGCGCACGTGTTCTGGATATTTCAGAACGCACCGATGCAGATGTCGTTCTCCGAGAAAGGCAAAAAACGCAAGCTTATCGATGAAGCGTACCGCCGGGTTTCTGCGGGCGGTGATTTTGCCGCCATTGCCAAGGAATTATCCGATGACCCCAATACCCGCGATAAGGGCGGTGACATGGGCTGGCTGCCGATGCAGCGCATGGCGGAGTTCGCGCCGGATTTCATCGCCCGGGGAAAGAAGGCGGGGTTCATCAGCGATATAAAAGAGGACAGAAGCGGATTCTGGTTTATCAAGGTCACCGAGGTGCGCAAGGGCGCTGATGTTGCGTTCCGCGATGTGAAGACGCGCATAAAGAACGAACTGTATCTGAAAAGACGCAATGACGAATTTACCACGTGGCTTGACCGGCAGATGCAGCGCGCGGTCGTCAAGAAAATGCGCTGATGTTCACCGGCATCGTTGAACTGACGGGCCGTGTCCAGTCATCGCACGGCGGCAACGGAGCATCGTTGTCGGTGTCGGCGGACACGGCGTTCTGCACAAGTCTCAAAAACGGCGACAGTGTCAGCATCAACGGTGTGTGTCAGACCGTCACCGATGCGCGGAAGGACGGGTTCACGTTCTTCGCCACAGCGGCAACACTGGAACTTACCAATCTAAAACGGCTTCATACCGGTGATACGGTCAATCTTGAACGCGCGATGCCGGCAACCGGACGTTTTGACGGGCATCTCGTCCTGGGGCATATCGACGGTGAGTCCACGCTGGTATCGCTTGCCAAACAGGCCGACGCGTGGCATGCGGTGTTCTCGCTCGGTACCGGGTGGGGGCGTTATCTTGTCACAAAAGGTTCAGTGGCAGTGAACGGGGTCTCGCTTACCGTTTATGCGGTTGGGGAGACAACATTCACGATAGTACTCATACCCTATACGATTAAACATACGAATCTGCTTGATCTGTCGCCGGGCGCGTATGTAAATATTGAAGTCGATATTCTTGCAAAATACGTCGAACGGCTTACCGGTGCGGCCGGACGCAATAGAGATGCGTATTTGAACGAGCTGCTTGAGAATTAAAACGATCCGCGCTGATCGTCAACGCGCTTTGCCTTGCCGGTAGACGGCGGTATCTCGCCGGGCTCGGTGAGCTTCACCCGCGGCGATATGAGCAGTGCGCTTTTCAGTTCATGCTCGATCTTTTTCTGTATCGTATGCAATTGCGACAGATCGCCTTTAAATATCTTTTCATACAATTCCACTTTAACGAGCATTTTATCCAGATGCCCCTCGCGGGTGAGGACTATCTGATAATTATTGCCGACCTCGGGTATTTCCATGAGTACGTGTTCTATCTGCGATGGAAATACATTCACGCCGCTGATGATGAGCATGTCGTCGGTACGGCCGAGTATGCGCTCGATGCGTTTGTGCGTCCTGCCGCAGGCGCAGGTTTCCTCGTAGAGCATCGTGAGATCTTTCGTCCGATAGCGTATGATCGGCATGGCGGTGCGGTTGATCGTGGTGAGCACGAGTTCGCCTTTTTCACCCGGGTTTGCCGGTTTGAGCGTTTCGGGATTGATGATCTCGACGAAGTAACTGTCTTCCCAGATATGCATGCCGTTTTTCACCGGGCATTCGAATGCCACTGCCGGTCCGTTCATTTCGGAAAGTCCGTAACAGTTGAACACCTGGACGCCGAATGCGGCTTCTATCTTTTTTGCCGTTGCGAGCGAATAGGGCTCGGCGCCCATGACCGCGAACTTAAGGCCGAGATCCTTCGGATCGAATCCGTGCGCCACCACCTCTTCGGCGAAATGAAGCGCGTACGACGGCGTGATGTGCATCGCGGTGGTGTGAAAGTCCGTCATAAGGTCGATCTGCCGTTTCGTGTTGCCCGATGACGCGGGGATAACCATCATGCCCAGACGTTCCGCACCGTAGTGGAGTCCCAGTCCGCCGGTGAACAGTCCGTATGTCATCATATTCTGAAATACATCACGCTTGCGCATGCCGGCCATAAAAAGCGATCGTGCGACCAGGTCGGTCCATACATCGATGTCATGCGCTGAATGGAAGATGACCGTCGGCTTGCCGGTGGTCCCCGATGACGCGTGCATGCGGACAATGTCCTCGTCGGGGATGGCGCACATGCCGTTGGGATAACTTAATCTGAGATCGTCCTTCGTGGTGAACGGCAGTTTACGGAATGCGTCTATCGTGGTGATATCGCCGGTGGATACACCGCTGTCGGCATATTTCTTTGCGTAGAACGGGGTATTCGCCGCAGCCTTGAGCGATGTTATAAGCCGGGTTTCCTGAAGCGCCAGAAGCTTATCGCGGCTTATCGTTTCAATGTCTTTCTGAAAGTATTCCATGCTGTACGCCTTGAGTGTATTGTAAATGCTATTGTTTCACGACGGTGTATCCGCCATCGGTCAGCACCCGGATTGCATGTTCGTTTTTATCGAAATGGAACACCAGTGTGTTGTCCGCCCCGGCGTACATGTAATCGATATTAAGCCCTTCGTTTGCGATTATCGAAAGCAGTTTTCCGAGTGTTCCCGGCGTATGCCCGAGTTTTATGACGACCACATCGTTCTTCGTGACGGTGATGCCGTGCGTGTGCAGTATGTCGAGAGCGGTCTGCGGATCGTCAACGAGCACGCGGAATATGCCGTAGCCTTCCGGCGTATCGGCGATATCAAATCCGACGATGTTCACCCCGGCCTCGCCGATGGTCCTGCATATCTCCGCGGCACGGCCGGCTTTGTTCTGGAGAAACACCGATAACTGTTGCTGCAGCATGCAACACGCTCCTTGCAAACGTAATGCGATATTGTACAATGACAGCGGCAAAATGCAATAAAACATACGGGATCTATTATGGCGCTCTATGTGAACCACGCTTTTGAGAACGGTTCGCCGATGGACTGGGAAGCGGTGGACGGCGAACTCGTCGTATCGCCGAACTATGATTACGAGAACGGCTCATCGAACCGGCAGCTGACACATTGGCATTTCAGGGTTTCAGGCATTTCGGGGAAACTGACGCTCCGTATACCGCCGAAGGAAAATATCTACGGCGGTAAACGGGTGAACGCATTCGCGAAAAAGATCGGGAACTGCTACTCTGCCGACGGTTTGAAATGGATGCCCTTTTATTTTGAACAGCAGTCTGACAGAAGTCTCCGGGCTGAGATCACACCCGGAAGCGATTCCGTGTATATCGCCCGCATCGAACCGTATACAACGGCGCATCTTCAATCGCTCCTTTCACGTCTCTCTGCAGAAAAACGCGCATCGGTTGCCGTGATCGGGAAAACAGTTGAAGCCCGTCCGCTTGAGCTGATAACGCTGTCCAACGGTCACGCTAAACGGAGCGTGCTCATACGCGGTCGTGCGCATCCATGGGAGGCGGGCGGTAACTGGTTTATCGAAGGCATCATCGATGGTGTTTTGGAAGATCCGGCAATACTCGATGGTATCGATATCCACATTCTCCCGATGACCGCCAAGGACGGCGTGGTGCGCGGGCATACCCGGTTCAATGTAAACGGCTATGATCTGAATCGGGGATTCGGCAAGGATGCCGCGTTCGACCCCATTCTTGTTCCGGAAAATCATGCACTTATCGAGTGGCTCAGGCAGAAGCAGATCGATAACGCGCTACCGTTTTTCGCCATGGACCTTCATGATGACGATTACGGAATGCTGCATATCGGTGCATCGGGCATTGACGCGGGATTCGACGAACGCATGGCCATTCTTGATGCGATCATGCGTAAACATACCTATTACACGGAAGGCGTCACCGCGGGTGCGGGCGGCAGTACGTTCGGTGAAGGGCTCCGTTCCATGTTCGGCATCGACGGCGTTGTGTATGAACTCAATTCGAACTGGATACCGTCGGCTCAGACGATACCCGGCGCGTCGGTATGGCGGATATTCGGCAGGCAGTTCGCCACCGCTCTCGTACGATATGCTCAAGTGGTTTCCGGGGATAACTGAAAAGAAGCGGCGGTCAAAAAATCGGATTGACTTCCCGGGTCAGTGTGGTATTATGCCTTTATTGCAAGGTATATGTCCATGTCTAATGTAAAAAACATAGCGCAGCAGCGCTTCAACACCGTTTCAAACTGGTTGAGCATGTCCCGTATTGTACTTACGCCGTTCGTCGTTTACTTCATGTTCCGTGATGCATGGCGTGTGGTAATAGCGATAATCGTCCTCATGGCGGTTACCGACATGCTCGACGGTTTCTGGGCGCGTACCTTCGGCCAGGTGACCGATATCGGAAAAGTGCTCGATCCGCTTGCCGACAAAGTAAGCATTGTGACGATTATTATTTCACTCGCGTTCATCCGCCATCTGCACCCGATATTTATCGGCCTGATAGCGCTTATTCTCTTCAAGGAAATACTCACCTTTTTCCTGGGTATATTCGTGATCAACCGCAAGGGATTCATCCCGATGTCGAGCATGTTCGGGAAATTCGCCGTATTCGCGCTCTGTATGACGTTTTTTCTGATCATCGCGGGTTATGCGGATAAATATCCGAAGGTCGGATTCGTATTCGCCGGTATCTCATATGCAGCAATACTGACCGCCGGCATCAACTATCTCATCCGTTATGTTTTCAAACCCCGAACACGCTGATCGTACGGCGGTCATCGTAGGTGCCGGCGGAACACTCGGCAGTGCGCTCACGGAGGCATTTCACAAATCATATCCTGTCGTCGCGGTGTATCGTAACAGACTCCCGTCGGCACATGAACGAGTAACGCCGCTTCATGCCGATCTTGCCGATCCGCTATCGTCTTCAAAGATATGCGACGCGGTTCCGGGAGATATCGGCGCGCTTATCATCAATGCGGGAACCAATGAGGACAGATTGCTGGTAAACGAATCGGTCGCAAGACTGGAAGCGGCGATTGATTCCTTTGTGTCGGCTCCGCGGCGTATCATACGGACGTTCGGTAAGCGTCTTCGCGGCGGCCATGTGGTGCTTATCGGTTCAGCAGTCGGTATACGCGGCGCGCGCGGGCAGTCGGTATATGCGGCCGTCAAAGGGGCGCTGATAGGTCTTATGTACGAACTCGCGCCGGAGCTCGCGATTCATGATACACGGATTAATACGATAGTGCCGGGTGTATTCGCTTCGTCGATGACCGCAGCAATGAATCGGACGGCGTATGACAGCCTGGTGAACGACAATCTGCTGCGGCGTGAGCAGTCACCGGACGATGTCGCGCGGTTTGCGGTTCAGCTTGGTTTTTTGAGCGCCGCGAGTTGTCAGGTCTTTTCGCTTGACAGCAGGCCGCTTGCGCGGTAGCGATATATCGCGTTACGGAACGATGATGACCGCGCGGCATTCTCTGAGCGCCGACTGCAGTTTTGCGTTGCCGACGATGATGCGCGCATCATAATCGTCGATGATGATATCGCAACGGTTCAATCCGCGTGTGCGCCAGCCGACGATTCTATAGGGGTTGCGGCCAAGCCGCCATGTGGTGTCAAGCTTTTTTTCATGTTCGAGTTTCGCCCTTTTTATGAACTCTTCGGCGAACTTGATGCGGTTCATCTCTTTTGTCTTTTCAAGCACGGTTTTGCTGATCATAAAATGAGAGACGTCTTCGATGAACTTCATGTGCTCCGCTTCGGCGGTTATCTCAATGAGCCGTGTCGCCTTGGCGGCGATTGCGTTGAGTGCAGCGAGGTTTTTCATGCGGGTGAGCATGCGGTCTACTTCACCGACTCCCCGCACATAGCGGACAAGTCCGTTGTGTGCGGCGGCGCGCTGGTCGACATACGGGATGCCGTAGACAAGAACGCCCCGGGTGTCGAACAGTGAAGGGAAAAAAGCGCACGCGGCATCGATATCGCGTGCGTCGATGATAAGTCCGGTGAAATTGGTGCCGGCAAGTTCCGGCGGCAGCGCGGGAAACAGTTTCCCGTACTCGATACTGCGCGTCACGGCAAGGGACAGAATAGCTTCGTGCATAATCCCGTTCGCGCCCGTAAGCGGAAGGCCCATGCGGACGGTGACCGTGGCGTTTGCAGCGTGCCCCACCGACATGAGACGTGCGCTGCTGACGGCGCCGGAGACGGCATGCCCGAACGCATCGTTTTGTGCATACAGATCGGCGACGGTATGTTCTCCGTCGACGATGAGTTTACCGCATACGCGCATAAGATTGTCTTTTGCGGCAGCCTCGGCGTTACGCTGCGCCTGTATGCCACCTGACGGGTGATGGCGCACCTCTTCCGGGGATTGCGCGCTTGCTTCAGCGGTGACTATGTAGTTTGTATAAAATGAGACCGTGTCGGCAGCAGCGCTTCTTTTCTCCGGGGTGTGCGCACCCTCGGATGCAGAGAGCAGTGAGATGCATCCGAATAAAAATACCGGCAGCATACGGCGGATGTTGACGGGCATATAGGTTATCTCCATCGCCGGGAACTAATACTATTTGTCCACCAGGAACAACGGCATGCCCTGCGTCACCGGCTGACCGTTCGCGAGAAGGATTTTATGGATGCGGCCTTTGACGCCCGCTTTCAGTTCGTTCATCATTTTCATCGCTTCAACGATGCAGACGACGGTGTCTTCGGAAACGTTGTCGCCTTCCTTCACGAAGACAGGTGCTTCGGGCGAGGGCGCACGATAGAATGTACCGACGATGGGGGAGGTGATTTTTTGATATTTGGAATCATCGGCGGGTGCGGGTGCAGCAGGCGCTGAAGCGGCCGGTGCTGAGGCTGCCGCCGGTGCTGCCGTGGCTGCAACAGCGGCCGGTGCAGCGGTAACAACCGTGACCGGTGCGGCGGCGGGTGCGCCTTTTCTCATGGTGAGCGTTATGCCGTTCGAGGCAAGATGAAGTTCGGTGATATCGTTTTTTGTAAAAAACTCGGCGTAATCGCTGATAAGACCGGTGTCCAGTCCCAACAGTGCATTCGTTTTCGTGGCCATAGAGCATTCCTTGTGTTAATCGATTGGCGCCATTTTATGTGAAAATATCTGTTTGTCAACATGATTTTCCGGCATTTGCACTTTTTTTCTATTGCTTTTATGGCCGGGTCTCATATAATAGTCCGCCGATGAATTATTGCCGTATACGGCTTTTGTGCTGATACATGCGCCTGCGCAAGGTTACGCCGAATGCGATCAAAGGATATGCGATGACTGAGATGGAAACCGAGATTAAAAAGCTTCCCGCGGATGTCATGAAATCGATCTTCGCGACATGGGGTGTAACGCAGCAGCATTACCGGGAGCTCGAAAAAAAAGCCTCAGACCCCGTTGAGGTGCTGGCGCGATTTGCAGAACGGGATGAGACGGAACGCAGGATGCTCATGATCCTCGCGTCTACCGCACACGAGATGGAATCCGGCGAGCTTGCGGCGCGGTTCGACAGCGGCGCGAAAAAGACACAGGAATCGATGAACCACATCGATGCGCTCGTGGGGGCGGGTTTCATCTATCTGCACCGGAAACGCGGCAGGCTCAATCAGGTTGAAGACAAGGTGTTCCTGTTTCCTGTGATCCGTCAGGCGCTGTCGGTACTCACGGTGCGCGACAAACAGAAATTATCACCAGCGTCGCCGGTGTTTGAAAAGACGATATATAAAAAATATGAACGGGATATTCTGGCGCTCTATGAGGCCGGCGGATCGTTCATCTACCATCACGGTAACGGCAGCATGCCGGTGGCGACGATAGCCGCGCTCGCACGGGCGGGAATACTTTCGGCATATATCTATGACCACACTCCGCCGTCGGTATGCGGCGTGCTCAATCATCCGGTGGTGGCGGCCATCGAACGGCGCGAAAAGACCATTGCCGCACGGCTGTCATTCGTGCATAATCATTATGCGCTCATCAACGATATCGAGCGTTTTCTATATACGGTCGAAGAGCATCGCATACGGAAACTGAAGAACGGCGCGTTCGATTTTTCATTGCTGGAAAAAAGCGAATACATGCCGGTGACGCCGGGGATGACCAATGCGGTGCTGCATTCGCTCGCAGCGCTATTGAATCTGGTATGCCTCAATGAGGACAATGAACTCGCGCTCAACTACGAACGCTTTTACGACTGGTGCCGCAAGGATGTCAAGGAAAAGATGGACGAGGTCCACGGCTGCTACCGCGACAGGCTTGTCGATATCGAAACGCTGAAAGAGATAATCGATTCACATCAGGGACCGCTCGGCATTCCGTCGCTTACTGCGGAGGCGAACCGCACGCTGCGGAAATATACCGCCGCCGACATCGCGGAAATATGCCGGCTGCTCATGTGGTTCGGGGATGTAGACCTCGGCATCGATGAGGCGGGGGAGACCGTGTCCATCAGATCGCATGAACGCGGCGGCGATATGAAATGTCTTGTCAATAACAATTTTGAAGTGGTGCTCATCAATCCGGGCGCGTTCGATGCGGAGTTCCTCTATCTGCTCGCGAGCATGGCCCGCTGCAAGGACCGCGGCGAGATATTCACATTCGAGCTCAGCGAAGAGAGCGTGCTTCGAGGGAAATATTTTCTCGGCGCCTTTTACCGCGAAGCCATGGATTATTTCATCGAAGCGCTGGCCGCGCGCGCCGCAAAAGGCGGTAAATCGCTCGCAAAGAATATAGAGACGACGCTTCGCCGCTGGTACGACCGTCATCCGAACGCCTTCGTGCGTATGTCGGCGGTGGTCATCGAGCTCAAGCGTGAACGGCTTGACGAGATAGTGCATGTGGCCCAGAAAGAGGGGATAACAATCGCTCCGCTTGCGCCGGGATATGCGCTTGTCACAACGCCGGTCAACAAGCGAAAGCTTGCAAAGCTGCTGCGAAAAGAGAAGATAAACGTATACTTTATCTGAGCTTGTTCAGACAGATGTCGATGCGCGCGCGTGCCCGTTCATGGCCCATCGCCGAGAACATGCTGTACAGGTCGGGGCTTTCCTTAATTTTCAAAACCGCGATACGCAGCGACATCATCAGTTCTCCCGGCTGTCCTTTATAGACGCCCGGGTTTTTCTTGAATGTTTTCATGTCGGGCGCAAAACCCATGCCTGTCGCAATATCGAGTACCGCCTTGTACCATGAGTCGTGTGTGCTCATGTCAGGGTTCGCGTTCTTGTATGCCGTGAGAAATGCCACGAGGTTTTCATTCGACATCGTGGCGGGGAATACATAGTCGCCCGCGATTGACGGGAAGAGTTCATCATAGCAGTAGGCGAGTATGTTCGGCACATCGGCCCAGGTGCGTATGTCCTTGCGCGCTTTCGGGTCGCCGCGGCCGATATTGAACACGGCGGTGGTGAACTCGCGTTTTTCTTTCATCAATGCATGCAGGTCCGGCTTGAATTCTTCGGCCCAGCGGAGCGCACTTTCATACACGCTCTCGGCTGACATGCGGGAGATGAAGTTCTGGCTCACATCGTTGAGCTTTGTCATGTCAAAGAGTCCGCCGCTTTTGCTCATGCGTGAAAGATCGAATTTGAATTCCGTGTGAACGGCCGCGGGGTTCTCCACGCGCCATCGTTCGAACGAGCCGTCGATGATGTTCATGAGATATTCGATGACGGCGTTCACCGGATAGCCCTGTTCGTGATAAAAGCGAACCGCCGCTTCCGGGTCATGACGCTTACTGAGCTTACGTCGTGATTCACCGTCCTGTTTCATGATGGGCGCGATGTGCGCATACCGCGGTGTCTCGAAGCCGAGCGTTGCGAACAGTTCGAGGTGCAACGGTACCGATGACAGCCATTCCTCGCCGCGTATGACATGTGTGGTTCGCATGAGGTGATCGTCTACCGCGTGCGCGAAGTGATAGGTGGGTATGCCGTCCGCCTTCATGATGACAGCGTCAAAATCGTTCTCGGGCATCTCGATGGTGCCGCGTATGCAGTCGTCGAACGATATTTTCCGCGTCTCACTGCCTGAAGACTTCAGCCGTATGACGAACGGCTTTGTTTTCGCTTCAGCAGCCGCCTGCTCCGGTGTGAGTGCGCGATGCTTCGCCCAATCGGCGTAATATCCGGTTTTGGCGCCTTTTGCTTCCTGCTCTGAACGTAATTTGGAAAGGTCGTCGGATGTGCAAAAACACGGATATGCCTTGCCCTGACGCACCAGCTCCTTTATGTATACCTTGTAAATATCCGCGCGTTTGCTCTGTATATACGGTCCATACGAGCCTTTTTCCGCGGTGTCGCTTGTGGGACCTTCATCGAAGGTTATGCCGAAACCCGAAAATGCGCTGATTATCTCTTCAATGCCGTTGGGAACTTCGCGTTCCTTGTCGGTGTCTTCAATACGGAGAAAGAAGATGCCGCCGGACTGATGGGCGAATCGTTCCGAGACGAGTGATGCCAGAAGACCTCCGATATGGAGATATCCCGTGGGGCTCGGGGCGAAGCGGGTGACGGGTGCGGTTGTGCTGCGTTTGGGAAAACGGGCTTCGAGCGCTGCTGGGGAATCCTTGATGTCCGGGAAAAGTGCATCGGCAAGTGATTCAGTGTTCATGCGGTAGTCCTTGTGATAGGGTAGTGATATAGGGGATGTCCGAACCGTCCCGCCGGTGTTAGCGGACGCAAAGCGGAGCTGAAACGGAGCAGGTACGAACCGGAAGCGAAGCTGTCCTGAGACGGCGTGCATTCATCAGCGTATTCATTATCGACTGTTCCGGTCATTACACGGCTGATGAAGAGATTATAGCCGCTCATGGCGAGGTGTGCCGCTTTCTGCGACCATCGCCGTCTGGCGTCATCGCTGAGACCCTGCCATGCGGTTATCGCATCGCGGAACACGGCGCGTTGTGCCGCCTGCAGCAGGGTATTGCTCGGGTTGTGCGGGGCATAGCGGCGGACGTAATGCACGCCCTTCCATTTACAGAAGACGATGCTGCCGATCCTGCCGCGCAGATCGGATATCAGGGGTGACAGTGTTATCGTTGCCATGGGGCCTCCATACTACTCTATACGTAAAAGTGTTGCAAGCGTGCCGCGGCGTGTCGGTGGCGTTGGTACGATGGGCTGCCGATTTGCATATTTGCTTCGGTGGGGTACAATAATAAACGGTATGTGTGATGATTCCGGTCGGAGGCGGCACGTATGAAAATAACAGTAATGACGGCGGGTATTCTGATGTGCCTTCTTTCCTGCGTTTCAGTTGATAATAAATACATGATAAAAAGCATGCAGGAATACTCGGCGGTAACCGGGAAGCTCAACGGTGAATGGAATATCGTCGAGTACCGCGAGGGAAGGCGCGCACGCATGCCGTCGCCGTACAAGGCCGCGCGTATATCATTTGATTTCGACAACGGCATCATGACGGCGCAGTTCGACGCGGACGATATATTCATCGCCAACCGCATCCTGAACTGGAAGCCGGCACTGCCGGACGTGAATGTATCGCTTTACCGCAAGCAGGTGCTTGCCACATGGTCGGTATCCGGAAACGGGAAATATATCCTGTTTGAGAATCAGCGGGTTGATATCATCATCGACGGGAAGGGGCGGGACTTCGGCGCGTTCTACGTGAACGAGAAGGACGAGTTCGAGGGGCGGAAGACCATCACCAATCAGGTGTGGATGTATGACGCCTGGGGCATGTTCCCCAGCATGCATGCGCCCATACGCAGAAGCGAGATGGTGGAAAATGAATTCGTCAATGTGCCGAAGCTTTTAAGCGATTCGTATACGTATGTGTTCTCCGGCGGTACGAATACACGCCTGGTGCTTGTGGGAAATGAGAATACGATAGTGCTGGTGCGGGCGAATGCGCCGGTACGAAAATAGTAAGGAAGACACAATGCGCATCCTGTTAGTATGTATGTTCGGCATGTTGGCCTGCACCCGAACGCCGGTGTACGAACCCGTCACCGGTACTGTCTCGCGATCGTTCAACTTCGAAAACGGCACGTTCGCCGGGATGTATACCAATGAAGTCCCCGGTCCCGCTGCGGCGGTCATACAGTCCGCCATTGCCATCGGATCTAATGCGGCGAAGATAACCGTGAAGCCCGAAGACATTGTCGCCAACGGCAACAGGTCGGAACTCGCGATATACGACTGCGCGCCGTACGGAGCCACGGTATTCTACCGGTTCTGTTTTTATATACCCGCCGGTGACCCGGACGACTTTAAATGGCAGATAATAACGCAATTGTATCAGCTGCCGGATTTCGAGCGCGGTGAGACGTTTGACTGGTTCTATCAGCATCCGCCGGTGTATATGACCTACGTTCCGGGGTATATCGAATTAAAATTGACCGTCGGCGGAGAGATTACCGCCGCGCGTACGCCGGTGACCAAAGGCGTATGGCATACGAATGTACTTGAAGTGAAACTCTCCGATGACGGCCGCGGCTATGTGGAAGCGCGTCTCGACGGTATACCGTACACGCCGCAGAGCGGGAGCACATATCGCTATTCACATGCGACGCTGCATAACAGGGCGGGCGCATACTGGAAGTTGGGATTGTACCGCGGTCATCCGGTGACTGATGCCGGGCAGGCGAAGTCGACGAATACCATATATCTTGATGATATCCGCATCGGGTCAACGCTTGGTGAGGTGTATCCATGAAAAAGAATATCATACTTCATGCGGTACGTTCCGTTCTTTGCATTATGATCTTTTCAGCAGCTGTATGGGCTGAATCAGCTATTGATTCGCTCAATTGTCATCGCATCGAAGCATCGTGGGTATATGCCCGCAGTGCATATTATTATCCCGTGAGCTCTGTCGCGTATGATTCCCCGGAGCTCGGTGTGCCGCTGTCGCTGTCTGCCGCCCTGCGCGCCTACGGCAGTTATTATTTTGTAAGCACAAAGTCGTTCGATGTGATAGCTTCCGCGTCATGGCATTTCCCGGTTGTTCCGCACATGCTCCGGCTGCGTACCGGTGCGGGCGGTGTACTGAATGCTCGTCTCTATTCCGATTCCCGGAGCACGGCGGAGAGCGGATTCGATCCGTTTCTGATATTCGGCGCCGACGCATCGTTCGACTGGTGGACGGTGTCGTTACCCGCCGCGATGCGTTTCTACCGTGACGGCTGCGGGATTTCACTTATTCCCGATGCGGCATTACGTTTCGGTACTTTCGGCGTGTTTATCCGAAGCGAGATAACAATGAACGCCCGCTGGTCCGGCACTACACAATGGACTGCCGATCATTTTGCCGGTTTAAGAATGTATCTCTAGTGGCATAGTGTAAAATACTGATAGATGCCCAATAAGATACAACCTTTGCCTAATGGTGCATTTACGGTTTGTACGGCTTTTCGTATAATGACGACACTTGAAATAATACGTCGTTGCCCGGTTCCGAAACGGTTCCCACATGATACAGCGAATCATACTTATACAATTCATGCTTACGGCATTCCTCCTGGCCATACCTGCGCCGCATCGGGTGCTTCTTGTTATTGATACGAATAATCTTGAATCACTCATTGTCGGTAATTATTATAAAGATAAACGAAGCATCCCCGATACCAATGTGCTCTATGTCGGCATCAACGTTATCGACCGCAACAGGAATTATTACGACGCCGCCGCGGCGACACGTCTGACGAACGATCTGCTCTGGCCCATCCTTAACGCCATCGATGCGCGGGGACTTTCGAACACGATAGATTATATCGCGCTGTCCTACGGTATTCCCATACGCTGCCGGCGCGTTGGGGGTTCATCGGATCTCTCAACGGCATCATATATCGCATCCTGGGACGGATACTCGAACGATAATGACTGGGTGACGGGCAGTATATCGCTCGCAACGGTGACGAACCGCAATTTCAGCGGCACGAATTATTATACGAACTCCGGAAAAGTGTCGCGATACCGTCTCGTTTCGCATCTCGCCGGCTACAGCGTTGACGATGTGAAACGCGGTATCGACAACGCCGTTACGGGCGACGGGACACAGGTTGCCGCGAAAACAGGCCGTTGGGTGCTGCAGATAGGTCCGTACAGCGTCCTGCCGCAGGCAGAAGGGACGAATCTCGCGAGCAATTGGAATACCGCGTACGGCATCCCGTCAAGCTGGTTCGCCGGAAGTTATAATTATAAAACGGGCAATGTGACGAACGTCATCGTGATGCTCCACGGCGGAACGTACTCGGGGTATAATCCCGGAAATTATCTGACGTATATGTCCACGAACATGGCGCTGCCCGGGGCCTACGGGGAAGCGCATGAGTCGTACGGCTGTGTGCCGGACGGTTTTTTTGAGACGCGGGCGCAGACACAGTTTCCCGAAGCGCTGTACTGGCGGCTCAATTACTCAACGTTTTCCGGCGCTGTCGCCGAGCCGTATCTCGGATTCATGAAAGCATCGGCATATACCAACGCGTCTGAGAATTTCAGGAATCTGTTCATGCAGGGTTTCACATCGCTTGAAGCGGCATACTTTACCTCATGGCGCGATGTGCGGGGGCCTACGACATTTGTGGGCGACGTGCTCTCGCGGCCGTTCGCGGTGATGCCGTCCGTGGCGATTGCCAGCCCGGTACACGGAAGCGCCGTACATGGAACCGTGAGCGTGAACGTATCTGCGAGCATCAGTGCGGGAAGCATCAACGGCATAGAACTTTATGTCGATGGAAAGAAATATACGAACGCATCCGGTGCATCGCTTGTGTACGGACTCGATACTGCAGCACTTGCCGACGGCGAGCATACGGTATATGCCGTTGCGTATGATAATACGGCGCTCCGTTCGGCGGGCTGGAAAACCGCGGTGATGATAGTCACGAACAGCGGTGTCATGCCTCCGCCGGCGGCGCCGAAGGATATCGCGCGTCTTGCCGCGGCATCGAGTACGAACACGGTAGCGATAAGCTGGGCCGATTGTTCGGCGAATGAGACCGAATTCCGCATCTACCGCAGTCTCGATAATATCACGTATGCGCTGGCCGGCACCGTTTCCGCCGGCGTCACGGTATTCACGAATACGGGACTAACCACGAATGTGAAATACTGGTACAGGATATCCGCGACGAACGCGAACGGCGAGTCCGCATTCGCCGGGCCGCTGTCGTTTACCATAGTACCGCCCAATCCGCCGTCAACGGTAGCCTTTTCTTCTATCGGCTCGAACTTCATGACGGTGACCTGGAGCGGCTCGGGCGTGACGAATGAATTCGGTTTTAACGTATACCGGAGCACGAACGACATCACCTATTCACTGGTGCAGTGTACGACCATCGATACCACATGGTTTTACAACAGCGGTCTGCTGCCGAACACGACATATTACTACAAGATCTCAGCGACGAACGAGTACGGTGAATCGGCACTTGCAGGTCCGGCCATGGGTATAATAACGCCCCCGGCGCAGGTGACGAATGTGCGTGTAACCGGTACCAACAATCTGCCGACGAATTCATATCACTTCGTCATCGCCTGGGACGATACGTCGACGAATGAAGTTGCGTTCAAGGTATATCAGAGCACCAATAACACCAACTACTCGATCATCGGATATACGACCTCGAATGCCGTGTGCTTCACTAACTACGATATGCTGCCGAATACGTCGTACTATTTCAAGGTCGCCGCAACGAATAAATTCGGTGAATCGGTGCTGTCATCGAATGTGAAGGCATCCATTCCCGTGCCGCAGACGCCATCGGGTCTTGTCATCACGCTCACGAATGCCGGAGCGCTTGCGCTTTCATGGACGGACACGGCCACGAACGAAAACGGGTTTGCCGTCTGGCGCGGGATAGACAATACCGGCTATACGATAATCGGAAGCGTCGGCGCGAACGTCAGCGTATTTACCGATGCAACATACGCTCCGGGGCCGGCGTACACGTACAAGGTTGCAGCCACGAACAGCTACGGCAGCTCACTGTTCACCATGCCGGTATCTCCGGTTGATCTCAGCCCCGCAATGCCGTCGAATCTGACCTATTCACTTGCGACATGGGAGATACGCCTTGCCTGGAAGGATATCGCAACCAACGAAAGCGGATATATCATCTATCAGAGCACCGACGGTGTAACGTATTCGCAACTGGATACCGCCGTCACCAACGCAACGAACTACTCCGATATGTACAATCCCGCCGGTACGTATTACTACAAGGTATGCGCTACAAATACCTTCGGCGTTTCGGCGCTCGCGGGACCTGTTGTGGTCAATCTTGTCGATGTTCCCGCGGCCACCGGTGTGACGGCGACGATATTGAATTCGAACAGCGTTGTGGTAACCTGGACTGATAATGCCGCCAACGAGAGCAACTATGTCGTCTACCGGTCGGGTGTATATTACACGAACGCGGCGAACACTGTCTGTTTCACCAACACCGGTCTGGCAACCAATACAACATATTGGTATTATATCCTCGCCAAGGGCGGTTATTTCGAGACATGGTCATCGGGAACAAACGTGCGTATTGTGGTTGTGCCGCCGGCAGACCCCACGGGACTCGCTGTTGCAATGGTGTCGTCGACGAACGCGCTGCTGTCCTGGACGGATAATGCCACCAATGAAACCGGCATGAACATTTATCGGAGCACAAACGGCATCAGCTATGACCTGGTGGCAACGGTTACTACGAACGCGACGAATTATTACGATACAACTGTCGTTCCCGGAAAGACCTATTTCTACAGGATTGCGGCGACGAACGTTTTCGGAGAGTCGGCACTGGCAGGCCCCGCGGTGATAGCACCGCCGGCGGATCTCTCAGCGCTTGCCGTAACCATGCTTTCGCCGACGAATGCGCGGATATCCTGGTCGGACAATGCCTCCAATGAGAGCGGCATGAATATTTACCGGAGTACGAACGGCATTACCTATGTACTGCTGGCTACGGCGGCAGTGAACGCGACGAATTATATCGACACGACGATTGCCTACGGCAGTGCGTACTATTATAGGGCTGCCGCGACGAACAGCTTTATCGAGTCCGCCCGCATCGGACCGGTTGTCATCGCGCCTCCGGCGGAACCGTCGGGATTGTCCGTGCAGCCGATATCGACGAACAGCGCACGGCTTTCATGGACGGATAACGCCAGTAACGAGAGCGGCGTAACTGTTTACCGGAGTACGAACGGCGTCAGCTACACGCTTATCACCACCGCTTCGGCGAATGCCACGAATTATATCGATACGGGCATGTTGCCGAATATTGTATACTATTACAAAATAGCAGCGACGAATGTCTTCTGCGAAACGTGGCGCATCGGTCCGGTAACTGCCATGCTCTCGCCGCCGGCGAATCCGACGGGATTATCCGCCGTACTGCTTTCGGCGACAAATGCGGTTCTGTCATGGATTGACAACGCAAGCAATGAAAGCGGTGTCTGCGTGTACCGGAGCACAAACGGCGTGACGTATACGCTCATGGCGGCGCTTGCGGCGAACACAACGAACACCATCGATACGGGGCTTTCCTTCGATGTAACCTGTTATTATAAAATAGCCGTTACGAATATGTTCGGCACGTCGGCGCTTGTCGGACCGGTATCGGTTACTCCGGTCAGGAGTGTAACAATAACCGACGGCATTGTAATCCTGAATCCCGTTGAGAATAACATCGGTATAACCTATACGCTGACAAAAAACTGCGGTGATACGGCGACTGCGGGAGTTTCATGGTCGATAGCGGGACTTGGCGTCTGGCAGCCGGTGTCTGCGGCGCAGATTGAAGGCGCGCTTTCACATGCGTCGAACGGGATATGCTCGAACACCTGGGTGCTGCCGCCGTCGTTTGATTTCACAAAACGGTATGATATCAGGATTACCGCAACGATAGGCACCAACGCGGCCGCGCCGTTCATTATCACGAATATCGATATGGGCAGCATGTTCAAACGCGGTGACGACCTCGGCGGGGTTTGTGCGGTGAACAATCCGTATCGCGGCGACGGAGACGGCATTGGATTCGTCAATCTCACCGTAGATACCGAAGTGAAAATATACACCGTCTCGGGAAAATATGTAACAACATTGGAAAAACCCGGAGACAACGGACGTGTCGTCTGGCGGCTTACGGGAAGCGGCGGCAGACGTGTTTCGCCGGGCGTCTATCTCTGCCGAATGACGGCGGGCAGCGAGAAAAAGCTTGTGAAAGTGATCGTGCTGAGATAATTGCGCTTTTGTGAAAGTCTCTTCCGTCAATCGGCTGTCGATCGTATCTGTCGGGAATTCCTGAACTCGCGCGGGCTCATGCCGGTGCCCGTTTTGAAAAATCGGGAGAATGAGTAGATGTCAGGAAATCCGAACTGACGGGCGATATCCCCGAGCCGGCGGTCGGTGAACACGAGATGCTCTTGTATCGCCGAGCAGGTTCTGGCTATGCAGTATTGTTTCAGCGATATACCTTCATGCCGGTGGAATATTCCCGTGAGATAATTCGGCGTGTAGCCCAGATGCTCCGCAAGCGACGCGATTGACTGCCGGGTGAGGATGCGTTCATCGATGAGCTTTTTCACCGAGGCAACGGCAGGGTGGCTGCGTTCGGACGAAGAGCCGGGAACGGCGATGATGCAAATGGCACTCATTATATGCAGCAGCGCCTGACGTTCAGGTTCGCTGATGTTCGCGTGCTTCGGTACGAGCTCATTCACCGATGCGGCCAGTGCGATGAATGGTTTTCCCAGTGCAATACAGCGTGGAACAGATAGCGGGACCATGGCGAATTTTACACTGATGAATTCGGTATGTGCGGCGGTATAGCGGAGTGAATGCGTTACGCCGGGTGCGATGAGTACCGGTTTGTCGGAGGTCAGCCGGTATTCGGTTCCGTCCGCTGTCATGCGGACCGTTCCGTTGCGTACATGCTCATACTGCCAGAAATCATGCGTATGTTCCTTCATGTACCGGTCTTTCGGAAAACTGTTACGCTGGGCGAGGAGAATTGCGTTGACGGATGGATGCGGTATTATCATGACGTAATCATACGATTAACAGCCGGCAGAGTCAATATGGCTGCATGACTCTCTATAAGAGAAATTGATAAATTTTTCCCGCTTTCCGCCATTTGATTTTCCGCTGTGCGCATTACTGTATGGTCATACGCTGAATCCACAACGGAGCCGTTATGACAACACAGACCGATGCATCATGGGAGACAAAAACAGGACTTTCGAGAGTCGACTTCGAGTCCATGGTGAAGTTTACAGGATTGTCCGACAATCCCGTTGATAACCGCAATCGCGCGATCATACTCGGGCACAGCGCCGAGGGAATTCTCGTGGCGCCGGGTGCCGTCATCAAGCTTGCGGACGGATATTCCATCGGTCCGCGGTGTTTTATCGGACTTTATACCTATATCTCCGGCATGGTGACCGTTGCTTCCGATGTGCTCATCGGACCGCATTGCTCGATTACGACGAATAATCACCGGTTCAATCCCGCCGACATGTCGTTTCGCGGGAAGAACGAAAGCGCACCGATAACCATCGGCCGGGGTTCATGGCTTGCCGCGGGAGTCATGGTTACCGCGGGAGTGACCATCGCACTCGGAACTCTCATCTGCGCGAATGCGGTGGTCACTAGAAATACCGAGTCGTTATCGATCTATGCCGGAACACCGGCGAAAAAGATAGGTGCAATTGACCCAAAAACCGGCGACTATCATTGGAGCAGATCATGAGCGGCATACTTGCACAGATACGTACGTCCACACAGGATATTTTTCCCGCGCCAATCGACGGACGCACTGCGGGAATCAATCCGCCGCCGTTCTGCTGGCTCCCGGTTGACGGTGCGGCGGAGTATTCGGTGCATATCGAATCAGCAGATGGTGGTGAAAAAATCAGTGAACGGTCGAATCGCACTATCCTGCTGCTGCGTAAGCCATTGCCGCCGGGAAATTATCGCTGGGACCTTGAAGCGAACGGCATGCGACGCGGCTGGTGGTATTTTTCGGTAGCTACGGATGCTGTCGTCCAGATACCGCCGACAGCGGATGAGGTATTCGCAGGGATCCCGCAGACGCATCCACGGCACTTCATCGGAGAGGGCGATATCGCCGGAATCCTCGCGCATCACCAATGCCGTCTGCCGGCGCTGCGTGAGAATATCAGACTGGCGCTACGGAACGGACTTCCGCCGCCGCCTGATTTTCATCTTGCGCCGGACCGTGAACGTCAGCGGCTCGGGTACCGGAACTTTTTCGGTCTCATACGCGGATACATCGACCGTGATCTTGTGGCTTGTGCGCTCGGGCACCGGCTGCTCGGCGATACTGATGCCGGAGCGCATGCTAAACGGCTGCTGCTCACGGTGTGCGCATGGAACCCGGAAGGCCCCTGCCACATTGACGGCGCCTGGGGCGACGAGATCGGTCTCAGCATGATACGCTGTTTACCCGCCGTCAATGACTGGATTGCGGATCTGCTTGATGAACGCGAAATGCGTTTCGTGAAGACAACGCTTGCCGCCTATGCCCGTCAGACATATGGGCGTCTGTGCAGGAGCAATTTTCTTGCGAAGCCGGGGCAATCGCATGTGGGACGGCTGTCCGGCTATCTCGGCGAGGCGGCGGTGATGCTGCACGGCTTCCTTGAACCTGCGGAGACGCGTGAATGGATGGACTATGCGCTTACAGTGTATGCGTCGCTGTTTCCGTTCTTCGGCGGCGATGACGGGAGCTGGGCCGAAGGCACGTTCTATGCCACGTCATACACGAAATGGTATCTGCCGTTCTTTCTGCTCATCGAACGTCATACGGGATTCTCATTTCTTGAACGCCCGTTCTACCGTAATCTCGCCGATTTTTTTCTGCACTTCGCACGGGCGGGGTGGGAGATACATCCGTTCTGCGACGGTTACTGGTGCACATCGGATGATGCCGAGTGGCCGGGGTTCTTCGCCCAGGAGCCGCTTCGTCTCTACGCTGAGCGCTTCGGTTCACCGACGGTGCGTTCGTATCTTTCGCGGTCAGACAATATGCCGCAGTCATACGAGCTGCATCTGCTTGATGTTTTCGCGCCGCCAACATATCTGAAGCGTTCGGTACATGCACACGACAGCGAAACACCGTCCGATATGGTATTCCATGATGCCGGCGTTGCCTCCATGCATACAGATATTGAAGCTGATGCAACGGATACCGCGGTGCTTGTCCGTGCAAGTCGCTACGGCACCGGCAGTCATCAGCATGCCGATAACGGATCGTTCTGCATCGTGAGCCGCGGTAAAGGTCTTGTCACACCGTCGGGATATTTCGGGGCGGCGGCCGCCACGGCGCATCATAAAGAATGGACGCATCAGACGAAGGCACATAACTGCGCTATTATCGGCGGGATGGGGCAGGAGCCGTTCAGTCATACCGCCGTCGGCAGTTTCACCCGTTTCGATTTGTCGGCGGTTCGTGGTCAAACAGCATCTGTCTGTTCCGTTGATCTGTCACATGCGTATACGAATGTTTCACGGTATAACCGGCATATCGTTTTCATCAAGCCCGGTATTCTGATCGTCATCGACGATATCGTTCCCCGCGACTCGTCAACGCTGGACTGGCGTATACATACACTGTCGCGGCCGGAGGTCAGCAATGGAATTATTTCGGTAGATCGCAGTCCGGCATCGATGCAGTGTTCGCTGTACGTGAATCATAATTTGGTGACGCCGGAAATCTCAGATACATTCGATGTCCCGGTGAATCATATGGTCCCGGATGAATTTCAGGTCGAACGTCCGGAGCAGTTTCATGTTTCTTGGCACGCAGCATCGGCGGCATCGTTCTTCTGCGTTTGTATTTTCGGGATAAACCGTTCACTGCCATCCGTACATATTGATGGCAAATCTGTTCTTGTAGACGGTATCCGCTATGCGCTGATGGATGACAGTGTCGTCACCGGCTGACGTGTTGTTCAATAAGCACCGAACGAAGCGCCTGCATTGTACATCGCGATCACATTCTCTGTCGGCGTGTTGTCCTGTATCTGATGAGTGGGCGCAAAGCAGTATCCGCCGTTCGGTTTCATGATGTCGAGGATATGTCTGCATTCATCCGCTGTCGCCTGCGCCGAACCGAACGAGAGCGTGCCCGTTGTCGATATACATCCGTGGAATGATAGTTTATCGCCGTAACGTCCTTTCAGGTATGACGGCTCCATCTTCGCCGCTTCGGGCTGCAGTGTCTCGACGCAGTCTATTCCCATGTCGATGAAATCATCGAACGCCCAGCTCGAAGAACCGCATGAATGTATTATGGAGAAAACACTGAATTCCTTTGCCAGATCGGCGAACCTTTTGTGATGTGGACGGATGACCTCGCGGTATAACGAGGGATTTACCATCGGGCCGAGCTGTGTTCCGAGGTCCTCACCGAGCCAGAGAATGTCGATCATGCCGTTACCGGCGATGAGGCTTCGCCGCATCACTTCATAGAGCACCGCAACACGGCGTTCGATGAAGCGATGCATCGCCTCGTCATGTGTCATCAGGCGTACGAGCACTTCCTCCATGCCCATGAGAAATCCGGTGCCGTTGATGATGTCGGGGATACCGGCGTTTCCTATACATACCGCGAACCCGGAATGTTTCCTGCATCCGGCCGCAACCGCGTCATAGTCGAAATCATCCGGCGATGGTAAGGGATATGATTCCGCCTGTTCCATGGTGAGGTCGCGCAGCGGGAAATCGCAGTAATCCCAATAACCGCCGCTGCCGTGCTCCACGTATCGCGTGTGTATACCCCAGTCGGGGCTGACTCTCACGGACGCGTCAGATGATTCGGGATGAAGCCGCGGTCCGCGGTACGGTGCGCTCACACGGCGGAAGTCGACGTTGAGTTTTACCAAAAGTGCCTCATAGGTTGCGGGTCCCTGAGGAATTCCGAAGTGCGACATAAGCCGGGAACGAATACCGGGGTTATCGGCATAATCGATAGGTACACGGTCCGGTTCCCGATGAGCGAGTGCCGCACGTACGCGTTCTTTTGCAGTCATGAAAAACTCCTTGTCAACGATATGGTACTAAGGTAATTCCGGTGAATGGAAAGACAATGGAGTGGAATATCAGTATTTGTAATTTTGTGTCACGGGATTATAATCGGCGTATGAACATCGTCTGGCCACATGCCGCAGTACTCCATGCTAATTATGCCTCGCTGACAGAACAGCTCGGCCCGCATGGTCCGGTAGAATCGCGGATGCTGCTCTGGTGCAAAAGAGGGCACGGGTATGCTGTCGTCAATGACAAAAAGTATGCTCTTACAGAAGGTTTGTTCTACTTCCTTCCATGGCGCCGTACCATCACGTATGTACCCGAGGGCAGACGCCCGCTGCTGCTCGGCGGCGTGCATATAATTCCCGATCATGCTCATAATGCGCCGCTTGTCCTGGAAATTGCGCACGACAGGCGGCATCGGCTGTTCGGCGTCAGCTCCCGTGTCGATGCTGTATTCCCCGGAGTGGACAATGTATTCTTCGGTACTCTTGTGCCGCATCCCGCATTCACGCATGCGATAGAATATACGGCGTCGTGCTGGCGCCGTGATCTCGACGCCGTACATGTGCGATCGCTTGCGCGTATCATCGTACGGGAACTGCTGCAGGTGATGCGAAATACGGGCGGCGGTGAAGTCTTGCCGAAAGCGATAATGTCGATCTGTGAACAGGTGAAGCGCGATCCGGCAGGCGATTATTCCGTGGACGGTTTCTGCGAAACGAGCGGGATGAGCCGCTCAACGCTGTGCAGGTTATTCAAAAAGCATTACGGCATGTCTCCGATGGAATTCGTTATACGGGAACGCATTGAACGTGCCGCAGTACTTTTGACGACCACATCGCTTCCGATAGCCGATGCAGGCGAGGAGTCGGGTATAGCGGATCAATACTATTTTTCAAAATTGTTCAAGCGTATGAAGGGGATGACGCCGCGTGCTTATAGGGAAACAATGCACATGTAGCTGTTCTCTATCCGAACATCCTGCGGTATTCACGCGGAGTCATATGCAGATGCGCCCGGAACTGACGTGAGAAACAGAACACGTCGGGATAGCCGAGCATCTCGCTTACCGCGGATACGGAATATCTCCGGTCCATAAGGAGTGTTTCCGCGCGCGCGAGTTTTTTCCGGAGACGGTATTCCTTCGGCGCAACTCCGACGGCGTCCTTGAACATGCGGCGGAATGTCTCGTATCCCATGCCGATGCGTCGTGCAACATCCTCCATGGAGAGCGATCTGCCGAGGTCGCGTGTGAGAAGGTTTTTCGCCTGCTCAATGCGCCGTGCATCGTCCGCGCGTCCGCTGTTGATGATCTCGCGCCGTGTGAAATATTCGAAGAGGCCGCACACCTCGGCGAATACCGCGGAGCATGAGCGCGCTTCCTGCACCACACGTATGATACCTGCTATCGCGGCGCGGGAATCATCGTCGATGCCGATGTCATAAAAATCGCGTGACGGGATGACGCCGGATTCCTGAAACGATGTTGCAAGGAACGGCGGTATGACCATATAGAATTCACTCCACGCCCGTCCGCGTTCGTGGGTGACCGTATGGTCGATATCCGGCTGACGGATGATGAGCGATCCGGGTTTTAGCGGATGCCGTTCTCCCGCGGTACTCACATATTCGCCGCCGCCCTCAATCAGATAGAGGATGCGGAAGTCGGGGAATCCGCGGGTGGTGGAGTACCGTACGGCGTCGGCGGGCCGGTGCGTGAGGATGCCGCAGCCTATCCAGTAGCGGTCGCCGCGTCCGAATGTAAACCGCGCGCGTGACGTTTCGGGGGTGCTTGTTGCCATATACCAATTCTAACATATTTCCCATTTTATCTATACCCCCGCGCGGGCATCGTGAGTATAGTATGGCATCACGATAGCGGAGGCTTTTATGGCAAAGATAGTCATCATCGGCGCGGGAAGCGCTTTCGGTCCGAAACTGGCACGGGACATGCTTTCGATAGAATCGCTTGCCGACAGCGTCATCGCGCTCTGCGATATCAATAAAACGGCACTTGACGAGACCTCGGATTTCCTTACCGCGTTCATCGCGCATAATAAGCTGACTGCGCGTATTGAGAAACATACCGACTACCGCAAGCTGCTTTCCGGGGCCGATGTCGTGGTAACATCGATTGCCGTGGGTGGCCAGGCGTATGACAGCGAATCGTACAAGGCGGAGATAGCCATACCCGCGAAATACGGCGTGCGCCAGAACGTGGGCGATACCGTCGGGGTGGGCGGCGTGTTCCGCTTTCTCCGTACCGCGCCCGTCATGCACGATATCTGCCGCGCCGTCGAGGAGCTCTGCCCGGATGCGATGCTCCTCAATTACACCAACCCCATGGCGATGCTTACCTGGATGCATTCCACGATGTCGTCGGTGAAGAACGTGGGTCTCTGTCATTCCGTGCAGCATACCGCGAACGAACTGGCGAAATATATCGGCGTGCCCCCGGCGGACGTGATGGCGACGGTTGCAGGAATCAATCATCAGGCGTGGATACTCGAATACAAACACATCAACGGCAACGACCTGTATCCCGCCGTTCGTGATTGCCTCAATAAGCCCGATATTCTCGCGAAGGACCGCATCCGTTTTGAGATGATGCGCCACTTCGGATATTTCATCACCGAATCGAGCCGACACAATGCCGAGTATGTACCGTATTTCATGCGCACAAAAGCGGCCATGGATGCTTACGCGTTGGAAGAACACCGGTTCATTAAGAACCCGTCCGAAAAGGCGGGCGAACGGCCGCGCGATGTGTTTCGCTGGATTGGCGGAAAGGATAAACTGACGAAGACGACATCCGAGGAATATGCGTCACGCATCGTAGAGGGCATCGTCACCGGCAGCCCGTTCGTGTTCGGCGGCAATGTGATGAACACGGGACTCATTGAGAATCTTCCGGCACAGTCGTGCGTCGAGGTGCCCTGCATAGCCGACCGTCACGGTGTACGCCCCGTGTATGCGGGAAAACTTCCGCCGCAATGCGCAGCGATCAATATGACGAATATAGCCGTTCAGGAATTAGCCGTCGAGGCGTTCCGCACGAAGAAGAAAGAAAGCGCGTTCCTCGCCTGTGCGCTCGATCCGCTCACCGCGGCAAGCGCAACACTCGATGATATACGTAAGATGACCGATGAGATAATCGCCGCGGAGGGCGGATTGCTCGATTATCTTCGGTAAGCGTAACGTGGACTGCCGACAGGCAGCGACGCCCACTTGACAGACCGGTTCACGCAGGCTACACTGCGTTCTATGAATGAAACAATACTTTCCTACGATTCCGTAACCAAACGATTCGGCACGCTAACCGCCGTCGATAACGTCTCGTTCTCCGTGAAGAAGGGAGAATGCGTTGCGCTCCTCGGTCCCAACGGAGCCGGTAAGACCACGCTTGTTCGGCTTCTCCTCGATTTTACCCGCGCATCCGACGGAGCGGTCACCATCAACGGTGTACCGAGCACCAATCCGCGCGCCCGGGAAAGCATCGGGTATCTGCCGGAGAACGTTCGCATTCCCGCGCACCTTACCTGTTACCGCTATCTCATGCGATGTGCACGGCTCCTCGGCATACCGCCGAAAGATGCGCCCGCACGCTGCCACGCCGTCATCGAGAATGTCGGCATGAAGGGCAAGGAGAACGTACCGCTCGGTACCTGTTCCAAGGGCATGGCTCAGCGTATAGCACTTGCGGCGGCGCTTGTGGGCGATCCGCATATACTCATCCTTGATGAGCCTACCTCAGGGCTCGACCCCATCGGCATACGTGAGATACGCGTCATCCTTGAATCGCTTAAGGCAAAAGGGATGACGATACTTCTTAATTCGCATCTGCTTTCTGAAGTTGAAAAAGTCTGCGATGCGGCGCTTATCATCGACCGCGGTAAGGTACTCGTTAAGGATACGATAGCGGCCATCGTCAAGGACGGCGAATCGCTTGAGGATGTCTTTGTGCGGCTTGTCACAGCACGGACGGGAGCATCGATATGAAAAACGCGTGGAATAAGATCATCGGTGTTGCGCGCATCACCATCGCCGATGTGGTCCGTCAGAAAAGTTTCATCATCCTGTTCTGTCTCTGTCTTTTTCTGGTGTTCATGGTGCGCGGCTGCTGGAATACCAAGATGATGATCAACGGACAGAGCGTGAGCGGCGGCAATTTCGCCGTGCAGATACTGCAGGCTGTTTTTGTCATCGTCTCAGGTGCGGTGATGCTCATCGCGGGACTGCTCTCGATGCGCATGTTCCGGCGCGACCGCGATGAGGGGATGCAGGCGTTCATACTGTCGAAGCCCGTGACGCGACTCCATTATCTTCTCGGCAAAATCGCCGGGCTCTGGCTGCTCCTGTCGGCGTTCATGGCGGTGCTGCACTGCGCCATACTCCTGATACATCTTCAGCATGCCGGTTCGGTAAGTCCCGGCTATATCGCCGCTTCGGTGATGAGTATTCTCAATGTGCTATTCGTCATTCTGTCAGTGAGCCTCTTAAGTCTTCTTGTTCCCGATATTTTCGCCTTCCTCTGCGTCTTCGGCGTCACCGCCATGGCGTTCATCTTCGACGGCATAGCGCAGGCAGCACGTTCTGCCGCATTGAAGTCGATGCTCCAGCAGGCGGGGCAGGATGATATGACCTGGTGGAAGTTCGTCTACTGGTTCTGGCCCAAGTCCGGTGCGCTTGCATCGGCTGCATCGTCGTTCATCGATCCGGCGGCAGTGATCATCACGGGCAATGTACTGTTCCCTATCGCGAACATCGGGGTCTACTGCATCATCTGCTGCGTTCTTTTGTTCGTCCGCTTCCAGCGTGAAGAGATCGTGTAACAGCTTGTATCAAAGGAGCCGCGCATGAATGAATTGGCACAGAAGCTCGCACAGTATCTGAAGCGTGACGATCCGGAGATCGATTACCGCATCGAGAATGGGATTGAGACCAACAGAAAAGGTTTCGGCGAGATAAGCCTCGTCGACGCTGCCGGGAAACCGGTGCCGTCGGCGGACATAACGCTGAAGCACATGCGCCATGAATTCCAGTTCGGATGCAATGCGTTCATGCTGGAGCAGTTCCCGTCCGCAGAGCAGAACGCCCGCTACGAGGAATTATTCCGCGACCTTTTCAATCTTGCGGTGGTCCCACTATACTGGTCGGACCTCGAGCCGAAGGACGGTCATCTGCGTTTCGCAAAAACCACAGAGCCGATATACCGCCGTCCGCAGCCGGACCTGTGTCTTGAGTTCTGCGAGAAGAACAGAATAACGCCCAAAGGGCATCCGCTGCTGTGGCATCTCTTCCGTCCCGAATGGCTCTCGGATGACAACGCGGTGATGGAACGGCGCATACGGCAGCGCTTCAGAGAAATAGCTGACCGCTACGCCGGGCGCATTAAGATATGGGATGTCTGCAACGAGGCGCAGACTATGGCCATCGGCACGAGACAGCATGTAATGCCGGAGAACCATGTGGAACTCGCGTTCACGCTTGCCGCTCAGTATTTTCCCGACTGTGTGCGTACGTACAATGATGACCGGATGTGGTATCATTTCAGCAAAAGCTACTCGCCGGTGTATCTCCTGGTGAAATCGCTGCTCGACCGCGGGTATGCGGTCAACGCGCTGGGGCTCCAGTATCATATGTTCGAAGGGCAGCTCCAATACGCAAGCCAGTTCATGAATCCCGTATATCTTTTCCGCATACTCGACCAGTACGCGAAGCTGGGGCTCCCGATAAACTTCTCGGAAGTGAGCATCATCAGCCGGCGCGACCTCGGCGACGGTGATGAGTTCCAGCGGTTTGTTACCGAAAAGCTGTACCGTCTCTGGTTCAGTCATCCGGCTGTCAACGGTGCAACGTGGTGGAACCTGGTGGACGGCACTGCGGCGTTCGCGCCATTGGGAAGCGAGCACGGCGAGAATTCCCTGCGTGCGGGACTTGTGAATTTCGATATGACGCCAAAACCCGCCTACCTGGCAATTCAGAACCTGATAAAGAAACAGTGGCGCACGGATACCGGACTTGCGTATCAGCAGGGCGCTGTCAATAAATTCCGCGGCTTTTTCGGCGAATATGAAGTCAAAATAAAGGCCGGCGCGCAGACGTTTACGCGTTCACTGCAGTTGTCAAAAGGTAATCTAAACCTGTTCCGGTTTGTGTTGAATGAATAGTGCACGGCACGGCGGCGATCCGCCTCCTCTTTTCCGGAGGTGCACGCCTCATACAATGTGTTCGTGATCTCCACAAGCCGGATATGCTGACTGCCGTTTGACGCGATGCCGGTGTTATATCGTTTTTTTTCGCGTTATGTCTTGAATGCCGTATACTATGGCGATACAAGAAAAACAGAGTCGTGTACATGTGCTTTCCGGCACTGCCCGATTATTGTTGCATCAGCAAATGCGTTTAAGGATGATTTCTATGAGACTTGGCGGACCGTTATTCGCGAAATATGCCGACCCGGAGTCGTGGGCGCGGGAAGTGATAACGCTCGGTTATCGTGCGGCATACTGTCCGGTCGGACCAGAAGCGTCCGATGCGGAGACGGCACAATATGAGGCGGCAGCGAAACAAGCCGGTATCATTATTGCGGAATGCGGCGCGTGGAGCAATCCGATAAGCCAGGATGAGCATGAGCGTAAGAACGCCGTCGACAAATGCGTGACAATGCTTGCCCATGCGGACCGCATCGGCGCGCGCTGCTGCGTGAACATCGCGGGTGCGCGCGGTAAAATGTGGGACGGACCGCATCCGGATAATCTGTCCGGCGAGACATTTGATATGATAGTGTCGTCGGTGCGGTCGATAGTCGACGCGGTAAAACCGGCACGTGCGTTCTACACACTTGAAACGATGCCGTGGATATTCCCCGATTCCGCCGAAAGTTATCTCCGACTTATAAAGGCGATAAACCGGAAACAATTTGCCGTTCATTTCGATCCGGTGAATATCGTCAATTGTCCTGAAAGGTATTTTGATACCGGTACCATGCTGCGGGAATGTTTCAGAAAACTCGGGAGATATATCAAGTCCTGTCACGCGAAGGATACGCTCATTGAGGAGAAACTTACGCTGCATATCAATGAAGTGCGCCCCGGACTCGGTGTTCTTGATTACCGCGTGTATCTCAGCGAACTCAATAAACTCGGCGATATCCCGCTCATGCTCGAGCATCTTCCGAACGCGGACGACTATCGCCTTGCCGCCGATCACATACGGGGCATTGCAAAGGATGAAGGTATTGTGCTGTAACCGCGGAATATCTCCCGCGCTATGCAATCAGTGTATGTCCCTTGATCTCTTTCGCGGTAACCGTGACAATATCGCCTATTTTTCCCTCCGGCACAACGACCATGCGGTTCTCGCGGCTTCTGCCTATCATGCCGCCGTCGCGCGCTTTCGATTCGATGAGCACGGACATTGTTGTTCCGATACACTGCGATAATGAATCCGCCGAAAGCGAGCGCTGCAGTGCGATTATTTTCGCAAGCCGTTCGCGCCCCGTGGCTTCATCGCACGGCAGTCCTTTCTCCGCGGCCCGTGAGCCTTTCCGCTCGGAGTAGTGGTAGAGATACGCGTCCTCAAAACGGATCGTGCGCAGCATCGATGCAGTTTCTTCGTATTCGGCATCGGTTTCATCGGCAAATCCAACGATGATGTCAGTTGAAAGCGGGAAGTCCGGTTTTCGTGAACGGAGATAGCCGATCTTTTCAAGATAATCCTCGCGGGAATACGAGCGCCCCATGAGCGACAATATCCTGTTGCTTCCCGACTGAAGCGGCAGATGCACATGGCCGCAGAGCGACTGCAGGTCGATGACCGCATCGGCAAGAGTTTTGGAAAAATCCTTCGGATGCGATGTCATGAACCGTATCCACTGTCCGCTCGTGGTCTTGTCGATGCGTTCGAGCAGGTCGACGAATTTCATTCCGCCGATGTCGGTGCCGTATGAATTGACGTTCTGCCCGAGGAGTGTTATCTCTTTCACGCCGAGATCGCAGAGCCGCTTCACTTCATCGATGATATCATCAGCCGGGCGGCTTATCATGGTGCCGCGAACCGCCGGAACGATGCAGTAGCTGCACCAATTGTCGCATCCGTGGGTGATGGAAACATATGCGCGTATGGGATTGTCGGGGTCAAGTTCAGACGGTTTGAATTTGTAATTTGTAGTACGGTAAAGTGATTGTGTCGCATAGCTGTCGTTTGCGATGCAGTCGGCAAGCTCGGCCTGGCTGTACACGTCGGCGATGAGATCAATCTCATATTCCTCTTCAAGCTTTGCGCGGTTGAAGCGGGTGAGGCAGCCGGTAAGCACCACTTTCAGCGCCGGGTTGATGCGCTCCTTGATGTGGCGGAAATAACCGAGTCTGGCATATACACGGTTCTCCGCATGTTCGCGCACCACGCAGGTGTTGATGATAACCACATCGGCTTTGGTTATGTCCTCGGCGTCGGTGAACCCGCGCTCGATAAGCAGCCCGCGAATAGACGCTGAATCGGCTTTGTTCATCTGGCAGCCGTAGGTTTCCATGAAGAATCTTTTTGGCATGGACACATTGTATAAATAAAACTGATGCAGTCAAGGATGAAAAGCAGGAGATTACATGATAAAAACCATTAAGGAAAATCGGTTGACGGTAACGCCGCGTTAGGGTATAATGCCCTCATATAAGGAGCGTTTCATGGAGCTGTTCATCAGTCTGCTGCCGTTTATCGTGCTCATCGCCGTCGGCATCATCATTCTATTCATTGATGTAGCCCCCCGGCAGGGACGGAATGTTATACAATATGTGCTCGCGCTCACGGCTATAGCTGCCGCCGGTGTTCTTTTTTTCGGGTTCTTCGGACGCGCGATAACGGTGCTGAGCGGCGTGCTTATCTATGATTCGCTTTCGCTTCTGCTGGCTATGACAGTGCTTGCCGCCGCATTCGTCCTTGTGATGCTCTCCCGACCGTATCTTGAGGCAAAACGCGCATATCGCGGCGGCGAGTTTTATTTCTTCGTGCTCACCGCGCTTGTGGGCGTATTCGGCATGCTGTTCGCCGGCAATCTCCTTGTCATCATCGTTTCTCTGGAAGTGCTTTCGGTGGCGCTTTACTTTCTCGCCGCAATGGATCAGAATGATCCCGCAGGCATTGAAGGCGCGGTGAAGTATTTCATCCTCGGCGCCGTTGCGCTCGCGTTCACACTCTACGGCACGGCGCTCGTCTACGGCTTTACGCATGCGCTCGATATCGACCGCATTGCCGCATATACTATCGCCGCAGAAAGTTATCCGGTATATTTCTACATAGGCCTCATCTTTCTGTTCATCGGCTTTGCGTTCAAGCTTGCATTGGTGCCGTTTCACTTCTGGGCGCCGGACGCCTATGAAGGCGCGAATACGCTTGCCACCGGCATCATGAGCGTGCTTCCCAAGATAGGCGCTTTTGCCGTGATGTTCAAGATAGTACAGGTGTTCTTCACCACAAGTCATGTGCAGTCTACCGGTGCCGTGCTCATGTGGTTCATCGCCGTCATTGCGGTGCTGAGTATGACCGCGGGCAATTTTTTCGCGCTCACGCAGACATCGCTCAAACGCCTTTTCGCATATTCGTCCATAGTGCACTCGGGTTTTATACTCTCCGCGCTTGTGGCATATAACGGCATGCAGGCTGCGGCGTTCTATCTCATCGTATACGCGGCTATGACCGTGGGTGTGTTCGCCGTATTGGTTTATCTTTCCGGCACGAACGACGCCAACCTGACACTCCAGGACCTCAATGGCGCGGCAAAGCGGCATCCGTTGGTATCCGGTCTCTTTGTATTCCTTCTCGCATCATTCGCCGGCATTCCTCCGTTCGCCGGATTTTTCGCCAAGTTCTATGTGTTCAAGGTGCTCATCGACGGCGGCCATCTCTGGCTCGCTATCGTTGGTATCATCAATGCGCTTCTGGCGGTCTATTACTATCTCAAGTTAATACTTGCCATGTATACCCGCGAGGGTGCGGTTGAAACCAAACGCGCAGCGCTGTCCGAGCGTTTAGCCATCGGCATTGCGGCGGTAGCGGTTCTTGCATTGGGGATATTCCCGTCGATTATATTGAAGGTGATGTAAGGGATTCTTCAGTTTCAGCGGAGGGCGCAAAGAGTAGGGGGGCAAATGAATAAGGAACTCCATGGTATTATTAGTAATGGTGGACGTATTCATTTTTAAGTCAGGCAAGTAAGATGTGTGCCTGAGATGCTTATGTACGAAAAAATATTTTCAAAACATCCTGAACTCAAAACCAGATTGTTCCCAATTCTGTACGGCATGACCCCCTATTTTGTAATCTCTTTGTTTGCCATTCTTAATAGTTTAGTGAGCGGTAGGCGGTTCATCAGCGCATTTGCAGCCTTGCCAATGATGCTTAGCGGGCCGGTAATGCCGATCATCATTGGGGTGAAGTTTGCTATTCCGAGTTTGATAACTATTGGAATTGTATGTATACCGTTTTTTTTAGCAATGATATTGATAAATGTAATCCGCCCGAGTAAAAAATGGGCAGCTGTAAGCAGTGTCGGGACATGCCTTTGGATGGGCACTGCGCTTTTGTCTATGATGATCAATTTTTAGTACGCATATAAATATTTGTAATTAAATTGGATGCATGCTGAACTGATGCGGGAACGCCCCTTTCCCCCAGTCCCCTTACCCCGCTTTGCAGGGCAAGGGGTGCGTCTATTCTGGAGTGAAAGTTAATTCTGTTTTTTCTTGTGTATGAATAATATGTTCGAATAATGTATTGTATTTTTCTATCCAGAGATAATTAGTAAAGTCTTAAGGCACAACGTTCCTGACCACACAGCAATATTTATATATCACTGAGCGCGTGAAGTGAAGGGGAGAAATGTCTTTCTGAGCGCCGTGCATACTATACAACAAGAAAGAGAAGATAGTATCCAGATTTATATAATATTATTAGCAAGCGGCACGATGCGTGGCCATGGATGGCCAAGGGAGGCGGCGGCACGGATGCCGCTAAGCCGACCAGCGGATGCGACGAATCTGTCCATGGACAGACAGCTGAGTTGAAGGTACGGAGGCCGTACCGAGCGGCGCCATGGATGGCGCATAGCGAGTCGCGCACGGTGCGAAGAAAGACATCTCTTCCCGAACATAGCGCGTGTTAATTTTTCCGACACAACGTCCCTGATCACACCCGCAATATTTTTTATATCACTGAGCGCGCGAAGTGAAGGACGGAAATGTCTTTCGAGAAATCGGCAAATGTTCGAACAGGAAAAGCTCAAACGGGGATAAAATGATTATGCTGGAACTGCAACAACGTGAAATGAGTAGAATAGAGTTTTTGCCGATTTCGAGAAAGATATTTCCGCCGAAGCGCAGCGCGCGAAAACGCGCGCGCTATTCCCCCATCACCTTAATCACCAGCCGCTTCGCCCTTCTTCCGTCGAACTCCGCATAGAATATCTCCTGCCAGGGCCCGAGATCCAGTTTGCCGGCAGTGACCGGAACGATGACCTGATGATGCGTAAGTATATTTTTCAGATGCGCGTCGCCGTTTTTCTCGCCGGTGCGGTGATGGCGGTAATCGTCGCGGTACGGGGCGATGGTTTCGAGCATCTCGTCGATGTCGCTTAAGATTCCGCTCTCATTGTCGTTGATGAACACCCCGGCGGTGATATGCATGGCCGAAATGAGCACCATGCCTTCCTGAATGCCGCTCGCGTCGAGTACCTCTTTCGCCTTATCGGTAATGCGGATGTATTCCCGCTTGTTCTTGGTGTTGAAGGTGAGGTATTCGGTCTTCGACTTCATGCGGGGTTCTGTTTCTCTTTTTTTGTGGCGGGATTATAGAAATAGAGCGCAAGGATTGACTGCACGGGGAACATGGTTACCGACTCTGCGAACATGATGACCCTGCGCAGTGTTATGATGATGCCGTTTTTCAGAGTGAAGTGATTGAGCAGGAACAGTACGCGCACGAAGATGTATGCGCCGAAGAGAAAAAGCCAGACATAATATGCGGCGCTTCCGGCGTAGGGGAGCGGTACTGCCATCGCGTTGGATATCGGTGCGGGGTCGTTGGCCGCTCTGATGTAGAGGAATATCGCCGCCGCATATACGATGATGAAAAACACATCGAGTATAAGCGTTACGAGTACCGCAGTCGAGCGTTTGGTGTCGTGATAGAGCGGCTTGCTGCATTTCGTGCAGACGTCGCTTACTTTTTCGTTGATGGTGCCGCATTCTTTACAGGTGATCTTCGCCATGATAGTTCCTTGGGACGCATCGGATGCGCCGTACAATTCGTGACCAGCATACTAATGCGTCGTGCGGAAATGTCAAGGAAAAATACCGGCACTGCGGATAAAAAAAACAAAAACTACTTGACAAACCGGACGAAAACAATACAATGGCGCGACAATTATAGTTCATCCCGTGCGCAGTTCCGTCCTAAGACGTATGTCCTCAACGGCGTATCCGGCGGCGCGATGTGCCAATGATTGCAAATTTATTATTACATCAGGAGTTCTTCAATGGCTCAAACGAACGTCGTCGCTCACGCAGCGGCCGCCGTAACCAACGCCGTACAGCATCACGGCGGAGGCGAAGCGTCCCTCGTGGTACCGAACTTTTTAGCCGCCAGTCCCGCAAGTTTCTGGCTGCTCGTCGTGGGGATCGGCATTTGCGTGCTCGGTCTTCTTTTCGGTGTCTACGAGTACCTGCGCGTCAAAAAGCTCAAGGTGCACTCGTCGATGCTCGAGATCGGCAATCTCATTTTCGAAACCTGTAAGGCATATCTCTTACAGCAGGGGAAATTCCTCATCATTCTTGAACTGTTTATCGCAGCATGTATCGCGTTCTATTTCGGCTACCTTCAGGCTATGCCGGTCGGCAAAGTTGCAGTGATCCTGCTCTTCTCGGTCATCGGCATCCTCGGTTCGTACGGCGTTGCCTGGTTCGGCATCCGCATGAACACGCTCGCCAACGCCCGCACGGCATTCGCGTCGCTGCAGCGAAATCCCATCATGGTCATGAACATACCGCTTCAGGCGGGCATGTCCATCGGGGTGCTCCTCGTCAGCGTTGAGCTCATCATGATGCTCGGCATCCTTCTCTTCATGCCCGGCGATATCGCCGGCTCATGCTTCATCGGTTTCGCTATCGGCGAATCGCTCGGCGCATCGGCGCTCCGCGTAGCCGGCGGTATCTTCACGAAGATCGCCGACGTCGGTTCCGACCTCATGAAGATCGTATTCAAAATTAAAGAAGATGATCCCCGCAATCCCGGTGTCATCGCGGACTGTACCGGTGACAATGCCGGCGACAGCGTTGGACCCACTGCCGACGGTTTTGAAACCTACGGCGTAACGGGTGTCGCGCTTATCAGCTTCATACTTCTCGCAGTCAACGATCCCAAGATACAGGTAACGCTTCTTACATGGATATTCACCATGCGTTTCCTGATGATCGCAACCAGCATCATCGCGTATTGGGTGAACGGACTCATCAATAAGATCGTCTACGCAAAGAAGGCCGAAATCGATTTCGAACAGCCCCTGACGAATCTCATATGGATCACCTCGATCCTCTCCATGGTAATGACGTTTGCGGTGAGCTACTGGCAGCTTTCTTCGCTCGGCAATAACCTCTGGTTATGGCTTGCGGGCATCATCAGCTGCGGTACGCTTGCGGCTGCGATTATACCGGAATTCGTGAAGGTTTTCACCAGCACCAAATCGCGCCACACACAGGAAGTGGTGACTGCGTCCCGCGAAGGCGGCGCATCGCTTACCGTCCTGTCCGGTCTTGTTGCCGGTAATTTCAGCGCGTTCTGGATCGGTCTCGTCATCGCGGCGCTCATGGCGGTTTCGTACTTCCTGAGCATGAACGGTCTTTCCGCGCACATGATCTATCCGGCGATCTTCGCGTTCGGTCTTGTCGCATTCGGCTTCCTCGGCATGGGACCTGTCACCATCGCGGTCGACAGCTACGGCCCGGTTACCGATAACGCACAGTCCGTATACGAACTTTCGCTCATCGAAGAGAACAAGAATGCGAGCAAGGAAATTGAGCGCGATTTCGGCTTCAAGCCGGATTTCGAGAACGCCAAGCTCCTGCTTGAGACCAATGACGGCGCGGGGAACACCTTCAAAGCCACGGCAAAACCGGTGCTCATCGGCACCGCGGTTGTCGGCGCTACGACGATGATCTTCTCGCTTATACTTCTCATCAAGAGCACGCTCGGCATCGAGCCCGAATCCATCCTCAATGTGCTCAACCCGTATTCGATCCTCGGCTTCATCGCCGGCGGCGCGGTCATCTACTGGTTCTCGGGCGCATCGATACAGGCGGTTTCCACCGGCGCGTATCGCGCGGTTGAATACATAAAGCTGCATATCAAGCTCGATCCGAAAGCGGCAAAGAAAGCGGATATCAATGCATCGAAAGAAGTGGTGAAGATCTGTACACAGTATGCCCAGAAGGGTATGTTCAATATTTTCATCGCGATATTCTCGTTCGCGCTTGCATTCGCGTTCTTCTCGGCCCCGACGGGTCTCACCGAGCTCCTGGTGAAGACGGGTCTTCCCGCCGATGTCATCAAGGCAAGCTCGCCGGTTTCGTTCTTCATCAGCTACCTTATCGCCATCGCCGTGTTCGGCCTCTTCCAGGCCGTGTTCATGGCGAATGCGGGCGGCTGCTGGGACAATGCCAAGAAGATCGTTGAAGTCGATCTGAAGGAAAAAGGCACTCCGCTTCACGCGGCTACGGTTGTGGGTGATACGGTCGGCGATCCGTTCAAGGATACGTCGTCTGTTGCCATGAATCCCATCATCAAGTTCACCACACTGTTCGGGCTTCTCGCCATGGAAATTGCGATTTCCGAGAAATTCAGGACGATCGCTCCGATCGTCGGTGTTGTGTTCTTCGTCATCGCGCTGATTTTTGTCTATCGCTCATTCTACGGAATGCGCATCGGCGACAAGAAAGCGGTGAAATAACGCCAGTTACATATCTGATCGTATCAGAGGCGGGCATCGTGCCCGCCTCTTTTTTTTTATTGTGCGCCCGACAGTCGCAATTCGTGAGTGTTGTATCTGTGTATCAAGGCATTATCTTTGTGTATAACGGCTCAGGATCTGTGTATTCAGCCATTGTAGCCGTGTATTGATGCCCGGTATCTGTGTACATGGGCATTGTAGCCGTGTACATGGCATCTGCGTTCGGGTAGTAATTCATTATCACTGTGTCAAAGGCTCTGTATTTGTGTATCTGGGCGTTGTCTCTGTGTACAACGGCTCACTATCTGTGTATGTAGTCATAGTTGCTGTGTATTGATGCTCGGTATCTGTGTACAAGGACAATAAGATGCGGTGCACGATGACTGTTGTTCAGTATCTCACGTATGAAAGCGGATTCACATATTTGCCGCGGTAGAGCACTTCGAAATGCAGATGCGGGCCGGTGGATATGCCGGTTGAACCCACGACTCCGATGACATCGCCCTTCTTGACGTATGCCCCGGGTGCAACGCTTATCGACGCAAGATGGCCGTACGCGGTGGTAAAGCCGTTCTTGTGCTGCAGGCTTACATAATTGCCGTAGCCGCCGTTCTCGCCGGCAAAACCAACGGTTCCCGCCTGCACTGCGCGGACACTTCCGCCGTTGTTATAACCGATATCAACCCCGGTGTGGAACATACGGTAACCGAGGAACGGATGTTTTCTGAGGCCGTAGCGCGATGTCAGACGGCCGTAAATAGGTTTATTGAAGTCGATGCCGAACAGACGGTTGCGTTCAACCGCATCGAGTTTGCCGTCCGGAAGGAACAGCACGCGGCCGGCGGCGATGGATGCATCGGTAATGCCGTTCATCTCTTTTATCTTTTCAATAGGCGATCCGCTGAAGAGCGATATATGCGAGAGAGTATCGTTCGCCCGTACGGTGTAGTTTATCCCGTTCATATTCGGAAGTTTGATGACGCTGCCGATAGTCAGCGCATTGAGATCTTTGATGTTATTGACGCCGATGATCGTGTCCAGCGCGAGCGCATGGTCTTTGGCTATGCTCCAGATGCTGTCGCCTTTCTGCACCGTATAATCGGTGAAGACAACGCCTGTCGCATGCGCGGCCGGCTTCAACGACGTGTCAACGCCCATATCGATGATGTCGGCGGTGTTCACCTTGTTACCCTGCTGTGTCTGAAAATTATCCTCCGCGTTCTGCAGTGTCTCGGCGTCCGCGGCCGCAGATTGCGGATGCGGGAAGAACGCGAAGAGCAGCACCGTGGTGATGATAAGGAGCGTCAGTATGACAACCGGACGTTTGAGGAATGAGAATGACGGGATGCGTATATTACGGCGTTCGAGACGGTAGCGCTGATACCGGATGCTGAAACGGAGCTTTACCGCAGCATATTCGATATAGTAGGCTATTTTCGCGAGTAGTAAGCGTAGTGTCTGCACGCGCGCCGCCTTGGTAGGATCGTTCTTCTTAATTATCGATAAAAACGGGTGTTACTTGATTGATTTTCTATACGCGGCGTAGCTGTCAACCAGGATATATAGGAAGAACTGAAACTGCCGTACCGCATGGATGCGGAAAAAAAAGAAGAAAAAATGATTCGCCGCGTATAGTCGGCGGCTAGCGCATCCTTGCGCGCCGCCTCCCTCGGCACGTCCTGTGCCACGACCGAGCGCAAGGGATGCTGGATGCATCCCGAAAGCGACATTAAAATGAAAATTCTCTTACAAAAAGTGTTCGACTTTTACAGTTATGACGTTACGGCTGCTGTGTTTCGGGAGCACTGCTTTTCGCCTGTTTCCGTATCTGGTTGAGGTATTCTTCGAGTATCAGCACCGCGGCAAGCCTGTCTACCTCAGCTTTGCGGTATTTCTGTTTCCCGTGGAGTATCTGGTTTGCTTCCACCGAGGTGCAGCGTTCGTCAGCATACACAACGCTTACCTTCGCTTCTTTTGCGATGATGGCGCCGTACCAGCGTATCTCGGCGCACCATTCATTCTCGCTGCCGTCGTGCATATACGGCATGCCGAAGACCACCGTGGTCACCTTATCGCGCGCGATGATGGCAAGGAGCCGTTCTATTACCTGCGCTTTGCTTTTAAAATAGACAACTTCATGGGGATAGGGGATGGTTGTTCCTGGATTGAGCAATGCGGTACCGATGCGTTTTTTGCCGAAATCGATACCCAGGATCATAGCGTTGTTATCCCGCGTGGCGGGCCTGTACCGTCTTGTCGCGCGAAAGTACCTTGTCCTGCATCGTGGCGCGATATTGCACAAGCTTGGCCGCTAGTGCCGGATTTGCCACGGCAAGGATGGATACCGCGAAGAGGCCTGCATTTTTCGCACCCGGGCTGCCGATGGCCATGGTGGCTACGGGAATGCCGCCGGGCATCTGCACTACCGAATAGAGCGAGTCGAGACCGTTGAGCGGCGGTGAGGCGAGCGGAACGCCGATGACGGGAAGCGTGGTGAACGATGCGATGACGCCCGGAAGATGCGCCGCAAGCCCCGCAAAACCGATGATTACCTTCACGCCGGATGGCTTTGCGCTTGTTACCGCGTCTTTCACGGCATCAGGGGTACGATGCGCGCTCAATACACGTGTTGAGAATGAGACGCCGAATTCCTTGAGCACATGCTCGCATTCCTCGACCACCGGAAGGTCGGAATCGCTGCCCATGATGAGGAGTACATCGGCCATACTATGCTCCTTAATCTTCCAGCTCATGCACACCGTCGGAGGGATGCACGATGTAGACATCGGTATCAAGTCTGGTGAGCGCTTTGTATTTCGTGTAGATGTGTTCAATGTACTGTTCAACGCTGTTTTTCGGCACGAGCGACACGATGCAGCCGCCGAAACCGGCGCCGGTCATTCGCGAGCCGAGCACGCCCGGTACTTCGCGGCTGAACGACACGAGCGCGTCAAGCTCCTTGCAGCTTACTTCGTACATGTCGCGAAGGCCGTCATGCGATGCGTTCATCAACTCGCCGAATTTCTTTATATCGTCGCGCTTGAGCGCCTTCATCGAATCGAGAACACGTGCGTTTTCTTCTACCGCAAAACGCGCGCGTTTGAGTTCATTGCCGGAGAGGACCTTTTTCAGAAGACCCACATCGCCCGCGCCGAGCTGGCAGAGCGATTTAACGCCCTTTTTCTTGGCCTGTATCGCTTTCAGCGCCCGTTCGCATTCGGCACGCCGCGCGTTGTATTCGGAGTCAACGAGGCCGCGTTTTTTATTGCTGTTGGCTATCACGATGGTATGCGTGGTGAGGGTGAGCGGTACATGCGCGTATTTCATGGTTTCGGTATTGAGGAGTATCGCGTGGCTCTTTTTGCCCATGGCGCTTGCGAACTGGTCCATGATGCCGCATTTCACGCCCACAAAATCGTTCTCCGCCCGCTGTGCGAGGAGCGACAGTGCCACCAGGTCGGGGTTTTTCTTGCCGGCGGTGCGCGCGAAGGCATACGCGCAGGCCACCTCGAGGGATGCCGAGGATGACAACCCCGCGCCGTTGGGAAGATCGCCGTATACGAATACGTCCATACCGGCGAGTTTATACTTTGCGTTCTTCATTTCAACGAGAACGCCCTTGGGGTATTTTATCCAGTTGTCATCCGGTTGGGCTTCTATCTTTTCAAGACCGATGGTCTTTTTCATATCAAAGTTATATGAGCAGAAATTCACCTTTTTATCGGGCCGTTTGCGGACGGCAACATAGGTTCCGGTGTCTATCGCCATGGGGAAAACGTGGCCCCCGTTATAATCGATATGTTCTCCGATGAGATTGACACGTCCGGGCGAGAAATAGACGCTCACATCGCCCTTGGAACCGTAGACTTCCCTGAATTTGGCGATGACTTTTTCTTTCTTTATGGCCATGGTATAGCTCCCTTGCCGTTAAAATATGTCCGCGGCGGTCGTGCACATCAAATTCAAGCTGAAATACGCCGCTGTACCCATCGGGCAGCGAATTGATATCACGGAACATGAAAAAATGCAAGCCGGTTGACTGATCATTGATATGATTTTCCGGCTATTATCGTCAATTTAGGTAGATTTTTGCATGTCAATCCCTCCTTGAACCTGTATCTGCACCTGTGACAGGAAAATACTTCCGGATCATGTAAAAATAGTGCAACGATTTTCCGCAATTGTGCTTGTTTATAGGACGGGATGTATATACATTATCATGCAGCACATGCGGTAATCAACTGCGAAGGACTCAATCATGGACATACGGCGCATTCTTGTAACCGAAGACCCGCTCAGGGATAAAAGCGAATACCGGTTTGAAACACCGGCGTGGCCCGCATTCTGGGTGGGGCCGGAGCATCATGAGGCGGACACATCCGCGGCATTGGTGTTCCGCTGCACATTCACCAGCGCGGCGGCGGAAAAGATTCGGCTGCATCTGTCCGCCGACCAAAGGTATGAGCTGTATGTCGACGGTTTGTATGCCGGCCGCGGGTCCGAACGTTCTGATCTGAAGCACTGGATCTATGAGTCGTATGAGCTGTCATCGGATCCCGGCGAACATATGATCGTCATACGTCTGTGGTGGATAGCGGCATCGGCCCCCGCGGCGGAGGCGCAGCTTTCGTATCGCCCGGCGATACTCGTGTATGCGGAAGGTGCCGCGCATGAACGCATCTCAACCGGTGCCGCTGCATGGGAATACGCGGTGCGTCCGGGGTATGCGTTCGCTGATTTCGAGCGAAACAATCAATATTTTGCTACCGGCGCACAGCTGTCGATTGACGGGACGCGTACGGACGGCGCACTGGATTCCGGTGCGTCGGGGCCGTGGCTGCGGGTGAAAAAAGTCGAGAAACCGGCGCTGGCCTATAACTGCCGCGAGTCACGGCCGTGGTGGATACTGCAGGCCGCGAAACTCCCGCCGATGTATGAAGCATCGATACATGCCGGCACGGTACGTCATGTGGAGGAATGCGCCGACAGGAATACCGCGGCAATTCCCGTTGATCCGTCGAAGTGTTTGAGCGATGAAATGCAGAAGTGGCAGAAATTGATGGCCGGTGACGGCGCGGTTGTAATACCGCCGCATACGTCCCGGCGCGTCATCATCGACCTGAATAATTATTATTGCGCATATCCGGTGATAGACTGCTCCGGCGCGGGCGCATCCGTCCGCGTGAACTGGGCGGAATCGCTTTTCATGTATGATGCCTCGGCATCCAAACGGACTTCCGATAAGGGACATCGCGGGGATGTTGACGGCAAATGTTTCTTCGGCTTCGGCTTTTCATTTACCGCCGGACCGAAGCAGTATGCATATCAGCCGCATACGTTCCAGGCCGGACGATATGTCGAACTCCATATTGTCACCGGCGACAATGGACTGTCGCTGACGTCGATGTCGTTCATCGATACGCATTTTCCGTATCGTTTTTCGGCGCAATTCAAATCGTCACGCGGTGAACTTGCGCCCATTGTCCCCATAGCGCTCCGGACGCTTGCCATGTGTTCGCACGATACGAGCATGGACTGTCCGTATTATGAGCGCTTGAACTATGCGGGCGACACACGGCTGCAGTCGCTCGTGGCCTATGTGTCCGCCGACGAGGAGCGGCTTGCGCGAAAATGCATGGAGCTGTTCGATTACTCGCGGCTGCCGTCGGGGCTCACGTTCTCCCGGTATCCCACACGCACCATGCAGGTGATACCGCCGTTCTCGCTCTGGTGGATAGCGATGGTTCATGATTTCGCCGTGTGGCGAGACGATGTGACGTTTGTGCGGGAGCGTATGCTCGGAACGAGAGCGGTGCTGGAACACTGGCTTTCATGCCGCGCACAGAACGGGCTTGTGTCGTGTCCCGATGGATGGAATTTCGTGGACTGGGTGCCAGCATGGAAGGCGGGTATTCCGTCCGGAGGCACGTCCGCGCGCGGCGGTTTTTCGTCGATACTGGCGCTGCATCTGATCTACACATTGCGGAAGGCAGCCGAACTTGAAACGTCATACGGCGAGCCGCTCCTCGCACAACGGTATCTGCGTGACGCGGCAGCGCTTGCAAAGTCGGTGCGCAGCCATTTTTATGATGATAACACCGGACTGTTTGCCGACGATCTGAAGCATCGTGAATACTCCGAACACGCGCAGTGTCTTGCTGTCCTGTCAGGGGCGGTCATCGGTGCTGCGGCAAAGAAACTTATCAACCGCATGCTGCAGCAACAGGAACTGTCACGCGCAACCATTTATTTCTCGCATTATCTTTTTGAGGCTTTCGGGGCTGTAGGCAGGGCCGATGCGATACTGGAGCGGCTGGCCATCTGGGAAACACTGCCGGTGAAAGGATTCTCAACCACCTTCGAAGCCCCCGGCAATACGCGTTCGGATTGCCATGCGTGGGGAGCGCATCCCGTGTATCACTTTTTCGCCACCATCGCCGGCATACGTCCGGATGGTTTCGGTTTCAAGCGGGTGATTATGCGGCCGCAGCCCGGAACGCTTACGGCGATATCGGGAAAGATGCCCGTGCGCAGGAAACATATCGCGTTCGATCTTTCGTTTATTGACGGTATGTCGGGAACGGTGACGCTTCCCGCAGGCATGAATGGTGAGCTGCAGTATGACGGAAAGCGTTTTCCCCTTGCAGCGGGAAAAAATACGTTCTCTCCGCGGCGGAAAAGGGCAAAACGCTGACGGTCCGGGCGATCACCCGGGATATCGTGACGGGCGGTGCAAGCTCATGCCCGTCGTCTACATGCCGTCATTTTGAGCCGAGCAGTACCGTGGAGAACCAGGGAACATACGTGATGATGAGAAGCAGGACGAGCTGCACGGCCAGGAACGGCAGAATATCCCGGTAGATCTTGACCACCGGCCGCTCGAAACGGCTTGACGCCATAAACAGATTCAACCCCACCGGCGGGATGAGGAACCCTATTTCCAGATTGAAGAGGAAGATCACGCCCAGGTGAACGGGATGCACACCGAACGCAAGCCCCACCGGAATGATAAGCGGTACGAGGACCATGATCGCGCTGAACATCCCCATGACACAGCCGGCGATAAGCAGCGTGATGTTCATCAGCAGAAGGAACAGATATTTCGAATGGATATGCGTCTTGAGGAAATCGGTGAGCTGTACCGGGATGTTGGCGTCTACGATAAAGTAGGTCAGTGCATAGGAAAGACCGAGAACGATGAGCACGGCGCCGATGATGGATGCGCTTTTAATAACGGCGCGGTGTAGACCCTTGAGGTTCAGTTCACGGTGGATAATTGTTTCGAGCACGAATGTATAGACGGCGGCGAATGCGCCGGTCTCAACAATCGTCATGAGCCCCGAGAAATACCCGGCGATAATGAATACCGGGAGCAGCAGTTCCCCGATTGTTCCCTTGATAGCGCTCAGCGCTTCCCTGATATTAAACGGAGTGATGTCATGCTTCTCGCCGTCTTTCCTGAGGTTCATCCTGGCAAGAACAACCCCCGCTATCGTTACGCCGAGCACCAGGAGAATTCCCGGCAGGAGCGCGCCGATGAACATCTTGAGGACACTGACCCCGGCGATGGTGCTGTAGAGTATCACCGCGAGGCTCGGCGGGAACATCTGGCCTATCATTCCGGAACCGGTAAGGAGGCCGCTGTTGAAACTGTCCTTGTACTTGCCGCTTTTGGCGAGGATGACCCAGAGCACTCCGCCGAGCGACAGTATCGTCACATCGGATGCGCCGGTGAATGTGGTGAAGAGCGTCATCGCCATCACCGTCGCTATGACAAGCCCTCCCGGCATCCATCCCATGACGGCCATCAGCAGCCGTACGAGACGTTCGCCTGCCTTGCTCTCCGACAGGAGAAATCCGGCAAGGGTGAAGAGCGCTATCGCCGGAATCGTGCCATGCGTCAGCATGGTATACGCCTGATTGGCGACCACTTCCAGCGATCCGCCGGAATGTGCGAAGAGGATGTACGCGATACCGCCGAGCACGGCGAACAGCGGCAATCCGAATATCCCGGCGATGACGAGGAAAATGATGAGCGGCAGATACAACAGGTTGACCGCTGCGGTCCAGGCAGGAAGCATTCCTGAAATGACCGCGGAAGCCCCGGAGCTGAAAGTGCCGATAAAATTGCCGATCGTGGGAAGACCGATGAATGTACCGAAGAGTATCCCTGTGATGACCACCAGCCGGGGCACAATGCCTTTCGGCGCCAGTGCGATGGACCGGAGCGACATGGCAAAAAAGCCCGCGGGCATTACCGCAACGATGATCTGCATGGGGATGATGCCCACCATTTCCGTGGGCGAATAGCCCGTCACCTGGAGCGACAGTGAGCTCCACGCAAACGCGGTCATGATACCGGCCGATATGAACTGAACACCCGTCCGGACGATTTTTTCCGGCGTACCTTTGAGCGAATGTATGGCTGCATTGATGCCGAGATGTTCCTTTTCACGGGAGGTTATCATCCCGCCGAGGAAAGTCACCACCAGCACGAGGTGCTCGATATAGTCGGAACCGGACGGAATCCCGGATTTAAAGAAGACTCTGAGGATGACTTCAACAACCGGAATGACCGTAAGGATGACAAAAAACATCGAAAAGATTATATCTTCAAGGCTGTGAAGAAAACCAAGTGTCGGCCGGTTCGGCTTCAATGCGGCGGTATTTTCCACGTGCAATCTCCTTGCGAAATGCTCAATCATTTTATTACAAATCAGTGATAAAAACAAGGACATTCCCATTCCCTGGTGTAATAGTATCTGCAGCCGCATGCATTGACGGGATGATGATGTCGTACTATACTGTAGCACATGTTTCGCAAAGAGAAAGTAACCATTATCTATTAGGGAGAAAAAGAAATGAACATCAAGCTAATGAAACACATAATGACTGCAGTAATGCTCGCTGTCTCGTTCCTGGCAACCACATCATGCGCGGGGCTTGTCGTACGCGGTGTTGCCGATGCTCTTACCGCAAGCACCGGTACGACGTTCACCGGAGAGGATGACCCCGAACTGGTGGGCGACGCCATACCCTTTGCGTTGAAGCTCTACGACTCGCTGCTCGCCTCCGCCCCGGACCACCAGAAACTGCTCATCGCGAACGGAAGTTATTATATCATGTATGCCAACGCGTTCGTGCAGGGACCGGCAGCAATGCTCCCCATGGAAGACTTCGAAAAAAAGGATGCCATGCTGAAGCGTTCTAAAAATCTGTACCTGAGGGGCAGGGACATGGTGCTCACGGCGCTTGAGCTGAAATATAACGGTCTTACCAACGCCATACCCATCGATCAGGGTACAAAATTCGACGCGATCCTCAAACGCATGAACCGCGACGACGTGACGGCCCTCTACTGGTGCTCCGCCGGCTGGGTTGCGGCGTTTTCGCTCGATTCGTTCGATCTCGGATTATCGATGTCCGTACCCCGTGCGGCGGCAATGATGAAACGCGCCGAGGAACTCTGGCCGGACTACAATAACGGGACTATCTACGATTTTTTCATCTCGTTCTACGGCGGTCTCCCCGCGGCACTCGGCGGCAGCAAGGACCTTGCACGGTCGTATTTCATCAAAGCGACCAATGTCTCCAAAGGAACGAGCGCATCTCCGTATGTGGCTATGGCAACGTCCATCGCTATTCCGGCGCAGGATTACGTACTCTATACAAACATGCTGACTACCGCAGCCGAGGTGAATCCTGATAAAAACATCTCCAACCGGCTTGCAAATATCATCTCTATCCGTAAAGCGCATTTTCTCATGAAGAATGCCGGCGAATATTTTCTCATCGATGACGGGGACGCGAATAAAGACGCCGCACCCGCAAAGAAATAGAACCGTAACTCCGGTTTCAGGTTTTTGACATATATCAGAAGCATGATAAAATTGAAGTATTGATCAACCACGAGGAGTTATTCCATGAATGCACTAGCACGAGTTTTCGCCACAATCGCCGTTGCAATGCTGTCTGCGGTGACGATATATCCGGTCACGCTGAAGATCGCGTCCATCGCCCCGGAACAGTCCCCGTGGGGGCAGACGCTCAATCAGCTTGCCGCCGACCTGTCAAAGCTGAGCAGCGGACAGGTAGTGCTGAAGTTCTATCACGGCGGTATAACCGGGGATGAACAGGATATGCTCAGGAAGATCAGGATAGGGCAGCTGCAGGGCGGCGTGTTCACCTCGGTAGGTCTCGGCGAAATATCCGCCGATGTTTTTACATTGAGCGCGCCGTTCCTCATCCAGAACGACGCGGAACTGGATTATGTCATGGGGAAGACCAGAGCAGGCATGGAAGCCGATATCGAGTCACGCAAGTTCAAGGTCATCGCCTGGTCGAAAGGCGGATGGATTTATTTTTTCACCAGAAAGCCGATACATACACCCGCCGATCTTAAGGCCATGAAGCTCGGCGTCAGCGACAACGATCTTGCCGACGTCTGGAAACAGGTGGGGTTCAACTCCATACGCACGTCGTCAACCGAGATCATGTCGAAGCTGAACGCCAATATGATCGAAGCGTTCTACTCAAGCCCCATCGCCACCGCCGCCTATCAGTGGTTCGGCCTGGCAAACAATATGTCCGAACTCAAAATATCCCCGTTCATCGGCGGCATCGTTTTCTCCCAGGCGGCATGGAACCAGATACCCGAGGCGTATCGCCCCGAACTCATGAGGCTGTCGCGTGCAGCCGAGATCAAACTCAACCGGGATATCGCCGGGCTTGAGGGTAAGGCTATCGATACCATGAAGAAATACGGATTATCAATCAATGCAGTGAATGCGAAAGACACCGCGGAATGGGAAAGCGAATTCAAGACCGCCTTGAACACGTACATGACCGGCAACAGCAAGGCTTTCTCTAAAACATTTTATGCGACGATAGAGAAACATTTACAGGAATATCGTAAGCAGAAAAAATAACCGGGAATCGGCGATCCCCGGGGGATTTACTTTACCTCATCCGGATGCGCTATCCTTCCCTTGATGGCCGACGCCGCTGCGACGGCCGGGGAGGCAAGATACACTTCGGATTCCGGGCTGCCCATTCGTCCCACGAAATTGCGGTTCGTCGTCGCGAGCGAGCGTTCGCCTTTGGCGAGAATGCCCATATGGCCGCCGAGACACGGTCCGCAGGTGGGCGCCGATACCGCACATTCAGAGTCTACAAATATGGCGAGGAGCCCTTCCTTGAGCGCCTGCTGATATACCGCCTGTGTTGCGGGTATTACGAGACAGCGCAGGTTATTGCATACTTTTTTGCCTTTGAGGAGCGCCGCGGCTATGCGGAGGTCTTCGATGCGTCCGTTGGTGCATGAGCCGATGACAACCTGATCGAGCGTGATTGATGTGCATTCGGTGACCGGTTTTGCGTTCTCAGGCAGATGCGGCAGCGACACCGTGGGTTCTATCTTCGAAGCATCGATATCGATGACCTGTGAATAGACGGCGTCTTTGTCCGATGTGTACACCCGATACGGGCGCTTGGCGCGTTTCTTGACGTATTCAAGCGTCTTTTTATCAACGGCAAATATACCGTTCTTGCCGCCGGCCTCGATGGCCATATTCGCCATGGTCAGGCGTCCTTCCAGCGTGAGCGCTTCAACCGTTTCGCCGGTGAATTCCATTGTTTTATAGAGTGCGCCGTCGACGCCGATCTTCCCGATCGTGAAGAGTATCATATCCTTGCCGCACGACCATTTCGGGAGCTTGCCGGTGTAGACGAATTTGATTTGTTCGGGGACTTTGAACCACGCTTCGCCGGTCGCCATCGCATAGGCGAGGTCGGTGGAGCCGACGCCGGTTGAGAAGGCGCCGAGTGCGCCGTAGGTGCAGGTATGGCTGTCCGCGCCGATGATGGCGTCGCCGGGGAGCGTGAGCCCCAGCTCAGGGAGGAGCGCATGTTCAACGCCCACGCGGCCCACGTCGTAGTAGTGGGTGAGGCTATGCTTTTTCGAAAACTCGCGGAGCATTTTCACCTGTTCGGCGCTTTTGATGTCCTTGTTGGGGGTAAAATGATCCGGCACAAGTGTAATGCGGTCCTTGTCGAACACCTTCTTGAAGCCGGCCGCCTCGAATTCCTTTATGGCGATGGGTGCGGTGATGTCGTTGCCGAGGACGAAATCGAGTTTCGCCTGAACGAGATCGCCCGGATGCACTTCTTTCTGACCCGCATGCTGTGCGAGTATTTTTTCCGTCATTGTCATGCCCATACGCTGCTCCGTTTCCGATGTTATCCGGTTTTTGTTCCGGTTGATGCGCTACTTGTCGAGGTTCTTCAGCTTGTCCGCGAACGAGTACGTCATCGATGAAGGGTCTTCTTTTGAGAGATACTTTTCGGCATCGCGCTTTTCCATCGCGGAGAAATAATCCTTGCGGGAAAGCGATACGCGCCGCTTGTCTGAATCAATCGATTTGATGACGAACTGAAGTTTCTCGCCCGTTTTGATGACATCGCCCACGCGCTCGATGCGCTTGGTGTCAAGCTGCGATACGTGCACGAATCCGTCGATGCTGTCGGTGAGCTGTACCACCGCGCCCACGTCGCTTACATTGTTCACGGTACCTTCGATGACCGATCCCACCGGATGCGCGCTGCGGAATATCTCCCACGGGTTCTGCGAGAGCTGCTTGACGCCGAGCTTGATCTTCCGGTTCATGCCGTCCACCGCAAGCACGACAGCCGATACGGTATCGCCCTCTTTGAAGTAATTGTCGATGTTTACGAGCGCATTTTTCCAGTCGAAGTCGCTCACGTCGATGGTGCCTTCAAGGTCTTCGGTAACGCCGAGAACCGCATAGTTCTTGAATATCTTTCTGACGGTGCATTCTATTTTTTTGCCGATGGGGAAACGTTTATCGACCGATTCCCACGGGTTTTCCTTCACCTGTTTGAGGCCGAGTGAAAGCTTTCTGTTCTCGGAATCTATATTGAGTATCTTGCACTCGACGAAATCGCCCACCTTGACGACTTCCTTCGGATGATTGACGTGTTTCGCCCATGACAGTTCGCTGATATGCGCGAGGCCTTCGACACCGGGGTATACCTTGATGAACGCGCCGAACTCTTTTATGGAGGTCACTTCACCCTTGATTACTTCGTCTTTACCGTATTTGGCGATAAAATTATTCCACGGGTCGTCGGACAGTTGTTTTATGCCGAGGTCGATTTTCCGTTTTTCGCGGTCAACATGAAGCACTTTAAATTCGCGTTCTTCGCCTTTCTTGAGCGCCTTGGTGGGTTCCTTCACTTTTTCCCAGGCGATGTTCGAGAAGGCGAGGAAGCCGTCAAGACCGTTGACGATTTCCACAAAAATGCCGAAGCTTTCGATGTTTTTCACTTTACCGCGTATGACGTCGCCGTCATTGAGATGCCCCATGAAATTGGAGACATTATATTCGCGCATCTCTTCGAGTACCGCGCGGCGCGATACAACGAGGTCGCGTCCTTTTTTTTCGATGACACGGAAATCATATTCGTTGTTGAGATATTCGCTGTCCTCGAGATTGCGTTTCGTATCGATATGCGAACGCGGACAGAACGCGGGAAGCCCGCCGACGGAAACCGAGTAGCCGCCTTTCACCGCGGCCTTCACGATGCCCTTTACGTTCGCTTTGTTCGTCCACGCAAGCTCCACCACTTCACGTGAACGGATACGGTCCACGGCAATTTTTGAGGCAATCGCTTCGCCGGCGTTGTTCTCGCGCTGGAGTATCTGCACCTCGACCTCGTCGCCGATGGCAGGTTCGCGGTCGAACTCCTCGCGGTGTATCTTGCCTTCGGCTTTGAGTCCGAGACTCACGAACACGAAGCTTTCGTCGAACTGTATGACGCGTCCTTTGATGATCTCGCCTTTGGTGAGATCGCCTTCGTCTTCGCCTTCCAGCGCCCGGCGGAATTCAAGTTCCTCGGGGGTAAGCGTTGCATCGTCGTCGGTATTCTTGTATTCTGTCTCTTCTTTTGCTTCCATTTTATTCACTTCGGCCTTTGGTTTTTGTTTCAGGACTATTTTTGCTTTCGTACCGGGCTGTACCGTGGTGATGACCGCATCCACGACTTCGTCAATGCTCATCGATGTCGTGTCGATGACGCGCGCGTCGGATGCTTTGGTGAGCGGTGCAACTTCGCGCGTGCTGTCGATGGTGTCGCGGGTGATGACGTTTTTTTTCACTTCCTCAAGCGAGGAGGAGAATCCCTTGGCGCGCTCCTCTTCGAAACGGCGGCGTGCGCGCTCGTCAACGCTCGCATCGATGAAAAACTTGTATTTTGCGTCGGGGAATACCACCGTGCCGATGTCGCGCCCGTCGATGACATAACCGCCGCTCTGCGCGATGCGCCGCTGCAGGTCAACCATTGCGGTGCGTACCGCGGGTATGGCCGAGACCGGCGAGACATATTCGTTTACCGCTTTGGTGCGTATCGCCTCGGTGACATCAGCTCCGTTGAGCGTTACCGTTCCATCTTCGCCGAACTGTATGTCGATGCTGCGCATGACGCGGTCGATGTCGTCGGTTTCAGGATTGACGAGTTTTTCTATGAAATAGAGTGCCACGCAGCGGTAGGTCGCGCCGGTGTCCAGATATTTGTACCCGAGCCGTTTGGCAACCCGTTTTGCCACCGTGCTTTTACCGGCCCCCGCGGGACCGTCCAGTGTGATGATCTCTGTCATATCGACATCCTATATTCCTTAACATGCTTGAGGTAATCCGCAAGCGCATCGTATTTCCGCCGCGCGATCAGACGTTCGATGTGCTTCATTTCTGTCCGATAGCGTTTCAGGGCGGACAGTATATCAGAACGGTTTGTTTTTACAATATCCGTCCAGATGACTTCGTCACCTTTTGCGATGCGCGTGGTGTCGAGAAATCCGTTTCCCGTGAGCGCCGCGAGACGCTCCTGGCGCGAAACCGTGCCGGCAAGACCGGCTGATGCGAGGTGCACGAGATGGCTTGTCATCGCAAGTGCGCTGTCATGCTCCTGTGCATTCATCTGCACGATGACCGCTTTCAGTTCATGCCATAACGCGGTGAGTTCTTCAAGCGGTTCTGCAGGCGTGGTTGCGTCCGGCGTAATGACAACGGTCTTTCCTCTGAAGAGGTCAGCCCGCGCATGCTGAAATCCGGTTTTCTCGCCGCCGGCTATGGGGTGGCAGCCGACAAAGACGGCGCCGTTGAGGTTCAGTTTCGATGCGCCGGAGACGATTACATGCTTGGTGCTGGCGAAATCCGTGACGAGCATGCCGTGTTTCAGGTGCGGCGCTATTTCTGCAAGAAGCGGCAGTACCGATGCCGCGGGAGGTGCAAGTACGATAAGGTCCGCGCCTGCAATGCCTTTCGTTCGTGAATCGCTGACTTCGTGAACGATGCCCAGGCGCACCGCCTCGGCTATCTTTTTTTTATCACGTCCGATGCCGATGATACGTGTTTTTTTATATTGTTTTCGTACCGCAAGGGCGAACGATGCTCCGAGCAGACCAAGGCCGATTATGGCAATCTTTTTGAACACGCCGCCGTTCCGCTAAACAGTTCTGCCCACGGCGGGGGCGATGCGCCCGAGCGTGGCCATTATTTCGGAGAACGTTTCAAGGCTTACAGTCTGCACACCGTCGGTTACGGCGGATTCCGGATCATAATGAGCCTCGAGGATGACACCGTCAGCCCCGGCTGCAAGTGACGCATATGATGTTGCGGCAACATAGCTTCGTTTGCCGGTGGCGTGCGACGGATCGGTGAACACCGGCAGATGCGTGAGTTCCTTGAGCACGGGGATGGCATTGATATCGAGCGTATTGCGCGTGGCGGTTTCAAACGTGCGTATGCCGCGTTCGCAGAGTATGACATCCTGATTGCCGTTTGAAAGGATATATTCGGCGCTCATGAGCAGTTCTTCAATCGTCGTCGCAAAACCGCGCTTGAGCAGTACCGGTTTTTTCGCAGCGCCCACTTCCTTGAGCAGATTGAAGTTCTGCGTGTTGCGCGCGCCAATCTGGATGATGTCCGCATACTGTTCAACGAGCTCCACATCGCGTACATCCATGACTTCCGTGCAGATGCCGAGTCCGGTGACGCGTCTGGCCTCGGCGAGTATTTCAAGTCCCCGTTTGCCGAGCCCCTGAAATGCATACGGCGATGTCCGCGGTTTGAAGGCTCCGCCGCGCAGGAATGTCGCGCCGCGTTCTTTAAGCCCCTTCGCAATCCTGATCATGCTTTCTTCGTTTTCAACCGTGCAGGGCCCGGCGATGACAGTGAATTTCGTGTCGCCGATGGATTCCGTACCGACGCTGATGATGGTTCTTCCCGCCTTGAATTCGCGTGACGCCATTTTGTACGGTTTCAGTACCGGCATGACGCGTTCGACGCCGGCGATAGCCTCGATGGGATGATCGAGCAGTTTGCTGTCATCGCCGATAACGCCGATGATGGAAGCCTGCTCGCCTTTCGAATAGTACGGCTTAAGTCCGAGCCGTTCTATCTTCTTCATGATATGGTCGACTTCTTCCTGACTGGTCTGCGGTTTCAATACGATGATCATGTGTGCGCCTGCAGTATAGTTTTTTTAGTTCCGTCGCCGCTTATTGTTTTGCAGCGGCGAATTTCTTTTCAACGAGTTTCATGAGCTTCGGCATATTTTTCTGCGCAGCCTTTGATGGTTCCGCGCCGATGATACTGCCGTTCATCACCGAATGATTATGTCCACGCATGCCGATGGATCTCATGTCGTCCTGGGTTACCACGATGGAATGGTTGTCTTTGGTGAAAACGATATAGTCGCCTGAGTTCGTTGCGGCGTAGTCGCCGGCCTTGTATTCAACCGAACCTTCGCAATGACACATGCCGCGCATGTCGCCCATCTCAAATGAATAGAATTTTGTGCCGCGCACCGCCGCTGACGATACCGGTGTAGTGAAGTAGAACCCCTCTTCGGCGGCGAGTTTTTTAATCATAATCCAAACATTGCCGCGCTTTATCGATACGCTCTTTTTGGGGCTGTTGATGGTTTTCAGGCTGAATGCCGTACTGTGCTGTACTTCAACGAGGCCGCTTCCATTTCCGATGTCAAGGAGTACCGCTCCGTTCTTGCCGGTGACAACTGTCTCGCTTTCACTGATAAGCGCGTTGTTTGTGAGCGGTACAGTTTCGCCGCCGCGAAGTACATATGCCTCGCCGCTGACCATACTTACCCGTGCCGTGTTCTTTACCGCAGTGCCGCATGCGATGAGCAGTAGCATGAAGGCCGCGGAAAATGCTATAAACCGTGTGTGCATGACGCTCTCCTGACATAATTGTCGAAGTATTATACCGGCTTCTGTCTTTTTAGCAACCGAGGATGCTGCGGAATACAATCCCGGTACACAAATTTCATTTTATCAGAGCGGTTGACTTTCAAGCAATATGCAATAGAATGACATTATCGGTGGAAATTCCTCTGAATTATCATAAGGCAGCGGTATGACGAAATCGGCCGACCCAATAGATCAGGCTAAAAGACTCATCAGCGCGCGGAAATATCCGCAGGCAAAACAGCTCCTGCTGACCTTTGTCCTTTCGAATCCGCGTAATGCGTATGCGTACTCGCTGCTTTCACATGCCACCATCCTTGCACGGCAGTATGAAGAGGCGAAGGCGTTTGTCGAGAAAGCGCTGTTCATAAGCCCGCTCAATGTTGAAGCGCTGCTGGCGCAGGGTTTTCTTGCGCTTGTTGCCGGGAATATCGAGGAGGCATTGCGCGCGTATCTGCGTGTTCAGGAAATCGAGCCGCTGAACGCCACGGCAAAGGCTAATATCGAACGTATACGCCGTATCGACAATATCGATGAAGAGATAGCGTATCTGAATCCGGGGGAGTATCTTGCACCGCCGCTCCTGCCGGACTCGGTCCGCGGACTTCCGTTCGTGCCGATAGGTATCGGGCTTGCGGTCATCGTTATTCTTGTTGCCGTCGCGTTGAACTTCAAGGCCATACGCAATCATTTCGCTCCGGCGCCGATATTGACGGACGCCGTTGCCCGGAAACTCAAGGAGATCTATCTTTTTGAAGGACGGGAGACAAACTCGTCCGCCGTTGAGGGGGGCTATACGCCCAAAGCTATCGTCGCCATGTTCGAGACAGCGAAGCGCAACATCCACGACGGCGATCTCAACAAGGCCATCGTCATCATCAATGCGGCGCGCCGGTCAACGATGAATCCGTACCTCAAGGAACGTTTTTTTCTGCTTACCAATTTCATGCGCGACCCGGACTACGCCACGTTCAGTGACACGGTGGCGTACGAAACGGTGATGAAGGACCCCGTGCTCTACGAAGGCGCGTATCTCATCTGGCAGGGGACGGTGAACGATATCCATGAGGACGGACGGTCTACCGTCATCAGCATGCTCGCGAAAAAACCGCGCGATCGCACCGTCACGGGTATGGTGGATGTCATCATCGAAGGGTCGTATGCGGTGCGGCGGGATCAGCGGATTGAGATATACGGACGTGTGTCTGGTTTTGACATCAGGAAAAAACGTTTGGTGGTGCAGGCGAAACTTTTAAAACATCTGCTGCGCTGATTGCCGCCGGGACGAGCGGTTGCAGGCGGTGTGATGATACGATATAATGAAAACGTTGTACCAAGCAGGAGTGTCCCATGAATAAAGTCCGTATCGGCATTGTCGGAGTATCGGGATTCGGTGAATCGCATCTGAAATCCATAGGCTGGTGCGCGGAGCAGGGCTTATGCGAGCTTTCTGCCGCGGTCATCCGCAACCCGCAGAAGGATGCGGTGAAGGAACAGCAGCTTTCCGTGAAGGGTGTGCGTATCTATCGGGGCTACGAAGCCATGTTTCAGCAGGAACGCGGCAGACTCGATCTGATCGCCATTCCCTGCGGTCATGATCAGCATGAAATTCTCGCCGTTCGCGCGCTGAAGGCCGGATATAATGTGATGTGCGAGAAACCGGCGGCCGGCACACTTGCCGAGGCGCTTCGGATGCGGGAGACCGCGGCGGAGACCGGAAAGATACTCGCCATCGGATATCAGAACATTTATTCCCCGACGATACAGGCCATAAAAAAATACGCCGTTGAGCGGAAGTTCGGAAAGCTTGTCTCGGCGAAGACCTATGCGCTCTGGTCGCGGTCAAGCGCATACTACAAGCGCAACGCCTGGGCGGGAAAACTTACATTTGCGGGCAATACCATATATGACTCGCCGATGCAGAACGCATGCGCGCACTTTCTGCAGAACATGCTGTACGTTGCGGGGCCGACGCACCATGAAAGCGCCGAACCGGTTTCCGTTTATATGGAAAATTATCACGCCAAGGAGATTGAATCCGCGGACACACAGTTCATCCGCGTGCACACGGCGACGGGTGCGAAACTTACCTTCATCGTCTCTCATTCGTGCGACGGCATGGAAGGCCCGGTTACGGAATTCCATTTCCAGCGCGGGCGCATCATCTGGAGCAATCAGACACGCATGGAAGTGCAGGTCAAACGCGGCAATGGATACGATGTGGTGGAGAAGCTGGAAAACGGGTCCATACCCACGCATCATCTTGTTTTCAAAAACGTCTGCGAGGCGATTCAGAACGGCGGGACGCCGCTGTGCACCATCGATAATGCCATTCAGCATGTGAAGTGCATATCGAACGGTTTCATATCGTCAAACGGCGTGTGCGATGTCGCGTCGAAATATACGACGAAGAAAGCCGTTGCGAAAGAGTCGTACAATCCCGACCTGGACGTGACGAATGAGCACAATCTGGTGATTAACGGCATTGAAGCGGCTGTTAAGACCATGTACGCCCAGGAGAAAAGCTTTTACGAAATGAAACTCCCATGGGCGAAAAAGAGCAGGATCGTCGTCGTCGCGGCCGAGAAAAAGAGTGCAGTCAAAAAGATACGCGGCGCACAGGTGAAACGGACAGCGGTGAAAAAAAAGAAGTCCACCGCACCGGCGGCAAGGCGCAGGAAACATGGCGGCAGGAAACGTCGATAGTATGCCGCACGGCCTGAAGGGAACTTCACATACGGCCCGATGCATTGTTATAATGAGACAAGGAGCATGTATGAAAACAATCCGAATCCTGGCCGCCGCAACGGCCTTTATCGTCATCGTTTCATGCGCGGGAAAACAGACCATTTCATCATCCTGGCGGGACGAGAAGGCGGTGTTCATCGAGAACGATGTGGCTCCGAAAAAGGTGTTCAGCGACGCGGGAATCAAGAGTGTTTCCGTCATGCGCTTTGACGCGAAGTCCGTGCACACACTCGGCGGACGGGTTGTGGATTACGTGAAACTCGGCGAGGATTTCACCGACGATGTCATCAAGGCGTTCTACTCGCTCGGTACCATCAAAGTGGCGGTCGGCGAATACGGTGACACCATCGAAGAGAGCGATTTCATTGAAAAGAAAAGCGGTGATTTGGATATCAATACATCGCACATGCGGCGGACAGTGACCTACAAGGCGGTTCCGTTCAAGAAGATAGACTGCATCCTTTCCGGGCGCATAGAGAAATTCGACGAGTCGTCGGATTTTTATAAAAGCTTTGTCGAAGTGAGTTTCAAGGTTGTCGGAACCTATGACGGCGAAGTGTACTGGGTCACACGGATGCGCGGATTTTATAAGGATATCGTAAAGACCATGGTTGAAACCATCGCTAAGGGGACCTACACCGAACCGGTTGACACGACCCCGAAAGACAAACCTGCCCCACCGCCGGCGCGACCGGCAGCGAAATAGCGTACGTATACATCGTGGAGGCGTGGAGACTGATGATGAAGCCCGCGCTCTTATTGTCATGCACCGTTGTCATTCTCGTGATGGTAAGCTGCGCCAATGTGTTCAATTTCGGTTCGCCGTCACCGCAGGGGACCTATGAGGAACTCGTGCTCATGGGCGACAACGAGTCGCAGGGCAAGCGCTATGACAGCGCGCTCACGTTCTACGACGCGGCGATAGCGAAACGGCCCGGCGGAAGTCAGGCGCGTGTGGGTGCGGCCCGGACGCTGTTTTCACGCGATCTCGGCGACATACTCTGGGCGGTCAACACAATCATGGGGTCGACGAACATGATGCCGGACATCATCAATCTGATGAATCATCCGCCATCGGCGTCGTTCCGGCTGTTCCGCACGAACGGGACATTTCAGAAGATATCGGAGTATCTGAACAGCCGCAGCAGCTTCAGTTTCATCAAAGGGCAGTGTGACGGCACCGTCAGCCCCAATTCCGCCATTGCCAATTTCAATATCATGCTTGCGAGTTTTTTTCTCGCGGTGGGCGATATACTCGATTCAAACCGTGACGGGTTTTACGCTTCGTCGAACGATTTTTTTCGCATCGATGCTGCCGGTCAGTTCGCCGTTGATTCAAACAGTTTCAATATCGCCGGGCTGACCAATAATATGTCGATAGCGCAGAACGGCCTCAGCGACATGTCCTATGCCGATCTGACCAATCTCATCGCGTTCGCCCGTTCATCGCATGATATGCTTGAGGATATCATTACGCTGTTCCAAAGCGCGGTCTCGTCACTTCATCGCATCGATGATGTGAAACGCTCCATGACGAACGTCAGTAACGGCATGGCGAGTCTGCAGGGGATGATCCCGTCAACGCTGCAGATGGCCTCCTCCATGATTGACGCACAGATCACCAACGTCGACGCACAGATGCGTTCGCCGGTGAACACCATGGCCGTCGCGCTTAACATGTTTCATTACACACTGGCTGGTGTGAATGCATATCCGAGCAACGATGTGCTTGCGTTCACGCCGTCCGCCTGGAGCACGCACAGCGGCGGTATCAAGGCCGCGACGGACAGTGCGCTCAGTGTGATAAACTCGCTCGCGGCGTTCAGCATCACGCCGGCGATGCTCACCAACTGGACGTCGATCACCAATTCGCTCTCGACCAACGATATAACGGCGTACTCTAACTTCATCAGCAATTTCACCTCGATGAGCAACGAGATAACCAACATGATGGGCATGCTCAGTAATTTCTTCACGAACTGGTCGTTCTGAAATGCGGAGCATTTTTCTCGCCACACTGTTCATCGCTGCATCATGCATGCTTACGGCATGGACCAAGTCCGAATACCAGTTATCGCGAGTGCAGTATACGAGCACGCGGATAATCGGTGCCGGCGGCGCCGATATCGCCAGCGCCGACAACGAGGATGTATTCGGGCAGAACCCGGCGCTGCTCACGTATCTGCAGACGGCATCCGTGCGCGACGGATACCGCCGGTATGAGGACGAGGACGCCGTTTTTACCGTGAAAAAAAACAACGGACGAGTGAGTTTATCGCCGTCGTTTTCCGCAAGTCCCTTATCACAGATGCAGTCACTGACCACGGTTATGGATTACTCCGGCATTTCCTCCTCGCTGGCGGGTATTCCCGGATTTGAGACGATATCGTATCTGCTCGGTATGGCCGGGGTGACGTTCAACACGAATCGTCCGCATTTCGGGGCGATGACCAATATCGACGACGTGACCAACTTCGCCGCCGCCGTATCAGACTTTCTCGCACTGAACATGCATATCGACGTGAGCGCGCCGCTCTATGTGCCGTTCTCGAAGAACATAGCGTTCCTTGCATACGACCATCTTGAGGTGATGCTGCCGCCGGGTTTCAGGAACGACATCTCCGCCGAGATCGCTTTTGCCACGCAGATGCCCGGTATGAACCGTTTTTCGTTCGGCGCAACCGTCCGCGTGTTCAACCGGCTCGCGGTGAATATCACCAGCGAACAGGATCTGCTCAATCTGCTTTCCGATCACATCGTCTCCAATACGAACGGGACGATTACGACGAACAGCATCATCGGCACGGTCATGGACCACTATATGCAGACCATCGGCGCGGTGGCGGGAACATTCGGCGGAGCGCTCATCAACGGTGTGTCCTATGACGCAATTGCGCCGCTGTATATCGGCAACGGATTTTCGGCAGATCTGGGCTGTGTGTGGCGGTTGAGCCGCGAGTGGCGGCTCGGCATCGTCCTTGAGGATGTATACGCACCGGTGCACTGGTGGGACGGGCGCAGCGGCTATATTCCCATCAACATGAAGATAGGCGCGTCGTATTTCATGCCGCTTACCATCGCGGGTATTTTCGAGAACCCGGTGATTACGTTCGGTATGGACGACCTTTTCTCGCGGAACTCGGATTACTTTTTTCCGACGTGGTGGAGTTTCCTGCTGAAAACACATGCGGGGCTGCGTTTCAGCGTGCTGAACCGTTTCGCCGATATACGTTTAGGACTCAATCAGGGATATCCCTCGGTGAGCATTCACTCGGCGTTCGATTTCTCGTTCCTGCAGTATGTGCCGATCCTCAAGGTGATAGCGCCCCCGGAATATGTGGGTCCGTTCTGGCCGTTCGCGCTGCCGGCGTATATGCCGCTCGTCGTCCCGATGAACGAGAGCGAGGTGCGGCGTTTCCCCAACGAGAATATTCTGGTGTTCATTGCACAGTGGGCGCTCGGTATCGTTCTCACCGCGCATGTCGAATTTTCCGCAGGCTTCTACGGGCAGGAGACGGGACGTTATCCGGGAAATATACCGGTCTATTCCGGATTCGCGAATGCCGGGGCGTATTGGACATTCTGAGCGGGACTATTTCTTTTATCGTATCGCCATATTGTCGATAAGCCGTGTTGATCCGCAGTATACCGCCATGATGATGCGCGTGTTATTGTCGGCCGTCGTCTTTTTCGCTAGCGTTGCGGCGTCCACGAACGCGATATAATCAATACGAAGTGTTTTTCCTCCGCGGAGCACGGATTCCATGATGTCCGTCAGCGCCTTCACGTCGCGGCCGCCCTTCGCATATGCTGCGCGTGCGGCGAGGAGCGAGCGGCAGAGGAGCGGCGCATCGGCCTTCTCCTTATCGGAAAGATACCTGTTGCGCGAGCTTAACGCAAGCCCGTTCTCCGCGCGGATGACGGGGCATGTTTTGATCATCACCGGCAGATTGAGGTCGGCGGTCATGCGGCGGATGATGGCTGCCTGCTGATAATCCTTTTCGCCGAAGTACGCGATATCCGGCGTGATGATGGTAAACAGTTTGGTGACCACTGTGGTTACGCCGCGGAAATGATGCGGCCGCGTTACGCCGCAGAGGAGTGATGAAAGACTTTCAACCGTCACGTAGGTGGCATACCCTTCGGGATACATCATCATGTTCGTAGGGTAGAAAATGGCATGTCCGCCCGCGCCGGCGATGAGCTTCTGGTCGCTGTCGAATGTCCGCGGGTATTTGCTGAGGTCCTCGGTGGGCGAGAACTGCGTGGGGTTGACGAATATGCTCACGATAACGACGTCGCAGTCCTTTTTCGCGGCGCGTATCAGCGAGATGTGCCCTTCGTGGAGTGCTCCCATCGTTGGGACGAACCCGATTTTCTTTTTTTTGGCGCGTGCCGTGCTTGCAAAACGGCGCATCGCCGCAATAGTATCGATGACGGCTATCTCATGTTTCTTTGCGGCCGTCTGTCTGCGTTTGCGTTGTATCGCGGGTGACTTCCGCTTGACAGCGTTCGCTTTCCGCTTTTGGATTGCCCGCTTTTTTTTCTTCTGCGGCATGGATGTTCTCCTTTATTTCGGTGAACCGTTACTTCTCATATTTTGCACTTTGTACTAAAAAAATAGCACACTGTATTGTCGCTCTCGCGGTGCATCCGGCACCGCTGGCGCTAGCGAAGCGCGGGAGCACATCGTAATTCCGCGCATCCATGCGCGTGTTGTACTTGGTATGCTGTCATTTTGCCCTCTTGGGTTGCGGGATATGTCCCGCGCTATGCGATTTTTATTTACCCGTACTGCCGAATCCGCCGTGTCCGCGTTCCGTATCGCCGAGTGATGATACCTGTTCAAATGCGGCTATTTCCACTTTCGTAAATACCATCTGCGCGATGCGGTCGCCCGGTTTCACTGTGAACGGCGTATCTTTCGTGTTGGCGATAATCACTTTAATTTCGCCGCGATAGTCGCTGTCTATCGTGCCCGGTGAATTGAGGCAGAAGACGCCTTCCTTGAGCGCAAGTCCGCTGCGCGAGCGTATCTGCGCCTCATAGCCGTGCGGTATTTCGACGAAAAGTCCTGTCGGTACGGCCACGGGCTGTCCTGCGGTTATTTGCATCGGCACTTCGATGTCGGCATACATGTCCACGCCCGATGACCCCGTTGTCTGATATTTCGGCAGCGGATTTTTCGATTTATTCACGATGCGTACGGTCATACGATCATTCCTGCAGCGTCCGCGATCTTCACGCGCTTTTCCGTCTTGTCCGTCATATTGCGGAGCATGCATTCTCCGGCGGCTGCTTCCTCGGGGCCGAGTATGAGCGTGTATTTTGCGCCGAGTTTGTCGGCGGTTTTAAGCTGACTTTTTATCGATGATACATTGTAATCCGCATTCGCCGACCGTCCCGCGGCGCGGAGCATGGACAATGTCGGCATAAGCTTGTCCGCCGTCTCCTTGAACGCAACGACGAATACGTCGATGGTATTTTTCGTCTCAGCGTCGCCGAGCGCGAGGAGTATACGTTCAAGTCCGAAGGCGCTTCCCATCGCGGGAAAACTTTTCCCGTTATTGAAGACGCCGATGAGGTTGTCATATCGTCCGCCGCCGCACACTGCGTTCTGTGCACCCAGCATGTTTGCGGATATCTCGAACGCCGTTTTGGTGTAGTAGTCGAGACCGCGAACGAGGCGCGGGTTCACCGTGAACTGAATGCCCGCATTGGCAAGTTCCTGCTTCACCGTCTCGAAGTGCGGCTTGCACTCGTCGCAGAGGTGGTCGCTGAAGGCAGGAGCCTTGGCGAGTATCGGCTGACAGCTTTCCACTTTGCAGTCGAGCATGCGGAGCACGTTCTTGTCGTAACGTGTTCTGCAGGTCTCGCAGAGTGAGGGAAGGTCGTTCTTGAACGTCTCGCGGAGCGCCGCAAGATACGCCGGATTGCATTTCGGGCAGCCGACGGAATTGATGGTAAGTGTAAGCCCTGAGAGGCCGAGTGTTTTAAACACATCGAGATTGAACAGGATGATCTCGGCGTCCACCAGCGGTGAGGGCGATCCGATGACCTCGACGCCGAACTGATGGAACTCGCGGTAGCGGCCCTTCTGCGGCCGTTCGGCCCGGTACATGGCGCCGGTGTAGAATATCTTGTTGATGCCGCGCTCAGCAAACAGGTGATGTTCCACGAAGGCGCGGACCATGGATGCGGTGCCTTCGGGGCGCAGTGTCAGCGAACGCTCGCCGCGGTCCTGAAACGTGAACATCTCCTTGCTCACGATGTCCGTATCCTCGCCGATGCCGCGGGTGAACAGTTCGGTGTGTTCGAACACGGGGGTGCGGATCTCTTCATACCCGTACTTGTGCGCAATGCCGCGGAGTGTGTTTTCCAGCGCAAGCATACGTGCCGCCTGCGCGTAGACGAGATCGTTGGTGCCGCGAACCGCGGTGATTGCTTCCATAATGACGTTCCTTGTTCGAGTGATGCAGACCGTTGTGCGGAATGATTATAGTGTATACGGAATGATTATGCAATCAGCAGATAATAAAAAAAAGGCGCACCGGCTGGAATGGCCGATGCGCCTTGGTGGACAATTCCCGTATGTCTTATTCGGTAATATCGCCCGTAGCGATATCTACCTTAACCGTGGTGCCGCCTGCGGTGACCGAGACCGTTTTCGTTGCGTTGAACGTGACGGTTGCGTCCTTGTCTATATTTCTGCTACCGCGTGATCCGCCGTAGGTGCCGTTGACCGAAATGTTCATAATGCCGGTGAGCGCCGTGTACACAACGCCGTTTTCACTTTTCCGTACGGCATTAACGTTGTTGAATGTCTGCGATACCGTCCAGGTTCCAGTGACTTCGCCGCCGGTGACCGTATTGGTGGCTATGCGTGTTCCGGTGAGTGTAACACCCGCCGTTCCGTCGTTGATGCCCGCGGCGGTGAATGTTGTGTTTGCGCTCAGTGAACGCTCAATGTTCCGGCGGATATTTTTCACTGTTGCATTGACCGTCCGGGTGTATTTTATGGATTTAATCGTGCCGTTCGCGGCGTCACCGAGTGACTTGCCTGTGTCGACGATGTTGATATTGCTTCCCGATGCGTTATAGCATTCAACGCGCACACTGACGCTGCTGATGGTGCCTGAGAATCCGGGGGCGGTGACGGTTATTGGGGTTGTGTTGCTTTTTATATACACGCCGGCGGATACATTTGCAAATCCGCTCATGGTGCCGCTGGCGGTGACCGTATATGTTGCCATCGGCGCGGCGAGTGACAATGCGCCGCCGTCGGTGCTGCCCATAGCGCCGAGCATGTCGGTCATTTCGGTTGTCGTGCCGTTTTCCTGGTTTGCAAGCGCGTCGGCCATTTCCTTGGCGGTGAACTGCTCGTCTGCGTTCGCGCAGGCGATGGCCATCAGGGCGGCGATGAGCGCGGGGATGAATGCGGTGTACTTCTTCATGTAAAACTCCTTGATACTGAATTGTCCGATATAACACTTTCCTGAAAAAAATAGGGAAATATTATTCCGGAAAAACGGTTTTTAGACGTATGGGGTTAAAAAAAAGTTCCCTCGAACGGCGGCTAAAAGGTTCCTCGAAGACGATTGACCGCTTCCATGCAGTCGAGGTCGTTTAACGCTTCACAGACGTGCTGCATGTTCGGGCGCCAGATGGTCGTTTCATCGAGACCCATTTCCCACTGCGCCGCAGCGAGGAAAAGCGAAGAAAGGACGGAAAGCTTGTAGTCGTCGATGAGCATTTCAAAGCTGTAGTTTTTTATGCCGTGTGCGAGCAGCTTTTCATGATACCGCTCAAGGAGCCGCCATTCATACCGGTGACGTTGCGGCGTATACCAGTGTATCGCCATATAGTAGGCGATATCGTTTGTCGGTGTGTCGATGCGGTACGAATCCCAGTCGATGATGCGTACGCTGCCGGTGCGGTTTTTCGGGTACATGAAGTTCCAGAAGTGGGCGTCACGGTGCACAAGCGAGATGTTCCGGTTCGATAGATACCGCTCGTCGACGATATCGCATACATCATTGTACCGGAGCATGGTGTCGCGATATTCCTTCGGGATGCTGTTCTTGTGTGCGTCAAGGAAACGGGAAAGCATTGCGCGGGCGCGGATGCCTCCATTCCGGCAGTCATCGGCCGTCCGTTTTGCGATGATACGCTCAAGTTCAGGATGGTCCCACCATGCGGCATGTATCTCCGCAAAACTGTCTATGGCAAGACAGCACTGGTCGAAATAGTGTTCTTCAGGCCACGCGGCGTTGTCATGTGTCGCCGAGATGTTCTCCAGCGCAATCGTGTACTGTTTTGTATCCTCGTCAAATGACGCGAAATAGCAGCGGGGTACTGTGCCCGGCTTGATGACTCCGGTAAGGTTATTATAGAAATAAACCTCCTTTCTGCCGCTGCCCGTGGGGACTCCCTTCGCGTTCAGTTTTGCCGTTTTTATGAAAAGCGACGCGGGCATATCCTCAGCCGGCCGGTCGTAGACGATATCCACTCCCGCAATTGACGCCATCGTGCTTGCGCGGGTGAACGATATGGCAAAGTCTTTGATTTCCGGAGCGACAGACGATGCGGTCGTTCGTAGCATCGATTCGAGCCATGCGATGCTGATATCTTCAGGCGAGGTGAGTATGTGTGCCATGGTAAGCCCCGGTCAAGCGTTGATAATGCGAATATAACGTGAATAGACGCATACGTCAAGGAATCAGAGGGTGAACAAAAAAAAAGAACATCGATTTCATATTTTGTATTATACTATAATAGGTTAATAATCTATCCGCACTGCCGTGATGCATAGCCGGTACGATGTGTACCGTATCAGCATGCGGAACATCCAGGTGATGGTAAACGAATGACTGCCGAAGCGCGAAAACATCAGCGATATACATTGAAGTATCCGGTGGACCTGATACCGGAACGTCTCGGCGGGGTGCCGTTCGAGGGCGTATCGGTCGATTTGTCCGCATCCGGTGCCAGAATTGTCACGCCGCTGCCGCTCATCGCCGGCGAGACGGTAGATATGTCGGTCTGTTTTGACCGGACGGATAATCAGAAAGTGCGGTTCAGAAATGCCCGCGTGGTTTGGGTGAAGGAAGAATGCGATATATATATTGCCGGTGTGCAGCTTCGAACTAAGTAAAAGGTATACTTCTATTTTTGATTGGCCGCGGGCGCATTGTCCATTGTCTCAAACGATACCTGCGCGCCGATATTATGCCGGACACCGATTGCCGACACGGCGAATGAATAATCGATGTGAACCGGAATGCCGCCGGGGATGAGGCAGCCGACACCGCCGGAAATATCTGTCTGCCGGTCGGCGACGTAGAGACCGGCGCGGATATATGCATACCGCAGTAACACGGCTTCAATGCCGAAACTGCCGCTTGCAAAATCGCTGTCGGCAAAAAGGTTAAGCGCATATCCCGGAGCGAGGTCGATGTTGCCGGAAATGCCGGCGGTGAAACTGAGCGGCAGGGGAGGTGTTGTGCTGCCGTCAAGCATGCCGCCCGCGTGTTTGAGCACGCCGCCGAGAGCCAGATGACGGTCGAAAAGCGACACGATGATGCCCGCGTCGGCGAGAACAGCGGAGAGTGCGGCATTGTCGAACGATTCACGCGCGAAGCCGAGGGTTGCACCGAGGTCGAAACGTATCGGGAATGTCAGCAGTTTTGCGAAAATATCGCCGAGCGCTATTCCATATGATGCCGCGGCATAGAGCGATGAGGCGGAAAACTGCGACGGGGTGAAGTTGTTGTCAAATGTCATATCGCCTTCAAGCGCGTTGTACGATAGATATTTCACCCCGAGCGCAATGACATGATTCCGGACGGGGGAGTAACTTCCGGCAAGAGAGGCAAGCCCCGCTTCGGGCAGGAACGACCAGGAACCGGCGCCACGGATTACGTCACGTATCGATGCCAGCGATGCCGGATTGTTGAAAACCCCTTCAATGCAGCCCTGTGCAGCTGCGCCTGTACCGCCGAGACCGGTAAATGTACCGTCCGGTACGGATAGGAATTCGAACGCTGTTCCGCCCGAAGCGGTGAGCGCGGCGCAGGCGGACATCACTGTTATAAAACGAAAGATATTTTTTTTCATTGACGCACCGTGGTGACCATCACGCGTATCGTGGTATGCGTATTGCCGGGCTTGGCGATGTCACAGTAATACATGCCGGGGGCGACCGCTTCTAACGCGGCGTTGCGTGTGTCCCAGATCGTGCGGCCGCTGTCGTCATCACAGGTGACCTGTCGCACGAATTTCCCGGTGATAGTCCGTATCGATATCACTGTCCCTTTCGGTGTGTTGATGAATGTGACCACACCCGTGCCGCGGTAAGGGTTATTTATGGCGATACTCTTTGCCGTTGCTTTTGCAGTGTCGATGATGTTGGTGAGATTGATGCATCCGTATCCGAAATCGTTGTCGGGACCGGCGGTACCCGCATCGATAGCGGTGTTGGTGAGCTGCGTCCAGATAAAACGGTTGTTCGCAAACGGATATGCGCTCCAGATAAGTGCAGCCGCGCCTGCTACGCACGGAGCAGCAGAGGATGTCCCCAGAAAGCGGCCGTTGTAACCGCTGTAGTAGTAGGTAAAAATATAATTCTGATTGCTGTCAACACCGCAGACATCCGGTTTAATGCGTCCGTCCTGCGATGGTCCGCGTGAACTGTACGATGCTGCCGGTCCTGCGGGCCAGCTGCCTGCCGCTATCGCGCCGACTGCGAGCGCGCCCATGGCATCTGCGGGGGTGGCTATGCTTCGTGCGGAAACATATTTCAGGGTGTGTGAGGTGAATATCTGGAGGTCTCGGGATACCCCCGAATATTTTCGAATCATAATGCCGTAAGTGTCGCTCGCGGGGGCGGTTACGCTGATTGCCTCAACCGGGTCGTCGGTACCCGTTTGGCGGACAATCGATTGCGCCACCGCCGTCCATGCGCCGCTGTTTGAACGGATGAGGTAGAGGTCGTAATCGCTGGTGCTTCCACCCCAGGTGTCGTTCCAGGACAGATAAATGGATATTTTTTTACCTGAGGATGCGTTAAAAACATTGGTCTCTGCGCTGCCGCTGAACTCGGTGAAGTTGTCGCTGTTCGCATCGGTGAACATGCCCTGCCAGTGACTTACCCCGGAATTGCCTGCCGCGTTGACCCAAAGTATGCCGTTGCTGAAGGCGTCGTTCGCTATGTCGCATATATAGCCTTTGCCGTCACCCCATTCGGTATTGAACCAGCCGACGGAATGATTGATGATATGGATATTGTTCGTAATGCAGTAATCCTTCGCGTTGGCAAGGTCCAGCCCGCTCCCGACTTTGATAAGGAAGAGTTTTGCGTCCGGTGCCATTTCGTGTACCACCTCGGCAACGGCGGTTCCATGGGCTTCAAATACAGAGAGTCCGAATCCGGTAAAATCAATCCGCTCGACATTCGCCGGCAGTTCTCCCGAGGTGATGGCGTCATCAAGGCCTAAGAAATCCAGATCGATTACGGCCACGTTGATGTTCTGGCCCCGCGTGCCGATTGCGTGCAGATTAGTCGCTTTGGTCAGTGCGGGTTCTTCGCCGTTGATCGTCAGCGCCTGCGGTATATAAGGCGCGCGGACCCTGTTCACGCCCGGCAGATTGTTGATAAGCGGCAGCATTCCGGCATCGGCGGCAATTTCCAGCTCGTTCTTATGTCGTGTAATGCGGGATACGCCGAAAGACCGCAACGCGGCGATTACCGCATCGGTGCTCGCCGCTTCGGTTGTGAGATTGAAAACGGCACGGCCGTCATTCATTACAGGAAAACCGTACTGGCGCGCAACGGCGGTGAATGTATGCCCGTTCGTGCCGCCGAGTTCCATCAGTGCTATGACACGTGCGGACAGAGCGGGGTAGAGCCTCTTCTTAAGCGCCATCCGTGCTTTGAGTTCGTCGTTGTTTGAAGCGGTGAGCGGCATTGCCGCACAGCAAAAAACGGCTGCGGCAATAATAGTCAGTGTATAAAATCTTCTCATACGAACTGAGTATATGTATACAGATGGAAATGTCAAAAATGATTTACCATTTCTTGAAAATGAAAAACACCGCTGCAATGATAAGGGCGAAGCCGACGAGGTAGTTCCAGCGCAGTTCTTCTTTTAGATAGACAACCGAGAAAACTGAAAAAACGGTAAGCGTTATTACTTCCTGAATCGTTTTGAGCTGCGCCGCGTTGAAGGTGCCGTGCCCCATACGGTTTGCGGGAACCTGAAAGCAGTATTCCGGCATCGCGATGAGCCAGCTGACTGCGATGACGAGCAAAAGCGGCGCCTGTTTGTATTTGAGATGTCCGTACCAGGCGAATGTCATGAAGATGTTCGATACCAGTAACAAAGCTATAGTAGGCATACGTGCTCTCCTCATTAAATAAGCAGATATAGTATACCGGAATTAAGCTCGTTTTCAATCGATCGCTTGCCGCCGCGTGTTGGATTGCATAGTTGTTGCGCGGGAGGATTTGATATATACTCATCGCGACGAATGTGACGAAACGCGAGGAGCATCCGGTATGATACTTACCATCGACGTCGGGAACAGCAATATAGAGTCCGGTATCTTTTCCGAAGAGCCGAACGACCAGAAACTCATCGCCTCATTCCGCATTGGAACCAACAGAAGCATCACTACCGATGAGCTTGGTATTATGTTCAAGGAGATGCTGATACACAATAACGTGGCGCCGACCAGTATCACCGGCGGCATATATTCGAGCGTTGTGCCGCCGATCAATCACTCGATAAACAAGATGATCTTTAAATATTTCAACTGTAACCCCGTGCTGGTCACGCACGAGGATTTCAGCGATGTGATGGCGGTGCGCTATGATGAACCGAACAAACTGGGTACCGACCGTCTGGTGAACGCGTATGCGGTGATAAAGCTCTACTCGACACCGGCTATCATCATTGATTTCGGCACGGCAACAACGTTCTGCGCTGTATCGGGCAGAAACGAATATCTCGGCGGACTCATCATACCCGGCATCAGCATTTCACTGGAGGCATTGGTGAACCGCACCAGCAAACTGCCGAAGGTTGAACTCGGCACACCGAAACGTGTCATTGAGACCGATACCGTACGCGGCATGCAGGCGGGTATCTATTACGAAACCGTGGAATCGGTAAACGGCATTGTACGGCGCATGAAGCAGGAAATGAGCGAGGAAAAGCCGATATCCGTCATTGCTACCGGCGGGTTATCGAATTTTATCGCCCATGGTTCCGAGGAAATCGATATTGTGGATGATTTTTTGTCACTGAAGGGACTTAAGATACTATATAACAAGGAAAAACGCGGATAACCGTGTGCCGGTCTATTTGACAAAAGTAGCCAAAATGTATTATAATGATGTAAGTTAAGCGATTCTGTCATTCCTTTCGACATATGACATTGGAGACGATGATGAGAAAATTATTGATATATTCTATGTTTTGTGTTCTATCCGTTTTTCTTATAAGCACCATGAGCTGCACTCCGACGCCGCTGAATCCCGATGACGGTATTTATCCCGCTCCGCTGTTCAGTGTACCGCAGGGTAGCTACACGACGAACATCACCGTTAGTATTATCACAAAGGTTCCCGCCGGGGCAAAAATTTATTATACCGTCGACGGCACCGTACCCACCGCTGATTCAATAGAATATACTGCTCCAATATCCATTATACAAACAACAACCATTACAGCCGTTGCCATCAAGGACGGGCAACGAAGTCAGCGTGCAATGGCAATATATAAATATTTACAATGGCAGCAGATGGACGACCCTAACGGTTTTACTGGATATACTGGCGCTATGTTCATGTCGCTTGATTTCGATTATAGAGGTTATCCCGTGATCGCGTATAGAAGATCTAACCCGACAATAAATAGGTATAATCTCGATCGTTATAACTGGAGCGAATATACGGCGGACGGTCCGACGAGTACTGTCGGCAGCAACATAATCGTGAAAATGGTCAGCAATTTGTATTTCGTTGCGTATCATTCGGTAAATTTAAAAAGTATCCGCGTGATGTTTTATACAAATGGTAGCGGCACATGGTATTGGTCTAATTTTTTCACCAATGCCACTGTGAACGGTGCCGTGAACGTATCTAATGCAATTAGTACCACTACGACCGGTAGTGTCGGAACAACATGCGGAGCCATCGGTTTTGATTTTTCAAAATACGCTACGGTCGCATATTACGATACGATAACCGGGAATATGACGGTACGGCAGCGAAGCGGTGTAGACTGGTCTGATCTCGATGTGCCGTTTGCCATGATGATGCCGAACAGCATTGATCTTCAATACGACAGCGGCGTCAATCAATATTATCTTGGATGCAATTTAAGTAATGGTATAGTAAGAGTGTATAAAAATACTGCCGGATGGGTTCTGCTTGGCGGGGCCGATATTGATACCGGCGGCAGCGGGGTTGCAATAGAATCGAGCCGTTCACCTGCGAATCCGTATGTCGCATATTTAAGTACCAATACAACCAATGTGTATGTGAAATACTGGAACGGTGCAACATGGGCAACGCTCGGAACCAACAGTATTGGTAAAGCAACATATATATCCAACTATGTCACAAACGCCCCGGCAATTTGCATGCGCGGGACTGATGTCGTTGTCGCTTATGCCACAACAAATGGTGTCGCCGTCCGCCAATGTGTAAACGGGACAACATGGACGGATTTAGGGGGGGCTGTGGTTGATACGATACAGGGTTTATATCCGGCGATAAAAGTAAGTCCGATTAACGGAGATATTTTCCTTACCTTTAAGAACGTATCCACCGGCCGTCCGGTGATTTATCGGTATGGACCTTGAGTATGCGCTATTACCAAAATTGGGGAATATTATGATGAGACGATTACTTACTATATCACTATCGGCGATGTTGGCTTCTTTCTTGGGGTATTCTCAAACCATTATTGAATGGAGCCAATCATCCTGGCGGAAGAACGGGAATGGTTTTTACAATAGTTCAACATCCATGGCAATGCAAAGCAACATCATGTCTGCCGATTACATGTATTTAAGCGGGAATGATTTCGAAGGTCATTCATATGTGTTTCTCTATCCGCTCACGAATATGGTAATGCCCAGCGTCTTCTATGTGAATACGTTTATGCCGTTATCTCACAGCGGCCGATTAATTGAAGAAGGGTTTTATGCATTGGGTTTACCGCATGCGCAGGCATATGACCCGACTGAGTCATGTGATGGAGACGGCTCATATAAGTATATGTATACCTCATCCAGCGAATACCCGGGATTGAATGTTGCGTATCGCAAAACAAATGCGCCCAACACGCACGCGGAGGTTAATGTCAATACCAATATCTTCGTTTTTTGCATGTCGAAATATCAATGCGCATCCCCGGTTGTTCCTGGAAGTTTCAGGGTATCTATGATCGATGATTCCACGGGCGCATCGTATTATTGGCAGAATTATATATGGCCGTTGTCATCACTCGGCTGGAATATGTTCTCAGCGCAGTTACGTGTACATTCATCGGCTTTTTCCGGGGGGACTATACCTGTTGGAAACAGGATGAGCATGGCGTTTGATCCGGGGAGTTATCTGCAGTTTATCGGAGCATCAGCTTTTTTTATGGTGTCGAATACGATGTGGTTCGACGATGTTGTTGCCGCGCATGAGTTCTTTACCAACGGTGTGGTTGTTTCGGCTCCGGTTGTTATTCCGCAGTATACTACGAATGCCGGCGGGATGATGATGTTAGCCCAATTGTCGCATTTCTATATATCCGGTTTTGTGGGGCTTACCAATGTGGGGTCAACTAATAACCGCGAGTTCTTGATAACCAATCTCAACTATTATGGGCCGAATGTATTTGCCGGAGTCCAGGTTCGCTGGGGCAATTCCGTTGACGAACTTGTGACGAATCGATGGTATGGCCCGAGCGGCGTAGCGTCAACGCCCTATGCCAATGTATATACGAACGACCGGAGCCTAGCGACTCTTGCAGCAGCAACGTTCTCAAACTATCTCAATCCGTCAACACTGCCGGGGGTAAGCAACGCGCAATTCCTGCAGTACCAGATTGTGATGTTTGCCACCAACGCCAACATCCGCGGCGTTACTCCGGTGCTGACGAATATCACGTTTGCCATGCAGTTTACCAACACCCCGACGGTGATAATACGTCCGCCGGTATTGGCAACGAACAATGGCGCCGTGAAAAATTACCGGACCCTGACGTTGAGTTTTTTAAGCAATTTCTTCGACCCGTACATCACAACTGTATATGCGGTTGCACAGGACAGCACCGAGCAATTTCCACTCAGCGTACTGTCCATGACCAAGGCGCCGTATACATCAGCGCGTACGGTTGTATATGAAATTCAGGTTCCAATCAATAATTATGATGTAGTTATCAGCAATGTCGGTGTTGGCGGAAGCATTGTTCTTACCAATGCGATCATGGGAAAACTTCCGGTATCGCCGGTTATCGATTTTTCAACATTAAAACGTGCGTATAAGCCGGATAATACCGGGCTGGTAAGTTTTAATATCAATCTTAATATTGCGGGTACGCGTACATTTGATATCACCATTTATTCGGTGAACGGCAAAGTAATATATAAAGCACCCACCGGGACTGCTGTTCCGGGAATAAACACGGTAACGTGGCAATCCACCGCGAAACAGAAGCTTGCCATGGGTGTATATGTGCTTGAAGTGAAGCTTACATCGGAAAGCGGCACGGTTGAAGTCAAGCGCGGTACGTTTGTTCTGGCTAAATAGACGGACGTACTACCATGAATATCGGCGTGGGAGTCACCGGGGCTTCCGGAGCGATTTATGCTTTGCGTCTCGCCGAGATTGCCGGCGGTATTGACGGTGTCACGCTGCATTATATATTCAGCACTATCGGGAAAAAGATTTTTGAGATCGAGCTTGAGAAACCCGTTGAGACGCTGAAATCATACGGCGCAGTGATCCATGAGAATACGGATATCTTTCTTCCCTACGCGTCAGGGTCCAACACATTTGATGCCATGGCGGTGCTGCCCTGTTCGATGAACACTCTTGCGCATATCGCGGCGGGCGCGGCGGATACGCTGATCACGCGGGCCGCTGATGTTATGCTCAAGGAACGGCGGAAGCTCCTTCTGGTAATCCGGGAAACGCCGTTAAGCCTTACGCATATCCGCAATATGGAATCGGTTACGCTGTCCGGAGGCATACTTCTCCCCGCATCACCGTCGTTCTATATGGAGCCGGAAACGATCATCGATCTTGTTGACAGTGTCATTTTCAGGATAACCGACCAACTCGGCATACCGGTCGATCATCCGCGGTACGAGGGCGGTTTGTAACTTTTCTGTTTTTTGATTATACTATAGCCGTTGCCGCGGGACATTCCCGTGACGAATGATAAAGGAGTCGCTTTTGCTGCTTGGTGAGATGCTCATTCAGAAAAAGGTGCTTACAGATGCGCAGCTTCAGACATATCTTGAAAAAGCAAAGGCCTCCGGCAAAATGCTCGGTGAACTTCTTGTCGCTGAAAAAATTATCACAAAAGAAGAATTGTTCGCGTATCTCAGGGAACAGGGGTTTCTGCGAAACGGGGTCTGAACGCGATACGGTACTGAGCGGGCAACGGGGGTCGAACCCGCGACATCAAGCTTGGGAAGCTTGCACTCTACCAACTGAGTTATACCCGCAGTGGCAGTGATTCGAAATATAGTATATTATATAGAAAATGTCAAACGAGCGCGGGGCCATTTCGATGACTCCAGAAGATGAATTCATATTATCAAAAGGGAAGCACGCACAGGAGGTGCGCAACTATGAATAACCCCCGCGTTTCGCTAGATCAAGCGGTGCTGGATGCACCGCGGAAGCGACAATAAGAGACAGCGAGTAATGTACATATTTTTACAAAAGTATAAAAGTAACAATAGTTCACGGGATCGTTTCAACAAACCCCATCATGAATATATATATTAAAACCTTCGGCTGCAAACTGAACCAGTATGAGAGTGAGGCGCTTGCATCGCATCTTCTTTCGCACGGACATGTGATAACCGGAGAGGAGAACGCTGCCGCGGTTGTGGTGAACAGCTGCACGGTAACACAGAAAAGCGATTCCAAGCTCAGGCGCTTCGTGCAGTCGCTGAAAAAGGAATATCCCGGCGTGCTCATGGTCGTTACCGGCTGTTATGCCACACTGCACCGGGATGACGGCAGTTCGACCGTCTATGTGCCGAACGAACAGAAAGCACAGATACCGGCGTATCTGTCATATTATGAACGGCACGGCAGTATGCCTGAAACGGCCGATGTGCAGACGGAAATGCGTGCGGATGATTATCAGTTTCACAGCAGGGCGTTCCTCAAGGTACAGGACGGATGCGATGCGTTTTGCAATTACTGTATCGTGGCTCATGCGCGGGGGAAGCCGAAATCCATGGATGCCGCCGTGGTGCGTGAAACGGTTCAGGGGCTTGCGGGTAAAGGTTTTCGTGAATTCGTTCTTACCGGCATTAATATCGGCGCATATGATTTCCAGGGCGGACTTGCGGATCTTGCCGGGTCTCTACTGCCGCTCCTCAACGGCGGACGATTACGGTTTTCATCCATCGAACCGGTGTTTTTCACCGATGCACTAGTAAAACTATTTGCGCATCCGTCGGTCTGCCGGCAGGCGCATATCCCGCTCCAAAGCGCCAGTGATGCGGTGTTGTCGCGCATGGGACGACGGTATAAAATCGATGACTTTAAACGTATCGTCGATGCGCTGTACAGAATAGATCCGCATTTTTCCCTCACGACCGACATTATGGCAGGGCATCCCTATGAGACGGACGAGGATTTCGCCGCCACATGCCGTTTCTGCGAGGACGCCGGTTTTTCAAAGCTGCACATCTTCCGCTATTCGCCGCGTGAAGGAACGCCGTCCGCGGGTATGCCGCAGATCCCCGAGCGCGTGAAAAGCGAACGCGCAAAAAAGCTTGCTGCGATAAACGATGCGCTCGAACTCCGCTACCGGAAGATGATGCTCGGCAGGACGCTTCACGTCGTAGTTGAGACACAGACCGCCACGGGGTATGAGGGGCTTGCAAGTGAATATCTTCACTGCTCGCTCATGTCGCGCCGGCCGCTCGAAAAACGTTCCATTGTCAGCGGGGTTTTTGAACGGCTTGACGGTGATGCGAATATTGTTTTGGTGGAATGACCTGCGCTGTATTTTGACTTTCGCCGGCGGATTATTATACTTCTATCGAGGAGTACGTATATGAAATCATCGATGACGTTGATCCTCTGCACGCTGCTCGCGGCGGTATTGTCCGCGGGCACGGGAGATAAATCCATGAAAGACAAAAAAGACGGAGATGCCAATGCCGCGGCGTCAAAGGGCGAGCTGAAAAAGCGTCTTACCGCCGAGCAGTACAAAGTGGTATGTGAGAACGGAACGGAGATGGCGTTCCATAATGAATATTGGGACAATCATCGCGAAGGGATTTATGTGGATATCGTCTCCGGCAAACCGCTGTTCAGCTCCACGGATAAATTCGATTCGGGCTCAGGCTGGCCCAGTTTTACGCAGCCTATCGACAAGCATGCGATTGTTACAAAATCCGACACGAGCTACGGCATGGTGCGCACCGAGGCGAGAAGCGCCTACGCCGACGCGCATCTGGGACATGTATTCGAGGACGGACCGCAGCCGACGGGGCTCAGATACTGCATCAATTCGGCGGCGCTGAAATTCATTCCGGTTGAGGAACTGTCCGCAAAAGGGTACGGCGCGTATCTTTCGCTGTTCCCCGCACATCAGAAAAAACAGGGAAGGAAAACACAGACGGCGGTTTTTGCTGCCGGATGTTTCTGGGGCGTTGAGGCGTATTACAAACGCGTGAAAGGCGTTGTCTCCACGAGAGCGGGATATACCGGCGGTGATAAGCTAAATCCCACCTATGAAGAGGTATGTACGGGTACCACACGGCATGCCGAGGCTGTCGAGGTGACATTCGACCCTTCGGCGGTAAGCTACGAACGGCTTCTGTATCATTTCTGGAAACTGCATGACCCGACGCAGCTGAACAGACAGGGCAATGATGTCGGTACACAGTACCGGTCACTTATCATATACACAACACCGGAACAGAAAGCGGCGGCGGAAAAGGCGAAAGCCGAACTTGAAAAGTCGGGACGATTCAAGAAAAAGATTGTCACGGAAATCATACCGGCGAAGCAGTTTTTCAGCGCGGAAGAATATCACCAGGACTATCTCGACAAGAACCCCGGCGGGTACTGTCATGTGGATCTGAGTCACATCGATTAATATGCCGTTGTCCGCTACGTGCCCGCGGTAGTTAACGTGTCAGTAGACGCTTAATCTTTGCGGGTATATCGTCTGCGCCGACAATATCTGATATGACAGCGGCACAGTGCGCTCCGGTTTTCAGAATATCCGTCATATTCGATTCTTTGATGCCGCCGATGGCAACCACCGGTTTATCAGTCATGCGGACGATTCCGGTCAGCCCCTCGAGACCGAGCGGTGCTGCCGCGTCCGGTTTTGTGGCGGTGCTGAAGACGGGACCTACACCGAAATAATCCGCTGACGATGCGGCAGGATCGTTCAACTGCGCCGCTGTTTCAATGGATAGCCCGAGTATCATATCCGTTACCAGCCCGCGAACAACATCACAGGGCATGTCATGCTGGCCGATATGCACGCCGTCCGCGTGTACGGCAAGCGCCAGATGAATGTCATCGTTCACGATGAACAGAGCTTTCGCGTCCGCGGTGAGTCTGCGGATCAGTACGCACTCGGTATATTTGTCGCGCATCGACTTGTTTTTTTCACGGTATTGGATGATCTTCACGCCGGCTGAGAGCATCATGCGGATGACCGAGATGTTATCTCTCCCGCGTGAAAGACTTTCATCGGTGATGCAATAGAGCGGCGATGGAAACGCGAACTTCATGTCGATGCTCCATAACGTTCAATGTATTTTGCGATATCGAATTTCGATTTGCAGCCGTTATAGTTCATGTATCTGATCTGACCGAATACCGGATGCTCGCCCCAGGGTCTGTCGTGTACACCGCCGACGGACCATGCGATGCCTGTATAGCCGTTCGGATCGCGCCCGTCAAGCTGCCAGGTGTCGTTGAGCCTTACGGCGATGCGCATTGCTTCGGCCGGAGATCGCGTCCATTCGAGTATCTTTTTCGCCCAATACATGCGCATGTATCCGTGCATGTATCCTTCGCGGCGAAGCTGTGTCTGCGCTGCGTTCCAGAGCGCGTCATGCGTTTTTGCTTCTTCGAACAGTTTATAGGTATACAGATATTCACGCTTGTCCTTTGCGTGCTTTGCAAGTGTTCTTTTCGCCCATGCGGGGAAACCGGCGGGAATGTCGTAGTGCTTTTCATTGAGGCAGAAGTTATCAGCCAGCTCACGCCGGACGATAAGCTGTTCAAGAAATGATTCCTTCGCTTCCGGCGGGACATCAGCGGCGGTATCAACCGAAAGTGCTACGCGCTGCGCCGAAAGCTGTCCGAAGTGCAGATACGGCGACAGGCGCGATGCCGCATCGAGCGCGGGGTCGTTCGCATCATGATGATACCGTTTCAGGGTCGTTTTGATTACAGCTGTAAGCCGCGTATGCGCTGCACGGGCACCGGGGACTATCCAGTTAATCTCGGGGGCAGTCATGGTTGTATTACGAGATGATGCTATCGCGTCCCAATTGTTCCGCCGATGTCCCCGCATATTGGCTGACGGCATGCTGGCCGGTTTCGGGAAGGGTGTCAGGAATGAATCGAGCAGGCGGTTTATTTTCGGGCGTATCGTCCGGGCCGCGAATTCTTTTTTCTGTGAAACAAAACGGCAGGGGACGATGTTATGCGCGTCAATTTCATGGAACGGTATGGCGGCCGATGATGCAATCCGTGCGCACCACCGCTGTTTGATGCGTATCGGGTCGAAATCGGTTACCAGGAGCTTTATTGCGTGTTTTCGGATGAATTGCAGTATGATTTCAGCCGGGTCGCCGAGTATTACGTACATCGGGATGTTACGTTCGGCAAGCGCCCGCTCGGTCTCGCAGAGGCCCGTGAGCATGAATTGATAATGCCTCGACGTCGCGTTCAGAAATGACGGTGCAAGCGTGAATATGACACGGAAAGAAGCACGCGATGCCATTGCGCTGTTCCGGGCGTGGATAAGGGCCCAATTGTCGTCCGCGCGCTGATCGCGCGACATCCAGTAGGCGACGGGACCTCCGGTGTATGGAAGCGGTGTAAGCGTATGGATACGGCCCGGATGAATGCTCATGCGGGAACTATATACCGAAACATCGAAAAAAACAGGGCTATAGCTGCGTTTCTATTGACGAAGTAAGGTTTTTACTATATTGTTATGTGAAGACAAACCGGGGAGATGATCATGAACCTCAGTGTTCGGGCAAAAATTACCATCGTTATGTGTCTCGCTGCAGTCATCGGGAATGTGGCAATAGGCATTACAAGTAATACTATCGTAGGGCGGCTCGCGGGACAGTCAGCACAACAGGTGATGACAGCCAATTGCAGTGAGATTGTATCCGTTGTCAATCAGGCTATCGACCAGCAACGTAAAAGTCTTGTGATAGCGTCAAAGATAATCGGCTCCGACATCGCTATCGATCAGCGTAAAAAGATTGAATATGTCATCGAGGATCAGATAACGCACGAGAACGGCATAGCGTCTCTTCCCGTGATGAGACACGGGAGTGAAACCGTATCCAAAATGAACACACAGGTTGAAAAGCTGACGAATATCCTTGGCGGATCCGTCACAATTTTCCAGCGTTTTGAAAAAGGACTGCTTCGCGTATCGACAACGGTTAAAAGAGAAGACGGCTCCAGCGCTGTCGGTACATATATTCCGGTCGATTCTCCGGTATATAAATCGATAATGCTCGGAAATGATTACTACGGGCGTGCATTTGTCGTTTCATCGTGGTATGTCGCAGGTTACAAACCGCTTCGGGATAAGAGCGGTACGATAATTGGCGCTTTGTATGTGGGCACAAAGGAAGATGAATTGATCGATAGCATCAATGTCCTTATAAATAAAAAAATAGGGGCTGCGGGCTATGCGGAAATATTCGATGCGGAAAAACGGCAGGTGCATCATCCCGATAAAAATATTGAAGGGACAATACGTCTCACGCCGCAACACGAGGCGATGGTAAAGCAGAAGGATGGTTTTATCACAGCAGCGCAGGCGTCAAAGGCAAATGACGGTAAAGACAGGATAAAACTGTATCGATTCATGTCAATTCCCGATATGAACTGGATCGTCGCCGTGAGTAATTATATGGATGATATCAATAAAGTTTCTCAGGGGCTGCGTTCCCTTTTGGTAATCGTGTCGGTTTTATTACTGGCTGTAATGCTGGGTGTTTCGCTGTTGTTCGGCTTTGCGCTCACAACGCCGCTCAAACAGCTTGCCGCCGTTTTCGGCGATGTCGCGAGCGGTACGGGAGACCTGACCAGGCGCCTGCCGGTGAAATCGCGCGATGAGATCGGCATGCTGTCCGTGTCATTCAACCGCTTTGCTGATGTGATACAGGGCTTTTTTCTTAAAGTGCGCGACAGCGTGCGTGCGACACGTAAACAGAGCGAAGTACTTGCGGCGAACATGAATGAAAGCGCGTCAGCAACTACGCAGATGACGGCAACGGTGAAATCCGTCGAAAAAAATATTGCGGCGCAGTTTGCGCTGGTGGAACAGACGTCGCGTGACAATCAGCGGGTGAACGGCGTAAGCGGCATCATTGTCGAGAACATCGGCACCCTGCTCCATGATACGGGAAAACTCAAGCAGATGATCGAGGGCAACGCGGCGAGTATCAGCCAGATGGCCGCGTCAATCGAGGAGATGAATGCCACTGCCCGTATGCTCGCCACGGTTGCCACGGACGCGAACAGCTCCGCGGAACAGCTTTCCTCGGTATCAACCGAAAGCCGCGACCTCATCGAACGGACCGCGGAGAACATGGAGACGGTGCTTGCAAGTGTTTCAACGATCAGCGAGTTTGTGTCGCTTATCGCGACGATAGCCTCGCAGACTAATCTTCTCGCCATGAATGCGGCGATAGAAGCGGCGCATGCGGGCGAACACGGCAAAGGGTTCGCCGTTGTCGCGGAGGAGATACGCAAGCTGTCCGATATGTCCAATCAGCAGGCGGATGAGGCGAAACGTTCACTGCGCGAGATAGAGAAAAGCATCGTTGCAACCGCCGAGGAGCTTAAGGCGACCGAGTCGAACTTTGAAATGGTCTCGTCGCAGTCGTCTCGGATCCGTGAGATAGTCACGCAGATAAAGAATGCATCCGATGAAGAGATGCACGGCACGCAGGAGATGCTTTCGGCCATCGGATCGATTTCAGACACGTCGGGCATGGTGAAGACCACCTATGAATCGGTGAACGAGAAACTCGGCATGGTCCAGGCGGATTTTCAGCAGTTTCAGATTTTTCTGAAAACCAGCGCTGAATCGCTCGGGAAGCTCAAGGCGCTTTCGGATGAGAATACCAAGAGCATGCAGGAAATGGGACTGGGCGGTGAAGAGATTAATAAGGCCATACAGGAAGTGCTCATGCTCACCACAAAGACATCCCAGGCGATTGGTGTGCTTGAGGATGAGATAGGCCGCTACAGGATTGAGGGCGCAGCACCCGGCCGGCCGCTCTTGTCCGGAAATGGAGATGCTGCCGCAAAGGCAATACCTTCCCCTGAGAATACCTGAACGTCACCGATTCGCACTACGTGATGTACCTGGAGGATGTTGATGAAAAAACATGTTGTTATCGTCGGTGCAGGTCCCGGCGGGCTTGCCGCGGGAATGCTTTTGGCCGCGCGCGGCTGCAGGGTGACGATGTGCGAGAAGGATGCCGTTGTCGGCGGACGTAATAAGGCGGTAAAGCTCGGGAAATACACGTTCGATACAGGTCCCACGTTTCTCATGCTCCGTGAAGTACTTGACGAGGTATTCGCCGAAGCAGGCCGTGATTCCAACGATTATCTGAAATTTAAAAAACTCGATCCGATGTACCGGCTTGCATTCGGCGACGGGAAGTATTTTGAGCCCGCATCGGACCATAAAAAGATGAAAAAGGAGATAGAGCGGCTTTTCCCCGGCGAGAGCGCGGGGCTTGATAGGTACAAAGCGTATGAAAAAAAGCGTTTTGAGCTCATGTATCCGTGTCTGCAGAAGACATACAGTTCACCGCTTGATTTTCTATCCAAAAACTTCCGCAGGGCGTTCATGCATTTTTCCCTCGGCAGGTCGCTCATGGATGTGCTTAAGGGATATTTTTCAAACGAACGTCTCGCGCTTACCTTCACGTTTCAGGCTAAATATCTCGGGATGTCGCCGTGGGAGTGCCCGGGCGCGTTTACAATAATATCGTACATCGAGCATGCGTTCGGGGTATGGCACACGGAGGGCGGTCTTTCGAAGATTGCCGACGCCATGGCGAAGGTGGTCAAGGAACACGGCGGGACGATTCGGCTGAAAGCTCCGGTGAAACGCATTATCACCGAGGACCGCAAGGCGAAAGGTGTTGAGCTTTCGAGCGGCGAGCGAATCATGGCGGATGACGTTATCATCAATGCCGATTTTTCCTATGCAATGACGAATCTGTTCCGTGACGGCGAAATAAAGCAGTACACACGTCCGAAGCTCGCGAAAAAGAAGTATTCGTGCTCGATATTCATGATGTATCTCGGCGTAGACAAGAAATATACAATGCCGCATCATGCCATCTATTTCGCCGACGATTATAAGTCGAATGTCAGCGATATTTTCAAACGCCGCGTACTTTCAAAAGACACATCGTTGTATGTGCGTAACGCATCGGTCAATGACAAGACGCTTGCGCCTCAGGGGCACAGCGCGCTGTACGTTCTCGTGCCTGTGGCAAACCTTACCGGCAGCATAGACTGGAAGCGCGAGCGTGACGCGTTTCGCGATATTGTTCTGGACACTATCGAGCGGAAGACGCCGATGAAAGATCTGCGAAAACATATCAAGCGGGAGCATATCATCACACCGGACGAATGGCTGTCGGATTACAACGTGTACAACGGCGCCACGTTCAATCTGGCGCATAATCTCGGACAGATGCTGTATTTCCGGCCGCATAATAAACTCGACGAGGTCGACAATACCTATATTGTCGGCGGCGGAACACATCCGGGAAGCGGGTTGCCGACGATATATGAGTCCGGCAGGATTGCCGCTAATCTGCTTTGTAAAAAATACGGCATTCCCTACACGTCAAAGAATACCCTGGCATAACTGCCGTCGTCAGAAGCTGCAGACCCACTTGCCGTTTTCCTTTTCAAGGAGGAAAACCTGCTTTTCGATGTCGTTCTTTTTTTCGTTCAGGTCATACACGATGGTCAGCGCTTCAACGCGGGCGGTGTTCCCTTCGATACGCACTTCCTTGACGGTTTCTATGGATGTTACAAACTCGAAATCGATATAGGGGTTTGAGCGCACATAGCTTTCCGCGTTCGATATTCCGCGTGTGGCCGCAAGTCGCGCCTTGTATTTTGACGAAAAATATTCATTGTATGCCGTCCGTATCTCTTTGCTTGAATAGCCGAGTGACAAAAACCGTTCAAGACGGGATACTACTTTCAACTCCTCGGTACCGGTAACGCCGGGGATTTCACGGATCGGGGCTTCCGATGAGAAACGGCTGCATCCCGTAATAACAGCAATCGTAAATCCTACGGTCGTGACGAAAGCGATGATGTTTTTTTGTGCGTTTTTTTTCATGGGCTGTCTCCTTACTTCAGATGTATATAGTGCTTCGGCTCTTCGCCGATGATGTCCGATACCGTGACGAACTTATAGCCGCGTTTCAGGTAGTGTTCGATGAATTTCGGCAGCATATCAATCATTTTGTCTTTTTCCCTGGCGGAACCGAGGTGACAGAGCGTGATCACGCCGTTCATGCCGAGCGGGTCCGTTTTTTCCCGGTTGATGAGATACGCGAGCATCTGCGCCGAGGTGAAGTACTGGTCGTTCTGCCGGGTCACCGTGGTGCGTTTCTCGGGGTCATAAGAGACGCTTTTTGCTTCCGGCACATAATCGTTGAGGTCGACCGTCCAGAGCACGTGTACGGGGTATCCGGCACTTGCCGCCGCGTTGACGATATCCTGGTCTATCTTGCCGTACGGTGCGCGCCATATCTTTGAGATGTTTTTTCCGGTGACGGTAAAATATTTCTTTTCAACCTCGGTGAACTGCGCGGACATAGTCTCGGCGGTAAGCGGGTAGGTGGTATATTCCGGGTGCAGTACGCGTGTCTTATACGATGTTTCATAGAGCGAACGGACAAGGTCGTAGTGGCTCCACGTATGATTACCGAACTCGCAGCCGGCATCGGCGAGCAGCTTGAAGTGTTTGAGCGTAGTGGTGCGCAGGAGCGAGCCCGATCCTTTGCGCGGCGTCTCGTTCGAAATGAACACGGTGACGACAATGCCGAGCTTTTTTACTATCGCATGCAGCTGGGCGATATCGGTACCCGTGCCGAGGTCGAACGTGAGTGCGATGCGGCGGTATTTGGTGCTGCCGCGCGTGATGCTTCTGCCCCGGTTCGTGCCTATCGTTGAGCGGAAGCGCGCGAGATTTGCGTCGACGATGGCGCTCATGTCAACGTCTTTTATCGAATCGATGCTCTCTTTTTTTACCTGTATGCGGTAGCGGTCGAACTGCAGTCGGTAATCGAATAAAAGGTTTTTCTGTATCTCCTCGTTCTCGCGAAGCGATGAGAGTTCGCGGGAATTCTTTTCAACGGCGTTGGTGAGCGTCTTTATCTTCTGCTCCCTGTCTTTAAGCAGCGCGGGAAGACCGAATATGAAGAACAGTACTGACAGGATGCCGATGACCGGCAGCGAAATGAGGATGATCGTGCGTACCGCTTTGGTGGCTTTTTTTAGTTTCGGTTCCTGTATGTCTATCTTTGAAAGCGCGAAGACTTCTTTCGCTTCGAGCAGTTCGCGCTCATCATCGATGGAGCCGTTTGCAGCGGATGACGGCTTTTTCTTTTCGCTCAGGATCCGGCTGATGGTCTCATCCACCGCCGGGTTTGCGTTCTTTTTAAGGGACGTTTTTCTGTCGCGCTTTTTTTTCTTTCGTGTGCCCATATGTTACAGCCCCTGCAAGAGCGATGCGCGATCGCTAGATACGTCTTCGGTGACCCCGCCGTATTCGGCGATGACATTTGAAACGGATTCGCGGTTGAAATATTTTACGATGGAGGGCCGCTCAAGCACCAGTTCCCGTCCACTATTGCTCCAGATGACTGTGTTGTTATCCTTGTATTTTCCCGCGCCGTATTTTTTCGTGAGCGCGGCATGCAGGTCAAGAAAGGTGAATTGATGCTCGGAGAATGCGAGCCGGATGCTGTAGAGCCGGCCGGCCCTGAACAGGAAATAACCGCTTTTAAAGAACTTGTTTTCGTTGATATTGATAAAGCGTTCATTCTTTTCACTCTGAATGTCCATGTCCCGTTCAACGAACTGCTGCGGCAACAGCATTAATCTGTCCTGATAGACGGCGTTCACTACTTCTGCTATGGTCTGACCGAGCTGTACGCTGCGGAATCCGTTGATCGGTGAGCTCGTTTTCCCGCGCTGAGAATAGTCGTTGACCGCGGCGGCAGCATCATTCATCGCAGCGGTGACATTCGTGCCGTTGGTTTGACCGTCAGCCGCCAGTGCGAGCAAAAGCGGAAAAATAATAAAAAGTATGGTTTTCATAAAGCTTTCTCATATTATCGGCATTCCGGAAAAGATGTTAGACGTTTTTTCTTGTCGCCGATTAGGTACGGGATGCTTATCCCGCGTTATGTGTATATTTAATTATCCGCACGTTCTCAATAGTAATAAGCCCGTCGGTGACAACTTCATCAAGAAACGGCAGGAGTTTATTGATATTCGCTTCCGTGTCGGCGATTTCAATGATTACGGGGAGGTCGTTGGACAGTTCAAGCAGTTTGGCCGACCGGATGAGCGTATCCGCCCCGAAGCCCATGATGCCGCGAATGACGGTTGCTCCGGCAAGATGGAGTTCCCGCGCCTTGAGGACAATCGCTTCATAAAGCATTTTTCCCTTGTATTTATCGCCCTCGCCGATGAGTATGCGTAAAAGCTGTGCCTGAGTGTCGCGTTTCATGGTCCCTCCCTATCGTATGGCGTTCAGAAGCGCCCGTCCGAGAAAAAAGCCCGCAAACACAAAACCGATGCCGAGCACATTGCTGAGCAGTATGTTCATCGTCCCCGTAAAGAACTCACCGTCACGGAAAAGATTGAACGTTTCAAGGCCGTACGATGAGAACGTGGTGTAACCGCCGAGGAAACCGGTAAATATGAAAAACCGCATATTCGGCGTAATAATTTTTTCCTCCACAAAACAGAAAAGAAAGCCTATGATTAGGCATCCGCTTGCGTTGACCATAAGCGTGCCCCACGGCGCGAAGCTTGTCAAAAAACGCTGTACTGCGACGGTGACGGCATATCGCGATACCGCGCCGAGCGATCCGCCGAGTGCGATGTAGAGTATCTTTTCCATGGATGTGTCATTGTATATCCTGCCGGTGAAAGTTCAACCGGATTGTGAGGAGCCGTATTGTCCGGAGTAATCGCGGTAAAATCGCGGTAAAATATTGACAATAGGGAGTTATGCTGTACTATCGGTGCATGCGAACAACGGCGTATGATGTCGTGCGGCTGAAAACGAATGCAGTAGCACAGATCGCAATCGGAAGCGCGGCACAGACGTTTTTTTATACATTCGGGCCGGCATCAGTTGTTATGGAAACCAGAAAAAGCGCGATGTATCCCGTGCTTGAAAACGGCTGGATGCTGGAAACGACAACTATGACCGATGCTGCAGCGGTAGGCATGCCCGATACCAATATGATGTCAGTTCAGGCAAGCGATACGCTGTGCCGTGCAACACGTCCGATATGGTTTCAGCTTTCCACGCCGCTTGAAGTGACCACGGTATCCGCGGGAATATTCATCCGCGATTTCGATTTTTCGATAACATTTCTTCCCGTTGCAACAAATGATGCCGCCGTCATATGGCGGGCCCTCGCCGGCTTCGACTGTGAATGGTGGTCTCAAAAGACATATTTAAGCGTGATTATGTCTTTTACGAATGGTACAAAACTGCATCGTGCCATACCCTTGCACTATACGAACGAAGCGAAGCTGGAAGGCGCACCACAGGTTGTGCGGTATTTCGGTAGTAATCTTGTCAAAATAATGAACGATGCCCGGGGGCCGGCGGAGTCAGAACGGCTTCGTACCAATATCTATAATGTGGTCACGATGAGCAATCTATCGCAGGGATTTTTCAGCGTACCCGCCGACGGCGAGATAACATCACCATACGGTATCGGGCGGCAGTATACGAAAACACGGCGGTCATTTCACCGCGGGCTTGATATCGGCAACAGCAACGGCACACCGGTGCGCGCGTCGGGAAGCGGTATCGTGCGGCTGTCAGAATTGCTCTATGTGCGCGGCAACTGCATCATCATCGATCATGGACTTGGCCTTTTTTCAGGTTATTTTCATATGTCGCGCCTTATCGCCACGAACGGCGCTTTTGTTTCAAAAGGCGATGTCATCGGCGAGATAGGAGCCACGGGTCTTGCAACCGGACCTCATCTGCATTGGGAGATGAGCGTAGGGAACGTGCGTGTGGATCCGAATTATTTCACCCGCAACGATATTTTTTCGACGGCACAGCCGTTTACGGAGATTGATAGATGAAGATTGAAGTCACCAGATTCCGCGAACCGTTTTATATCCTGTATCTCGAGGTCATCGTCGGCGTGGTTGGCTTTCTGCTCCTGTTCTTTGTGTTTCTCACGCATTCGATAGATGAGGAATTCCGCATGGTGAGCGCGTGGACCAAAACCGCATCCGGCGGGAACCAGATGGAACGTGATGAGAACATCACCGTGAAGGGTGATTTCTACATCAACAGGATAACGCTTCGTGAGCAGTTTGTTCATTACTTCGAGAAGAACGGCGATACGACGCTGTTTCTCAATCTGCGCCGCGGCGAATTTGCCACCTGCGGCAGGGACAGTTTTATCGTTTATGAACGTTACGGCGAGAAGATAACCTGTTATGGACTCGACAGGCGCCCGATGTGGGTGCGCGAAACGAAAACGTATCCCGATTTCGCTCCGGCGGCAAGCGTTATCGTGCTTCGAACGAGCGAAAATATGAGCTTTTCTCTGCTCGATAATAATAATAACGAGCTGTCCACTCCCGTCCGCGCCGGCGAATTCATCACCGACAGCGGTTTTTCACGATACACAGGTGATTTCGCCGCGGGGTATATCAACGGACAGTTCTGTTATGTGTACCGGACCGGAAAGATGAGCTTTCTCACCTCGGCCATTCTGAGCGAAAAGAATGTGGTGAAGGGTATCGCGCTTTCCGAATACGGCAATTTTGTCGGCGTTGTAAGCGGGCTCCGGCCCGAATATATTTCAGTGTACAGCGCGGCAGGGAAACTCCGCTGGTATAAGCCCACCGGTCAGGCGCGGCGTCGTGCGTCGTCGATTGTCATGAGCGAAAAATATAACACCATGCTGACGCTCACCGATTACGGCGTTCTCTTTTACGATCTGGCAAGCGGTGCGGTTAAAGCTCAATATCAGTTCAATGATGCCGCCATGGAGTTCTCCTCGTACATGAAAGCAGATGTGTTCGGGCAGTTCGCGTTCGTCGGAATCGCGAAACAGGGGTTAAGCCGCATCCTCCTCATCGATCACAAAAATAATAATATTCTCTGGCAGACGACATTCGATTCCTGGGTGTATGATGTGGCGTTCTCCTCACGCGGCGACGAGTATCTGGTGACAACGGATAAATTCATCTATTGCTACAAGCGGATACAGCTGTGACGTCACGCCGGGCCGAAAAACCGAAATTCAAATGGCCGCGAAACGTGTTTCAGAAAGCGCTTGCGGCGGCCCTGGCCGATATTCCCGATAATATCCGCGCCTCTATTGAGAATGTAAGTATCATGGTCGAGAACGGACCGTCTGACGAAGGACTGCTCGGGCTGTATGTGGGAACGCCGATCAATGAGCGGGGGCTTTTCGAGTATCAGAGCGCGGTTCCGGATACGATAACATTGTATCGATATGACATAGAACGGATATCGAGGACGGAGCAGGCGCTCAGGAAAAATATACGCGACACGCTCATTCATGAGATAGCTCACTATTTCGGTATGAGTGAAGCCGATATCGAAAAACGGGGATTCGGATAATCACTGCGTGTTTCTCCATGTTTTTCGCGCATTTCTCTATGGCCGTAGTTTCATGAAAAGCGTATAGTTATCCGCAGAGAATCGTTTTAAGGAGTCATTCATGTATTTCACCGGATTTGCCGATGAAGCGGGAAAATCAATCGATGCGCAGATACGGGCGACGAAGGAACTCGGCTGGAAGTTCATCGAATCGCGCGCCATCGACGGCGTGAATATGACCGATATCAGCGATGAAAAGTTCGAGGAAGTATATGCTAAACTGACCGCTGCCGGCGTGTCCGTGAACTGTTTCGGGAGCGCGGTGGCGAACTGGGCGAAAGACCCGCGCAACGACGAAGACTTTTTGAAAAGCATTCAGGAGCTGAAGCGAGCATTCCCGCGTATGAAACGCCTTGGAACGAAGATGATTCGCGCCATGAGTTTCAGGATACCCGACGGCATATATCCCTATCCGGCCGATGTTGAAAAAGAAATGTTCCGCAAGGTGCGCTATCTCGTTTCGATGTGTGAGGACGCCGGCGTGCTCTATCTGCATGAGAACTGCATGAATTACGGCGGCTTGTCCGCGCAGCACACGCTCAAACTTGTTGAAGCCGTCGATTCAAAGGCGTTCGGACTCATCTTTGATACCGGAAACCCCATTCATTCATATGATCGAAGCGGTAAGCCGCCGTACACCAAAACACAGTCGTCATGGGGATTCTATTCAAAAGTGAAAAAGCATATACGCTATGTGCATATCAAGGACGGCAGGATAAAGGAACGTCCGGCGAATGAATTCTATGCAAAAGCCGATTATACCTATCCCGGTGAAGGGGAAGGCGATGTAAAGCGGATAGTGACCGACCTTGTTACGAACGGGTATAACGGCGGATTTTCCATCGAGCCGCATATGGCGGTAGTGTTCCATGATGCCGCAGTGTCGTCCGAAGAGGATGAAAAAGCGCGCATCTATGTTGAATACGGCAGACGGTTTATGAAGATCGTCGCTGATGCCGCAGATTCAGTTCGTCAGAAAAATAAAAAGACTTCGGTTCGTCCGAAAACGGCAAAAAAGAAACGGTGATGATTTTTTTAGAGCAACGTCAGATCGTTGACAGTTCTTTGAGTATCTGAGCTTCGCTCTGAAGGCCGATGAGTTTTTTTACAGGCTCGCCGTTCTTGAATATGATCAGCGTCGGTATTCCGGTAATGCCGTATTTGATTGCGGTGTTAGGACTTTCATCGGTATTCAGTTTGACGAATTTTACGTCAGTTTTCGTTTGAGCAATCTTCTCAATAATCGGCCCCTGCATGCGGCACGGACCGCACCATGGCGCCCAGAAATCAATGAGGACGGGGATGGTGCTCTTCAGGACATCGTTTTCAAAGGTGGCATCGGATACATCGGCGAGTGATCCCATGTGAGCGGCTCCTTGATTTCGTTGCAATGAATATAGTAAAAAACGAGAGGAAAGGCAAGAGCGTGATTCTAAAAGATGACGTAACTACTTGACATTATTGCGCTTCGTGGTATATTCATCGCGTTCTTCAAGCCGAGGTAGCTCAGTTGGTAGAGCAACGGACTGAAAATCCGTGTGTCGGCGGTTCAATTCCGTCTCTCGGCACATAAGCCTTCAAAAACCTGATAATTGCGGGTTTTTGAAGGCTTCTTTTTTGTCCACTATCGTACACAGAACATGCAATCGTGAACATAAGGCGAGGGCATGCAAATGATTTGAATATCGTTTGACTTTCAGCAGTATTTTATGTTCATATTTTGTATAAGACGTAATTGTCTGGAGGAAATCATATGATTAAGCTCATGGCTGTCGTAGTTATCGTTCCGATCAGCATTCTTCTGATGGCAAGTTTTTTCGTACTGCTGGGCGTGCAGAAGGCCGAGAAAAAATCGCTGAAAACATTTGGTGTCGTTATCGCCATACTGCTGTGGATATCGTCGGCGGTTGTGTTTACCGGCGGCATGATTCGCACCTTCCACGGCGGGCCGATGATGATGCACCACATGATGGGTCAGAAGATGATGCATGAAGGCCGCGATATGAAAGGATGTCCGGCTGATCAGTGCCCGATGATGAAAGACGGCGTAACAAAGACTGCGCCTGACGGAAAACCCGCACCGAAGGATAAAACTGCGAAGTAGCCCGGGGTATTCCCGTTACGGCTTGTATTTGTCGACCTTGCGGATAAAATCGTCCGGAGTTCCGCGGAATCCGACCATACGTCCCACGGGATTCCCGTCGGGTGCGAGGATGACAAGGGAGGGGAATCCTCTGACCTCGTAGGTCTTTTTGGCGTCCACATTGGCGCGCTTCAATTCGTCGGGAAGACTTTTCTTTTTCGGGAAATCGAGTTCCACCAATATGAGATTCTCTTTCGCGTATGCCGCGAATGTTTCCGAATCAAGGACCTCTTTTCTCAGTTTGACGCAGTATGGACACCAGTCTGAGCCGGTAAATAACAGCAGCACAAGACGGTTGCTCACGTTCGCGTTACTGACAGCGTCGGGGATGCTCGTGCCCCAAACGGACGAATCGTCCGCGTGACAGAACGACAGTACGGCGCAAAATAGCGTGACGATGATTAACTGTCTTATGGTAACCTCCGTGTATTACACGATGTGCATACTGTATAATCATGTGCGGTGTTTTTGTCCAATTTCCGGGATAGGTCTGAGGCGTCGCGTATTGACGGAAAATCGTCAGGTTGAATAATCCGCGTACGTGCTGTATCATGGATGCGTAACGGAATTAAGAACGCAATGGAATCAATGCGATGGCACTGCAATCGATAGAACGCCTGGCAAAGGAAATAGCGAAGCTCCCCGGCATCGGGGAAAAGACGGCGTTCCGTCTTGCCATGCATTTTTTCTACGGTGACGATATTCACCGCGAATCGTTCGCGTCGGCATTGAAAGACCTCAAAACGGACGTGGTGTTCTGCAGGGTATGCGGCAATCTATCCACAAATGAGCTATGCGATATATGTTCCGACGAAAAGCGCGACAGGAGCATTCTGTGTGTGGTGGCCCGGTATGCCGACCTTCTGGCCATCGAACAGACCGGTGAATACCGCGGACGGTACCATCTGCTGCACGGGCTTATCGCTCCCATCAAAGGAGTATCCATACGGGACATACGGCTCAAAGAACTTTTTGAGCGGGTTGATAAGGAGACACCATCGGAGATAATTCTCGCGTTCGATGCGGGCATTGAGGGTGATACCACCGCGAACTATATTGTAAAAATGCTTGCGGGCAAGCAGACCGTCAGCCGCATCGCCTATGGCATTTCCATGGGAAGCGATATTGAGAATGCCGATGTGCATTCATTGTCGAGGTCGATGATGAACCGCACGGTTCTTCGGTAGTGCCATGTCGATTGCAGGAAAGGGATTATCATGAATGCATTATGCAGCTATGCTCGCGGTATGGGCGCAGTCCGGCTGTTGCCGTATTATATCCGGCGCATATGGGACGACGCACTCTATCACGGTTATGGAAAGCGCCGGCGTTTTTTCGAGGGCTGGTATTATAAGCTGGTCGACAGCACCGGCAAAAATCGATTTGCGGTTATTCCCGGCATCGCGCTCGGTGACGGTGAGCGCACTGCGCATGCGTTCATTCAGATACTCGATGGTACCGGTGTACGCGCACATTACGAGCGTTACGATATCAATGATTTCCAGCACGACCCGCTGCGGTTCGATATTCGTATCGGCAGGAACCGGTTCACGCGCGATCATGTGAAATGCGCCGTCACGGCGGACCGGTTTTCATTCGCCGCAGATGTCTCGTTGCAACATACGACGCCATGGCCGGTGACACTGTTCGCGCCGGGTATCATGGGGCCGTACGCATTCGCGCCGTTCATGGAATGCTATCACGGCGTTCTGAGTCTCGACCATGCGCTCGAAGGCACTGTATCTATCGATGACCGCTATGTGGATATGAACGACGGCCGCGGCTATTGCGAGAAGGATTGGGGGCGTTCATTCCCCTCGGCATGGGTGTGGATGCAGACAAATCACTTTCCTGAACCGGAGACATCGCTTACATTCTCACTGGCGAAGATACCCTGGCTCAACGGCCGCTTTACGGGATGCATAGCCGGATTGCTGCTGCGGGGAAAACTGTACCGCTTTGCGAGCTATACCGGAGCACGTCTCAAGGAAATAGCGGTCTCTTCGGCAGAAGTGCGGTGTACTGTCGCCGACGGCCGGTGCGCCCTCCATATCGTCGCACAACGCGGTGCGGGTGCTGCGCTCGCGGCTCCGGCAGACGGGGTTATGACCGGACGTATCGCGGAAAGCATGTCATCGCGCATAATGGTGACGTTTACCGACCGCGGCAAGGAGATATACTCCGGCGAAGGGATGCATGGCGGGCTTGAGGTGGGCGGAGACATCACTCAATTGACATGAATCGCTGTTTTTGTATAATTGTACGACAATTGCTCAAAGGACAAAAGTAATGAAGCTTCCATTCACAAAAATGCACGGCGCCGGTAACGATTATGTATATATCGACTGCTTTGCCAATAAGGTCGACGACCCGGCGGCACTGGCCATCCGTCTTTCAGACCGCCATTTCGGTATCGGCGGTGACGGTATAATACTCATCACTCCGAGCGACAAGGCCGACGCGCGCATGCGTATGTTCAACGCCGACGGAAGCGAATCGGAGATGTGCGGCAACGGCGTGCGCTGTGTGGCGAAATATGTACATGATCGCGGTATTGCGAAGAAGGATACGCTGCGTATAGAGACGGGCCGCGGCGTGCTTGATATCAAGCTTACGGTAGAGAACGGTGCGGTGACACGTGCCACGGTTGATATGGGTGTTCCCGTACTTGACGGCAGGGCGATACCCACAACGCTCGATATGCCGCGCGTGATAAATCATCCGGTCACTGTCGGCGGCAAGACGTATCGCTTCACATCGGTGTCCATGGGAAATCCGCATGCGGTCATTTATGTGGACGATGTGGCAAAGTTTCCCGTTTCGGAAGTGGGGCCGCTGATTGAGAACCATCCGCTGTTTCCCCGGCGCGTGAACGTGGAGTTCGTTGAAAAGATAAGCATGGCGGAAGTGCGGCAGCGCACCTGGGAGCGCGGGAGCGGCGAGACGCTTGCGTGCGGTACCGGCGCATCGGCGGTATGCGTAGCCGGTGTGCTCAGCGGCATGACCGGCAATGATATCGCCGTGCATCTGTCCGGCGGTGATCTTGCCATACGCTGGCCGGGCGAGGGCGCGAGTGTGGCAATGACCGGCAATGCGGTAATCGTATTCGACGGTGTCATCGATATCTGATTGCTTTGATTTTTTACTGTTTTACTGTAAACTGCTTTCATGAATCAAGAACTGCTGCGCTACATCGGTAAACGGCTACTGCAGGCGATGGTCACGTTCCTCGGCATCATCACCATCGTATTTTTCGTGATACATCTCATACCTGCGGACCCCATAGAAATAGCCCAGGGCGGGGTGATGGCGAAGAATCTCGACCGTTCGGTGATAGAATCGGTGCGAAAACTGTATGACCTCGATAAACCGGTCCCGGTGCAGTATGTGCTCTGGCTAAAAAAATTCTTTACATTCAATTTCGGCGTGTCTATACATGACAACCGGCCGGTGATCGTCAAGATAGCCGAGGCATTCCCGGTGACGCTTGCGCTCAACCTGATATCGATAATAATTGCCGTACTGATATCGCTTCCCGTCGGTATCTACAACGCCATGCGTGACGGAGGGCCGTTCGATCGTATATCGGCCGTCGTGCTGTTCGGGTTATATTCGCTCCCTACGCCATGGGTTGCGCTTATGCTCGTGAGCTTTTTGAGCGTACAGTTCAACATCTTCCCGCTCTACGGGCTCGTGTCGGACAGCTATGCGTCATTGCCGTTTTTCGGCAAACTCGGTGACATTACCGCGCATATGGTGCTGCCGCTCGTCTGTTATACGTACCATAATCTTGCGTTCATGACGCGGCTTACACGCGCGAGTGTGCTCGATACGCTCAGTCAGGAATATATCAAGACAGCCATGGCGAAAGGACTTTCCGAAAAAGCGGTGGTGCTGAAACACGCGCTTCGCAATTCGCTTATACCCATCGTGACGATATTCTCAACGCTCCTGCCGTCGCTCATCGGCGGCTCGGTCATCGTTGAAAAGATATTCTCGATCCCGGGCATGGGGCTTCTCATGTTCGAATCGATACGCATGTTCGATTATCCCGTCATCATGACGGTGCTCGCGTTTTCGGCGTTCCTGACACTCGTCAATATCCTCATTGTCGATATTCTCTATGTGTTCATCAATCCCCGCATCAGCTACGCAACCACGTAAGGAGTTTACTCATGGCATCGGAAACGGTCAGCATCATCAAAAGTATTTATGCGGATAACAATTCCATCGCGGCGAAGATAAACGCGTCATTTACAGCGAGAAAGATATTCGCGGTGAACGTGCTCGGTGCGCCGGGTACGGGGAAGACTTCGGTTATCGCTGGCGTCATAGCGCGCATCAAGGACCGGCCGGTGACGGTGATTGAAGGCGATATTGAATCGGATATCGATACGAAACTTTTTGCCTCACGCGGCGTGGACGCGTTTCAGATCAACACGCACGGCGGCTGTCACCTCGACGCGAAGATGATGGACAAGGCGCTCGCGGCCCATCCGCTCAGGGACAACAGCGTGGTTTTCATCGAGAACGTCGGTAATCTCGTTTGTCCGGCGGAATACGAGATAGGCGAACATATGAAGCTTCTCGTGGTGAGCGCGGCGGAGGGCAGCGATAAGCCGTATAAATATCCGCTCGCGTTCCAGAAGGCGGGTATCATCGTCCTTAATAAAGCCGATCTGAAAGTACATGTTGATTTTAACGACAAGTTCTTCTATGACGGCGTAAAAGCGCATAATACAACAGCGAAGATATTCGAGGTAAACGCGAAGAAAGGCGACGGCATTGACGCGCTCGCACAATGGCTTATCAACGTTGCGGCACATTAGTATCGGCGAAATAATGCGTTCGTACCGCGTGTATGTCGTTTTTCTTCAACCACATGTCGCATTTTTCCAAGACAGTGCGGCTGCTATTTTGGTATACTGATCGGGTCTATCCCCGCGGCCAGGCAGTTCATGAAACGCCATAGCGAATTCCTGAGGTCCATGATGCGCATCATTTTTACCGCACTACTTGCGGCGTCAAGTGTGTTCTCGGCCGTTTCGCCTGATTTTCAGGCATTGCTCGGTTTTGAAAAAACGGGATGGAAAGGCATCGAGCTGTCGGAGAAGAACGTGAAAGAGGGGAAGAGCTCCGGCCTCTGGAAAGATCATCTGCAGAACAAATCAATATCGATTGATGCGATTGACCATGACTGGAGCGGATATAATGAACTCCGGCTCTGGATGTTTTCCGAAAAGAATACCGGCGAATCGCTCATGCTCATCCTTAATTCACGCAAAGACCCGAAGGTATTCTCCTATTACAGCTATCCGCTGACAGTGAACTGGGACGGATGGAAAGAGATTAAAATACCGTTCAAAAAATTCAGCGCAAGCCGCGATCCTGCGGGCTGGAAGCAGATCGATTCCATCATGATTACCGCCGACGGGTGGGGGCTAAAGCCGAATCCCGAGTCCGTGATCTGGGTTGACGACATCCGCTTTGTCGAAGGAGCTATGCCGGAAATGAAAGCCGAATCGAAACTGGAATTGAAAAAGACGCCGATGCCAGACATGAGCCGGGTGAAAGAGATTGCCGCCATGCTTCCGGAAAAACCGGAGGCGGTACTGCTGCCGCCGGTGAGCGACCGGAAGACATGGGAGAGTATTGACCCTGAAAAGGCGAAACAGATTGTCGAGAACGGCGAGCGTCAGCTCAAATCCGGCATGACTGCCTGGAGCGACGATGACTATCTCGCCTATACGCGATCGGGCAAGCGCACCGGCGACGGTATGATGGGCAGGCGCACCGGTTATCTGAGGGATGTTCTCCTGGCCGAGTGCATCGAGAATAAGGGGCGTTTTATTGCCGCGGTGGAAGAGGCGGTGAAAAGTATTGCGTCAGATAAATCATGGACGCTGTCGGCGCATGACGGAAGGCTTGATAATTATAACGGTAAACGAATTGAGGTTGATTTGTCGGCGGCAGCGCGCGCGCTCGTGTTCTCCGGTACATACCGGATGCTCGGTGAAAAGCTTTTGGAAGAAACGCGCATAACGCTCACGAATGAACTCTATCGGCGAATATTCAATGCGTATAAACCGCGGCTTATCACCGGTGAGGACCGCGGCGGTTTCTGGTGGATGAACGGCAATAATAACTGGAATGCGGTGTGCCACGCCGGGGTGGTGCTCGCCGCACTTGCGGTGATAGACAGCGCCGAGGAGCGGGCGCTTTTTGTACACGGCGCCGAGATAGGTCTGCCGTATTTTCTGCACGGTATGACGGATGACGGTTACTGTTCCGAGGGCATCGGCTATTGGGGGTACGGTTTCGGCAATTTTGTGCTGATCGCAGCAGGGGTTTCTTTAGCAACAAAGGGAAAGATCGACTGGTTCAACAATGCCAAGGTGGCGGCAATAGGCCGTTTCGGCAAACGGATGGAACTCATCGACGGATTGTATCCGGCATATGCCGACTGCGGGCCGACGGCGAAGCCTTCGAGCTGGATATTGTATTTCATGGACCGCATGTACGATCCGGCACAGATGCCCACATGGCAGGCGAAAGGGATACCGCTTAACGGCGGCGATCCGCAGTCGTTCGCGCTCACGTTTTTTCCATCATCGATATACTACACCGCACAACCGTATCCGAAGTTCGCACCGAAAGCGGGCGACAGTTTCAGGGACTTCTTTGAAGAGGCGGGGATATTAAACTGCCGTCCGAAAGACCCCGACGCGCCGAACGCCTTCGCCGCATCGTTCAAAGGCGGTCATAACGCTGAGGAGCATAATCACAACGATCTGGGTTCCTTCGTCATCGCCACAAAAGGCGCGAAACTGCCGCTGATAATTGACCCGGGGAACGAAGTCTATACCGCGCGGACGTTCAGTGCGAAGCGGTATGACAGCAAGGCCTTAAGTTCGTTCGGTCATTCAGTGCCGGTCATTGACGGCGTTCAGCAGCGGCCAGGACGCGACGCCATGGCGAAGATAGTCGAGGCAAAGTTCAGCGATGATGCAGACCGGTTCGTCATCGACTATGCGAGCGCGTATGATAAAGTGGACGGCATCACCGGATTGAAACGGACCTTCATCTATAAACGCGCGCCGGAAATCACCGTATCCGTAAGCGATACGTTCGAGGCGGATCGGCCGATGAGCTTCAGCACCGCGGTACTCACATATGACAAATGGCTGAAGACCGCACCCGACACGTTCATCGTGTATAACAGCAAGCAGGCGGTTGAGGTGAAGGTCGACGCGGGCGGCGAGAAGGTTACGTTCCGTGAAGATATCATCGATGAGGATATGGGATATAAGGCGTCCAAGCCGCTGCGCATCGGCATCGATCTTGAAAAGCCGGTGAAGAAAGCCGTCGTCACACTCCTGATTCGCAAGGTTGATCCAGCGGGGTTTGCGTTACCGGGAAAAGTTGATAATGAAGGGCGCGCCGAAAATCTCGGTGTGTTTACACCCGATTCGGCAAAGGCCATCGTCATTCAGGCGGAGGATTTCACCGATGAGCAGAAAGGTAAAGTGGCAGTGGTTACAAAAATAGGCGATTCGGGAAAATCGTTCAAGCTTTGGGATGAACCGGGGCATGCATTGTCGTGGAAGTTCTCAGCGCCGTCCGCGGGCGATTACGGCATACGGCTACGCTACTGCAGCGCCGACGCTCCGATGCGCGCACTCTATATCGACGGAAAGCCGGCGGGGCAGGGGACGAATCTTTTCTGTTTTGCCGAGACCGGCGGCTGGAGTTCCGACAAGGATAATTGGCGCGACGTGTGGCTCGCATCGAAAACGGGCGGCATGCGTTTCAATCTCGCCGCGGGCGAACATACGCTCACGTTCGTCGGCGCAATGGCCGGCATGAACATGGATTGGATAAAGGTCGTCCCCGCAACGGGAAAAGACATCCTGAACGCCAATCCGTCATTCGACGATGCCGACAATGACGGCAAACCGGAAGGCTGGCTGATGAGCCCGGGGCCGAACGGCGACACGACGAAAATAACACGTGTCACAGCTGACGGCAAACCGGCGATGCATATCGTCGACAACGACAAGAAGAACGGCGTGGGACTGCAGCAGATGCTCGAGGTGAAACCCGGAAGGATGTACCGCGAGCGGGCGATGCTCAAGGGCGCGCCGATAGCGCTCTATTTCGTCTGGTATGACGCGGATAAAAAACAGATCGGCAAGGAAATGTCAAAACGCGTTGACGGCGGAACTGATGCGTTCAAGCTCACGGAGTATTCGGAGCAGTCTCCGGCAAACGCCGCGTTCTGCAAGGCATGGATATATTCGTGGAGTTCGAACACCGGCGAGACATATGTGCAGTCGTTTGAATTTGAAGATATCGGTGCAGGGACGGCAAAATGAACTTGATGCTGTGTCTGACGGCAGGGATGATGTTAACATCGCTGGCGCTCGGCGAAACGATAACGCTTGACGCCGCATCCGCAACGGGTGGTGCAAAGAATAAAGAAGGCGATACGGTTTATCTTACCGCCGCCATGGGCGTGAAAGATGAAGTCCGCTGGGAATTCGCTTCAGAACTTCCCGCGGGCGCATGGAAGGTGACCGTTGATTTCAACGGAAAGACCGGCGGTGCAAAGAACCAGCATATCGGCTTTGTCGCGGGCCGCACACCGCTTGTGGATTGTTACTACATCAACACATCGGGGAAGCAATCGTTCGCCATGTTCACGGCCATGCAGTCACGCGGTATGCTGTATCGCAAAAGCTCACAGCGCGGACAGGATACCGCCGGCATTCGCTCGGTAAGCGTTGAACCGCTTGATGTATCAGCGACAGCGAATATGCGCTGGTATCTCGACTGTCCGGTGGACGGCGGCTCGGTTACATTGCCGGTTCCGCTTGCACCGGGACGGATACGCGCATCGTTTCCCGCAAAAGTATCGGCAACATGGCAATGCGGCGAACGTTCATTCACGACGCCGGCGGGAACTCAGGCATATTTGTTTCTGTCATCCGCAGCGGAACGCATAACCGTGGACGGTACGGCGGCGAATGTTATCATCGAACGGCATCCGGTGGAAGCGGTTCCGGCAATGCCCGTTGAGAACGGCGGAGAACTTATCCAGACCATAGACACGGCAAAGACGGAGACGAGAACGATTACGCTGGTCGGATATTCCGGCGGAGCTGCTCCATCGCCGGCAGTTTTTCCCTACGGTAAAAAATATACCATCTTCACGACATGGGACGACGGTAGGGATATGGACATGCCGCTTGCCGAGACGATGAAAAAACACGGGTTCCGCGGCACGTTCTTCATGAACCGCAACTCGCAGATGCTCGCCAAACTCGCCGAACTTGAAGCGCTCGGCATGGAGATTGGCAATCATTCATGGAATCATCCCGCGTATTATCTTTCCGGCTACGAACGATGCTACGCCGAGACAGCGAATATGCGTCGGCTTCTTGAAGGAATGGTAGGACATCCGGTCATATCGTTCGGTTATCCGTTCAATTATTCACCCGCATACGACGAGCAGGGTGATTACGTGGTGCGCAGTGTTTCGAATGCCGGTATATGGTCGGCGCGGGGCACAGCAACGGGACCGAACTATATCGATGAGATAAAGAATCCGTACGGGTATACGCCGGATTTTCATTTCAATACCGGCGCGGAGCGTATCAGCGCGCGGTTCAAGGAACTTACGGTGAAGGACGGGCTTGTCTTTCATGTATGGGGGCACAGTTATGAATTGGCCGGGAGCGGCATGGCTACGCTGGAAAAGGTGCTGGCCTCGCTTGAAGGCAATCCGGATATCTGGTATACAACGGCGGGCGAGGTGTACGTCTGGCGCTGGATGCGGATGAACACGCAGGTTGACGGCGGCAAAAAAGATGCGAACGGAGTGACGTTCACCATGACACGTCCCTGGCTGCATCCGTATCTGCGGACATTCCCGCTGACGCTGAAAGTACCCGAAGGCGTTACCGAGATCGTCTATAACGGTGAACGGCGTCCGGTAAAGGACGGGCTTGCAGATATTATGTGGTAAGGCGCGTTGGGGCGATATGGAAAAATGCAATGGATTCGGCGAGTCACCGCGTTTCACTGCGGCATACCGTAGAAGAGTCTGTTGCGCCGTAGTCATCGCGTTTTTTATTATCGGAACTGTTGCGTATGCCGCGGGAAAAGAAGGAATACTCACCGGTGTCATCCGATGGTCGGCGTGGAAGCTGGAGTTTCAGCAGACACGCTATCTGGAAGACCCGCAATGGCATACCCGTATTCCGTACTATGCCGATGTCCGTGACGGAAAGATCCTGATGGATGAATATCAGCAGAACGTGATGGATCAGGATATTCTGTATGCAGCATCGGCGGGACTTGATTACTGGGCGGTGAACTACCGCGTCTGGCCGAGGGATCTGCGAAATGATCCGAAATGGAAATGGTATACGCCGGATCTGCCGTCATTCCATCGGAAGAGTAAGTATAAGGACAGATTGAACTACTGTCTATTTCTGCAGGACCATTTGCTCGGCCCGAAGCAGAAGGAGTATGACCCCGATAATCCCGGAGCTGCGAACGCCGCCGGAAAAGGCGCTGACAGCACCTGGGACCCCGTTGCGGAATGGAAAACAACCGCGGATGAGCTTGTGCGGCTCTTCAGGGAGCAAAATTACCAGAAGGTTCTCGGTAATCGGCCGCTGGTATTTATATTCGGCGCTCAGAAGTTTGCATATTTCAAGACCTATGTCGATATGAAAGCGGGTTTTGAGGAACTATCCCGCAGGTGCGAGGCAGCGGGACTGGGCAAACCCTATTACGTAGCCATGATATGGCTCGGCGGCGAGAACAGCAGATTTTTGGATGATATCGGTTATGATGCCGTGAGCGGATACGGTGCGCCGATACATCCGGAGATCCGGAAGAACAGGGATAAAAGAGCAATTGAGTATCCTTACGCAAAACTGGCTGAAGCGAATGCGGCGTTCCGCGATGCCTGCAGGTCGGCGGGGCGGCAGGTGATTCCGCCGGTGAACGACGGCTGGGATTCACGGCCCGCACAGGTGACGCGATTCCCGTTATACGACAGGCCCGCGGAGGGAGCATGGTTTACCCGCGGCACTGCCGATGAACTCACGGAGAATGTCAGGTCCGCATGTCAATGGGTTATCGATAATCCGAAAAATACCGAAGTAAAATCCATTCTGATATATAACTGGAGCGAGTTCGTCGAAGGCGGCTGGATCTGTCCCACGCTCGATGAAGGAACAGCACGTCTCCATGCGATTAAACGGGCACTCGAGACATTCAGGTAATTGATAAGTTAAGCCGTCGTCCGGAGCATATTCCGCATGTGCCTGAGATTGTGTATAATGTGTTGTAGACTGCGTTGACATACTGCCGGGGCTTTTAAAGACGAGGGAGCATGCTCCCTCGTCTTTAAAAGCCTGCTACAACTGCCTAGGTTAAAAACACCATTTTCATGAAATCAAGCAGCTGTTATATGGCGATAAGCAAGGCATAGCAGCGAGTATATGGTCGGCGAACTTATCGAATCGTCGATTTATTATATGATAGAAATGCTGTAAAGTCGGCTTGACGCGGCGGAAATGCTGGATTACACTGTATGTAATAATATGCTACACAAAAGGAAAGTCATAAACATTACGGTCGGAATATTGTCTTGCATTCTATTTTACCCATTATTCGCAGAGGCGAATATGGCGAATGAGTATAGCCAAATATTTACTGTTGACATGATATTAAAATCAAGTTCGTGTACTATTTTGAATGAATCAAAAGTGGGTAATAGTAATCTTAAAGCAACCAATTTTTATGATGGATTATCATCTTTTTCCCTTACACAAGAGGCAATTTGGTGTGCTTGCATCACTACTACAGCATCTATGTTTATTGGTTGGGCACTTACCGGTCCAGATAAACCACAGGGAATGGCATATGGAATATTTATAGGTGCGCCTGTCGGATGCGCCACAGGTGTTTCATTTTTTTCAAAAAATAGTATTGAACTTGTGCCGTCGATGGGCGCATATGTTTTTCCTTTAATACCATCAGCGCTGCTTTTTACATTAAGTTATACCTTCTTAAATAGTAAGCCATATTATGAAACTGCAGGTATTTATGGGCTATTGATATTGTCATCACTTATTGTATCTCCGGTGTTATCTGTCTTGGGGTATTATACTTTAAGCGATTATAGTGAAAAAAATAACCCTGTAACGATTCAGTTGTTTCCAAATAGTTGCGTAATATCATTGAAATATTAGAAGGCGTGGTATTTTAAATTATGCTCGCACTGCGGGATATGCCCCGCGCTATGTCTTTTTCCTCCAACAAATGTCGCATTCTTCCAAGACAGTACCGGCGCTGATTTACTATACTGTAAAAACACTGTATAGTTATGCAGTCTTCAACCACATGGAGAATTTATGCGACATTTAACGATGCTTGTATTATTTGTCATACTCGCCGCAACGCTCTCCGCCGGCGATAATATCCTCAAAAACCCGACGCTTACGGATGGTAACGGCGACGGCATTCCCGATAATTGGGAACTGCGGCCGGCTCCGAACGGGACAACGACAAAGATCGAGATGGCCGCCGCGGACGGCGTGAATGCAGTTCATATCGTCGATACTGATGCTAAGGTCGGTGTGGGTGTGGGGCAGATGATACCGGTGACCGCGGGGCATTTTTACCGCCAGACGGTACGCATGAAGGGGAGCGGCGGGCTGAAGATATATTTGAACTGGCATGATGAAAATAAAAAAATGATCAAGCCTGAGCATTCGAAGGATGTTGCGCTTACATCCGCTTTCAAGGAATATGAGTATGCCGAGAAGGCGCCGGCCGGTGCGGCATTCTGTCTCGTATGGATATACACAACATCAACCGGAACATCGGATTTCTATCTTGCATCGGCGGAGGTTGAGGATACGGGTACCGAATTGACGGCGAAGACTCAGGCGGTGGCGGCAGAAACCGTGAGCGAGGAAGAGTTCGCTGCGGTACTCGGGTTTGAAACGGCAGCCTGGAGCGGCATAGAACTATCGACGGCGAGCGTGAAAGAGGGTAAGTACGCAGGACTCTGGAAGGATCATACGAAGATAAAGGCCGTGAGCACATCGAAGATACGCCACGACCTCAGCGGTTTCGAGGCCATGTCGCTGTGGATATATTCGGAGAAAAAGACAGGTGAACAGGTCGTCGTCATATTCGAGTCGCGCAGCGATCCGAAACAATTCTCATATTTTTCGTATTCGTTCACGGTGAACTGGGCCGGATGGAAAGAGGTGCGCATTCCGTTTTCCGCGATGAACCGTTCGCGCGATCCGGTGGGATTTCAGAAAATAGATGTGATATCCTTCAATGTCGGCGGCTGGGGAGGAACGGCGATGGATGAGTCCATACTGCATCTGGATGCGATCAGTCTGAAGAAAGGCACCGCTCCGGCATCGGCACTCAAAGCTGCGTATGTGCCGAAGGAAGTACGCCTGCCGGCGCCATCAAAAGAAACGTATCTTTCATTGCTGAAACGTGAGCATCCGCGGCTTTTGTTCACCGCTGCCGATATCCCGCGTATGAAAAAGATCGTACATGAGGATGCGCGCATGACGAACGTTTACGCCTTGCTCATCAAAAGTGCTGACGATACGCTCGGTCAGAAAGTCTCCATCTATGAAATACCTGACGGGCTGCGTCTGCTTGCCACAAGCCGCCGCGTGCTGGTGCGTTCATATACGCTCGGGCTTGCGTATGTGCTTGACGGTGATGTGAAATACAAGGACCGGCTCTGGAAAGAGCTTGAGGAGGCGGCGAATTTTAAGGATTGGAATCCGCGCCATTTCCTTGACACCGGCGAGATGATGCAGGCGTTCGCCGTCGCCTATGACTGGCTGTATGCGTCATGGAGCGATGAACAGAAAAAAGTGATACGCACCGCGATGATTGAAAAAGGATTGAACGTCTCCGCCGACGCGTATCGCGGCAAGGGGCCCAACTACGGCTGGACGCGCGGCGGTAATAACTGGAATTTCGTCTGCAACGGCGGTGCGGCAATCGCCGCATTGGCCCTCCTTGATGAAGAGCCCGATCTCTGCGCCGGAGTGCTTGCCGAAGCGTTCTCATCCATACAGACGACGCTGCCGAAGTTCGAACCCGACGGCAACTGGTATGAGGGCCCCGGTTACTGGCATTATTCGATAAAATATCTTGTACCGCATTTTGCGTCGCTCGTAAGCGCGCTCGGCACCAATTTCGGCATAACCGCGGCTTTTCCCGGTTTCATGAAAACGGCCGATTTCCCGATATACACCACCGGCCCGGGCGGTGCGTTCAATTTTGCCGATGCGGGCGGTGCGCGTCCAGGTACGTACAGCGCGCCTGAGTTCAACTGGTTCTCGCGTGAACTGAAAAATCCGTTCTATACCTGGTATCAATCACAGCGTCCGGGAAATGCGGCGGAAAATATTCTATACTACGATCCGTCGCTCCCGGCCACGGCGCCGGCGATAGCGTTCGACCGGTATTTCCGCGGCGATGAAGCGGCGGTCATCTCGATGCGCAGTTCCTGGGACGACAAGACTGCGCTCTTTGCCGCCATCAAGGGCGGAAAGAACGGCGTGAGCCATGGGCATCTCGATCTTGGTTCCGTCATTGTCGATTCGGGCGGCGTGCGTTTCATCGAAGATCTCGGTTCCGATAATTACAACATGCCAGGCTACTTCGGCGGCGCGCGCTGGACGTATTACCGACTCCGCGCCGAGGGGCATAATACCATACTCATCAATCCGACGGACGGTCCCGATCAGAACGCCAAGGCTGAATCGGAAGTACTGTCGTTCGATACGAATGCGCAGAGTGCCCGCGCGGTGCTCGATATGAGTGCGGCATATCCGGACGCAAAGAAAGTCGTTCGAACGCTATCGCTTGCCGAAGGGAGAAGCGCGGTGCGTATTGAGGATGAGATAGTGCTCGATGCAGAAGCCGACCTCTGGTGGTTCATGCATACGAAGGCGCAAGTACTTCTTTCTAAGGATAAACGGACTGCAACGATGACGGTCGGTACTGCGAAGGCATCGCTTGCGCTGGAATCACCTGCAGGAGCTGCATTCGAAGTGCTCGAGGCAAAGCCGCTGCCGTCATCACCCAATCCGCCGATGCAGGGTAAAAATAACGGCGTGCGAAAGATCACGGTACATATGCCGAATGCTAAGGGTGCCGTTGCCATCCGTGCGGTGTTCCGGCCGATGCAGGGCGGTTCGGCATATAAACCGCTTATGTCAGAAATACCGGCGGGATTTACGGTGGGCGGTGATGCGCTTATCTTTGAAGCGGAATCGTTCACCGGACAGACGGGCGGCAATGCCGAGATTACCGGTAAGATTGGCAATTCAGGCAAGTCGATAAAATTCTGGGACGACGCCGAACACGCGATCAACTGGAAAGCTGAAGTGCCGGTAGCCGGTGATTACGGCATCGTGGTCCGATACTGTGGGGAAACCGATCCGGCAGTCCGCGCATTCAGCATCGACGGGAAGCGCGTGCCGGGTGAGGAATCGCAGTTCTATTTTCCGCCCACCGGCGGCTGGAGCAGCGACAAGGATAATTGGAAGGAAGTCTGGCTGTCGGTTGACGGCAAAGGTGTCAGATTGTCGCTCGAGAAAGGAGAGCATACCATTACCGCGATAAATATCGGCGGCGGCGGTGCAAATCTCGACTGGATTAAACTGGTGCCGCTTAAATAATAGTTACGGAGAGAACGATGCTGTTCCGCTGTATAACGCTTTGTATTATTGCCGGGACTTTGTCTGCTGCGGATGCTGCCGTGTCATTCACCAACGCCGCATTCACCGATGCCGATGGTAACGGGACTCCGGACGGATGGACCTATACTCCCGCACCTGACGGGACAACCACCAGGATAGAAATCGTAACCGTTGAAGGGAAACGCGCGGTGAAGATAACCGACGATAATCCCAAGGTCGGTGTGGGGTTCGCACAGACGGTTCCGGTGACCCCGGGGAAAACCTATCGGGAGCGGGCCGTCATCATGGGCGGAAAAGTGGCGCTCTATATGAACTGGCAGGATAAAGATAAAAAGAAGATCATTCCCGAAGTCTCAAAGATATTTGAAGCCGATCGCGCATTCACTCCATGCGAATGGGAAGCGAAAGCTCCGGACAATGCCGCATTCTGCGTGGTATGGGCGTATTCTACGAGTACCGCGAAGACAACGGTGCATCTGGCATCGCTTGATTTCGGGGAAGCTGTCGAGGCGCCCGGGCTTGACGCGGATACGCTTGCGACATTCGGTTTTGAGAACGATGCGTGGGCCGGCGGCGAACGGTCTGAAAAAAATGTGAAACAGGGCAAAGCGTCCCTGCGCTGGGCAGATATGCCGAAAAACACGTCGGTAAACACCGCGAAAATACTGCACGACTGGACGGGATATAACGCGATATCGTTCCGGGTGTATTCTGAAAAGAACACGCGGCAGGATATTGCGCTTATCCTTGATTCAAGAACTGATTCCGCAAAGTTTTCCTACTTTGCAAAGAACTTCACTGTCGATTGGACGGGATGGCAGGAAGTGACCATACTCTTTTCAGACATGGGAAAATCCCGCGAACCCGCCGGATTTCAGAAGATAGACAAAATATCGCTGAATGCGTCCGGGTGGGGGATAACACCGAATCCGGATACGGTGCTTTATATCGACGATATACGGCTGGTCAAGGGCGCGTTCGGATCGGTGAGATCGCGCAAAGTGCTTATACCGCCGCCGTCACGTGAAGCACTCATGGCGCTCGTGCGGAAAAATCATCCGCGGATGCTCATCACCGATGCAGATGTAGCACGTATAAAGAAAGATCTCGCCGGGAATGAAACGGCGAAAAAGTCGTACACCATGCTCAAGTCGCGCGCTGATAAGGCGCTGGGTGAAGCAACATCGAAGTATGAGACACCGGACGGACTCAGGCTCCTGACGACAAGCCGCCGCGTGCTCGGGCGCGCGTATACGCTTGGTATGATGTATCTGCTTGACGGTGACGCAAAATACAAGGAGCGTCTCTGGGCGGAACTTGAGGAGGCGGGAAAATTCAAGGACTGGAACCCGCGGCACTATCTCGACACCGCGGAGATGATGCACGCATTCGGCGTGGCGTATGACTGGCTCTATAATGCATGGAGCGACGACGAGAAAAAGTTCATCCGCAATGCGATCGTGAATCTGGGCCTCACCAATTCCGCGGCGGCCTATCGCGGCAAGGGACCAAGCGTGTGGTGGGTGAACGGCAACAATAACTGGAACTTTGTCTGTAACGGCGGTTCCACCGTGGCGGCACTCGCCGTGTTCGAGGATGAGCCCGATCTCGCCGTGGATATCATCACCAACGCGTTCGCATCGTTTCAGGCCGTGATGGAGGAATTCGAACCCGACGGCGCATGGTACGAGGGCCCCGGCTACTGGCATTATTCAATCAAGTATCTGATTCCGATGATCGGGTCGTATGAATCCGCGCTCGGCACCAATTTCGGCGTGCTCGATACGTTCGGCGGTTTCTGCAAGACCGGTGATTTCCCCGTCTATACCACCGGTCCGAGCGGCTATTCGTTCAACTTCGCCGATGCGGGCGCCGGTAAAACGGGATCGTTCCCTGAGCTTTTCTGGTTCGCGAAAAAGTTCAAAAATCCTCTCTATCATCTGTTCGAGAAAGCGCGCATCTCCGGCGCTGCTGAAGAACTCATGTATTTCGATGCATCACTTGAAGGACGGACGCCGGCATCGGTGTCTCCCGATAAATATTTCAGCAAGACCGAAGTGGCGCTGCTCTGCGGATCATGGGCGGATACGAACGCGCTCTACATCGGCTTGAAATCCGGCGCGAACGGTGTCAATCACTTTCATTACGACCTCGGAAGCTTCGTGCTCGACAGCGGCGGTCAGCGCTTTTTCGAAGACCTCGGCAGCGAGTGGATGACCTATATATCGTATCAGCATTCCTACAAGCATCACGAGTTCTACCGCATACGGCCGGAGGGTCATAATACACTCGTCATCGCCCCGTCTGCGGATGCGGGGCAGTTGAAGAAAGCTGTTACGAAAATAAGCGTTTTCGAGTCGCTGCCGCAGTCGGCGCAGGCGTCGGTGGATCTCACCGAGGCGTACCGGCCGCAGGCGAAGAAAGTCATACGTACCGCGTCGCTGATTGACGGGCGAAAAGCCATTGAGGTGGCCGATGTTATCGAGGCCGCGGAACCGGCAACGGTGTGGTGGTTCGCTCACACGAAAGCGGCCGTAACGATAACACCCGACGGGAAACGGGCGGTACTCACGCGTCCCGGTGCGGCGCTTACGGCTGAAATAAGGTCGCCTTTTGATGCGCGTTTCAGCGTTATGAACGCCGTGCCGCTTGCAACATCGCCGGACCCGACGAATCAGAACAAAAATGCCGGCATGCGTAAGCTTGCGATAGCGCTTTCTAATGTGAGTGCGGTAACGCTCGTGGTGCGTTTCGCCCCGCAGGCAACCGAACCGCTGAAAGCCGCAGTGCTCGGCGATGATTTTAAACCGATGCTCGATAAGGCGGTGAAGATAGAGGCAGAAACGTTCGTTGCTGAAGAAGGCGGCACGGTGAAGATCGTCGATAAACTCGGTAATTCGGGTAAGTCGTTCAATCTCTGGGACAATGACGGGCATTCGGTTACATGGAAATACAGCGTGCCTGAAGACGGCACCTATGGAATACAGATACGTTATTGTACCGCGGAAGAAGCGGTACGACGGGCTGTCATTGTCGATGGGAAAACGGTGAAGGACGGTGCCGCATTCGTGTTTCTCTCAACCGGCGGCTGGAGTTCATCGAAAGATGACTGGCAGGACGCATGGTTTGCCGGGAACGGCGGTCTTCGCATACCGCTGATAAAAGGAGACCATACGATCACGCTGATAAACAAAGGCGGCGGCGGGATGAATGTCGATTGGATAAAGATAGTTCCGCTGAAGTAATCTGCGGATGGCGGCTGCTATTTTCGTTTGCCGCCGAGTACTACCTTGTCGCGGCCGGTGCGTTTTGCCTCGTAGAGGGCGCCGTCTGCTTCCTTGATCATCTTCTCAAAACTTTTGCCGCGGCCCGCGTTGCATGAAATGCCGATGCTCGCGGTCACGGGTATCTTTTTTTCCTTGTAGGCGATCTTTTCTTTTTTAATGGCGAGCCGGATCTCCTCCGCTTTCGCGACGGCCTTGTCGCTCACCAGGTCTTTGAGAAATATGATTATCTCTTCACCGCCGTAACGGCAGGGGAATCCTTCGGGCAGCGATGATGTTTTGATGATCTGCGCAACGTCATACAGTACCGCATCACCGGCCTGGTGTCCGTGTGTATCATTGATGTGCTTGAAGTGATCTATGTCAACAATGAGTATGCTGTAATCCGTTCCGAGATCGATGTTTGCCACACCGGCAAGTATCGCAGACATGTGCTGGCGGTTATATATTTTCATGAGCGGGTCCATCTGTGCGCTGTGCCGGAGCGATTCAAGCACGTGATAGCCGATTCCCGCGAGAAGCACGATGGCCATGATGACGAGGTCTATCATCATGAGACGTTTTTCTGCCGGATATAATGCCGCGAACAGCACCACAATTGCGATGCTCACGATAACACTGCCGTAATTGTGCCCTTCCTCGATACGGAAGAACGACAGAATGAGTATTGCGATGAAGAGCGCAATGTTGAGCCATAGCACATAACTGTTGAAGAAAATGATAAAATTGCGCATGATGTGCGTGTATTGCAATCCGGATACGACAAATATCACCGCGATGTAAAGCATGATATTCAGTACCAGCGGCAGGAACGACAGGCGGCGGCCGGCGGAATATGAGACCTTCGCGGGCATTATCATGATCGCTAGGAGATTCAGGTTGAACAGCAACAGGAGGAAGCGGAGCCGGAATTCGTCGGGTATGTTTTTGGCGCTTTCGTAAAAGCGTATCGCCGTTCCGGTGAACGGCACCGGAATTTCTATCTTTGTACGCAGGAGGATGAAAATAATAAAGAGTGAGGCGAGCATGAATCCGGACAAGAGCACTTTCACCTTGTATACACGCGGGTAGGAGACCAGCGTGACAATAAGCACGAGCGCTGCCAGCGCAACGATGACAGGATTATAGTAGAACGAATCGAGTATGGAAACGACGGCGTCTTTCTGGGAATAGTAGAGTATCTGGATTACCGCCAGAATCACGGTGGTGATAAGGGGAGACCAAATATAATAAGATCGTATGCGGGCGGCAATAACTTTGGGTATGTCGATCATTTTCGTATTATATCGAAATGCATGATTAATGCAATTTTATCCGATACCGACTTGGGAAAAAAGCGAATATGATATATAACGGAACTATGAACAGTGAAAACGCGATACACGACCCGTGGTATAAGACCACGCTTTCCTATGAAACACTCGGCACAACGCTCAGGCTGAAAGTGCCCCACGATGTCTTTTCGACGTTCCGCATCGATGAAGGCACATTGCTGCTGCTCGATCATCTGCCGGAGCGCGAGCCCCGTCGTGTGCTCGATATGGGTTGCGGGTATGGGGCGCTCGGTCTTCCAGTTGCCGCCCGATTCCCCGATGCGGAAGTCGTTATGGTTGACCGCGATCTGCTCGCCGTAGCGTGGGCATTGGTGAATGCACAGGAGCACCGGCTTTCCAACACACGCATCCACGGCAGTCTCGGATTTCGCGATATAGCCTCTGGTGATGAACGCTATGACTGGATACTCTGCAATGTTCCCGCACGCATCGGTCGCCCGTTCATGGAAAAGCTCATCGTCAGCGGACGTTCGCGGCTGGCAAAGAACGGCGAACTTCGTGTCGTGGTTATTCGCGATCTTGTTCCCGTCATTAGTGCCATTGCGGGTGATAATGGATTGCCGCTTCGCGAGGAGGCAACGGGTGCCGCTCATGCGGTGTTTTCGCTTGCTGCGGATACAGGCGCCCCCGCTACGGTAGCCGACGATATGGCAGACCTTTATTATCGCGATGAGGTGATTGTCGACGGTATATCATTTCAGCGGCCGTTCGATCTCGGCGGCGATGACCCCAAACGTTTGAAAAGCGGCATACCGGTGATGCTGGATGTCCTTGCGAACCAGAAGCCGAAGCGCGTATTCTGTTTTCGTGCGGGATACGGTATTTTCCCGGTGATCGCACGAAAGCGCTGGCCGGACGCGGCGGTTATCGTCGCTGAACGCGATCTGCTTGCCGCGGCATATACGCAGCGTAATGCGGTACAACATCAACTCGCCGGCAATGCCTTACAGATACGTCCCTTCGCGCATGTTCCCGATGCCATACAGCCCGATGAAAAGTTCGATCTTCTCATCGGCGAACTGTCGCCGTCTGCGGGTGTGAAGGTCGCCCGAGCCGAACTCGATGCCGTCGCCCGCGCATTGTCGAAGGGCGGAGACGCGTACATCCTTGTGCTTGAAAAGCTCGAGAAGGAATGGCTGAAAACGTTCACGAAAACGCCCTACACGATGAACCGTCTTCTCGCGCATGAAGGCTATGCGGTAGTCCATGTGAGCGCATGAACGCGGACTGAATGCCAAGATGTTCGATTGTTAAAAATTGCTCAGTAATGAAAGACATGATTCTTTCAAGTGGTTGGGATAATACCCCCAGCGCCCAGCCGGAGGCCCTATCCCTTTCTTGTTCTCATCGGGAAATGCCCAGACCGATACACCGCCGAAAAGATCGCCGCTGCATATCTGCGGTATAACCCGGCATGCATCGACGGCGGCGGATATATACTGTTCCATCGTATATGCTGTTGATTCACGCGCGCCTGTTTCGCGGTTGATGCGGTATTCGCATTCCGCCTGCGCGGCGACAAAGGGGAATCCGAGATAGAAACATGACTTTGCGGCATCGGCATCCATAGCGAATGAGCGGCATGCTTTTTCAACCGTTGCACGGTATATGTCCGGCGTGTGCGCCATATCGTACGCCATGAGGACGGGATAATCCACCACGGAAAGCACATGGATATCCCATGCCCCGAATGCCGCGCTTACGGGTTTACGCATCGCTTTTTTGGCGGCGATGTAGAACGGCAGCTGCGTGATGTCGTAGGGCTCGATATCGAAGTGAACTCCGGCTGCGGCAGGTTCATCGTCTACAGCCTGCGCGATGAGTTTCGCGAGGCGTTCCTGTTCGGCAGGCGGATATGATCCGAGCGTCTTTGCGTCGCTCGCGTCTATTGTGGCGTAGACGGCGGTCTCGGCGGGCAGCCGTTCGCGGAACCACTGCAGTATTCCCGTTTTGAGCGGTGAAAGCCTGCCGCCGTTCTGCGTGAACGTGTATGACCCCGCATATACAAAGAGCATACGGAACGGTACTGCGTTCTCTTTGTTATATCGTTTGATACGTTCAATATGGGCTTCCGATTCACGGTATATCCACCCTGCGTGACCCTTGGCTGGTTTCGGAGCTTTCCTGTTTAACAGAAAGGCGTAGTCCGGTACTATCTGTTTTGCCGCAGCGGTCTCGGTGGAAAGCCGGATGTCGCGCAGCCACACCGTTCCCGATACGCTGTCGATGTTGTCCTTGGTGTTGTTTCCGGCAAGACTGAAGCCTGCCGAGGCGAGTGACGCGATGTCGTTACGTGACAGTGAGAAATCATCAAGCGATATTCGGAACGTTTTCCATTCTTCGGTGACGCTGCCGTATGCCGGAAGATCAACTTTTGCACGTTTGCCCGTTTTGGTCCTGAGCGTGATGCGATTAGGCTGCACAGCCGATGCGTCTTTTCGGATCGTAAACACCAGCGATCTCGCATTCTCATCGGGAGTGAGGTTTACACTCACGCCGGCATACGCATAGCCGAGTGCGGTGTTTTCCGGAACCGCATAGACGGCGGTGATGATGTCGTTTTCTACGGCCGCGGATATCCGCGTCAGCGATTCCTTCTTCTCTTCTTTATCGCTAAAGGTGACGACATCATTCCGGTCGAGCGGGAATAAACCGAAGCACGCGATGCAGGCAATCAGCAGCCTGAATGGTTTGAGATGCATTGGTTACCTCGCACGATAGTATACCTCATACTATACTGCCGCCGGCTCCTGTTGTCCATACCCGGAACCGCTTATTTCATACCGTCTGTCCGGGGTGATGCGCTATGGTCACATGGATTGATGCCGCTGCTTATACGCCGCAGGACTTGCGCCGGTAACAGCTTTGAACGCCCTGCTGAAACTGAACGGTGTTCCGTATCCGGTGGTGCGCGCTATTTCAGCGAGCTTTTTTCCCTGCAGGAGCATCACCGACGCTTTGCGTATGCGTGCGGTGCGCTGATATTCAATCGGTGTCGTGCCGGTTACCGCATGAAAAAGCGATGCGAACCGCGACGGCGAAAGCCCGATGACAGATGCAAGCTCATCGACGGATGCCGTGCGTCCCGGATGATCGCTGATGAAGGCGAACACCGGCGCGAGTCGAAGCCGTTCGGTGACCATACCCAGTACCCGTTTTTTTATATCAGCGAGCGACAGCAGTGCGGACAGGAGCTGATAGCTCAGTTCGCCGATACGGGCGCTGTCGGCAAGCGATGAGCCGCCGACTGCGGCGAACGATCCTGCGATGCGTCCCAGCGTTCTGCCGCACCTCCGGTCTGCCCATACAGGCAGCGGAATGGCCGGGAAGAGCGGGAGTCCAGCGACGGTATAATTGATATGGACCCAATAGGTCGTTGTCTCGGGGATCGTGCATGCGATGATCTCCGTCCGGTGCCGCGTATAGGGCGGTATTATCATCGCCTCGCCGGAACGGTAGATCTGCGAATGGCCGTCACTGAACCGCACGCGGCAGCTCGCACCGATACGCTCTGCCACGAGCAGACAGGGGAGTTCACGCCAGTCGATGTCACGGTTAATCGCCGGAAAATCCGCGCCGCTCATGATATAGACGGCTTCAATGGGCAATCCGTTCCCGGAAATAAGATTTGTCGCGCTCATGGAATCAGTATATACGCCGCGCGCTTTTTCGCAGGAAAACCCACGGCTATTTATTGACGTGCAGCACTTTCGCCGGCGGAAAACCGTTGAAGTATGTGGAGGATGCGTGACTGTATGCGCCGATATTCTCGCTGTACAGAAGGTCTCCGAGCTTGAGGTTGCCCGGCAGCTCGTTCGACATTGAAATCGTGTCGAGTGCGTCACACGTGGGGCCGAACACCGCGCATATCTCGGTCTGTCCGCCGCTGAACGATTTGAGCGGGTAGGTGCAGTGGTCGAAGATGATGCCCGAATACGTGTGATACACGCCGTCGTTGACGTAGTAGCAGCGTTTGGTGTCGCGTATCGCCGTGCCGATGATCTTCACCACGCTCGTGCCGGCGGTGGCAACAAGAAAGCGTCCCGGCTCGGCGAGTATCTCGATGTGCGGAGGGAACAGCTTTTCGAATTCTGAGTTGAGCATTTTTGCAAGCGTTTTGAACGGCTTTACGTTCTTGTCATACGGCGCGGGAAAACCGCCGCCGATGTCGAGTATCTTCACCTGCTTGTAGCCGCGCGCCCACGCTTCATTGAACACGCTCGCGCTTAAATTGAGCGCCTGTACATAATTCTCGAAATTGGTGCACTGGCTGCCCACGTGGAAGCTGAGCCCCTCCACCACAAGCCCGCTCTTGAACGCCTGTTCGATGAGGTCAACCGCTTCGCCGGGGCTTGCGCCGAACTTTGATGAAAGTTCAACCATGGCGCCGGTATTCGGCACCTTGAGCCGGAGTACGAGGCCCGCGTGCGGCGCATGGCGTTTTATCTTCTTTATCTCTTCGGTGTTATCGAAGGTTACCAGCGGCTTGTACTTGTCAAGTTCCTCGAGCGTTTCAGTGGCCTTGATGGGATTCGCGTAGATTATCTTGTCCCAGATGTAGTCCTGACGTTTTTTCGGCGGCATGCCTTTGATGTTTTCATAGACGATGTTGAACTCGGGCATCGACGCCACGTCGAAGCTCGCACCCGCTTTGTAGAGCGTGCGTACGATGGCCGGATCGGAATTCGCCTTTACCGCGTAGTACGCCTGCACCCGCGGAAGGTATTTTTTGAATTCAAGATAATTCCGTCTGAGCGCGTCGTGGTCTACGATGAAAAGGGGGGTGCCGTGTTTTTGCGCAAGACGTTTCAGTTCGCTTTTATTCATATGTGTCCCGTGCTATCAGTCGTTTTCGGTGATGAGGAAGTTCTTGAACTGCCAGGGGTCTTTCCGGTCGATATCCGGCTCGTTATATCCCTTGAAAAAATTGGTGTTGGTTTTCAGCGGTGTCCAGTCGGATGCCTTTGATACGATTTTTCCGAGATACGGTTTTGCGATGCCGAGGATGAAATCGTGCGGGAGGTCATCCGGTACGCAGACGCCCATCGCCGGATTTTCGATCATCCAGAGTACCGTGGCCACTACCGAAATAGCCACCTGCATGGTCGTAGCGCTTTGATGCGGGATAAGTCTGCGTGATTCGTCGATACTCAGAATACTGCCCGTCCACCATGATTTATACGGATGTCCCATGAGCAGTGCGCCGAGTATGTCCTCGCCGCTCACAATCTCGTCATTCATGATGCGTACGCGCGACTGCAGTTTATAGTCGCGGCTGCGCAGTTCGTTGAGCGAACTGATGGCCGCGTTCGAGGGGCAGTATGCGTAATGAACCGTGGGACGGTATATAGCTTTGTCGTTCTTCCAGACAGTAAGCCTGTCGGAAATGGTGAAGGCCTCTCCGTGACGCACTACCATGCCGTTGATCGGAAAGTCGGGCACCCAGGAACGCACCCAGGTGTTCATGCCCATACGTGCGAGACAGATCTGATTCCGCGGGCCTTCCTTATGTTCATAGGCGAAGCGGGGAAGCTCTTTCTCATGCGTTCCCCAGCCGAGTTCCGCAGTGGTTGTACCCTCTTCCCGGAAACCCTCGACGCTCCATGTGTTGACGAACTCGTCGACGCGCTTGGGTCTGCTGCTGATCTGCGTATCGCGCTCGCTGACGTGTATCACTTTTACGCCGAGTTCCATCGCCAGGCGGTTGAACACTTTAGTGTGTCGGAGCTCCTGAATGGTCTCGGCTTTCTTGCCCGTAACCTTTTTATCGGCAAGCAGCTGATCGGCGATATCGAGCAGCCCTTTTTTAGTGAAATGCGAGATAAGCCCGGGGTTCGCACCGTGTTCGATGACCGCTGTCGTTCCCTTGTCGCTCCATGATGAGGTGAGACTACGGATGTTCATATGGCGGAAGTAGAGCGTACGTTCGGTCGGATGCTTGTGTTTGGCGCCTGCGTACGGGTCCCATACCTCGACCGATGTGTTTATATAGAGAACATCGTGATCGTGACACCACTGGAGTATCTCGCAGCAGTCGATGTTCCATGCAAGATCGATGAGTATGTCGCCGGCGGAAAGATGCGCGTCGAACATGCTTTTAATATTCTGTTTCGTTATGCGTCCGCGAATATAGCGTACGCCGCGTTTGATCCATGGCGCAAGCGCTTCCCGTTTATTTTCGAAATCCATCACGGTGATGTTCGAAAGCGGCATTTTCAGATGCTTGACAAGGATGGGGAGCGTGCATTGTGCAACCGAACCGAAACCGAGGAGCAGAACATTTTTTTTGAAAGGCGTCATTTTATCAGCGTACCGTCCAATGTGTGATAATGGCGAAGAGCGGCAATGCCGCGCGTACAGCCACGCAATCCGGATTTTATTCTCTGCGCTCGAAAAGTCAATACCTTTTTGATGAATTCGGCGAATATTTTTCGGAGCGGACGGGACGAGTGTATGTCAGCTGAAGAGCAGAAGCTGCGTGTCGTTCATCTCGCGCTGCGGTTTTTCTTTTTTGCCGTTGATGAGTATGAACGGGAGCGCGTGCTTGAGCACCACGCCCATGCGCTTGAGTGTTTCCTTGTCGGTGATGTGCGACTGGCGGCGGTGCATGGTGATGCGGCGCAGCGATATCTGCCCGATGCCGGGAACGCGGAGGAGTTCCTGCTGCGATGCGGTGTTCACCTCGAGCGGAAACCGTTCCGGATGCAATTCCGCCCATGCGCGCTTGGGATCTTTATCGAGCGGCAGATCGCCCGCAGCGTCGAAGGCGAGTTCGCCGACTTCAAAGTCGTAGAATCGGAGCAGCCAATCCGCCTGGTAGAGCCGGTGTTCACGTGCCAACGGTACCGCGGCGCCGTGCTCGAGCGGTGTGGCCGGCTGCGGGATGAATGCCGAGAAATATGCGCGGCGGAGGTTCTTTTTCCGGTAGAGATAGCCTATTGTCCGCATGATGTCGCGGTCCTTTTCTCCGGCGGCGCCAACGATGAGCTGTGTGGTATATCCCGCGTTCGGATTGTTGCCGGAAACGATAGCGCGGTTTATTGTCTCAAGGCGACCGATGATGTCGGTGTGAAAGTCCTTCTCCGGCGCGATGACTTTCAGGTAATCCGCGTTGGGCGCTTCAAGGTTGAGCGAAATGCGCGTGGCGGTTTTCATCGCCGCCTCGATATGCGCATCGCTTACGCCGGGAATGATTTTAAGATGGATATAACCGCGGAAACGGTATTTCACGCGGAGTATCGTGCAGACATCGAGCATCTCGGTCATGGTAACGTCGGGCGAACAGAAAATCGCCGAGCTTAAAAAAAGACCTTCAACGTAATTGCCCGCGTACAGGTCCATGAACAGTCGCGCAAGATCGTCCTTGGAGAACCGTGCGCGCCGTATATAATTATCCT
>JACRPF010000016.1 GCA_016214035.1 Spirochaetota bacterium | reverse complement strand
TATCCTTGCGGTTGGGGCAGTAGCGGCAATTTTTTTCACAATAATTGGAAAGCAGCACCTTGAAGAGTGATACGCAGCGGCCGTCCGGTGTGTAGGAATGGCATATGCCGCCGGTGGTGAGATTACCGACACGTGCTTCATCCTGGTTTTGCGTGAAGATGTTCACATTTCCGCCGATGCGGCATGAGGTTGATGAACAGATGTCGTACTTTGCCGACTCGCCGAGAATGGCGAGTTTATCAAGGTCCATGCTTTTCCTCGCGTGAACCATCATCCCGATGATAATGTACGGTGAAAGGGGCGAAAAGTCAATATTATGTTAATCGGGAATAATCGCGTTTATTCTTGCCGACGATATTCAGCCCGTAAGCTGTCGTCATAAATCAATTATTGCATTCCGCCCACATGCAGTTTTTCTAATGTCCGAATACTCCAGCGCACGTAAGGTACAGTTTCTTTTTACCGCGAGTGCCGCGGCAATACCTGCAGCCTGTCCCATCATCGAGCACGTGGTCATTACCCGTGCTGACGACAGTGTCAGCTGTTCCGCGGACATGCAGCGCCCCGCGGCAAGTACGTTTTCTGAATTTATGGGCAGCAGGCATCTGAAAGGGATTTGATACGGAGGGACTTTCAAATCGTCTTTTGATAGGATGTACGTGCGTTTATCGTCGTCCGGTTTATGTCCATCAAGGAAATACACGCCGCGTGCAATTGCATCATCGAACGTACGCCCCGCGCGCACATCTTCAAGCGTGAGCGTATACTCACCGGCAATGCGGCGGCCCTCGCGAATGCCGATTCTCGGAGAGCAGTGGTCGAACAGCCACGGCTCTTTTTTTACCCGCTGATAATAGTCCAGTACCTGCATCATCCGGCGGCGTGCCTGTATTTCTGCAGCCGTAAGCGATTCAGTATCACCTGCGTCAAATTTCGGTATCTTGATCTTTATGGCGCGCCCCCGCGGTCCGTTCGGCCATATGGTTGTCATGGGCAGCGCATCGTCATTCCGGATCGGTTCAATCCATCCGTCCGGTACCTGAACGCGGATATCTTTTTCATTCGCGTCGCGCACGAAGAACATGAGCGACATCGGCAGCTGTAAACCGTCTCCGGGGCGTCCTTGTACTGTCTCGAAACCGGCAAGATGCACCAGCTTGGCTTCACCGGTGCAGTCGATGAATTGATTTGCCCGCACCGCCTCCGGCCCCGATGGACCGGACAGGATGCATTCGGTCACCCGTCCGCCGCTTTCGCGTACATCGGCTATCTGCGTATGCAGAAGCATATGGACGCCGCGGCGCAGCAGAAGCTCCTGCAGGACGAACGCCAGTATCTCATGGTCAAAGATACGGTTGTCCGCTTCCGGATACGGGCGATATGGCTCAATGGCTTTGAACGACTCCAATGCTTCAACGATTGCGTCAAACGCCTCTCCCTGACCGCCGGTCTCGCCGCAGAAAGCAGCCACGCCGCCAACGGTAGCGTTGCCGCCTACAACACCGAACTGTTCAACGATTAGAACACGGGCCCCCGAGCGTGCCGCCGCTAACGCCGCAGAGGTTCCGGCTATTCCGCCGCCGATGACGGCCACGTCGCATTCGTAGCGGACGGGTATTTCGCGGTGCCAGGCGACGGTTGAATGTTTTTTCATTGTTACATATCCGCTTCGAAAAATACGATACGCTCTCGTTTCCACGTATAAACACCGGCTACGCCTGTTGGAGTTGTGATAATCGACGGATAGGAATATTCACCCGGCTCTGACTCAAGATCTTTGACAGTTGAGAATGTATTGCCATCATCGGCGGAAACAGAAAGTCGCAATGGAGATCGTGCCCCCCAATTCTGCCCTACCGGATTCCACAGCAAGGCAAGTCGTCCGTCGGCAAGACGAGTCACATCGATGCCGCTATTGTTGTTCGGAAGATCGGTCTTATACAGTACACACCACGTTCTCCCATTATCGTTTGAATCGCTCCGGCAGATGTAACCCGTGCTGCTTCTCATGAACATATGGATATTGCCGGGGGATGATTCCCACAGCGTCGGTTGGATGACACCGTGATTCTTCGGCGTTCGATCAGGCGATGTACATCCATCGAACATGGCTTTGTTCATCGGTATGTATCCGCTTTTCTGCCATGTCCTGCCGCCGTCCTCGCTGCGGTCGACATACGATTCCCACCATTCACCTTCCACCGATGCCGGTGCGAGCAGTGTTCCATCGGAGAGGCATATCGGCTTGTTCTTTACCGGGCCGCGGGATGAGTCTCCCGGTACAAGTACGCGTGCTTCACTCCAGGTTGCTCCGCCGTCATTCGATGTCTGTGTCCAGGTTATCCAGCTTTCGATCTTTTCGCCTACTTTGAACCAGAGATGCAGCACGTTATGCGCATCGAGGAACAGCACAGGGTTCCAGTGCGCGCATTCATCAACGCGGGCCAATCGTCGCGGTTCACTCCATTTCGAAGCACTGCGTGTCGCACCCCATATAGATACATCCGCTGCGCCTTCCTTGCTGCCGCCGAACCATGCGGCGAAAAAGCGTCCGTCGGGGAGATAGGCGAGTGTGGATGCGTGACAGGCTGCATGCCGGGATGTATCGCTGAAAATGAATTCCTTGGTTCGAACATCACTCTTTTCCATTGATTTACCTTTACTTTGCGCTATACATGCAATCCGCGATTGTCGCCGAATACGGCTGCAGTTTGATACCTGCTGAAAAGTCAGCGATTATCTTCTCCGGCACCGGCAGCACATCAGGCGGCGCTCTCCATCCTTTTGAATGATTGCTTTGATAATTCGGGAATGGAACGCTGCCTCCGTAACACCAGAAAGGTCTCAGTTTGTGATCTTTCACTGTTACTGTCTGCGGTGCATTAACCCTGTTGATGAAAATGATCTTAGTAACCCCCTGTGCGTCTCCTAAGCCGAAGGCACCGGCTGTGCCGAGCTGGATATCAACGATCTCTTTTGCCTGGCTGATATGATTCCATTCCTGATGTATGCTGTTTGTGCTGATGCCTGCCATGGAGATCCGGTAGATCACATTGTTGTTTTTGATGAGCCTGCCCAATGCCTGAAAGATATAATAATCCGGGAGCTTGATGATCTCATCCGAATTCGTTCCGCCCATCTGTACGATCCCGAAACCCTGCCTGTCAAATAATGTATGTTTTGCGGTTATTGTAATTACCGGATTCTGCATCCAGCGCAGAATAAGATCCATATTCACCACGGACGCGCCGGGCGATTTTAAAAACTGCATGCGGGCTTTCACCGATTCATCAGGGTTTCCGAACATCTCTTCCGGGAGTATGCCGTATTCGGTAAGCCATATCTCTTTGCCGGGGAATTGTTTCGGGAAATCTGTGCGCATGACCTCGTCAAAGACCTCATTACGCGCCATCATCCATGTCATCAGGCTTTCGGGTGTTTGTTCAAGCAGTGGTCTCGGGGGCATGTCATACGGATGTATAATAATCGCATCGAATGAGTCGGTATATTCCGCTATGATGCCGTTCCAATCGTTATACCTCCGGATCGGACTTTCCGGACGAAGTCCTTTTGCAACCGTGCGTACCCCGCTTGAGACCAGATACTTCTCCGAAGTATAATTTTGGGATAGGACAACGCCGATCTTAATGGAAGGATCAACTGCTTTCACTTTCTGATAGATCACCCTTGCTTTTTGCGCATATTCCCGGGCAGTGGGGAACTGCTGCTTATATCCCGGCTCATAGAGCTCATTACCGAGTTCGATATAGATCGGATGCCGTGTCACAGCTTTTATTTCAGCTGCCATCCAAACAATCTCTTCTACATCCTGCGATGCTATATTGGCATTAAAAACGTAAGGGATATTGAGAGCTGAGGGAATGCGGTACACATCTTTCGGATATACTTTTACTGCCCCGCCTATCGCGGCATAGCTTTCGATCTGTCTTTTAAGAACGGATGGGACTGCTGCCGCGCCCAGTTTTTCGCGCAATTCCGGCGGCATTCGCATCTGTTCAGATTCCGCATCGTTCAGCAGTGCGCCGTCTTTGCTGACATATTTGAAGAATCTGATCGAGTTGGTGTCAATATAGCCGCCTTCCTTCCACGCAATATAATTTCCCTCGGATCCCGTCGGGCCGCGCAGTATAGTCAGGCCGACATCAGTGATAATATTGGTTATTGTTTCAAACGACATGGCATTGCTTTTTCGCATGAGGCGGTCGATCGCTGTGTTGTCAGCAAACCCGAAAAAGGAGTGAGGTATACGGTGTGAGGCAGGGCCGACAGTGCAGGTGATCTCATTCCCGGCAAGAATGCCTGCTACTGCGGCTAACAAGGATAGTTGCAGGATCGATACGCTGCACTTTGCCATGTAATTCTCCAAAACTGAATATACTTACGAGATCACTGAGGAATAGGTTTTCAGCCGATGGAATGTGATCCGGTTCGCATCATGGAAATTATGAGCGCCGTCATATCCGGTGCGTACCAGATAGAGTATATCATTGTCGTCGAATTGCCAGTCAACATATTGGAAGCCGGTGAATTTCCGTGAATCATCCGGCGACAGCTTCTGGTCGTCGTTGATCAATTCCCGGACAATCCGCCAATGAATGCAGTCTTCCGATGCGGCGAGTGACAATGTGTCGCGTGCCCAGTAACGCGTATCTTTCATGGTGGCGTTGACCAGCGAGATGTATTTTTTCGATTTTGTATCGCGGCGTATCGTGAATTTTGAATGATGGCCCGGCATATCGAAGAAGCCGTTTGACGGATCGAAGCTGACTGTTCTGCCGTCGCGGCTTATCGAAAGCATCGCTGCCTTGCCGGGCATCCACGAGTGAAGACGCAGAATGTCTTTCAGTGAGCCGTCAGGCATCGCCACCACATTTCCTTCAAGCCAGCCCCATTCGCGGACCGGTTCCACGCCGGCGGGGATAAGCTTCGTGTCGAACTGCAGTTTATTACTCATCGTCCAGCTTGACGCCTGCAAGAGGTCGGCGTTTTCATCCGCTGAGATGACGAATGCGGCAAATCCGCTGCCCCACACCGTGCCGATGCAGTCTTCGAATGCGCGCCAGATACGGCCGCTATGCACGATTACCGGCACCGGTGCGCAGTGATAGTTCGGATTTTCATGAAAATATCCGCCGCGAAAGAGTAGTCCGCTTTTTTCGTCACGCGGATGCGTCCAGGTGAACCCGCTGTCATCACTCCGGCGTATGACGATGGAGCCGTACTGCTGCGAAACGCCGAAATGATAGAGCACCCCCATATGCACGAACAGTGTTCCCCAATATGCATTCTCAAGATGCGTGATGTTTTTCCATGTACCACCGTTGTCATCCGAGCGGTAGATGCTGCTGAGGCTTTCCTCATGCTCGCTGTTACGCGGACAGCCGGCTCCGAAATAATCATGCGATGCGACCAGTGAACCGTCGGGAGCGCGTACGATCGACGGGCTTCCGAGATAGGTCTTCGTTCTCGGGTCCTGATAGCGCAGTTCGGTGAATTCCATTAGAGCAGCTCCTTTGACGATGCTATGGAATCAATGATAATCGTATATCCGCGGAATACAAGTGCCGCCGCCCGAAAATGGATGGCGGATTCGGACGTGGATGGGAATATTCGGACATAGCGCGGGGCATATTACGCAAACCATGTATCAGCACGGGTTTCATGATATTTTTAAACCTTTTAACGTTGAAATGTCACCAATAATGTAGAACGAAAAAAGGAGACACGTATGAGTACCTTGGAATCATTGCTGAACGACCCCCGTTTGACCGATGCCGCTATACAGGACGTGCTGCGGGTAACCGATCCTCAGGTGTTTGAGCGGGCGATTCTCGGACTGTCAGAGCGCCACCGCAGAGTGTTTCTCCGGAATATGTCGATACGCGCAAACGATATCGTCCGGGATCATATTGCAAAACTTGCAGGCAGTGTCAGTATGGAAGACTGTGAACAGGCACAGCAGGAGATGGTAAAAAAAATAGCCGCTGAGTTGGAAAAGCGCACCGAGCGCAGGAAAGAACTTATACTGCCCGAACTTGAGAAGTCATTATCGGACCATCGTATGAACGATGTGGTCATCCAGCGTGCGCTCCGGAATGTCGACAGCCGTGTACTTGCCTGTGCGCTGTCGGCGCTGCCGGAGCAGAAGCAGGAAATCTTCTTCCGGAATATGCCGCAGCGGGCTGTCCGTATGACGAGGACGACCATCGTTGAAGAAGGCAATGCATTCTGCGAGCGGGAGATACGTGAAGCGCAGGGGCTGCTGGCGGATTTTATCGCCCCGCTGTTGGAAGATGAACGGATGCGGCAACCTGTAGGGAACGCCGAACCCGAGCGGCTTCCTCCGTTGCCGGCTTTCAGGCTGAACGACGAAGAGGAAATTATCAGGACGTTCATGACATTGTCGTGGTATATTAAAAAACACGGTATGCTGTCGATTGAAGATGCCGGAGAAAACACCGAGAACCAGGTATTCCGCAAGGGTATAGATCTGCTCGTTGACGGTTGGGAGCCGATGACAAGCCGCGCGCTTCTTGAAAACGTGAAGAAGGCGTATCTAGCGGCGGTGGAGCGGCGTGTCGATATGATACTCGAAGGATTTGCGGGACTTCAGGACGGCATAGAAACCGCCGCGCTTGAAGAAAAACTGCGGTCGCATACAATCTGATGCGAGATGGATCGCATAACTCTTGATGAACTATTCGCAAAATACACGCCGCTGATACGGAAGTATCATTCATGCCGGGTACGCAACAGCCACGACGCTGATGATCTGGTGCAGGAGACCTGCTGCGCAATAATGGATTCGTACAGCAGATTCCGGTCCGAGTCGTCGGTATCAACGTGGGTGTACGCTGTCTGCAGAAATACATTTTTCAATTATCTGCGGGGCAGGAAAAGGCGCGTGCAGCTTGATGCGCGGGTGCACGCCGGGCAGGTGATGCATAAGCCGTATGAAATGCCCGTTGAGATACACGAGATGCCGGAGTATATCAGTGTATTATCGCCGGTAATGCGCGAGCTGTATGAACTGCATTACCGGCAAGGCTATTTAATACGCGAGATAGCACGGATGACGGGGCGGCCGGAAGGCAGTATCAAATTCATGCTGCATGAGCTCAGGAATACGATCAGGGACAGTATCATCCGCTGAGCGGTATTTGAGGTGACGTCTGTATTGACGCCATTGAACGGTGCGGTATACTGCGACATCGATGATCTATCCACCGCGATGGAGCTTAAAAATGATTCTGCAAAAAGTACGGGGTTACTGTATGGCAATGACTATGGCCGGACTCGTGTTCTCATCATCGCTCCATTCCGCCGCCAACGCGATACAGTGGGGTGTCAATATCCACAGCGGCGGCAGCGATCCGAAAAACGTGGCAGAGAAGCTCGCTGAACGCAATCTGAAATGTGTACGCATGGACCTTTGGGGCAGCGACCCCAAATATCTGGCGAAATTCAAAAATGCCGCCGCGGAGCTCAACGCAAAAGGCATTAAGATAGAAGCGGTGCTCTTCAGCAAATTCTCCGCGGGGCAGTCCCGGCATCAGGATTACAACGCCGACTTTGCAGAAGTTGAGAAGAGCGTCTACGACAGTATAAAACCGCAGATCGAGAATACAAAAGACATTATGCTGGATTATGAGCTTCAGAACGAGATGTCCTTATATAAAGGCATCAAAGTTGCCGGTTCATCCGGTCAGAATGCGAACGATTATGACACGCCGGCAGGCCGTCTGCAGGCCGCGGTGCTCCGGGGTATGTCGAAAGCCATCGATGACGTGAGGAAATCATCCGGACTGCCGCTGCGTATCATCCTCGGCACCACGGACAGAAGTTTCGGACTGCTGACATTCATGCAGGAGCAGGGCGTGCTCTTTGATGTCATCGGCTACCATATTTATCCATGGGAGCAGCATAAACCGCTCGATGTCGACCCGTGGTTCGGTTCCGGCGGACCGTTGGGGCAGTTGGCGCTTTTTAATAAACCGATACGCATCAATGAGTTCAATACCGGCGAGATATATTCCGGCGGCCCCGCGTATCCGACAAAACCGGATTATGAGAATCGGGCGGATGAATCGGTGACCGAGGCCGGGTTTCGTTCCCTTGATAAACACCTGAAAGAAATCATGAATCAGACCGCGGCGAACGTTGAAGCGGTTATTTTTTACGAGCTATGGGATGAAGCACGGAAGGCTGTCCCGGAGAACCGTTTCGGGCTTTACTTTGATGAAGACCTGCAGAAGCCGAAGATCAGTCTTCTGCTCGCAACTTCATTTGCCGGTGGAACATTGTCGCTGGCTGAAAAGGATGAGCTTATCAAGCGGGGAATTGGATGGAATGTAGTAAAGTCGGGGAACGAGTAAATGCGACGCGGAACGAGAAGCACTTGCTTTTCATGTGATTTGCACTTTCTGCAGTAATTACTTTATCCAATTTATTGTCGCTCTCGCGTGGTCGCCGGGTACGGCTCCGCAACGGCATCCGGCACCGCTCGCTATGCGGCCTCCGTGCCGCCGCTCGCCTGGGACATCCATGTCCTACGGCTGGCGCTCGGCGTTAGCGCGGAGTAGTACGATACTTCGCGCATCCATGCGCGTATTTTCTGTGATATATTGTCATGCTTACCTATTGGGATGTGGAGATGGTCCGCGCTAATCATTCATAACGAAGCGCCTGAATCGGGTTGAGCCGCGCCGCTTTGAGTGCTGGATAGATGCCGAAGATGAGGCCAATGCCCGACGACGAGGCAAGCGCGAGAACGATGACGCCGGGTGATATGGCCACCGTGAATCCGAGCAGCGTTGCGATGGCGAACGCAAGTCCGATGCCGACAATAATACCGAGTACACCGCCGAGCATCGACAATATTACCGTTTCTACCAGGAATTGCATGAAGATGTCGAGGTCGCCGGCGCCGACGCTTTTGCGCACGCCGATCTCGCGTATGCGTTCGGCGATGGAGGCGAGGATGACGTTCATCACGCCCATGCCGCCCACGACGAGCGAGATGAGCGCAATGGCGAAGAACACGCCGCTTAAGATGCGTATCTGGTCATTGGTTTCCTGATACCGCTCTGCCCACGGTTTGAGTTGAAAGTCTTCAACGCCGCCGTGCAGACGTTTCAGCGTTGCGCGAACTGATTCCACATACTCCGTCAGATGAGCAGAATCCTTGAACAGAAGCTCAATTGAATCCAGCTTGCCGTCTTTCTTGAACAGCGACTGGAACGTCGAGAAAGGGATGAGCACGTTGAGATTCTTGCCCCAGAACATATTGTTCTTGCCGTATTTCTCCCAGAGGCTCCAGCCCTGTATTTTCTGCACCGCTTTGCGCCCGGAAATGGCCCGGTGTACCGAGAATGTCTTCATGTCACGCAGTCTGTCATCGCGTTCAATGGCGGCGGCGTCGGCTTTTTTTCCAATCTGCGGAACCGCAGCGCTCACGTGACGGAACACGCCCACCACGGTGAACGGGATGCCGTTGACGAGTATTTTCTCGCCGATGGGGTTTTGATAATCGTCGAAGAGCTCGTTTCTGATGAGGCTGCCGATAACGCACACGCGTGAGAGCGACGCGTCGTCGAGCGGCATGATGGTGCGTCCCTCGGCGATGCGGTGACCGTCGATCTTCATCCAGTCAGCGGTGGTGCCGTTGAGTGTCCACTGCCAGAGATTGAGATATTTGCCGCCGCGTGACACCTGATTGGCGCCGCTTGAGACCTGCGGTATCACGAGGTCCACGATGTCCCGGTGATTGGCGAGTATAGCACGCATGTCGTCGAGCCGTATGCCGCGGCTCTTCTGTCCGGTCGGTCCGCCCTGCGACGGCGGGAGTTCCACAAGCGATACGCGCGCAAGACCGCCCATGGTATTGATGGCGCGTTCAAAGCCGACACGGAAACCTTCCATGATGCTCATCATCACCACGAGTGACCCCACGCCGAGCGTGATGCCGAGCACGTTCAGAAGCGAACGGGTGCGGTGGTAATAGATCTCCTTGATGCCGGCAAAGACCGATTCGTATAGTGAAGCTAGCGTGCGGAACATCTGTTACTGCTTGCCCCCGACGGGTACGTAGGTGTCCTTGCCCGTCAGCTCATCGTAGGGGATATCGCTGTAAAACTCTTCGCCTTCAGCGAGCCCGGACAGGACTTCAACGTTTTTCGCATCGTTGATGCCGCGTTTGATGTAACGGCGGACGATTGTATTGTTCGTGCCGTTCATGAAGACACATTCTCCCTTTTCATCGATGAAAAGCGCGGTCACCGGAATCGCAAGCACTTTTTCGCGGGCCGCGATGGAGGCCTTTATCGATGCGCCCATGCCTGGTCTGAGTTTGGAATCGTTCTGGAGCAGCGTTACTTCGGTGGGGAACACCCGTATGCCGCTGTTGTCCTCGGCGAACGGGGCTATCTTGCTCACCACACCCTGATATTTTGCGAGCGGATTCGCCGCAATCGACACATCAACGCGCTGGCCCAGCACCATTTTATATACATCGACTTCATTTATCTTTACGCTCACCACGAGCGATGTGAGATCGGCGATGGTGAATATCGTGGTGCCGCTCCGCGCCGAAGTATCGCCGCTCACGATCTCGCCTTCCTCGACATTGCGGATGAGTATGAGTCCGCCGATGGGTGCGTAAACGCTCACCTCGGACAGCGACGTCCCGGGTTTTGCGCCGGCCTCAGTGTACGCATGTTCGTATTCCATTTTACTCGACGCGAGGTTCATCTCGGCGATGCGAAGCGCATCCTCAGCGGATGTAAGTTCGGTATCCGACAGGAAACCCTTCGCCGCGAGCGTTTTCTTCCGGTCGTAATTATCCTTGGCGCTCCGGTAGGCGAGTTTCGCTTTCTCGTAGTCATTCGCCGATCCGCTCAATGCCCGTGCCTGCATGACGTCGGGCTCGACGGAGGCGAGGAGCTGTCCGCTTGACACGAACGATCCTTCACGAGCATAAAGCTTTTTAATGCGTCCGCTCACCCGTGAGGCAATCATCGCCTTACGCAGCGGGGCGAGAACGCCGTTCTCTTCAAGCGTCTGCGATATGGTCGCCCGTCCCGCTTTTACGCGTTTCGCTTTGACGCCGGAGGTGTTCTGTTTCGGTGCCGGCTTTTCGTGTTTCGCACCGCAATCGATGAGGAATAGTGCGCTGACGAGCAGGAGCGCGTGTATCGTATATTTCATTCGATATCTCCAGGCCGATACTATATACGATATCGAAATATATTTCATCTGCTGCGGAGACATAAATATTCGGGCGGTGGATTAAGAATATCGGCTTGACGCTCGGGGGATGTTGCGTTACACTGTAGGTAATGATATGCAATGAAAAGCGAAAGAGCTGCCCATTATGAAACGCATCGCACGCCGGGACTTTATCCGATACATGGCGGCGGTATGGGGCGCATTCGGAACGCTGCACGCCGCACCGACGCCTGAATCGAAGCGGCCAAACGTCCTCTTCCTCATGACCGACCAGCACTACGCGCAGGCGCTGGGCGCTGCCGGCAATTCCAGCGTACGCACCCCAGCGCTCGACGCTCTTGCAACGCGCGGTGTGCGCTTTGAGAAGTCGTACTGCACGTATCCCCTGTGCTGCCCTGGACGCGCGAGCCTTTTCACCTCGCGTATGCCGCATGAACTGGGCATCTACGGAAATACCGACGCCGAATTGGCCGAGAAGGGTGTACCGACGCTTGGTGAACTCTTCCGCGAGGCGGGTTATGACACTGCGTATGCGGGAAAATGGCACCTGAAACAGGCCTATCCCACGTTCAAACGGGGAAGCATACCCGGTTTCACCGCGCTGCCCATCGCCGGCGATGACCCGCACGCGCAGGACAAGGATAAATTCGGGAAAGGCCTGGTCGTGGATCCCAATACGGCGGATGCCGCCAACGCATTCCTGCGGAAACCACACGCGAAGCCATTTTTTCTTGTTGCATCCTTCCTCAATCCGCACGACATCTGTGAATACGGCAGATGCGCCGAATTGACAGCAATGCTCCCCGCAGACCCCGGACTACTTCCCCCCGTGCGTCCGAACACGCATGCCGTCGACGGCTTGCCTTCGGCGTTGGCCGCGCTGAAGCCGAAGAACCAGGACCGATCCGATCGTGAGTGGCGGGAATACCTCTATGTGTACGAGCGGCTCATTGAAAAAGCTGATGCCCATATCGGCAGCGTGATGGAAACACTGCGGCAGACCGGCCTGGCCGAATCCACCATCGTCGTTTTTACTTCGGACCACGGCGAGATGATGGGCTCGCATCTCATGACCACCAAGGAGAAACTCTATGACGAGGCGGCGAACGTGCCCCTGATCGTCGCTGCTCCGGGCGTCAATCCGCGCGTGGATTCCACATCACTCGTGAGCGGCCTGGATGTCATGCCCACGCTTCTCGATTACGCCGGCATCACCGCGCCTGCCACGCTCAGGGGACGGAGCCTGCGGGCGCTCGTTGAGGGGCGTCGTGTCCCATGGCGTGACGCCGTTTTCGCAGAAACAGTGAGCGGAACGGAAGCGCGCATGGTGCGAACGGCGCGGTATAAATATATCGTCTATTCCGAAGGAAGTTCCCGCGAGCAATTTTTCAATCTGGAATCCGACCCCGGGGAGACCCGGAACCTTGCCGGCGATCCCTCGCTTACGCAAGAAGTGGAACGGCACCGCGCCCTGCTCCGGAATTGGGTGGAGGAAACCCGCGATCCATTCGGGAAAATGGCCCGCGTGGGGAACGGCAAGGACAGGAAACGACACATCAATGAATAGTGCCGCTAATATATAGGGAGTTCTCATCATGAGTATGGATCGAAAACGCTTTCTCACGCTATCCGCAACGTTTGCCGCAGGGGCAGTCTGCAAGGCCTCCGTTGGAACGGCGCTGTCAAAAATGTCCGTGCCGGAAAAGCGCAATGTCGTGATCCTCTTCATCGATGATCTTGGTTACGGAGATATCGGTCCGTTTGGATGTAAGGATATCCCGACGCCGCATCTTGACCGTCTGGCGAACGAGGGCACCAAATGCACTACGTCCTATATCACGAATCCGCCGTGCTCACCGAGCCGCTCAAGTCTCATGATGGGCTGTTACGGTCAGCGCTTCGGAAAATACGGAATGGCGCGCGGACTGCCCATCCCTGAAGACCGTCAGACTTTGGCGCGTTTCATGAAGGATGCGGGCTATGTGACCGGCCATATCGGCAAATGGGATCTGGGTAGCAAAGCACAGGGACCGCTGAATGCCGGTTTCGATGAAACCCGAAAGGACGCGCCGCGCCGCATATACACCGATGCGGAGCTCGCCGAGTTGAAAAAGAGAGTGGGCGATTCGCCCATGCTCAAGAAATATCTGAAGAAGAAACAATCAACGGATTTCATCATCAATCAGGAAAACAAGGTCCAATGGGAAACGGATTATGACGGGAGCATGATGGTGGATTTCGTCACCCGGCATAAAGACCAGCCATTCTTACTCTATTTCGCCCCGCATGCCGTTCATTCTCCGAGCATAGAGGCTCCGCCGGAACTTACCGACCGAACACGGGTGTCTTCCGGGCCGAGGAAATTTCTCGCCGGCGCTGTTGTTTCGGTTGACGATCAGGTCGGCCGGCTTCTTCAGGTGCTTGAAAAACACGGTCTGCGGGAAAAGACGCTGATAATATTTTCAAGCGACAACGGGGCCAACGAGGATGACGGCGGGAGTTCCACGCCCTACAGCGGCGGGAAAGGCGAGGGGACTCAAAAAGAAGGCTGGGTGCGCGTTCCCGCCATCTATTCGCTGCCGGGAGTGATCCCCGGGGGAAAGACGTATGCCGGCATCACCTGCAGCCTTGATTTTTATGCAACCGCGGCGGCCCTTACCGGCGTACCTGCGCCGAAGCATCTGGACGGCGTGGATATGATTCCCTATCTGCAGGGGCAGCGGACCGGGGATGCGCATGAGTTTCTGTTCTGGCTCAACAACGATCCCACCGACGAAAAGCGACGCCATCTGGTCGCGGTGCGTTGGAAAGATTGGCGTCTCTACCGCTACAAAGAGACCGACACCTGGCAGCTTTTTGACCTGGCCAAGGACCCTCAGGAAATGCATGATGTCGCTGCGGAGCATCGGGATATCGTGAAACTCATGGAAACAGAGTTTATGAAATGGAAGGCAACACTTCCGCCGTGGAAGCCCATCCCGGAATCAGTCAGAACCGGTGAGCCGGTCATCCCGGAAGGCTACGGCTGGGCCACGGCATCCCGGAGTACGGCAGGAAAATAGCGGTCGGCGTGACGCGGTGTACAGGTGAATGTTCTTGCGGCAGATCTCGGATCGTACCGGGAGCCGGGGAGCCTGTATGTCTATCGCATCGCCGCACGGTATCTCGGTTTATCGGAATACGCCGCGCTTTTTGATAAGGTCTCTGCTGAGAACGGCGGTGATGCGCTCGAGCTTACCGGTCCGTGAGCGATACATCCGGATTTGACTACGTATTCCTAGATGGGTGATTATGGTGCGCCGATAAGGTGTGCGGTACAATCGCAAGATGTTTTCTGCGACGAAGAATACACAAAATAATCACATATCCAAAGACTCCCTGCCTCTGCCAGCGCTCATTCCATATCTGCTGTTCCGCAGGAGTATCCAACATCAAAGACGAATGGCTATTGAGGACGGCTTAACATGGTTCCCGAGCGATCGATGGATTACCCCAATGCTAAACTATTTGTTCTCTATCTGCTATAACGTATGCTGATTATGTTTGATCTTTTGAATGCTCCAATAGAATTTCAGTGGACGTAAAAAATAATGCCTAACAAATTGGCCTATAATTGGTTGACGGAGTTGTTGGAATGAAGTATATTATCTCTACGATAAATATATAGTTCTATTCAATCAGGCTAATGCTAGATGTATTATGGTGGTAGATTAGAATGTGGTCTTGTGAAATAAAAATATTGATTCTGTCTATTCTATGTGTAGGGTTATTGTCATGTGGTGCAAATCAGCCAACTAATCCAACATCCAATGTCGACGATGCTGATGCCGTTGATACTCCTTATTTTAATCCTTATCCCGGGATATCATCCATTCCGCAATATATTGGTATTCTTTGCCCTACAGCGGGCGCAATTATTTATTATACAACCAACGGAAATATCCCTTCGAAAGCTTCTTCGATATTCTCAAATGTACTATATATTTCAACAACCTGTACAATAAAAGCTTTTGCGACAAAAGCCGGGATGAGTGATAGCGTAATGGTCTCAGGGACATTCACGATTTCGGGTACGGTTTCTCCGCCATTGTTTTCCCCTGCAGAAGGGACATATGGTTCGTTGCTTTCAGTTTCAATTTCCTCTTCTACTCCAAGTGCGTCTATATTTTATACTACGAATGGAGATGTTCCAACGACGTTATCGCCGGTTTATTCAGTCCCGATAAATATATCTTCTTCAGCGACGTTAAAAGCCTTAGCAACAAAAAGCGGATGGACTAACAGCAGTGTTTCAATCGCCAATTATACGATAATGCTCGGAACTGTTGCCACTTTTGCTGGATCAGGAGCCGGTACTTTCGCTGATGGCAATGGGATTGCAGCATGTTTCAATGTGCCGACTGGCCTGTGTGTTGACAGCAATGGAAATATTATTCTGGCAGACACATGGAATAATAGAATACGAAAAATTGCGAGCGATGGTGAGGTGACAACAATTGCGGGATCATATGGCGGGTTCTCAGATGGGCAGTCTACCAATGCAAGTTTTTTCCATCCCTATGATGTTGCAGCCGACAATAGCGGGAATATATTTGTCGCAGATTTTGACAACAACTGCATACGTAAAATATCCTCAACTGGATATGTAACAACAGTTGCCGGTACTAATATTGCCGCATACTCAGACGGCCCGGGGGACATGGCGTATTTTAATCATCCTTCAGGAATTGCGATAGATAATGACGGCAACATATTCGTCACTGATAGCTACAATAATTGCATACGAAAAATTACCAGTTCAAATATCGTAACAACTATTGCCGGGTCACTTTCAGAAGGATATGTCGATGGTAATGGGACAGGCGCAAGATTCCGCCAACCGATGGATATTGCTTTAGACAGTAACGGGAATTTATTCATATCGGATACCTGGAATCACCGAATTAGAAAGATTTCAATATCGGGTGACGTAACAACTTTTGCGGGATCGGGATCGCAAGCATTCGTTGATGGAATAGGCACTTCGTCAAGTTTCGATACACCCTTCGGGATTTCTATTGATAGTAGTGGATATATTTATGTTGCCGACAGCGGGAATAAGAGAGTGCGGAAAATATCAAGCAGTGGAATTGTCTCAGCAATAGCAGGATCAGGAATTATCGGGTTTCAAGATGGATCAGCCGCATTAGCAAAATTCAATGGATTAAATGGTATTGTAGTTACTGGTAGCGGTAACATTTTTACAAGTGATAACAACAGGGTTCGCAGGGTCATACCATAAATATCAGTGGTTATTACGCTCGTTTTATTTAACTTGATTTTCATCTGAGATAGCGGTGCAACGGATTATACCGCTATCCCGTTGACCGGTATTTCCGGTAAGGTCAGTAATATCCAGAACACCGACGGTGTGCAGAGCATATCATTCCCGACGATATCCGGTCTTTTAAAGACGAAGAAATATTATCTGCGAATGCGTGTGATCTCGATGGGACTTCCAAGCGATTATGCCGAAGCAATCATCACGTTCAGCGGTGAGTATCGGCAGCGATCTTGTAAAAGAAATGCGGACGGACGCTTCAACCAAAGATGGCAAGGCCGGACGTGTAGTCTGGTATACCGACAATACATCCGGTAAGCCGGTGGCGAAAGGCGTCTATTTATGTGTGGTACAGCTTGGCGACAAATACAGAACGGTGCGAGTTATGGTTCTGCGCTGAGCTTACTTTGTGATAGATTGACAGTATGAAGCGGAGCCGGAAGGAGTAGGACAGCGGGGCATGGTTCCCGAGCGTCGTCGAGGGATGCCCCGCTGTCCTACTCCTTCCGGCTCATCATCCACTAACGCGCAATTCTCCAGCAAACCATGTTTTTTCCGGTTACGCAGGATATATATATCGGCATTGGTGTACGCGCTTGACAAATCCCCCATCCTTTGATAAATTCCGCGACTATCGGATATCGCTTTACAGAAACATTGAACCCCATCCGAAAAAAATAGAAAGCGCCCGCTCAAAGGCGCAGTGGTGAATGAACCGTCCTCTCCGGAGAACGTTCAGAAATAAATACACAGTAGGAGTTTCTTATGTCACGCTCACGGAAATCGCTCGAGAACATCCTCGCACGTTCGCAGTTGGTGCTCGACAACACTAAGGACGCAGCAGTCGCCCCGCTGCTTGCCGAGTACGGGTATGCGGACGAACGTCTTGCCGAACTCAAAAGGCTCTATGACGCTGCGAATGCGTTATATGATTGGCAGAAATCGAGTTACGGTTCGCAATACGGCGCAACGGATGCGCTTGACGCAAAACGCGACGACGCGGACGATCTGTACGCGTCGTATCTCAAAGTGGCGCGCACGGCGTTCCGGAAGAACCGGGATGTCGCCACTAAGCTCGGTCTTTCCGGCCGCAGGGATCACGACTTCGACGGACGATGGGCCGAAGCGAAACTGTTTTTCGATAACGCGCTCGCGGATGCTGCGGTCATTGCCGGATTCGCAAAGTTCAACATAACGAAAGAAAAGCTTTCTTCGGGGAAGAGGCTGATAGACGAGGTCATTCAGCAGAACAGCGCACAGGAATCGGCGAAGGGGAGTGCCCGTGGCTCTACGCAGGAACGCAACGCGGCGTTCGGCGCACTTGCCGACTGGATGTCGGATTTCATCGGCATTGCAAAGGTGGCGCTCAGGAAAAAGCCGGAGCTTCTGGTAAAGCTCGGCATCGGCGCGGCTACGAGTGCTGATAGACCGGCGGATGTGCTGCCGGTGACTGAACCCAAGGCTGCCGAGCCGGCGAAATAGAATAACCTCACCCCTCAGGTCCCCTCTCCATGGGAAATACCATGGAGAGGGGAAGCGCATTGCTTTGGTCAAACGTTCATCTTATTTTTTTGTAGATGAAAAATGATAGTGAAAGTAAAGGCGTTCCCCTTCTCTAAAGTGTACTCACTTTGGAGAAGGGGTTAGGGGATGAGGTTTTCCGTCCGTAAACAATCCGTCCCGCATATAAATCATCCATCCCGTCTGCACATTCATCCGTCCCGCACATAAATGACCTGTCCCGCGTTCGCAACGGTCTGTCCCTCCATGCATATGATCCGTCCCGTCCGCGCAATTGCCTGTCCCGCAAAAAAATGATCTGTCCCGTGTGCGCATCGGTCCGTCCCGGCGCATACATGGTCTGTCCCATCCGCGCAGTCATCTATCCCATGTTAAACATGGTCTGTCCCGTTTTTCATTGATATTGAGTCACACCTAAAGCACGGTCACGCGGTTCCCGCGCGGCTTGCGCTGAGCGTCGGGGAGGAAGGGGCGTATGCAAAGACAATTCAATCCACTCAGAACTGCATCTCGCGTACATACCGGTCATTCTTCTGCGCCAGACTCCGGATTATCTCAACCGCCTCGGCCATATCGTCATCAAACCGGTGTGAAAGGAGCGCCAGCGCATCGGGAAATCGCCCGAGCTCCCGCATTATCTCCGCTTTCATCACCCGGTCATGATCGTCGGATTCATCGAGCATGCGCGCCAATGATTTCAGATTATACGTCTCCCGTGACGAGAGCGGAATTTCGTCCGGGCTTTCACGACGTTCGTCGTTCAGTGTCCACCACGCGTTCAGGCGTATATAATGCTCTTTCTCCGGATTATCGACAGTACTGTCCAGCAGCGCGAAATAATCGTCCGGCGCGGGAATAACATATTCGCGGGCATCACTGAACTCATCGCGCCAGTCGTCGAGCGGTTCGAACGTGCCGAGCTCTTCAAGTTCATCAAGCCACAGCGGGGCATGACAATGCGGACACATCACCAGGAGCGGTTCGTCGGGAATCACGGGGGCGTATCGCCGGCCGTCGGTCCAGAAAACGGCATCGGGTATATCATCCGATTCTACCGCGGTATGTTCTTCGATCGGCTTTTGACAGGCCGAACATTGTAAAATAATTGTCGGTCCTGACAGCATTGTTTCTCCCTGATGAAACCGCGTTACGCTATTTTGTTGATCGCAAGCAGCAGTAATACGAACGCCGATGTCACCGTGGTAAGTATCAGCGAGAACACGAACGCAACGCGTATCACCTTGTTTTCTTCGCCGATCTTATCGATGGACGCCGCCGCGTTCTGAAGTTTCGCCGGTGATATTACGCTGGCAAGTCCGCCGCCGAAGGCAAGCCCCGCGGTGATGATGATGAGCCCGGTAAGCGGCATCTCCAGATTCTTCGCCGTCGTGAGCGTATATTTCGCGAACATGGCAATGGTCGACGCTTCGCTTCCGGTGATGAAACCGCCGAAGAGCCCGATGAACGCCACCACGCCGCCGTAGGTGTTATGGAAGAACTGCGCGGAGTAATCGGCGAGTGTTTTCACCATGCTGGCGACTTCGAATTTATTCGTGGCCATGCTGAATCCGGACATGTTCATCACTTCGCCGATGGCGAAAAAGACGGCCGCGGCGAACACGGGACGCGGTGCGCGCTTCAGCCAGATTGCAAACGTTTCTTTTATCTGTTTCCCGTTCGGACGCAGGAACGGCAGCGAGAGGATTATGCTCACGAATATCCAGGTGTAAGCCTGCCAGAGCGCGCGCGTGTCGAGCGGTTTGCCGTCGGCGGTGAGCCCGAGTATCGGGAGCTTCATCGTGCGGTACAGATAGTTGAAGATGTCTTTGGGGATATTGAGCGCGAGAATGCAGATGATGAGGAGAATCCACGGCATGAGCGCTTTCCAGAGCGGATACTGTTTTTCGTATGCCAGTTCCTCGTCAGTCAGGCGGCTTCTGTCGATGATCTTTTTTCCGGTGACGAGAAGGTATATCGCCATCGTGATGATGACGGCAACGCCGCAGAGTACGCCGGTGAGCACGACGAGATTGTCGAACTGATTGGTGAAATACGCCACCACGCCGATGACGGTACCGGTGATGAGGCACGGCAGCCAGCCTTCTTTGATCGCCTTCCACTTGCCGACTATCCAGAGCATGCAGAAGCCGATGAGCGTTGACACGAGCGGCAGGAACATGAAGAATACCATGCCGGCCTGATGAAGGCTGATCTCATTGCCCTTGCCGAGAAAGCTGTTGGCGATATCCACGAACACGACGATGGGCGCGCCGAGGAGCGCGTAGGTGCAGAGTGCGTCGTAGCCGATGGCAGGGAGCGCGATGGCAACATACGTTGAATAGCCCATTGCGAGCAGTATCGGCGGAAGGAGTGACACGGGCGTGGCGCCCACGGCCACCATGAGCGTGCCGAAACCGATGTTGATCATCATTATCTGCACGGCTCGATTGTCGCTTGCTATCGTCTTGATGAAGATGATGATGCGTTTCAACGCGCCTGTCTTTTCCATATACGCCATCTGCAGAAGCGATGTGGCAACGATGAGCGACACTGAGAACGAGCGGATGAATCCCGCTGCGGTTGACCGCAATATCACCTCGATTGAGGTGTTGAAAAAGAAGAGGGCAACGAGGGCGATGGCCGCCCAGCCGACGATGCCGCTGATATCGGCGGCCTGCCGGAAGATGATGAGCATGCAGAGAATGATGACGATGGGAAGCAGCGTGAGAACAAAGGCTGTGATCGACATGGGAGATCCTCCGTACTGTATTATGGTGTTGTCGGCAGTGTAACTTTTCCCGCGACTTTGTCAAGAAAAACCGCGAGCATGTCCGGATCGAAAAGCACATTCGCGTTTTCTTTCATGAATGAAAGCGCTTTTTCTGCACCCATGCCGGCGCGGTACGGGCGGTCGGCGCTGATCGCGTCATACACGTCGGCGATGCAGATGATGCGGCTGGCTTTTGGTATGTCATTTCCCGCAATTGCGTCGGGGTAACCGTGTCCGTCGAAATGCTCGTGGTGATGCAGTATGCCGGGGACGATATTTTCATACGACGAGATATGACCGATGATGCGCGCGCCCTCGACCGGATGATTTTTGATGACGGCGTATTCACTGTCGGTGAGTTTGTCCGGCTTGTCGAGTATCGTCTCCGGCGTTGCGATCTTTCCGATATCGTGAAGGAGTGCCGATATTTTGAGCGAGGAGAGCTCCGTTTCCGGCATGCCCAGTTCCCTGCCGAGTGCCACGGCATATGCCGCTACACGTTCGCTGTGTCCGCCCGTCCATTTCGATTTCGCGTCGATGGCGCGGGTGAGCGCGAGCAGGAGTTCGAGGAAGAGCTCCTCCTTCTCGCGGTAGATGCGCGCGTTCTGCAGCGCCACGCCCACCTGATCGGCGAGCATGCGTATCGCCTCCTGTTCGCCCGCGGTAAATCCGCTTTTCTCCTCGTCGATGACGACGCACGATCCCTGATAAACGTTTGCGCTGAACAGCGGCGCATGGATGATAGTGCCGAATCGCATCCGGATTATCGACGTGAGCCATGCGGGGCAGCCGCAGTCCGGTGTCACGATATACTGCTCGAAACTCCGCGTGCTCAAGTCCATGTCGCCGGAGAGCCGTTCGAACGGTACAGGTTGTGTGTCGACGGATAGCGTATCGGACGCATGTTCCTGATGCAGCGAGAGCAGAAAGGCCTTTTTGTCATGGTCGGGAACGGCAAGGAGAACCACGCCCGATTCAAGGAATGCCGCGACGATACCCGTGACCAGATCGATGACATGCGGGTCGAACAGCGAGGTGAGCACGGTCTTGTCGATGCGGTTCATCGCCTCCATCGTGCGCGTGCGGTAGTCGATCTCGTTGATATGCGTATCCACTTTTTCGGCCATGTAGTTGAGCGTCTTGCCGAGGAATCCAATTTCGTCCTTGCTTTGTATGTCATTGCGGTACGCATAATCCCCGCGTGCCATGCGTATGGCGGCGTCTGATAATTCGTTGATCGGCCGGGATATTTTTGATGAGAAGAACAGGCCGAGGAGCATGGAGAAAATGGTGAGTATCACGCCGTAACCGATAAGAAGCTCCTTGTCGGTGCGTATCTTCTCAATGAAGGCATTGCGGAGAATGGTGAGCTTGAGCACATATTCTTCACGGGTGTCGGTGTCAAGCACGCTGAAGTAACAACTGTAGACGATGTTCGTCGTTGCCGGAGGTATCTGCGTATAACGCACAGCGAGCGCTTTGTCAAGGTCGGGATGCATTGCGGGCGGAACGGCGAGGAACATCACGTCGTTGCTTCCGATGCGCGCTTCCTGCCATGAGGTATTGGTCTTTTTGAGATACAGGTTCACCATAATGCCGTGCGATTCGGCCTCCATGGTCTTGCGTACAATCATGATGCGTTCCTGGAGTCTGCGCTTATGAGTCTCTTTGTCGATGAGCGCGTGGGGGCTTTTCTTGTGGTGCGCACGGCTCAGAATGAACGCCCCGAAATTGGCGACGAGCACGCGCGTGTCGAATATGACCGCGAAGCAGTAGACGAAGAGGCCGGTGAGCAGGCCGGAGATCATGAAGTAGAACGCGAGCCTGAGTCCGATGCGCCGATGGAGCTTGAACGGAAGCTCGCTCCTGTCGCAGTAGCGGTGCTTTTTTTTCTTCTGCAGCACTTACAGCAGGTCCGACGCCAGTTCCGACAGATACGACCGTTCGCCGCGTTCAAGCGTCACATGGCCGTATACGTTCTGTCCTTTCATTTTATTGATAAGGTAGGTGAGTCCGTTACTGCGTGCGTCGAGGTACGGCGTGTCAATCTGGTACGGGTCGCCCGTGAACACAACCTTCGTGCCTTCTCCCGCGCGCGTGATGATGGTCTTTACTTCGTGCGGCGTGAGGTTCTGCGCTTCGTCGATGATGAAGAATATCCGTGACAGACTTCTGCCGCGTATATAGGCGAGGGGAGTGATGACGAGTTTTTCCTTTTCAACCATGTCGTTGATCTTTTTCAGCTCCTCGCTGTCCTCTTTGTACTGGTGTTTTATGACGGCGAGATTGTCGAACAAGGGCTGCATGAACGGATCGAGTTTGCTCTTGATGTCGCCCGGAAGAAAACCGAGGTCGCGGTTGGAGAGCGGGATAATGGGGCGTGCGAGGAATATCTGCTTGTATTCCTGGCGCTGTTCAAGCGCGGCGGCGAGTGCCATGAGCGTTTTTCCGGTTCCCGCCTTGCCCGACAGCGTGACAAGCAGAATGTCCTTGTTGAGAAGCGCATCGATGGCGAATGTCTGCTCGGAATTGCGCGGCTCGATGCCGTAGCATTTTCTTTTTTCGGTGCGTACGATAAGCTGCGCGGCGCTGTCGTAACGGGCGAGCGCGCTTTTCTTTCCGTTGCGGAGGATATAAAATTCGTTCGGTACCGGCGCCGGGTCCATGAGTCCCGCGGGCGGTATGGAGCCTTTTTCATATATTTCATCGACAACGGTCCCGGGTACATTCTCGATGCTGCGCCGTCCCATGTACAGTTCGGAAATATCGGGCACTTTTCCCGTTTCGTAATCCTCGGCGCGTATACCGACGCTTTTCGCCTTCATGCGCAGATTGATGTCTTTGGAAACGAGCGTCACGCGTTCGCCGTATTGTTTCTGCAGCCGGTATGCCACGCCGATAATGCGGTGGTCCGGCTTGTCCTCGGAAAATACGGAGCTTAAAAAATCGTCCTTTTTCATGTTCGTATCGACCATGATGAGCCCGCCGCCTTCTAGCTGCACCCCGGCGGTGAAGATCTTCTCGTTGGACAACCCGTCCATCAGCCGGACGAATTCGCGCGCATTGAAGTTGATGATCTCGTTGCCGCGTTTAAAGTTGTCTATCTCCTCGAGTACGGTGATGGGGACGACCACGTTGTGCTCTTCAAATGAATAGATGGCGCGAAAGTCGTACAGTACTACGTTCGTGTCGAGTACGAAGATCTTGTTCTGGTTTGAATTAAACATGTTGCTCCATGGTTCCCGCGGCCGGTGCTGTGCGGCAGCGGATTCTATTATTTTTTTGACGAACAGTTCAGCGATTGACGCATCCAGCTGCGTGCCGCGGCATCGAAGCAGCACGCGGCATGCCGCATCGTGCGAGAGCGGCTCTTTATAAACGTCCGATGTTATCGCGTCGTAGGTGTCGCACACGGCGATGATGCGCGCCATTTCAGGTATCGCATCACCGCGCAGGCCCTCCGGATAGCCGTTGCCGTCAATGCGTTCGTGATGGCTTTGAATGATGTCGAGTATCGGCAGGAAATCGTCGATGTGCGATACGATCTCCGTTCCGATGAGCGGGTGCATCCGTATGGTGTCAAGTTCCTCGCGTGTCAGTTTCGCGAGCTTGTGAAGCACGTCATCGGCAATGCCGATTTTTCCGATGTCATGGAGCAGGGCGCCGGTATAGATAAGTTCAACGCCCGACTTGGGATAACTCATGACGGAGGCGAGCATTTTCGCATAATCCGCCACACGGCGTGAATGCGCGGCGGTCACCGGGTCGCGCTGTTCGAGCGCCTTGACGAGTGTGTTGATCATGTTGCCGGTGTTGGCGCGCGTTTTCAAGAGCAGCTGTTCGATGGCGCTGCGGTTTTCGGAAAGCTCCGTGAATATTTTCCTGGTGTGACGGAGAAAGATGCTGAAGAATCCGGCGACGATGAACATGTCGGAGAGCACCACGCCCACGTTCAGTCTGAGCGCAATCGGAAGCTCGGCGAATACCGGCGGCTGCGGGAAGAGATTGTTGAACGGCTGATAGATAAAATAGGCGATCTGCACGATAAGCGCGAGTATATTCACGATGACGAAGGTGGGGCCGTACGGGGCATGGCGTATGGTACGGTAGCGGATCCAGTTGAGCGTGATGAGCACGGTTCCGGTGATGAGCGACACAAGCGCAACTATCGTTGAACCGATATACAGCGCACGCGGCGACAGCGCGATTTGGCCGCGTGAAGCGACGAGGACGAAGAACTGGTCGGTGAATATGAGCCCGAGTGTCAGGAACCCTGCGGTCACATACATGACCACGCCTGCCCAGAATGCGAAACGCTTGAGCGTATTGCCCACCAGAAGCGTCTCGATAAGCTGCATGCTGATGGCGGGGATAAAGAGTGATGCGAGTGTGATGAGATAGCAGAGCTTCTGCACCGCATCGGGTTCAGTGTAAAGGTAGAACTGGCTTACGCCAAGCGCGTATAAACCCATGAGGAACGACAGAATGCCGAAATAGATATAATACTTGAGCGTCCGGTTCTTGGAATAGATGATGAGGAAGGTTAGCCCCATGACAAGCATGGCGACATAGGCGAATACAATCAATACAACAGTTACCATCGTTTATACAGGCTCACCTCTGCTATACATGTCCGACGAGAACTATTTCTTACTGCGGATCTCGGCGATGATCGATAGCGCGGTTTTCACATCATCGGCCAGCTTTTTATAATCGCCTTTTGCGAGGATTTCCTTGGTGATGAGATTCGAACCGACACCCATACAGGTCACACCAGCCTTGAGCCAGGCAGAAAGCGAATCATAGGTGGGCGATACACCGCCGGTCGGCATTATCGACGTCCACGGCATGGGGCCTTTCACCGATTTCACGAAATCCGGTCCGCCCACGCTGTCGCCGGGGAATACTTTCACGATATCACTGCCGAGTTCCTGTGCCTGCTGCACCTCGGTGGCGCTGCCGCAGCCGGGCATATAGGGTACGCCGTGACGGTTACAGAGCTTTGCCACTTCGGCATTGAGTACCGGCCCAACAACGAAATTCGCGCCGTTGGCGATATAGAGCGACGCCGTATAGGGGTCGACAATTGAACCCACGCCGAGTATCATATCGGGGAGTTCGGTCCGGACATATTTTTCAAGTGCGCTGAACACTTCCCAGGCGAAATCGCCGCGATTGGTGAATTCCATCACCAGTGCCCCGCCCGCATGGCATGCGCCCGCCACCTGTTTCGCTATTGCGGCATCCGCATGGTAGAATACCGGTATAAGGCCGATGGATTCCATCTTTGAGAGAGTGTGTATTTTCTTGAAACGCGCCATGCCAAGCTCCTTCATTCCGTTGTTTCCACAGTATAGACGGCATGATGAAAAAGTCAATACAGCGGCCGGTGCGGCAGGAGAGGCTTCCGCCGCCGGTTTACATAATTCCCCTGTGCTGTTGACAATATATGAAAAGTAGTGTAATTAGTCGTCTTCATAAAGAAGAGAACCGTTTTTCGGCGTCTCTTGTGCCTAAGCTTAACCGTATGGGCGGGGCACCTTTTAAGGAAGATAATGGAATCTGAAGCATTGGAAAAAAACGAAGCCAAAAAGCCGGCAGCTGCAAAGAGAGCCCCTAAGGATAATAATTCGGCAAATCGTATCCGCAAAGGCCAGCAGCGCAAGCTCATCATCGTCGAGTCGCCGGCGAAGGCGAAGACGATAAACCGCTATCTCGGCAATGATTATTATGTGACGTCATCCATGGGGCATCTCATCGATCTGCCGAAATCACGTATGGCCATCGATTTCGAGCATGATTTTGAGCCGGAATACATCACCATCCGGGGCCGGGCAAAAGTGCTCAACGAGCTTAAGAAGCAGGCCAAGAATGCCACTGAAATTCTCCTCGCGTCAGACGACGACCGCGAAGGGGAGTCTATCGCATGGCATATCGGCAACCAGATGAACAAAGCGACAAAAGGCACCGTGCCGATAAAACGCATCGTGTTCGAAGAGATAACGAAGGATGCGCTCATCGAAGCGGTGAAACATCCCCGCGACATCGATGTGAACAAGGTGAATGCGCAGAAGGCGCGCCGTGTGCTTGACCGTATTGTGGGCTATAATCTGAGCCCGCTGCTCTGGGAGAAAGTGAAAAAAGGTCTTTCGGCGGGCCGCGTTCAGTCGGTTGCGCTCAGGTTCATCGTCGAACGTGAAGACGAGATACTTGAATTTATTCCCGATGAATACTGGACGCTTGACGCCGAGGTGAAGCACAAGCAGAAGAACTTTTTCATCGCGATGACGAAGTTCAAGGGAGACAAGGTCGACCTCAAAACGAAAGAGGCGACCGATGCGGTTATGGCCGAACTCGCCGATAAGGATTTCATCGTCGAGAACATTGAACTGAAAGAAAAGATGAGAAATCCGTCGCCGCCGTTCACCACCAGTAAACTGCAGCAGGCGGCGTCGGGTGCGCTCGGCTATAATGCCCCGAAGACGATGCAGGTGGCGCAGGGACTCTACGAGGGTGTTGAGATCAACGGCGCACCGGTGGGACTCATCACCTACATGCGTACGGACTCGGTACGCGTGTCCGAATACGCGCAGGCTCAGGCGCGCGATTTCATCCTTAAAGCATATGGCCAGGACTATCTGCCGCCCGCACCGCCGGTGTATGCGGTGAAAAAGAACGCGCAGGATGCGCACGAAGCGATACGTCCCACGGACGTCAACATGACACCGGACAGTATCAAGGAATTCCTCGCGCGTGATCAGTTCCGGCTGTACAAGCTCATCTGGGAGCGGTTCATATCATCACAAATGCCGCCGGCACGCTTCGAGACTAAACGCATTATTATCCGCGCGGGCGAAGGCGAGTTCACCGCATCATCGTCGAAGCCTGTGTTTGACGGCTATCTGAAACCGTTATCCATCGTCGAGGATGACGAGAAGGAAAGCCGCATCCCGCATGTCACCGTTGGGGAAAAACTGGCGCTTGAACGGCTGGTCCCCGAGCAGCATTTTACCATGCCGCCGCCGCGGTATACGGACGCAACACTCGTCAAAGTGCTCGAAGAATCCGGTATCGGACGGCCGTCGACGTATGCGCCGACCATCAAAACGATTATCGGTCGGCACTATGTGGTACGTAAAGGCAAGCAGCTTGTGCCCACCGAAATTGGGAAACTCGTCAATGAATTGATAACGAAGAATTTTCCAAAACTAGTTGATGCGAATTTCACCGCGGACATGGAGGCAAAACTCGATAAAGTAGAGGATGCGTCCATTGAGTGGCATTCGCTGCTGTCGTCGTTCTATCCCGATTTCAAGCAGACGCTGGAAATCGCATCGGAAAACATCAAGAATATGAAAAACTTCTTCGATGAAAAGACCGATCTTGTCTGCGAGAAATGCGGCAAGCCCATGATAAAGCGGCTCGGGCGCTACGGCTACTTTCTCGCCTGCAGCGGTTTTCCCGACTGCCGGAACGCAAAAAGTATTCCGCTCGGCACCTGTCCGAAATGCGGCGGCGTCATAACCCTCAAACGCTCGAAACGGGGCCGGGAATTCTACGGCTGTTCGAAGTATCCGAACTGCGATTTCGTCACGTGGGACAAACCGTCTCCGACACCGTGTCCGAAATGCGGCAAGATGCTTGTGGAGAAAAGCGTGAAGGTCTCCGGCAGCATGACGCTCACCTGTATTGATGAGGCATGCGGTTATACACAGGCCATCGATGAAAACGGGGAGCCGAAAGCCGCAGCGGTTGCGGATACAACACCGCTCTAGCACAGCGCGGCTCATTTGCATCATGTAACGAAAGTTATCTGTTCCTGGGCCGCGCACGATGCGCGACAATAATAATCTATGGATAGTACCCGCGCTGACGCCGAGCGCCAGCGGTGCCGGATGCCGTTGCGGAGCCGTACCCGGCGACCACGCGAAAGCGACCGGCACTTCCTGAAATACGACAAAATGCATCGAGCTCCATTGACAAATCATTTTTTTTGGCGTAAAATAACATTGTTGCAAAGAAATCGATTATTTTCCAGCACAATGCGGTGTTATCATTTATGTATTAAGGAGTTTTCGATGAAGAAGCTATTGCTTGTGGTTCTTGTGTCGGTGTTTCCTGTGATCATGATGTTCGCTCAAGGCAAGAAGGTCGCGGCCAACGAGGTTGAAAAAACACTAGCTCAGGGCTGGAAAACATATATTTTCAGCGATTACAAAGGAGCCATGCGCAATTTTACCGCGGTTATCGATTCTGTACCGGCCACGACGACTGATGATAAGCTCATGAGCGCCCGGCTGAAGGCAACATACGGCCTCGGACTTGTATATAACTTTAATGACAATCCCGATAAGAAAAAAGCCGCCGAACTCTATGAAACTGTTATCAAAGAAGGCGGCAAGCACGATGAAGTTGCATGGGCGATGCTTGCGCTCGGCCGCATGAAGCACGTCGTCGGTGTGAACGAAGAGCCGGATTTCACCGCTATCCGCGCCGCATATCAGCGCCTCATCGACGCGTTCCCCGTGCATCAGGCTACCGAAGAAGCCATCGTCTATTTGCAGGAGACCTATGTTGTTTCCTGGCAGAAGAGCGACGCGCTCATCGCGGAGAAGAACCTGCTGAAATACATCAACGGTTACCCGAATCCGAATTTCCTGCGCGCCGCGTATGTCTGTCTTGACCGCGTGTACCGCATTCTGGAGAAACCGAAGGAACGCCTCGCCGCAAATATGGCGCTTCTGAAGATAGTTGAAGAGGATAAGGTCAATCCGAGCGTTCGCGATCTTACCGGTCAGATATGGGTTATCGGCGATATCGCCGAATGGGGTCTCGGTGATTTTTCACTCGCCCGGAAATATTATAACCGGCTCATCAAGGAATATCCGCTCGACATGCGCGTGTTCGCCGCGAAGATCGCGCTGCAGCGCATGAGCGATATGGAGCGTCGCAAATAGCATCGCAGACGGCGGTGCGGATTCCGAGGCAGGCAACGTTCGCATATCACGCGGCATGAACGCCGTGTTCAGGAGCAGGAAAAGATGGGTAAGTTGATTAAGACCATTAAAGAATATTTCGGTCTCATCGTTATCGCGGGCGCGTTTGTTATCGCCACGGTCATGGTATTCATGAACGGGCGTGTTGATACCGAGGTGTTTCACGTCGTTGAACCGGGCGAAACGCTTAAATCAATCGCCGACAGTTATCAGACGACGGTGGCGCGTATCTGCGAAGAGAATTATCCCGATATTTCTCCGAATGAAATTATCAAACCCGGCATGAAGATCAAGATGCCCGGCAGCGCGCAGAACCGTATCATCACCGTGCGGCTTGCGCACTGGCAGCTTGAGCCGGGCGTACGTGACGGTATCGCATACATGGCGAAGGAATATCAGAAAATCCATCCGAATGTCCGTGTTGTTCAGAACGCCGTGCCCGAGTCGACCTACGGGCAGTGGTTCATCACGCAGATGCTCGGCGGGACGGCACCGGACCTTATAGAATGCGCGCTCGGAGTGCCGTACAATCTGCTCATCGGCTACTACATGCGCTATTTCACTCCGCTGACCGATATCGTTACGCAGCCGAACCCCTATAATGCGCATAATGAATTTGCAAAAGTGCCGCTGCGGGAGACAACCAAGGACGGATTGAAGACGTGTTATAACAATGACGTTCAGGAATACATGACCATCGGATTGTCGCAATTCCTTGTCCGTTTCTATTACAATAAGAATCTGCTCAAGAAGCTCACCGGACGCGATACCGCGCCGGAAACGTGGAGTGAATTCCTTGCTGCATGTGAGAAAATAAAGAAGCACCAGTACATTAACCGGACATCCCGCACGGAGATTGAAAAGTTCAGCGCGAAAGTCGCAAAAGCGGAAAAGCATCTGCAGGCGTTGAAGACGGCCTCCGCGTCCGCGGGAAGCGTTGCGTCTGCCGAATCTGAGCTTGCATTACGGAAGAAAGAGCTTTCAAATTATATGCTTACCGTGCCGATGTTCGCTCCGATAGCAAACTCGAAATATCATATGAATATGGTCGAGGGAAGCCTTTTTAATGTGATGGCGGCCTCCGCGCGCGAGGCTATGGATTTCAATCATGACTGTACGCTGGGTGCGGTGGAACAGTACATCGGATTCAAATCCAAGATGGTGACGATGGATCACCCCGCATACCGTGCGCGCTTTAAAATGGTTGCGCAGTACTGCAGTAATTCCATGCCCGGATTTACCGGTCTGGGGCGCGACGATGCGGTACTCATGTTCGTACAGCAGCGGTCGGTGTTTATTATCACCGGGACATGGGATGCGCTCACACTTGCCGAACAGGCCAAGGATAACGGGTTTGAGATCGGCATCATGGATTTTCCGTATCCGAGCGGCAAGGATGATGATGAGGATCTGCGCAAGCAGTTCATGGGCGCGTCGTTCGAGGATCCGGGTGCGGGTTTTCAATTCGGTACTCCCACGCCGGAAAGTGCCGCTGATCGCAGACGCATCGCCATCGACTTCCTGCTGTTCATGTCTGCAAAAGAGAATAATTATAAGCTCAACGAACTTATCGGATGGATACCCTCCGTATCCGGTGCCGATGGTGCCGGTGTGCTCCAGTATTTCAAACCGCATAATGACGGCGTACAGGGCGGATGGAACCCCGGTATCGGCGGGGAGTCCGCCATAAAATGGCAGCAGGTGTATGCGATGTATCAGGTCGGTCAGATGTCATTCGAAAAAATGCGCGACGATTTTACCTCGTACTATCTTGACCGCGGTCTTAACGACTACATCATCGTGAACAAGAACTGGCGGCGCAATATCATCAACGACGAAAAGATCGTCAATATGCTCAGGGCTAAGGCCATCATCGCCACCGATGAACGGAAAAAGAAAGAGTATTGGTCGAAATACCGCTATGTGATGCTGCGGCCGTTCACCAGGGAAGTCGATGTAGCATTCGAGCGGGCGCTGATAAAGAACGCAGCGGATGGCATCATACCGCCGCCGCCGTTCTATTACAGTCCGGAAGCGCGCGCGCGCCTGAAACTCAAGTAAGAATTGACATACGAGCACCGATGTGATAGTATCCGAACCATCTTAAGGGAGAGAAACCATGATTTCGCAAAACAAAGTGACGCTCAAAACGCTGAAATATCACTGGGATATTTACCTCTTCATCATTCCGACACTCATCATCATCGGGATATTCTCATATTATCCTGCGTTGAGCGGAGTCTTTCACAGCTTTTTTAAGTGGAACGGTGCCGACATCGCCGACCCGGTGGGGTTTGATAACTACCTTGATCTGTTCAAGAACAAGACGTTCTGGGAATCATTCAAGCTGGTATTCATCCTCGGCGCATTCAATCTGCTCAAGATGATACCCGCCCTGCTCGTTGCGGTATGCATACACCGCTGTAAAAGCGACAAGATGCAGTTTCTGTATCGCGTGCTCTTTGTCGTCCCGATGATCGTCCCCGGTCTCGTTATCGTCCTCGTGTGGCGTTCGTTTTTCTTCGAAACCAGCCAGGGCTATCTTAATCAGTTCATCAATTTTTTCGGCATAAAACAGCTGCTCTTGCTCACCGACAAGATCGTGGGCTGGGGTATTTTCCGACCCGATCAGAATCCGGCATGGCTGGGAAACCCGAAACTTATTGTCACCGCCATGGTGCTCTGGGGCTTTCCGTGGGTGGGGTCGTTCGGCGTTCTTGCCCACCTTGCGAAACTGCAGGGTGTTGATAACAGTGTGTATGAAGCCGCTGATATTGACGGCGTGAACTGGTGGACAAAATTCACGAAGATCGAGCTGCCGTATCTGTTCGGATCGATCTACGTGCTGCTTATTTTCACCATTATCGATACGATACGCGATGCGGGCACCGTACTTGCTCTGGTCGGTATTGACGGCGGTCCCGGGGGTGTCGCCACTGTGCCTGCGCTCTTTATGCTCAGAAAAGCATTCGTTGAGCAGGATATGGGATACGCCTGCGCCATAGGTATTGTGCTTACCGTCATCGTGTTCGGTCTGCAGAACATTTCGTCATTTACGTCGGAATGGAAGCAGAAAAGTAAAACACAGCGTAATGTATTCCGTATCATTCTCATGGCCATAGCTCTCGGGCTCGCATACGGTAACCGGCTCTGGGCCATATCGTTCGTGCTTATCCTCGGCAGTCTTCCGTATGAACTGCTCAGCGTTTATTATGATAAAAAAGGCTATTTCAAGCGTGTGCTGCTGCTTGTCGCCGGTTCCATATTGTTCGCAGTAGCCTATTTCGGCGGCAAAGCGTCTCCATTACCGCCATTGTCACCGTTAGTATACTATTTCGCTGCGATGATACTGGGAATGTGCGGGATGCCGTGGAGCTTTTTGAATCATTTTATGTTCGTGCGGCGTTCCGCAAATGCGTTTGAAGCGCTCCTTCGTATCCTTGTCCCGTTAGCGGCAATAGCCGGAATAGTGACCTGCCTTCCGTTATTCAACGGAAAACCGGCAATTCCGTACACGCCGTTCTTTTTCGTACTGTTCCTCTTTATAGCGATAGCTGCGATACCGTATCGTGATATCAAGTTGCTCAGCATACGGATGCGCGGTCATGAGGGAGTGGATCCCGATATCATCTATCAGCAGTATCTGGACTTCACACGCACCGGGCTTTACCGGCTCGGTTACAGCGTCACCGTCCGCTTTCTCCGCTTTATGAAGCACTTTACGATTATTCTCGTGCTGTTTTTCGCGTTCATCCCGTTCTATCTGATGATGATCGTCAGTCTCAAGAACAATTCGCAGTTTTACGGCAATCCGCTCACGCTTGAGGCGCCGTTCCACTGGGAAAACTGGCAGACGGCGTGGACGATGGTTGGTACGAACGTTGCGAACAGTATTTTCATCACCGGTTCAATTGTCGTGCTTGCGGTGCTGCTTGCGCTAGCTGCGGCATACTTTTTCATTCGTATCCAAATGCCGCTGCAGAATCTTTTCTGGAATGCGATACTGCTGCTCATGATGCTGCCGTCCATTGCGAACCTGGTGCCGTTGTTCAGGCTTTTAAAGGACATGAACCTGCTGAACACATTCACCGCGCTCATATGCGTGGGGACCGCCGGCGCATTGGTGGGGTCGGTATTCATATTGAAGAATTTTATAACCGATATTCCCAAAGACCTCTTTGAGGCCGCCGAGATCGACGGGGCCTCGCATCTTCAGCAGATGGCAAACGTGGTGCTGCCGCTTTCGGGGCCGATAATCGCTACCGTCGGTATCATGCGTTTCGTCCATGAATGGAATGACTTCCTCCTGCCGTTGATCATTATGCGCGACAATACCAAGCTGCCGATCACGGTACAGCTCCTCCGAATGTCGGGCGAATATTTCAAATTGTGGGGACCGCTCATGGCGGGCTATGCGCTTGCAGCCATACCGGTCATTCTGCTCTTTATTTTCGCCATGCGTTTCTTCATCCGCGGTCTTTCCGAGGGCGGTACGAAGTATTAAAAAAAGCGGCGTGTCTCGTTGGACGTATCTGTCATACAGGTGTTATGCATGTGTCATGCAGGTGCGTCCAACGGCACAGGCCTTTGGCTATATGCGATAACGTGACCGGCAATGCTGCATAAGATAATAGACCTGATTCAGCGCCTGTCGGAACGCGATATGCGTGCCCGTAATCTGAAACGGGTAGTGACACTGGTACTGGTGTCATATAATTATCCCGCGATGCTTCAGGAATGCCTGACGACACTCATCGCCACGCGGGAAACGTATCCGTTCCACCTTGTCATTATAGATAACGATTCGGTGCCTGAGACAAAAGCGATACTCCGCGAGTATGAGCGCTTGCCGTATGTCCGCGTCGTGTATATGCCTGCCAACGTGAATTATGTCAAGGCGCTGAAGGCCGGACTTGCTGAAGTGCGGACGCCGTATACCGTGACCATCCAAACCGATATGACATTTCCCGAAAAACGCTGGCTGTCATATATGATGGAGCGGTATCGTGACGGGACGCTTCTGTTCATCAATCAGCATCACCCTGAGACACGGCGATGGTGCTATGGTTTCTGCTTTCTCATCGATACGGCAACCTATCGGCGCGTCGGTGTGAACGACCGCTTTGTGCTCTGCTGCGAGGATTGGGATTTCATGAACCGTCTTGTCGCCGCCAACGGGAAACGCTCGCTCATGCAGTCGCGCGGGCCGTATGTGTTTCACCGGACCTGCTATATCCGTCAGGACAGGGAAGGGGCGGTTACGTCACCCATTGAGGCAAAAGACCAGGAAACATACCGTTCTATTTGGGGTGAATGCCGCTTCCCGCGGCACAGGATAAGGAGCGTCTGAGTGGATACGCTTTTTACACTCAGCGAAGAATCGCCGCTCAAATTCGGTTCCATCGTCGCCGTTCCGTCAATACACTCGCGGGTGTATTTTGCGCGTGCGGTACGTGACGCGGTGCATTCGTTCAAGCCCGACGTAATTGCCGTTGAGCAGCCTGAAGCGTTCACTGAGGCGCTTCGTGAAGCGGTCGGGCGTCTGCCGTCCATATCACTTATCATGCGAAGCACGGATCAGGAGGCGCTGTATATTCCCGTCGATCCTGCAGATTCGATAATTGAAGGCGTGAGAATGGCCGTAGAGGGAGAGATACCGTTCTGCTGTGTGGACAAGGATGTACCGGTATTCCCGGAAAACTCGCGGTATCTGATGCCGGACGATCAGCTTCTCATGACCATCGGCCTTGAACGGTATTACACTGAGATTACCGCCCGGCATATGTTCGCTGAAAAATCATCCGTGGATGAAGCTCGTGAGGCGTTCATCGCGGTGAAACTTGCGGAGTGCGCCAGGCGTTTCGGTAAGGTTTTGTTCATCGGCGGGCTGTCGCATTGGGAAGGGATTAAACGGCACCTGCGCGAGAACACCGCTGCGCAGGATGATGACGAGACGAACGACGGAGTCATCAGCATTCACCATCTGCACCGGGATTCGTTTTTTGCCGTGCTCGGTGAAATGCCGTATATCATGAACGTCTATGAACTGTACCGGAACGGAAGCGAAAAGGAATTCAACAGGCTCGATCTTATCGGACGTATTTTTTACGAGGCGCGCCGCAATTACCGGATTGCGGTGCCATTCACGCAGGAAGCGGGGATGATGAAGTATCTGAGGAATCTGGCGCTTCTCGACCGGCATATCACGCCGGACCGCATCGATATACTTACCGCGGCAAAGAATTTCGTTAATAACGAATATGCGCTTGAAGTGCTGAAGACGCTCTCGTTTTATTCGGGGCATGAAGCCGACGAGCGGTATCCGGATATCAAAGTGACGAAGGACCCGCTTACCGATGCGCTTGCGGGATATCTGAAAGAAAAGAAAATAACGCTGAACCGTCGCGATCATATCTGGAAAACATCGCTCAAGAAAGTGTCGCTTACCGAGCGCCCGGCGGAACGGTATGAGGGCGAGTGGGACGACGTGTGGCGTTCATCGATTAACCATATGTCGCATATTCCCGAGGATATACGCATGGAGCGCTCGATGGACTATCTCCGGACGCGCATACGCGAAAAACTCGGTGAGGAACGCGTGCGCATACATCCGTTCACCGCGAGCATCGAGGACGGCATCGATATGCGCGAGACGATACGCAATTATCATAAGCACGAGATTCATGTCCGCGATATCCCTCCGGTTACGGGCGATGTGGGGCCGATGGTCATGATTTTCGACGATGTCAATTATGATGAATATCCGTGGCGCATTTCATGGCTGTCGGAGGCGCACGACGACAGTGACCTCATACTCTATGCGAGCGAACCCGGGCTCGATCTCGTGGGGCCCGGCATTTCACGCTGTTATTTCGGCGGGTATGCGTCCATCATGCCGCCGCAGAACGTAAAGAACGTGTGGCTGCTCTATCCGATACTCCGTGCCGCACGCGTGGTCGCCAACGAGGCCGAGCTCCTGCTGTACGCGGGCATCATCTATTCGAAGGAAAAATATACGGGTTATTGCGCTCCGAATCCTCCGTCAGAAGGTATAAAAATTTTTGCGGCGCAAAAGGGAGTGGAAATTGTCTATATACCGCTCGCTTCGTTCGCAAGCGAAACGGTGAGGAAATTAAGGAGCTTTCATGTGCTCGGCGACAAGCGTCTTCGGGATATCGCGCATCACTATATTATTTGACCGCGGCAGTTCCGGTTGTCAGCGATACGCTTCGGGGTGGCGTTTCCAGACGCAGCGGATGCACGCGGGGTTCTGCTCCGCCATGATCGCGTTACGGTAACGCACTGCGTCTGGGGAAGTAAAGATCTCCTCAATGGACCGTTCACGGACATTTCCGAACGAGCCGTCGGTGATGTCGAGACAGAACGATGTATTGCCGTTACTTTGTATCGACAGTCGGCGAAACGGGGCATAACAATGATGCGCGGCAATGTCGGTGTCGGGTGCTTCATACCAGTCTATGACGCTTTCGGCCGTCATGCCGTGACCGCCGATGCCTATGCGCAGGTCGCTGTTGGCGGCAATCAGTTCACGCAATGCCGATGATACCTGTTTCCCGTAACCGGGACCGAATTCGTCGCGCCAGCTTTCCGCGGTAATATTATCAACGCCGAACTGTTTTTCAAACGCGGCGTACGGCTGCATCCGTTTTGCGGAAAGGAACATCTGCGGATCAAGCGACCAGTGCTGTACGCCCCACGACCGTATAAAAGGCGCAAGCTGCGGCAGATTGTCGATATTCTCGCGTACCAGTGTTGTCTTGATGCAGATGACCTGCTTTGGAAGCACGGACCGGAGCTTTCGTATGCCGGCATCGATGTGCGCAAAAGTTCCCGCAACGCCGCGTACATTATCGTGTATCGGGGCAGTGCCGTCAACGGAGATGAATATCGTGCCGAAGAGGCCGTCGAGCTCCGACGCATATTTTTCAAGGAGCACACCGTTGGTTACGATACTTACTTTAAAGTTCCGTTCACGCAGACGGTGCGCAACATCCAGGCAGAACGGCGCTATGAACGGCTCGCCGCCCCAGAGCGTGATGTTCATCGGCGGCTTCAGCTCGTCGATGATGCGAAACCAGTCGTCGCGGGTGAGTTCCGGCTCGCGGATATGTTCACGCTGATAACCGTGTATGCCCCATTGTCCGCACATCCTGCAGCGAAGATTGCAGGTGCGTGTAAGCTGGAAATGTACGGCTTGTAGTTCAGATGTCAGCATAGATCCATAATATAAATATCCGGATGATTGTCAATCAGCAACAGCATCGAAAAGCAAGCAAACGCCGGTTACCAACGCATATACGCGTATGGGTCGTCTCGGGGTTTCCTCACATCAATATAATGCGCGATGCTGGCTGTCGGTTCGGAAAACTGCAGCCGCACCGGTCCAACGAAACCGGCGTCCTGATAATTATTGTTTATCCGTACCGTCAGGATATTCTCTGAGCCGATGCGAAGCAGCCCCGCGGGTATGCGGTAATGCCGTTCTGTCTCCCACCACTTCGCCGTATTCGTCGTTGTAGCGCCGATTTTTACACCGTTAAGCCATACTTCGTCGGTGTCATCAATGGTTTTGGCGTAAAACTCAAGCGGCAAGTTCTCAGCCGCAGCAGGTGCGGTAAACCTGAAACGGTGCCATACGTCGCCGAGATATCCGTTCCAGTCAGGATACATCTCGCCCCACATGCCGGGAACTTTCATATCCACCCATGTGTCAGACTTTTCATCGGTGTCGTCCTTCATCCAGGCTTCAGACGCTTTTTTATCGGTGTCCTTCCGCATGCGCCATACACCTGAAAGCGGTATTTCAGCGGCAGCAAGATACTGCGCATTCGATATCATCTCGGCGAGACCGGTTGCGCACGGGATGCCGGCGTTCACAAGTGCCAGGGCTATTACCCGTGATGCGTTGACTTTGGTGAATATAAGGTCGGGCCGGCGTTTTTCATCGAAGACATTCGGCAGTACCGGTATCCATACGATGCGTCCGCTGCCTGTGCGTATTTCGGCGTATGCTCCGCTGTCGGATACCCAGCTTCCTTTCGGTGATGCGGCAACCGTCATGACCTCTTTTTTTTCGCGCCAATGTACATCGCCGGGTCCGACGCCGCGCAGTGATGGAGGCATACTTCCGGAAAGGAGTGTCGTAAACACTGTTTTTTTTACGAACTTCAGCTCGGGTGAACCGGCCGCCGCCAATGCGGATGCGTCATTCTCGAACAACCCCGCGGCGATGACGGTACCTCCGTCCGCGAGCACCTTTTTCACATCATCTGCGTGCTGTGTAATCCATACGCCGCAACCGGGACCGAGTACCAGCGATTGCATGCCGGCAGCAGACACCGGGTTCTGTTCTCCGATGATGCGATAGGGCGCGAAGTCGGCTAGCGTATTACCTGAAGTTATCAGGGCTGTTTTTGCAGCGGGTGCCGGTTTCCACGCAGCGCAGTTCCGGATTACATTCGCCGTAAGAATGTCTGCGGCAGGATCGATGCCGATACGGTCGGTGATATCCATCTGGCAGAATACCATTCGGCCGCGTCCTTCGAATGATTCCCAGAGTGCCGTGTACCTGAGATCGAATCCGCAGTCCACAATCGGTCGAAAAGACCCGACATGCGGCTTTTCCACGATAATCGATGCAACAACACCGCGCTGTGAACAGCGCCAGACGCGTTCCCATCGCTGCGATGTTGTAAGACTCGGCGGCGGTCCATCGAGCGGGGAGAGCGTGGTGTTCCCCCGCCAATTCGCCATGTCGGTGCTGGAAAGTCCAGACACTACCGGATGCGCCGAATCGCGTACGCACACCTCGCGCATGCCGCGCGGTATTGTCCGCAAACGGAATAAGACGTTCAACGCATCGGCAGTCTGCTCCAGAACAAGAACCTGCATTCCGCCTGCAGCGCGTGCGGTAAGCGTCTTAAGGAATGCCGGCGGCGTATTGGTTTCAAGTGCCTCGCATCCGATAACGAGTACATCAAGCCCGTCGGGAATATCTTTCACTGAGCGTAGTGTAATACCGTTCCGCTTGAAGGCCGCCGCAGTTTTTCCTTTCGGATCATACAGCGCCCATTTTGAGAAATCGACGGATGGTGCGGCGTGCTTCGCGTATGCCTGAAATGCGAATGCATCGACGGGGATATCCTTTTTTTCGCATATTATCTCAGCGGTGACAGTGCCTTCTGTGCGGCCAATCACTGCGGGGACAATGAATGAGATCGGTACTTGAGCTGTCTCAGCCGGAGGGACGGTCGCGGTACCTTTTCCTGAACCAATCTCCTTGTTCCCAAGCATTACTTTCCACTGTACACGGAATACCGCCGGCGTCCGCTGATCGTTGATAAGCACGACGCTTTTTTTCACCGATTCTCCGGTGTAGAACGCATGGTCCTGCGACGGCCAGTCTTTACCGCTTCCCGCGATGTACGCATAGAGCGGAGCCAGGACATTGGATACGGTTTTTCCCCATTTTGTCGGCTCAAGATATTCCGCTTCGGACGGCAGACCGGGAAACGTGTAGGTGAGTATCTCTCCGGTGCCGCGGCAGTCATACGTAAATATATCGGGGCTGTATCCGGGTGTCTGTAATTTTGACCAGTCTGTCGGGAGTGTTACCGGTGGCGGTCCTTCACGCATGCTTGAAAAGTGCGGCGATGTTTTCCGTTTTTTAAGACGCTGGGTGGCGTATTCCCATCCGTTCATGCCGCCGGATATTCCCCAGGTACGCCATGCCTGAAATGTGGTCTTGTAATACCTTGATGAACACTCATCAGCGATGTCCGGAACAGCGCGGCAATAGTAACCATAGGCGCTTTCCCATTTATTCTTCTGACGGTTCCACGCAAGGTCTGAGAAGATCCGGAAGTCATCCTCTTCAAGCGCATAGCTTTTTTCTCCGAGCAGCATCGCCCCGTATTCGGTCATAAGCGGTTCGTTCATCCACCAGCTTGTCGGGTCGTTCATACTGAACGAACCCGGATACGGCAGATCGAACTCCGCCATCATGAGCGGTTTTGTTCCCCTGGCGGCCCAGATTGAAAGCCATTCCCGGAGGTCCTGTTCCTCCGGCCAGCAGAGATAATTATTGAGCGTATAGAGATCGCCCATGTTTCCGCTCGCATGATGGTACGCGCCGCGCGCAGGATCGATGGATTTCATGATCGCAGCCGATATATCAGCCGCCGCGAATTTTTTCTCAAGCTGCGAGTTCGTATCCGGTTTCTGCACGCCGTCGAGGCAGAGCGGATTCTGGTCCTGAGCGTAACAGTCGAAATTCATGTTCATGCGGTACAACACCAGCGAGGGATGGTTCCACACGCGTTCGGCGCGTTCAGCGAGTTTTGAGCGGAACCATGAAGTGACCGCCGGTTCTTCGAGCCGCTGCCAGAACGTGTTGATCTGCGTCGGCGTTATCGCCATGAGTATTCCCATCTCATCGGCGACGTTAAGTACCTCCTGCAATCCTTCGGTGTTTCCCGGCCGGTCAACCGTTTCCAGGTAGATATAATTCCTTCCCTCGGCAACGGCATTTGAACACCATCGTGCGATGCAGTCGCGCGTGAGATATGAATACCGTACCGAGAACGCACATGGATGGATGTTGATCTTTATGCCGTTGAGATAACAGTATCGTCCGCGTATCTCGAATTCACGGAAGCCGAAACGTTCAGGCGGCGTGCGGTCGATCACGTCGCCGCGGTCATTGCGAAGTGTTACCGTCATGGCATAGAGTGACGGGCGGCCGATATCCCAGAGAACCGCTTCCGGGAACAGCGCTGTCGCGACGGCTTTTCCCGCATCTATCGGTGATGAAAATGTTTTTACGGTCTTTCCTTCACGTGTTATTTCACAGGTGATGGTGTGCCCTGACGGCAGTGCAGTCTCATTCGATGCAAGCGCTGCAAATACCGATACGCTCATCTTTTTCACGCTTGTCTCTATGCGGAAGGGGGCGAGTGTATGGCCGTACGGTGCGGATACAAGATAGACATTTCCGGGAATGCCATTATTGCCCGGCTGCACTTTTGAGAGCTGTTCGGAAAGGTCTCCGCCGTCTCGTGCGCGCGTGAGAATGGATAGTGTATGCTGTTTCCCAGGTGTCACCAGCCTTGTAACATCTATGCGGCCGCCGAAATAACCGGCGTCACCGGCTTTAACACCGTCGATGAATACACCGAGTGAATTGGCGGCACGTTCCGCATACACGCAGATACGCCGGCCGTTCCATTCTGACGGCACGATGAACGTGCGCTGATACCATGCGTACTCGAGTGCGCCCTGATTGTTCCTGAGCGTATCCTTTTCGTGCCAGTATGTTGCAAAGGCGCTGTCTTTGGGGCTCCCCGGTACCTTTGCGAATCCCCAGTTGCCGTCCGCCGGTAATACGGCATCGGTCAAAGGCCGTGCGGCGGTATCGAGCGTGATATCGTCAAACCACACCGTGCCTTTGAGTGCCTCGCCGTCGCCGTAATTGCGGAGCATGATCTTTACGGCGGTGCATCCTTCGGGTGTGCGGAATTCAAGCCGTATTTTTTTCCAATCCGCGGTACCTTTGTATTTTTCGCCGCGCTGCACAAGATATATCTTCGTTTCCTTGCCGAAATTATTTCGCATATCCTGCATCTCAAGTGATATATCACCTGACGAAAGCTCGGTCTTAAGCCATGCCGACAGTACATACGCTGTCGACGGCTTTACGGCGACATTATCGCGTGTTATGTGATAGAAATTCTGACGCTGCGGGATGTCAAAAACCGCCTTCATCGCGCCGCGGCCGCTTTTTTTGATGACCGTATCCAGCGTTGCCGAGTATGCCGACGCAATGCCGATACTCCATCCGGCGGGCGTCTCTCCCTCGAAACCGTCGATGAATACCGGAGCAGTCGGAGCAACGGCAGCCGAGCGGAAGCGCCAGAGCCCGTTCAGGCAGACTTCGCCGCGAAAACCGGAATCGGCATGCCATGCCTTTGCAGAATCCCATTCAGGATATGCGCCGGAGGGGAGCGGCGGAACCGTAACGGGTTCAGCAGCCAGCAGGAACGTACCAAGCGCAACAATCGACAGGATACGTATTTTCATAGCCGGGTCCTTACAGATATTTTTTCAGGAATGCGGCCGAACGGCGACAGCCGTCAACAACGTCTTCCGTTGGTTCATATTCGATGAACGCCGGTCCTGTGTACCGGTTGAGCGATTTAATCACCACGTCCCAGTCAAGCACGCCCTCGCCGCAGCCCACCGGCCAGACCACGTCTGCTTCCACGATGCGATAATCCTTGAGGTGGATATACTTCGTTCGGTCATAGATGACGGATAGCACTTCCTCAGGCGGTTTTCTGTTCGCCGCCCATATGTTTGCCGGGTCATAGTTGAACGCCAGTTCGGGGGTGAGCTCGTTCATGAGGCGTTTCAGTGACGGTATATCGGTAGTAACACTCGGCGAATGGATGAATCCGCGTTCCGTCTTTCGTACGCCGCCGTGAGTCTCAATCGCGAGGAAAATGCCTGCTCGTTTTGCATATGCCGCCGCGGAATTCAGGCAGTCTATCATGGTGTCCCAACGCTTGCCGGTGACATCCTTCGCCGCACTGAAGCCGGCGAATATGCGTATGCCCTTGACGCCGAGCTTGTGCGCGATGTCGATTTTCTGTTTCATCGTTTCAAGACCGGCGTAGCTGTTCTTTTCATCGGCTCCGGAAAAATCATTGCCGACAGACGCATACTGCAGCTGTATGCTGTTTGATGCGAATAACTTTTTTACCGCATCGATATCCGCATCGCTGATGCCTACCTGAATGCGGTCTTTCGGCACGCCGCCGATGCCAAGCTCTATGAGCGACAGGCCCATGTCACGCGTCACTGTGAGCTGCTGCTCGAGCGGCGTTTCGCGGAAGCCCCATGCGGCATTGCCGAGTGTCATACATTGCTCCAGTCGAACAGTACTTTGAATACATCGCCTTTCTTCTTGTCGAAGTAGTCGTATGCTTCGGCGCATTTGCCGACGGGCCATACTTCGAAGGGAATGCCTTTTGTCTTGAATTTACCTTCAGTCATCCATTGCAGTATGGTGGTTTTACACTCGAAGTAGATTGCGCAGGTCATCGAAATCGTGCAGTTCTTGCCGAACCAGCGGTGGTAATCGTCGAAGATGAGCTTTTCGGGATAATCGCCCTGCAGATGTATGTGTCCGCCAATGCTGTCGCGCGACCACCCGCCGTCCTTGAGAAATTTATGGAGCGTTCCCGGCACAGCGGGATTGCCGCTGCATTCGAGGATGACATCCGCACGTTTGCCGTTGGTGTAGTCGTTGTATTGCTGCACTTCATTCCCATCGGCAAGGATGACATGGTCGGCGAAGAGTTTCGCGACCTCGCAGCGCATCGGATGGCGTTCGATGCAGCAGACGGTGGCTTTCGGGAACATGATCTTCACACTCTGAATAGCACCGAGACCCACCATGCCGGCGCCCACCACAAGCACCCGGTCGCCGTCTTTTATCGGCGCTTTATATACGCCTTTGAGCGCAACGCCCGCGAGATAGGCGAGTACCGCATCAGCGTCCGTGACATTGTCGGGGATCTTCGCCATGCCGTCATTGCCGCCGGCGCTCGTTTTGTCCTTGATCGCGTAGTGCATGTTGCCGCCCCAGGCCGAGCAGACATTGCCGAATTTACGGACCTCGTTGATCATCACACGGTCGCCTTTTTTCAGGTGCGGCGCCCACGATCCTTCCTCAACGATGACGCCGACGTTCTCATAGCCGGGGACGCACGGGTAGAAGAGTTTATCGGGATGCTGCTCGCCGCGCCATGTTTTCATGTCGGTGCCGGCGCTGATGCCGCTTAAGACCGTTTTGGCGATAATACTGTCCGGCTGTCGCGGTGCGAGTTCTATCTCCCGGAAATTCGCCTGCCGGGGGCGTTCGATGACGACCGATTTGCATGTCTTGATGTCCATGATAGTTCTCCGTTGTATTATTTTATGATTCGAAATTAATGAACTGCGATGCTATTTTCATCCGTATTTTTTCGCTCTTGCCGAGTGTACGTACAAGATTTTCAACCGCATGTGTGGCGATTGCTTCCTTGTCCTGATACACATAAGGAATGGGGCTTTGTATCGCCTTGCCGAGCGAGGGGATGATCGCCAGCGGGTTCTCTATATGCGGTGCGTCAAAACCGCTGACGAAGATGTCCCTGCCGATAACCCGTCCCGAATGGATAAGATGGGGAAGCGCGGTGCTGAACGTGGTGAGTGATTCAAAGAAAAAGAGCGTTCCGTCTTTCGCGGCAGTAAGCGCCTGGGGAAGTCGATCGTACCCCTCAAGCAATGTCATGTCCTTGGATAAACCTGCGCCGGAGAGCGCATCGGTGAATCCCCGTTTGCGTTCATTGACTACATCAAGCTGCAGCGATGAACCGACATAGACGAACGCACGCGCTCCTTTTGTGATGAAATGGGTGACCGCTTTGTGAGAGTCAGCATAATTGTCGCTTACAATGTATTCCCATGAATCTCCCGGCGGTTTTGAGTCGACGAACACGCAGCGAAGCTGTGCAACCGCCCGGCGATATTCAGTCATCGGTACGACAGATGACGGCTCGTATGTGTTGACTACAAAAGCGGCATCACACAGCCGTTGTTTCATAAGGCCGATGAATTCCGTCTCCTTGCGGACATCACCCTGTGATGCTGCTAACAGTAGTGTATAATTATGTGATGCAGCTTTCTGTTCAATATTACCGAGCAGTCCGAGGATATACGGATCGACGTGGCGCAATATGATACCGAGTGTGTCGCTTTTTCTGCGTTTAAGGCTGCGGGCGGCGTGATTCGGGATGTAATGGAGGTCTTTTACCGCCTTGGTGATACGCGCTTTGGTTGCGTCACTCAGACTGAGGGTCGCATCCTTATTGAGAAATCTGCTGACTGCCGCCAGTGAAACACCGGCGCGTTTTGCGATATCTTTAATACCAGTCATAATACCTCATAGTAAAACGGTTTACTATAAGATATATAGATTCATCCTGAAAGTCAAGCATCAATTTTTATCAGTTTGTGTGCATGTATTTTTGATGCATCGGCAGATTTGAATTTGACAAATGCTAAAATAATGGATATATTTACAACGTTGTAAATAACGTAGGAATTTTTTATGAAATCAATGAAAGATATCGCCAGGAAATGCGGCGTATCAATAAAGACAGTATCCAATGTGGTGAATAATGCACCGCATGTAAAAGAGATGGTCCGTGAAAAAGTTATCAACGCTATCAGAGAAATGGGATATGTGCCGAACGCGGCAGCACGGCAATTGGTGCTCGGCAGAACACCGTCAATCGGACGACGACACTCTGGTTTGAACATCGCCTGTATATTGCGCGGCGATATCGCCAAATATCAAAGTACTTACTTCACGGGCATTTTTGCCGGGATAGAATCTGAACTGAAAGCAAAAGGCCATTATCTTGCGTTCATGGAATCGTGTGAAGAACTGGAGCGGCAGCCGCTGCTTTTCAATGCTTTGCTCAACAGCGGTGCGATAGACGGTATCATCAGTTTTGCCGGATCTGACCGGCGTGATATCTATGAGAAACTGACCGCGCTCGCCCCGGTCGTAGGTATCGGCGGAACGGAACATGACGTCTGCGTGAATGCCGACAAAGCCCGCGGCATGCGACTGGCTGTCGAGTATGTCAGTTCACTGGGGCATTCCGATATCGGATTTCTCGGCGGCGTGAAGAAAGGCCCCGGCGCTGACACACGGTTCACCTCATTTCTGGCCGAGATGCATGCGCGTGGTCTTGCTGTGCGTGACGAATGGTGTCTCGGTGACGGGTTTGGATTCGATATCGGCAGATCTGCAGGTTCTGCGCTGTTGTCAGGGGGCAAGCGGCCTACCGCAGTACTATGCGCGAGCGATCTTACCGCGATCGGTGCGGTTCATTCATTCCTTGAGTCGGGGCTTTCCGTGCCGAATGATATTTCCGTTGTCGGGTATGATAATATCCCTGAGTCTTCGTTGATATATCCGCAGCTCACAACAATCGATGTGCCCAAAGAGGACATCGGCAGGGAAGCGGTACGTATGCTTTTGGCCAGAATAGCAGAACCGGACGTCCGTCCGGCAAACCGGCAGCTGCCGGTTTCTCTGGTCGTACGCGGTTCGAGCGGTAAAACAGGTGGCGGGAGGATGCAATGATGAAAAGCATGTCATTGGTGAAAATGTCGCTGCTCATCATAGCAGGTTGTATCTCATTGCCCGCTGCGGATGAAAAAATATACGATGCTTCGGTGACGATCGATCACTCACTCACGGGGAAAAAAGTCACGCCGCTGCTGTACGGGAATAATACGAAATGGCTGGCCGACGGAGAGTCGCATCACAAGCGTGACAACGGTATCTGGCTTCGCGACGGCAATTGCATCAATCCGGCGGTGCGTGACTGGCTTGTCGATGCGAAGTTCCGTATATTGCGATACGGCGACGGATCGAACGGCGACTTCTTTTACTGGGGCTGGAGCATCATGCCGTGGAAATATCGCCAGACTAATGAAGTGTTCACGCGGTGGGGCGCAGGCGAGCATTATACGTTCGGTGTGATGGAATTCATTTCGCTTGCCGAGCGCATGGGGAGCGAGGGGCTTATCATCGTCAATTATCCGCTTGGCATACTTAAGGGATTCTATGACGCAGAGAAGAACGGCGATGCCCGCTCGCGAAAGGAGATCGCCATACAGCAGGCGGTGAACTGGGTGGAGTTCATGAACATGGACGCACCGGCGGTTCGGGATCCGTCATTTCCGGATGAATACAAACCGGAATACTCACTCATGCCGATGCCGAAAGGATATTTCGCGTTTCTCCGGGCGCAGTTGGGACATGTAAAGCCGTTCGTCGTGAAATACTGGGAGATAGGCAACGAGGTAGATATATTTCATAACGCGGGCGGTTCGTATGCCGCGAAGGTTGACAAATTTGCGCCGATATCCTGCGAGGAATATACACGCAATGCCGTGGATTACGCGCAGGCGATGAAAAAGATCGATCCGTCGATCAAGGTGGGCATTGTTGAATGGCCGACCGGCAAACCGAAAAAAGAGGATGTGGCGCGTCAGCTTGATATCCTGAAGACGGTTCCCGGAGCAATTGACTTTTATATCGTGCACGATTATATCGGCGGCAGCGGTGTCGGCAGGAATCCCGTCTTTGCGTTTCGCGGCAGCAATCCGGTGACGCGTTCATTTACTGTGCCGACTACAGGACGGTATCAGCTCCGTATGCATGCATGGGGGCGCGCATATTTCGGGGACAAATATCCTAAAGAACGGGGAGTCCCGTCGATCATGGAAATGCGCATCGATGATTCCCCGGTCGATAGTATCGAAATAACAAAGAATTTCACTGCAGATCGCAGCGAGATCATTCCGAACAAATTTGAATGGTATGAAATAGCGAAGGACCTTACCGCGGGAGAGCATTCGGTAACACTCCGGATGGCAAATGATTTTTACGACGGGAGCATGACCGGTGCCGACAGGCGGGGGCGCGATGTCTTTATCGATGCGCTGCTCCTGGAAAAGGACGGGGTGTCCCGTGAGATATTCCAGTCCGACCGCGCCTATTCGATCTACGGGCAGACGCGATACATGGAACAGAAGCATGCCGGCCTCAACGATCAGTTTTCCGCGGCGGGCGTGCCGCTCTTCCTTGCACAGACCGAAGGCGGTGTGTATCCGTCGTCGGTTGATCTTGCGGAGGCTATCGCGAATGCCGTCATACTCATGGCGGATATGGACGCCGGCGTCGGGATGCGTACGCATTTTCATTTGTACGGTTCGTGTGACCGGTCGGGGATGATACATTCGGGGAATGCTGAAAAGGATAATTATCATCGCACTCCGGCATATTACACGTTGAAGCTGTTCAGTGAATATTTCGGTACAACCCTGACCGGCTGTGATGTCGTTTCTCCGACGGTACGTGCAATAGCGGCGACGTCCGATCAGGACGGACCGGTGAAAGAAGGCATGCCGCTCGTGCGGGCACGTTCAAGCAGGACTGAGAACGGCATGGCTGTGGCGCTTGTAAACTGCGACGTAAAACGAAGTGCGTCGGTACGTTTTACTGTCAGGAATTTCAACCCGTCATCCGCACGAATGCATGTGCTGACAACGGACGACCCCGACGGATTTCGGGCAAACAATGAAAAAAATCCCGATAATGTTGTGCTGCGGACAATTATTTTGAAGCTGCCGTTCGAATACGTAACGCTGCCGCCGAATTCGCTTGCAATGATTGAATTACTTAAGTAGGTTACAGAAAATAAAGCAGAGGAGCACACCATGCCGTCATCATCATTCTGGACGCGTGAGGGAAACTGGTACAAAGGACAATTCCATACGCATACGATCAATTCCGACGGTGCCGCGTCACCAGCGGAGATCGTGACGTCATACCGAAAGCGCGGGTATGACTTTCTGGCAATCGCCGACCACAACAGGCTTACACGCGTTGAGAAAGCGCCCGAAGGACTTCTCATGATCAGCGGCGAGGAGATAACTGCCGGTGTCGCCGAGATGGGCGGCGAGTTTCATTTTGTGGCAGTGAATATCAAAGAGGCAATCGATCCTAAAAAGTACACATCCCCGCAGGCTATCATAGATGCGGTGCGCGCACAGGGCGGGGGCGTCATCATAGCGCATCCGTACTGGTCGGCGCTCACGCTGAATGATATGCTGCCGCTTCACGATTATTTCGGCGTTGAAGTGTATAACAGCTCGTGTCACTATTCCATCGGCAAAGGTAATTCGGCAAATCAGTGGGACGATCTTCTTGCGCGAAACATACGCGTATACGGTTTTGCCAACGACGATGCGCATCATCATTGTAACGACCATCGCCCGGACGATGTTGCAAACGCATATATCATGGTGAAGGCGGCCGCTTGCACGACGGAACATATCATGGCGGCGGTAGCGGCGGGGGAGTTCTATGCCTGTTCGGGTCCCGGCGACGGTCCCGTGATCAAGGACTTTTTTATCGAGAACGGATATGCGGTCGCTAATACATCGAAGGCGAAACTGGTGACCATAGCCGCCGACTGCGGTCGGGGATTCGGTGAAAGTTATGCTGCGGCGAAACGCGGGTTAATAACCGAAGCAACGTACAAACTTCGCGGCAGAGAAAAATATGTCCGTCTTGAAGTGGCCGATGCCGACGGCAAGACGGCGTGGAGCAATCCTGTTTTTCTGTGATGACGAGGTGCGCAGGGTAATTGCCGATACTGAATCGGCGAATGCCGGGTCAGGCGCGTGCCCCGTTCTCGCGATAGGTGCGCGGAGAGACACCGGTCCATTTCTTGAATATCCGGCTGAAATGAAACTGGTCGGCAAAGCCGAAATCGTCCGCGATTTTGTGCACGGGCAATTCGGTGCGGCTGAGCAGCGGCTGCGAGGCCTCCACTTTTAACCGGAGAAAATACTGCCGGGGAGGCACACCGACACGCGATTTGAACAGTCTGATGAAATATGACCGGTTAAGACCAGATAGCCCGGCAAGCTGACCGACGTCGATAGCCGGTTCGGCAATACGGCGCTGTATCTCGCGCAGGGCAGATTCAACTGCGGCTGATTCGGCAGCATGTTCGGGGTGCGGCATATTGATCTCGTAGATGAGCGAGACGATGCTGTAGAACGCCGCTTTCTGAGCGTAGGCGTGAGGTGATGATAATCGTGAGCGTATCGCCTCGAAGAACCATCGCCGGTTTATCCCGATAGCGATTTTCGGCATGCGCGCGGTGATAAGCTCCGCGATCTCGCCGTTCCCCATGCCGCATGGAAATACGACGGTGGTGTAGCACCGCATGCTCTGCGATCGTGTCTTGATGCGGTAGTCGTTCTCGCTGGGGAGTATTATCATATCCCCCGGTGCGGCGTGAATGCAGCGTGTGTCGTCGCAGAACTTTCCCGCGCCGTCAAGGACATAGATGAAGGTGAATCCTTTCGGTTTGCATCCGCTCACCACGTAGCAGTCCTCGGGACGATAGATGCCGAATTGTATCGGTTCAATGTGCATCGCTAAAGTATATATAAAATTCGACGGCTGTCAATTTTTATATACATCCTCTCGACTATTGACTGATTATCGCCGAATGTCAGCTAACGGGTGATCACGATATCCGTCGTGACATTTGTGCATGACGGGTCGATGGTCACGATGCGGGAGTGCCCCGTGAATACATTGCCGCTCACGATGATGTCATGCCCGTTGGGTGCGAACGATACCGCTGTTGCACATTCCGGTCCGGTGACGAAAATGTTATCACGGAGTATCACCGGGCCGTATGATCCATCCTTCTCGTGGAGTGTAAAATACATCTCGGCGTACTGTTCGTAATCGCCGGTGTGAAAACTTCTGCGCCCCCGGCACGGATCGTGCTCGCATTTCGTCGTATTGTTGACGAACACATTTCCCTGGATGATGATGTTCTTTGGCTGATTGATCCAGCTGCCGCGCCCACCATTCCTGAATATATTGCCCATAATGGTGACATTTTCGTTCGACTTCTCAACGCTCATCACGCGGGATCCGTTCGTCCCATCGACGGTATTTCCTATGATCGTCGTGTTTCTGCACCACTCAGCGAGGAAGAACGCGCCCATGCGTGAACCGGTGATGTGGTTGTTCGAAAAGACCGTCGTGTCACATGAATGAATATGCATCGTATCGCCGAGCGCGCTCAGCCTGCAGCCGGTTACCGTCACGTTCTTAGCGGCAACGATATCTATGCCGCCTTTGCCCGGTCCCGTGCCGATGGGCCAGAACAGTTCATAGAACGCTTTCTGAAGGTTATGGATCATTTTCACGCCGCTGCCGTTCCCGTCAAATTGGATGGGCGCTCCTCCGAACGTATCCGAAATGGTGATGTGGTATGGTCCCGATGAAGCGACATAGTATTTTCTGCCGCGTATGATATTTGCCGGCAACTTGTCTCCGGAAAAACAGACGCACTGGGCTGGAGTGTCACTTGTACATACCGGAATTACGTCTTCATTATTGGCGAAGGAAACACGGGTGTCGCCGTTTTCCATGCGGACATTATCGCGTATCAGTCCGCGGTGAAAGTATTTGTATGCCATTGAAACTTCATCGGCGGTATAATCCTCCGGCCAGACTATCATCTGCCATAAAAGACCGTAATCCCACATGAATTTGCCGCTGTCGATGAACGTGCACGACTCGAGCGTTATGTTTTCTGCGTAGGTATCAATATACCTGTCTGATCCATCCTTATGGCAGCCGGCAACGCTCACCACGGCGCCTGCGATACGTTCCGAGGAGACATCACGGAAACGTATATCCTCGGTTCTGCCGCCGCGCGATGTCGCTATCGCGAAAATCCGCGTGGTGACGTTCGGTTCCCAGGTGTTCGGCTGCCGCCGGTGGTCGAAGCATTGTCCTTTGAAGCAGCCGCCGTTCCAGTGGAAATCAACGATGTCAGTGCCGGCGAAAAGATCGATGCGCGCCTTGTCCCCGAGATGCTCCGGCAGAATGAATACCGCGCCGTAAGCGAATATTGCTGCATGTGACGGTATCGGAATTGATGATGTACCCGAAAGAAAATATGTCCCCGGGGGAATCGTAATCGTAGCGCCGTTCGCAATCTTTGCGTCGGTGAAGCAGCGTATAAACACGTCGAGATCGTCCGTTACGCCGTCTGCGGCCGGGGAGAAATCCGCTATACTGAATATTCGCGTTGAACTCATGGCAGACTCCTATTCGATGGAACTATATTATCATCCAAAAGTTCAGTGTGCTATAGACGCAGCTGCTGCCGGCTGTCGTGATTATGCTATGGTGTTTCGGCACGTATCATATCACGATATGCTTTCGGCGATAAGCCGGTAAGACGCTTGAATATCGAGCCGAAATGACTTTGCTGCGCGTAGCCCGTTTTTTCAGCGATATCACCGATGTTCGCATCGGTGGATGCGAGCAGCCGTTTTGCCGTTTCTATGCGCGTGCGAATGATATGTTCTGAGAATGGTATGCCGGTTATTTCATGGAAACGGTGAAGAAACCGTGAGACACTGAGCCCCGCAGCGCCTGCCGCATCCGCTGCGCGGACTTCCCGGCCTTCATGAGCGGCGATGTATTCCAAAGATTTATCGATACGTCTGTCGCGGTCCTTCATCCGGTCGAGCATGAATCTTCCGCGATTTTCGGCGCAAAATGCCGCAAGCATGATAAGCGCATCCGTCATCGCATCAAGGCGGGAGTGTTCTGCCTTGGGGAGTGTTACAGCCGCGCGCCGGCAATCTGCATACGGGCATCGTTTATGGTCACGCAAAGGACCTGCAATGACAGCGCCTTCATATCGTCCGTTCTCGATGAGCGGTATGATCAGCTGCTTCACTCCAGCATGACAGTAGACAACCGCGGGTTTATCTCCGGTGATGGAACGGACATTTACTTCCGCATAAAACATTTTACAGATATCCCAGCGCGGCGCAGTCTGTTTCACCGTTTTACAGAAACGGTTGCCATGCATATGAAGTTCATCGGGAAGGCCATGAATTCCTGCGCCGCCGGAAGGGTCTTTTAAAAGTACGTTGATACCGGTCAGCGACGCAAGCGCGTGCATATGCGCGATAACGATATCAAGCGGGCGTTTCATGCTGTATCCCGTCGTCCGCATGCTATTTGCGGTTGTCTTCAACCTGTTTGTGTTTCATTCCGTCGCGCGGTTCGAGCGTGGCGCGTTCGACGAGCGTCACCTTTACCGCGAGTCCGAGCTCCGTTTCAATCTGCCGGGCAATGTTGCTTTTCAGATCTTCAAGTATTTTGATCTCGTCGATGGTGATGCGGTCGGATACGGCCACTTTGATCTCCATGGTCTCGGTGCCGCCGGCATTGTCGAGTACGATCCTGAACTGCGTCTCGACGCCTTCGGCGTTCGCGAGGATGCGCTCTACCTGGGCCGGAGCAATTTTCGATCCCATGAAAACGATGATGTCGTCGGCGCGCCGTGATACGCGGCTCATGCGTACGTGCGTACGTCCGCAGGCGCAATTACCGGGAAGAAGCCGTGCTATATCGCCGGTGCGGTAGCGGATGAGCGGGCATCCTTCTTTTGCGATGTTGGTGAACACCAGTTCGCCCTCGTCGCCCGGTGTAACGGACTTCAGTGTTGCAGGATCGATGACCTCAACGATTACCTGGTCTTCGTTCACGTGCAGGCCGTTCTTCTCAGAACATTCACCGGAGACGCCCGGTCCCATAATCTCACTGAGGCCGTACGTGTCATATGCGGTGATGCGGAGTTTTGATTCAAGTTCGGTCCTCAGGTGTTCGCTCCACGGCTCCGCGCCGAAAATCCCGATCTTGAGATTGAGCGATGACGGATGCAAGTGCATCTCCTCAAGCCCTTTGGCAATGCGCATAGCGTAACCGGGCGTACTTGCGAGCACGGTTGTTTTGTAATCCTTCATGATGGTAATCTGTTTCTGTATATTGCCGCCCGACGACGCCGGTATCACCGACGCGCCCACATGTTCGGCGCCGCAGTGAAACCCGAAACCGCCGGTGAAAAGGCCGTAGTCGAAGGCTATCTGTATGAAATCGTGATCGCTCACTCCGGCCGAGACGAGAAAACGCGCCGTCGATTCCGCCCAGTTGGCGAGGTCGTTCTTGGTGTAGCCGACAACGATGGGTTTGCCGGTGGTTCCCGACGATGAATGGATGCGTACGATGTCCTTGAGCGGCACGGCGAAGAGGTCGTACGGATAACTCTTTCTGAGATCGTCTTTGGTGGTGAACGGCAGATCGGCAAGGTGTTCGAGCGTTGTGATGTTCTCGATGTCGATGCCGGCTTTATCAAACGACTGCTTGTAGAATGCCACATTCTTGTAGATACGGTGCAGTGTAGCCTGCAGGCGTTCAAGCTGCAGCTGCGCCAGCTTTTCGCGCGGCATCGTTTCGATCGCTTTATTGAATATCATATGTTCACCTCAGGTCACTCTTCGCTTTATATTCTTTACCGAGATACGCGCGCTGAATATCATGATTACCGAGTACCGCTTTCGCGCTGCCCTCAAGCATCACCTGGCCGGTTTCAAGTGCATAGCCCCGGTCGGCTATCGCCAGCGCCGCACGCGCGTTCTGTTCGATGATGAGTATCGTCATCCCGGAATCCCTGAGCTCTTTGATCACCCGGAATATATCCTTCACGACGATGGGGGCAAGCCCCGTTGACGGTTCATCGAGGATGAGGAGCTTCGGTCGCGACATGAGCGCGCGTCCGATGGCGAGCATCTGCTGCTCACCGCCGGAGAGCGTACCGGCAAGCTGATGCTGCCGGTCAAGCAGTTTAGGGAAAAGACTGTACATGCGCGAGAGTTCGCTTTTCTCCGCCTCGCGGCGTTCGCGTGCGGGCAGTTTTCTTCTGAGCGGATGTCCCCCGAGCATGAGGTTCTCGCGTACGCTCATGGCGGCGAAAACGTGACGGCCTTCGGGGACAAGCACGCAGCCGTTGGCGACGATGCGTTCGGTGGGCATGCGGGTTATGTCGGTGCCGTCGAGCAGTACCCTTCCGGCCGACGCTTTCACGAGTCCGGTGACGGTGCGTACGAGTGTTGACTTTCCCGCGCCGTTCGCTCCGATGATGGCCACAATCTCGCCGGTATCCACGTGAATGGATACCGATCTGAGCACGCGGAGGCTCCCGTATGACGCACGGAGACTTGCTACGCTAAGCATCTTCCGCTCCGAGATACACGTTGATGACCTCGCGGTTACGCTGGATCTCCGACGGCGGCCCCTCGGCGATCTGTTTTCCCGAACTTAAGACAAGAATGCTGTCCGATATTTCCATGATAAGCGACATGTCATGTTCAATGATGAGCACCGTAATGCCTAGGTCCCGGATGCGCCGGATGATTGCCGCGATCTCGTCGGTCTCATGATTATTTAGGCCTGCCGCCGGTTCATCGAGAAGGATGAGCTCCGGGTCGAGCGCGAGCGCCCGGGCGAATTCCACCACGCGCTGGCGGCCGAAGGGGAGGCTTCCCGCTTCCTTGTCGGCAAGCGCGGCGATGCCGAGAAGATCAAGTATGTCACGTGAAGCCGCAACAGCTTTCGTTTCTTCACTCAGTGTATGCGGGAGCGAGAGCATGCCGGCTATGAATCCGGCTTTCGTCCGTGTATGCCGCCCCGCAATGACATTCTCGAGTACCGTCATGTGCGGGAACAGTTTTATGTTCTGGAATGTCCGTGCGATGCGGCGCTCGGCTATCCGGTGCTGCGGGAGCCCGTGTATCGGCTTATCCGCAAAATGCACCGTTCCCGTATCGGGGGAAAGCGCGCCGGCGATGAGATTGAAGAGCGTGGTCTTTCCCGCGCCGTTGGGTCCGATGATGCCTTTGATCATACCGGTATCAACACTGAACGATACATCATTAACCGCGGTCAGCCCGCCGAACGATTTGGATAGATGTTCCACCGAGAGGAGTTTCATGGTCGTCGCAGCCACCGTTTGAATATATTCCCGTCGGGCTTGCGGAACAATCCGTCGGGGAAGAACATGATGATAATGATGAGTATGACGCCGAAGAACGCCTCGTCATACGAACCGAAGAATCCGCGCAGTGACAGGAAGTTGAGAATAAGCCCCATGATGAGCGCGCCCCAGACATTCGCCATGCCGCCCACCGCGACGATGGCCACATACCGCACCGATTTCGATATGCTGATCTCCGAGGGGCCGATGCTCCCGTTGTAATGCGTCAGGAGCGCACCGCCCACCGCGGCAAGTACCGCGCTCAGCACGAACACTGATAGTTTGTAACGCGCCGTATCGACACCGATGCTCTGTGCGGCCTGTTCATTGCCGTGAATCGACTTGAGCGCACGGCCGGCGCGTGAATTGATGAGATTGATGATGAGGACGAGTGCGGCGATGAGCACCGCCCAGGCGATATAATAGTTCTCGATTCGATGGGCGCTGTCACCCGACACGGCGAAGGGCCCCACCGGGAATGACGGAACACCTGAAATGCCGTCGGCGCCGCCGAAGAGCTTTGTTCCGACGATGATTTTCGCGACGATGATCCCGAAGCCGAGCGTTGCCATGGCGAGATAATGGCCCTTGAGCCGGAGTATCGGAATGCCGATGGCGAAGGCGATAAGCCCGGCTATGACCATGGCGCACACGAGCGCGAGCATCGGTGAGAGATACGTCGTGGCGGTGCCGTACATGTCGGTGCCGGTAACGGTCAGATGCATTACGGCGAGTACACGTCCAATGCCCGTCTGTACGTTCAGGTTCATCGTGGTGAGCACCGCATTGGTGTAGCCGCCGATGGCGAAGAACGCCGCATGACCCATGGATATCTGTCCCGCATACCCCATGAGCATGCAGAGTCCGATGATGGGAAGGCCGTAATAACATGCCATGGTCATCTGGGTGAGGAGGAAGGCGCTTCCCATAAGCGTGAGCACAAGCTGCACGGCGATGACAGCCGCGACGAGTATCAGTACGGGAATGAAGCGGCGTGCCATCAGAATTCCCTGAGCGATGATGCCGCTTTATTGCCGAAAAGACCGCTCGGTTTTACGAACAGCACGATGAGGAGTATGCTTATCGAGATGGCGTCCTTGTAGGCGAGGGGGAGTATGCTGATGCTGAACGCCTCGAGTATGCCGATGAGAATGCCGCCGATGACAGCCCCTACGCTGTTGCCCAAACCCCCGATGATGGCTACCGTGAACCCTTTCACCGCGAACGATGTGCCGCAGTCGTATTGCGTCTGCGTGAGCGGCGAGACCACACAGCCGGCCGCCGCGCCTATGGCTGCCGCGAGCATGAATGAGAGGGTGATCATGTTCTTCGTGCTGATGCCGCACAGACGCGCCGCGTCGGGATCTGAAGCGCAGGCGCGCATTGAGCGTCCGAGCGCGGTATAACGGAAGAAGAGGGTAAGGAGCGTGACAATGAGCGCCGATACGCCGAGCACCCAGAATACCTGCGGCGAGATGAATGCCCCGCCGAGATTTACCGACGACGTTTCGTCGCCGGTGAAGAAACGCAGCGACCGTACCTTTTCATCCCAGATGTGGAGCGCCACTTCCTTGAGCAGTATCGATATCCCGATGGTGACCATGATCATGTTGAGCACGGTAGGCTTTTTCATACGGCGGATGAAGACGATGTCCACAAGCCCGCCGATTATGGCGGTGACGATTATGGCGAGCGGTATCGCAAGCCACGGCGGCATTATCTTTGAGAACGAGATGGCGGTCATGGCGCCGAGCATGAGAAATTCACCCTGCGCGAAATTGATGATACCGGTGGTGTTGTACACGATGTTGAAACCTATGGCCGCAACCGCATAGATCGAGCCGTTGGTAATGCCCGAAAGAAGGTATTGCAGAATCTGTTCAACCGGCATATTACACCGCAGTTTTATTTAATGGATAGTAAAAAGGCCGGAGATCGCTCTCCGGCCTTTTGTAGGTAACGCTGCTTATTCTTTATAGAGAACGAACTTTCCGTCTTTCACGGTCAGGAGCGAGAGCGAATCCATACCGAGGCCGCTGTGGTCGGTTGCTGAATAATTGAAGACGCCCGCGGTTCCGGCGAGACCCTTGATGTTCTCGATGGCTGCGCGCACCTTGGCTTTATCGGCGCTTCCGGCTTTTTTCATCCCTTCGGTGAGAATGAGGATGGCATCATAGGCGTGTCCGCCGAACGTGCTTACATCCTCTTTGAATTTCGTCTCATAGTCCTTCTTGTATTTCTGGAGGACCGCTTTCTGCGGATCTTTGTCGGCAAGCTGATCGGCGACGAAGATGCGTCCGCAGGGGAACACGATGCCCTCGCCGGCTTTGCCCGCTTCGGTTGCGTATTTCACGTTGCCGAAGCCGTGGCTCTGGAACAGCGGCACGTTCATGTTGATCTGTTTCATATTCTTCGGTATGATCGACTGTGCCGGTTCGATGGACCAGTTCACGATGGCCTGTACGTTCATCGCCTTGATCTTGGTGAGCACGGACGTGAGGTCGGTTGCCTGTTTGTCGAAGACTTCGCTGATGAGTATCGTGATGCCCGCGTTGGTGGCGAGTGCTTCAAGCTGAGCCTTGCCGGACTTGCCGAAACCGGTGTTGGCTGAGAGCACGCCGATTTTCGTGAGCCCTTTTTTCTTCATGGTGTCGTAAATCCATTTCACGACATCGCTGTCCTTCTGCGGGGTCTTGAACACCCATGACGCGAGGGGATTGACGATGGCGTCAGCCGCAGCGCAGGATATCAATATCGTTTTTCCTTCTTCGCATATCTTTTTGATGGCGAGCGATTCGCCGCTCGTGGTGGGTCCGATGATGGCGAACACCTTTTCTTCATCGATGAGCTGTTTCGCGAACGAAACCGCTTTTTCCGGCGATCCTTCCGAATCCTTGATGATGAGCGCGAGTTTGTCGCCGTTTACGCCGCCTTTGGCGTTGATCTCATCAACGAGCATTTGCGCGGTTTTCTGTTCCGGCGCGCCGAGAAATGATGCGGGACCGGTTACGGCGAAAATCGCCCCGATCTTGACGGTTTTTCCCGCTGCGGCAAGCGGCAGTGATGCCAGTGCGCAGAGGAACAGTACGAGAGCGTGCTTCATAGTGCCTCCGAATGATACATTTTTTTGATACAAAGGCTCTTAGATGTTGCGGCAGAGTTTATCACGATGGGGGTAAAAATGCAATGGAAAAGCGGCGAATGCCGGCGGTGCCGTAGTGGAAATCCTTCGGCACATAGATGCCTTTTTTTTATGAAATTATTATTGTGCCGACGGTATAGCGCCGAGTGCCGTCGTCACCCGCGATGGCGAGTGCGATTCGATTTGTCATATCGTCGGTGTCGCACATACCGATCTGCAGTGAATACGTGCCCGGCTGTATGCCCGGAGGTATCGTCCACCGGAGCGTTTCCGTAAGCGTCAATCCGCGGTCGCGCAGGAGTGACGAGGTGGGGAATTCAGGCAGCTCCGCATGCTCCCATACGATGCGTCCGCTGGAATCGGCGAGTGATAGTGTGATGCTGTAGTCGTGATAGCAGGGGGCGGCACCTTTATTCGTCCATGTCAATGCCGTTTGAAAGTATTTTTCCGTTTTTATTTCAGCAGGATATGCTACCTCGTCGAGCACGAACCGGTAGCCGATATCCCTCGCCGCGATGCGCCAGATTTCCTTGCGCTCCTCTGCGGTGGTCTCACTCATGAGCTTATGTACGGCTTCGGTGAAACCGCCGCCGCGGGGAACGGGGAGTTTGTCGCCGAGAATGTGAAGTTCCGCAAGACCCTCGGCCTCGCCGCCGCGGTTCCAGTAACTGCCGTGAAAGTCCGCCGTCGCACGTGCGTCCGCCGCCGAGCAGAACATCGCCCAGCATTCGTGCATCACCGGCACCTTCGGGTAACAGGAATTGAAATACCGTGCGCCGAAATTCTCCTTCTCGCCCCACGACTCGCGGAATCCGTTCTGCTTGATGCCGATCTTACGCTCAACGAGGTAGGGGATGATCTCGCGTATTGTGTAAAAATCGAGCGGCATGCCGTCGGGATTTCTGCCGAATGCCGGAGCACCGAGCTCCTGCACGAGAAGCTTGTCGGGAAATGCCGAACGATATGCATCGATATGCTTTTTGTGCGCGGCAAGATAACGTTCGGGTGTAAGCCCCGCGGCGATCCATGGCTCGATGGGGGCAAGGCCTGTTGTGACGTGCATCTCGCCCCATTTTCCCATGTGCCCCATCATGACGAATTCGATATCCGGATTTACATTGTAGCGTTTCCCGAGAGCGCACGCGAGGTTTGCAGCCTTCTCAATATAGATCGGGTCCCAATATACCGGTGTTCGCAGCGGCCTGTCATCGATGGGTCGCCGTGTGCCGAAGTCTTTATACCATTTCGGATCTTCGTCGATGCACTTCGCGCCCGCGTCGAACACCCATTGCGGTGTACCGTCGTTGTAAAGCGTGCCGAGCGAACCCATGCCGCGTACCTGGAGCGCCACCTTGAAGCCGGCCTTTATCCACGAGTTGAAGCAGGCTTCCCATTCGCGATGGTCCCACTGTATTTCGCCCTCGCGCGGCTCGATGACCGACCACGGGACGTCGACGAGTATCTTATCGGTGATGTGTTCCTTGATGAACCACGCGTCCGGCGGAACATCTTCAAAACGCGGTTTATTGACGCCGCGAAGCAGTATGAGGACTCCCATGCCGGGGTTGTTGAGTATTGCGTTGCTCTCTTCGGGTTGTACGGTGATCGTTGCTGCGTTCATGGCTGTTCTCCGTGCACATAATGTACGGTATAACATTGTACATTTCTTTGCATATCATCCGCCGGGGTATGCGAATTTACCGAAATATACAGGTCACGTTTTTCGGGATGATGAACGAACGATAAGCGTACCGGGTATGGTGCGTACGGTCAATTCATTTTTACCGCCGTAGATACGTTCAAGCACGCGTTCGGCAACTGCTTCACCGATGGCGTCCGGGTGATGTTCGACGGTGGACAGCATGTTGTGTTCGGGCCGCATACCGATGTCGTTTCCGAAACCGACGATCTTGAGTTCATCGGGTACGCGGATGTTCAGTTTTGAAAAGAACTCATACGCGGCATAGGCGGTCATATCGCATGATGCAAATATGCCGTCAGGGACAGTTCCGCCTTTTTTCATATATAAAGTAAGCGCCCGGAGCGCGGTTGCGGCGTCATAATTTCCAACGATAACCGGTGCGTGTGCAGCGTCGATGCCATGTTTTTCTGTGACGGCGAGGAACTCCCTGGTGCGTTCGTCAGCGCTCCAGAGCCCCGTGGTGGCTCTGATATGCATGATATGGCGGCAACCCTCATCGATAAGATGTGATACCGCGTCGCGGGTGCTCCCGCTGTTGTCCGGCATGATGAAATCCGCGGGTATGGATTTGTCGAAATGGTCTACAATGATCAGCGGCATCTGTCCGGCTACATGCCTCACCCGTTCGATGTTCGCTTCGGACTTTTTATCCCAGATGTGGACGATGCCGTCTACACCGCGTTTGAGAAGCGCATTGATGCCGGCGCGTTCGGTTTCCGGTGATAGATTGATGTTGTGCACGATGAGGTCGATGCCGCTTTTATGCAGTGTGCTTTCCAATGTGTGGAGTATTCCGGCGTACATCGTCTGATACATGTTCGGTGTTATCACGCCGATGATGTTTTTCCGCCGCTGCCGTGTTTTTCCTGCGCTGCCCGTGACCACAGTCCCGAAACGTTTTTTACTCGTTATCAGTTTTTCGCGTTTGAGATCGTCCAGCGCTTTTCGAACCGTTACGCGGCTCACCTGATACATCGCGGCGATATCCTCCTCGCGTGGGATGAGGCCGCCGATTGGGTACCGGCCGTGTGTTATATCGGCCCGCAGCGCCTCACGTACGCGGATGTACTGCGGTGTGCCGTCGCTCTTTTTGTTTTCCACGACAGCCGTTAATCCAGCGATACGCCGAAGACGAGGAGCGTCATGTTCCTGGAATTACCCGGCACGACCTCTATCTCTTTGATGCGTTTGCCGGGATATGGATTGACCCACGTGAATGTCGGCAGATTGATGAAGTGCTTGTTGCCTACAGTGCCGAAAAGCCCCGCGTCCATACTGCGTCCCAGCGCATAATCGTTGATGTCGCCGATGTTGACACGAAATGCCAGCGGAATCTGTGCGGCAGTGTCGTCTTCATAGCGTACGATATATACGCCGGGAATAATGCTTTCATAGAGCTTCCCGATATCTCCCATGCTTGTTGTCTCGGAAATATGCTGCGCGTTCACCGAATGAAGGAAGGTTACTGCGCGAGCGCTGCCGCCGATCGCGAGCCGGACGTTGGGGTGTTTTTCTGCAACCGCAACGGCCGTGTTGACATCCCGGAGTGCAACATCGTCAAACCACACTTCACCCGTTCCTTCCGGTGTAAGGCAGATACGGACAGACTCGGCGCCGGTGAACGTTATCGGGAACTCATTTTTTGTCCATCCGTCCGATGAAAAAGAAGGCAGATGCGTTACGCCGTTTTCATCCCATTTCATCTGCGCATCCCCCGGATACAGCCATACATGCGCTTTCGCACCCGCGGCGGTCCTGACACGCATGCTGAGGACATAGGATTTACCTTTTTCCAGGCGGACATCCTGCCAGACGCGGATGAACGCGCCGGGTTTGAGCCGCTCGGAGCAGAGCGCCCCGCCGGTGATGCTGTATCGCGCTTCATCGGCATTGCCCTGGCTGCCCCAGGCGGAGAGACCCAGCGAGAAATCTCCGTTGTTGATCTGCCCCGGTCCGCCGCTCCCCGTTGCGGTTATCGCGGCCGGTCTTCCATTTCGGGTGAATACCGAGAAATCGACGCCCCGGTAATTTTTGAAGTTTGTTCGGAGAAAGTCAAGGCTGTATTCCTTCGGAAATCCGAGCAATGCCGCAACCGCGGGTTCAGGCGTGCATTCCGCGGGTGCGGCTATATGACTGACTTTTCTCGCTGCGCCGAGGCTGTTGGTGCGCCACGCCATTGTCTGCAGCAGTGTATCGGGAACGAAGGGGAAATCATCGAGATTGCAATTTTCCGGCGACCATGAGAGATAACCGCACAGCGCTGCCGCGCGCGCCATTTCCGGGCGTATTCGATGCAGTTCGGTGGCACTCCATGAGGTAAGACATACGCCGTCGCCCTTGCCCGCATACACGGTATTCACCCATCGCGCAACGTTGAGCGGTTTGTACCAGGGACAGCCGAGTGTTCTGAATCCAGCATCCTTGAACATCCGGAATGAGGGGAATTCTTCCGCGTAGTCGAATTTGCCTTCATACTTCCAGTCCATGAATATCATGTTTTTGGGTACTTTCGCGAGCATTTCGGGGCCGCTGATATCGATATGTCCGCCGTTCTGGCCCGGATCGAAATTGTCTCCCCAGAGGTACAGTTCAACGCCTTTTTTATCAAAGAATGCCGCGTTGGCGGTGAGCGCGGCAATTATCCAATCCGAATCTTTCCATCCTTTATCAAGTGCGAGTTTCGACTTGGCCAGTTCGCCGTAATGAATTTCATCGAACGCGATATTGAATCCGCGCGGTTTCAGCGTGTCGATAAGCTCTTCCTGAAGCGACAGCATGAGCTTTACAGCCTCCGGATTGGCCACATCGAGATTCCGGTAATATGACTGTTGCGGCATAAGCGAGCGGTCGGTGACATTCAGATGCTTGTATTCCGGTTTCCGCGTGATGTATTGTGTCCTGCCCCAGGAGGCGAGATAGGGTATGGGTTCAAGTCCGCGGGCGCGTGCGTAGTTAAACGCATCAACCCAGTCCTCTTTGGTGAAGTTCTTGGTGCCGATGTCGGCGCATGAGAACGGGAACGGTGTTTCCCTCGGCGTGAAGCTGTCGAGCATGATGAAGATCTTGTTGTAACGCAGAAGCCACGCGGCATCGATCATTCTTTTCGTGTCGTTCATGGTTTCGCCGGCGTGCACGAGCCAGCTCCGGAACGCTATGCGCGGCGCGTCGCACAAGCTCATCGCGGGAAGCGAAACATCCGGCAGAAAACGTGCGCGTAGTGCAATGAGCGACAGTGTCGCAATACCGCGCGCCACCGCGTCATAGCTGCGGCCGGTGATCGTTATCCGGTTTTTGGTGATATCAAGTCTGAACGCTTCAGGGCTCTTGAGGCGTTCGCGATTTTTTGACGACAGCGTCATCCCGGTGAACGGATCGTTCTGCTCGAGTATTACTTCGAGCGTGCCGCCTGCAGTTCCGGTGAGCGTCTGCGTGAGGTACGTTCTTACTCCGACGTCCATCGTGACATTCTTTTCGCTGATGCGTACCGATGAAGGAAGTACGCAGCGCTCGCTTTTCAGGACCAGCGATACCGGCTTGCCGGCGATGGGGATATCCGGTTCCGGCAGGAGCTTCGTGAAAGCGAGATCGACGCGCGGTATGGTCGTATCTGTTCCGCCATCAAGCTTCAGTATTATCGATGAGAAGTCTTTGGGCACATGAAAACTTTTTCCCGAAAGCGGCGTGAATGTCGTATATGCTTCATCGCCATGCGGGCGGTGGCGTCCGATATTGACATAGAGCGGCGTAACACCCGCGGGTTCTACTCCATAGATGTCTTTCAGCCGAATCCGGAATTCGCAGGTCCATTCACCATTGCCTAAAGCGGTTTTTGCGTCCCAGTCTCCGGTAAAAGCGGTTGTTGTGACCGCGGGAAACCATGTCGCCCGTGAGCCGATATATTTATGCTCCCAGTAGCGCATACCGCGGGTGTTGAGCAGTATATGCGCGTACGACAGGCGGTCAGGTGATATGAAGACTTCGATGCAGTCATCCTGATACACATCGATGCTGTTGCTCTTTGTTACGGCTTTCACAGCCCCCATGTCGGGTTCGATGACGCGGCAGGCGATATAGAGCATACCGTCCTTTACAGCCATGCGGCATGTGGTCTGGTTCTGCGCCGTTTTTTCCGGAAGTCCCAGAACACGGAATGCGGATAATTTCAGCGCGGATGACCATAACGGATCATCGATAGCACCATCAAGCGTTATCTCGCCCGTGCCGGGGGCTATCTCCATTTTTACGTCGGATAGTTCGCCGAAAGCGACATCCTTGAAAAGTGCGGTAGTATTCGCACCGCTTGCGCTCAGGCACATCCGGAGTTTTGTGCGGTCGGGCGGCATGGTAATCACCGTGCGTATTGTGGAAAAATTACCGGATTTTTTCTGTTCACTGTATACACGATTGATTTTTTCATCCCATTTTCCATCGGCGCCCGCCATATAGAAGAATGCGTTTGCAATTCCCGGCCCGTCCACTTTTGCGGTGAACGTGAACAGATACTGTGCGCCGGCTTTTACCTCGATATCGCGGTATGCGCGCTGGAAATACCATGTTCCGCCCTGCGCACCGCGCTTCATTACCACCGTATCGCCCTGGATAGCGATGCTGCCGTCAGCTTTATTGTCCACCTGAAGAGTTGTCCAGTCGGCCGGAAGTATCGGCGCGAGCGATCCGTTCACTGCCGATGCGAGTGATGCGCCGATCAGAACGGTGAAACAGAGGGCGGTGAGCCGTGAAATGACAGTATACATGGGGCGCTCCTGACGGAGAATAATATGTATTACATATGTATTATAGTTGAAATACCCTATACTGTCAAGATATGTGCGGGACGGCGGCGTTGCCGTAGAAAGTATTGTGGCCGTTGGGATTATCTATTCCGGTACTGTCATCGCAGCGGTTCCGGTGTGACCATGCCGGCGTGATACAAATAGTTCGGGTATTCCACGGCATCGAGTACCGTATACCGCCCGCGGCCTGAAATAACCGTTGCGCCGCGGCGACGAAGCGAGAATACAGGCGTGAATTGTTTACCGGAGGGCAGCGGTACTTTGAACGATGTGATGCCCGCGGGTGCATTGGTGCGGAATGTTCCGGCGTCGATTGTTATGCCGAGTTCGCCGGGCTCCTTGAGAAATGCCAGAAGTTCTATTTCGTTCCTGGTGTCGATGCTGTTCGATCCGCCTTCTTTGATGAGCCGCCATCGAATGCCGCGGCCCGGATCTACATCAGTGTGATGTTTCCGGTGGAAATAGTACAGCGTGTCGTGTATGATCGGCGGCTGTGTACCCGTTTTGAACCAGTAGGTGTAATAGGTGCTTATATCATACGGAACAAATCCTATAGCGGTCGACGGCGCCTGCGCCTGTTCGGTGTAATCCGACCACGTGGAGATCATCGTCCAATCCGCATCCTTCTCGATGGCAGTCCGCCATTTTCTGCGGAGCAGATCGCTGCCGCAGGCTTCCCAATAGATACACTCCCGCGTGCGGACATCCTGCATTACCACCGGAGAGACCACGGTTTTCGTCAGCGGTCGTGCGCGTTCGATCCACCGGTACTCGATGGGTGTGCGTATTCCCCAGTCGGCCATGGCTGACGCTGCATTCGTGTACGGCGCGAGACGTTCGGCGGAAAGGCCGTTCACCTGCGCCATGAATGTGTTTGCTATGCCGGTTCCGGTGATGTCATCGCATACATCCTTCCACCACGCAGCGCTTCGCCGTTCAGTTCCCCAGCAGCTGAAGAGCGTTCGTCCCCTGTCGTCTCGCCATGCCTGCGGATGCGTCAAGGCCTTGCGTACTACGGGCGACTGCGCGTAGGCTGACGCCCATGCTCTGTTGCTGTCGGCGTTCGACGCGGCGGATACGGGAGGCTTGCCGCCCGCATATACGGCGGGGATTATCTTGAACCCGGGATCGACCCGGCCGGCGGCATCGAAGAGCGCGAATGACCGGCGGTTGAATTCATTGATCGATGCGGGGTTGGGATAGGATTCCGGAAATGCGAAAAGGTCGGTCAAAAATCCGTCGATTCCTGCGTTGATGGCGAGGCGTACCTCTTCCTCCATAGCCCGAAGCAGTACGTCGTCTTTGCTCATGCCCGGAGCCATCTGCGGACGCGGCATCGGACGGAACAGAAGCTCCGTTCCCGCCTTTTTACGGTCCGCGGGTGACGCCGCCGGATTGAAGAGCGTACGGCTGTAGTAGATCAGCCCGGGATCTTCATCGGTATATTTTGATGTATAGATCTCATAGTAATATGCAATGACCTTTTTCGGCGATCGACGCAGTGTCTCAACGGATGCTTTTTTCATCGGCAGCAGTTCGTCGCGCGGCGCATCCACTTTTCCGGCCATGAGCACATTGTCAAGCGACCAGCTTCCGGTCCGTGCCGCGCCGCCGTCGCTGTAGAAACGCAGGCGTTGATAGGGACCGGCATCACCGAGCTCTATAATTTCCGGGTGATGTACGCGGGTTTCAAGCGTATTGGTCACGGTGACAACGGCTTTTCCGTTTGAAAGAAAACGTACGGTCACGCGGTGCCAGACGCCCGGGTGCAGTGGTGCTATTCTTTTTATTGCCTTGTTATTTGCCCCCGCGGTCACGCCGCCGGTTTCATCCATGCGTATGACGATGCCGCGTCCGCTATCGTCGGTGAGTTCGCACACCAGTATGCAGCCGTTGTCCCTTTTCGCGGCTGCGGAGATCACCATATCGAACCCCAGGAATAAATCACCGGGAGGCGGAGGAATGAACGCATATGCAGCGCCTTGGTTATCGCCGTCATTCGTGGATTTGTCCGTGAAGACAAGGCCTTTACCGGTGACGTGGTTTGAGATGAACGGCGATTCGCCGGAGGATTCCAGTGTCAGCGTTACTGCAGCGTTTACAGTTCCGAGCATCTGCCAGGGATGCGGCGGAAATGTTCCGCTGATATATTCATCAAAGCGGTCTACTGGAAGCTGTTCAACGCTGCCCGCACTGCCAAAGCCGCTCATTCCGCATATGATGCAGAATCCGATACTGAATATGGTTGAACGCATGGGATATCCTTTCATTCGTTATTTCGGCGATCAAGATAATTGCCCGCTGCATGGCCATGCTGCCAGTATATCAGACAGTGTCGAATACACGCACATAATCGACGATAAAATAATCCGGCAGTACCGCTGTTTTCAGCCGTTCGCTCGGGGTGTCGCCGTTACGATATCCTTCGCATTCCGTTGAGATAAGTATGAACTGTTCGCGATCTGACACCGGTCCGTCAACATGCCATGACTTCTCACCGTCGATGTAATAGGTGTAGCCGTCAAGACTCCAATCCAGACCGAAAACGTGAAAACCGTCGGCGGTGTCCTTTACTTTGATATTGCCCGAGCCGACATGTTTGTGGTCGCTGCCGTATCCGTCCCAGTGATTGTTGTGGGATATCAATCCGTCACGGGTGAAATTTTCCATGATGTCCACTTCTACACCGGAGAACTTCGCATCCGCCGTCGCGCCGATTATCGGTGACTGCAGCCAGAACGCCGACCACCAGCCGGGCTGCGTCTGCAGTTTACAGCGGCACTCGTAATATCCGTACTTGTGAAGGAATTTTTGCTTCTGAAACTTTCCGATGGGCCAGGCGAGTTTCGATTTTTCATACCGCTCCTCGGGTACGTCCATGAAATTCGATCCGGTCTGCAGGTGCGGCGAGCGGTAGTGGTCGCCGTCCTTGATGAGCGGCAGAAGTATATTGCTCTTGCCGTCGAATATCACGCCGCCGTCGGAAAATGTCTCATGTCTACGATGCATGATATGCAGACGATAACTCCATTTACTTTCATCAAGTTTGTCGCCGTCGAACTCATCGTTCCACACAAGCTTCCATTTCTTTCCTTTCGGCAGGAGACTTTCTACATGATTACTGCTCATTGTATTCCCTCATCGATGATTATTTTGAACGTTACACTGCTCGTTTGAAGATCAGCATGGCGATATCATTCTTCCGTACGGTCACCTGTATCGTATCGCCGGCGATTTTCTCGGTGACGGCATTCCCGACACCATCGGTATTGGAATAAACATATCCGGGGGCTTTTATCTTCGCGGTTATCGAATCTTTATGACTCTGACAAATTACAACGCCCATCATGTCGCCGTTTACGAACGCGCGCGCGTCGATGTCGGGGTTGTCGCAGGTGAATCCGGTCGTGTCGATATACGTTCCGCGAAGGAGCAGTGCCGATTGACGCTGGCGAAACTTGTTGGTCTCGGTCATGCGCGCCTGATAGTGCGGCGTCTCGGCGATGGTCTTTCTGCATCGATAGATCTCAACATCGCTGTGAAGTCCTTTCTGTACGGCGTGATTGAGCCTGCGCTCGATGTCGGTGTCATCGCGTATCTCGCGGTCGCTGACGATTATCTCCGGGAAAAGGTAGCGGAAGAAGTCGATGAAGCCGCGTGACCGTGGCTTTTCTCCGGTTTTCGCCCAGTCGTTCGTGGCGACACAATAACCGCCGAGTGAGTGGATGAAGTCGACGTCCTGCGCCGTACAGTCGCACAGCCATTCAATGCCGAATGCCATGTCGGGGTCTGCTTTCTTCACATACGCCCTGAGCCGCTCGGTCAAACGCGCTTTTTCCTGCATGATGTTCATGAACGGCACCGGATGTCCGTGCGTGGGGTCGCAGCAGGCGATGTCGCCCATGCCGATCTGGTCGAAGAACACCCCGCTGCAGCCGATGCGTTTGGCTGTGTCTACGATACCGGTGAGCACCTTGAACCATTCCTCGGACGACGGACACGCAACCGCAAATGTTCTGTCCGCATTATTGCCGTAGAATGTGCCGCGTCCCCGGAAGCGGTACACTTCGTGTATCTCATTGCCGAGCATATCCTTTATCGCAATGCGTTTGCCGATTTCTTTATAGAACTTCGTTGTCGTGTCGATGAGTTTTCCGTTGCTGTACAGTATCACATTCCCGCCGTTGTCGCGGAAATATTTAATGCCTTTCGCAAGTTCTTTATCACCGCCAAGATCGTCGGCGGCAACGTATTCGGGATTGGAGTTGTCCATCCCGCCCTGCCACCAGCCGAACATGAACAGCGTGTTGATGCCGGCGGCCATTCCGTCATGGTGTATCTGCGGCAGTTGATCGTATCGATAATGCTGTTCACCGTACTGATGCTTGAGGATTATGCGCTGCCAGCCGTTCATGTCAGCAGTCCATGCGGGAACTTTGCCGTGGCGATACCATGAATCAGCCCAGGTGCGGTAACGCTTTACACCGGCATGCCACGTCCCGCGATACGGAGCGATGATGAAGTTCTCGATTGTTGCGGATTGTCCGGCTGCAATGGATGGATAGCGGAAGAAGCCGGATTCGAGGTCTTCGCCGTACAATCGGAACGAGTGTCCGGTATAGGTGAATGACGCATCATGGCAGCCGAAATAGATGCCTTCAGTGTCGTCAGCAAGCACCCAGCAGTTTGTGGCGGCGCCGCGTCCGGGATACATCGTATTCATGCCGACGAAGAGGTGATCCGATGCCATGTACGCGGAATGTCTGCGCTTTACATCAGTACGGATATCCGCTATACGCTCACCGCCGTGCTGCGACCAGAGCAGTTCCTGCGCTGGTTTTATCTGTATGCCGCCGACAAGCGGGAACTGACATTCGCGTACATTTATCTCTGCCTCATTGTTGGCGATATGTATCGACCAATATGTCTCATCTGCATGAACTGAAACAGTGACGTTAACAACGATTTTCATCGCTTTTCCCTGGTACGTTACGTCATTCCAGCTGAGCGTCATTGTATCCGAAGTGCGCTCGATGCGCGGCGGTTTGTCAGGATAGACGATTTCGCAGTCATAGACAGCGTCACGCTGAAAATAAAGGCGCCATACGGGTTTCCCGCCGGCATAATCGTGGCCGGTCAGTTTGTTTGTAAGCGAATGCAGGTTGCCCTTTGCGTCAAATGACAGCAGGATGTTTTCATTCTCGATGGTGTGCAGCGCGTTTTGTTCAGGCATGACGTTGTGCTCCTTTTTTCTGGCGTGAAGTCCAATCTTCTTTTGAACGGTACATAGTGTCGAATTCATCGCGTTCAACGACGAAGGCTTTTCCGGTATGACTGCCGTTCGGGCAAAACCCCGCATGCGGAGCGGTTACCAGTACCGGTACGTTTTTTTTCAGGCGTATTTGTCTTTCAACACCGTTCTCGATGACAACAAGAGTAAGTGCGCCTTCGATGAGCATGAATAGCTCGGGGCAGTCGTGCTGCTCGAATTCAACTACTTCTTTTCGTGATGCGATAATAGGCGAGAAGATGCCGACGCGCCAGTGTTTAGCATCGCCGCAGAGCGGCTTCCATCGCTTTTTTATCGGTAAGGCTATCGGCTGCTGCATGCGTGTTTTGGGGAATGACGGATTTCGTATAATTTTAGTGCGAGGTAGTTTTTTCATGTCGGTTACTCCGTGTGGGTGAGTGGGCTATTTCGTCCATCCGCCTGCGTCTTTTGGACGGATGTCGGTAAGCGCGCCGGTAAAATGTCTGAGATTATGCGGCGTATAAGGATGTTTTGCCAGTTCCTCCTCGTTGATATCAATGCCGAGACCCGGGCCGTCGGGTATTTTCATCATGCCGTTCTCAAAACGTATTTTCTCGTTCGTGAGCGCGCTGCGATACGGCACATCATTTGACATCGTTTCCAGGATATGAAAATTAGTTACGCAGGCCGCTAGCTGCAGTGTTGCCGCATTCGTCACCGCGCCGATGGGATTGTGCGGGCAGAAGGGGATGTAATGGCATTCCGCCATCGCGGCTATCTTTTTCATTTCCATGATGCCGCCCGAGTGTGAGAGATCCGGCTGCGCAAAATCGGCGCACTCAAGTTCAAAGAAGTCGCGGTAATCCCAGCGGCCGAAAAGACGTTCGCCCGCCGCCACCGGGATATTGATGCGCCGTTTTACTTCAGCAAGTCCTTTCAAGTCGCCCGGCGGTATGGGCTCTTCAAACCAGTAGATGTCGAACTTTTCAAGCGCATGCCCCACACGAACCGCCGTGGGTATATCGAGACGGCCATGACCTTCAATCATGAGAAAAACATTTTTACCGGCGGCATCACGTACCGCTTCAACGCATTCTACCGCAGTGGAGAATTCCTCAGCCGTGAGCGAGAGATACGCCTTGCCGAACGGATCCCACTTAAGGCCCTTATAACCGAGCTTTACCGTTTCTTTCGCTTTGGCGGCAAAATCCGCCGGTGTTTTTGAGCCGGCAAACCACGCATTCGCATAGCACGGAATCTCGTCGCGCACTTTGCCGCCGAGCAGCTGATACACCGGCACGCCGAGTGCTTTGCCCTTGATATCCCAGAGCGCCATTTCCACGCCGGAGAGCGCCGTCATGAGCACGGGGCCGTTACGCCAGTATGAATCGCGATACGCCTCGCTCCAGAACGCTTCGATGTTGTGCGGATCTTTACCCACGAGGTAACGTTCAAGCTCACGTACCGCCGCTTCCACGGCAAGCTCGCGGTGTTCAAGCGTCGCTTCACCAACGCCGTAGATGCCTTCGTCCGTCATAACCTTGACGAGAACCCAGTTCGTGCGGAATACGTCGCAGATGAATGTTTTTATACCGGTGACTTTCATTGATAGCTCCTTACAGACAGTATATCATGAATTACTTCAATTAACCGGTCACATATCGACGGCTGCCGGCAGATGCTGTGCGCCGCATCCGCCGTCAACGACATACCGTCCGCCGGTGATGTTGCGTGCCTTGTCGCTCGTGAGAAAGAGAACCATGTCCGCTATGTCGTCGAAGTATGCCGGTTCGTGCAGCGGAATGGACGCCCGTCGTGTCTTTCGCGCTTTTTCGCCGATGGCGTTCCAGCGCGTTGTCCAGATGTACCCCGGCGACACCGTGTTAACGCGGATATACGGTGCCAGATCGAGCGCCATGGCGCGGGTGAGCGCATCAATAGCTCCTTTGCTGGTGATATAGGCTGAACGGCTGCGCAGCGCCCGTTCCGATGTGTTCGAACTTATATTGATGATAACGCCGCGTTTCTGTTTCAGCATGATGCGGGCAACGCTCTGGCCGACAAGAAATGTCCCGCGTATATTTACGCCGATGACGGTATCGAGCAATGCAACGGGCGTATCGGTGAACGTATATCCTACACCCTGTGCCGCCGCATTACTGACAAGAACGTCAATGCCGCCGAAACGTTTTACAACGGATCGCGTCATGTGTTTGACGGCACGTTCATCGGAAATATCAGCCCCGAGTGTGAGTACGCGGGTACGGTCGACAGTATGCAACTCGGCGGCGGCCGCTTTCATAAATCGGGTATTCGCGTCGCAGGCTGCTACGTTGTATCCGTCCGCCAGAAAACGTTTTGCAAGCGCCAGCCCCAGGTTCGAACCGGCGCCGGTTATCAAGGCTGTTTTATTTTTCATGGCAACAATATACCGTAACCATACTCCCTGGTCTTTGCATATTGTACGGCGGTTATGGATGATTTACCGGTAGACAGATAATGCCGTTTCTGTGAAGAAAACCTCGATAAATAGCTATTTCTTAAGCTGTCCCGTTTCAGGAGCGATAACATCGATACGTGACAGGTCTTTCATGTTCAGTACCAGCACCGATTTATCCGGTGCATTAATGAACACCTGATCGCTGAAAAAACTGATGAACGTGTTCTCATTAACCGCATCCGCCGAGAGTGCCACGCGGGTGAGCGTGCTGTCGAATTTGCCGAGATAATGTTTGCCGTCTTTCACCACGAGTGCATAGATGAAACTGTCCTTGATCTCGATGAAGCTCCGGTAGAATATGTCATCGGCACCGGTGTCCTTTTCCGTAAGTGTTTCACGGTCGATGAGTGTGAGGTGGTGCGCTTTTCCGTGCGTACCGGTGTGCGTAAGTACAACAATCCCGTCGGAGAATATGTCACAGCGGTCGCCGCATATATTAAGTACCGATGATTTAAACAGCAGTTTGCGTGCGGCTGCGTCAATCATGTACAAGTCGTTGTTGTAGTGGCCGCCTTCGATGTAGTCGCGCATTTTGAAATAGTATAGCTTCTGTGCGTAGATGTTCTTATCCGGCTCATTCGACTTGAGCGCGTCCTCCCGCTTGTCAAGCGTCTTTTCTCTGGCATCGAGCGCCGCTTCTTTCGGCGAAACGGCTTCCGCTTTTTTCTTCTCGTCCTGCGCGATCTCTTTCTTCTCCTCGGCTACCGTATCTTCTTTTTTCTTTATGTCCGCTGCTTTTTCCTCAACACGTTTTTCCTCTTTTTTAACCTCTTCTTCCTTTTTGGCGACGGCTTCCTTTTCTTTCGGCGTTGCGTCCTTTTTCGTATCAAGCGCCAGCTTCTCTTTTGCGACATCGTCCTTTTTTTTGGCAACATCTTCCTTGTCTTTGGTGAGCGCTCCTTTCTCTTTGTCAAGCGCCTTCTCTTTCATCTCGGTGATTTCTTTGCGTTCAGGGATGCGGTCGTCTTTCCTGAGTTCCTTTTTCGTCTTGTCATCGGAAAGCGTGAACGGATCAACCACATTGCTTGCGCCTTTCCTGATGCCGTCAGTGAGCGGGATAAGCATTTTCGTTTTCCCGGGCCATTCGGAATATGTTATGGCGATACCGGCATTCGATGCGTTGATGTACTTCATAACCGAAGCTTTATATGCGCCCGCAAAATAGGTCGTCTCGGCGCGATGGACCGCGTTGTAATAGGAAACATACACCGCAAGCGCCCAGGCCTGCTTTTTCTCGTATCCGTACATGGCGGAGAGATATGCGGCGATGATGCGCCTGACATTGTCAATATGGTCCACCTGCGCATCCGCGTCGATGGAGAATATATCGGCTGACAGTTTGCCGGGTTCTTCTGCCGTTACCGCGCGGGTGATGGAATACTTGCCGAAGTATCTGAATGTTTCGTTGAATTTCGCGCGTGACCCGTTTGCGAGCTGCTCGCCGATGGCGCTGATGCCGCCGGCGGGGTCGATTTTTTTATTGGGCCCGGTGTAGTTGATGAACTCTATTTTCGCCTGCGCGGCATTCTGTATCTCATCAACGGCAACTTCAAGACTGAATGCCGCTGTTGATATCAAAATAACCAGCGCAATTGATTTCATGGTATTCGATAGTATCATGGCCGCACCTCTTTAATCGATAGAAACAGTATACCGCAGCGGGAGTGAGTTGTCCAGTGTTATTGCGGCACCTTGTTATGTTTACCGGCTCTCGATACGATGCAGCGGTATTGGAAGTCGCACGATAAATACTGGATATTATTGTATCTCTGTTATATATAATAGAAAAGGATTTGATAATGAATCTATTGTGTATTAACGGAAGTCCGAGGACGAACAGTAATACCGGTATTCTTGTTGAACATGCCGCAAAACCATTTGTTGATGCCGGCTGGACGGTAACGGAATTCCAGCTGGGAAAGATGAAGCTGTCACCCTGCAACGCCTGTGAATCATGTCATCGGACAGGCAGATGTGTTATTGATGACGATATGAGCGCTGTCACCGATGCATACAGGGAGTGTGATGCGGTTATCATCGGTTCACCGGTGTATTACCGGAATGTGACAAGCCAGCTGAAGATGCTGTTCGACAGGACGTATGTGCACCGGAATACGCGGCCGCTTACCGGGAAGATCGGCGGGGCCATCGCCGTCGGCAGCGGCGAGGACTGCGGACAGAGCATTACCACCGGCATCATCTATAATTACTTTCTGTCGAACGGCATGCTCTGCGTACCGGGTGAGATCAACGGGCTTACGGCAAGTGCCTCAGCGCCCGGGGATATTCTCAAGCAGCCGAAACGATTGCAGCAGGCCGGAGTACTCGGGCAGAATATGCTTCGTCTTGCGTCAAAACTGTTTCGATAATACGGATGCGGAGATACATGAATGTTCAGTGAAAAACTGCAAAAAGCGTGGCGCAGGAATAATTCGATGCTGTGTGTCGGTCTTGATCCTGATATCGAAAAAGTACCGCATTGTATCCGGCATGAAAAGAACCCCGTATTCGAATTCAACCGGCGGATTATCGACGCGACGCACGATATCGTCTGCGCGTACAAACCGCAGATCGCCTATTATGCGGCATATGGACTGGAATTGGAACTCAAACTGACTATCGATTATGTTAAAAAGAATTATCCGGATATTCTGGTGATACTTGACGCGAAACGCAGTGATATCGACAGCACCGCGGCGATGTATGCGAAAGAGGCGTTCGACCGCTATGGTGCTGACGCGGTTACGGTGAATCCATATATGGGAACCGATTCGATAAAGCCGTTCATCGACCGCAGTGATAAGGGGACGATTGTGCTCTGCAGAACTTCGAACAGAAGCGCAACGGATTTTCAGGAAACGAACTGCGATGGTGAAAAATTGTACCGGCGTGTGGCGGCATTTGCGCGTGCGCATTGGAACTATAATAAAAATCTGGCATTTGTCGTAGGCGCCACCTATCCGGATGAACTTCGTGATATACGCGCTCTGTGCCCTGATATTCCGTTTCTTGTGCCGGGCGTCGGCGCTCAGGGCGGTGATATCGCACGCACGGTGACGAGCGGCAGTACCGAAGACGGATTTGGACTTATCATAAGTTCATCGCGCGGCATCATTTACGCGGGGAAAGACGAAAATTTCGATCAGGCCGCACGCACTGCAGCGCAAAAGACAAATGATGAGATCAATAAAAGCAGGAACATATGACGTTCGTAATAAAATATAAACGGAGACATTGATGAATCACCGGGAACTTGCTCGAAAGATATATACAGTATCGAATATCCGAGGTAATTTCGTTCTGCGGTCGGGAAAGACCAGTACGGAATATTTTGACAAATATCTCTTCGAGTCTGTTCCGGAAATACTTGAAAATATCGCGAGAGAAGCGATAACACGTATTCCGAAAGATATCGATTATATCGCGGGACTAGAACTCGGCGGAATCCCGATAGCGACGATGATATCGCATTACTCAAGGATGCCGACGCTTTTTATCAGGAAGCAGGCGAAGGAATACGGTACCTGCAAATGCGCTGAAGGCGGAGAGATAAACGGCAAACGTATTCTTATCATAGAGGATGTAGTATCTACCGGCGGGGCCATCATTGACGGTGTCGCCATGCTGCGGAAAGCCGGCGGTATCATTCAGGATGTGATATGCGTCATCGACCGTGAGAGCGGCGGCAAGGAAAAGCTCAAGGAACACGGATTGAACCTTATCGGATTATTTACAAAATCAGAACTGGAATCTGCAACGTAAAATATGGGGAGTCATGTGGACAGTACAAAACGTTTTTCCGATCGTGTTGATGATTACAGGAAATACCGCCCCGGTTATCCTTTTGAGATAATTAATTTGCTCAATGAGAAATGCGGTCTTACAAAAAACTCGACGGTGGCGGATGTCGGCTCGGGTACGGGTATACTCACCGGACTGCTTCTGCCGCATGCCGGTCTGGTATATGCGGTTGAACCCAATGACGCTATGCGGAAAGCGGCGGAGGATGATCTGTCACGATACGCTTCATTCCGAAGTATCAACGGTACTGCCGAGCTTACGACGCTGCCTGACTGCACGGTGGATTTAATATGTGCGGCACAGGCATTTCACTGGTTTGACCGTGGGCGGGCTAAGATTGAATTCCTGCGTATTGCAAAAAAGGGCGCCTGGACGGTTCTGATCTGGAATGACCGAAGTACGGAAAATAATGACTTTCAGGCGGCATATGAAACATTCTTAAAGGAACATATTCCCGGATACGGTAACGTGACGCATAAGAATATTGATGACACCATCGTATCGGATTTCTATGCGCCCGAACCATTTGAAAAATATCTTATGAAACATGCACAGCAGTTCGAATTTGATTCGCTATTGGGACGTTTGCGCTCGTCATCATATGCGCCGAAGGAATATCATGAGCACTATGACGTTGTCGTCCAGGAGCTCAGGCGTATATTTGATGCGTATAATGTGAATGGCCGGGTGGTATTCGAATACTGCACGAACGTATTTATCGGTAAAACTGCTTGAAATAATCGCGCAGCAGTTCATCACAAATTCATTGAAATCGCTGCATTATCGATTAAATTTGACTTTTATTGAAAGTATAGTTATACTATACCAAGTATATCTTAGCTATATAGGTGACTTATGGGCATTGTATACGCCATTGCAAGTCTTTCATTCGCCGGTGTCAATGACATGGTCTTCAAGAAATACGGCCAGAAACGGCGGCCGGTGGGACTATTTTTCTGCTTCATCGGTGTCATTTGGTTTCTGTTCTTTTTTCTGCTCGGCGCGGCGCGGCATTCCCTGCAGATGACCTTGCCGACACTGGTTATAGGTTCAATTGCCGGCATATTCTCAATCGCCGCAAATATTGCGCTTGTTGAAGGGATGAAGAAGACAGGTGCGGCCATCGGCGCAACTATTTACCGGCTCAACCTTGTGTTCGTTGCCGTCATGGCTTTCATGTTTCTGCGTGAATCGATAACAACGATGAAAATCATCGCACTTGTTTTTTCTCTCGCGGCAATATCGCTTTTCTCGGTTCCTGAGAAAGGCGCCGGCAATAAAAAGATAGCATATCAGTTCATCATACTGCTTGTGGCGGCGTCGATACTACGGGCGTGTATGGGAATCAGCTACAAGATTGCAAGCAACTATGCCGTGTCGAATGAGCTTTTTCTTGCAGTCGGCGGCATATGGTGGGCAGCAGCAGGCATACTGTATTATACGCTGCGTGAGCGCGCTATGAGCTGTGACCGGTCCATTATCCGGTATTCACTGATATCGGGTGTACTGATATGCGGCATCGTATTCTTTCTCAAGCTCGCGGTGAATACCGCAGACGCATCCGTGGCGGTCACCATCTCGCAGTTCAGTTTTTTAATTACCGCACCGCTTGTAGTGCTCTTTCTGAAAGAGCATTTCTCCGTCATGAAAGCGGCGGGCATGGCGGCCGCGGTTATCTGCATCATATTATTCTCCCTGCCGAGGTAGACAGCAGTATGGGAACGATGGACGTTGCGCTTAATATCAAAAAGCTTCGGGAATCGAAAGGCTATACACTCGACGTGCTTGCGAAAAAAGTGCGTGTGACAAAAGGCTTTCTTTCACAGGTGGAGAACTTCCGTACGCTGCCGTCGCTGCCTCTTTTGTATCAGATAGCTCAGGCGCTTGAAGCGGACCCCGCCGCGCTGCTTGCAGGCTCAAAGCCCGATACCAGATATGTGTATACTCCGGATGGGAAGGGTGAGGTTATCGAGCGGGAACACCCCGAGTCCGGTTTCATCTACCGGACGCTTGCGAAGGATAAACAGTCAAAGACCATGGAGCCGTTCCTGCTTGAACTGCCGCCGAAGTCCACGCGTAAAAGTGTGACTACCAGCGGTGACGAGTTCATCTATCTGCTGGAAGGTACGATTACATTTCATCTCGGCGAGGAAGCGGTGGCGATGAAGGCCGGAGACAGTCTATATTTCGAGGGCGAGGTGCCGCATTATCCCGAGAACAGCGGCGGGAAACGTGCTTTGCTTATCGTAGTGTATTCGATTACGTATTAATATAATGGCCAAGGAGAGTTTCAATGAACATTCAGTTTCAGAATCCTTTTTCACAAAAGGGCAATTGGTATAAGGGCAATCTGCATGCGCACACGACGATGTCGGATGGAAAGAAATCACCCGGGGATATTGTTGCGATGTATCAGGACGGCGGGTACGATTTTCTTGCCGTCACCGATCATAACAAACGTACCGTTGTAGATTCACACACGGGAAAGATGCTGCTTATCCCGGGCGAAGAGATAGACATATCGTATAACGGCTGTTATCACCTTGTTGCCGTAAATACGCGCGAGGCGTTGTCGCTCCCGCCTGAAGCGAGAAGGAATGTGCACCCGAAAGATATCATCGCCGCGGTGAAGGCGAAGGGGGGCGATGTGATTCTCGCGCATCCATACTGGTCGAACGAGACACTTGAGATGACGAGACTGTGCGAAGGAGTTCTCGGTGTTGAAGTGTATAACCACGTCTGCCATGTGGACGCCGCCAACGGTCATTCAATGGCGCATTGGGACGATATGCTCCGCATCGGCATGCGTATGTTCGGTTTTGCCTCGGACGATTCGCACCACTATGTCGTTCGTGATATGCATCCGCTTGACACGCAGGGCGGCTGGATCATGGTGAAAACCGAGCAGTGTACGGCAGATGCGATAATGGCGGCGATACGCGCGGGTAATTTCTACGCATCAAGCGGACCTGATTTCAAATCGGTTGTCATTGACGGAACGACCGTAACCGTGGAAACATCGCCGGTACGGTCGATCGCCTTCCGGACACCGCAATGGGGCGGGGCACGTTTTGAAGGAAACGACGGAAAGCTTATCACGCGCGCCGTGTTTACGGTGAAGAGCGCTGATCTCAGGTGTCTGCGTGTCGAATGCACCGATGAACAAGGGCGTATGGCGTGGGTGAATCCACTGTGGATCGTGGCATAATAAAATAAACATATTGCAGGTTATTCGCTGCCGTGTTATACTTCCACTATGAGCCGTAAATCCATACGTGAACTGCCGCCGCATATTGCCAACCGCATCGCCGCGGGTGAGGTGGTCGAACGTCCCGCATCCGCGGCAAAAGAACTTATTGAGAATGCGGTTGATGCGCACGCAACACGCGTTGACATAGAGACAGCCGAGGGCGGGATATCGCTGCTCCGCGTGTCGGACAACGGCGACGGCATTCCCCACGACGAAGTGCCGCTTGCACTCACACATCATGCAACGAGTAAGATTGCCGATATCGACGATCTCGACCGCATCGGTACGCTCGGATTCCGCGGCGAGGCATTGGCAAGCATAGCTGATGTGTCGAGGCTTGAGCTTGTCACGAAACCCGCCGACGGTGACGGTACCCGGATGATAGTCGAGGGCGGTATCAGAAAAGAATACACTATTGCTGCTGCCGCGCAGGGGACTTCCATTACCGTGCGAAATCTGTTCTTCAATCTGCCGGCGCGGTTCAAATTCCTGAAATCACCGGCAAAGGAACTTGTTGCCATAAAGGAAGTAGTGGAGGCGATGATACTGCGCTACCACGGCACCGGTTTCACATATGCCAATAACGGACAGGTGCACTTTTCATATCCGCCCGCAAAGGATCGCGCCGAGCGTTTAGCGGCTGTTGTCGGCGATTCATTTCCGCACCTCATCCGCTTCACTGCTGAGGGCGGCTTTTTCTCAGTTGAAGGTTATGTCTCCGACCAGGAATGGCATGCCGCAAGCCGCCGCAATTCATTCATCTTCATCAACGGTCGTGTTGTCGAGCACCGGAGCCTTGCGTACAATGTGAAAAGTGCCTATGACGGCATCATCCCGCGCGACAGGTTTCCGTGCTACTATCTCTATATCACCATCGACACCGCGAAAGTGGATGTGAACGTGCACCCGAGCAAGCGCGAGGTACGCATCAAGAACGAGCAGGAGATCATCTCGCTCATCTATCATTCGATACGCGAAGTGCTTACCGAACGTGCCCGCGTATTCCATGTGTCGAAGGATCCGCTCGCGGCCATAACGGCAAAACGGGAAGAGACTGCCGCTCAGACGCAGGATATCCCGCTCATCACATCTGAAAACGAATCCGGTCCGTCGCCGCGTACAACCATCGATTATCAGGTTACATCAACGCTTCCCGCCGGCCGTGCGGCTGAACAAGTATTTACATATGAATCTCGTCTGCCGTCAGATTTGCCGGAACAACGCACCGCGCCCGCCGCAAAAACATCTGACGGACGCATAACCGGGAATCTCAGGGTAATCGGCCAATCGTTCTTTTCATACATCATCGCCGAGCATGACGATGACCTTCTTGTCATTGATCAGCATGCAGCCTATGAACGGCTTAACTTCGAGCGTATCAGAAAACGCATTCTTGCCGGTACGATAGAATACGAACCGCTTCTGGTGCCGCTTGAACTCGAATACGGTGCGCGGGAGATTGATCGTATCAAGGAAGGCGAGGAAGACCTTGCGAGGGTAGGGATAATATTCGACCTTCTCGGGCCGACAACGATAGCATTCGACCGCATTCCGGTGTTCCTGCCCAAGCGCGACGCGGGCCGCATACTGAAAGAAGTGCTCGACGGCTATCTCACCCACGGTGAACAGTTCCGTTTTGAGCGTTTCATCGACGAGGCGGTTGAGACCATCGCCTGCAAGCTGTCGCCAAAAGTGAACGATGCGCTGTCGATGGCCGATATGCAGAATCTTATCGACGCCATCGCGGCTGAGGGTATTCTCGGCAGCTGTCCGCATGGAAGACCGTTCATCATCCGGATGGAAAAAGCGTACCTTGATAAAAAGTTCTTCAGGCTGTAAAGTGAACGGGCATGAATAAAGATACAATAGAAAAAGCATACACGAACACGTTCGGACTTGCATTCAGCGAACTTGTTTTTTCACGTGTGCGAAGGCCGGTGACGGTGAGACAACGGACGATACGCGGGCGGAAGACGGAGCGGACGGTAAAATATACGACGCTCGATAAACTCGATGCAGTTGTTCAGCAGTGTACCGGTTGCGCATTGTCAAAAACACGCACGAAAGTGGTATTCGGCAAAGGCGCCAAGAAGCCGGAGATCGTTTTTGTCGGTGAGGCGCCCGGAGAACAGGAAGACCTTCAGGGTTTCCCGTTCGTGGGCCGCGCGGGAAAGCTCCTTGATAAATGGCTTGCCGTCATGGGGCTCACGCTCAATGAGGTGTATATCATGAATACGCTCAAGTGCCGCCCGCCGGACAATCGCGACCCGCTTCCCGAAGAGAAAAAAGCGTGCCGTCCCTGGTTTGACGCACAGATTGCGCTTCTCAAGCCCAAGGTGCTCTGCGCGCTCGGCCGTCATGGTTTCGGCAATCTGGTGCCGTTTGAAGAGGGGATGTCGTTCGGACAGTTCCGTCTCAAGAAACATGCGTATAACGGCGTTCCGGTCGTTGCCACGTATCATCCGTCATTTCTGCTTCGCTCGCCGGGCATGATGGATAAAGTATATGAAGACCTTCGTTTCCTGCTGGAAATCTGCGGCAGACCCGTTCCCCCGTCGCTTCAGAGCCCCGACATAAAAATAGAGTAATCCGCTTCAAATTTATCGTTTCCGGTACCGATATTATATGAGAGGATATCGTTATCGCCATGAAACAGGACCCGACCGACAAAATCATGTTCATCACTGAGCCGGATGCCGTGATGCTGGAAGTATCCGAGATACTCACGCGTCTGGGTTACCGGTCGATAATCACCGTCATCTCAGGTATTTATCAGGATGTCTGCAAAATATTCAAGGGCGAGTTCGGCGGTTTCCGCGCGAGCAATACGCCCTATCACGATTTCGACCATACCGCCGGCGTGTTTCTCACCTCGGCGCGGCTCATACACGGCGCAAAACTTACCGGTAAAGGATTGAGCGAAACGGAGACGATGCGGGCACTCATCGCGGCGATGTTTCATGATACGGGATATCTGCAGACCGCTGAAGACACCGACGGCACCGGCGCGAAATACGGTTCGCAGCATGAGGCGCGAAGCGTCACGTTCGTGCGCAATTATCTTACCGGAAAGAAGATGCCGGAGACCGCGGTCAGTGACTGCGTGACCATGATAGCGTGCACGAAACTTTCGGTGACGCCGGCCATGCTCAAATTCCGCTCGCCCGGCATTGCGCAGGCCGCGAATATCGTGGCCACAGCGGACCTGCTAGCGCAGATAGCCGACAGACTGTATCTTGAAAAGCTCCTCCTCCTCTACAAGGAATCCGTTGACAGCGGCGCACCGATGTTCAAATCCGAACGCGATTTGCTGGAAAAAACCGAATACTTTTATTACGCCATAGCGAAAAAGCGCATCGAGCATGATCTCGGTAATGTCGCCAATACGCTGCGTCTGCATTTCAAGGACCGCTGGGACATCGACCGCGACCTCTATCACGACAACATCAAGAAGAACATGGGCTATCTTAAACAGATAATCATCGAGTCGGGTGATCATTACCGCGATCATTTGAAACGCGGCAATATCGTAAAAGAGATGAAAGGTTCAAAATAGTATCCGCCGCCTCTGATTGACAATCATTCACGTATTGATATAGTAAAACATCATCAGCCGAGGAGATATCCGTATGAACAAAAAAGGAATGGCTATTGCCGGACGTTTTATATTCGCGCTGCCGCTGGCGGTATTCGGATTGTTCCATTTCATGAACGCTCATGGGATGGCGGGTATGGTGCCCGTATATTTCGGACAGCTCCGCTTTGCGCTCGTCATCATCACCGGCACGGCGCTCATCGCCGCATCGATAAGCATCATGACACGCATTCTGCTTTCGATATCAATGCCGCTGTTGGCGGTAATGCTCCTCATGTTCGTCGGCATGATTCACATCCCGGGACTCATCGGCGGTGACCGTCTGGCGATGGTCGCGGTGCTCAAGGATACAGCAATAGCGGGAGCGGCGCTTGTCATCGGCGGTACGCTCGGCAGGGATTGACCATGGCCGACACCAAACCGGTTATCGAAGTAAAAAAGAACGGCGCCTTCATGGTGAAGGGCCTCACATCGTTTATCGGTGTGCACGGTGAACCATTGCCGGTAAAGCCTGTGATGATGCTCTGCCGCTGCGGCCAGTCGAAACGGAAACCATTCTGTGACGGTACGCATACCGAGATACATTTCAACGGGGACAAGTCTCCCGACCGTGTGAAAGACCGCGTGGTGAAATATGAAGGCAAAGAGATAACCATTCACGATAATCGCGGCATCTGTTCGCATGACGGCTCATGCCTGAAGCTGCCCGAGGTGTTCGATATGTCGAAGATGCGCTGGGTAAACGCGAACGGCGCGTCGAAAGACGAAATAATCAAGACGATTGAGCAATGCCCGTCAGGCGCGTTAAGTTATACCGTGGACGGCGTGTATCATGATTCCATCGACCGTCCGCCGGCGATACGTGTTGCCGAGAATGGGGCTTATAATGTCGAGGGCGGTATTGAACTGAAGGACGAAAGCGGTGCAAAGCCGCATCTTTCTGAGCATTATTCGTTGTGCCGGTGCGGGAATTCGAAGAATAAGCCGTTCTGCGACGGGGAGCATAGGCATTGTGAGTGGTAGCGGGGAGGGGACGCGCGTTGGGATGATATGATTGGAGGGTGGTAGTGGATGGACGCGCGTTGAGCGGTCGATGAGAAACATCTTTCTCGAAAATGACTGTTATTTTCCTTCCGCGTGCCATAACCGGTAGAATAAAACCGCGCCGGTGACGCCGAGGACGATGTTCGGCACCCACATCCCGAGTGCCGCGGGGAGAACACCCGATCTGCCGAGCATCTGGCCGAGTACCATGAATATGTAATAGATAAATATTATGGCTATCGATATGCCGAAGCCCACGCCTTTACCGCTCCGGCGTGACACGGTGCCGAGCGGTCCGCCGAGCAGCGTGAAGATGAGACAGGCGAAGGCGAGGGAGAACCGTTTCTGATATTCGATATTATGCTCATTCAGTTCGCCGCGCGACATGCCGTGTTTCTTTCCTTCAACCATCCGTTTTTTTATCACCCAGGACGGTGACTCGAGGTCGCTCCGGTGATGCTCGGTGATGACGTCAACGATATTGCGCGAGAGATTGATGGTGAGGTCCTTGAACGGCGTGTAGGTGGCGTTGCGCGGGTTGTCGGTTTCGGTTTCCTGCAGCATGCCGTTCTCAAGGTGCAGGTTGATGAGCTGCGCGTTTTGTTTGTTGTTCACCCATTCGCCTTTGGTGGCGGTAATGACCACCCGTTTCGTCGGAGATGATTCGTCATAGATGGTCACATTCGACATGATGTTGCCGGATATCTTTGACGCGGATATGCGCTGTGTGGTATCCGGGAGCGCCATAAATCGGCGTTCCTCTACGGCCACCGACGGTTTCATGTTGAGTACATAGTAGAACATGGCGCGATACCGGTAATTTCCCTCGGGCAGTATGACGTCGTTGAAAAACAGCATGAAGGCGAAAAACACAACGCCGAATATGGCTATGGGCTTGTATATGGAAACGATACTGAGTCCCGATGCTTTCATCGCCACTATTTCGCTGTCGCCGGAGAGCCGGCCGTATGCCATGAGGCTTCCCATGAGCACGCCCATCGGCAGGGTTATGGCAAGATTGAACGGCATCATGTAGAGGAAGAGCTCGAGCGCCTGCGTGAACGGTGCGCCGCGTTCAACGACTTGTCGAATGACGCGATTGAGCGCTTCGGCGAAGAATATGAATGTGAAGAAAAAGAGACCCACAAAGAACGGGCCGATTGCCTCGGCGATTACGTATCTGCTGATGATACGGACGCGCATCAACCGCCGGCCGTCGGGACGATTTGCGCAAGGAATGTGAACAGGAACACGATCGTCGTTATGGAGGTGCAGAAATCATAGAATGCGGGCAGCAGGAAAACGGCAAATGCCGATGCCGTTGAGCGCACATCAAAATGGAGCTTAATAGCCCGATAAAAGAAGACAAGGATGATGATCGAAAAGACCGCATAGGCGACCACAATAGAGGATATATGCAAAATACGGAATGCCGACAGTGCACATGCGATGGGGAGCAGGAACAGATAGAAGCCGTGCAGAGACACGGCGGATGCGAAGAATGTCCTCGGACTTTTACCCTTGCGGTACTTTACGCCGAAAACGCCTGAGAAATTGCAGAGTGCTGTTTTTCCCGCAAGAGAAAGCAGCATCACCGCGCTGAAGGCGGCGGCACCGGCGATGAAGAGGAGCGGATTGAGCGATGTCGTCCGGCACATCAGGAACGACAATGCCGCACTCACCATGCCGATGAGAAAAAGGAGTACAGCCGTTCCGAGGTCGCGTTCACCGGCGCTCAATGATACCCTGAACGGCGCGCCGATATAGGCGAAAAAAGTCTCGGCAAATGCGCGCATTATTTGCCTCCGTGTCCCAGATACATATACATCGGAATGCCGGAATATTTCTGCGTGATGAGCTGTTCTATGCCCGTGTCGCTTTTCATCGATCCCTGCACCATCGAGCCGAGTGCCTGACGCATGCGTATGAACAGATTGTCATGCTCCTGCGGTACGATAATATTCGGGTTTTCCGGATCGAGCTTGGCGAGTTTACATGCCTCGGCGATGGCGTCGCGTTCAGTGCCTATCATGTCGGCAATGCCCACGCGCACGGCCTGTCTGCCGCTGAATACGCGTCCGTCAAGCAGCACATTCGGTGAGCCTTTCAGCTTTTCGCCGCGCGACTGCAACACCACATCCCGGAAATCGGTATATACGTCATACACCATGGCGTTGAGATAGTCTATCTCATCATTCGACGGTTTGCGGTACGGCGACAGTATATCCTTGCTTTTCCCGCTCACGATGCCGTAATATTTCACGCCGAATTTTTCCATCAAACCGCTGAAGTTGATGGTATACATGATGACGCCCACGCTCCCGGTTATCGTGCCTGCGGAGACGACGATCTTGTCGGCGGGCATTGATATGTAATAGGCGCCCGATGCGGCAACCTCTCTGAAATGCGCCACAATCGGTAATTTGTTCCTGTTTTTCAGCGTCATCATCCGCTTGTATATCATCTCGCACGCGGCAGGCGTACCGCCGGGGCTGTTCACCGAGAGCACTATCGCTTTTACGCGTTCATCGTTCGCATATGCCTCAAAGTCATCGGCAATCATTTCCGCGGAGGAACGCGTCGGTTCACCGAAAAATGACCGGGCGCGCTCCAGGGTGATGATCTCATCTATCGTTACGATGGCAATGCCCGGTTTGGTGAAGGTGATGTTCTTCATGGAGCTCTTCTCTTTCGGAGACACCACCGCCGACTTCGGTTTCACCATAAGATTAATGATGCCGAACACAACGGCAAGCGCGATAAGCCCGAGGGCGATGTACCCTTTTACGGGGGGTATGGAGTCGGTTTTCATTGATTGTTCCTCACGCGGTTTCTTTTAGTACATCCTACAGTATTCAATTGTAAAATGCAATAATTCATAGCGCGGGGTATGTAATTGTGCGTGCCGCTGTGCGGTTGATATTTTTAACCCTAATGGTATAATCCGTAAAACTTTCGCGTGGAGACAGGATTGCTTACCGACCGAGATGTTATAGCAGCACTTGCAGCGGAGACCGGCGCAAGCAAGGCCGATGTGGAACGTGAGCTGTCGGGTTTTACCGCGGAGCTCGCGGGTAAACTTGCCGACGGCGAGCGGGTTATCGTCCGTGGTATCGGTGCGTTCGTGCCGGTGCCCAATATTTCGGCGGGTACGATGACCGTCACCTTCGCAGCGGGTTCATCATCCGCGGGTACGGGTACGGCATTTTCCGACGCGCTGTTCGCGTATATCACCGCGGAAACACGCAAAGCGGCTGTGTCTCTCAGCGGACTCGGCACATTCTCCCCCGCAGGCGGCAGTATTGCATTTTCACCGTCCAGGGAATTGGCGGCGATGCCGCTCAGCAGGCGGTTTGATAAGACTCCTGCCGATGTTATCGAAGAGGATCTTGACGATATCCCTGAAATAAAACCACTGTCGAAGACGGCGCGGCGTGAGAACGTTGAGCTTGAAGAAATAGTCGAGACCGGCATTGCCTCACCGCAAACGCAGGAAAAAACCGATAAACAACAAGTGAGTGTATCAATGGCAACGGAAAACAAGGAAACCGCCGCTCCGCCGGCAGCACCAGCCGCCCCGGCGCATCCCGCTGAGAGCACTGCTCCGTTACTCGGACGTCATGCCTCCGCCCTCAGCGTATACCTCGTGCCCATTTCGTGTGTTCTGGCGCTGGTCATTGTGGTGGTTTTCTTCATCGTTTTTTATAACAAAGTGCCGGTAGGTCCTCAGATGTTTCGCGGCGTATATACTGCAAAAACGTCCTACATGAAAACCGTTCCTGAAACGAACGACATGATAATTACGAACGATACGAACAAACCGGCATCGAACGCCGTAACCATACCGACGAATGCGTCGAATACGATAACAACACTCACTCCTCCGGGCGAGAATGCGCAGCGCAAACAGCGCGAAACCATCAAGAAGATGAGCGCATTCATCGACGAGATAAAGAACGGCACATCCGATTATTCCGTCAAGTACCGTGACTCGCTGTGGTTTCTGGCGAAAAAGTTTTACGGGAACGGTTTTTACTGGCCGTTCATCTACGCGCAGAACCTTGAACGGCTGAAGAACCCGGACATGATACTGCCCGGGCAGAAGCTTGTCATACCGAAGCTGCCGCAGGATCTTTTGAGCGACCGCAACGAACGCATCCCGGCCAACGTACGCACCGGTCTCGCCGAATCATATTTCGAGATACACGAGATTTATATCAGCGTCGGGCAGCTTGAACATGCCCGCTGGATGCTCTATCTCGCGGACCGCTTTGATCCTTCGCTGGTGGAATCGAAGCGCGATACCGTAACAAAAGACAATCTTGATTTTATCACACGTCTGCGAAAGCGTGAGGGGAGATAGATTCTTTGCCCGATTTTCTCACCCGCATTGTCGCGAGTAAAAAACGGGCGCTTGACGCGCGCATGGCGGCAGTGCCGCTGGCAGAGCTCCGTAAACGCGCTGTGCCGCGTGCCGGGGACCGGTTCCGGTCATTGTTCCGGACGGCAGCATCCGGTGTTATTCTCATCGCGGAAATAAAAAAAGCATCGCCGTCAAAAGGCATTATTGCGCATCATTTCGATCCCGTTGCCTCGGCCCGGGCGTATACGGACGGACATGCGGATGCGATGAGCATATTGACCGAGGAAGAATATTTTCAGGGGAATATCGATTATATCGCTCAGGCGAGGGGTGTCTCGCCGCTGCCGATTCTGCGCAAAGACTTTATCATAGACGAATATCAGATATATGAGACCGCCGCAACACCTGCCGATACATTCCTGCTCATTACGTCGCTGTTCGACGTGCCGGCGCTTAAGCGCATGCTTGAACTCGCCGCAACGTTCATGATGACGCCATTGGTCGAAGTGCACACCTCTGCGGAACGGGATGCCGCACTGGAAGCGGGTGCATCCATCATCGGCATCAATAATCGCAATCTTGTCGATTTCACCATCGATCTTGACACGACGGTATCCATCATGAAAGATATGCCGCGTGACCGGTTTGTGGTCGCCGAGAGCGGTATTACTACAAGGGATGATGTGGCCCGTCTGACGGCAAGCGGTGTTCACGGCATACTGGTGGGCGAGGCGCTCATGCGCTCATCGTCTGTCGGCAGCACGATACGGGAATTGAAAGGCGTATGATCGTAAAAATATGCGGCATTACGCGGCTTGAAGACGCGCAGGTATGTGCGCTGGAAGGCGCGGATATCATCGGTTTCATCTTTGCGCCGTCGCCGCGGCGGGTGGAAGCCCCGCACGTAAAAGACATCATCGCTGAACTCGACGGGAATATCCGTACCGCCGGCGTGTTCGTGAACGCCCCGCTCGATGAGGTGAACCGCATAACCGATCTCTGTTCACTTGATTATGTACAGCTTTCCGGTGATGAAAGCGATGCATACGCAGGCGATGTGCACGCGCCGGTGATACGGAGCATACCGGTGAGCGACAGCGCATCGTTCGATCGCGTATCGCAGTATACGCATTATGAAATACTTCTGTATGACACCGCATCGGCGATGCGCGGCGGCAGCGGCACGCCGTTCGACTGGTCGCTGCTTGCCGGGAAAAAACGTCCGTACCTGATTGCGGGCGGCATCAATCCGGAAAACGTGTCCAAGGCGCTTGCATTCAAACCGGACGGCATTGATGTCTCATCCGGCGTCGAAGTTTCACCCGGCATCAAGAGCGCGGAAAAGATACGTGCGCTGATGAAGGTCGTCTATGGCGGCGCCTGAAGGGGAACGCGGTACGGTTAAAAAGAAGAACGGGATCAAACGGATATTTCGCGTTCTTATCCTCATGCTCAAACGCACGCGGACGCCGCATCGCCTGGCGCTTGGGTTCGCACTGGGCCTTTTTCTGTCGATACTGCCGATACCCGTTGCCGGCATGTTCATCGCACTCGGTATCGCGGTTTTTTTCCGGCTCAACATCATCTCGACGTATCTCGGAACGCTCATCGTGAATCCGGTAACCGGCGTATTCTTTCTCATGCTCGATTACCGTGTGGGGACATTCCTGTTCGGCACGCCGTTCATCAAAAAGCTTGGTGCGGGGGTGAAAGTGACCGATTTCATTCTTGCGAACATCAGGGAGATTGCCGCGGGCAGTCTTGTCGTTGCGGTGCTGTTAGGCGCGTTAAGTTACGGCGTTATCTATATTGCCGCGCGAATATGGCGGCGGGCGCATGATGAGGAATCAGCGAAGCGAGCTTAATTCCATGAACAGTGAATCGCTCAGCTCTTTGTTGAAGAGGCCGAAGCTGTTTCGTTCATAGATGGGTTTGCCTTCTGCGTTCAGCACCACGATCCACGGCAGCCATTGAATATTATAGCGTTTTTTGTATTCCGGTTCATGGTCTACGTCCACCGACACGAATATGAAGCGCTGACTGATCAGATCGCTCACCGGAGGCTGCTTGAGGATGCGTTCGGAGAGGAGCTCGCAGTTCTCGCACCACACCGCATTGAAATCAACCAGAACGAGTTTGTTTTCGCTTGCCGCGCGGGCAACGGCTTCATCGAGATTGGCGGCTTCAGGAAGCGCTCGTGTTTCAACACGGGCGTTGGTATTGAAGAGCTCCAGTTGCACCACACGGGTTATCGAAAGCCCGGTAAGGAAGAGGAGTACGACGACGAGTGCCTTCAGGCGGTCGCTTTTCAGATACGAATCGAGTTTTTTGAACCCCAACAGCGTGAGCATGATAGCCGCAAGCGAGATAATGGCGATGGTAAGATAGGTGGCCGCATTTTTGACGCCGAGTACAAGGAACAGAATATCAAGATAATATGCGGTGAAACCGAGCATCATGAGCCCAAAGATATATTTTACAATGTCCATCCAGCCGCCGGATTTCGGGAGTTTGCCGATAAGCGATGAGAACGTCCCGAGCAGGACGAGCACCGATGCGAACCCGAGGGCGTAGAAGAACATATACAGATAGCCGTACTGCGGCTGCGTAAGGCTTATGGCAAGTATGGATGCCACAACGGGGCCGACGCACGGGGATGCCACCAGACCGGTTACGGCGCCCATGAAGAATTTACCGACGTATGAGTCGCCGCGCTTGTAGGCGCGGTCCTTTGCCTGATGCATGAACGACGGCAGTTTGAATTCATAAAAGCCGAACATGGAGAACGTGAAATAGAGGAAGAACAGCACGAGCGGGACCAGCACAAACGGATGATAGGCTATCGATCCGAACTGAATGTTCGTCACTCTTCCCACGGCCGTAACGATGATGCCGAGCAGTGTATAGGTGACCACGATGCCGATGCCGAACAGAAGCGAACCGAGGAAAGACTTTGTCTTTTTATCGGTCTGGGTGCCGAGATAGCTGATGGTGATGGGGATGAGCGGATACACGCAGGGCAGGAGGAATGACGCGATGCCTGCAAGGAAACATACCAACAGGGCTATGGCCACATTGCCGTCACCGCCCACCATGCCCGCCATTGCTTCAAAGAGATCCTTTTTCTTCTGCGGGCGCGGTGAATCTTCGCTTAACGTAAAATCAAGCGGTACGGTTGCCGGTGTAAGGCACACCCCCGCGTCATCGAGGCAGAGCTGATACTTGACTTTGATGATATTGTATCCCTTTCGTCCGCCCGTATAACTTACCTTGAAATCGCCGGTGCCCCGCAGCACGGTGTCATCGCCGGAACGTTCGCCTTTGGGCGGCTGTACGGCGAGTACGGTGAGCGCGGTGCCTTCGGCGAAAAAACTTACCGGAACGCTTTGTTTGGAAGCGATATACAGATGAGAGCTTTTGGGGACCGTGATGCGTAGGCGTTGAAGCCCGCCGCATGTACAGAGAACACAGCAGTTATAAACAGGATACAGCAGCGAATAAGGTGGCTCATGGGTTGTTCCTTGGTCGTCTTCATAACACACATCGCCGTGCGGCATTGGTGTCGCGGAATAATATAGCATTAATCACGGCGGAGTCAATATGGCAGGGCTTTCCGCCAGAGAGAAAATCCGGGTGATTCCGTAGACCTGGTCGAACGACAGGCGTTCGCCGCGTTCTCTGGCCGGGATGGCGCATTGTCTGAACGCGTCCTCTACCAGCGCCGCGGGGACGGCCAGGTACGGTGATCTGATGAGATTGTTGTGTGCGGTTTTCCGCCTGCTGTGGAACAGGCTTTTCACAACGGCGCGATACAGCGGGAACAGTTTCATATCGGTATGCGTATGGGGTGTGAGCGTGATGACGGAGGAATCAACGGTGGGTGCGGGGTAGAACACACTTCGCGGGACATCGAACTTTTTTTTCATTACCGCCGCGAAATGGAGGAGGAGCGTGAGCGCAGAGTAATCATCATCCCCGGGGGAAGCAGCCAGGCGAAGTGCGAAATCCTTCTGTACCATGAATGCGGCCTTATGCCAGCGTCCGGCATTGGTGATGAGAAGCCATTCCAGTATCGGCGAAGTTATATTGTACGGAATATTGCCGCAAACATCGACAGGGCTGTTGCCGGGAAGCTCATACTCAAGGATGTCGGCATGGATGAACGACACGTTCGGCAGTGCCGTATGAATCTCGGTGCACAGCTGAAAGAGCCCGCGGTCGAATTCGACGGCGGATACCCCGGCGTACCGGCCTGCGAGCGGTATTGTCAGCGCGCCGATGCCGGGTCCTATTTCCACGGCCGAGGCCGCCGGCTCATCAATTGCCGCGGCTATGCGTTGTGCGATATGCATATCGGTGAGGAAATTCTGTCCGCGCTGTTTTGAAAGTGCAAGCCCGTGTGACTCCAGCAGCGCGGTAATCTCCCGCGGCGCGTATATGTTCATGCGGAGAAACGGTAGCGCGATATCGCGATGGAGAACCATGCGGTGATAACGAGTATGCCGCCGGCTACAATCGTATAGGCTATCTCCGCCTGATAGTTCCGGTAGAGGAATGCGAACAGGAAGTCGAAGACCGTAAGCCCGAGCATGGTGAGAAGCGCCACACCTGCGAATCCTGTCAGTGAATGCAGCGGATGGAGGTTTGCCTGATATGACAGACGGTACCGGAGCGAAACATAGGCGATGATGAATACGAGTGCGATGAGCCATAACGGCAGCATGAGCCGCTTGCCGAGCACCTGGCGTACGTCGTCTACCGCATAGCCGATGTTAGGGTAGTCCTTGTACAGTGTATAGAGCGCGGGGACGGACAGGAGTTCAAGCTCCTCGCGGGGCGCATTCAGATTGTCGAGGACGCCGGGATGTACCCGTATATACACATCGGTTTTTTCGGTGTCGTCGGGTGAAGGCGTCCCGTTACGCATACGGCCTTTCAATACGAACTTCGTGACGCCGGTGACGGAGCCCGCGGCGTTGGTCAATTCGGCGTTGAAAATACGTCCGAACGCATAGTGTTCTCTGGTTCCGTCTTCGGCGGTAATGGTTACATCGCTCAGATACCGGTATCCGTCAAACGGAATGATGGCGCCGAAATAGAGCAGTCTGGCGTCCGAAAGACGCAGCACACTGTGCGACGGGAATACATTGTCGCCTGCGATAAATGCGCTTTCCTCGATCTCCCGGATCAGAAGCTTTACCACCTCATTATGGCGCGGGAAATCCTTATCGCTATTCGTAACGCCGTTGATATCCGCTATGTTCATTCGATGCAGATTTGTGATTGCCGCGGCGAATTCCGGCGATTGCACATCGATGCCGTTGATGGTGCGGATGCCCAGTTTACGGAACCGGTTCGTCATGAGCGACTGATTGTACGTACTCAGGCTTGCATGCTGGATGATGTACGCGACGACATGCCGCGTATCGATGATGCAGAAATCATTTTCCCGTATGCTTTTCATGGTGAGCGTATAATATTTTCTGAGATCATTATGAAACGGATGCCGGACGATGAGATTCGTCAGCAGCATGTATGATTTCCAATGGTCGCCGCCTTCAAGCGCTATCGCGGCGTTGGTGAGCGTGACGATAAGGTTTATCTCGGCGGGCGATCTGTTCTCGTATATGAACTTGGAGTTCGATTGTATTGACTGGATCTCTTTGAGGCGGTATGCGGCTTCCGCATTGTCCGGATACAGCGACAGCACCTTCTCAAAATGGACGGTGGCCTCTTTGAGGCGCCCGCCTGCAAACGCCTGTGTGCCGAGCCTCAGGTAGCTGATCGCCGCGGATGATTTCGGGGATAATCGCTGTTCGTTAACTTCGATCAGGTCGTACGCTTTTGCGCGAAGCTCAAGCGCATCGTAATTGAGCGCATCCTGCTCGATGGCGACGGCGAGGTGCTCCAGCGCCGGTGTAAACGACCCGTGGGGTACAGGGGCGCCTTTATCCATGCGGCGTTCGAATTCACGCAGATGTTTTCTGGCTTGCGCGATGTTGTCATTGATAAGCCAGCTGTTATAGCGGCGGTAATTATGATGAATCGTCATCATCTTCGACGTTTTTGCCATCTCTGATAACGTACCGATCAGGACATATGAAAATAACATGTACGCAACGAGCAGCACGGTAACCGCCGCTATCAGGTTCTGCGATATTCTGAAAACGAGTATATCGGATGCGAATACACCGCGAAGCGACCGGTCGCTGATATAGAAATACGCATAATAAAGCGATATGAGCAGTAGGAAGGGGAATGCGGTGAACAGTGAAAACAGCGCGCTGATTCCCGCAACGGCTGCGGTGCTTACGATTGCGTTCAGGAATGAGGGTATGCCGTGGTCTGCGTTAAATGCGCTTACACGCACGGAAATACCATGATTTGTCGGGGCGTTGAATTCGCTGATTACACCGGTGATGAACGTCACGAGCGCCACGGTCAGTGCAAGCAGTAAAAACGTCTTTAGAAAACGGGAAAAAACGCCCCTGTGGATGTCGCCCATGCTGCCCCCGCGACGTTATTTTTTGTCAGCGTGTATCTTTGCCGCTATTTTCAGTTTAATCTTTTCAGCAAGAACGCGTGGCGCCTGGATGGAGAAATCGTTTATGACGGTGTTGAAATACTTGTTTGCCAGGTCATTATTGCCCATGGTAAAATAACAGAATCCAATCTCGTAGTACGCCCAGGCGATTTCTTTTTCAAACTGGTCCTTTTTATAATTGTCGATGATGGCCTGGTAATATGAAATCGCGGCGGTGTATTCTTTGTTGCTGAAGTAGTCCTGTGCTTTCTGCGAGAGCGTGAGCGGAGTATCGTTTTTCTCAATCGCCACCTGTGATGTTATGCATGAGACGGCCGTCAGTACCGCGAGTGAAATGAGGGCGATGCGTACGGTTTTCATCATGGCTTGCCTTTTTTAGTTATCGTATACACATCGTCACGTACCGGAAGGCTTTTGCGTAATAATCTGAGAAATGACTTCAAATCACCCATCTGCTTGTACGGCGCGCATTTCTTCACGGTACGTCTGCCCACCGTGAAATATTTATACATCTTATCCTCACCGAGCTTCTTTTTCCACATCTCCTGGGTGCATTTCACCCGGAGCGTATAACGTGTTTTGTCGGACGTGAGTTTTCTGAACAGGACGCAGTAGCGGCAATTCGCACAGTAAATCTTGCCGGTTGTTTCTTTTTCCTTCATTGATGCTCTTTATACCGTTTACTCAACATACTCGCATCACGCAGCGCGGATGCACTTTAGGCCGTGGGAGACTCGAACTCCCGACCCACTGATTAAGAGTCAGTTGCTCTACCAACTGAGCTAACAGCCTGTGTTTTGATTCGTTCATAAATCGTACCGCATTATAACAAATACAAAAAAAAACACAACACGTGATTTCGGGTTTCGGCCGTGACGGACGAAAGCGCGGATACGATGCAAAACGGCGCGATTTACATTTTCATTGAGCGCGATATACTGCACTTCTTGCGCGAATGCATATGCGAGGAGTGTTTTTGTGGAACAGAAGAAAACGAATCCGGTTTTGATCGTCGCGAATGTCGCATGCTTCATCGGTATGGTGACGGTGAACGCGCTTGCGAATATCCTTCCGATCAATGGCGTCACTACCGGCGCGGTTTCGGATTCATACGGTAATCTGTTCGCACCGGCGGGCATCACGTTCGCTATTTGGGGTGTCATTTATCTGCTCCTGCTCATGTTTTCGGTGTATCAGTGCAGGGGATTCGGCGGCGGCGATAATGCGTTCATCGAAAAAGCCGGATGGTATTTTGCGCTGTCGTGTGTCGCCAATGCGGCATGGATTATTGCATGGCATTATGATTTTCTGCTCGTCTCGCTCATTCTCATGATTGCAATCCTTACATCGCTGATAACGATATATGTCAGACTGGATATCGGACGAACCGCGGTGAGCAGGATGGAACGCTGGTTCGTGCAGATACCGTTCAGCGTCTACCTCGGCTGGATTACCGTTGCCGCCATAGCGAATGCGACGGCATTGTTTGTCTCGCTCTCGTGGGACGGATTCGGGATATCGCCGGTTGTGTGGACGGTGATAGTCATCGCCGCCGCAGTGATAATCACCGCGGCGGTTCTGGTTACACGGCGCGATATCGCATACGCACTGGTTGTCATCTGGGCATTGTCGGGTATCATAATAAAACGCATGACGGTTGCACCGGTATTCACCACAATCGTGATTGTGTGCGGTGTCGGTATACTGCTGATCCTTGCTGCCGGAGTTTTTTCGCTCTTCAAAAAACCGGCAGCCGCCTGATATATCCGCGATGCAGCGTTCAACTTCGATTATTTTCGGCACGATAGGGATATTGTTTCTCATCGTGTTCATCGTGCCGCTCGTTATTCCGGTTCGCCCGCTCGGGAATACGATATCAGATGCCGCAGCGCTTGCGTGGCCGGAAAGCAGATTTACCAACGTCAACGGGCTTAACGTGCACTACAGGATTGCCGGAAGCGGTGCGCCGGCCATGGTGCTGCTTCATGGTTTCGGTGCATCGGTATACAGCTGGCGTGAGGTCATTCGGCCGCTCTCGGCTTATGGAACGGTTATCGCATTCGACTACCCGCCGTTCGGACTTACCGCGCGTCCGGTGAGCGGTGAGATTACCAATCGCGACCCGTTCTCGATAGCATCGAGTGCTGCGCTGGTTCGCGATATGATACAACTCTTCGGCTTTTCAAATGCTGTCCTTGTCGGTAATTCTCTCGGCGGCATGCTTGCCGTGGTCACCGCGTTTGATTACCGCGAATCGGTTACCGGACTTGTGCTGGTCGATGCGGCGATATACGGCGGCGGTCCTCCTTCGTGGCTTCATTCGCTGGCGCAGTTCCCCCAGGTTGACCACATTGGACCGCTTATCGTGCGTCCGCTGCAGGAAACCGGTGTGCGCATACTCGTTTCCGCATGGCATGACAGTAATCGTGTGACAGCGGATATCATCAGTAATTATTCGCGCCCGGTGCAGATGTCGAACTGGGATGTGGCGCTCTGGCGGTTTACCACAGCAGAGCGGCCGAAGGGTATATCACACAGACTGAAAGAGTTGCACCTTCCGGTTTTGGTGGTGAGCGGTGATGACGACAGACTTGTGCCGATGTCAAACAGCATACGGCTTGCACGGGATATTCCCGGTGCGCGATTAGTGATAATCTCCAACTGCGGACATGTGCCGCAGGAAGAACAGCCGGAGCGTTTTCTATCCGCCGTTATTCCGTTTATTTCGGATGTGACTCGTCGTCGTTGACCTTCGTAATACCCGGACATTCCCGGTCGAAGTTGACAAGTTCTCCGTTCACGCCGATATATTCATCCCAGTAGGGGAACGATGAACATTGCACCGGTTTGCCGTTCTGAATTCTGCAGCCGTTTTCGGTGAGGAGCGAGCAGCCGTTATCACCTACTTTAATGAAGAAACGATTTCCGCGATGTGTCAGATAGGTGCCGGCAAATTCCTTTTCTTTCATGCCGATCACTTTCGACGCACGGCGTATGTCGTCCTTGGTAAAGTAGACGAACCCCCGGTCGCGGCAGCACTGGCCGCAGCGTTTGCAGCTGAATGAAAATCGCGCGGTCTTCTGCGCGTTAAATCTTTTGAATACGTGCCGCAAGTTTTTCAAGCTCATCTTTGAGCTCTTTCGGCAGACGTCCGTCATCGATCTCGCCGAAGAATTTCCGTATGCTCGCGATCTCCGTTTCCCATACCGACTTGTCGATTGAGAGGAGTTTTTTCACCATATCTGCGGGTATCGAAAGCCCGGTGGTATCGATGGCCGATGCATCCGGAAGATTGCCGATGGCTGTCTCGCTTGCAGTGGCCTTTCCCGCGGTCCGTGCGGCGATCCATGCCAGTACGCGGAGGTTTTCGCCGTAGCCCGGCCACATGAATGCGCCGTTCTCGTCCTGGCGGAACCAGTTCACGTTGAATATCTTCGGCGGGTTCTTCATCTTCTTGCCCATGGCGAGCCAGTGGGCGAAATAGTCGTTGACGTTGTAACCGCAGAACGGTTTCATCGCCATCGGGTCATTGCGCATGACACCCACCTGACCAGCGGCCGCAGCCGTGGTCTCGGACGCCATGGTGGCGCCGACGAAGACACCGTGCTGCCAGTTGAACGATTCGTAAACGAGCGGAGCGGTCTTTGCGCGCCGTCCGCCGAAGATGATGGCCGATATCGGTACGCCCTTCGGTGATTCCCAATCCGGGTCGATGCACGGGCAGTTTTTCGCAAGCGCGGTGAAACGTGAATTCGGATTGGCGCCTTTTTCCTTTGATGCCGGCGTCCACGGATTGCCTTTCCAGTCGGTGCCGTTTGCGGGAGCGGCATCGTCGCTTCCTTCCCACCATACGCCGTTGTCCGCGGTGTGAACGACATTGGTAAATATCGTTTCTTTCTTTATCGTTTTCACCGCGTTCGGATTACTTTTCGAATTGGTTCCCGGCGCCACGCCGAAAAACCCGTATTCGGGGTTTATCGCGCGGAGCTGGCCGTTGTCGTCAATACGCATCCAGGCGATGTCGTCACCGACGGTGGTCACTTCATAGCGGTCGGCAAGCGCCGCCGGCGGCACGAGCATGGCGAGGTTTGTTTTACCGCATGCACTCGGGAAGGCCGCTGCGATATACTGTTTTTCGCCGGTCTTTTTATCTTTCAAGCCGAGGATGAGCATATGTTCCGCCATCCAGCCTTCGTTTCTGCCGAGGAAGCTCGCGATGCGCAGTGAAAAACATTTTTTACCGAGGAGCACGTTGCCGCCGTATCCGCTGCCCACGCTCCAGATGGTGTTGTCTTCCGGGAAATGACAGATGAAGCGGCGGTCCTCGTTGAGGTCGGCCTTAGAGTGGAGGCCCTTGACGAAAGCTGCTGAATCACCCAGTACGTCGAGTGCGATCTTTCCCATCCGCGTCATGATGCGCATGTTGAGCACCACGTAGATGCTGTCGGTGAGCTCAACGCCCACTTTCGAGAACGCTGAATTCGCCGGTCCCATGAGGTAGGGGATGACGTACATGGTGCGCCCCTTCATCGAGCCGTCGAATATGGCGCTGAGTTTCGCGTATGCGTCGGGCGGCGACATCCAGTTGTTCGTGGGGCCGGCGTCCTGTTTGTTCATCGTGCAGATGAATGTCAGGTGTTCCACGCGCGCAACGTCGTTGATGGCGGTGCGGTGGTAATAGCAGTCGGGGTAGCGTTTCTGATCGAGTTCGGTTATCTCTTTTGTCGCAAGGGCTTCTTTGGTGAGCCGTTCTTTTTCAGCGTCAGATCCGTCAATGTACACGATGCGGTCGGGTTTGGTGAGTTTTGCGGTCTCGTTAACCCATACTTCGACGTGCTTGTTCATGAGATGTTCCTTAACGGCGGTGGAGCCGTATTGTGGTAGTTAAGTGCGCTGAAACAGCGCAATCGAGAAGCCACTATATATGCAGAGGGATAAAAATGCAATAAGGTAAGTAGAAAAATACTCCTGCCGGGAACAGCTCAGCGGCGAGAGTCTAGCTCCTCTTTTTTGCGCAGGTCGTCTTCCATTTTTTTCTTCCAGAGGTCATAGACCTTTTTACGCTCGTTCGCTTCATCAGCTTCACCGAGATACATGTGAATGCGCCGCATGGCGCCGAGGATGTTGAGCGCATATTTCATATCATCAAGACGATGCTCTTTCAGCTCGTATTTTTTGCGAAACGACTCCGCCGCTTCCAGCAGGAGCTTTTTCACGAGTTTCATCATATTGCTGCGTTCGGCAAAGCCCTCCACGCGCGGGTCGAGGTTCTTGATGTAGTTCTTATAGTCGATGAAGTTTTTCATCGCAATGGCATAGCGTCCTTCCACCTCGACAAAACTCCATTTCCACTTTGTATTGTCGCCGTAGCAGTCTTCAAGGAGGTTGATGTTATAACCGAGGGTCCGCGCAAACGACAGCCGCCATTTGTCGTCGATTTTTCCGGCAAGCTTCACATGCGTATCATCGTTCTCGGTGAGCGAATCGTCGATATGGTTGCCGAGTGCCTCTTCGAGCAGGATGAGCACTTTGTAAAGTATTTTTCTGCCTTCGTTCAGATACGATTCATTCTTGTAATTGAGCATATGCTGTGAAAGCTGGCTCATGCCGCAGTGATAGGACACCACGTTCATATACAGTTCGGACAGTTTGATCCGCTGATATGCGGCTTCAGTCTTGTCCGTGACAGCGGTGATCTCTTTTTCAAGCGTCTTGATCTTTTCGCTGATCGCTTCAACCTGCTCGCGGAATTCCTTGATGCGGTCATTGAATTCCGCTTTCTGTGCTTCCGTCGCCTTTTCTTTTACTACCGTAGCCATTGCCAACCTTCTTGGCCCGGAACTTTACGTTATGCCCCGAAGCCTGCTGTAAGCGCCTTCTTATTGATCGCTAACAAGTCTTTATGCTTTTCCGAGATCACTTTATCAAGCGCCCGTTCCACTATCGCGAGCGTTAGTACTCCGCGCGCTTTCAGGTAAGCACCGATGACCGGCATGTTCACGACACCGGGATTACCCGCTTCCGCGGCCAGATCGTTGGCGTTTACACCTATGATAGTAATATCGTCTTTCGGAGGCTTATTTTTAACCAGTGATGTGTTTAAAACGAGAAGTCCGCCTGGAGCCAAACTGTCGATGAACCGCTCAAGCGAGGGTGCATTCAGGCAGAGGAATGTCGTCGGGGTCTCGATGATGGGCGAGGCAATCTCCTTATCCGAGATGATAATGGCCGCGTTTGCCGTTCCGCCGCGCATTTCAGCGCCGTACGAGGGAATTTCCGTTACATTAAAACCGGCCATCATACCGGCCTGAGCGAGGAGTTTTCCGCTGAAAAGCACGCCCTGGCCGCCGAAACCGGCTATGATAATACGCTCGGTCATGCCTGCTCCTTGTATTTGTCGACGAAAACGCCGAGCGGGAATATCTGCTCAACCGTGGAGTCTATCCATTTATTAGCGGCAAGCGGTGTCATCTTCCAGTTTGTGTTGCAGTTTGAAAGAATCTCTACGAACGCATACCCTTTACCCTGAACCTGCAGTTCCAACGCGCGCTTGATGTATTTTTTTGTTTTCATTATTGTCGCCGCACTCGTGACTTTCGTCCGCACAACGTATATGGGCGCCTGAAGGGTTGAGATGAGCGCGCACATGTTGATGGGGTAGCCGGTGTCTGCGGCATTGCGTCCTTTCGGTGACGTTGTCGTTTTCTGACCTTCAAGCGTTGTGGGCGCCATCTGGCCGCTCGTCATTCCATAGACATTATTGTTGATAAAAATAACACATATCTTTTCGCCGCGGTTCGCCGCGTGTATGGTCTCCGCCATGCCGATGGACGCAAGGTCGCCGTCTCCCTGATAGGATATGACGATGTTCTCCGGGTTGGCGCGCTTGATGCCGGTGGCAACAGCCGCCGCGCGTCCGTGCGCCGCTTCGCTAACATCGCAGGCGAAGTAGTTGTATGCGCTCACGGCACAGCCTACCGGTGCGACGAGAATGGTCTTCTCAAGTATTGCAAGCTCATCGATGCATTCGCCGATGAGTTTATGCACCACTGAGTGACCGCATCCCGGACAGTAATGGAACGGTACGTCTTCAAGCGATTTCGGCCTTTGGTATATCGTAGCCATTTACATGTGTCCTTTCATCGCCGCGATGATCTCTTTGGTAGTCGGGATAACACCGCCGGCTCTGCCGTGGAAATATACCGGTATGTCGCCGTTGATGCCGATGCGCACATCGTCCACCATCTGGCCATAGCTCATCTCGACGGTGAGCGCGAACTTTTTGTTTTTCGCGCATGCACGGAGTTCCGTGTAAGGATACGGCCAGCCCATCTTCGGCCGGAACAGACCCGCTTTAATGCCTTCGCCGCGGAGCGTCTGTATCACTTCTTTGACCATTCGCGCGGTTGTGCCGTATGCGACGAACAGATAGTCTGCATCGTCGGTCATATATTCTTCATACATGCGGTATTCTTTTTCAATCTCGGCATATTTGCGCTGCAGCTGTTCGTTGTTCATCGGGAGACCGAGGTCGGGGAAAAGCCATAGTGAGCGGATGACATTCTTTTTTCTGCCTTTCGCGCCGGTAAGCGCCCAAGGCTTATCATACGTCTTTGTTGGCGGTTGTGGCAAAATGATAGGTTCCATCATCTGACCGATAGTCGCATCGGCGAGTATCATCACCGGTGTACGGTATTTGTCGGCGATGTCGAATGCCATGACAGTCATGTCGGCAAGTTCCTGTACATTGCCGGGCATGAGTGTTGGAGTACGGTAATCGCCGTGTCCGCCGCCGCGTGTGGCCTGGAAGTAATCGCTCTGTGCAACAGTCACGTCGCCGAGTCCCGGGCCCGCACGGGTGATGTTCGCGACGACGGCGGGAAGATTACAGCCGGCGAGGTATGATATACCTTCCTGTTTGAGGCTGATGCCGGGCGACGAAGATGATGTCATGACACGCTTGCCGGATGCGGAAGCGCCGAGCACCATATTGATCGCGGCAACTTCGCTTTCCGCCTGGAGGAACACACCGCCCACTTCGGGCATGCGGCGGGACATATATTCAGGGACATCGTTCTGGGGGGTTATCGGGTAACCGAAATAGTATCGGCAGCCTGCGATAACGGCCGATTCCGCCATCGCTTCATTGCCTTTCATCAATACGCGTTCGTTCACAGCGTTCTCCCGGTTCAGGATGAAAAAAACTCATTTGCGGGACACCGCAATCCGATGCGGACGGGTTATTGTGTCACAAAATCAGTTTATCTTGTTTTGGAATTATAATAAAACAGTATATATTGTCAAGACAATCATGCCGAGCCGGATAAAAAGCGCTTGACTTTTCATTCTATCCGTGGTAAACCGTCGGACGTTTTGTTGATGTACCGCCGGCATAGCTCAATGGTAGAGCATCTGATTTGTAATCAGATGGTTGCGGGTTCAAGTCCTGTTGCCGGCTCATAGTTTCAAAATATGTTCGCTTTTATCCATATTATTCCATTGACTATCTGTATGGTATAATTTGTTCCCCTTTTAGCCGATAATTTGTTATACCTATAAGTCGGTTTTGGATGGTAGTTGACCATCGTCTAAGTTTCCCTTGTTCACCAACTCCGGCAATAGGCTTCATGGAGTCTGAATTGTCTATGTTCTCTGCCTATCCTTATATGGTGAATATCTGATGCATCCATTCCGCATCAAATTTAAATATGGTGTATCTTCAGGTATTTGTGTACCTATTGTCGTGAAAACGTTTGCATGTATTTTCCTTTTTCTGTCATGTTCTCTGATGTCTCTTTTTTCTCAGGTCGCAAGTAATTCCGCAACAGGACAGAAATACACGTCTGTACAGTTAGCGATTGATGCCTGGGACAGTAACTATACCGTTTATATATTTTCAAACACAACCGCTGCTTTTACTATCAGCGGGAAGACCAATCTTACTGTTATGGGCACGAATGCGACAACGCCGCTTCGCCTTACCGGTACGCTCGCAGGCATCGGCATACTTATTTCGAACGGGTCGAGCGGTATTTTCCTGTCGAATCTATCTGTTGAAAAGTGGAAACACGGGGTCTATATCGATCGCTGCATGAACAACGATGTGAACCTGCTCATCCGTTCAAATCAGTGTTCCACGACGAACGGTGCCGGCGTCTTTATCGACAATGGTACGAATAACACGATACGCGGTACCATTGCATTCAATACCAATATGGGGGCCGCCAATACATGGGGCGGTACGGGCGTATTCATCATAGGCGGGATGAGCAATAATGTTAACGCAGTTATTGCGAGTAATTTTGCGAGTAACACCGGCGGAGGGACATCATATGGTTCCGGTGTGTATATCCGGTCAAGTTCATATAACCGGATCAACGGCAGTATCTTCAATAACAGAGTACCCAATGGGTTTGGTACTGTAGCCGTAAGTTCCGGGGTCGGGAATATCATCGATGCGAATATCTGCAGTAACAGCGCCAACTCGGCAGGAGGGATATTTCTTTCATATGCAACCAATACCGTAGTAAGTAATAAGATCTGGTCAAACGGTGCTTTTGTGGGCGGTGGTGTGTATTTCTGGTATGGAGCATCGAATACCGTTTGCGCCGAGATATATAATAACACCGCATCGAACGGTGCGTATTCCGTAGGCGGAGGCGTTTTTGGCATTGGATCTGAATCGAATTTGATAGACGCGCTGATAACAAATAATACCGCTGTATACGGCGGCGGCGGTATTTTTTTGTCAAACGCCCATTACAATATCATACACGGGACAAATTGTACGAATAAAGGGAGCGCGGCATCATCGATGGGCGGCGGTCTCTGGCTGGAGTACTGTTCGAATAACACGGTCGATTCGTATATTGTCGGAAATTCTGCGGTGGCCGGCGGTGGCGGTGTATATTTCACCATGGGCGGCGGTCATGTTCTTGACGGCTTGGTTATACGAAATAGTGTAACGGGCAGTTCCGCGTCCGGCGGCGGTATTTTTGTGAACGGCGGGTCATCACATACGATCAATGCAAGCATTATCAGTAATGCAGCAACGGGTGCAAATTCCTACGGCGGCGGTGTGTTATTGTCGGCGACAACGAATTGTCAGATCGCAGGTGCCGTATCATTCAATTCAAATACCAACGCCGGTCTGGGCGGCGGTATTGAGATTGACTACGGAATCGGGAACAGCATTACCGGTGATGTAGTAGGTAACCGGGCTGCGCAGGGCGGAGGGATTTTTCTATATAATTCGACGAACACCTTTGTGAGCAATATGATAGCCAGTAATATCGCTACCGCAGGAGACGGCGGAGGGGTTTATGTTAACGGCAGCAGTTCGAATGCGATCGCGGGCTCCGTTCTATATAATGCCGCGACGAACGCACTTGTCTATGATTATGGCGCGGGTATCGTCATTTATAGCAGTAAATCGAACAATATTTCTGCGGCTGTCGGATGGAATTACGCCGCAGATTCTGGCGGCGGTCTTTTTCTGTCGAATGCGCCCTATACTACGATCAGTGGTGATATTTTCAGTAACACCATGTATCCGGGGACTCGCTCCGGCGGCGGTTTGGTAATACTAAGCAGTGGAACGAATATTATCGGTGGAAATATCTTCAACAATCAGTGTTCGAATTCATACGGCGGCGGCTTATTTATATCGAATTGCATTTCCAATGATATATCGGCGAACATCGGCGGGAATTATTCCGGCCTATCTGGCGGCGGTGTGTTCGCGTACAAACTTTCATTCAGTGAGTTCGGCGGGAACATCAGCAGCAATATATCGTTCGGCAATAACAGTTCCGGCGGCGGTATGTTTTTGAATCTCTGCGCGACCAACACGATACGCGGTATGGTCTCTTATAATAGCATGGCGAACGGATATGGCGGCGGTATTGATATCGATTATGGTGTTTCAAACAATGTGCTCGGGGACGTATACGGGAATAACGCACGTTACGGCGGTGGTGTTTTCTTTTTTTACAGCACAAATGCCCTGATCAGCAATAGTGCACTCTCTTTTAATACATGTTATTCGAACGGCGGCGGATTGTATGTCTTGGCCGGTTTCGGGTACCGGGTGTATTCTGCGATGATTTCGAATTCTGTAACGGGAAATGTCGGGACCGGCGGCGGTTTCGATCTTGAATCAGTATCCAACAGCGTGATCAGTGGCGATATCATCGGCAATACGGCGGTGTACGGCGGCGGGGGGGGGTATCTGAACGGCGGTAAAAATAATACAATCACCGGAAATTATATATCGAATGCAAGTACCGGCACCAGTACATCGGGCGGCGGTTTGTATTTTGTCGCATCTGACAGTAATTCAGTCAATGCGTATATGTTTGGGAATACCGCATATTTTGGCGGCGGGATCGATTATGATTATGGTAAAAGCAACGTTTTCACCGGTGCGATATGTGACAGCATCTCTACCAACGGCGCGGCGATATATTTATATGTAACCTCCAACTGCACCGTCAGCGGGAATTTTTCGAATAACGCAGGATTACGGTCCTTCTATATGGATAGAGCGCCATCAGCATTGTTCAGTAATGCGGTGATCACCGGAGAACAATCGTTGAAATCGGTTTTCTATCTGACCAATTCCCCCAGCAGCAGATTTCTGACATCATCGATTTTTGCGCCGCAGAATGACGCCTTCGAGATTACAATAACATCCAATATGTTTGTATCGAATTGTACGGTAGCATCAGCGCAGGGCAGTGCATTCTTTTTCTCAAATGCGGGGACAAACAGCATTGTATACAGTACGATCTCGAACAATAGTGTCGGGATAAGAAACGTCGATTGTTCGAACCAGTTCTGCAATAATAATATTGTCGACAATAGCGATAATATTTTCGTAACCGGCACGGCACCGAGGGCGGCGACCAACTACTATGGTACGCGTACCTATAACGATATGAAAATCACCGGGACAATCGCCGCATTCCTGCCGTGGCGGAATGCTTTCGGCGGCCGGAATGACGATTGGACGATGCCGACGGCGCCGGCCGTCTGCATCGCGGTCACCAATCTTACACCGGGTCAGATTACTGTGAAATGGGGACAATCGGTACCGATTGATTTCAGTAATTATACGCTGTTCCGCACCGTCGATGATTCCTATTCAAACCTGACGGATGTGAAAAAGATAGCCGCTATTAACAACTCCGCGACAACGCAATATATTGATACGCTCACCAGCGGCGGCATCTACCGGTATTTTGTGACCGTTCTCGATACCAACGGAAATGAATCATGGTATTCTCCCGCCGGGACCGTGACGTTCGTAGCGCCGGTTGCAAGCAATGCGAACAGCACACTGCAATATACGAACATACAGGAAGCGATCAACGCGGCGACTGCCGGGGATATGATACTTATCTATGACGGTATCCATACAGGTGATTTCAGCATTACAAAATCGCTGACGCTGCGTTCCCTTGAATGGATGACGAACAGTACATATGCTTCCACAATTATCAAGGCTACCTCCCTTACGACCGATCCCATTACCGTGTCGAACGCGGCAACGGCAATTACAGCGACGATACAGGGTTTCACATTGTCGTACGGGTCATCGGGGATACGCGTCGGTTCGAACGGAGCTGTTAATCTATGGAATAACAGCATTTGCTACAATGATTCACGGGGAGTGCTCCTGAATCAGGGGGCCGGTTATTCTACCATATGGTCAAATGCTATTTTCGATAATTCACATGCGTTGTTCGCCGGTAACGGCATATACTGCAATTCAAACACCGGCGGTGCTGATATTGCCTATAACCGTATTGAACGCAATAACGGGGACACTGCCTTCGGTATACGCGCACGGGAATGTCCTGCGGTGATCAATGTCCGCTTTAATATCATCATCAGCAATATCTGTTCGAATCCCGCATTGAACGCTCCGAGCGGCGGTATTCGTATCGAAAACTGCCCGGTAAACATCGCAAGTAATGTTATCCTCTATAATGGCAGTAATGCGGTTGACGGCAGCGGTATTGCACTTTTCGCGATGACCGGTAAGACGGTCACGGTCGTAAGCAATGTCATCGGTAATCATCTGGCGACGAATTACAGTTACGGGGTTTGGTGCGCGAGCAATGATGCTGCAACCGTAATCCTCATTTCAAATAATATCATCAGCTCCAACGGCTGGCGGGTGAGCGGCAATTTCCGTGCGCACGGTATTTTTATTGAGCAGGGTGACGGACAATATACCATATGCGATAATACGATAGCTGATAACCGCGACGGGGCAGCATGCGGCGGTGTGGGTATCAACATGGCGACCGGGGTGCTCGCTTCGGCAGTAATCTCCGGCAATAGCATTATCCGCTCGGGGCAGAGCGGCATTTCCGTTTTTACCACCGGACCGGTTGCCATTGAGAGCAACACGGTGCTTGATTCGGGCGGGAATACATCGCTGGCGGCGACGTTTGAGACATTCGGTATCTATGCGGCGAAGTCGTCATCGCTCATCATCGACGGCAATACGGTACGCGGAACCACGGGTATCAATGTCACCAATGTATACGGTATATCCGCGGGGACGAACGCGACGATAATCAACAATACTGTTGTGAGTAATATGCCGCCGAATTCGCCGTATGCCATAGGGATCGATATCTACGGGCCGAGCCACAATACACTGGTGTCGAACAACTATGTCGGATATAACAAAGGAACGAACTCCGGTTTCGGTATCCAGCTTTTCGCATCGGTGCCGGCATCAAACCGGTTTATCAATAATACTGTCGTGAAAAACGGTGATTTTGGACTTATTATAAAGGGGACGAACAGGAATACCGAGATCAGCGGCAACGCGATATCGAGCAACGGCGGTTACGGCATCTATATCGGCAATACGGCCAGCGGTTCGCGGGTTGTCAGCAATACGGTCGCCGACAATAAATACTCCGGCCTCATGTTCAACGGCAGCGCCGTAGCCAGTAATATCGTCTGTTCAAATAAATTCCTCGGACCAAACCAGGAGGAGGGGGTAAATCTCAGCAGCTCGCCTTCAAACACCGTTTTCCGGAATGTCATGGGAAATCATCTGCGCGGTGTTGCGATCATCATGGCGGGCAGCAATGATATTTTTAATAATACGATGTTCGGCAACGGTACCGGTGTCGACTGGGTCGATTCCGCAAATATCCGTATAGCGAATAATATTATTTTTAATAATACCAATACAGGCGTGTACGACAGCGGGACTTCCGGCGGTGCGGACATCAACTATAATGCATTCTACAACAATGCGCCCGGTGACTGGAATGCATCCGGAAGAAACAGTGCGGGACTGAGCAATCTCAGCGGACAGAACCCGTATGTCGACTCGATTGCGACATATGCCATTCAGAGCGCCTCGAGTGCGGCGGTAGACCGCGGAACAAATATACCCGGGATATCAAGTGTGTTCGCCGGGATGGGACCTGATATGGGGTGGAAGGAATCCGCGTATTCACTCGCAGAATCCGCATCGAATGTGACGATAACAAACCCGGCACCGAATGCATGGGTGACAACACCATCGTTATCATTTTCGGGCAACGCCGGTTCGAATGTCGTTGCCGTTTATTTCGGGACTAATCTTGCAACGCTCGGACTCGTATCGGGTACTACGAACTGGGTGACCAACGGCGTGAATGTGAGCGCATTCGCGGACGGCAGCAATGCTTTTTATGCAGTATCCAGCAACGGCAACGGGGTGAAGTTTACCAACATACAGGTGAATAATTTTGATTTCAGTGCGCCTGCTCTCGCGATCACCAATGATGTGCCGTTCGCGTCGGTCTCAAATGTTGTCGCGTTCAGCGGGACCAATTATGATAATGCGGCGCCTGCATGCGGATTCTGGTGGAATGTGAACGGAGGGATGTGGAATGCAGCGCCGGTTACTTCCGTATGGACCGTGATGTTTGATACATGGACCGTCTCGAACGGTCAGATGGTATTCGGTGTTAAGTCCAGCAACAGTGCGGGGCTTGTGTCGTATGATTATACAACCAATTATGCTGACAATATTCCTGCGGGCTCAAATGTGTATAAATACCCCACGGGCGGTATGGTAGAAATAATAGCGTATACGAATGACGGCGCATTCGGTGCTGTTGATCCGCCGTCTACCGGACCGGCGTTTCCCGGTGAAGCAGTGGGTGTTCCTGGGACTACCCTGTATAGTGAGGATGCGACCTACTTCATTTCAGATATGGCGGCTATTCCATATGGAGGACAGCGGTTCCGTGTGCGCATCAATGGACCGCCGATGCTCATCACCAATGTATATATACGCTGGAAAGGAGCGACGACAGAGACCGGCGGCGGTATTTATGTATGGAAGCAAGCCGGCGGTGTGTGGGCGAAATGCGGGGTGACGCCTGCGGCGTATACGGTGATTCAGACGAATCTCGGAGCAGCAGCGCCGTTCCTGCAGAATATCAACGGGACAAATTATATACATGTCATCGTAACCGGGATAAAGGCCGGCGGCGCTGGGCAGTTGCAATCGGATTATTTCGAAGTGCGCACATATTCATCGCCCGGGGCACCGGTGGTGAACAATAGTGCCGGTGCTGCAACAGTATTATCGAATTCGGCAATCATGCGGGGCACACTTGAATTCGATAGCGGCATTAACACAACGGTGAAGGTCTATTACGGTACAAATGACGGCGGCACGGTGTTTGCGAACTGGAGTAACGTTTCTGATTTTGGTATCTTATCAACGGGTAGCTTTTCAACCAACATCACGGGATTGGCGGCCGATACCACATATTATTACCGTGTGTATGCGACGAATGCCGAGGGTGCCGCCTGGGCGGCGTTTACGACGAATTTTGTTACGATGGCAGGACCCGGTATCGCATCGAATACGGTCACCGGGATGCACTATGCGACGATACAAAAGGCCATTGATGCCGCCATGTCCGGTGAGACCATACTCATAAGTGATGGAGTATATACCGATACCATTGTGCTTACGAACAAGAATAATATCAGCATTATTGCCGCCTCTTGGCAGGGGTCGAATAATAATACTAAGGTTGCCCTCCGCGGCACGGGTAACGGTATCGGCTTATTCATCTCGAATGCAAGCGGTAATACAATCCAGGGTATTATGCTTACGAATTGGGATACGGGCGTGAAGGTGTATGGTACTTCCCGGTATAATATCATCGCTAACAACAGGATCAGCTTTAATTCGAACGCGGGGATATGGTATGCGCAGTCGATGTCGTATAACACGAACATCGGCAATACGCTTGTGAGTAATTTCTACGGGATATTAATGGATGCGTCTCACGATGATTACGCATACAGTAACTATATCTATCACAATACAAACGGAATATCCCTGCGGAACGCTTCATATTCGAACTATGCGATAAGCAATAATATCTATTCGAATATGAATAACGGCATTGAGATCGATAACAGTTCGGAGCGCAATCTCATCGCATACAACCGCGTCTGGGGCAGTACGAACAGCACCGGTATAGGCATCTATTTCGGGAATTATAACAGAATTGAATTCAATGCCGTTTCCGGGATGGGAAGCGGCATTGATATACGGAACACATCGATAAGCAACACGGTTGTCGGCAACAGCATGTCGTCGAATGTCTGGCAGGCGATGAGCATGCAGAATGTGGACGCACGCATGAACACTATCACATCGAACCGTTTCTTTGACATGCCCAATCGTCCGGCATTGTGGCTGCGCGATGCGACCAGCAATACGATACGGCTGAATACCTTCGAGAATGTCGGCTCGATGGTTATTTTTGAATGGGCTCCGAATGATAATATCATCGAGCTCAACAATTGCATGAACGTATCATTCCGCTTTGTCGATAACATGGGCAGCGGCATCAATAAGGTTTATTCGAACTATTTCGGAACGATCAATTACGGCGATATATCGAACCAAATGTATCAGACGCCGTCGAATTATTATGTGCCGTATCGCCTCGGGTTTGTGGGCACGAATCAGGCGGATGTTGTTCCGCCGCCGGTGCCGACGGGGCTGACTGCCGTGACGAATGCCTCCGGTGTTGTGCTCGATTGGCCGGATGTAGGCGGAGCAGCATCGTACAAGATTTACCGCAAAGTCGGTCAGGATATGTGGGAGAAATTCAACGGGCCGTATACCAATACAACGGTGTCGATTTTCACCGATACCGCCCCCATGGGCGGTGCATCGAATTACTATTTCATAACCGCGCTTGATGCGGCCGGCCCATACAAGAATGAAAGCTGGTTCAGTGCAAGCGCCGGAGCGCCGGGACCCGCCTCGAAGGTATCGAACGTGACCATCGGCGCAGAGTACGTAAGTATTGCCGATGCGATAACCAATGCGCAGAACAATACATCCAATATGATTGTTGTTTACAGCGGCGTGTACAACGAGCCGTTCATCAGGATAAGCAATAAGAACATCTATTTGGTGAGCGATACGTGGCTGTCATCGTCGAACAAAGGCGGTGTGGTCATACAGGATAATTCTACGGGATCGACCGGCATCATCGAGGTGCGCGACGGGGCTCAGTTCTCGATGCAGGGCGTCACGGTGTCGTTCGCCGGGACAAATTGGAATTGGAGCCCGTGGCCGGCTACCGCGGTACGGTATATCTACGGCGCAACAGGCACGATTCGCGACTGTGCGTTTGACGGGCAGAATAAGGCAAATGAAATGGTACTCTGTTCGGATAATACGGCGCTGTATGTGTCTAATTCGGTGTTCAGCGGCATGAACGGCACCGCGATTGATTCACGCAATAACGCCGCTGTTACCGCAGTGTGGAACCGGTTCCTCGGCTCCGGTAACGGGACCGGATTCGGCGTGAACAACGGTAACATGGCGACCAATTACTGCATCAGCAATTACTTCTCGAACTATCAGACAGCAGTGAACTCCTGCGGTAACACAATAGCAGCCTATAATGAAATTCACGGCGGATACAGCGGTATACAGAATTGTCATGGCAATTATATGCGTATTTTCAATAATACAATAAACGGGCCGCAGAACGGTATCAACACCGGTGTGGACAATGCGCTGGTGTACAATAATATTGTGGTGAACTGTTCGCAGGCCGGTATTTCGGCGTCGAGCGGCAGCCCGTCCGTGATCTATAACGATTCGTGGAACAACGGCGTCAACTATTCGAACGTGACCATCGGCGGCGGCAATATCAGCACGGCGCCGCTTTTCGTGAATATGCCCGCCAATCTGCGTCTGACAAAATTGTCACCGTGTATCGCCGCGGGCAGCGGGTATGCGGATATGGGCTGCTATCCTTTCGTTACAGCGCTCGTTGTGACCGCGGTGAACAATACACGGATGACCGGAACGGTGATGGCGAATGAATCGAATGCGGCGCTGCTTGCTATGGGGTTGTCGGCGCGTGACGGGGCAACGGCGCATATCACCGCGATGACGATATCCAACGACGGTACGTCAAAGAACACGCTTCCGCTTGAATATACGAACATACGACTGGTCGAAGATATGAATTCAAACGCGGTGTTTGACGGACCTGATACGTTCATCGCCAACGGTACGGTCAGCGGCAATAATGTGAATTTCACCGGGCTTAATTTCAATGTGGTTCCCGGCAGCGACCGCGTACTCATGTTTGTCTACGATTTTACCAACGCAATTGCCGGTGAGACATATGTCGTTGGTGTTGTCGGCAGTAATATGATCACGGCCGATACGAACGGAACGGGAATTGAAGTCGTCAAATATGCGTATGGAAATCCGCAGACGGTATCGTCCGGGCTCGATCATTTCGTCATCCGGCATACGACGAATGCGTTTCAGAATTTTCCGTTCGCGCTGACCATCATCGCACGCGACGCCGCAAGCAATAAAATCACCGGCTACACGGGAACAATAACACTGTCAAATCAGGGTGCCATCGGCGGGCAATTAGCATGGACCAACATGGGCGGCGGGAAAGGTATCTTGACCGACGGCGGTGGCGGCAATAATTGGGCGACGTATACGTTCGACGCGCTCGATTACGGCGATGCGGTGCTGTATGTGCAGAACAGCGCGGTTGAGTCATATAACGTCCGTGTTGTTGAAGGTGCAAGCGGAAAGATTGATAACAACACCGAGGGGAATATCGTCGTGAACGCTCCGCCGATAACCAATGAAACGCTTGGCACGAGCTATGTCCTCCTGTCGGATGCTGTGGCGGGGGCGCAGGTATCGGGTAACCGCATTCTTATCGGCGCAGGTGCGTATACCGCGAGCAATATTTCCATCTTCGGAAAGAATATCTTCTTCTATTCGACGAACGTGTCGAATACGATAATCACCGGATATGCCGAACGGCTTTTTTCACCTGACAGCGGCGCTGCCGTTTCGTTCAGCAATCTTTCGTTCGTGTTCACCAAGGGCGGTGACTGGAACTACCGTGCATTGTCATATGATAACGGCGCAACAGGTGCCGTTATACATTGCCGTTTCTACGGCAGCAATCTTGGTGAATGCGCTATTCAGCAGTATGGTGCATTCACGATAGTTTCCAATTATTTCAGCGGATTCCGCGGACGTGCAATAGGGCTGGGCGGCGGGACGGTTGTCAGCAATTACATTGCCGGTTTCGGCAGCGGCAACGGGATATATCTGAATAACACCGGTTCACTGGTAAGCAATAATATCATCGACGGTGTCGGCGAGGGCGTTTTCCTCTGGGGCGCTTCCGGGACGATAGCATATAATCTCATCATCAATAATCAGTATTCCGGTATCGGGATGCAGGGCGGCAGTTCGCCGACCATTGAACATAATACTATCGTTTCGAACCGTGAGAACGGTATTCGTGTTGACGGCAATCCGGTGATCCGCAATAATATCATCGTGTCGAATGCGTTGAACGGCGGTTGTTACGGCATACGCGTTGATTCGGGAACGCCGGTGATAAGCTATAACTGTGTGTGGAGCAATCAGAACGGGAATTACAACAGCGGCCCCGGCGCCAACGATACCAACGCCGATCCGAAATTCGTGGGCGGGTTTCCGTACGACTATCATCTCACTTCGGCGTCACCGTGTCTCGGCACCGGCTTCAACGGACGCGATATGGGTTGTTTCCCGTATACGGCTGATCTGCGTATCATGCGCGGCTATAATGCCCGGGCGGCGGCAACCGTGCCGCAGACGGTGAACAACATAGAGATGCTGCAGGTGCGGCTGTATTCCGAGAATGCGAATGCTGTCGTCATAACAAACCTGACCATACGTCATTCCGGCACTGCCGTATTTCCGCTGGAATCGAAGATAACCGGCGTGCATCTCTATTACGATAATAACAGTGATGGTTACTATCAGTCCGCAACCGATACGTTGATATCGAACGGAAACTACATCAACGGATCGAAACCGAATTGGATAGATTTCACCAATATATCAGTCGTCATTCCGGGCGGCGGATACACGAATGTGCTTGTGACCTATGATCTTGTCAACGCCGATATCGGCTCAAACTATGCGGTGAATGTCTACAGTGCCGATGTACGCGCGATGACGAACGGTGTTACGGTGACGCCGCTCGGTTCCGCGAACGGTTCGGTACAGACGGTTTCGGCCGGTATTGCATATTTCTCGGTGTCGCATGACGGAATCGCATCGGTCAACGGCTATGAGCCGGTGACGATAACCGCGCGCGACAGTAATGACATGATACTGCCGTGGTACACGGGAACGATATCGAACTGGATGTCGAATTCCTCCGGGACTATTGCCTGGTCGACGAACGGATCGCCCAACGCGCATGGCGTTTTCGTCACGAACGCTGCGGGATGGTGCACCTATATGTTTACCAATACGGACAATGGGGCGGCAACGCTGTATTTCCGTGACAACACCATGGAAAGCAATATCTATGTGAAGGTACTCGACAGCGTCTCAGGAAAGTATGATTCGAACAGCGGTCCGATCGTTGTGGTCCCGGCGCGGATGTCGAATGCGACCACGGGAATGCTCTCGTTCACGTTCCAGGAAGCGGTGAACTCGGCGTCGGCAGGCGTGACGAACATCATCTATGTATATTCGAATACGTTCAATGTCAGCAATGTCATGGTCGGCGGCAGGCATATCAGTTTCATCGCCCAGGACTGGGTGGTCAACGGGTCGAACGGAGCAACCGTCATTCAGGGCGGCGGGGATTTCCTGTTTGCTGTAACCAACGGGTCATTGAACTTTACGGGATTCACGCTGCGCAATATCGGCGGTTTCTCGAATATGATCATCGGGTACGAAAACGCGCGAGGGGCGCTGATCAGCAATAATTTTATCGGCAATGACAGTCAGTACGGCATACGGGTGAAAGAGACATCTCCGGCGTCCGTAAATATCATCGGCAATGTGTTTACACGGTTTAACGACCAGGCTATAAGCTGCGACGGCTGGGGCGGCGGCCCGGCCATCAATACGGTCATACGCGGCAATATAATCACGAACAACAGCGGGTTCGGTGTCGTATTCGGTCCCGGTACCGGCGGTTCGGTGCTGGTGGAGAGCAACGATATACGCGCAGGCATCGGCGGCATCGCCGTGGGCGGCGGCGTTACCCGGTATAATCTGGTGCGCGAGGCAACGAACATGTACGGCGGTATTTATCTTGCAAACGATGCTGTTGCACTGAACAACACCATCGACAGCTGTATTTACGGTATCATGCTCGGTGGATGGAGCGCAAGCGGTGTGCGCTATTACAATAACATCATTATCAACAGCCTGCAGTACGGCGTGAAGAACGAGACGAACTATGATATGGGTGCGCGCGGAGATTTCAATTGTTTCTATAACAACGCAAGCGGGATGTACGGGCCTGACGTGAATGGCGCGATGAATGACCTGTATAATGCCAATCCGCTGTTCGTGAACGCTGGCGCGGGAGATTACTCGCTGTCGAATATCTCCCCGTGCATCGATGCGGGAACGAACTGGGGCGGGGCATATAATTACGCGGCTATGGATATCGGCTATAAGGAAAGCCCCTATAAAGGGAATCTAAAGCCGGTGCTGTCGAACGCCTATGCGATTGCTCCGTTGACGAACGGTCCGGGCAATATGAGTATTACGGTGCCGTGGAACAGTAATTTCACGATAGCGGTTACCTACAGCGACGAAGAATACGATATTCCCGGTTTTGCCGGTTGGGTCAGCAACATCATTCTTGTGGATTTCACAACGAATAACAGCGGGTACGGAGCGATACTTGTCGGTACCAACGGCGGAGCGCTTGATTATTCCAACGGCCATGAATTCCGGCTTTCGATAACGCCCACGAATAAACTGGTGTTCTATACGAACGTCGGTGCGGTATCTGTGACGAATGACCTGTATTCATTATCCATGATGCCCGGCGTGACAAACATAACGTACCGCGTGTGGGTGATGTCGGTATCCGGGAATCAAACGCAGGTGCGGCTGCCGGATTCGTCGAGCAATTGGCCGTCGATTACCGTACTGCCGCACTACATCGCCTCGAACACGAATACCGGCAGCAATTACATGGCGATTCAGGCGGCCGTCGACAGTGCAGCGCAGGGTCATGTGATAATTGTCGATGACAGCACGACCGCAGCCGGGGTGCAGTTTATCGGCAGAACGAACATCACGATAATGGCGAAGAACATGTTTGCTCCGGTGATTCAGGGAGCCGCAAGCGGAATCCTTATTTCGAATTCGGCGAAGAACAGTGTCATCGGTTTCACCGTCGAGAATGCCGCAGTCGGCGTGCTGATCACAACAGGTTCCTTCAGCAATATATTCACGAGTAATATCATCCGTCTGAACAGCGGTGCCGGCATAAAATTCGACAATGCGTCGAACAACCGTATCGTCAGGAATACGCTGTGTTCAAATGCCGGTGACGGTATTGAGATGATATGGGGTGCAAGCACGGGGAACGTTATCGCCGACAATACGGTTTTCGGCAACAGTGATGGTATACGCGCATATTGGAGCGCCGACGGCAACAGCGCCCTTTCGAACACCATCTACGGCAACAGCGCCCGCGGGATAGCTCTTACCACAACCGGATGGACGGTGTCATATAACGAGGTGCGGTCGAATACGAGCGATGGAATAACACTGACATACGGCAGTGCGTACAGCAATTATATCGCATCGAACACCATCTTCGGTAATGGTGAAACAGGCATCCGGATACATCAGGGACAGATGAATACGCTGCATACGAACCGCATCTTTAATAATGTGCTTGAAGGAATATTCATCACCAACGGTCTGTCAAACACCTTCGCGTACAACACGATAACGGGACACTCGTTCGGTGTCGGCGCTGACGGAACGAATAGCGGATATTATAACAATATCGTGAATACGAGCAATGTGTATGTGATCGGCGGTGTATTGTCGATGCCGAGCAACTGGTTCGGTACGCGCATAGCGACAAATATGAAGATATCCGGCACGGTGACGAACGGGACACCGTGGATCCTGGGATTCATCGGCAGCAATAATGACTGGACGATTCCTGCGTCGATTCCGAACACGTTCGGTACGAACACGAATTATCAGGCGACGGTGTGGTGGGCATCAAACGCGCCGGCTGATTTTTACTGCTATCGTGTTTTCCGCGTGGCGACGAATCTCGTGGATTCATACTCGAATCTCAGCGATGCCATGATAGTCACCAATATCACGAGCGCAGCAGTAACGCAGTTCACGGAAGTTCCGCCGGACGGGACGTACTATTATCTGGCGAATGTGGTTGATACCAACGGCAATGAATCGTGGTACGGAACGCCGGGCGTGGTAACGGCGATATCCACGCCGGTGAACATTGTTTCAAATGCGAATAACGGATCCACCTATGCGACGATACAGGCTGCCATGCCGGGGGCGTCGAACGGACATATGCTTGTCGTCTATCCGGGGACATACAATCTCGGATGGACCGCGTTCAACGGCAGGACGAATGTAACGATAGCCGCGTATTCATATCTGTCGAATACCAATAATTCGAATACCATAATCGATACAGGTGCGGGAGGTCCTTTCTCATTCACTGCATCGTCCGGCGTCACGGTAAAAGGATTCAAGTTCACCGGTTCACAGCTTGGCATTTCGATAACCGGCAGTGCGAACATGACAGTGGTGAACAATTTCGTCTCCGTTGCCGCACGTCAGGTGCAGATTGACAGTTCGAGCAACGTATCTGTCGTCTCGAACCTCATTACCGGCGGTCCGAACGAAGGTGTTGAGGTTATGAATACATCGCGTGATACGTTCATCGCGTATAATACAATAGCGACGAACGGCGGCAAGGGCATTGAAGTGAGCGCGAGTCACGGAACCAGGATACAGAGCAATACAATACTGGCGAATCAGTACAGCGGTATTGCTTTGATCAGTTCATCGTTCACGAACCTCATTGTCAATAATATCATTCGCGGGACATACGGCGGCGGCAGCGCAGGTGTTTACATCGGTCAGAACGTAACCGGCATGACGAATACCCGGATAATTTCGAACATCATTGAAAGCAACGGAGTGTATGGTATCCAATTCGGGAACAAGGAGGACGGTGCGTTCATCTGCTCGAACAGCATCGGTTATTCGACGAATGGAATATTTGCGAATACCGGCAGCGCATATCTGTCAATAGTCCAGAACAGGATATACAGCAACGGTTCCGGTAACGGCGCCTGGGACGGTGCCGTGTATATAAGCGGCGGCACGAATTATCTCGCATCGAACGAGATATTCGGCAGCGTGAATGAAAGCGCGATATATCTGAGCGCACCGGGTTCGCTTATCGTGAGAAATCTGCTGCATAACAACAGCCAGTCCGGTCTTTATGCCGATGGGTCGGTGAACAATCTGGAGATATATAACAATACCGTCGTGAGCAACGATTACCACGGATTGTCGGTCGGAGCAGGCAGTCATACCATAAAGAACAACATCATGATGTCCAACGGCAATGCCGGCGGAAGATACGGCTTCTATGAGAATTCCGGCGGCGCCATCACGGTGGCGAATAACCTGATCTACGGTACGGCCGGGCAGCTTACGAATGACAACGGCGGCACTGCCTACAGCGCCAATATTTTCGCCGACCCGCTGCTGTCGAATTTCATCATCGCGTCATCCAACAGCCCTGCGGTCGATATGGGTGCGGTCATCGCCGGGATTTCATCGGCGTTCAACGGTAACGGGCCGGATATCGGATATTTCGAATCATCATATACGAACGCGGCAGCAGTTGTCTATGTGGCGTCGAACACGAATACGGGCAGCAACTATACGACAATACAGGCTGCGGTGAATGCCGCGGCGAATGGCGAGACCATCGTCGTATTCCCCGGCAGCTATACCGAGTCCGTTACGATTGCATTCAAGAGCAACGTGAACGTTATCGCGTATGCGTGGTTGACGAACAGCGACAATAAAGTGACGATACTCGATGGCTCATACAGCAGCAGTTTTGGTTTCTATCTTGACCGCACCACGAACTGCAGCATTGCGGGATTTACGGTTTCGCGGTTTACCAATGGGTTCTATGCGAATTACGGCCGTTCGAACGTAGTCGCGAACAACCGGAGCATCTCGAATCTTGCGAACGGCGTCGCCGGCTCCAGTGCGGTGTACATGACCGTAGCTTCCAACGAGATATGGGGGACGAATGACGGTTACGGGATCTATTTAAATGTATCGTCCAGCAACATGGTGCTGTCAAACTATATCCATGATATGAACACCGGTGTGATGTTCGCCAATACAAGCGTTTCGAACATGGTATTCAACAACCGGATCTATTCCAATATTGAAGGTGTAAATATTTCCTCGGGGACGGCATATTCAAACACCGTGATATCGAATGATATCGGCGGTAACTTTAATCGTGGTGTCAATCTGCCGGGTACACCCTACAGCTTCGTATTGTATAATGATATCTACGGCGCTATCAATGTAAACTATGCCGCAATAACGATCGGTACCAGTTCCCGCACCAATGAGATCGCGTTTAACAGGGTGTTTAATAATGCCGGGTCGGGCATCGGCGGGAATTACTCCGCAGCTGCGGGGAACATCATTGCGTCGAATGAAGTGCGCAGTAACGGTCGCTACGGCATCTATCTCGGATCAAGTACGCTGTCGCGTGTGGTGTCGAATACCATTACGAGCAACGCATTTTACGGTATCTATGTCAGCAATAGTATGTCGAACACGGTGCAGAACAATCTTATTGAGCGGAATCTGACGAACGGCATACGGGCTGTATTCACCGCGGATGACATATTTGACGGCAATATCGTTCGTAACCATGGCAACGGCAGCGGCGTGTGGCTGTCGAACGTCACCGGTGTGACGGTAACAAATGCGGTCATCAGCAATAATACGGCTGCGCAGGGGGCGGGCATCGATATGATGCATGTCAGCGGCGGTATGGTGTCCGGGGATATTGCTTACAACAGATTGAACGGCATAGGCTCGGGCGGCGGGATGCGCACGTATAATTCCACGAATATCACGATACTCGGCGCGGTGCATCACAACACGGCGACGAACAGCTTCGGCGGGGGCATCTGCATCGGCAGCGGAAGTTATTCCAATATTGTGGCTGCGGATGTATACAACAATACATCGACGAACAGCTGGGGATGGGGCGGCGGTGTCGTCATCATCGACTCCCGTGAGTGTATGGTCACCGGGGCCGTGTACAGCAACATCTCATATGCCGGCGGCGGCGTGTTCATGCAGGGCGGCGGCGGCAACATCATCAATGCAAACGTGCATCATAACGGTGCGCTCAGTACGGGATACGGCGGCGGTATTCAGGTCAACGGGTCTACGAACTGCCGGATATTCGGCACGGTGGCCGATAACTATGCGAGCAATGCGTTCGGCGGCGGGATATACATACAGCTTGTGGATACCTGCGACATCAGCGCGCAGATACGGAACAACTATGTAACCGTGAACGACGGCGGCGGGATGCAGCTTTACAATGCGACGAATATACGCATTTATGATTCATTCATCACCAATAACTGGTCGTCATCGGGATCGATCATCTATCTTGCGCAGTATGTTACGGGGTTCAGTATATCGAATTCCATCATCGCCGGTACCAACGGCTCCGCTGCCAGTGCCTTATATGAGACCGGCATTGATCTTGCGGGTCATACCATCGTCGGCAATACGTTCATGACCAATGCGCTCGGTACACTGTATCGTGACGGCTCGGGAGCAACGACACCTACGACGGGAATTTCGATACTCAATACCGCCGGTCATGTGAATCATGATGCTGCGACGGCATACGGCAACCGGGTTGCACCGGCGATATATGTGGCGTCCAACTCGGCGACGGCCAGTATCTACACAAGCGTTCAGGAAGCTGTGGATGCATCCGTTTCAAACTACACCGTGTATGTGTTCATGAACGTATCGAACGACATGCTGTCTCCAGGTATGAACGTGAATATCGCCGGGAAGACAAATATGTCGATCGTTTCGACGAATAACGCGATTGTCGCGGGATACGGCGGGGGCAACGGATTCTACATTCAGAATTCTTCCGGCATAACACTGAGCAATATCGCCGTCAACAATTACTCGGTCGGTGTTCTGGTTTCCAATGCGCCGGGTACCGTGATCGCGAACACGACGATCTCGAATATCAGCACCGATATACGACTGCTGTCGGGAAGCCACGGGGCGCGTGTTGTCAATAATAGTATTTTCGGCAGCGGCACTCAGATGGGGATCGACGCGAATATCGGCGGACTTACCAATATAATCATCCGCGGGAATCAGATCAGCAATGTAATCATAGGTCTTTTGACAATGGGGATGAATGATTCAACGGTTGAGAATAATACGTTTATTGCGAATCTTGATCATGCCATCAATCTTGATGGCGCCGCCAGCAATACCGCAGTCGTGTCGAACAGTATCCGCCCGACGGGAAATTACGGCATGCGCCTCGGTTCTATAGTCGACTGCCGTATCCTCAGCAACGATATCCGGGGCATGAATTCCGCTATCGAGAATCTCAGCGGCAAGCGTAACACATTCGCGGCAAACACTCTTTTCTCGAATACGGTGTATGCATTACGCAGTTATAATCCGCTTGCGTGTGACAATATCATCTCGAATAACACTGTCGCATACGGCGGCGGGGACGGCATCGTCGTCGACGGGGCATCGTCGAACAACCGCATCGTAATCAATACGATCACGTCGAACCTGCGTAACGGCGTTGTACTTTCGAACGGTGCGTTTGCGAATACCGTATCCGGCAATGCGGTGGCCAGCAACGCCAGCAACGGGATCTATGTCTTATACTCTTCGAACAACACAGTTCAGTCGAATACGCTTGTCGGCAATGATATCGGTATTCAGCTCGAAGAAACGGCGTCGGTATTCAACTTAGTACGCGGCAATACGATCACCGGCGGCACCGTGGGTATAGGATTAGCGGACGGCAGCCGTCAGACGATAGAGAGCAATGTGATCGCATACGCCGGTTGGCATGGCCTCTATTATAATTTCACGTCCGTCAATACCGCGGTCGGGAATACCATGTATTCCAACGGCGATAGCGGTATAGGCGTGAATGCTTCGTGGAGCAATGTGTTTCGCGGCAACACCGTATACGGACAGCCGAACGGTATGACCTTCGGAAACGTTTCGTACAGCAACAGTATCGTCAGCAATACGGTAGTATCGAACAGCGACGGTATAATCGTATCGGGCAGCAGCAGTAATATTATTGAAGGCAATACCATATCCGCGCAGACGAATAACGGTATCGCCATCAACGGGGTGTCGGTTTCCAATGCCATAAACTACAATACGATGTTTTCCAACGGACATTACGGCGTGTATGTCGGGGCGGATGACGCCGACTATACAACGGTGGCGAGCAACACCTTCTTCGGCACGAACCAGAAATGCGGCGTCTATGTGCTCGACGGCGATTACACCCGCATCATATCGAACTCGTTCACAGCGATGTGGCCCAACGGTATCATCCTCGACGGCAGCGCGCAGAATTCTATGGCCGTGAACAACATGCTCGACGGCGCGGGATTCGAAGGTATCGTCATTGCGAACGAAAATGCCGACGGTAATACGCTTCAGTCGAACACGATAATGAACAGTACCTACGGTGTGCGGGTGACCTCGGGGGATGATAATAGAATCGACGGGAACCGCATCTATAAAAACATCACCGGCGTATTGGTAAACGGCACCGCGGTAAGCAATAACATCGCCGGGAACGACTGTTTTTCAAATCAGAGTGAGGCGATATTCCTTCATCATTCTGCAGCAGACTATAACAGAATAGCATCGAACCGGATATACGGGCCGGATCAGGATATCGGCATTCATCTCAACGGCCCCCGCTATACCGGCATCTATTCGAACGATATCATGAGCAACGATATGTACGGTATTTCATTCGAGGATGTCGCCTTTGCCGCCGTCATCGTTCAGAATCGCATCGGGGATAATGCCGTCGCCGGTATTTATCTGACGAATGCCAAGAACAGCAACAACGTAATCTCGTCGAACACGATATTCGGTGCGGCGCAATCGTACGGTATCTGCATGTCGAATATCATCAGCAATACGGTAACGCGCAATGATATCGTAAGCAATGCCTCGCGCGGCATCGGGGTATTCGATAGTGTGACGAATACTATTGCGCTCAATAATATCAATGGTCAGCAGTATGGCGTCGAGATGACCGGTGGCACGGCGAATATGCTCACCTCAAACTGGTTCGGCAGCCTGAATCTCACCGCGGTACTCGCGACCAACAGCGGATTGACTACGAATGTATTCGTTCCGTACCGTCTCGGGGCTGTAGGCATAACGCAGGGCGATACACTGTCACCGGCTATACCGGCGTTCTCCGGTGTGTCGAACACCGCGGCTTCGGTGATACTCACGTGGAACAACACCGGCGGCGATACGGCGGGTTACCATATCTATCGATCGGTATCGAATGATACGTGGACGAATTTCAACAGCTATTACACGAACCTGTCGGGCGCAGCGACGACGTCGTTCACGGATACGGCGGCTGTCTATGGGACTACGTATTACTATTTTGTGACCGCGTACGACACCGCGGCGCCGTACATCAATGAAAGCTGGTTCAGTGTTTCGACGAACGGTTCACCGCTTGGCGGCCCGCCGGTACTGTCGAATGCGCTGGCATTCGCGCCGGTGACGAACGGGTCGAACAATCTGAGCGTAAGTCTCGGTCCCACGAACAGCTTTACGCTGTCGGTGGTGTATGCCGACGCGGAAGGTGACGCGCCCGGTATCGGCGGCTGGCTGACGAACTGGATTGCCATCAATGTCATGACGAATTTCAGCGGCGGATTCGTGATACCGGTGTATACGAATGCCGGTCCGTATGATTTTACGAACGGTTATACGTTCACGTTCACCACCTTCGCGACTCAGCAGCATCCGTTCTACACGAACGTCGGTGGTATAGCGGAGACGAACAGTCTGCTCGATGTGGCGATGCGCCCGGGTGTGACGAACATTTCATACAGCTGGTGGGCGTATGCGGTAAGCGGCGATGCGACGCAGGTGAAATATCTGACGAACATCAATCCGGTTATCACGATTGATTATACACCGCCAGGCGAACCGGCGTTCTTTACGGTTACCAATACGGGGGCATATCATACACTGAACGTATTCTGGACGAACAGTTCATCAGTGGATGTGAACCGCTTTGTCCTTGAGTACGGCACGAATACGAACAGCGGTACGGTCTTCACGAATGTCGGAACGGCCACGAACACGACGCTTTCAAATCTCATCGGATACGCGCTCTATTATGTGCGCCTGCATGCAGTCGACGGTTACAGCAATGCTACGAATTATGCATGGTATGCCTGCACAGCCGGTGACGCATTGCCGGTGTTGAGCAACATCACGGCAAGCGCATATCAGACGTTCGGACAATCAAACGCAAGCGTACGTCTTGGCAGGACCAATTCGCTGACCTTCACGGTTGTCTATTCTGATGCGGAAGGAGACATCCCCGGCTATGCGCCGATGGGCGCATCGAATGTGATATATATCAATCTGTTCACGAACGGACAGTTCTATGGAAATCCGTATGCGCTGACAAACGGAGGCGTGCCGGACTATACGAACGGCTATACATTCACATTCACCACCGCCGTAACCCAGTCGAATATCATGTATGATATGTCCGCGAACCTGTTTACGAACAGCCTCTATGAACTTACCAAACAGGTGGGTACGAACATCACCTACACCTGGTGGGCGAGCGCGGTGAGCGGAAATACCAACGGCATAGATTATCCGACGAATTTCAAGGGGCATATCTGGATCGATATCGTTCCACCTGCCCTGCCTGCTGTATTTGATGTGACGAATACCGGTCTGTATCATGCTGTTTCGCTCTGGTGGACGAATTCTGTTTCAGCAGATGCGACAAATTATACGGTTGAATACACTACGAACACGAACAGCGGACCGTTTACGGTGACGAACACCGGGACGGCGACGAATATCGTTATATCGAACCTTGCCGGATATGTCACAAATTATTTCAGATTATATGCGTATGATGACCTTGATAACGGTCAGTCGAACACCTGGATTACGTGTATGACGCGCGACAATACTCCGGTTCTGTCGAACGCACTGGCTATAGCGCCGGTGACGAACGGTACATCGAATATCTCGGTAGTAACGCCGTGGAACAGCAACTTCACGCTGTCGATAGTGTATGCGGATGCGGAAGGCGATGTCGCGGGCGATCCGGCAGGGCTCACGAACGGTATATTCCTGAACATCATGACGAACAGCTCCTATTATGGGACATTGATCGTTTACACGAACGGCGGCGCGGTAAACTATACGAACGGCGTTACGTTCTCGTTCTCTACGTTTGCAACGCAGTCGAACGCGTTCTGGCCGACACCGTCGAATGCGTTCACCAATACGTTCTATGCGATATCGCTACTGCCGGGCGTGACGAATATAACATATATGTGGAATGCCCGCGCGCTTACCGGAGATCCAGCGAACATATCGTATCCAACGAAATTCAATCCGCAGATTGTCATCACTCCGAACTATGCGGCTTCGAACACGAATACGGGCAGCAATTATCTGACGATTCAATCCGCGGTCAACGCGGCGGCGGCAGGGGAGACGGTAGTCGTCTTCGCCGGCATGTACACGCAGCAGATCACGGTGGCAAAAACGAATGTGAGCATCATCTCCTGGCCGTGGATTACGAATACTGATCGCGCTGCCGTGGATATGAATGTTTCCGGCAATACATATGGATGGAATCTTAACGGCGCGGTGAACTGCCGAATCGAGGGTTTCACAGTGCGATCGGCAACGCAGTACGGCGTGATAATGTCCAACACGAGCATCAGCAATACGGTGATCAATAACCGGATCTGTTCGAACGCTACAGCGGGCGTGTATATCGGTACGGCGAATGCCGCGTACAATAATGTTGCGTCGAATATTATTAACGGACCGTCGCAGACGATGGGCGTATATATCACCGGTGCGGCGATGAGTAACACGGTTCGCGGCAACACGATATACACCAATACCGTGCAGGGAATGTGCATCGCGAACGGCGCGGCGAGCAATCTTGTCGTTGACAATACGATGTATTCGAATATCGGGCCCGCGATACTCCTGAGCAACAGCACGACGGCGTATAACCAGATCGTATCAAACAGACTGACGGGTTTCAGCTTAAGCTCCGGTATCATCTGCACGAATGACCCGCACAACAATTCAATCGCTTTCAATACGGTCAGCAGGTTTTATGACGGCATATCGATGAACTCGGGGTCGACGAACACCATCGTCGGCAATACGGTGAGCTCGAACGCGAACGCCGGTATTTACTGCATGAATAATTCGCTGTCGAATATCATCATCAGCAACAGCAGTGAATCGAACGTCTACGGCATACTGGTAGGCAGTACGTCGAACGTCATCGTGGCCCGGAACATGTCGCGCGTGAATTCCGTATACGGAATCTATATCTACGCATCGACGAACGTCCATATCGTCAATAATACCATATTCAGCAACCGGTATGACGGTATTTTCTGGAACACCGGCTGCACGGGATTCGCGCTCAATAATCTGATCATATCCAACGGCTTTTTAGGGGCGCCGTACTGCGGCATCAGGAGCGTTTCTTCCGCCGGAACGACGAACGATTTCAATTGTTTCACCAATGACGGCGGCCGCGATACGAACGGCACCGGATACTTCGGCGCCGGTAACCTGTACGGCAAAAATCCGCTTGTTGAATTAACAAACTTCACGATAACCAACAGCGCTTCACCGCTGGTCGATGCCGGTACAATTGTATCACCGTGGACCGCCGGTTTCCAGGGTTTCGGGCCGGATATCGGCTGGGTTGAATCCGGATATGTTCTATCAACCGTTGCTTCGAACACAAACACCGGTATTCCCTATTCGTCGCTGCAGGCTGCGGTAAACGCCGCTACGAACGGACAGACCGTTGTTATGTTTGACGGCACGAATACAGCGCCGCTTTCGATTGTAAGCAAAACGAACATTGTTGTCATGTCGTGGGCCTGGTTGACAAGCAGCAATCGCGGATCGGCGGTAATCGATGTGCGCAATACAAATAATGGAACCAATGTGGTTGTTAATAATTCCACTGCGGTTACGATAGCCGGATTCACCATTCAGGGCGGACAGTACGGCATTGTCGCAGCCGGCAATAGTGTCAGTAATGCTTTCGTTCAGAACCGTATCTATTCCAATCGGACATATGGTATCAGTTTGCCGTCGACAGCGGCATATACGTATATCGCATCGAACGACGTAGAGAAAACGATTGAAAGCCGCGGCGTTGACATCAACGGCGGTGATTATTCGACAATCATATCAAACAAGATAACGGGAAACTGGCTTGGCGGTATTTTTGCGTATGGCGGTGCGCGGAGCAATCGTATTTTTAATAATGAAATAAGTTCCAACGGCAGCGGTGCAGGCGTACAGATCAATTCCGGCAGCGATATGAGTAATGACATCATATCAAACCTTATTTGGAGCAATCAATACGGGGTATATTGCAACACATCGTCATGGAACCGCATCAGCGGCAACATCATGAATAACAATTCCGGTTACGGCATGTATGTGATCAATGCCACGAATAATACGATTGAATACAATACGGTGTATTCCAATACGACGGTTGGTATCGGTCTTGAAACCGGCACCGGAACACGGTTGAACACGATTGCTTCAAATTACGTTTATGGCCCGGGGCAGAACGAGGGTATATTCATCTCCGGACTTGCGATCAGTAATACCGTAATCAGTAATCTGGTTGAACGCAATAATGTAGGTATTCGCATTTCCAGCGCAACAAACAATACGGTGTTCAATAATGCTGTCGTGTCGAATATACGCATCGGCGTATTGCTCTATGGCGCTTCGGCAGTGAGCAACGTTATATCGTACAATTCGGTGACGGGCAGCACCAATGGTATCGTGTTGTCCAACGGAGTTATACGCAACAGTGTTACAAGCAATATGATCGATGGAACGGTTTCATCCGGCATACGGCTTGAAGGGGCTACCAACAATACATTCAAGCTCAACACGATATCAAATTGCGTTGTCGGTGTGCTGGTGACAAACGCATCGATAAGCAATTCCTTTGAGCAGAACAACTTCCTCTCACAGACAACGAATATAGTTGCGAATGGAACGGAAAACCTGTTCTTCACCAATTATTTCGGTACGATGAATCTCACGGCGGTAGCCGCCGGCATATTCGGCACGAATACGAATGCATATATTCCGTATCGTCTCGGCATGGTCGGTATTACGCAGGCTGATACTATGTCCCCGGCGATTCCGGCATTTACCGCCGTGTCGAATGCCGCTTCATCGGTGATGGTGACATGGAATAACATCGGCGGTGACACAGCCGGTTATTATATCTACCGCTCGGCGACGAACAATACGTGGACCAACTTCTCGTCATATTACACAAATCTTAGCGGTGCAGCCTCGACAACATTCACCGATACGGCGGTTTCCTACGGTACGATGTACCACTATTTCGTCACGGCTTACGATACTGCGGCGCCATATGCCAATGAAAGCTGGTTCAGCGCATCGGCAAATGGAACGCCACTCGGCAATCCGCCGGTTCTGACAAACGCGCAGGCGATAGCGCCGGTGACGAACGGGTTGTCGAATATTTCGGTGCAGACGCCGTGGGACAGTAATTTTACATTGTCAATCGTGTATGCGGACGCGGAAGGCGATATCGCCGGTGATCCGGCGGGGCTTACGAACGGTATATTCCTGAACATCATGACGAACAGCTCCTATTATGGGACATTGATTGTTTATACGAACGGCGGAGCGGTCAATTATTCGAACGGCGTTACGTTCTCGTTCACCACATTCGCCACACAGTCGAATGTGTTCTGGCCGACGCCATCCAATTCGTTCACGAACACGTTCTACGATATTTCGATGCTTTCCGGCGTTACGAACATCTCCTATATGTGGAATGCGCGTGCACTCACCGGTGATCCGGCGAACGTCACCTATCCGACGAATTTCGCGAATCCGTCGATCGGTATTATCGCGAACTTTGCGGCATCGAACACGAATACCGGTATGCAGTATGTAAGTATTCAGTCAGCGGTGGATGCCGCGACGAACGGACAGACCGTGGCCGTATATGCGGGGACGAATACCGCCGCGGTACGGATCTTCGGCAAGACGAATCTTGCTGTTGTATCGGCGGTATGGCTGACCAATAATAACCGTTCCGCCGCTGTGTTCGCCGGTGATCAATCTACAAATCATATGCTGCATATTTCGAACAGCATGAATGTCCGGATCGAGGGCTTTACCTTCGCGAATACCACGAACACCAATACGACGGCGGCACTGCTGTGCGATATCAATTCGCAATCGAACTTCATCGTGAACAACAACTTCATCAGCAATATCAATGCGCTGTATTTTACCTATGCGTCGCTGAGCTCCGTGCTGAGCAATTCGTTCGTCGGGAATACCGCAAGCGCCTGCTACATCACCGGGCTCGGGCATTCGGTGCGTGATAATGACTTCAGCGGGAACAGCAACGCGGTCATCTATCTTAATAACGCGCGCTTTACGATGGTGTCGAACAATAATCTGAGCAGCAACAATGCAACGGCGATTCATCTGTGGGCGGCGGCGCTCAGTAATTCCATCGTTGACAACACGATAACGGCAAATGTGAACGGGATGTTGGTCTTCGGTGCGACGAATAATTATATAATGCGTAATGTGTTCACCGGAACGAATCAGGCATACGGTGTTGCGGTATATCCGGGGGCTGTGCAGAATTATATTTCTGCCAACACAATGACGAGTAACGCCATATCCGGTGTTTTCTTTTTATCCAATGCAGATGCCAACCTGGTGTACAATAACAGCATCACGGGAAGCGGACTGCACGGCATCTGGCTGTCCGCCGATAATGCGTCGAATGCGATCTTCAGCAACAGCATTGCCGGCTCACGTTTTGCAAACATATATTTGAATTCGAACAATAACGGACAGTATATATCGAATAACGCACTGACCGGCGCAGAGGTTGGTGTCGCTATCGGTGAGCAGTCCGGCAATAATGGGCTTGTTGATAATACGATAACCGGAGCGTCGAACGGCGTGGTGATGAGCAGTGCGGCGAGCAATTACCTCGTCGGCAACAGGATATATTCCAGCATGGCACGAGGCATTCATTTCACCTCGAACGTCAGCCGCGGATGGGTAGTAAGCAATCATATCACCGGCAGCGGCGGCAATGCGTTCGAGGCGTCGTATTCGCCGAACACCTATTTTGCCGGCAACAGCATCGTAAGCAATAACGGCGGCGTTTCGTTCTATTTCTCGACGAATGTATACGCCGTCAGTAATACGGTGACCCGGGCATCCAACGGCATCAGCCTTTTCTTCGGGTGCGATAACAGCACCGTCGCGTTCAACTCGAATTATCTGCTCACGAATTACGGTATTCTGCTCTATGCCTCCGCCGGCAGTGCTGTGCACGGCAACAATGTGTTCAGTAATAATCTCGATGCGACCAACAACGGCGGCATCGTGCTCGCGTACACCACGAACTGCGGTGTTTCGAACAACACGGTAGCCGGCATACTTCGCGGGACAGGCGGCACAAAATCAGGCGCCCTGTATGTCTTTCAGCAGGCTGTCAGCAATGTGGTGATGAACAACCGTTTGTCGGGTATGGGCGATATAGGATTGGCCGTGGCCGATACCTATTTCTATAACCGCGTTATCAGCAATGAGATAATTGGTTTTGATCAGGGGCTTTTCATCACCAATGCGGCATCGATCAACGCGGTGTCGAATGCGATCACCGGCAGCGCGGATAATGGCATCATGTGCGTGAACGTGAGCAATCTCGTGTTCTCATATAATAGCGTAACCGGTGCAATTACCAACGGCATATGCATCGGCCCGTTCGCGGCCGAGGTCGGGGCTTCGAACAATACCGTTATTTCGAACGCGCGCGGCATCCTGATGACAAATGTTGTTAACTCGGTCAGTTACGGCAATAATGTTCAGTCGAATTACGATGGTATAATGCTTATCAGCGATTACAGCAATAACCGCATCGACAGCAACGTCATATCATACAACACCGGGAACGGTATTTACGTAGCGGCGACAAACGGCGTTGTCATAGTCTCAAACGAAATCCGCTCGAATCAGGGCAATAATATCAATCTTGCGCGCACCGCCGACGGTGTTGTCGCACGCAACCTGATTGCCGGGGCATCGTTCTACGGGATAACCGCGGCGTGGGACGCCAAGAACGTTACTGCTGTCAATAATACCATTGCCGGAAACACATGGCACGGGCTGTATATCGCCAACGGCGCGACAGTGTACACGACGAACAATATCTTCTACGCCAACAATCAGTACGGACTGAACGATGATAACTGGGATGGCACGCGACATCACTACAATGTTTACAATGCCAACTCATGGGGGGCGGCGAACGTCTCATTGAGCCCGTCCTCGGGGACGCTCGATCCGCAGCTAGATCCGGCTGCCGGATATGTTATCACCAACGCATCGAGCGGAGCGGTTGATGCGGGGACTATCGTCACTCCATACGCGGCCACGTACAGCGGCTATGCTCCTGATGCGGGTTACCGCGAGTCTTCATACAGCGGCTCCGTAGCGGCGTCGAACACGAATACCGGCGCGGTCTATATGACCATCGGTTCAGCGATCATTGCGGCAAGCAACGGACATACCATCGCGGTGTTCGCAGGCACGTACAACGCGAGCAGCATCGAGATAGGCCGGGATATCACCATCATGAGCTGGCCGTGGTATACGAACGGCAACAACAGCGCTGCGGCAATCAACGGCGGCGGTTCGATGTTCGTCATCAAAGTGACGAATGCGAGCACGGTGAATATCTACGGCATGACGATATCCAATTCGGGCATGGGCGGTAACGGACATATCATGTATGGGAACGGCGCGGTGGGCACCGTGATGAGCAATCGTGTCGGCTGGGGTATGAATTTCGGGATCAAGATAAATGACGCGTCACCTGTCCTCGTCGGGAATTATATCAATAATAACAGTATGCAGGCGATAGGCCTTTCCGGTTTGACGACGGCGCGGATCGTGTCGAATCAGCTATATGGGTCGTTAAGTGTGTCTGACATTACGAATACCAACTGGAGTGTGACATACAACCGGTTTGAATCAAATTACACCGCAGTGTCGATGTGGTCGTTCGAGGGCGGAGGGCAGATATACAGCAATCTGTTCATAAATAACCGCACCGGATGGGAGATCAACAGTCTGTCGAATGTGCGTATCGTCAGCAATACCTTCATCAGCAATACAAACGCTATAAGCATCAATAATTGCGGTGATGTGACCGTGGGATACAACAGTATTGATTATGGATCGAATGGCATAGCGGCGGTCACCGTAAGCAACAGTATATTCATGAATAATGCGATTGGACATAATGAATTTGAGGCGGTGAGTCTGACGAACGCATACGCCGTAACGATGCTGTCGAACACGATTTCGTCGAACGGCGCCGGTACAAGAATAGATTATTCGTCGAATGTAGTGATGCGTCTGAATGTGATAACATCGAACGATACAGGCGTCATTTTTACCAATGCCTCCAGTCAGAATACCGTCGGCATGAATGATATATTCTCAAATACCGTGAATGCCGTGTATGCGGCAGGGAATGCCGTGTCGAATAACTGGTGGGGCAGCATTCATTATCCTGCGGTGTCCGGCGGAATAGGTACGAACGATACGAATATAGTTGCGCCGTATCGTCTGGGTTACATAGGCACAGCGCAGGCGGACACAACAGCACCCGCAGTCCCGGCGTTCAATGGAGTTTCGAACAGCGTATCCAATGTCGCCATTTACTGGAATAATACCGGCGGAGATACCGCGGGTTATCGTGTCTACCGGTCGGTCAATGCAGATGCCTGGACGAATTTCAGCGCATATTATACGAATATTACCGGTGCCGGAGCGACATCGTTCACCGATGCATCGGTGTCGTTCGGTAACACCTATTACTACTTTGTGACCGCCTATGATGCTGCCGCACCGTATATGAATGAGAGCTGGTTCAGCGCATCGACGAATGCGCAGCGCGGCGCGGTAACGGTGACGGCTGCAATAACGAATCCGCCGTCAGGGGCATGGATCACGAACAGCACGGTGCAGATCCAGGGCTGGGCGAGCAATGACTTTGGTCAGATTACCGGCGTCTACTTCAGCACGAATGCCACGACTGCATACGCACTTGCCGGCGGCACAACGACGAACTGGACGACGAACGTCACGGTTACCGGCTTCCCGATAACGAACGTATTCTACGCGGTGGCGAGCAATGAATACGGCTTTGTGGCAACGAATTATCAGACGAACTATGTAGACCTAAGTGCGCCGCTCGTTGGATTTACAAACATTACCGCCGGTCAGATAATCGGCGGCACATACACGATACGCGGCACGAATATTGACGCACAGTCCGGTATTGCCGTAACGAGAGTTGTCATCACGAACGCCGGCGGCATGGTGACGAACATAGCGGGTCTCCTGAACGGTACCGAGTTCACGAACAACTGGAACACAACCGGCGTTACTGACGGCGCATACTATGCGTATGTGACTTCGACGAACGTTGCTGGAATCGGCACGAATTCGGCAAGTACGATGTTCATCGTTAACAATCTGGCGCCAATTATAGCGCAGACGAACATCGCGCAGTACACGACGAACCGCGGCACGATGACATTCATGGGCTATGCTACGAATGTGGCGGGAATACTCGATCCTCCTGCGGTCTACTTCCGGACGAACGCAGGCACATTCGCCTTAGTTACGAACGGCACAAGCTTCACGACGAATGTGAACACAGTCTCGTTGCTTGACGGTACGAACGCATTCGAGTTCATCGCGGTATCGTCGAATAACAAAACGAACTATTTCTATCAGACGAACCTCATCGACAACAGCGCTCCGTATGCAGCGGTGACGAACTACATCAATGGAAGCGTGATAAGCAATACTGTCGTTTATCGCGGTACGAACTACGAGAACGTGAGCGGCGTGACGGCGGTGATGCTGTATACGAACGGTGCGTTCTACGCCTGGACGAATACAAGCCCGGCGTTTGAGTTTACGCTGAACGCGCTGGTGTTCCCGAACGGCATGCTGCCGCTGTCGGTCATCGCATCGAACGGTGTCGGCCTCACATACACGAACAACTTCACGAACTATGTGACGAACGGAAGCACGCCGTTTGTCGGTATCACGAACCCGGCACCTATCACCTGGATAACGAACCCGACAGTAACTGGGCAGGGTTATGGAAGCAATCTGTCCGGTCAGATTACCGGCGTCTACGTCAGCACGAATGCCAC
>JACRPF010000015.1 GCA_016214035.1 Spirochaetota bacterium | reverse complement strand
TTCACAGTCGAAGGCGCTGCGTTCACAGTCGAAGGCGCTGCGTTCACAGTCGAAGGCGCTGCGTTCACAGTCGAAGGCGCTGCGTTCACAGTCGAAGGCGGAGATACGGTTTGCGATACGGTCGAATGAGTATGCGCTCGGGTATAGGCTGAATGAAGTTACGGCGTTGTATCTGGCACCGGTTGTATCCGGACGTATCCGGGTGACGGCGGAAGGTGTGCTTTCATCGGCTGGGGTGGGGCTGATGGCTGAGTATTCGTGGTTCGGGTGCGGGGTGATCATCAACGGGATAGTGCCGTTGAGGGATATGGATGTGGTGGGGTATGTGTTTGTGCGTATAATACTGTGAAAGCATGTCAGAACCGGGATGGTCAGGATAAAAGGATAGACAGGATGGGCTTTTCGGGCATCCTGTGCATCTGTCTCAACCTGACTATTCTGGTTCTGACGTTGAGATTCCATCAGTTGTATCACAATATTGTATTGATGAATACATCGTTCTATCATATACTGGTACAAGTACGTCAGGAGCGCCCGTGATGACATGTGATAATGGATGTATGTAATGCCGAAAAAAAAAGCCGATACCGTAAAAGAAGAACCCATTGAAAAACAGATGTGGAAAGCCGCAGATAAACTGCGGAAGAATATAGATGCCGCGCAGTATAAACATATCATTCTCGGCCTCATATTCCTGAAATACATATCCGATGCTTTCGAAGAACTCCATGGAAAATTAAAAAACGGGAAAGGCGAATACAAGGGCGCGGACCCCGAGGATAAGGACGAGTACAAGGCCGAAAATGTCTTCTTTGTTCCGGCAAAAGCCCGCTGGACATATCTGCAGTCACGGGCGAAGCTTCCCGTCATCGGCAAAGACGTAGATAATGCGATGGATGCCATTGAAAAGGATAATCCGTCGCTGAAAGATGTATTGCCGAAAGTATTCGCACAGGGAAACCTTGACCCCACCAGTCTCGGCGGTCTCATCGACCTCGTCAGCAATATCGCTCTCGGCAGCGCGAAAGCACGCAGCGCGGATATTCTCGGGCATGTATTCGAATACTTTCTCGGCGAATTCGCGCTTGCCGAAGGGAAACAGGGCGGGCAGTTCTATACGCCGCGAAGCATCGTTGAATTGCTCGTCGACATGCTTGAGCCGTACAAAGGCCGCGTATTCGACCCCTGCTGCGGATCGGGCGGTATGTTCGTGCAATCGGAAAAGTTCGTTGCAAACCATCAGGGCAAAGTGAACGATATTTCCATTTACGGTCAGGAAAGCAATCAGACCACCTGGCGCTTAGCGAAAATGAATCTTGCCATTCGCGGCATCGACAGCTCCCAGGTGAAATGGAATAACGAAGGATCGTTCCTTAATGATGCGCATAAAGACCTGAAATCGGATTTCGTCATTGCCAATCCTCCGTTCAACGACAGCGATTGGAGCGGCGATCTGCTCCGTACCGACGGCCGCTGGAAATACGGCACACCGCCCGCGGGCAACGCCAACTACGCATGGATACAGCACTTTCTCTACCATCTCAGTCCGAGCGGCATTGCCGGATTCGTTCTGGCAAAAGGTTCACTCACCTCAAAAAGCTCCGGTGAAGGAGACATCCGCACGGCGTTGATCGAAGCGCGGATGGTGGACTGCATCATCAATCTGCCCGCCAAGCTCTTCCTTAACACGCAGATCCCCGCGTGTCTCTGGTTCCTGAACAGGAATAAAGCGAACGGCCGAAACCGCACAGATGAAATTCTTTTTATCGATGCGCGCAATGAAGGACATCTCATCAATCGCAGGACACTGGAATTATCCGCCGAGGATATTCAGAAGATCGCCCGCACGTATCACGAATGGAGGAAGCCGAAAGGGAAATACGGGGACATCAAGGGCTTCTGTAATTCGGCGACTATTGAGCGGGTGAAGGAACTGGATTACGTTCTCACGCCCGGCAGATACGTGGGGCTTCCCGATGATGAGGATGATTTCAATTTCAATGAACGGTTCAACAGCCTGAAAGCCGAATTCGAAGCGCAATTGAAAGAAGAGACGAGATTGAACGCGCTTATCCTTGAAAACCTCAAGAAGGTGAAGACGGATGCGTGAGCGCAAGGCCAATAGACTGTCCGGATACGATTATTCATCCGAGGGCGCATATTTCGTGACGATAAATACGGCCAATAGGGATCATGCTTTCGGTGCGATAGCGGACGGGATGATGCATTTGAATGAGGCGGGAAAAATCGCCGCCCAATGCTGGCAGGAATTGCCCGATCATTGCGCGAATATCGCATTGGATGAATTCTGCATAATGCCGGATCATGTGCATGGGATAATATTCATTCCATCTTCCCGGGATATGGCTCGGGGTAGGGGGCAGGCATGCCTGCCCCCTACCCCGAGCCATATCCCGGAGCGCAATCATCAGAAATTGCCTGTGGCAATAGGCGCATTTAAATCCGCCGCATCGAAATTAATTCATGCATCCGGCAATCCATATTTCCGCTGGCATAAATCATATTATGATCGCATCATTCGCGATGGCGAAGAATTATATTATATCCGCGAATATATAAAAAATAATCCGGTGAATTGGGGAAAGAAAAAGGCGCAGGATGAATCAATTCCAGCGCTTGAGGGAGCGGCAGAGGGGGTACGGAACAGGCATGCCTGTTCCGTACCCCCTCTGCCGCTCCCTCTCCCCCGCAATCCCAATCCACACATCCGATCATCCGCGCTCCTAAGCGATGAGGAAATGCCGGTATGAGCGCGTGGAAAGAATGCAAATTAGCTGCAATAGCGGAAATTGTAATGGGACAATCGCCAAAAGGAGAATCGTGTAATCAAATTGGCAATGGATTTCCACTGCTAAATGGCCCCACTGAATTTGGGATAAAATATCCACAGGCAATTCAGTACACAATTGAACCAACAAGAATATCGAAGGTTGGAGATATTCTCTTTTGTGTTCGCGGTTCAACTACTGGAAAAATGAATTGGTCCGATAAAGAATATGTTATTGGAAGAGGCCTTGCAGCTATAAGACACCGTGATGGCAACGATCTACAGTCATTTGTGAAAGGCATTATTGATTTCAATCTTTCCACATTACTTGCGCGTGCGACTGGGTCAACGTTTCCAAACATTGCTAGAGAACAATTAGAGAGCTTAGATATATATTTACCCCCGCTCCCCGAACAACGCGCCATCGCCTCCGTCCTTTCCTCACTCGACGACAAGATCGACCTGCTGCACCGCCAGAATAAAACGCTTGAAGCAATGGCGGAGACGCTTTTCAGGCAGTGGTTTGTGGAGGAGGCGGATGAGGGCTGGGAGGAAAAGCCACTATCTGAAATTATAAGTGTAAAGCATGGGTATGCGTTTAAAGGCGGCGAGATTTCCGATCAAAAAAATAGTAATATTCTTGTGACACCTGGTAATTTTAAAATCGGAGGAGGATTCAAAGGCGAGAAATATAAATATTTTGTCGGAGAATCCTTTCCTGATGAGTATAGGTTTATTGCAAACGACCTTGTTGTTACCATGACCGACTTGAGTGTTGATACCGATACATTAGGTTATCCTGCATTTATTCCTCAGTCCAAAGAATTTATTTATTTACATAATCAGCGGGTAGGAAAAGTTAATTTCCAAGACGACCATATAGAGTGGAAATATTTTGTATATTTTACACTTCGCACAGATGAGTATAGGCAATATATTATAGGGTCTGCTTCCGGCACATCAATTATGCATACATCGCCTGATCGCATCTGCGCATATATTTGTCATTTCCCAACTAAAAATATTATAGAGGAGTTTAATACTATATTGGAACCGATATATAGCAAAATAAGCTATAATACAATGAACATTCAATTACTTATTAGCCTTCGTGATACACTATTGCCGAAGCTGATGAGCGGTGAAGTGAGGGTGGAGATATGAGCAAATCCACAGAGTATCTTTATTCGCTGACCCGGAAGGACCGGTCGCGACCGCTCCTTCCGGATGCTATTGCCCTCGATGGCGAAACCATACGGCGCAAATCATTCACCGGAGCTCATATTTCAGGCATTCCGCGCGAGGTATCCAATGCCCAAAAATAAAAAAATACCCGATGATCAGATAGCCTTTTATCAGACGCCCGACGGGAAAGTAAATATAGAAGTCGTATATGAAAATGAGAATATCTGGCTGCCGCAAAAGCGCATAGCCGAATTGTTCGATGTTGACCGCAGCGTCGTCACCAAACATCTCAAGAACATTTTTACTGAAAACGAATTGCAGGAAAACGCAGTATGTGCAGAATTTGCACATACTGCCGAAGATGGCAAAGAGTATCAGACGAAATTCTATTCCCTGGAGGCCGTCATCGCGGTGGGGTATCGGGTCAATTCGGAGCGCGGCACGCAATTCCGCCAATGGGCGATCACGATACTTCAGAAATACATCCACAAGGGATTTGCCGTAGACGGAGACCGGTTCAAGCACGGTTCGCGGTTCAGCACACGATACTTCGACGAATTACTGGAAGAGATACGCGAGATACGCGCAAGCGAGCGTATGATGTATCAGAAAATAACCGATCTCTATGCCACGTCCATCGATTACTCACCGAAAGCGGCGGACACAAAGCAGTTTTTCGCTGCCGTTCAGAATAAACTGCATTTCGCGATTACCGGAAAAACCGCCGCGGAGATCATCGCGCGCCGTGCCGACAGTGAACAGCCGAATATGGGACTCACTTCATGGCGTAAAGGACCGGCGGGGAAGATACTGCCGGGCGATGTTGCCGTGGCTAAAAATTATCTCGACAAAAAGGAACTCGATCATCTGAACAGGATTGTCACCATGTATCTCGATTACGCGGAATTGCAGGCGGTACGCAATAAGCCTATGTACATGAAGGACTGGGCGGAAAAGCTCAACGCATTTCTCAAATTCAGCGAATATGAAATTCTCACCGATGCAGGTTCCATAAGTCATGACGTTGCGCTTGCGCTCGCGATGAAAGAATATGAAAAATACCGTGTAACTCAGGATAAAGAATATCTATCTGATTTTGATAAAGAAATAAAGCGCATCACGGGTAAAAAAGATGGAAAGAAATATTAGTACTGAATTCACCACCGGTATGGAACAGGTATACCTGTTCCATACCGGTGACAGGCGTGAAAAATGAAGAAATATAAGATCACTGAATTCGATATTGAAAAACTAACGCTTGACCTCTTGTCCAACCAGGGATTTAAACACTTCCATGGTCCCGATATAGCGCCCGACAGCGATACCCCGTGGCGCGATTCGTTCGCCGAAGCACTGCATGCTGAAAAACTCGCGGACGCCGTTGCACGTATTAATCCGAAGATATCCGCCGACGCGCGGGAAGATGCCGTCAAGCAGCTCCTGCGACTTAATTCGCCGGAGCTGATAACGAACAATGAAGCATTTCACCGGATGCTGACGGAAGGCATTAAGGTAACGTATCAGAAAGACGGCCACAGCCGCGGCGATCTGGTATGGCTCATCGATTTTAACAATCCGGAGAACAATGATTTTATCGTTGTCAATCAATTTACCGTAACATCCACCATGCTGAGCGAGCAGGGGAATGTGAAACGCCCCGATGTTGTTCTATTTGTCAACGGACTCCCGCTCATCGTCATTGAATTGAAGAATGCGGCGGATGAGAACGCAACGCTGCATTCGGCATTCAGGCAGATTCAGACATACAAACAGGCCATTCCGGCGCTGTTCACGTATAACGGTTTTGTAGTGATATCCGACGGTCTTGATGCAAAGGCGGGTACGATATCTTCCGGATTCGGCAGATTCATGTCGTGGAAGATGCCGGATTACCCCGTCCCCATCCCCGTCCCCGTACGGAACGGTCATGACCGTTCCGTACGGGGACGGGGACGGGAGAAAAAAGAAATTGCCATCGAAACCCTTATCAACGGCATGCTCGACAAGACAACGCTGCTCGATCTTATCCGGCATTTCATCGTATTCGAGAAATCGAAGAAAGAGGATAAGCACACCGGCGTCATCACGATACAGACGGAGAAGAAGATCGCCGCGTATCATCAATACTATGCGGTCAATAAAGCGGTTGAGAGCACGGCGAAAGCGGCTTCGCTGCAAGGAAACAAGAAGGGCGGCGTTGTCTGGCATACGCAGGGCAGCGGCAAATCGCTTTCCATGGTGTTCTATGCCGGGAAGATCGTGCTGACGATGGATAATCCCACCATTGTTGTCATCACCGACAGGAACGACCTCGACGATCAATTATTCTATACATTCGGCGCTGCTAAGCAATTGCTGCGGCAGGAGCCCGTACAGGCGGCAAGTCGCGAACAGTTAAAGGAACTTCTGAAAGTCTCTTCCGGGGGGATTGTTTTTACCACCATACAGAAATTCAACCCCGAAGAAGGCAACGTTTTTGAAGAGCTTTCAAACAGAAGGAATATCATCGTCATCGCCGATGAAGCACACAGAACGCAGTACGGCTTCAGCGCAAAAACCGTTGATGCGAAGGATGAGAACGGAAGCGTTGTGGGCAAGAAGGTAGTCTACGGCTTTGCAAAGTATATGCGTGACGCGCTGCCCAATGCAACGTATCTCGGATTCACCGGAACACCTATTGAAAGCAGCGATGTGAACACCCCGGCCGTGTTCGGCGATTATGTGGATATCTACGACATCTCGCAGGCGGTTGCCGACGGTGCTACGGTGACGATACTTTACGAAAGCCGTTTGGCAAAAATCACCCTGAGCGATGAAGGCAGAAAGCTTGTCAAAGAATTGGACGATGAGATGGAAATGGATGACGCTGGTGTAGTGTCCACCCATGGGTTGACACTACACCAACGCGAAAAAGCGAAGTGGACACAGCTGGAAGCGCTTATCGGCAGTAAAGACCGCATACGGCAGATTGCGGAGGATATTGTCACCCATTTTGAAAAGCGGCAGGAAGTACTTGACGGCAAAGGAATGATCGTCACCATGTCACGCCGCATCGCTGCTGAACTGTACGAAGCTGTCATCGCCATACGTCCGCAATGGCATGATGCTGATCTGAAAGAAGGCACCATCAAAGTAGTCATGACATCAGCATCATCAGACGGCCCGGAGATATCCCGGCATCATACCACCAGGGAACAGCGCCGTTCGCTTTCCGAAAGAATGAAAGACCCGGCCGATAAATTGAAACTTGTCATCGTCCGGGATATGTGGCTCACCGGCTTTGATGTACCCTGTCTCCACACGCTTTACATCGACAAACCGATGAAAGGCCATAATCTCATGCAGGCCATCGCCCGCGTCAACAGAGTATATAAGGATAAAAAGGGCGGCCTGGTCGTCGATTATCTCGGCATCGCCTCCGATCTCAAACAGGCGCTGTCGTTCTACTCCGATGCAGGTGGTAAAGGAGATCCCGCTGTCACCCAGGAACAGGCCGTACAGGCGATGCTTGAGAAGCTTGAGATCGTCTCGCAGATGTTTCACGGCTTTGCATACGAAGAATACTTTGAAGCGGATACCGGCAAAAAGCTGTCACTCATACTCTCCGCCGAAGAACATATTCTCGGTCTTGAGAACGGCAGAAAGCGATTCATCGATGAAGTAACGGCTTTGTCGCAGGCGTTCGCCATTGCCGTACCGCATGATCAGGCAATGGATGTAAAAGACGAAGTCGCATTCTTTCAGGCGGTAAAAGCCCGTCTGGTGAAATTCGTGAGCACCGGATCGGGCAAAACCGACGACGAGATAGATTCAGCAATCCGACAGGTGATCGACAAAGCGCTCGCGTCCGAACAGGTCGTCGACGTATTCGACGCTGCGGGAATTAAAAAGCCGGATATTTCCATTCTTTCGGAAGAATTCCTCCTTGAAGTCAGGAATATGGAGCATAAGAACCTCGCCATGGAGGTCTTGAAGAAATTACTCAATGATGAGATCAAATTCCGCATGAGAACGAACCTTGTGCAGAGCCGAACGCTCTTGGAAATGCTTGAGGATTCAATAAAAAAATATCACAACAAGATATTGACCGCGGCGGAAGTTATCGATGAACTCATCAAACTGTCTAAAGAGATCAGGAACATAGATAAAGAGCCCAAGGAAATGGGGCTTACCGAATTCGAATATGCTTTTTATACCGCAATTGCATATAATGAAAGCGCGCGTGACGTTATGGGAAAAGACAAGCTTCGCGAGCTTGCTGTTGTCATCTTTGAAAAGGTCAGGGAAAATGCGTCAATAGATTGGACGATAAAGGAAAGCGTTAAGGCAAAGCTCAAGGTCATCGTAAAACGGATATTGCGGCAGTACGGCTATCCGCCGGATATGCAGATGCTGGCTACAGAGACGGTGCTCAAGCAGGCTGAGTTGATAGCGGAAGAGCTTACAAATCCAAAGTAAGGACAGCTATGTATCGTGAGCGATCTTGAAGAACTTAAATCACGTCTTGACGCAATAGAAAAAGAAAAGCGTGCAATCGAAGCCGATTTACGGTCTCTTCAGAACGCATCGTCGCAGGCCGAGCCCGCCGGGACCATCATCTCGGGCACCATCCCGAAAACACCCGAAGAAAAGATTGCACTGTTCATGAAGCTGTTCGCATGCAGGACCGATGTATTTCCGCACCGGTGGGAAAGCCAGAATAAAAGCGGTTACAGTCCCGCTTGCAGGAACGAATGGAAACGTCCGCTGTGCAGAAAACCGGAAGTCAAATGCACCGCCTGCACGAATAAAGATTTCATCCCGCTGACCGACGACGTCGTGCGTGCGCATCTTGAAGGCAGATCCACAATCGGCACATACGCCATACGCGAAGATGACACCTGTATATTTCTCGCCGCCGATTTTGATGAATCGGAATGGATGCAGGATGTGCATGCATACAAGGAAGCCGCCGGGAAACTCGGCGTTGACGTGGCGGTTGAACGGTCACGCAGCGGCAATGGAGCACATGCGTGGATATTTTTCAATGTTCCGGTTCCGGCCCGTGACGCGCGTATGCTCGGGACGATACTGCTCAGCAAGGCGTCATATCTTCGGCATGAGATAGGGCTTGACAGTTACGACAGATTTTTTCCAAGTCAGGATACGATACCCAAAGGGAATTTCGGTAATTTGATAGCATTGCCGCTGCAGAAGAATCCGCGCAGAAACGGCAACAGCGAGTTTATCGATGATACGGGCGTATCATATGCCGATCAATGGGAATATCTTTCGCAACGGCGTGCATTGAACCCGGCTGAACTGAAAGGTGCCATTTCTGAAAATACGGAGCCACCGCTTCTGGGTCGGCCGTATCCATTTGAAACAGAAGACATAACCGCCGCTGAACAGGGCGTTTCAATTCCGCCAAAACCGCTTGAGGGAATATTATCGGGCACGGTTTCATTGATCATCGATGCGGATATCAGAATCGACACCAGAGATCTGCCGCCGCAGGCGGTCACGGCGATGAAACGATTGGCGACATTCGCCAATCCGAAATTCTATGAATTGGAACGCATGCGGTTTCCCACATATAATACCCCGCGGTATATATCCTCTGCGCGTATATACGGAGCTTTACTGTCTCTCCCCCGGGGATTACTTGACGATCTCGTACGTCTCATCCGTGACGCCGGTGCCGATGCGGCCATCGACGACAGACGAGTGACCGCATCGCCGATCGAGCTCACCTGCAAGACAATACTCACCGATCAGCAGCGATCCGCCGTCGATTCAATTCTAGAATACGACGATGGTGTTCTTGTGGCTCCAACCGGGTCGGGAAAGACAGTCATGGGTATCGCCATTATCGCGGCACGAAAACAGCCGACACTGATTTTGGTAAACAGAAAAGAGCTGATGGAACAATGGCGCGACAGGATCATGGAATATACGAATATACCGAAGACCGGCATTGGAATGATAGGCGCCGGAAAAAAGAAAACACATGGGATCATAGACATCGCAATGCTGCAGACCCTATCCCGTCAGGAGACGCTGGCGGATATATCGGCAAACTATGGACAGGTAATTATCGACGAGGCGCACCATATACCGGCTTTTTCCTTCGAACAGGTCCTGAATAAATTCAGCGCACGGCATGTACTGGGCCTTACCGCGACCCCCTACCGCAAAGACGGCCACCAGAAAATAATGTACATGCAATGCGGACCCATCAGGCATGAAATGAAAGCGGATGAACGTTCAACGGTGAACCGGATACTTGTAGCCCGTCCGGTTGCCGTTCTGGAGGCGACAGACCCGTATGGGCGCAAAAGAGCGTCGTATTGTTAAGCAGAAGATCAGCGAGGCGATTGATGGGAAAAATAGATTCTGTCTTCTTGCCACCGGTTCTCTGATCGGGGAAGGATTTGACCTTCCGGTTCTCGATGTATTGTTTCTCACTACCCCGGTTTCATACAAAGGCAAGGTTATTCAATATGCCGGACGTCTGCATCGCGAACACGAGGCCAAGATTGATGTGTCGGTATATGACTATGTCGATCTTGATTCCGGCTTGACAATATCGATGTTCAAGAAACGTCTGGCGGCGTATGTCAAAATGGGTTATAGTACGGTTCTGTCGGACAATGCAAAGTTGAACCGTTTACTTGAGAAGTATTCCTTTTTCAAAAAGAATAGTTGAAGCGCACGGATACAAGGCAATAGGCTATTACCGGCATTCATATTGACGCAATAGCGGCAGAGGGATATAGTATCCCCATACCATTACGAGATCGAACCAGGAGTACATCATGAACTTATATCAGCTGCTTCGCAAAATCATTTTCAGCGTCCTGCTCATTGGAATGAATCTCGTCTTCCTGCACGCCGAGCTGGATACCGGCGGCCTGCAGGTCATCATGCCCGATAATTCGAAAATAAAATACTTCGGGAGGGTGAATCTTTCGAACCCGCAGCAGCCCGCGTTTTCATGGCCCGGTGTATATATAAAATTCAAATGCGCCACAAGCGCGCTCCGGATCAAGATGAAGGATACGCACAACAAATACAATCTTCTTGTCGACGGCGTGTTCTCCAAAGATTTCGTTACCACCTCGGGGGAACAGGAGTTCGATCTGATTCAGAATTCAACGGACACTGCGGTACATGAGTTCACCATATATAAGAAAAGCGAGAATACCGGCGCGGCGGCGATATTGCTCGGACTTGCCGTCGATCAGTCGAGTACGTTACTGGATGTGCCGATACGGCCGCGGCGCATCGAGTTCATCGGCGATTCATTCACGGTGGGTTACGGCAACACCGCGCCGGCGACAACGGGATTCGACGTCTGGGAGACAACAGACAACTATCAGACATACGGACGCCTCCTGGCTGATTTTTTCAACGCCGAGTTCATGATCAACGCCTGGTCGGGGCGCGGGCTCGTGAAGAATTACGGCGGCAAAAAGCCGGATCCGAACGCATACCCGGCGATGTATCTGCGGGCGGTGCAGTCATCGGCCGCCCCCGTCTGGAACGATTGGTCGTTCAACCCCAACCTCGTCGTCATCTTCCTCGGCATCAACGATTACTCAACGCCGAGCGCCTACCTGCCGACCAAAGAGGAGTATCAGGCGGCATATCTGAAACTCATCGAAGGCGCACGTAAAAACTATCAGTCGCCGAAAATACTCTGCCTCGGTTACGGTTCCATGACGTTCACCGCGTATGTCCGTGATCTCGTCGACACCGAGAAAGCGGCGGGAAAAACCGATGTCGCATTCGGCGAGTTTCCCGATATCGGAACCAACCGCGGCATGCATTCACATCCCAACGTAACGGCGCATCAGAACAATTATGAGGCGCTGAAAGCCCCGATTACATCGCTCATGAACTGGTAATAAGCGATGCACGAATTCCCGGGCGCGGATATACTCGACCTGAAACGCGGCGAAATAACCTGTGTACTCTCGCCGGATGTCGACAAGATTGAGCTCTTCGCCCGTGAAGCATGCGGAATAGCGGCTTCGCGTCACCGTATCCGGTTTGACGGCAGGATTATGCCGGCGGACGAATGGCGGCGCACCGTCGCACCGTCGTGGATAAAGGAAACGCTGTTCGACAGGTTTACCGGCGCCGAACATTTTTTTCTTCACCCCGGCCGGGGGCTGCATACGTTCGGTATACTGCGTCGCACGCGCGTGCTTAAACGCGCTCAGGCGCTCCTCGACAGATTCGCAAGCCGTATCGATCTCTCGGCGGCAGCGGCGTCGTATGACCTCAACGAAAAGAGCATCCTTGCCGTTGTTGCGGCGCTGCTCGCCGACCGCCCGGTTGTCATATTCTACCGTATCGCGCGTCATCTCACGCTGCCGCAATTCGAATCGCTTACCGATATCATGAATGAACGAAAACTGACGGGCACCGCGTTCCTGTATATTCCGGAACGCATCGAGGAGCTGACGCTCGTCGCCGACAAGGTGTATACCCTGAACGACGATGCGCTCACGCCGGTAAGCGATTTCCGCTCCATCCCGGCTGCGGAGCTTGCACGGGTACTCACGCCGTCAGACGGGCTCAATATACTTTCGCTCCATGACCCCATCTACCGGGCGAAAAAAGTGATGAAAGAGCACCTCACTGCGGAGACGGTGAGCTTTGAGAACATCGCGGCGTCCGTGGGATTGAGCTACGATTTCTTCCGCAAGGAATTTAAAAAGAAAGCGCATACGTCTCCGAAACAGTATTACCTCAAGCTCAAGATGGACAAGGCGAAAGAGCTCCTGCTCTATTCCAGTGAGCGTGTCGAGGACATCGCGGAAAAGCTCGGATTCACCGACGGCTCATATTTCGCCAAACAGTTCCGCAGGCACGAGGGGACAACACCGAACGAATTCCGGCGCGGCAAGGCGGGGGCGTTCCGTCAGTAGGGTTTAGCGCCGGTTGTCCAGAAAGTACCGGCGGACGCCCATTCCCTATTGTCAGATAAAAACAAAATGGAACGATAATTCCAAAAAGTACCTGTTTCATCCCATTTTTTCCCTTGCAAATTCATCCGCGAATGACTATAGTTAAGCGATACGACGTTTCTCCGCATCGAGGGACAATGAACACGACACTCGTTTCATTACGGTCTATCGGCAAGACGTTCAACGGGATTGCCGCGCTCACCGGCGTTTCATTCGATATTGCCCGGGGAAGCATACACGCGCTCATGGGCGAGAACGGCGCCGGAAAATCCACACTCATCAAGATACTCTGCGGCGTACATGTGCCGGACAGCGGCAGCGTCGAATTCGCGGGTACACCGCTTCCCTTCGGCAGCGTGTCCGCGGCGACGAAACGCGGCATCGCAGTGATTCATCAGGAGGCCGCCGCTTTCGACGACCTCAGCGCCGGAGAGAACATCTTTATAGGAAACGAACCATCCGCCGGAGGATTCATCGCCGATAGAAAAACGATGGCCGCGCGTACCGGGGAACTGTTCGCGATGCTCGAGGAACATATCGACATGCAGACGCCTGTCGGAGAGCTGTCTACAGCGAAAAAACAGATGGTGGCCATAGCCCGTGCGCTGTCTACAGACGCAAAACTTCTTATTATGGATGAACCGACGGCGGCGCTTTCACGGCGCGAAACGGAAACGCTGTTCAGGATAATCCGCACGCTCAAAGAGCGGGGGATAACCGTACTTTATATCAGCCACCGCATGGAGGAGATATTCGCGCTCGCGGATACGATCACGGTGCTTCGCGACGGCTGCCATATCCGCACCGCGGATGCGAAGACACTGGACTCTTCTGCGCTCATATCGCTCATGGTCGGACGCGATCTGGCGCCGCTTATACGCAAAACGCAAGGCGCGTTCGGACCTGATGTGCTGGCCGTATGGAATCTTTCACTCAAAGACGTCTATGATAATATTTCGTTCACCGTCCGCAGCGGCGAGATCGTCTGCATCACCGGACTTGTCGGTGCCGGACGTACCGAGGTCATGGAAACGATATTCGGTATCCGAAGGCATACTGCGGGAACGATCTCTATCGGCGGGAAAGCATTACCTTGTGGTTCTCCCGCCCGGGCCGTGGCCGCGGGAATCGCGTTCGTCCCCGAAGAACGTCAGCGCGAGGGGCTTGTCCTCCCGATGACCGTGGGTGAGAACCTGATAATGGCTCATATCGGAACGTTCTCCTCGCGCTTTCGCATCCGTAATCGCAAACGCGAGAACGCCGTCGCGGAAAACAGCATGCGCTCGCTGATGATAAAAGCGCCGGACCGGCATGCGCCTGCGGCGTCTTTGTCGGGCGGAAATCAGCAGAAAATAGTACTAGGCAAATGGCTCGCGGTAACGCCGACCGTGCTCATGCTCGACGAACCCACACGCGGCGTCGACGTGGGCGCAAAGGCCGAGATATACCGCATACTCCGCGACCATGCAGAGAACGGAATGGCGGTACTCATCGTATCGTCGGACCTGCCTGAAGTGCTCGCCGTCGCGGACCGCATCATCGTGATGTGCGACGGACGCATCGCGGGAGAACTGGAACGGCGGGATGCGACTGAAGAGGCGATCATGTCGCTTGCATTACCGCGGGAAACCGCCGGAGTTGCGGAATGAATATGGTCGTACGTTCACTGATGCGGAGAGAAGGTGTTCTTTTCATCATCATCGCCGTCGTCGGCATCACCGTCGGCATCGCCAACCCGTCGTTCCTTTCCGCGGCGAACATCTCCGATCTGTTCGTCAAGAGCGCCCCGTTCATGATAATGGTGTGCGGGATGACGCTTGTCATCGTCACGCGGGAGATAGACATCTCCGTGGGTTCGCTCATGGGTTTCTGTGCGGCGCTGCTCGGCATCTTCACCTCGCTCTCGCGGCTCCATCTCCCCGTGGCCGCCGGCGTGGCGCTCACGCTCCTTGCCGGCACGCTTATCGGTGCGCTCAACGGTATTCTGGTCACCCGCGGACGTGTGCCGTCTATTATCGTGACACTCGGCATGCTTACCGTACTCCGCGGCATCACCATATTCGTCATGGGCGGAGAATGGATCGGCGAGCTGCCGCCGGAACTCCGTACATTCGGTACGGGATCATTCCTCGGCGTGCCGTTCTCGGTTCTCACCGCGCTCGCGGTGGTCGCGTGCTTCATCTTTTTCACCCGCCGCGTCATACCCGGCCGCTGGGTGTACGCCGTCGGCAGCAATCCCGATGCGGCGCGGCTTGTAGGCCTTCCCGTCAGTGCGGTGAAGGTGCTTGCGTTCACTGTCACCGGATTTCTCACCGCGCTCGCGGCGGTGGTGAGTGTGCCGCAGCTCTCCGTCATCGAAACGGATGTCGGGAACGGCGCTGAACTCTTCGTCATCACCTGCGCGGTGGTGGGCGGCGTTAAGGTGGCCGGAGGACGCGGCAGCATCGTCGGTGCGGCGCTCGGAGTACTCCTCATGAGCATGATCGGATCGGTACTCATTTTTCTCCGGCTCGGCGAGATGACCGTCTACTGGGAAAAGGCGATACAGGGCGCGTGCATACTCGCCGCGGTGCTTTTTGACCACATTGCGGAACGCCGCCGGAAGGGGGCGTGACAATGTCGAAATATAAAGCACTCTTATTGCGGTTCGAAACATTCCTCGCCATTGTCGCCGTGCTCATGTTTGTCGTGTTCGCTGTCGTTGCACCCGACTTTATGAAGCCCGAAACGCAGCTCTCGCTGTCAAGCCACATGTGGGAAATGGGACTACTCGCACTCATGATGACACTCATCATCGTGAGCGGCGGCATTGATCTTTCGGTGGGGTCGACGATGGCACTTGCCGCGGTTGTCCTCGGACTCCTTCACGAGGTGAAAGTCCCGATGGCGGGAGCTGTGGCCGGGGCGCTCATCACCGGTCTTGCTGCGGGATTCTTCAACGGCGTTTTCATCGCGTCGGTGCGTGTGCATCCGCTTATCGTAACACTCGCCTCGCTCGCCGCATACCGCGGTATCGCCGTCGGCATATCGAACGGACGCCCGATGTCCGGATATCCCGATGCGTTCCTCGCATTCGGCAGCGGGACGATACTGGGCTTTCCGACCGCCGGCGTTATTTTCATCGTACTTTTCCTTATAATACTCTTCGTCATGGCGAAGACGAAATACGGTGTGTGGGTGCATGCGGTAGGCTATAACGAGACCGCGTCAAAATTCTCCGGCATCACCGTCGAACGGCTGAAGCTTTTTCTCTACACGGCGATGGGTGCCTTCGCATCGCTTGCCGCAGTCATGTATGTGGCCCGGCGGAATACGGCAAAAGCGGATATCGGCGACGGGCTCGAGCTTGAGGCCATCACCGCGGTGGTACTCGGCGGCACGAGCATCAACGGCGGAAAAGGAAGCATCGCGGGAACGCTCATCGGTATCGTCGTCATCCATGAACTCCGGGAATTCCTGAGCTGGCAGTTCAACAGGAACGAGCTCAACTATATCGTCACCGGCGCGATACTCATCGTGCTCGTGCTCGTGAACCGGATCGCTTCCGGAAAGAAGGACGGCAAAACAGAGGCATGAAACGGGATATCCCGTGCACTATATACAAGGAGTCTTTTTATGAAACGTTCAATTATCGCTCTCGGGTTCATCATGATATTCGGCGCCGGCGCGTGGGCGGCGGGCAAAGGGATCACCGTCTGCATGCTCCCGAAAAAGAAAGGCGTACCGTACTTCACCTCGTGCGCAAAGGGTGCCGAGGAGGCGGCGAAGGAGCTCGGCATCACACTCATCTACGACGGCCCCACGGACGGCTCGCCGGAAAAACAGGCCGCAATGATCGAGCAGTGGACCTTGAAGCGCGTGAACGTCATCGCCGTTTCGCCCAACGACCCCGAGGTGCTTGCGAAAGCGATGCGGAAGGCCAGAGCAGCCGGTATCGCCGTCATCACCTGGGATGCCGACGGCGCAAAAGATGCGCGCGACTGGTTCGTCAACCAGGCGACGGCAAAAGACATCGGATACGCGCTCGTCGACACGCTCGCGAAGGACATCGGCGGGAAGGAAAAGGCCGACGTCGCCGTCATTACCGCGCGGCTTACCGCGGCGAATCAGAACGCGTGGATCGCCGCGATGAAGGAACGTCTCCCCGCGTATCCGCATCTCAACCTCGTAACGGTAAAGCCGTCGGAAGAGGACCAGAAGCTCTCGTTCACCGTTTCAAAGGATCTCATGAAGGCGTATCCGAACCTCAAGGGAATATTCGCCATCACCTCGGTGGCGTTTCCCGGAGCGGCGGAAGCGGTAGAGCAGTCCGGCAAAAAAGGCGTCGTTCAGGTGACGGGACTGTCAACGCCAAACGGCATGCGCGAGTATGTCACGCGGGGCACGGTGAAATCGGTGGTGCTCTGGAACACGGTCGATCTCGGGTATCTCACGGTATATGCTGCGCAGATGGCGGCAAACGGCTCGCTGAAACCGGGAACAGCCTCCATAAAAGCCGGGCGTCTCGGCGAAAAGAAAATTGACGGCGACAATGTGCTTCTCGGCGGCATTCTCGTCTTCACGAAAGATAATATCGCGAAGTATAATTTTTAGTTCAAAGCAACGAAGCTGATGAAAATGAATCGAGGAGAACGGACGATGAAAACGATGACGCAATGGATGGTAACACTCGCGGCGCTGCTGGCACTTACGGGCATGCTCACGGGGGCCGATGACGCTCTCGCAAAAGGGTTTACCGAGCCGCCGGATTCGGCGAAACCGCACACGTGGTGGCACTGGATGAACGGCACGATAACGAAAGCAGGCATCACCGCCGATCTTGAGGCGATGAAAAAAGCGGGCATCGGCGGCGTGCAGATATTCAACGCCGGTTATTTTCCCGCGGGGCCGGTGAACTTCATGGGCGACGAATGGCGCGCCATGGCGAAACATGCAATCGCCGAAGCGGGCCGGCTCGGGCTCACGGTGACATTCCACAACTGCGCCGGCTGGTCGTCAAGCGGCGGACCGTGGAACACGCCGGAACACGGGATGCAGATCGTCGTGACAAGCGAGACGAACGTGACGGGACCCGCGAAGTGGGCCGGCACACTCGCGCAGCCGCCGACTCGTACCAATTATTATCGCGACATAGCCGTGCTCGCGGTACGTGCAGGATCGCCCGATCCGGCGGCGGTGAAGATCACCGGCAGCGACCCGAAGTTCAGCGGCGCGAAAATTGTTGACGGCAATCAGGGCAGCTACAGTTTTCTCCCCGCCCCCGCGGCGAAGAAACCGCAGTCGGTGACGTTTGAATATGCCGAACCGTTTGCCGCCCGCTCGCTCACCGTGCATCCGGCGATCGGCGAACGCTCGCATCTGGGCGGTGAACTGCAGATATCCGACGACGGCGTAACCTTCACCACGGTGCGGACCTTCGGCGCATCGGGCACGCTGCTCGGCATCGGATTCAACGCAAAGCCGTCACGCTTCTACCGCATGCTCTTCACGCGCGTCGGCGCCAAGGACCGGCAGATCACACTCTCGGAAATCGTGCTGAGCGGCGATTACCGCATTGAAAACTTCCGCGCCAAGGCGGGCTACACGCGCTCCTCGGCAACCGATTTCGGCAAAGGCGCCCCCGCCGACCTCGGAACGATTGCGGCAAAAGGCACCACCGTCGACCTCACCGGCTCCATGAAACCCGACGGATCGCTTGCCTGGGATATTCCCGCGGGCAGCTGGACGATAATACGTTTCGGACATACTGCCAACATGCGCGGCAACCATCCCGCGCCGAAGGAAGGCACCGGACTCGAATGCGACAAGCTTTCAAAGGAAGCGCTCGATGCGCACTGGCAGGGGATGATGCAGAAAGTCGTTGATGATTCCCCCGGCGCCGCGGGAAAGACACTCGTCGGTGCGCTCATCGACAGCTATGAAGTGGGCTGCCAGAACTGGACACCGAAGTTCCGCGAGGAGTTCGTAAAACGCCGCGGCTACGACCCGTTGCCGTATCTGCCCACGATCACCGGACGCGTGGTCGATAACGCAAAGGAAACCGAACGCTTTCTCTGGGATTTCCGGCGCACCATCGCCGAACTGTTCGACGATTATTACTACGGCCATTTCGCCGAGCTCTGCGCGAAGAACAATCTTGAGAACTACAACGAACCCTACGGCAACGGCAATTTCAACGAACTCGAATCCGGCGGTTACGGCGACATGCCGATGACCGAGTTCTGGACGCCGTGGGGCTTCAGCGCCGCCGGCGGCAAACTCGCGTCGTCGATAGCGCATACCTATGGAAAAACATATGTCGGCGCCGAGTCGTTCACCGCGACCCCCGAGGAAGGACGCTGGATGCAGCATCCGTTCAATCTCAAGGCACTCGGTGATTATCAGCAATGCGCCGGCATCAATCGTTTTATTTTTCATTGCTATGCCCATCAACCGTGGACGAACGTTATCCCCGGCATGACGATGGGACCCTGGGGAACGCATTTCAGCCGCACCGCCACCTGGTGGGATCAGGCGAACGGCTGGTTCCGCTATCTCGCGCGCACGCAGTTCATCCATCAGCAGGGACTGTTCGCCGCCGACGTCTGCGTGTTCGCGGGAGAAGAGGCCCCCGGCAATTTCGTCCGGCTGAAGCCGGAACTCCCGCGCGGATACGACTACGACGGTTTCGACAGGAAGGTGCTCCTCACCCGAATGACGGTGAAGGACGGACGCATCGTACTACCGGACGGAATGTCGTACCGGTACATGCTGCTCCCGCAGACCGACGTGATGACGCCGGAGGTCGCGATGAAGATACGCGATCTCGTGAGCGCGGGCGCCGTCGTGATAGGTCCGCGGCCGTCGATGTCACCGAGCCTCGTGAACTATCCGGCCTGCGATACGGCGTTGAGCCGTATTGCCGACGAACTGTGGGGCGACTGCGACGGCGTAAAGATAAAGGAACGCGCCTTCGGCAAAGGGAAAATAATTTCAGGCAAAACGTTCGAGGAGATATTCGCAGCGGCGAATCTGCCGCCGGATTTCGAATACACCGCCGAGAAATCGACAAAGCTCAATTACATCCATCGGCGGGCGGGCGGCGCGGAAATATATTTCGTCGCCAACCAGAACTACCGATATGAGGAAACCGTCTGCACATTCCGCGTGAAGGGCATGCGCCCCGAATTCTGGCGCCCTGACACGGGAATGATAGAACGCTGCGCGGTGTATCAGGAGACGAACGGACGCACTGTCATCCCCATCCGGTTTGATACGGCAGGCGCTGTCTTCGTCGTCTTCCGTGAGAAAGGCGCCGGCGACAATCTCGTTTCCGTCACCCGCAGCGGCGGCAGTGTACGCGTGAAACCAAAAGCGGATATCGCCGTCATCAAGGCGGTATACGGCGCGTTTCCGCAGACGGAACAAACTGCCGCGCCATGGGTTGATGTTACCGCAAAACTCGCCGCGATGGTGAAGGACAATGCGCTGTCGGTGAAATCGGGCAACGATCTCGCGGGCGACCCTGCGAGCGGCGTGGTGAAAGAACTTCGCGTGGAATACACGGCGGACGGCGTGAAAAAAACAAAGACTGTCGGCGAAAACGCCATGCTCACGATCAAGGACGAAGGAGCTATCGTCATCGTGCGTGCGCGCTACGGTCTTCTCACAGAAGAAAAGGAGACGCCGACGACGACTACCACGATGGACATCACCGAAAAGCTTGCGGCGCTCGTAAAGGACGGAGCGCTCACCGCTCAGGTGAACAACGCACTTGCCGGAAATGATCCCGCGCCGATGACGGTGAAGGAGCTTCGCGTGGAGTTCAGCGTGAACGGCGTACGTAAAAAGAAGACCATACGCGAGAACGAAACACTCACGCTCCCCGATGACGCTCCCGATGCGGGAGCGCTGCCGTCATTTGAGATCACATCCGCCGCGGAGGGTGCTGTCATCAACGCCTGGGAAACGGGGACCTATACGCTTGCCGCGGCTAACGGCAGAACAGCAACGGTGAACGTCGATGCGATCCCGGAACCGCTCGCAATATCAGGACCGTGGGATCTCGCGTTCCAGGAAGGGCGCGGTGCACCGGAACAGATACGTCTTGATAAACTCATCTCGTGGAGCGAACATCCGGATGCGGGCGTACGATATTTCTCTGGTGTGGGGACATATACCGTTTCGTTCACCGTGCCGGCTGAATTGCTCCGCGCCGGACGGCGGCTCGTGCTCGACCTCGGCCGTGTGGAAGTGAGCGCCGCGGCCATACTCAACGGCAAAAAGCTCGGCATCCTGTGGAAAGCGCCCTACCGCGTTGACGTGAGCGATGCGCTGAAACCCGGTGTGAACACACTCACGGTGAAGGCAGCCAATCTCTGGCCGAACCGGCTCATCGGCGACGAACAGCTTCCCGACGACTGCACGTGGAACGGCGACGGAAGTCTCAAGGCGTGGCCCGAATGGCTTACGAACGGAAGTCCCCGCACGAGCGGACGGCTTACATTCACCACATGGAAGCACTGGAAAAAGGATGCCGACCTCCTCACGTCGGGACTCATCGGACCGGTGGTGATACGCGTCATCGAGCAGCGTCCGGTGAAATGACACGGGAGTAAACCATCCATTTCTTGACGCCATCTCCATCTGAAATTATATTAGTACCATGCGGTCCGATACTGCAGAAGGCGAAAACGACCGCAGGGAGAATCAGATGAGAGCCATCCGTATCCATGAATTCGGCGGTCCCGAAGTCCTCAAACTTGAAGAAACGCAGCGGCCGGAGCCCGCCGAAGGACAGTTGCTCGTGCGCGTGTACGCCGCGGGTGTAAATCCGGCAGACACATATGTGCGCTCGGGCAACTACCCGATAAAACCGGAGCTTCCATTCACACCCGGCACTGACGGCGCCGGCACGGTTGAAATGATCGGACGCGGTGTCTCGAAGTACAAACCGGGTGACCGCGTGTACATCGGGCGGTCCGTCACCGGCACGTACGCGGAATTCGCGCTCACGCTTGAAACACAGGTGCACCGGCTGCCGGAAGCGGTCTCGTACGCGCAGGGCGCCGGGGTGTATGTGCCGTATGCGACGGCGTACTATGCGCTCCATGACCGGGCGAAAGCGCGCGGGGGAGAGACGCTCCTCGTACACGGCGCGAGCGGCGGCGTGGGCATTGCCGCGGTGCAGATGGGCCGCGCGATGGGGATGACCGTTCTGGGAACGGCGGGAAGCCCCGAGGGATTCGAGCTCGTCATGCGGGAGGGCGCGCATCATGCATTCGATCACACGAAACACGGATATCAGGAGGCGATACTCGCGGCCACCGGCGGGCGCGGCGTGGACGTGGTACTTGAGATGCTCGCCAACGTCAACCTTGCGGGCGATATGAAACTGATAGCGCGCGACGGACGCATCGTCATCATCGGCAGCCGCGGGGACGTAACCGTTACGCCGCGTGAACTGATGTCGCGCCGCGGAAGCGTGCTCGCATTCACCCTCTGGGGCGTCACGGAGAGCGAGGCGGCGGAGATAGACCCCGCGCTCGCGGCGGGCCTGGAAAACGGAACGCTCCGTCCCGTCGTCGGCAGCGAACTCCCGCTGTCGGATGCGGCCGCCGCTCACCGGCAGGTCATGGCACAGCGCGCCTACGGCAAGATCGTGCTCATACCGTAGCCGTAGAACGCATCGCCGCGGAACTGATCGGATCGTATCTCCGTCAAACAGAGCGAGCTTACAACCGTGGAGATTTTGATGCACATGAAAACTTTTCTCGCAGTCGTTCTCGTCGCGGGATCGCTCTGTGCCGCCGACAAACCTGTTCCGGGGATCAACAGCCGCACCATAATCGTCGGCGAGCATGAGCGCCATTATATCCTGTATCTGCCGAAATCGTACGACGGCGATAAGCCCCTTCCCGTAGTAATCATGATACACGGTGGCGGCGGAACATCGAAAGGTGCGCTCTTCGAGACCGGATGGGACCGTAAGGCCGAGGCCGAAGGTTTCATCGTCGCGGCGCCGGACGGTCTGGGCAAAGATCCGTCGAAGCCGGGGAACTTCCGCACCAATCCGCCGACGTGGAACGATGGTTCGGGAAGATTCGCCAAAAACCAGAGCGGCATCGACGATATCGGTTTCATCGCGGCGATGATCGACGAGATAATCGCGGCCTGCAGGGCGGATGCGAAGCGCGTCTATGCAACGGGTTTCTCGAACGGTGCATCGATGACATTCCGCACGGGGCTTGCGCTCTCTTCGCGTGTTGCGGCAATCGCGCCGGTGGCCGGAGCGCTCTGGATCACGAACGCCGTCCCCGACAGACCGCTCCCGCTCTGCTACATCACCGGCACCGCCGATACGCTCAATCCGCTTGCGGGAGGAATTCCCAAAACATTCACGGGCGGCGTGGCCCTTGGCGAGGGAGTCCCGAAACCGCCGGTACAGGCGAATATCGACACGTGGATATCGCTCATCGGCTGCGCAAAAGAACCGGTATCGACGACAATATCGAACGGTGTCACGAAAAGAACATATGCCGGAGGATTGAACGGGACTGCAATAGAAAGCTATTTCATCGAAGGTTGCGGACACACCTGGCCGGGCGGCAAAAGTATTCTGCCCGTGAGCACGGTGGGTCCAACGACCGACAAGCTGAACGCCACCGATGTCATCTGGGAATTCTTCAAGCGCTCTACGAGATAAAAAAAATCGGCATCATCCCCGGGCAGCTCTTGAGTATTTTTCATAAACACCTATAGTAATGGAAGTTTACTTCGCATCGGCGGGCACGCATGCTCAGTATAAGAAAAGCGAACCATAACGACATTCCCGGCATCCGGAAGATACACCGTGCCTGCGTTAAAACGCTGTGCAAAACCCGCTACACTCGCGATGAGATCCGTGCCTGGCTCGATTCACTGACGTATGAGTTCTATGACCGCACGTATCGCGAGGGATATTTTGCAGTTGCGCATGAACGCGGGATAGTGCGCGGATTCGGCGCCGCGAGCAATGACAGGAGGTTCATCACCGCGCTGTACGTGATTCCCCCGTATAACGGGCGGGGCATCGGCGCAAGGCTCCTCAAACGCCTTGAGACGGTCATCGCACGTGCCGGCGTGAAAACGATCACCGTGAACGCATCGCTGAACGCGGTCTCGTTCTACGCGAACCACGGCTACCGCACCGAACGCCGGTATGACCTTCAGCTGCCCGACGGAACGCCGCTGCCGTACATCCGCATGAAAAAGTGATTTTCCCGTTTACTTTTTTGATGTTTTTTATATAATCGAATCGCACGTTACTGACTACAAAGATCGTCGTCGCGCATCCATGCGCGCTGTGATAAGACATTTATTTTGTACTGGTTGCGGGTTCCAGCCCGCGCTATGAGCGAGGAACACTATGGTCATCGGCTGCGGTTTTACCGATCGTGAACTCACGGAACGCGAGGCAGAAGATGTCGTCGTAAAGGCGTTCGACACTGTCAAAGTGGAGGGCAAGCGCGTACTCTTCATCATCCCCGACGGAACACGCAGTGCGCCCGTGGGATTGTTCTTCAGGCTCTTTCACAAAGTCATCGGCAAACGCGTTAAGCGGATGGATTATCTCATCGCGCTCGGCACGCACCGGGCGATGACGCAGGACGAGATCAACGCCCGTCTCGAGCTCACGGCGCGTGACTGGCAGCATTACCCGAACATCAAGGTATTCAATCACGTCTGGGACAACCCGGCGAGCTTCCGGAAAGTGGGAACGATAACCGCGAAAGAGATGACCGACATCTCCGGCGGTCTTCTCAAACGCGAGATATCCATCGAGATAAACAAGCTCATCTATGATTACGATATGTTCATCATACTCGGCCCCACGTTCCCGCATGAAGTTGTCGGCTTCTCGGGCGGCAACAAATACATGTTCCCCGGCATCTGCGGCGCAGAGTTCCTCAATCTGTTCCACTGGCTGGGCGCGCTCATCACCAACGTCAACATCAACGGCGTCATCGATACGCCCGTGCGCGCGGCAATCGACCGTGCGGCGAGTTTCATCGGCATGCCGTACTTCAACTTCGACATGGTGGTCCACTACGGCAAGCTCAAGGGCCTTTTTTTCGGCGAAGCGCGCGAGGCCTGGCGCAAAGCGGCCGATCTTTCATCGCAGCTTCACATCATCTTCAAGAACAGAAAATTCTCCCGCGTACTCGGTATCGCCCCGAAGATGTACGACGACATCTGGACGGCGGGCAAAGTCATGTACAAACTCGAACCGGTCATCGAGGACGGCGGTGAACTTGTCATCTACGCGCCGCACATCACCGAGATATCGTACACACACGGCGCGAACATTGACCGCATCGGCTACCATGTACGCGATTATTTTCTCGCACAGATGGACAAATTCAAGGATGTTCCGCTCGGCGTCATCGCGCATTCAACGCACGTACGCGGCGGCGGAACATTCGTCAACGGCGTTGAAAAGCCGCGGGTGAACGTGGTGCTCGCCACCGGCATCCCCGAGGAACGCTGCACGAAAGTGAACCTCGGCTACCGCAATCCCGCAACGGTGAACGCGGACTCATACAAGAACCGCGAGCAGGAAGGCGTGCTCTTCGTTGAAAAAGCGGGAGAGATGCTGTATCGATACGCGGGTTAAGTAAGGCAGTATTGTTGGAGGAATAGAATATGCCACGCGCTGGATGCGCGGCAGTAACTGGGAAAAGATATTACCCGCGTAAGCTAGCGCAAGCCGTGGGGCTTGGATGCCCCCAGGCGAGCGGCGCCATGGACGGCGCATAGCGAGCGATCCCGGATGGATCGCGAAAGCGACAAATATTTTAGAGAGGATAGCAATATGAAAAACGTACAGGTATACGCCGACAAACTCTTCGCCGATTATCCCGCGTTAGCCGTCATCAAACCCGACTTTCAAAAAGCGTTTGAACTCCTCCGCGATACCTATACGCGCGGCAGTAAGGTGCTCCTCTGCGGCAACGGCGGAAGCTATTCCGACAGCGCACATTTCGCCGGTGAGCTCATGAAATCGTTCATCAAAAAACGTCCGCTCGCGGCGTCGCTCGTTGAAAAACTCCACGCGCGCGGCGAACGCGGCGCCCGCATGTCACAGCAGCTCGAAGCGGCGCTCTGCGCGCTGCCGCTCCCCGGCAACAACGCCTTCGCAAGCGCCTATCTCAATGACGCGAATCCCGAGTTCGTCTACGCGCAGGCACTCCTCGGCATGGGCCGTGCGGGCGACACGCTCGTGGGTTTCAGCACATCGGGCAACGCGAAAAACGTACTCGCCGCCATGGAACTGGCGAAAGCGCTCGACATACACACGCTCGGTATCAGCGGACGCGACGGGGGCGACCTGAAACGGCTCGCCGACGTCTGCATCATCGTACCGGCCACCGAGACGTACAAGATACAGGAGTTCCACCTCCCCGTCTATCACACGCTCGCGCTCATGCTTGAAGAGGAATTCTTCTGACCGTGCGGGCATTACCGGCGCTCCCCTTTCCGCTCACACTGCCCGTCATCGGCGCATCGGCATTTGCCGCAGGCGTCGTGCTTTCGCTCAACCTCGCGACCGCGGCATTCATCATCCCGCTCGGCATCGCGCTCATACTCGTGTTCGCCGCATTTCTGGCAATACGTATACAGGCAATACGATTCATTGCGCTCATCATTTCACTCACACTCTGCGGATGGCTGTATACCACCGCCCATTTTTACAATGAGTTCCAGCGCCCGCTGAAAAATATATCCGCCCCCATAGAATACTTCTCAGCAAAAATAACAAAGTACGAAGGGCTCAACCGCAATAAACATTCGCATCTGGCTATGGTGACGCGCGTCCATACGGGGACGAACTGGCATGAAGCGTATGGCACCGTGCGGGTATACAGCTACACCGAGAATGCGTTCGCGCCGGGGACCATGCTCATGGTGCGCGCGCCGATACGCATGTACCGCACCATGTTCGCCGAGGAGGAGCCGCGCATACTCAGCATCATGGAAAAGAAACGCATCAACGGCGTCGCAACCATCATGAACAGAAGCGGCTATCATGTCATCCGTGCGGCGCATCCCTTCTCAACATGGTTCCAGGATACCGCATTCTCGATGCGTACGTATATCAAAAAAGCGCTCGGAACGCATCTCTCCGGCAACGCCTACGCCATAAACGAGTGCTTCATCCTCGGCGATAAATCGCCCATCGCGCAGTCACTGGTCACCGACTTCTCCAAAGCGGGGACGATGCATATACTCTCGGTGTCCGGTCTTCACTTCGGGATGATTATCCTCATCGTGATGACGATAACCGCGCTCCTGCCGCTCAATCATTTTGTACGGCTCGCACTCGCCGTTGTGCTCACGGTCGCCGTATACACGCCGCTCACGCTTGCCGTGCCGCCGGTGATGCGTTCCGCGGTGATGGCGCTCCTCCTCGTACCGGTGGCGCTGTTCGACCGCACGCGCAATCTCACGAACATTCTCTTTCTCACCATATTCATCCTGCTCCTCATATCACCCAACGACATCATGGATATAAGCTTCCAGCTCTCATTCCTCGCAACGTTCGCGCTCGCGTCGCTGGTAGGCCCCGTTGATACACTCCTCACGCGTCTGCCGTTCATGAAACACAAAACGGTGCGCTATGCGGTATCCGCGCTCGGCGCCTCATTCTTCGCATCGCTCGCCACACTGCCGTTCACCATTCATTACTTCGGCACGGCGAACTTCACATCCATCATTTCCAATTTCACCGCGGTGCCGCTGTCGTTCATCATGCTTTCGCTCTCGTTCCTCATCATCGTGTTCTCTCCGCTGCCGTTCATCTCCGACTGGTACGCCGCATCGCTCACACTCGTCACCGATATCTTTCTCAGGCTCAACTCGTTCTTCGCAAAGATGAATGCGCTTCGTATAGAAAACCTGTCCCTACCGTTCCCCGCGGCGGCGGCCATATCGGCGGCATTCATCATCGGCGCGCTTGCGGCGGCGGTAGTCCTCAGCCGGAAGATACACGGCAGCGTGGGAATGGCGGGAGAATAGCGCGGGCATATCCGGGGTATGTGATCAACCAATAACCATTTCGATAGACGCCGCCAGACCGCCGGACCTCGCAGCTATGCTGACGGTACCGCCCGTATTCCCTGTGCGGACATACACCACCGCGCGCCCGCGAAAAAGCGGAAGATTATCCGCGTTGAACGGCCCGTGCCACGTAAGATCCCCGTTCCCGACGCAGGCGATTGAAGCATTCCCGTTAACCGCGAAGGTTATCGTGCCGCTGTCCCTGCAGTGTGTTCCGTTCTCATCGACAAGCTGCGCTTCAACAAGGCCGATGTCCCGCCCGTCGGCAGACAGTCTATCGCATAATGCGCTCAGGCGTATCGCCACCGGCTTCAGCGGCGTCATCAGTATGCATCGCGCCGCTTCTGACGCGCCGTTATAACCAATCGCGGTAAGCGCGCCTTTTTCGAACGGAACTTCCCACGACATGATGCGGTTCGGATGATCGGACATACGCTTTCTGCCGATACTTTTTCCGTTCAGTGAAAGCTCCACCGATTCGCAGTTCGAATATACGGCAAGTTTCACTGCACCGCCGTCCGGGCGGTCCCAGCTCCGGTCTACCGCCGGAAAACTCCACATCGACGCCGGTTTTGGTTCTTCATTGACTGCAATGATGGTTACCGTCGGACGCTCAGACCAGAAACTTTCGATGAGCGCCGCCCGCGGTTTCGGATGTCCCGTCATGTCGAACAGCCCCGAGGACGAACCGATGCGCGGCCATGCACGGTACGCCTCACCGAGATAATCGATGCCCACCCAGTAGAACAGTCCGATGACACGTTCGTCGGCAGCCGCATACAGCCACGGGTTTTTCTCAAGCATCGCCTCGCGTTTCTCCGGCAGACTGCTGAAATAGGTGTAGTTCTCAGTTCCGACGATAAGCGCATCCGGATCCTGCGTGAACATTTCATCGTACCACTGCTCGCCGTAATTGACGCCGATAAGGTCCATGTGCGCAGCAGATCTTCTCACCAGCGCCGCACGATTGACACCGTCCGGCCCGCGTTCGAGCGCGGCGATGACGGGTCGGGTAGTGTCGATGGAACGCACTTTATTGCAGAGCATCGGCAGACGTTTTTCGAGATACAGCGTGCCGGGGCCGTCGTTCTCATTGCCCACGCTCCAGAGCACAATCGACGGATGATTTCTGTCGCGTCGTATCCAGGAAGTGATATCGTTCTCCCAGCGCCGGTCGAAGTCAAGATAATGCGGCGGCTCCCATTTATCGCACAGTTCGTCCATCACGAGAAAGCCCATTGTGTCGCACAGGCCGAGGAATTCCTCCGCCGGCGGATTATGACTGGTGCGGATGGCGTTACAGCCGATCTTCTTCAGTTCGGCGAGACGATACGCCCACACGCTTTCCGGCACCGCTGCACCGAGCGGTCCCGCGTCGTGATGCAGACACACTCCTTTCATCTTCATTGATGTGCCGTTCAGAAAAAAACCTTTGCGCTTGCGGTATTCTATCGAACGAATACCGAACGGCGTACGCTGTTCATCGATTGTTTTGTTATCACGGGACAGCACCGATACCAGCGTATACATCGACGGGCTGTCAACGTGCCAGCGTTTCGGATTCAGAACGCGAATTTCCTGCAGCGCAGTCTGTCCGCATCCGAATTCACCGCCGGTCTCTGCAACGATGGTTCCATCGGCATCGACAATGCGGCTCGCAAGACGCACCCTTCCCTTTCCCTCTATTTCGGTTGCAACGCGCACGACGGCTTCTTTTTCATGCACCTCGGGAGTAGTTACACAGACGCCCCGATGCGCGATGTGTGTTTCATCACAATCCCACAGCCACACATGACGGTAGATGCCGGTACCCGTATACCATCGGCAATTTGGCGTATCAAGATTATTGACACGCACGGCGATTATGTTCTCGCCTTCCTGTACAAAACGTGTAATATCAAACGTGAACGTAAAATAACCGTTCGGCTCATTTCCGGCATGATGGCCGTTGACCCAGACATCGGTATTGCGGTAACTGCCGCCGAACTCGAGGAGAAATATTCTGCCGCGCGTATTCGTTATCGTCAGATGTTTTCTGTACCAGAGCAGATTGCCGGGAAGCCACGCGTGATATCCGTTGTTCGGGTTCGCACCGGCAAGCGGCGGTTCCTGACCGATGCGTGATTCGATTGACATGTCGTGCGGTACATCGATGCGCCGCCAGTCCTCATCGGGGTATGCCGGTATATCTGCACCCTGCGGTACACCCTCGACATTGGCGCCGAACGGATTCCTGACCGGACGCACACGCCAGTCTTTGTCAATGCATGTTCTTGCCATAGGCGGATATCCTTTGCAGTGTTCGAGATGCGGCCGGTATTTTCCGCGCAGCGGTGACCATCCTGAAGTAGCCGATGTTCACTGCGTTACGCGAGAGTTCGTCTATCGTCATGGCGATAAGCACGCCGATAACGCCGAAACGGAAATATTCCGTCAGAAAAAAAGCGCTCCCCGCCACAAGGATGGTCGCGATGAGCATCATAATCGAGAAGTAGAGCGCGTGCCCCATGCTGCGTATGGCGCTGCCGGTGACGATATTGACCGAGCGCGATATGATGAGAATCCCTGAGAGTACAAAAAGCAGTGTCACCGGTACCGCCTTGTGCGCGGCAGCGGGGTCCGCCATAAGTCCGAGCGCGAAGGGTCCCGCGATGATGATGACAACGGCGCATACCGCCATAACGCCTATGGATAACCGCAACGATGCGCTGAACCATCTGCGGACGGCCGCCATGTTCCCGGCGCCGAAGTCGCGCGCGGTGAGCGACAGCACTGCCCGCGCGAATCCCGAAGCGACGATGAGAAATATCCCCTGTATCCGCATGGTAATATTGTACAATGCCGGATGTATCGGGTCATACGACAGAAGAAACTTGGTGATGAAGAACGCACCGGTTGACCAGAGCAGCCATTCTATCACCGTTGACGATGAGAGATGAAATACTGACGCCGCATGTGCGCGCCAGCGGCGTAGCGTGAACGCGATGACCGGCATGCGCCGGTTGATGATGAATACGCCTGCGGCAAGCACGAAAAACTCCGTGAACGATGCCGCGACCTCGGCTATCGCCGCGCCGCGTATGCCGAGCCGGGGAAATCCGAAATTGCCGTAGATGAGCGCATAATTGACGGAGACCTTCACCGTGAACATCGCGATGGCGGCGTAGAGCATGAGACGCGTGCGTTCGTGTGCGGTGGCGATGCCGCGGAAACCCGCGTCGGCAAACATGGGCAGAAGTGTAAAAAGCGTGATCGAAAGATATACCTGCGCTTCATCGAATACAGCGCCGCGAGCGCCGATGAAACGAAGGAGATGCGTCTGCGAGAATCCGAGTGCGACAAACGCTATCAGCGACGCCGCCAGAAGCACGATGCAGCCGACACCGGCGATGGCGGCAACAGCGCTCCGCTCATTACGCCCGCGCGACTGCGCAATGGCCGCCTGCATCCCGACGGACGCCCCCGCGGCGATGAGAAGAAAGTACTGACGAATCGTTATCGCGGCACCGGCGGCGGCAAGACTCACCGTGCTGTACGAGCCGAGCATGGCGGTATCGATAAGGCCGGTCATCATGCCGACGGACTGCGCAATACTCACCGGAAGTCCTATCGCGATGAGCGTTTTCGCCTCGATGCCGGGCCGTGGTAGTACGATGTTCTTTTTCATATGCACTGCGGATATTCTCCGCGCTTGTAAGATAATACCTGCGGCGGTGAAGTAAATGGAGAAAAGTTCATGGAAATGGACAAAATTTCATCGCGGTCTGACTGCATGCCGGGCTCGATAGGTGCGCGGCGTAAGACCGGTCTTGTTCCTGAACAGCCGTGAAAAATAATACGGGTCGGTGAATCCGATCATCTGAGCAAGCTCCGCCACGGGTATCGTTGTCGTTTCAAGAATCGTCCTGCTTTCGTTGAGACGAAGATCGATGAGATACTGCAGCGGCGTCCGTCCCGTTGCGGCGCGGAAATCGGTGAGCAGTTTCCGGTACGGTATCCTCGCGATGCGGGCCGCGTCGCGTATGGTGAATGCATGATTATGGATATTATCGATGAGCAGATGCTCAATGCGGGCGATGATGCCGTGATCGCCGTGATTTGTACGTGTTATCTGCGCGAGAAAAACCGCGAGCAGGAGATCGCATACCTCGGTGGGACGCTGCCCGTTCTGATGGTAATCGTGATAGATGAGCCTGAGCACGGACTCAACCGCTGAGCCATTCATATCATTGAGGAGCAATGGTTCGTGCGGCAGATCAGCGCGGCGGAACATGAGGCCCAGATTAGCATAGGTATTCTTCGCCCGTTCACGGTGGTTCATGCCCGGCGGCGTGACGAGCAGTGTGCCCCGCCGGAATTCCATGATGCGGTTTCCCGCGGTCACCGTGCCTTCGCCCTCCACATAGAAAACCGCCTCCCACACCTCGTGCGCATGAGACGGATATGATGACATGAGTCCGGTCTGCCAGGTGCGGATGAGATTGAACGATGTTCGCTTTTTCGTTTCCGGTTTATTGATCATTATCGATGTACTATATCTCCGCCATGTCAAAAATCCACCCCTGATGACTTTATATTTCCGGGGAATTCAGTTGACGGAACGGGATTTTCGACATTTAATAGCGCATCGAGGAGATTACTATGTCATCATATCTTGCACGAATTCGCGAGCGCATCACCATGTTTGACGGCGCCATGGGGACCATGCTGTATCAGAAAGGCGTGTTCGTCAACGCCTGCTATGACGAGCTCTCGCTCACCCGGCCCGATCTGGTACGCGAGGTCCATCGTGAATACGCCGAGGCGGGAGCCGATATCATCCTCACCAACACCTTCGGCGCGAACCGGATAAAACTCCGCGAATACGGTCTTGCCGAACGCGTAGAGGCGGTTAATGCCGCTGCGGTAAAACTCGCCCGGGAGGCCGCCCCTGACGCGCTCATCGCAGGAGATGTGGGTCCCTGTTCCCGTTTTGCCCAGCCGCTCGTCGACTCCGCCGCGAAGGAATTCGAGGCGGCGTTTGAAGAACAGATGCGCATACTGAAAACCGGCGGCGTTGATTTCATCTTCCTTGAAACCTTTTCCGATCTTGCCGAACTCGCGCTTGCCGCAAAGGTCGCCAAAAGTCTCGGACTCACCGTGCATGCGTCGTTCACCGTCAACGATAACGGCGAGTCCGCCGTGGGATTTACCGCGGAAAAGTTCGTCACCGCTCTTGAAGCGGATGCGAACGTGGACACCGTGGGGCTCAACTGCTCAATCGGACCCGCCGGTGTGTTCGACATACTGGAACGCATCATCAAGAACACGACAAAGCCGTTTGTCGTAAAACCCAACGCCGGCATGCCGCGCGAAGTGAACGGCCGCATGCTCTACATGACAAGCCCTGAATACTTCACCGAATATGCAAAACGTTTCGTCGAACTCGGCGCCCGCGGCGTGGGCGGCTGCTGCGGCACCACACCGGCGCATATCCGTGAGGCGGCGAAGGCGCTTCGCGGCGTGAGCGGTGCGCGTAAACAGATCGCGATAAAAGCCGCGACGGTGACTGCCGAAAAACCGGTAACGGTTGTTCCCACAGGAAAGAAATCGCGCTTCGGCGCCAAACTTTCGCGCGGTGAATGGGTGACAAGCATTGAAATTCTTCCGCCGAAATCGGCAAACATGAACGCACTGTATGACAAGGTCCGCGACTGCCACTTCGCAGGCATCGACGCCATCAACATTCCCGACGGTCCGCGCGCGAGCTCCCGTGTTTCACCGATGGTGACCGCCATCCTCATCAAAAACACCATCGGCATCGAGCCCATCCCGCATTACTGCTGCCGCGACCGCAATCTCCTCGGCATGCAGTCGGATATTCTCGGGGCTCAGGCCGCGGGGCTTACCAACATGCTCATCATCACCGGCGATCCGCCGAAGACCGGCGATTACCCCGACGTCACCGGCGTGTTCGATGTGGATTCCATCGGACTTACGCAGCTTGTCACCAATCTCAATCACGGCAGGGATTTCGGCGGCAACTTCGTTGATCCGCCGTCGTCAATACTCATCGGTGTCGGCGCGAACCCCTGTGCGGTTGACGGCGAACGCGAACTGTCGCGCTATTTCAAAAAGATCGAAGCTGGTGCCGAGTATGCTATAACACAGCCGGTATTCGACGCGGAACTCCTCCTGCGTTTCCTCGACAACGTTGAAAAGCATGAAAAACGCATCCCGGTCATCGCCGGCATCTGGCCGCTCGCGAGCTACAAAAACGCCGAGTTCATGCGCAATGAAGTGCCCGGCGTGGTGATACCCGATGTCGTCATGAGTCTCCTCTCGAAATGCAAAACGAAGGAAGACAGCCGCGAAGCGGGAATTGAAATATCGCGCGCCATCATCGGCAAAATCAAGGACCGTATCGCCGGTGTGCAGGTCTCTGCGCCAATGGGAAATGTGCAGACTGCGCTCGCCGTGCTTTCGTAATGCCTGGCTGGAAACACATTACCGAAGCCTATTATGCAAAATTACTCGGGGCTGTGCCGTGTATTGTCTCACACTGCGATTCATTGGCATTCATCCCTGCTGCTGTCCGCGATGAGCATCTGCGCGGTTATTCGTCACCGGTACAACTGTGCACCTATAACAGCCCGTCCTGTGCCGGCATCGTCTCGTACAGCCCTTCGATAGACGAGTGTGTTATCGACACGATCCGTTCGGAATGCGCCACGCTTGAAGCGATACATGGCGCGTTTGAAAAAGTGTTCGCAAAAAAGTTCCATGCATCGCGTAAATTCTTTCTGGCAAAGACTCCCGATGCGGCGGCTGAAGGTACAAAAAGACTTACACCTGCGGATTATCCGGCATATGAGACATTCCATCGCACGTTGTTCCCGAATGCGCATCAGGAGGAATGGCTTTCCGATTATTACCGCTCGATGATGGAACGGGCATCAATCTACGGTATATTCCGCGACGGCATGCTGGTGTGTACGACCGACGCGCCGGATACCCCGTTCGACGATCCGGTCGTCGAGATAGGCGTGAACACGCTCCCCGCATACCGCGGACACGGATTCGCCACCATGGTCTCCGCTGCAGCCGCTGCCGGAATCGTACGGCAGGGAAAGACACCGCTCTGGTCATGCGCGTACAGCAATGAGGCGTCGCGCAGAATAGCGCTTCACATAGGATTTAATGAACTCGGCGTGATGAGCTCACTGTAATTTCCCGACCATGTATCGGAGGACCAATGCTCCTGGCAAAGAAAAACCTTGAACAATTCTGGGACGAAACGATGGTCTGTCGCAACCCCCACAAAGGCTGGTACATCCACTACTACGACAACGGGCTGAAAAAATACGGCGCGACGCTTGCGCCCGGCGATCTTCTTGAGGATTTTCCGGGGCTCAATCACCTGTACATACGCGTGGGCTGGTCGTATCTTGAACCGGAGGAAGGCGACTTCCGCTGGGAATTCATCGACGACTTCGTGAAAAAATGGGAACCGGCAGGATATCGTTTTTCCGTCCGCATCACCTGCAAGGAGACATCCGCCGACCAGGCATATGCGACGCCGGAGTGGGTGCGCAATGAGGGCGTGCCGGGCACAGAAATCCCCTGTGCCGCCGGTGGATTCACCTGGGAGCCGGACTACGGCCATCCGCTGTTCATGAAAAAGCTCGAACACTTTCACCGCGCATTTGCACAGCGCTATGACGGAAAACCGTGGCTTGAATATGTGGACATCGGGAGTTACGGCGACTGGGGCGAGGCGCATACCGCGTCATCAAGTAAGCGCGACTGGCCCGCGGACGTCATCAAGCGGCATATCGACATACACTGTCGGCAGTACCGGAAAACGCAGCTCATGATAAGCGACGACGTTGTGGGAAGCCGCAAGGACGATGATGAGACAAAGCAGGATATTCTCGCGTACATAAAAAAGAAAGGCGTGAGCATGCGCGATGACGGCGTCTGCGTGGTGTTCTTCGCCGAGAACTTCGGTCTGAGTACGCTGCGGAGCCCCGAGTTCTTCGAACACTTCTGGCGTGAACGCCCCGTTGACCTTGAACTCGAGCATTATCAGACCACCGTCGATAAAGGCACCTGGAAGAACGGCGTCCCGTATGAAAAAGCCATCGAAGAGGCGCACGCCACCTATGTGGGATTTCACGGATATCCCCGTGAATGGCTTGCCGAAAACCGCTCCTATGCGGAACGCATCGCGAACAAAGCAGGTTACTGGTATTTCATCCGCAGCATCGAATATCCGCAGGAGTGCCGCGCCGGAATACGCGGGAAGTTGCGCCTCGTCTGGGAGAACCGCGGTGTTGCACCGGCATATCACCGGTATCCGGCGACGATACGAATCATCCACAACGACTCGGGCATTGAGCATGTGATCACACCGGATACCATGGATAATCGGCGATGGATGCCACGTGCATTGTCCGTGGAATCCTGCGAATTCTCATTGCCGGCCGATTTCCCGAAAGGCGCATGCGGCGTGTATATCTCGATGGCGGATGGTGACAGACCGCTGATGCTGCCGTTTCAATCACGTATCATTCATAAATTACACAAGGAATGCTATCGCATTGCGACACTGACCGTTGTCCCGTAGCATGGCAGTACATCATCGTGAAATCCCAGCAAACTGTATAGAAATCCCAGCAAACCTGAAATACCGCCGATATGGTATACTATACTCGACAGCCGGCAGTATGAAAACAAGGAGCGCTTCAGTATGAAATATCTTTCAATAATATGCACCATCTTTCTTGCGGCATCCCTGTACGCACTACACGTGGAATCGGGCAATACGGCGCTCGATGTAAGCGCTGAATCTGCGGTCTGCATGTACGGTCCCTACCGGATAATGCAAGGCGAATTCTATCTGGCACATAAGGGATGGGGAACACTCTATCCGAAAGCTGATGATGCGCATGAGACTGTCGTCGGTGACGGAACCGTGTCCATCAAACCGCGCAACAACAAGATGATTCGTTCCGAGATGCGTCACACGGCAACGCCCGACGGTGTGAGAATAGATGTTGCCGCGGAGATACTGCCGAATTCCGGGGCTGCGTATGCCGTCATCGACTGTTATCTCCCGAAGGATATTTTCGCCAATGCCGCCGTCAAGCGCGACGGCATGAACGACATCGCGCTCGATCCTTCGAACTGGACGACGATAGACGTCACCAATGTCACGCTCGCGCTCAAGGATGCCGATTGGGTCTTCACGTTTTCCTCCGACAGGCCGAACGTCACCTGGAAACTCAGGTCGGTCTGCGACAGACCCTGGGGACCGGAGGACCGCAAGACATTCACCTTCCTGTATCAATATGAAAATATTCCCGCAAACGGCACAACCATTAAAGCTTCCATAGAAGCGCGCTGCGTACCGAAACCCGGATACATCGCCGCGATGGAAACCAGGTTCACGGAACGTTCATCGGCATATCTCCAAAAATTGCTCACCCGGTATGGGCGTCCGATGGAGCCGTTGACCGGCAGCGCAAAGGAACGGCTTATGCGGCTTACCAAGGACGTGTGTGCGGCGTCTGCGAATCTGGATGACGGCGGCATTGACCGCAAAAGCGGCACGGTCATCCCCGAACCGAAATCATATCGTCGCGGCAGCGGCATATTTTCACTGCCGAATAAGGTCACCGTAGCATGCGATGCACAGCATGACGCGGCGTTTGAACTCATCGCGCTTGCATGTGCACGTTTCGGCGTTACCGCAGCACGCGTCGAATCGTCAACGCCTGATGCTGCGCTGAATGCGGCAATAATCATCGGCGTACCGCCGAAAGATACATCCATTGCAAACGCCTGCCGGCGCTTCGGTGTTACCGTGAACGAGAAAACACCCGGGGCGGAAGGGTATGCGCTCAGCGTCACGACGAACGGTGTACTCATCGCCGGGAGTGACGACGCCGGAGTCATCTACGGCGCGCAAACGTTCCGCCAGCTCATCAGGCGCGGTGTACGCGGAGCCGAACTCGGAGAAGCAGTCATCATCGACGTACCCGACATCAAATTCCGCGGATTCTATGTCGAGGGCGGCGCAAAGATAGGCGCTAACGAAGAGACGAAACGGCTCATCCGCGACACCTTCTCCTATTTCAAGGCGAATGCCGTCATGCTGGAAATACGCTGGGACGCACTGCAGTGGAAGTCGCACCCCGAAGCCGCCGCGAAAAATGCGCTGACGCTTGCCGAGTTCGCAGAACTTGCCGACTATGCGCGAAGGTACAACCTCGAAGTGATACCCGCGGTGTTCACCTACGGAAAGATGCAGAACCTCCTGAGCTCGCATCCGGAGATCGCCGAAGACCCCGACTGGAAAAAAGAAGGACACGGCAAAGCATACTGCCCGAACAAGCCGGAGACCTATACGCTTATCTTTGACATCATGCAGGAGCTCGCGGACGTCACCAAATGCCGCCGCATGCATATCGGCCATGACGAGATTGCCGGGATGAAGCTCTGCGGCATCTGCACGAATATGGATGCGGCCTATCTTTTTGCGGACGACGTCAACAAAATCGCCGGATGGCTCGCAGACCGGAATGTGGAGACGATGATCTGGGGCGATTTTCTTCTTGAACAGAAACGCTGGACTCCGCTCGGCGCCGTTGAAGCGAACAGCGGCTCAAGCCATTACGGCGGGCATATCGTCCATCCCGCGGTGGGAAAGATACGCAAGGATGTCATCATCACCGACTGGCATTACAATTACGTGAATAATGTGCTCACGAATTATCCGACGTTCAGACACTTTGCGGAAAACGGATACCGCGTCATCGGCTGTCCCTGGTTCAAAACCGAGAACAATTATTACACCGCCCGTGAGATAGCGGCCATCGGCGCTATGGGCGTGCTCACCACCGACTGGGGATTCCTCGGCACGCGGCAGCCGGGCGCGAATTCGATGATGGGTGTCGCCGCAGCATGGAACACCGGCATGACGGCTCCGTCGGCACTTCCCTGGTCTCCCGCTGCGGTGTTCGCCGCGGCGATTCACCGGTGTGACAGCCCCTCGCGTATGTCCTTTGCCCGCTTTACCCCCATAGCTCTTGACGGCGTCGCAACGCACAAACGCATGGGTGATGCGTCATCGTGGTTCGGTCTCGGTATGCGCCGCGATCTGTCATTCCTGCCCGGCGGCAATGTGCGCCTGTTCGGTATTGATTATCAGATCGGCGAAACATGCATCGTCGTCGGAAAAGCAAACGGAGCGACACGTGCATCGGCACCCGCACTGCCGGTGAACATGACGGCAAAAAGTCTCGTGTTCCTGCAGGCGATGCACGTTGAACAGCCCGAGGTGAAACTGCAGACGTACGGCATCTACCGCATCACCTATGCGAACGGCGAAACGACGAACATATCAATCGACGGTAAAAACATAACGCACTGGCTGACGGATTCGTCGAGAAAAAACCCGTGGCAGGCGTGGGATTATGCGCATACCTGGAATGCGGCGCTCGCATGGGAAGGCTGTACGCCCGCCGGAGAAGCGGTGAATCTGCAGGCGTATGAGTGGATAAATCCGAAGCCGGACGCGGTCATTTCGTCGGTTGAGATGCGCGCGCAGCAGAACATCCCGGGGCTCATGATAGGCCTTGCGGCACTCACCGCGGTGCGATGATATCGATACGATGCCGTTTGCGGTACACACCCGGCGTGAGACCGGTATTTTTTCTGAATATCCTGCTCAGGTGATATTCATCGCAGAACCCGGTTGCCGCGGCGATGCGCGCCAGCGTACTGTCCGTTGTCGCCAGAAGCGCCTGAACACGCTTGATGCGTTCGCCCGCCACCAGCGCCGGCAGTGATGTCCCGAATATCCGGTGTATCAGAACGCTGGTGCGTGTTTTGGACAGCCGAAGCTCCGCCGCAATATCTGCAAGCTGTATCTCCTCCGCCGCATGCGCACCGATATATGCCATTACTCTGCTGCCGCGTGAATCAGGATGAACATCGAGCGTATGCATCTCTTTAAGCCGGAGCATGATACCGTCGGAAAAAACCGCCAGTATATTCATGATATCCCTGCACGTGTCGCTTTGCCGGGGAAGTTTTGCATATGCCTTCGTGAATGCCGCCGGCAGTTTCGGCGGCTGAACGGTGCTGCTCCGCCATGAGCCGGCATACAGCATGCCGTAATGAATACCCTCGTACGCGAGCGGTATGACAATCTCCGTAACACCTTTCCAGCAGGTTTCCGCGAACGGTGAGCGCAGCCTCTGGCATTTACTGTTCATCTCATAGCGGCAATGTTCGACGCAGGCGTCACTGAAACCGGCGGCACAGACAGCATTCTTCCGATGCGACTGCCGCTCGCGGTTGAATATCGAAACACCCTGCGGCGTGTGAAATATACCGGCGTTATCGACTACGGTTATGGAAACGCCGAGTGCAGCTTCAAGCGCGCATATACTCTCTTCAAGCGTAACTCCCGGCACGGTCAACTCCAGATGTGCAGCGTATCGTGATAGCAGTAATAATATACAAGAATATGACATGAATGTCCATTCACCGCATGCAGATGTGACAGTATATTATGGATAATACGAACGCGCATGGAGGCGATATGAACGTCACATCGAATGACTATATCAGGCTGCTTGAACAATGGCTGCCTGCGGCACGGAGATTAATCCGCACATCGCCGAAAAATCCCGCGTATACGTATTACGGCACCGGCGAAAGCGCCCACTGGCCGATACAGAGCAATTTCAATGTATTCGCTTCACTTGCCGTTCTCGGCACGGCGCCGGAACTTGACGAAAAACACGCGGGCATGAAGCGCGCGGATATCATAACGCTGGCGCGCGAGCTCATGCGGTACGGTCTTTCCACGCATCGCAGCGGAACAGAAACATGCACCGACGGCGGTCAATGGGGTCATTTCTGGATAAGCATGCTCGGGCTTGAGCGCATGATGCACGGTGTTGACGCAATTCAGGAACATCTGACCGATGACGACAACTCATTGCTCGAACGAGTACTCATCTCTGAAGCGAATTGGATAATCGATAATCATCCGGTAATCGCGGGTATCGAACATTCCATCAACAAACCCGAATCGAATATCTGGAACGGCACATTCCTGCTGCGCACGGCAATGCGCTATCCGGAAACTCCGCGACGAAACGAGTATCTCACGAAGGCAACATCGTTTCTTCTCAACGGCATATCCATTCCGACGGATGCTGCATCCACACTGATGTTCAACGGCAAGCCGCTCAAAGAATGGCATGTGGGTCCTAATTTCACCGAGAACTATTCGCTCAACCACCATAATTATCTCAACGTGGGCTACATGGTGATATGCCTTTCAAATATCGCCATGCTTCATTTCGATTTTAAACGCCGCGGGTATGCGGTGCCGGCTGAAGTGTATCATCATGCGGAAGACCTGTGGCGCATCGTCCGGGGATTCACGTTCTCCGACGGACGGCTCTATCGAATCGGCGGCGACACACGCGCGCGATACTGCTACTGCCAGGATTATGCGCTGCCGATGTGGATGTTCGCGATGGACTGTTTCGGAGATGATGCATCGTCGTTTGAATCCGGTTGGCTGCAAACGGTATCGAAGGAGATGGAACAGAACACCGACGGAGCATTCCTCTCATCGCGTCTCGCATCGGTGCGCGATAATTCCCTGTTCTATTATGCCCGTCTTGAATCCGACCGCGCGGTCACTCTGTCGCAGGCGGCGTTCTGGCGGCGGTATTTCCCGTTCAACGCATCCCGGCGTGAGCGGCATGAGACTGTATCCTGGAATGAGCCGTATCACGGCGCGGCGGTGCATCGCTCGGCACACCGCGCGGCGTCGTGGGTATGGAAAGGCGCGGACGGTCCGGCGATAATGTGCGTGCCGGCCGGCCGTAGCGATATGGCCGAATGGCAGAACAGTCTCTGCGGTGAATTGCGGTCGACCGGCAAACTGGCACCGAAGCAGCTCGGATGCAATTACCGCTTGTTCGACGGCGGTTTTTCCGCCTGCGGTGAACTTGAATGGAAAGAAATGCTTCCGATGGGCGAAGGCGAAGGCAATTACACGCTCGCGCATCACCATGTCGCGGCGGCTGCACTTCCCGATGACCGCACGATGGTCGTGCTTCAGTATGCATTTTCCGCAAAGGATTGCATGCTGAAAGAAGTGAAAAGCCTCAGACTGAAAATGCCCAATGATGTTTTCAACGGAGGTACGCGCCGATACCGGAGTGAACAGGGTGACAGAACTATCGGCGGTATTCCACAGCAGAATGAGATTATTCCACTAGATTCATCGTGGTTATGTATCGATGATGCGCTCACGCTGACACGCATCTACGGCAGTGAACAGTTCTCTATTTTCAGACCCGACGAACGGCGCATCGCGATATGCCGGCCCACACAGCCGCTCCTCGGCAGTTTATACGCGGATGAGCTTTGTCTGCGCTGCACCATCGGCACCGCATGTTATTCCGAAGGTGCGGTTCTCATCGATGATGGTTTTTCAATCAGCACTGTTTCATCAAACGACGCACAACGGTTGAAAGACAATGTTCATTCACTGCACTGCGGCACGCAGGGTTTTCGCGCCGTCAGCACCGATGGAACCGACGGTATCGGCTATATGTTCATAGCGAACTTCGGCACACAGGAACGATGCAGCCTGCGCATCGCCGATGCAGCCGTTCTTATCGAGCTATCGACCGGCATCGAATATCCTGTTGCCGGCGGAGCTGTCGAGCTTGCTGTACCGGAAAACACGTCATCGGTATATACCATTCGAAGGCCGTAACGCGCTCTATTCTATTTGACAAAATATATCCTTCCATTATACTTCAGGTTATCATAATATCAGCCGTCAGAACGGTGAGCCTCCTGTTGATGCACATTCGTGACGGATGTTCACGCATGTTGCGGAGAGAGCTATGAAACCGATACGCGTCGTCTTTTCAGGCGATTCAAAAGATTATTATCACCGGGTAATCGGTGTACTGTCGCTGCTTGCGGACAATAATGTCATCGATCTTGTGGGACTCAATTTCACCGACAGCGGAAATCCTTCGGCCGCGGACGCATCGCTCGCACGCACCGACGGCACTGCAATGCTGTCGGACACCGTCGCCGACGCTATCGTCTTCGGCAGCGTCATCGCTCCGGCGGTAGTCGATGCAGCTGTGATAAAAGGCATGCATATCTTTTTATCCGACGTGACCGCGCTCACCCCCGGGCAGTATACGCAGATGTACGCCGCGTACTGGGAGCATGAATACATAAAACGGCGTCTGCTCTGCGCCGCATACACGCCGCTTCTCGCCGACTCCAAAATCGGCATCATCAAAAAAATGATCACCGCAAAACGTTTCGGCGATGTGAGCCGCGTTATTGTGCGCACACCTTTGAAAGCGCTGCGGGAGACACCGATACTTCTGGAAAAACTCCTGCCCGCGGCGCTTCTGCTCGCGAACGTGGACAACAAGCTCGAGTTCAGGATCGCATCAGCCGCAGAGACAAAAAACCCCGCTGCATCGGTATTCACACCCGTCTCCGGGCCGTCGATAACGCTCATGGAAGGCGATATCGCATCGATCAGCATCATGGCGTCGGACGCCGATGCGGTATGGAGTGAGCGCGAGCTCATCGTCACCCACCGCAACGGGTTCAAAGAGCATTACACCTACACTGAAAGTGATGAAGAACGCGGTGTCCGCGTATGGAGCGCGTTCTTCAGTTACATCGCCAGAAAGACATCGTTCGTGCACGCGCCGCTTGAAGACCTCTATCCCGTCTTTCAATGCATCAAAGGCATTTCGTCATCGGGCGACTGTACGTTGTAGGACCGGATATGCGTCTCATGCCTGCTTTTGCTCTGCTTTTCCTCATCGGCTGTACGCAGCCCGCGGCACTGCGCACCGAAGCTCCGGCAGCGGCCGCGATTACCGACGGCTTTGTTGACGACAATACCTTCCGCGCATCGGGCATCGGCTATCCGAACCCGTTCGACTCCTCAGCTGCGGCACGGAATACCAGCGCATCCAATGCGGCCGTACTCATCGCCCGTTCGCAGACGGAAACCGAATTGATGCGGTACACGCCGCGTACCAATGACGCGCTCAACACCGCCGTAAAAGAATTCATCGAAAAAAAATATGCCGTCATCCGCGCCGCGCACAGCGACAACGGCCGCTGCGATATCGTGATTGAGCTTGTTTTCCCCGGGCTGAAACACATCGTAGAGCAAGGGAAGATCGAGGCATTACGATGGCGGTAAATAAGAAAAGCAAAAGCGTCACCGAGGCGCAATTCTCGCCGCTGGTGCCGCCCGTGGAGCTGGCCACCGGTTTCGTCACGGTGCGGCGCGTGCGTGTACGCAACAGCTACACCGACGGCAGTGTATCGGATCCGTATAACTGCGACATCATCACGCGCAACCATCCCGATGCGGTGGTCATCCTGCCGTTCATCAGGGCCGGACATGCGGTGCATGTGGTGCTCCGCCGTTCGTTCAGACCTGTGGTGCGCTACCGTGAAACGGTGATTGAAAAACGGGCCTCGGCAGCCGTCCCGTTCATCGAGATAGCGGCGGGCATCATCGAACCCGAAGACGGCGAAGGAATGGCGGCGGTACGGCAGTGCGCCTCCCGCGAAATCCTTGAGGAAACCGGATACAGCGCCGCGCCCGGTTCGATCATGGTCATCGGGGCGCCGTTCTTTTCATCACCGGGGATGTTCACCGAAAAGGTTCACATCACCGCGGCGGACGTCACCGGCCAGACTCCGGTACAGCCGGGCGGCGACGGGTCGGTGATGGAAGAGATGCAGGAGGCATTTACCGTCGATCTCACCGAAGCGCTTGCCATGTGCGACGACGGGCGTATTGAAAACGGCGCAACGGAGCTGGCGTTACGGCGTCTTGCCGCGGCGCTCCATCCGCAGACCGAGACCATCGTCACCGACGTCATCGAGCGCAGATTCCAGAAGCTCATCCAGGAATCCGCGCGGCTCAAACGCGAACAGGAATATTACGCGAGGCTCATCCGCGAATTCCGCGCCCGCGTGACACACGAGCTTAAACACCCCGTGGCAAACATCATGGGCTATGTAAACCTCCTCAAGAAAAAGGATATTCCCGAAGCAGCACGCGAGAAGGCATTCACGGTCATCAGCGACAACATCGCCCGCATTTCGCAGGTAAGCAGCGGTCTCATCAACGCGGCGCTCGGTGACGGCGAGACAGCGCTTGAAAACGTCGTGTTCTCTCCGGCAGACGAGATAGCCGCCATCATCGCGGCCACCGCGTTCCTGTACGATCCGGCCTCGGTTCAGGTCTCGGTGAAGATAGAACCCGAGGTGGCGCAGATCGTCGGTATTCGCGAGCGGTTCCATCTCATCGCCGAAGCGGTCATCTCTAATGCGTTGAAATTCACGCCGAGCGGCAGCGTGGAGATAGTGCTCCGCGAAGTATCGAAGCGTGAAGAAGGACGCGTCGATTTCTCACCCGACCTGTTCAACTACCATCATCTCGGCGACATACGGCTCTTCGAAGCGGAACTTGCCGTACGCGACACCGGTATCGGCATCCCGCACAAACGCATCCGCGACGTGTTCAAACCTTTCATCCAGCTCGATGCCGGTTTCGACCGCGCCTTCGGCGGCATGGGTCTCGGATTATACATCGCAAAAAACATCGTCGACGTCATGCAGGGAACCATTTCGATCGCAAGCGAAGAGAAGAAAGGCACTTCGGTGACGGTACGACTGCCGCTCGGCAGAACATCCTGAAATAAAAAAACGCTTATCGGCGCATCATGCCGCGTCGATAATGATGGTAACCCGCGTGTGCTGCTTGCCTAGCGACCGCCAGGGAGGTATGTATGTATTATCTCATTCTCCGCATGCTTGCCGAAGACCTGCAATCACGGCTGCTCGACCGCAAGAACTACGAACAGTGCATCGAACGCGTGACGAACATGTTCTGTGAGCATCGCACGCGTCAAAAGCCGTCGTTCCATTTCTGACCGACACGCCGCCCTTCCCGGGGCTATCCTCACCCGCTGCTTTTTGCCGCCTGCGGCCATTCACAACAAAACACTTGACGTTCTGCGCCGCCGGTATATTGTGTAGCGGTCAGATCTATCATCAGGAGCAAAGACATGATCACCATCGTAGCCCAATTCACGGCACTTCCCGGCAAAACCGAGGCCATACTGAAAGAAATAGAGCCGATGATAACCGCAACACGCAGGGAATCCGGATGTATCTCCTATGTCCTTCATCAGGACATCAAAAATCCGGACAATTTCGCGTTCATCGAGCAGTGGAAAGACCAGGCGTCCGTCGACGCGCATATGCAGTCCGATCATTTCAAGACGATAGGACCGAAGCTCAACGCATTGCGCGTTGCGCCGTCCACCGTTCATTTGTATAAAGAAGTCATATAAATCCGGAGCGCGCCATGCATGTCATCGCATTGAACGGAAGCCCGAAGGAACACGGCAACACATATCAGGCACTACAGCTCGTCACCGATGAGCTCGGAAAAAACGATATCACATCGGAGATCATTCACGTGGGCAATAAAGCCGCTGAAGGATGCAGGGCCTGCGGCTCATGCGCGAAGACCGGCGTATGCATCATCACCGATGATTCGGTGAATGAAACTGCGGATAAAATTGATACAGCCGACGGACTGCTCATCGGTTCTCCAGTACACTATGCGTCGATAGCAGGAACACTGAAAAACTATCTCGACCGTCTGTTCTATTCCGCGGGCAGGCGTATGCTCCGCCACAAACCGGCGGCTGCCGTTGTCGCCGTACGGCGCTCCGGCGGCATGTCAACCTTCCAGGATATCAACAGTTATTTTCTTATCACCGAAGCCGTCGTTCCCGCGTCTAACTACTGGAATATCATACACGGCCAGAAACCGGGAGAGGTTCACGGGGACACCGAAGGCGTGCAGATCATGCGCGTACTCGGCAGAAATATGGCGTGGATGATGAAACTCATCGAACACGGCAAAGGCAGCGTAAGCGAACCGGAACGCGAACAGAAGCAGATGATGAACTTCATTCATTAAGGAAATAGAAAATCACTTTGCTCCGAGAATTTCGCGCACGATTGCCGCGTTTTCTTCGACGATATTATCCTTATCGCCGCGAAACATGCCGACGTTGACCGCATCGTTGGGTTTGATGTTCTCAAACGCATACTCGAACGCCATCTTCGCGTCGATGCGTCCGGCGCCCATGATCTTATAACCGATACACGGCTTTTTGATATAGTTGATGCACGCAACCGCTTTGGCGACATCGGCGAGGCGGAATTTCTCGCCCTTGCCCGCATGGAGACTGCCGCAGTTGAAAAAGCAGACCACGTGGAAATCGGCGATGCCTTTATCGTACGCCCAGCGGTGTGCGTCGGGCGAGTGACCGGCAAGCCCCGCGGGTACGCCGCGCGAACGGGCATGATCGCACCATTCACGGAGTTTGGCCTCATCCTTTGCCGCAAACGCATCGTCGGTTAATGCGCCGTGAAAATAGAGCGCCTTGCAGCCGATATCGATTGCTTCATCGATTGCCGCGTTCATATTCGGCTTGGTGCGGCAGTTGATCTGCGCTATCCACTGCATCGGCCCTTTCGCTGCGTGATATTCCCGCACCGCCTGGATCACATGCGCCGTCTCATTATTGGTGATAATGGTATTGATACCCGCGGCATAGGCGCGCTGCCATGTCTCGAGGATGCGGGGCACCGTGTTATAGGCAACCATCGCCTGATCGCGTTCCCTGTTCTGATGGCTGAATCCGCCGAAGGGATTGGCGCCGATGATAAGCCGGGTGAGTTTCAGACCGCAGAAGTCCACGGTCGGCAGAAGGCTGGATGAAACACTCGTTGATGACGGCATAGATACCTCCGGTGTTGTATGAAGACTATCGTATAATTATATAATAGTCCGCCAATAAAGGAAGAACTGTGACGGAAAGAGAGGTTTCCGCCACAGTCCTGTCATAGGAGGTATGTATTCGTAAGCGTGCGTGCTTACCTTTTTAATATAAACATAAATCGGGAAATGCGGTATAGTACGAAAGGTGTAGAATCACAAGAGCTTTAGGAATTATCCCGTTGCACAAGCTGGAGAACGGCTTTGATGAGCCTGGCGCGTGAATTTACCTTGAACTTGCGGTAAATATTGATGGTGTGCACCTTTGCGGTGGGCTCCGCAATACCGTACCGGTCGGCGATATCCCTGTTTGAGAGTCCGTTCAGGAGATCCACCAGAACCTGCACTTCGCGGCCCGTGAGGCCGAACTGCTTAAGAAGTTCAGCATGTTGTTCGATATCGAGAAATTCCGTCTGCACAAGCTTCTCAAGGACATTCTCCGCGTGTTTACGCGCCTCGATCTCATCGATAAGCCGCTTATTGGTGGCAATGAGATCCTTGGTGCGCTCATCCACCATTTTCGACAACCGTCCGCTGTAGGCGGCTGTTTCCTCCTGCGACGTGACGAGTTCGCTCATCGTCCGTTTCAGATTCATGGTCATGCGGTTGAACGCGCCCGCTATCCTTCCGAATTCATCCTCATGAGCCACCGCAAGACGCACGTTCTTTTCACCGCGGTCAAACGCTTCAATCGCATGCATGATGCCGTTCAGCGGCGTGAGCAGGCTCCGGTAAAAAAATATGGGAAACAGTATCAGCATAATCGCGGTAAGGACAACCGCTATCAGAATGAACGGAAACAGCCCGTCATGCAGATATTCGCGGTATTCAATGTACGACAGCCCGACCTCAAAGACAAACCCGCCGGAAACGAACGTCCGCACAAGATAGAACGTCGACGGCTGCATGATATCAAGCGCGCGGAAGGTGCGGCGCGGTGTACTCACCTTATGATGCGACTCATTATTTATCATCGCGCTTACCGATGTTTCAGCCCTGCGCAGAAATACATCGGCATAATTTGTGGAGTCGTCACCCTCGTTGGCAGGCCGGCGCACGATATAGAGCACATCCGCCGGAACATGATCCGACGGTCCTGATACATACGCGAGCGCGGCCGCGGTTGATTTGGTCACTTTTTTTTCATACACGTTCTCAATTGATGCATTCACCGGTATCGACAAAACCCCCACGACACCGAGTGCCACAACAAGCGGAATAAAAGTGATTTTGAAAAGCAGCGTCGTCGGCTCGGGTGAGTTGTTGATGTACACCATGACATAGAAAAAAAGATACAATATTGAACCGAGCGAGATGAAGGTCTCATAATAAACATACGGGATGCCGCCGAAAATAGCGAGAAAGTATGAGAATGTCATCGCCAGCGGGATGAGCGACACCAGCATGAATGATCGGGATGCCTTCGCCGGTTTCTCCGATGCACGTACGAGCCGTACGACCGCGTTAACCGACGCGCCGATGAACGCGCCTGCCGCACGCGGAAACATAGCAGCGATCTTTTTCGCCGTACCGGTGCGCAGCGTCGATAAGCGTATTGTTTTACGCGCAAAAACAATGCATATCCATAGATACATCACGAGCAGCGCCGGCGCCATGAACTGGCCGCGATAATCGCTGCCGCCGTGGCGGTATGAGTGGAACATAAAATTGAAATTGATATCCGCCGCTGTGGTACGGGCGATATAGATGATATACGAGATCAAAAGATATACCGCCGTAAGCGAAAGCACTATCCTCGACTCGCGATTTAACTCGTCCCGGTGATACAGATATGCGAACGCCGCGAGAAAGATGCCGCCCAGCATGAAAAAACGGTTAAAATAAATGACCGAAGATACGTTCACCGAAAGCATCGTATCGAGCAGGAAACCGGCACAGCGCGTCAGTGAAAACGACAGTGTATAAAAGGCAAGCAGATACGTTGCAGCCGACTTTTTTTTGAAGGTAAGAATATAGATACCGATTACCGCCGAGGCAAGCGCGGCAATGAAATGTCCTACGGAATAGTATGTTATATAGAACGGCATGCTTTCAGTATAGAAGTGTTTCTCCCTCTTGTCAAGAAATATGCAGCGTCAGATGAAACGCACGCGAACATCACCCGCCGGACTCCCGATAGTGCCTATGCGCATGACCGTAGTATTGCATTCCCGCAGTATGCCGGCAACCGCATCGGCAGCCTCCGGTGCGGCGGCGATGAGAAGACCGCCGCTTGTCTGCGGGTCACAGAAAAGCGCGCGCGTCCGGTCGTTCATCGGCGCTACGAGATGGCCGTAACTCTTGAAATTACGCATCGTTCCGCCGGGAACCGCTTTCTCCGCGACATACGCATCGACATTATCGAGCAGCATGACCGCACCTTCATCGATTACCGCAGAACAGTTGCTGCCTTCACACATCTCGGTCAGGTGTCCGAGCAGTCCGAAACCGGTGACATCGGTCATCGCGTGCACGCCGGCAAGCGCGCTCACTTTTTCACCCGCGCGGTTGAGCGTCATCATCCAGCGCGCGGCAAGACCCTTGTCTTCAGGCCGGAGAATTCCTTTCTTCTCGGCGGTGGTGAGTATTCCGATGCCTATCGGCTTGGTAAGAAAGAGCACATCGCCGGCCGCGGCCGTATCGTTTCGCTTCAGATGATTGAGCGCAACGGTGCCGTTCACCGCAAGACCGAATATCGGTTCCGGGCTGTCGATACTGTGGCCTCCCGCAAGCGGAATGCCGGCCTCGGCGCACATCGAGCGTGAACCGGAAACCACTTCGCGCGCAACCTCAGGCGGGAGTTTCTCAAGCGGCCAGCCGAGTATGGCGATGGCAAGAAGCGGTGTGCCGCCCATCGCATAGACATCACTGATGGCATTGGCCGACGCGATGCGGCCGAACTCATACGGGTCGTCCACTATCGGCATGAAGAAGTCCGTGGTGCTGATAAGTCCGCGCCCGTCGCCGAGGTCGTACACGGCGGCATCGTCGCGGGAGTTGTTGCCGACGATGAGCTTTGCATTATCGGGAAACACCTCGTTCGTCGCGAGAATCTCCGACAATACCGACGGGGCTATCTTGCATCCGCAGCCGGCACCGTGACTGTATTGTGTCAATCTGATGGAACTCATGCACGCTCCTTGCGTTGTACTTTTACACGGGCGTCGAGCAACCGCTTTACGAGCAGAGCCGTATCGCCTTCGCCTGCGGGAACTTTTATTATCGATGCTTCAGTCCGGCGTGAAAGACAATAGTCATACGTTTTATCATAATATCTGAGCACCACGCCCACAGCATCCGCATAATCGCCCCGGGTAACGGCATCGATTGCATGCGCCGTGTTCTCGCCGCCGAGACGTTCGCGTATCTTTTCCAGATAGCCCGTCAGCTCCGATTTCTCAACACGCACATATTCGGGGATGAGGTTACGGACGCGTGTCTCCGACGACACATCGAGATAGACGACCGGCGCGGTTTCCATCATCGTCCACAGCGGTTTCGGTATGTGCAGTTTTCCGACCTTCGGGCTTTCGTCCTCAACCCACACCGTCCTGTCGGCATCGAACGAGCGCAGCGCCATGCCGATGAGATTCTCAAAATGTTCCTGTGTCGGCTGCGGCGCTTCACCGATAGCGCCGAACACCGAACCCTTATGCGACGCGGCAGCTTCGAGGTCAAGGACCTGTTCACCCGCATCCGCGAGCGCGTGCAGCATCTTTGTCTTTCCGGCACCGGTACGCCCGCCGAGGATGATGATATACTTTACCATCGCAAACGAATCAATCATCCAGTGACGGAATGTCTTATAGCCGCCCTCGAGTGTAAACACCGTATATCCGGCAAATGACAGCAGCCACGCGACACTTTCACTGCGCATACCGCCGCGCCAGCAATGCACCAGCACTTCCTTTGAACCGTTCGCAATACGGTCAACCGATTCAATCATCGTACCCATGCGTGGTCCGATGAACGACAGACCTTTGCGTATCGCAACCGCCCTGCTCTCGCGCGTGTATGCCGTGCCGATGACAGCGCGCTCTTCATCGGTGAACAATGGAAGATTATGCGCACCGGGAATATGGCCATGGATGTATTCCGCGGGTGTACGGACGTCAAATGCCGGCGCCGTCTTCATGCGTGACAGGAAGTCGTCTATGGGTAAGGGTGAAAATGTGTTTGCCATGCGTTTTCAGTATATCACGACAGCACCGTCACGCAATGCCCGTGTATATTTATTGACAATGACCGTAATTGTTTTATAATCACCGCATCGGCAATAAAGGAGAATCCCGTGAAAATTAAAATCAGTCTCTTTTTAGTCACCTTTGTTTTTTTATCATTATTGCTCTACCCTGCATCAAATGAAAACTATCGAGAAACAAGAAAATCTGTAATATTGTTTTCTTCTGGCATCAGCTATGCTTATTCGCTATCAAAATATATCAGCGTCGGCACATTTTTCGGCATTGTAAGCGGCGGCGCCTCGTGGATGGGGAATGAAACGAACTATGAAATTTCTGTTGGAATACCTTTGCGAATAAATTATTACTTCTGTGATTGGAATAATGCATCATTTCTATTATCCCCAGTATATAGTCTAAGTTATGATATCATCAACACTAAATATAATCAGCATACATTTTCCCATGGGTTGGGTATAGAAGTCGGATATGAGTTCAGAGAAGTATTGTGTTTTCGAATAGGTTTTGGACCGGCATTATACTATTTTAAAAACTATCTATCGGACAAATATGAATTTAGCTTTGGAATTGTCGGCTCATTAGGGATCGGCTTTTCATATTAACCAAAAACGATATCGAACTATTTCTCAGGGCTTGGCGGGAAATAATATTCCGCAACGCAGCGTTTTACGGGACAGTGGGGCATGCCCCGCTGTCCCGTAAAACGCTGTCATAGTGAGCAAAACTCACTGAGTTCATGCCAAAAACTCATAGAGTTTCCACTATAGACTCTATGAGTTATTGAGCATCCTGCCCTTGCGTGCAGGCGCGAATATATATTCGCGCCTGCGTTGTTGACTGTATCCCTGATCTGACTTACGTGCAATATTATATGAAAATAAACGTTATATTATATCTATGAATGCAATTGAAGTAGACACACTGACACGGAAATTCGGCAAAGCCGTGGCGGTGGACGGGATATCGTTCAGCGTTGCCAAAGGCGAGATATTCGGGTTTCTCGGCCCCAACGGAGCCGGAAAGACCACTACGATAAACGTGCTCTCAACACTCCTCAAACCCACATCCGGCAAAGCAAGCATCATGGGTCACGACATACGCAAAGAACGCGACCAGGTGCGCCGCTCCATCGGCGTAGTGTTCCAGGAGCCGGCGCTCGACGGACGGCTTACCGGTGCGGAGAACCTCTCATTCCACGCGATGATGTACGGCATGAAAAGCGCCGAACGCAAAGCGCGGATGAAGGAAGTACTTGAGCTTGTGGAACTCACCGATCAGGCGAATAAGAAAGTGGACGCGTATTCCGGCGGCATGAAACGCCGACTGGAGATAGCGCGCGGACTCATGCATCATCCCGAGGTGCTTTTCCTCGACGAGCCTACCATCGGTCTTGACGCGCAGACACGGCGGCATATCTGGGAATATGTGAAGAAGCTTAACGCGGAAACGGGCATCACGATGATGCTCACCACTCATTATATGGAAGAAGCGGATTTTCTCGCACACCGCATACTCATCATCGATCATGGGAAGATAGTGGCGCTCGACACGCCGAAAGCGCTCAAGGATGTGCTCGGCGGCGACGTAGTGGAACTTCTGGTCGAAGACAAAGCCGATAAACTCCTCGCATGCTGCAAAGTGACGAAATGGATACGTTCGTCGTCGAAGCATGAGGATACGGTGCGTCTCACCATGCAGACGGCCGAGAAGCGGATACCCGACATCATGAAGCTTGCGACCGCGGCCGGTGCAACGGTCTCCTCGGTAACCATGCATAAACCCAGTCTCGACGACGTGTTCATGCATTTCACCGGCAAGGCGATCCGTGAAGCGGACGCAGCCGTTGGCAAAGGAAAGAAAGATGCGAACCATTAAGGCAATAGCGGTCATGTGGCTCCGCGACATGAAGCGGTTCTTCCGCTCGCCGTCGCGCATCATCGGCAATATCGTCATACCGTTCTTTCTGCTTGTGTCCATCGGCGCCGGATTCGGACGAGCGATGATACCCGGCATCGCCGCGGGAACTACGTATCTCGGGTTTCTGGTGCCCGGCATGCTCGGCATGACCATGCTCTTCAGCGGCATGTTCTCGGGACTTTCAGTGCTCTGGGACAGGCAGTTCGGTTTCCTCAAAGAGATAATGGTGGCTCCCGTCTCGCGTGTGGCCATCGTCATCGGGCGCATCGTGAGCGGCGCGACCATAGGCGTGTTTCAGGCGCTCATGATACTTGTCGCATCGCAATTTCTCGGCTTCCGTTTTTCACTCTGGGTGATACCGGCTGCCGTGGGTTTCATGATGCTCATATCGTTCATCTTCACCGCCATCGGTCTCATCTTCGCTTCGCGCATGAAGGACGAACAGGGGTTCGGCCTCGTCATGAACTTTCTCATCATGCCGCTGCTCTTCCTCTCCGGCGCCTTCGCACCGATAGCCAATCTGCCGGCATGGGTACGCGCGGTGACATACGCCGACCCGCTCATGTACGGCATCGAGGGCATGCGTGCGCTCATCATCGGTTCATCATCGGTTCCGCTCGGAATATGCGTACTCGTCTGTACGATAAGTGCTGCGGTGCTTGTACTCGCGGCGGCCTGGGCGTTTGAGACAAGCGAAGTTGTGTAGCGGCACCTCGCGATTGACCTACTGATGCATCGATTATATAATCAGAACATGGTACTACGAATCACAGCAATCGTCTGCGCTGCCGTCAGCATGCTTTCCTGCGGACCGGCACCGTTCGATCCGAACACATCGTCGGAATATATCACCGCCATTGTTGATCCGGCGGCGGTGCCGTATGCGGGCATCGAAGTGCCGCTTAAGGATAATATAGCACTCGTTACTGACGGCGGTATGCAAGCGGTCGAGTTCAGGATACTCCCGTCGCAGCCGCTCAAGAACAACGGCATACGCGCCGAGATAGCCGTCGATTATCCTTACGTTGCGCACGATACTATTGAATACACCTGGGATATGAAACTGGTCGATCCGTTCCCGACCGACGCGCAGAACCGCTGGTGGCTTATCGCGCAATGGCACGACCAGCCCGACAGAAATCTCAATCAGACATGGGACAATTTCCCTTCACACAGTCCGCCCATATCGCTCGGTTTCGGACAGACGAACGGCAGCCGTGCCATTGCGCTCACGTACGGCACCGTGCAGGGACCCGCGGGACATTTCCCTGTGTCCACGGAACAATGGTATTCATTCTCCGCAAAGATCACCTGGTCGCAGGACAATACCGGCTCTATAACGCTCACTGTTTCACCGGGGAACGTCAGCATCACCACGAACGGCCCCAACATGTACAATGCCTTCCAGCATTACTTCAAGACGGGCATGTACCGCAATAAGGATATCGCCTCCGAGAACCGGGTGCGCATACGAAACATCAAGATGCGTAAATGGTAAGCGGGCTTCGGCTCAGCAGCATATAATCGATATCGCAGCACTCAGTGAAGGCTGCACCTTAGGCGCTTTTCCGGACCGCGTTCAGTGCTTGTCCATCCGCCGCAAGCATCGCCTTGAGCATGATGTTCTGCTGCTCCAGCGAATGATCGATATGCATCGGTACATACACCGTACGCGCGAGTATATCGAGTGTATTCGGCAGCATATCCTTTGTATAAGTTATCTCGCGTTGTGCGAATTTATAGGGATTGCGGTCGGGATGATGCGCACCCTGTTTCTCAAGGATAGCCTGCCAGTTCGAGTAGACATGTTTGCCGGTGTTGATGGGTGAATGAGCTCCGCCGACACCATCAGCCTTGACCGTATCGATGAACGACGCTGCCGCTGTTCCGGACGGGAACAGGAGCGCGAGCGTGGTGCCGCAGTCTCCGGCTTCATCATGCGACGGACTCACGCGGAACGACGACGCGGCCGCAAGCGATTCCCGTAAGAACGCCTTTTCCTTCCGCAGTGATGACAGTATTCCGTCAAGCCGCGTAACCTGTACGCGCATGACGGCGGCGAGTATATCGCTCATCCTGAAATTCCAGCCCATGAAAAGGTTCACGCTCATATCGCGACCGGTGAAAAACGTATTGCCGCAGTCGTGCTGAATCACCGCGCGTTCGTAGACAGCCTTATTGTTCGTTACCAATGCCCCGCCCTCTCCCGCGCCGATGATCTTGAAAAAATTGAACGAGTTCGCGCCCGCATCGCCTATCGACCCGAGACGTTTACCTTTATACGATCCTCCGTCGGCCTGACATGCGTCTTCAACAACGGACAGGGAATGCTTTTTTGCGACAGCTATTATCGCATCCATATTACACGGGAAACCCTGCATGTGTACGGGAATAACCGCTTTCGTGAACGGCGATATCTTTCGTTCCACATCGGCGGCGTCGAGCGTGAGCGTCTCGTCCACATCCGCGAGAATGGGAATCGCGCCAACCGCAAGCACCGCGGCAGCCGTTGCGATAAACGTATACCCCGGAACGATGACTTCATCGCCCGGCCCTATACCCAGAGCCGCCAGTGCACAGATCAACGATGCCGTCCCGCTTGATGTCGCCAGACTGTATTTGGTACCGATTTTTTCCGCCCACTCCTTTTCAAGGAATTCGGTGCAGCTGCCGGGATTATACCTGAATATTTTTCCTGATTTGATGATATTCGCCACGGCATCGACCTCTTTTTCATCGATTTTAAACATAAATAGCTCCTTTTGGTTTGCATTGCGAAGTTAATTTAATATAATACATATTTTTAGTTAGTCAAGTTGACTTAATGCATTTTTTTTATATATTAATCTCCATGAGAAACTTTGCTCGAAGCAATTATCTTGCACTCTTAAAAGAAATATTTCTGAATCCCGGTATCATGCGCTACGAGATGAGCGAACGTCTCGATATGTCCTCGGCAACGGTGACAAAATATGTCGAAATGATGATACGCGATGGAATCATACGCGAAGCGGACAATCACAAAGGCAGAAAGGTCGCGCTGACGCTTACGAAAGACTGGTATGCCGCGCTCGGCGTTGATATCGGCGGATATCAGACACGCATCGGCATGTTCTACGCTGACGGCTCATTCACCAAACTGGATGAAGTCCGCACCCCGGGTGATCCGCGCGAGCTCATGCCGCTGATACAAAAATACGAACGCAATGCCGACACCGTCGGTATCGCCGTCACGGCGGTTGTCGACGCGGCGGAGCAGCGTATATTCATATTTGCCAATCAGCGCACCTGGGACGGCTTTTCATTCCGTACCGCGGGCATCTCAAAACCGGTCTTTCTCACGACCTCGGGAAATGCCGCCGCCGGATATGAAAAACGTTTCGGCACGCTCAAACCATATGAGAACTGCATGCATGTGATGATCGGCACCGGTATACAGGCGGGGCTGTTCATCAACAACACACTGGTCGAGGGCGCCAATCACGCCGCCGGCGAATTCGGGCATGTATTCTCCACCGCGGAAGCGGGTCCGTGCACCTGCGGCAAGGTGGGCTGTCTTGAAAACATCGCGACGATTTCCATGGTACAGCGCAGACTTGAAAAGCAGATGCGCGACGGCAATCTGCGCGGAACGCTCGCGATGCTCTGCGGCAACGATCCTTCCAAAATGACGATTGATATATTGAAACGATCTATCGCCGAAAACGATCCGCAGGTAATGGCGGATTTCAAACGGGTGACAGAAGCGATAGCCGCGGCATTGTCGGGCATCGTGAACGTGCTGAACCCCGAGGCGGTGAGCTTCGGCGGGAGAATGATTGATGTATACCCGGGACTGGTGAACGATCTGCAGCAGGCGGTGCGCCTCACGGTACTTGAATCAAACAGCAAACATCTCACCATCGCCGCCGGCAAGGAGCCGTTGCTCGCCGCATGCATCGGCGCCGCGCTCATTCCGATGGAGCATCGCATCAACACATTCGGAGGCACTACATGAAACTGCAGTTCCACGACGCATCTATCATGTTCGGTGAACCGCTGAAACCGGCACCGTTCAACACGGCGACACCGGATGCGGCACGTGCAATGCTCGACCATTTCGGCATTGCGAAGGCGCTGGTGCGGCTCACCGAACAGGAGGGATTGAGCGAAACCGGTAATAGTGCGGCTGCATCGTTCGCGGCGGGGCAAAGCCGTCTGCGCGCGCTTTGGTATTATCTGCCGCATACTACCGGGGAATTCCCGAAACCGGCGGAGCTTGCCGGCGCGATGAAGCGGTCTAATATCGCGGGAATATACATCGACCCGTCAAAGACATATTCGATACGCAAAACATTCATCGGCGACACGCTGTCGGCGTGTGAAGATAACCGCATTCCGGTTTTCATACCGTGCCCGAATTATCCCGCATATGAGAAAGCCGACGAATTACTTTCTGATTTTCCGCAGCTCACGTTCATAGCATGTAACGGTAATTCGTGGGGACTTGAGCGGTATACATGGCCGCTCTTCGAACGCTACGAACGCTTCAACCTCTGTCTCGGTCAGAACCGTGTAAGCGGCTCCATACAGGAAACGGCGAAACGGTTCGGCGCGTCACGCCTGCTGTTCGGGAGCAATTATCCCGCCGTAACCCCCGGCGGCGCCTGCGAACTGATACGGAGACTCGATATCGACGACGCATCGAAAGAGCAAATCGCACACGGAACGCTCGATCGCATTCTCAGCGAGGTGCGTTTATGAGAATAATCGACATGCACGGGCATCACGGCACCGTCAATTCATTCACGATGTTCCGCGGCACCACGAATGACATGATTGCGGAGATGGACCGTCATGCGATTGAACTGGTGGCGATATCCTCACATCAGGCGCTGTATATGCCGCATGCGAACGACAGCACCGTGCGGGCGGTCGATGAATCCGATAAACGGTTCGCCGGCTACTGGGCGGTCAACCCGAACTACGCCGATGATTTCAAGAACGACATCGCCGGGTTCGAGAAGGTAAGAAACCGCGGATTCATCGGATTCAAATTCCATCCGTCGATACATGACTATCCGCTCGACGGAGAAAACTATTCGCCGTATCTAGAATACCTCAACAAATACGGTCTCGTTCTCCTGTCGCACACCTGGGGCGGTAACATATGCGGTTTCATGCAATGTGAAAAAATTGCAAAACAGTATCCCGACATCACCTTCATCCTGGGACACAGCGGCTATCACGATTATGAGCGGTTTGCATGCCTGGCGCGCGATCATGCGAACGTGTATCTCGACACCTGCGCCGTCGGCAGCCTGTGCGGGTCCATCGAGACCATGGTACGAATCGCGGGCTCCGAAAAAGTTCTGTTCGGCACCGATATTCCGTGGTTCGATCCCGGATACATGATCGGCTGCGTCGAATATTCGCGTATCGGCGATGCGGATAAGGCGAATATCTTTTACAATAACGCGAAGCGCATCCTTACCATATAGCATCGCGCGTATTCCGCTTGACGGTGTGCGGCGGCGTGGTATACTCCTCACCCGATGGGCATTGACCGCCGGGTGGGCCGCTCCCGTACCACGGTGATCCTTCAAGGAAAACGCAATGACATTCACGAACACGCTGCATGCATTCGAGTTCATCAACCCTGCGGTGGCCAGCGGCACGCTGCTCACGGGGCTCTTTCTGTTTATTTACATCTACATACGGACCAGGAACATCGTCTATCTGTCAATGGTCTTCATCGTTCTGTTCGGATTTCTTTTTGTCGCCAGTGAATGCCTCATCCTTACGTTTGGCGGATGGCTGCACCAGGCGTCATGGGGCAGACAGGCCGAGCGCATCGAGCAGATCGCCGGCGCGTGTTTTCTCTTCGCGCTTCCGTTCTTCCTGAGCGTGGTGCTCTCACCCGTACCCGGCTGGAAGCGGACACACCGCATCATGGCTACCGTCGGCGCCGCTGTCGCGTTCGTCTATATCATCGCCGCATTCGCCGTGCCGGACAGTTTCGTGTCGATGACGACAGGCCACCCGTCGTGGATGCTGCGCGAATCGGACCACGGACGCGGCATGAAGGGACCGCTCTACACCATACGCGACCTCCTCCTCGGGCCGCTCATCATCTACGGACTCGTGATGTGCATCATCGACATGGTGCGCAATAAACGGTTCCGCTCGCTCGCATTCATCGTCACGGGACTCGCCATCGCCATCTACGGAGCGCTCGACGACATGATGTTCGGTTATCTGAACGGAAACAATATCGACCCCCTGAACCACATACCGTTCTCGCGATTCACCGTGGGCATAACCTTTCTCATCGTCTTTTTCATGGCGTCGCTGCTGCGCGATTTCATCGACGCGGCCATGAAGTCCGAGAAACAGGAACGGGAGATGCGCGAGGTCTACGGACGCAACCGCAACGTCATCGTAAAACTGCGCGACCTCATCATGCGGCTCGCCGAAGTTGAAAAACGCATGCGCGAGGCGAGCGGCAACCTCACCGCAAACGCGGTTGATTCCGCGAAGGCGTCTGAAGGAGCCGAGGACGGCAGTACACGCTTTCGCGAACTCATCGGGAATCTCGAATCGGCGGCGGTGGCCCAGCGCGAGGCTATGCATGTGAGCAAAACGGCGGTGGAGCAGCTGTTCGCTTCCTTCGCCGTGCTTTCGAAAAGCGTTGAGGAACAGCGCGCGTCGGTGCTTGAGACATCGGCATCCGTCGAAGAGGTTACGCGCTCCATTGAATCGATACGTGCCAATATGCAGAACCTCCTCGACATCTCGTCACAGCTCACGAACGCCGCGGCTGAGGCCAAAAACAGCGTATCATCATCGTTCGCGGGGCTTCAGGGCATTCAGGAATTATCCACACGCATATCCGAGGCGGCATCGCTCGTAAAAAGCATCGCCGACAAAACGAACATACTCTCCATCAACGCATCGATTCAGGCGACCAAAGCCGGTGTCTACGGCAGAAGCTTCGGCGTGGTGGCGCATGAGATATCAACCCTTGCCGCAAGCAGCCTCAAGGGCGCCGAGGACATTGAAACGCTCCTGTCGACGATTGTCAGAAGCATCGGCGAGATAGCGGCGGTACGAACGCGTGTTGAATCGTCGTTCGAAGGGATCTCGTCGCATATCGCCGACACGCATGCACGCGTCACGGAGACGGCCGAAGCGGTGGCCATGCAGAGCGCGGGCAACGAGGACATCCTCCGGAACACCATGAAACTCAAAGGCATCACCGAGGAGATCGTCGCGGCCATCGGCGCGCAGAATGCTGACACCAAGACGATAAGTGAAAAGATGGATGCGCTTGTCCGCGAAACAGGAAACATATCGCTCGCGCTCGATGTTCAGACGAAGGAATGCGCGCGGGTATCATCCGACATACATCTGGTACGCGAAACGGCAGAGGCGCTCGACGGTGTCGCATCCGATATTAAAAAGCTCAGCGCCGAACTGCATGCCGAATTTGACGCCATCGATAAAACCATCATGACCATAGCTGTCGATGCCGCCGGCACGGAAGTTACCGCATGAAAATGAACAATATAACGCTCGATTTCGGCACGCTGCAATTATCCGCCGAACTGTTCGACACAAAAGTAGCGAAGGCATTCCATAAGAACCTTCCCTACTCCATTGACCTCACGCTCTGGGGCAATGAGGCGTACGGCCCCATCGGCGCCGACCTCGGCGAGGAACATCCGATACCCACGATACCGCCGGGCGGACTCGCGTATACACGGCAGGGAAATTATTTCTGCATATTTTTCGGGCAGCAGCCGGCGTGGCCCGTCGAGTATATCGGCACGATGTCGGGCGATTGGAAAAAACTCGTCGGCAACAGAACGATCACCCGCGTCAGCATAACATGATCAGGACCAGGATCGATTTCGATGTCAGAACACTGCCGGAATCCATACAGAAGGTCATCACCGGTTCCACCATCTACAACAGCAGCTGTTCCGTAAAAGCAAAGACGCTTTTGATCGACGGAAAGGATAAATACTACCTTAAGATAAACAAGCGCGGTTATCTGCTCCGTGAAAATGCAATGACTGCTTTCCTGCATTCGTATGGACTGGCACCCGCTGTTGTCGTATATGAGAACGACAGCAAGCACGATTACCTCCTCACCGAAGCGCTGCCCGGCGAAGACGGCATATCCGGCGGTCATCTCGACAATCCTGAACGTCTGGCCGCGGTATTCGGTGAAAGCCTAGGATTGATTCACGCACTGCCGCCGGACCGCTGCCCCCACAAAAACAGAACAGCAGAGATGATAGGCGAGGTATACGAGAACGCCAAATCCGGCAGCGTGGATCTGTATATCATCCCCGAGGGCGAAAGCAAAGCGATGGAACGCTTTGAGAAACTGAAACACCGCGCCGTCGACGATGTTGTATTTCACGGTGATTACTGTCTTCCCAATATCATCATGAACTCTTTCTCCCTGACCGGATTCATCGATCTCGGCTACGGCGGTTTCGGCGACCGTCACAACGATATTTTCTGGGGGACATGGACGCTCCAGTATAATCTGAAGACCGATGCATATCGGGATATTTTCCTTGACGCGTACGGCAGGAAGGACATCGATGATGAGCGATTGGAACTCTGTAGACTGATAGCCGGACTGACCGGATAAGCATACCCTGCGTTCCGGGGCATTCCCGCACACCGGACATGATATGCCGCATATGCCGGAATACATGCCGCATGCAGCGTATTATATTCCGAATGTATCGGCCCTCTCCCCACGTGCAGCGGCGAATCATCTGAATGCACCGGGAAAACCGCTGAGTGCAGAGGAATGACCGCAGCATGCAGAACCTTATCCGATGAGTTGAGCGCACGGTCTTCTGCGCATGGAAACCAATCCGTCACCCTCAGAACGTTCTGCGGCGAGTACAGAAACAATTCCGCGGCATGCAGAAATTTAATTTCTGCATGCGGAATTTTCTATTTGACGAACCGAATGGAACGTTTATACTGTAGAGACATCATCTATGTCTGCACTACCACAGGAGTCTGCCATGTCTGAACTTTTCCCCCGCACCACCGTCGGCGGCGTATCGCTCTCACGCATGATAATCGGAACGAACTGGATACTCGGCTGGAGCCATACCGGTTCCGCGGCCGACGCGATGATCCGGCGTCATCACTCCACCCCGGAAGCGGTGGCGTCGCTTCTCGAAGTATTCCTTCGCGCCGGCGTTGATACACTCATGGGACCGTTCGTCGGCAGGGAATCGTTCATGGCGGCCGTAAAGATGGCCGAGGACCGTGTCGGGCGTAAGATGATACTCGTCGACACGCCGATAATCAATGTCGACGACAATGCGAAAGCCCGCGCCGAGGCCGAAGCGGTCATCGCCGAAAGCAAACGGCTCGGATCCACGTTCTGCTTCCCGCATCATTCGTCGGCAGAACAACTCGTCAATAAGAACAAACAAACCATCGACCGCCTCCCCGATTACCTCAAGATGATACGCGACCACGGTATGGAGCCGGGGCTCTCGGCGCATATGCCCGAACTCGTCATCTATTCCGACAAGAACAGCTATGATGTGGAGACATATATTCAGATATACAACTGCGCGGGCTTTCTCATGCAGGTGGAAGTGGAGTACATCAACAGGGTCATCTGGAACGCGAAAAAGCCGGTGATGACGATAAAGCCCATGGCCGCCGGGCGCGTAACACCGTTCGTGGGCCTCAACTTTTCGTGGAGCACCATACGCCCCTGCGATATGGTAACCGTCGGATGCATGACGCCGGACGAAGCGGCGGAAGATATCGAGATATCGCTTGCCGCATTCGAACACCGCGCGCCCGAGCTTCAGGGACGCAGCAGTCCCAACAAGACCGCGATAATGAAATAGACCATCTACTTGCACCGAATACCGTACACCCGAGGAAAACGTATGAAGCGTCCGAACATCCTGATACTCATGAGCGACGAACACCGCGCCGATGTCGCCGGCTATGAAGGCAACACCGTGGTGAAAACGCCTACGCTCGACTGGCTTGCTGAGACCGGTGTGCAGTTCAGGAACGCCTACACGCCGTCGCCCATCTGCGTTCCGGCGCGTCAGTGTATGGCGTCGGGGCAGCTGCCGCGTACCTGCGGTGCCGAGCGTTACGGCCAGGACCTGAAAAGCGGCCACATGACATTCGCGCGGCTCTTTTCACAGTACGCCTATCTCAGCATCGCATTCGGGAAACTGCATCATCAGGGATATGATCAGATGCATGGATGGCGCCGCAGAATAGGCATGGACGACATGCAGATGGTCGAAGGGAATTTAGAGGGACGGAATGAAGAAGCGTTCGCCGCATTTCCGAAGGACCCGTCGCGAAAGTGGACAGACTCGAAGGAGGTGCTCCGCGCCGGTGTCGGGAGATCGCCGTACTCCGACTGGGACGACTACGCGACACTCGGATTTGAATATTTCTGCCGCGAGTCGCTGGTAAGCCCGTATTACGACAAAGACCTCAATGCGCGTCCGAAACTCCTCTACGTGGGACTCAACAATCCGCATTATCCGTACTTCACCGACGAGAAGAAATTCGAATACTATCTCCCGCGCGTCCGCCCGTTCGAAGACCAGAAGCCATTCGACCATCCGTTCCTCGGCAACTGCCCCAACGATAAAAAACCGCTCGTGATGGGAAAAGATTTAAGCGAACGCGAGATACGCCGCGCCATGGCCGCCTATTATGGAAATATAGAATCGAACGACGACCGATACCGCCGCATACTTGATGCACTCACACTCGCCGGCGAAAACCTCGACGACTGGCTCATCATCTATACGTCCGATCACGGCGAGATGCTCGGCGAGCACTGTCTCTGGGAAAAACAGAAATTCTTCGAGGCCAGCGTAAGGGTGCCGCTCATCGTACGCTGGCCGGCGCGCTTTGCCGGGGGCCGAACGGTGCATGAGAATGCGAACCTCTGCGATCTGTTCGCCACGTTCTGCGATGCCGCGGGGCTTCCGGTACCGCCGGGGCTTGATTCACGGTCACTCCTGCCGCTGCTTGAGGGGAATACCGCGTCATGGGACAATGAGTCCGTCTCACAGTTCGGCGGAAAAAACATCATGATAAAACGCGATAATCTGAAGTACCATTCCTACGGGAATGATATGCCCGAGGTGCTGTTCGACCTTGTGAAAAATCCCGGCGAAACGGTCAACTTCGCTGACGATCCCGGATATGCGCCGGTCATGAAGCTGTTCCGTGCGCGGCGGAAAGAACTCGGATTCTGAAAAAAGCCGCCGCTACCACGCAGCAAATGTATCACACTCGGCATGTCCGGATTGTATTTTGACATGAATGCTGTCCGCCGAACACTCCAATGACCTGTTGTACCTGCAGTGTGTGACCTTGCATGCACCCACACCGCCGTGCTTTTCCAGGATGCCGCCTTTCCCGAACGACTTGAGCGTCGTGTCGCACATCGGGCATATCCCGTCCCCGACGGTGATCGCCAACGCATGGCAGGTGCTTCCCCAGTTGAATGCGCATACTTCAAAATCACAGCTTTTGATCAACGTCATTGGTATATGCATATATGATCCTCCGGGATACCGATTCCGCGATATCATCGCAGTGTTAGAATCTTCGCAAAATATATGCCAATAGACGACATCGATGCTGTGCCGGATATTATCCTGTAAAAAAAGAGGGGAATTTCTTATAGTGAACGTACAACACCGTGTTCGGCAATTTTTTACGTCGCTGCAAATCCTTGTTAATTAATTTAACAAACGGTACTGCATGAACAAAATACGATACATGCACCGCCATGCTGTGCTGCAATCGCGCAGAAAAACGATCAGAAACCGCGCAGCCACTTATTGTCGTTCTGGTCGTAGAACTGCGGGAACACCTGATGCGGCATGCCGATGCCGTTCAGTATGGCCTTGTCCGCAGCGGCTATCGCGTTATATCCGGCATATACCGCAGCCGGGGGACAGGACTCGTCAATAAAACCGACCGAGAGACGGACCGGACATGTTATGCGGGCGGCGAAATGAGCACCGTCGAAATACGGAGCAACTTTCACGGCGGCTTCCTTGTCCCCGGGTCTGATGTTCTCAATGAGCTTCGGCCACCCCGATTCGCGTCCCGCCTGAAAACCGAGAAGATCGGTTATCGCCGGAACATGCATGACGCCTTTGGTGAAGTTGGTGTTCAGCCCGCAAAGGATGAGCCCGAAACCGCCGCCCTGGCTGGTACCGCTGTAATGAAAACGCGACGTATCGACATCAGACCGCCGTGCGAGCCAGTTCACCGCCCGGTTGATACCGAGTATGATGCGGTAGTAGAAATACGTCTCGCGCTCCGCGGCGCCGGATTGACAATAACGCGGCACTCCGTATTGCGCCTGCAGCGCCCTGTCCTGATCCTCATATTTCTTTTTCTGCCCGGCAGCATCGGGGCCCGGTTCGAACGGATGCACGTTCATGACAAGCGATATGATGCCGCGGTCGGCAAGACCGGGATCGGGACCGTCGACACCGGGACCGGCACCGGGCACGTTGACCTCGGCGGGATACGGACCCGTTCCTTTTTTCGGCACGGAGAGAAATCCCCAGACGCGCAGTCCGTCGAACGTGGCGAAACTTACCCGGAAACATTCATGATCCACATTGCACATCGCATCTATCCGTTCGATGCGCGGATCGAGCGGCACCTCGTTATCAAGTTTTCCCGCAGCCGCATCCCAGAATGCGTCAAAATCGGCGGGACGCGCCGATCCTGCTGTTATGCGTCCGGGTTCGAATCCCGCGCTGTATACGGCGCGAAGTCCATTATCGGCCGCCATCGTGACGGTACATCTCATGAATCCCGGCTCGGCAAGCGTTCCGCAAACGGTCACCGGATTTCCGGCTGCAAGGTCGAAACGGGCGGCAGTGACCGCCTTCGGTCCGTAATTATCAAGACGCACATCAATCGTCCCCCCGGTGAGCGGCGCGCGGTCCGCCCCGAGTACCCGGATCGTGAACACGGCGGTCTCGCCGCAGCGGTACAGCGCATCTTTATGATCGACGGTGAATTCCACGGACGGCAGCAGCTTCATGTCGGCCTCGCTCTATCAAACGATGTGACGTTGCATCAGTATACTATCCGCTGATATTCCGTCAATCAGTACTGCGAACGCCGGATTTCATCGGCCTCACCAGCTGTTCACCCGCTCCATCTCATACACCGTGAATGATCGCACGTTAACTTTTCCGCCGCGGGCTGCAAGCGATACACCGAGACTGTCGGTACGTGACGGATAAATCCGCTGCGTGATGCACTGCCGCTCGTTGGCGAACACTTCAAGTATCGAACGGTCGAGGAATATCCGCAATCGCAGCGGCTCATCCTGTTCTAGTTTGAACGAGGCTGCCTGTTGTGATGTATACCATTCCGATTCGGGTATCTTTTCGCTGTCGTTGTATTCCTTTCTGAAACGCGGAAATTTGACTGCCTGCCCCTGCCGTGACTTTGAAAAATCCACCGTCATCGTCCCTTTCGCCGGCGATATGATGACGGCTGTCGCTTCCTGCGCATCGGGCGAACGGCGCACCGTTACGATGAGATCCGCGGCAGAATATTCCGCATCGATATCGATCTCAAGCGAATCACCCCGCACATCAAGAACATGTTCTCCGCCGTCGGCAAGCGCGATTCCGTCAAAGCGGCGCGGATTCATCCGGAGCGTTTCAAGTTCCGGTGCCGGAGTTATCTTCAGACGTCCCTTGACATCTAGATCGAACACGCGCGGGAGTGTAGCCACCGAGCCCCAGCCCGGCGTGACCGGTCCCTGCTCATACACCCACCCCCAGAATACCCGCCGCCCTTTGTCATCGAGCAGTGTTTCAGGCGCGCAGAGCGAACCGCCGGGCCATGTCATGCGGCCGTGCAGCTCGGGAATGAAGCGCTCCCCGTCGAGATGCCCGAGGTAATACTGCGCCATGTAGTACGGCTTGTGGGAATGCATAAGGAGCATCTTTTTATCGCCGAGCGGATAGAAATCGGGACAGGCGCAATCGCACGCCTCCTCCGTCCATTTCCTTTCGGATTTGTAGAACGGGCCGACATATTCCCACGTTGCGAGATCTGTTGATTTAAATAGGCTCGATGTGTCGCCTTCGAATCCCGGTGTGCGATTTTTATTGCCGATGAGCGCATAATACGTCTTCTCTTCTTTGTCATACCACCCCGTCGGGTCGAACACCGTCACTTCCTTCGGTGCCTTTTCCTGCGTAATCACCGGGTTCGCGGGGTGCCATTTCCAATTATCGAGCATATCGTCATCGGCGGTGTAGATGCACGTGCCCTGTTTCGGGATATGCACAATTATCGTAGGCTGCGGTGCATCAGCGATCATATCGCCGCTGTAGATGCCGTTGGGCATTGAGCCGTCCCATGCCGGTATGAGCGCTATCGGATGATGAACCCAGTGTACGAGGTCGCGGCTCGACGCGTGAAGCCACACCTCGCGGGCATTGATGCTGTCCTTTCCCGAGACTATTGCCTCACGGTCCGGCGATCGGCGTCCGAGAAAAAAAACATGATATCTGCCTTTCCAGAATATGGTGCCGTTAATGTCGTTCCAGAAACCCTCCGGCGGTAACAAATGCCACTTCGGACGTGCCGGATCATTCCTGAGCGCATCGCGGAATTCGCGCGTACCGCGTTCCCGATCCGCCTGCGTGAGTCCCTCGCGGCCGATCTTCGCATCGATTTCTTTATCATCTGTTGTCATGTCGGTATCCTGTCACGGTGATTGGATACAAGATAGACATGAAACGGACTATCGACAATGCACTTTTACGCCGCGGCTATACTTTTGCGACATTTCCCCGGCCGATGCAGAATCCGGTGAGCGATATGAAAAAAGACGATGGTCCGGATTTCGCTTCATGCGGCGGTTACCATGAATGACGCGAAGCGAATAACTTCCCCCCGAGTGCGCCGATAATGAACCGGATATTATTGGCGAGCAGCGGCAGCCAGAGCGACGGATGGAAACGCCAGAAGCGGCTTCTGATGATGAGCTTCGGATTAAAGTAAAGCTTCACGCCCTCAACGAGTATCGCTTTCGCCAGCTCGCTGTTGGATAATGACTTCGTGCGGACGTTGGCGATAAATCCGTTGTATCTGCTGAAATCGTCACCGTTCGTTATAAGACCCGCCCGGGTCAGGTCGTCGCGTGTCCCCGTCTTCGGATACGGCGTAAGACACTGCATGATGGGATGATCCACACCGGACTCGAGCGCGTCCCTGAACGCAGCGGCGATATCATCCCGCGTATCGTCAGGATTGCCGACGATGAAACCGCCGAATACCCCGATACCGTTCCTACGAAGCACCGACACGGCCCGGACCGCATCCCCCGGCTCATGCGCCTTTCCCAGCGAACTCAAATTGCGTGCGCTCTGGTTCTCGATCCCGAGGAACACCCAGCGGAATCCCGCCCGGGCGAGAAGCTGCGGCAGGGACGAATCGGCGCATATACCACGCACACTCGCCTGCGTCACATACATGAGCGTATCGAGCCTTGCGTCTATGATGGCTTCGCAGAGCGTACCGAGACGCCGTACATCGAGCGTGATATTGTCGTCGACGAAAAAAACGCCGCCGACACCCCTGCGCTTAAGCTGCGTAAGCTCCTCGATGATGCGCGGTATCGGAAAATACCGTATGCGCCTGCCGTACATCTCGGTGATGCTGCAGAAGCGGCAGCCCATCGTGCAGCCCCGTGAGGTCTCCACGCAATCGAAACGCATCCCGAGAAAACGTGACCGGTCGAGAATCCGCGCGCCACGGTCAGGCAGCGGAAGCTTCACCAGATCCATCAGCATCGAAGGCCGGTTATGATGAAAGACCCCGTTGCTCCGGTAGGAAAGACCGGGAATATTCGTATATCGCTGTCCGGACCCGATGGCGCGGATCAGCGCGGCAAAGGATGTCTCGCCTTCGCCGCGTATCAGAAAATCGAATATATCGCGGTCATTACCCGATGCGATCTCTTCATACATGAGCGTCGCATGATATCCGCCGAGAACGACTGGTGTTCCGGGAGCCGCTGTCCGGACGATGCGCGCAACGCGGCAGGCGCTCGCATATTGAAAACTCATTGCACTCAGACCGATGACGTCGGGCCGTACACGACGGATGATCGACGTGATCTTCGCGGTAAGATTCCGCCGGAAGAACGCAAGATCGGCGATTGAAACATCATGACCGGCAACACTGCCGGCGATGGACGCAAGCCCGAGATTCGGCATCGTGGTGACCGCGTCGAGCGCGCTTACCGTGTCCGGCATCGCGAGTAGAAGAATGCGCATACAGTTCCCTTATTTCACGACGTAGCGAACCATTGGCGCCGCTACAGTGTGTCCGCCGTCACAAGAATGATCCCGGCGCGTATCATTGCCTCGTGCGCGGCGGCAAGCGAACCGTTGATATCGATACCCCGCGAGGCATCGTCGATGACGACAACGTCAAGACCGAGTGCGCGGGCATCGAGCGCGGAATACAACACACAGAAATCGGTTGCAAGTCCGGCGATGAACACGCGTTGTACGCCGAGCGTGGATAGAAATCCGGCCAGCCCGGTCGGTGTACTGCGGTCGTTCTCAAAAAAGGCGGAATATGAATCGACAGCTGCATGATATCCTTTGCGTATGATCGCCGCGGCATTCATCTGATCGAGCAACGGATGAAAGTCGGCTCCGTCGGTACCCTGTACGCAGTGGTCGGGCCACAGCGTCTGTTCCCCGTAGGTAAGGGCTATCGTTTCGTAGTTGTTTTTCCCCGGATGTGCCGAAGCGAACGACACATGACCGGCGGTGTGCCAGTCCTGCGTAAAAATAGACAACGTAAAGCGTGGAAACAGCCGATTGATGAGCGGCACGACGTCATCACCGCCGGGCACGGCGAGCGCGCCGCCCCGGCAGAAATCCCTCTGGATATCGATAACGATGAACGCGTCGGTGCGGCGGTCGATGGTCATGGATCGCCGTTCCTTTTCCTCATGCCTTCAGGCGACATCATGCGTTTCGTATGCGACGAGAGCTCTTGATAATAAACGAGTCACTGCGATATCGCTTCGATATCGATCGTGAGCGTAACCTTTTCACTGACCGGCATATCGCCCTTTTTCCCGATGCCGAAATCGGACCGATTGATCTCCGCCGTTGCTATTCCGGCGATGCGGACCTTGCCGTTCTTATCCGCCATGGTGCCGTTGATGACAAGATTGAGTGTGACGGGCTTCGTCACGCCGTGCAGCGTCAGTTCGCCGATGACCTTCCCGCCGGCTTTCGTGCCCTTATACGACTTCATGACATACGTTGCGCGGGGAAACTGCTTCACGTCGAAAAAATTTGCGCTGCGCAGATCGTTGTCGCGCATATCAACACGGGTATCGATGCTCGCCGTATCGATATCGGCCGACAGCGCGGTGATGATCCCTTTGTCTTCGTCGGTGGTGAATGTCGTCGTGAACGTTTTAAATATACCGCGAACTGTACTGAGGCCCAGATGCTTCACGGCAAACCCGATGCTCGTGTGCATGGGATCTGCGATATACGTTTTTGCGGACAGCGTTACGGACACAAGTACAGCCATGATGATCGTTGCGATGGTTTTCATACGAGACTCCTTTGATACAATATTCTAATAATATATCAATTTCCATTCCATCGGGAAAGCAAAGATTGAAAAATATCATAGTAGCCTGTTCATTAATCAAACAGGGGTTTGCATAGGCAGAATATCTCACGCTTCGTCGACCGGAACGGACCTTCCTGATTTCCGTTATAATAAATGTGCTATTCCGACAAATGCGTTCGGCTGATATTATTTGGTACGCTTGTTGCTTATTGAAGTATACATGTAAGGATTCCATTTGTAAAAGATACTGCTGAATAAGAACTGTATCAAAGCGGTATCGATAACGTTCGGCAAAACAGGAGAACGAACATGGCGGATAAAGCAGATCCTTTTTCAACGGCATTCGGCATTCCCGTCGGTGACGATCAGAACAGTATGACCGCCGGGGAACGGGGCCCCGTGCTCATACAGGACGTTCACCTGCTGGAAAAACTCGGCCACTTCGACCGTGAGCGCATCCCGGAACGGGTAGTGCATGCCAAGGGTGCGGGTGCGGGGGGATATTTCGAGGTGACGGCGGATGTCACCCGCTTCACCAAAGCGAAGTTCCTGTCAACGGTTGGAAAAAAAACGGATGTTTTCGTCCGGTTCTCGACCGTCGGCGGAGAAAAAGGTTCGGCGGATGCGGAACGGGACCCGCGGGGTTTTGCCGTAAAGTTTTATACCGAAGACGGGAATTACGATCTGGTCGGCAATAATACTCCCGTCTTCTTCATACGCGACCCGCTGAAATTCCCGGACTTCATACATACACAGAAACGGAATCCCGCGACGAACTGCAAAGACCCGGATATGTTCTGGGACTTTCTATCGCTCACCCCCGAATCCATACATCAGGTCACGATACTGTTCTCCGACCGCGGCACTCCGGCGAGTTACCGGCATATGAACGGCTACGGCAGCCATACCTTCAAATGGTACAACGAGGCCGGCAAGCACTGCTGGGTGCAGTACCATTTCAAGACCGATCAGAAAATAAAAAACATCACGCGTGAGGAAGCGGAAGCGATGCGCAGTAAAGACCCGGATCACGCCACCCGTGATCTGTTTCAATCCATCGCGAAAGGCGAATTCCCGTCCTGGACGCTCGAGATGCAGATACTGACGCCGGAGCAGGCGAAGGGTTTCAAATGGGATATATTCGATATCACCAAGATATGGCCGCACAGCGAGGTTCCTCCGGTCACGGTCGGCAGGCTCGTTTTGAACCGCAATCCGGAAAATTATTTCGCCGAGGTGGAACAGGCCGCGTTCTGTCCGGGAAATCTGGTCCCCGGTATCGCAGCGTCACCCGATAAAATGCTCCAGGCGCGTTTATTTTCCTATCACGACACGCACATACACCGTCTGGGGCCGAATTATCATCTTATTCCCGTCAATACCCCGAAACACGCACCCGAGCACAGTTATCAACGCGACGGATTCATGCGCACCGATGCGAACGGCGGATCGGGGCCGAATTACTGGCCGAACAGCTTCGGCGGCCCCGCGCCCGATGCATCCGCCATAGAACCGTCATTCGATGTGACTGGTGATGCGGGCCGTTTCCCGTTTCAATTCCCGAACGATGATTTTATTCAGGCGGGAAATTTATACCGTAAGGTCATGAACGAGAAGGACAGAGCTAACCTGGTGGGAAATATCGCAAGCCACCTCGGCGGGGCGCACAAGCGCATCCAGCTGCGGCAGACAGCACTGTTCTTCAAGGCGGACAGGGGGTATGGAGAACGAGTTGCGGCCGCGCTCGGCTTGGACCTGAAGCAGGTCGAACGTTTGGCAGGGATGTCAAATGACGACCGGCGGATCGCCACGAGTGAAACCGTATATACATAGGCGCCGGGAACCGCAATCATATGCGATCCAATATCCGGACATCTGAACCGAAAGGAGGAGCACATGCGTCTGTTTTTTACGGGAGCGCTCACCGCCCTGGTCGTTTTGATGCTCGTCGGCGCCGGCGTCGCGGCGATGGGACTGATCCCGACCAATGCCGACACGAGACCATCCGCCATGGAATCATGGATGGCCTCATTCACGATGGACGCCTCGATACACAGACATGCACCGAAAATAAAAAGTCCGCTGACGTCATCCCCCGCGAACATGATCGAGGGGATGAAGCTTTACGCGATGAATTGCTCGGCGTGCCATGGCGGTTTTGACATGAAAGAATGCGAACTTGGACTGGCGTTATATCCTCCCGCACCCAACCTCATAACCGAGCCGCTGGATGAACCGGATTGGATGGTGTTCTACATGATACAACGAGGTTTGCGGCTTACCGGAATGCCGGCGTGGAATACACTGCTAACCGATACGGAACGATGGAAGATCACCGCGTTTCTTCTCGGAATGGAAAAACTGCCCGATGAAGTTCGCACGTACTGGAAAAATACTTTCGGCAAGGATGCACCCGCAGGAAAATATGTTATTGGAAGGCAAGCGATGTGATGTCGTACGAATACACAATACGGAGTATACCATGTTTCGAAAAAATTCCCGCGGAATTGTCCTGGTTTTTGCGGTTGCCGGAACGCTGTTCGCGTCTGCATTGTTCGCGGCAGAGTCCATCGATGCCAGAACCCTGGAATATACGGTGAACGGTGTGGTGTGTGAAGGTTATCTCACCCGGCCGGCATCCGTAAAAAAAGTATCGCCCGCGATCGCCATTGTCCATCAATGGAAAGGAGTCGGCGACCATGAGCGCTCGGTCGCACGGCGACTCGCGACGCTCGGATACATAGCTTTTGCCGTTGACGTTTACGGCAAAGGCGTGCGCCCCGCGGATTCGGCGGCGGCCGGAGCGCTGGCGGGTAAGTACAAGGCCGATCGCGCGCTCCTAAGAAAACGCGTTGCGGCCGGCATGGATGCGCTTCGATCGACTCCCGGCGTCGACCGGAATCAAATGGTTGCCATCGGGTATTGTTTCGGGGGCACTGCGGTTCTTGAACTCGCGCGAAGTGGTTACGATTGCGCCGGTGTCGTGAGCTTTCACGGCGGACTCGATTCGAAAAATCCCGCTGATGCCGCGGCGATTACGGGACGTGTGCTGGTGCTCCACGGCGGCAACGACCCCAACATCTCGCAGAAAGACCTCAACGAGTTCCTCGACGAACTGCGGCATACATCCGTTGATTGGCAGTTCATAGCGTATGGCGGCGCCGTGCATTCGTTCACCGATGTGTCGGCGGGCAATGATCCGTCAAAGGGCGCCGCGTATGATGAACGCGCGGATAAACGCTCCTGGCGCGCCTTCATGGACTTTCTAAACGATGTACTCAAAAAATAAAAATCGCGCGGTGACACCACCGCGGAGAGCGTATCGATGCGGAAAATAATCACCACCACTTTTGTCACCTTGGACGGCGTCGTGCAGGCTCCCGGGGGGCCTACGGAAGATATGACCGGCGGATTTCTGCATGGCGGCTGGTCGGTCAATTACTGGGATGAGCTGATGGGTATCGTCATGAATGGATTCATGGATATCCCCTTCGAACTGCTTCTCGGCAGACGCACGTACGAGATCTTTGCCGCCCATTGGCCGAAGACAAAAGACGACCCCGTTGTGGCCGAGCGGTTCAACGGCACGAAAAAATATGTTGTGGCGCATGCGCCCATGACGCTCTCGTGGCAGAACTCAGTACAGATCTCCGGCGATGTCGTGGAGCGGATCACCATGCTCAAACGAGGGCCGGGACCGGACCTTTGGGTGCACGGCAGCGGAAATCTCATCCAGACTCTGCTCGAACATCATCTGATCGACCGTATGCACATCTGGACATTCCCCGTAACAACGGGTATCGGCAAACGGCTCTTTATGGACGGAACACAGGCCGAGGGATTGAAACTCATCGATTCCAAATCCTCCACGACCGGCGTCATTATCGCGACCTACGAACCGGCGGGCGCGCTTAAAACGGGTTCATTCCAGCTTGAGTTGCCGACCTGATGTATCCTGGATTCAGGTGTACGATATTTCATTCGGGTAATTTAATATTCCGCCCCGGATCGAGAAAATGATATCGTTCGAACCACGTTGCGAGACTGTATGCGCAGGGAACGACGAAGAGCGTCAACAGTGTTGAAAGAAAAACACCGCCGATCACCGTAACCGCCATGGGAATGCGCAGCTCCGAGCCGGCTCCGATACCGAGCGCCGGCGGCAATGCCGCAGCTATCGTGGCCACCGATGTCATCAGGATCGGACGAAGCCTGACGGGACAGGCTTCCAGGAGCGCTTCACGCGGCGCCGCACCGGCCTGACGCCGCTTATTGGTGAAATCGACGAGCAGTATTGAATTTTTCTTCACGATCCCCATGAGCAATATAAGGCCTATCATAGAATAGATATTAAGACTGTTATTCGTGATGAACAGCGCCGTGAAAGCACCCATCGCTGAGAACGGCAGCGCGAGCAGTACCGTGAGCGGGTGGATGAAGCTCACGAACTGCGAACCGAGCACCATATAGGAGATGAGAATACCGAGGAGCAGCGCGGCGACCAGTCCGGACATCGCCTCGCCGAAACCCTGGGACGATCCGCTGCGTACGGCGCGATATCCGGGCGGAAGTCGTGCGGCAAAGAGAGCATCAAGGCGATCCAGCACATCCGACTGTGACTCTCCCGGCGCGATATTCGCGAAAAGACCGATGGCGCGTTCGCGATTATCGCGCGTGATCTGCAGAAGCGCCGGCCGCTGTGTTATACTCACCACATCGATGAGCGGTATCGTTTCACCGCTGTTGTTTCGCACATATGACCGCGCGATATCCGCGGCCACCGTACGATACCGGCTTTCGGCCCGAATGATGATATCATACCGGTGCCCGTTCTCCGTGAATTGCGCGACACGATACCCGCCGATGACAGCCTGCACCGTATTGCCGATATCGTCGATGGATAAACCGTATGATTGCGCCTTGATCCGGTCCGGGATGACATTGATCTCGGGCGCTCCGGCCTGATAATCCGAATCGACATCAAGCACGAGTCCCGACTCCTGCATGATTGATTTCAACAAAAGTGAATTGGACACCAGGGTATGCCAATGGGGACCGCGCACAGAATATTCCACGTGAAATCCCCGGGTGGCGGAAAAACCCTGCGTCGACGGGTCCTGCACGATCGCGCGAAGCTGCGGAATTCGGTTCAGCGCCGTGCGGCAGGTCATCATAAACTGTTCCTGCGTCACTTCACGGCCGTCTTTCCCCCGCGGACGGTTGCCGCGGTCCTTCATCGTAACGAACATGGTCGCCTGATTCACCTGCCCTCCCTGAAAGCCGCCGATAGCGATGAAAATATGCGCCACCGCCCGCTGATTCGTCATGAACGCTTCCGCGGCCCTGATCTTTTCATCGGTGAACGCCAGCGAGGAATCCGGCGGCGTGTAGAACCGGACCGTAAATCTTGACTGGTCCTGTGCGGGCACGTATTCCTTGCGCAGCGCCGGCACCGTGAAGAGCGATATGGCGAACACCGCAAATGCAATCCCGATGACGACCCGGCGATGCCTGAGGCAGAACTCAAGAGCCCCGGTGTATGCCCGGGCGAGCACATGGAATGCGGCGTCACTTGCGCGAACGATGATATTGTTACCCGACGTCCTGAGGAATTGCGACGTGCGCATCGGCGTGAGGGTGAGCGCTTCGAGCAGCGAAAAACCAACGGCGACCGAAACCGTGATCCCGTAATGAAGGAAAAACTTACCGATTATCCCCTGCATGAAAACAACGGGGATGAATATCGCCAGAATGGCGAGCGTTGCAGCGACGGCCGCGAACGTGATCTCACGCGCCCCCACGACGGCCGCGGTAAGCCTGTTCGCCCCCCGCTCACGATGACGAACGATGTTCTCGAGCATCATGATCGCATCGTCTACGATGATGCCGATGGCGAGCGTGAGACCGAGCAGTGTGAACGTGTTCAGCGTCATCCCCGAAAAATAGAGCACGATGAACGTACCGAGCACCGAGGTAGGCATGGCGAGCAGCACGTTGAGCGTTGAGGTGAACGTCCCCAGGAAAAGCCAGCAGACGATGCCCGTAAGCAGCGCCGATATGACGAGATTGTTGCGCAGTTCCGCGGTAGCCTGTTTCACGTATGCCGACGAATCGAACACGACGTCGAGCATCATGCCGGCGGGAAGTCCTTTGCGCAGCTGCGCCACACGGGCTTTGATGCCGTCGGCGACCGCAACGGTGTTCGCACCGCGCTGTTTGCGTATGCCGAAACCGACGGCGCGATGACCGTCGGCGCGCGATATGCGCTGCAGATCGGACAGGCCGTCCTCGATGCGGGCGACGGAAGACAGCGCTATCGGCACCGAGATGCGCTGTGCTCCGCGCTGCATGATCAGCAGATCGCCGAACATCGCTGGATCACCGATCTCTCCCAGCGTGCGCACATTATGCTGACTGCGCGGGGTTTCCATCGGGCCGCCCGGCACCTCATCATGCTGACGCACAATCGCCGAACCGATATCGAGCGCGGTTATATCCTTCGCCGCCATCTTCGCCGGATCGAGCCATACGCGGAGCGCGCGCGGCACAAGCCCCCCGAGAAATATATCGCCAACACCATCCACCGATGAAAGGCGGTCTTTGAGAAAATCATTCGCATAGATCATGATATCTTTTACCGCGGCGTCGCCATAGAGCGAAACGAACATGATCGGCTGATCCTCCGGATTCGTCTTCGTCACCACCGGCGGGTCGATGTCGCGCGGAAGTATACGTGCAGCCTGCGACAGTTTTGCCTGCACGTCCTGCATGGCAAGATCGATATTCCTGTTGATGTTGAACCGGATCGATACGTTGGCTATCCCCGGCTGTACCGTCGAGGCGATCTCCTCCACCCCCTCGACCGAACTGACCGCGGCTTCGACGATATCGGCGACCTGCGACTCCATTATTTCTGGTGCCGCGTTACGCCAGGCGACGGAGACGCTCACCACGGGAAAATCGACGTCGGGCATGAGGCTCACGCCCATCCGCGAAAAGCATATCGCGCCGAATAGCATGAGTCCGAACATGAGCATCCAGGCGAATACCGGATTCCGAATCGACATGTCGGATAATGTCATGGCCCCGTCCTTTGCCGCGTTCCTGTCGTTTGCGGTGTGTGAGCGGCGTTATTTCCCGATACAGCGATATTCCTGTGTAAAAGCAATTTCTATACCAACGGACATAATATCTCAACAGTATGAACTGCACGTAAAAATGTAAAATTCTAATAAAACATATTTATATTTGTGAAAATACAGCTGCTCACCCGGGATATCTGATAAAAATTATTAACCCTGTTAAAATAGCAGACAGGGGTTTATTCTGTCGGCACTGACACGCCCGCAACAGCATACAGAAAAAAATAGTAATCGCATGAATACTGACATGAACAGCGACATGCATAATCGAATGTCAGACGGATGGCACGCTATTTGCAATATAATCCAGTATCAAAATGTTGCGTCCGAGTAAAACGCTTTCAGGAAGTAGCATATGAGAAACAAACAATGTGCGTGCTGCAAGGAAGTGACATCGAGGCTGTTCAGTGCAGGAAAATACAGCAGCGAATTCCAATATGTTTGCGGCGGCTGCCTGCTCAGGCTTGCATTAGCCAAATGTACGTCTTCAAATATCGAAACTGATGTTGCAGCGGAATCACCGCTGACAATGCGGCACAACAGCTATGATATTTCCGGAACACAACCGGCGCACTGAGGAATATACAATGCCGACAAAAATAAAGTACGTCGAATCGCACATGCTTCCTCCGGCCGGCAGGGATCGTGCAATAAAAGGCTGTTGTGCGGCGGACGGGTGTTTAAATGGCGAACAGGGGTTTCCCTTGCAGAGCGGGAGATCCATAATCGCGCTCCTGCGGCATGACTCCGACTGGTGTTTTGCCTGTTGGGCAGTCTCTGCCGCCGACCGCAAAAATCACAAGCTCAGTGACCGCGAGAGGCACCTCATCGTCTACCGCTTTCTCGATCATGAGGATTGCAGCATACGCTCCACGCACATCGATATTAAAGTGAGCAGCCTCTATGGCAGCTGGCATATATTACTTGACATACCGGGTCATTATTTTTTTGCGGAATTCGGATATTACAACGAGGACGGCGTATTCGTCGTGCTTGCCGGGTCACAGGTAATACACTCAATCCGCAGCGCCGTCATCAATTCCGTTCAGAACGGTACACCCCCCGGGAACATCTGTATCGGGATCCCCCCGAAATATCATCTATCGATTCATCCGGTACACTGCGCACGCTGCTGCCGCGTAAACCCTTACCGGTGTTCCCGCGAGTAAAAACATAGCAGAGATACGAGACGAAAGATACACAAAAGAACACTGAAAGGAGTTGTTTATGCCGGAATTACCAGAAGTGCAGATGATGGTAAACAGCCTTATCACCATGGTGCTCAACAGCTACATCGAGGATGTCTCCATCCGTAAAACCGCCGCCGGCAGGGAGTTAAGCCTTGCGAAGGGACAGAAGATCATCGAGATATTCCGTTTCGGCAAAGCGGTATATTTTCAACTCTCGCGCGATGCAATCATGATCGAGCCCGGCTCGCACTCCGCGTTCCACTTTCAGCCGAATGAAGCGAAGCGGGTACGCGGGGCATGCGTCATCTTCCGCACATCGCAGGGAACGCTCTCGCTCATGCAGTCATCAAGAAATCAGCGTGTATTGTTCGTCCTTAAGGATCAAACCTGCGTGCCGGATGTCGGCGTGGATCCGCTGACGAAGCGGATGAGCGCAAAGCATCTGCGCCGCTGCCTCAGACTGTCGTCATCGACCATCAAGGACTTTCTCATCAGGGATAAGATCATCGCCGGTATAGGCCCGCGGTACGCGAAAACAATTCTTATCAGAACACGTATCGATCCGCAATCCGAAGCGCGCAGCATCACCGGAAGAAAAGCGAAAAGCCTCTTCGGCAATATCAAGCAGGTAATCAGCGAGGCGATGGCATACCGCTGTCCGCAGCATATCGGCGTAAGTTTTCCCAATCCGTTCAACGGCTATACAATCGCCACCGGTGAAAAAAGCGACAAACAGATTACCTGACCGTACACCCCGCGCTGCTGCAAATACGGTCACGCCGCCGCATTACACGCCGGTGATATCCGGCACCGCTCCGTTCTGGGCACAGACCGCGGCGGCTGTTTCGCAGGCGTTACGCGCTATTACCGCAACCGGTTCTTCGTGCAGAAGACCGACCGCCATAGCGGCGGTGAACGAATCGCCCGCACCAACCGTATCACGCACGACGGTCGGAATGCCCGGCTGATGTACCGTCCCGGATGCGGTCACGAGCAGCGCGCCATCGGCACCGCGCGTCATAGCGACCAGTTCAAGATCATAGCGAACGCGCAGTTCCTTCATCACCGGTTCCGGGTCACCGCCGGCAGCGACTCCGCACGCAGCTGCGACAGCACTCAGCTCTTCATCGCTGACCTTCAGCACGCTCGCCAGCATGACCGACTCGCGGATCAATTCGTCATCGATGAACGGTTTTCGCAGGTTCACATCGAGTATTCTGCGAATACCCCGCTGTTTTGCACCGAACAGCAGAAATCGGAGTGTAGTCCGTGATGCAGCGCCGCGCTGACCGAGTGTGCCGTAGTAAACCGCATCGGCCCGGGCGACACGTTCATCCAATTCCATCGTATGCGCAATATGGTCCCAGGCGGCATCCGCCTGTATCACATACTCCGGCTTGCCGGCATGATCGAGCGTCACATTGACCGCGCCGGTCGGCTTATCCGGTATTGTCTGCACCAGCGATGTATCGACACCGAATTGTTTCAGTATATTCACGGCATTATCACCGCGTTCATCGGCACCCACAGCGCTCACCATACTTACCGATGCATGCTTGAGCGCCGCATGACAGGCGAAATTCGCCGGGGCACCGCCGAAACGAGGGCCCTCCGGGAACAGATCCCAGAGCATTTCGCCGAACGAAATTATCCGCATGGTGCGTGCCGCATCATTCAAAATCAATCATCCCGTCAACACCGTATTTCATCGATATCGGTTTCGACAGAGCATTGTAAGTCTGTCCCATGAGAAAGACATCGTTACCGTCGGGCGCAACTATCCGTTTGCCGATATATCCTTTGACGGGCAATTTCATCTCCGACCACGGCTGTGCCTCATACGGGCCGTCGAATGACTTTGCCATGTAAATCAAATTCACCGATGCGTTTTTTCTGGCAGGCTGATAGACAGCGCCGAAATACATGTACCATCTGCCCGCGTGTTCCCAAATCTGCGAGGTTTCCATGCGCTCGTAGTTCCGGTCCCATGCGCAGACCTTGTAGCCTTCCCACGCGCGCAGATCACGCGAGCGTATGAGCACCTGCGCCCCGCGTTCACCTTCCTTCGCGCCCTGAATGTGCGCGTTCACCGCGGCATACCAGAATCCGTCGCGTTGTTCGGGATAGATATACGGATCGGCCAGCAGACGGAATGACACCTTTGCGCCCTGCCAATCGCCGGAAAGCACCTCATTCCGGTACACCGGATTGCCGTCGGTCCATAGCCAGGTCCGCAGATCGTCACTCTCCGCAAGACTGAACCCTTTATGCGTCACGAGCATGTACCACTTCCCTTCGTGACGCACGACACTTCCGGTGGCGATGCCTTTGCCGGTTTCAAAAAGCGCCGTGGGCTGCTCCTGCCAGTGCACGAGATCGGCGGACGTCGCATGCCCTACCCACTGACGGCCGTGCCGCTGTGACTGATCGGGCAGGCTCTTCGAATCGGGATATTCGAGATAAAAAGCATGATAGGTATTATCATTGCGCGCGAACCAGAAATCCCAGAGATTGTTTCCGGGAGAGCGATAGGGGACTATAGCAAGCGTATTCACCGCGCCCCGCTGCATATAGAACGGCATGACGGACATCTCCGCGGCGGCGGGAATATACTTCCATTTATTCCTGAAATATTCATCAACACGCGCAACCTCATATGCGTCCAGCGCCCGGTTCCAGACTATTATCTCTCCGATATCGCCGTTGAGGTATTCGCCGCCCGTCCCCTTCGCGCCGATACGGCATCGTGTCGATTCCATCTTCTGCTTTCCGGCATCGATTGCACCGGTGAACAGTGCGCCGTTATGCGTAAGACGAAGTTTGCCGCCCTGCTCAATCGTCAGTATGCCCGCCTGTTTTCCCGATGTCACCGGAGCCAGGGAAAACGCGTCGTTGTTCTGCCCGCAGAATCCATAACGGCTTCCTGCCTGGAGCAGCGCCGCCCTTCCGCCGACGCGTGAAGAACACTGTTCAAAAATAACCTGCGCCCCGGAATGGGTGCGGCTTATCCACACGGCGGCAATGGTGAGCACGCCGGCACCTTCGGGCAGCGCCGCGGGTCCGTCGAGAATTTGCCGGCCGGCAAACCGGAGCATGTGCTGACCGGAATCGGCATCCGTGACAAGTTCGGGCCTGAACTGCTCATCTTTCTGAGAATACAGTGGTCCGCCGGAAACGCCCGCCCATTCCCCGACCATTGAACCCGCCGGGGCACTCATCGTCCCGGTATTCAAATGAAGTACAAGACCGTCGGCCGGAATCGAATCGGTGCCGTATATGGAAAGTGCCATGGCTAACCCCGCTATATATAAAAACAGACTATACCGTGTATGTGTTGTCATTGAAACTCCCGGTAAGTTCGCTGCAGTAAATGTATGCAGGGAAAGCGCCGCTGTCAATGCACTTTTACACCCCGGCTATACTTTTGCGACATGGCGGTATATACTTCCCCTATGGCAGCCGAAGCGATACCAACAGTCATCGACGCGAAGCATCATCCGCAGACCTCGCCGCCGGTATTGTTCTCCTATGATGCCGCGGATTCGGGCGGCATTTCGGTGCGGACTGAGCTCCTTACGCACGGGATACATCATCGCCCGAAGCAGGAACGATTCAATCATCCGCGTCCCGCGATCAACCGGATTTTCCTTTTCGCCAAAGGGTATGCCGATATCACCGTCAACGGCGGTTCGGCAATACGCCTTGCGCCGAAGCGCATACATCTCGTACCGATGAACCAGTCATTCCGCGTCACCTATTCGGCGGGCAGCGTGCTCTGCTTTTTCCACCTCGCCGTCACCGACCGCATCGGCATGCCGATATTTTCCGGCCTTGACGGGATTCCGGTTCTCGACTGCGGGCAGGCTCTTGCCGAGGATGTGATAATGCTTCGTACCGCGGATAACCGTCTCCGCTGGCATGCACTTCTGTTCGATATCGTACTCAGGTTTGCGGCTGCGGCACAGCCCGCGATCACAGACCGCGCCATACGTATCGAACCGCTGTCTGATATCATCGCCTATATACACGCACATCCGTACGCAGACTGCACGGTTGACGGTCTCGCCCGCATCTTCCGAACACCGCGCCATGCGCTGTCGAAACGTTTCCGGCGCATCGCCGGCATTCCGCTCAAAAAGTATATTGCCGAAGCGCAGGTGCAGAAGGCGAAAGAGATGCTTTCCACCGGCACGATGAGCATCGAGTCGATAGCGGAGACACTTCACTACCAGCACACCCCGTATTTTTACCGGTTTTTCAAACGCGCCGCCGGCATGACGCCCGCCGCCTACCGCGACGCGCAGCTGACGTCATAGGAGCCGCCATGCGGAACATACTTATCGACACCGACCCCGGCCAGGATATCGACGATCTTCTCGCAATCATTTTTGCGTTGCGCCGTCCGGAGATCTGCGTAAAGGCGGTCACCACCGTCACTTATCCGTCGGACCGGCGCGCGCGGCTGGTGAAGCGTCTGCTGCGGTATCTGAACCGCACCGACATACCGGTGGCGGCCGGCATGCAGTATCCGCTTCGTGTTGTGGGCGAACGTGAACAGGCGCAGCTCCGCGACGATCGGCACTCCATGAATCACGCGTCGTTCGCCGAACCCGCCGATGAACGCGACGCCCCCGGAGATGATGATGCCGTTGACCTTATTATACGCACCGTTCAAGCGAACCCCGGCATCATGCTCGCCTGCATCGCGCCGCTCACAAACATCGCCTGTGCGCTCTGCCGGGAACCCGGTATTGCCAAAAATATCTCCTCGATCGCGCTCATGGGCGGAGACGTGGCGCAGAACCGCACCGAACACAATATCGCTTTTGATTGTATCGCAGCCGATCTCGTTCTTCAATCGGGCATACCGATATATATGGGCACCTGGGATGTCACGCGGAAATTCGTGCTCCTCAAAGACGACTGCGCGCTCTTCGCCGCAAGCGATCAGCCGGTCTGCAGGGCGCTCGCCGAAGCAATAGCTGTTTGGAATCCCGTGCACAGCTGGAAACCGGGACCGGTCATGTACGACCTCTTCCCGATGATATGGGCATTCAACCGCACGCTCTACACGATGAAGGAGATGCCGGTGCGCGTGGAGATTACCGGCGAGAACAGCCGCGGCATGACCATACCCATTGGCAATCAGAAAAACATTTTTGTATCGACCGATATCGACGTGCCGGCGGTACGTGAGATGTATTTATCCACCGTACTCGGCGGACGATAAAAAAACGGCCGGAGCACACAGCTGCTTAACGGGTGAATATTGCCTTCATATAATCCCAGGTCTGTGTGAACGATCCGTCGGGACGTATGAGCCAGAAACCGCGCACATCATCGTTCTTCGCCATTGAGCCGGGTTCAAGCTTCACGCCGTCCCTCAATTCATTGCAGTATATCTCCCAATAGGCGATGTATACAGCGCCCCACGCAAGCGCGCTTTCGATCTGCCGTTTCACCGATACCATCTGTGCGCCGTCCGAGTCACCGACATATGCGGGGTAGTTGTTCTTTGATTCTTTGAATATGTATTCCGGAACACCATACTCGCCCACCATCACGTTCTTCTCGCCGTACAGTTCGCTTGCCGGAGCGCGGCGCGCGATGTATTCAAGCTTTTCGGCAAGCTCCTGCTCGGTACCGACATGTTTCGTACCCCAGCTCGACATCGAGTAGAGGTCACAACGCGTTTTCGGCACCACCTCGTCCACGACCAGCGGCACGGAGAACGCCTCATGCGCCGACGGCACCCAGTTCATCTCGAGGGCGTGTACGACTTTCACGCCCTGCATGCCGACGTCCCGGCGCGCCTTGGCAACGGCGTCCTGGCGGCAGTTCTGCCAGTCTATCATGCCCTGTATCGCGGTCTTCTGCTCATCGGGTGTCTTCTTTTTCAGCGTGATGGCGTTATCGCCTTCCCAGTTCTGAAGGACAAAGGTCTTGCCGGTGTTCCGGTATTCCGTGAGAAGATACGCGGTGAGATCATACATCTGTTTCGATACTATCGCCGCTTCCTCTGCCGTAAAACCGTCCTGCCATTTCGGTTCATCATAGACGAATGTCTCAAGGATATAGTGCTTGAACGACGGACGTTTGAACACGGACGCGTACGGCGGCGATTTGGCGAGGTCTGCGGCGGATTTCATGTTCTCGGGCCACTGCATATTGAACGGATAACCGCCCGCGCGATTGAACCACAACTTGATGACGCGTGTGCCGAGTGCTTCAATCTGATCGGCGCCTTCGGTGAGAAAGTCCTTTTTCGTAAGCGCGTATTTACCGCCCACATGCGTGACGCCGAGTACATCGCGGAGGTCGCGGCCGCCGGCAAGTTTCAGCGTCTCGCGCGCGGCGTCAGCCGGAGCGATCTTCGTCGTATACGGCGGAGGCACCGGCATTGCGGGAATATTCAGTCCCGAAGACTGAACGGCGGGCGCCGCGGGGATCTCTCCTTTCAGGAATGCGGCTGAACCGAACATACAATATCCTTCACGCGGTGTTTTTTCATTCTCTCCTCCGTCGACGAGTGCTATCATGATTGCCGATACGGCACCGAGTCTGGCACGGTCAACCGCCTTTTTCGTTTTCTTGACATGCGGCGCGTCGAAATAGAAAACCGCCGTATGCCACCCGGGACCTGCGGGGATATACGATGCATCGCCGTACACCTGCGCGGTTGATTCCGTCGCATACCGGAGTGATATCTCATCCTTCTCATCGCCGCTTCTCACGACGAATGACATCCGCTTTTTCCAAGGGTCGGGATTGTACACATCGAACGAAATACCCGCATAAGGAGTGAGATCCGCCGGCAGTTTTGCCGGGCTGAACGTGACGATGCACCATGACTTTGCGTCGGTGCGGTAGTCCATGCGGACCGCGCCGCGATCGCTCCGTTTTTCATTCGCGGCGGAGAAATGCGGCGCACCGGTATTCCATATCGCGGACGGCATCCAGCCTGACGGCGAATCGCAGGATATGATGTTATCCCGCTCAATACCGTTCAGAGCAGCAGTGAACATCATGACGGCCGATACTATGACTGATAGACGCGAACAATGCATATGTGTCTCCTGATAACTGCTATTGTAAAATAGTGATGCGACAGTACAACAGTACTTCAAAGACCGGCACGATAGATATCGTTTTCCGCAAAAAAGATGCTTTTTCCTGCAGCACTGACAAGCATCATTTCCATCCCCCGGCCTCGACAGCACAGACTCCGCATTTTCTGATGCGGAAAACTCGGCGTTACGATTACTTCCGTTTTATTCCGCCGAACTCGAAACCCATGGAAAAGTTCACCCCGCCGATGAACGGCAGATTGAAATTAGTATCATAATGTCTGATGGCGAAATTCTCATATGAGAAGGTGTTGTATGGTGAAATGCCGAACGGCGCATATCCTCCCCAGACTCCCAGCGTGAAGAAAAAACCGCCCTCGAAGCGCCAGCGATATCCCAGCGAGGCACCCACGACAAAAAAGTCTGTATGATTCGTGCGAATAAAATCACCGTGTGAATATACATATTCTTCGAAGGAACCTTCATTCCACCCCACCTCGGTAATTGCGGCGATGTAAAACGCATCGCGGTCATCGATGGGAAACATATAGCGTGCTTCAACACCAAAACCAACGCCCAGCGGAGCTTCAAAATCAGTCAGCGTCTGAATGACAAGCCCCGCGCCGGCAAGCCGCACATACGGGGCGATATAAAACGGCGTAGCACCGAGCTCAAGCATCACACGCGGACCGAAGGTAATCGCGTCACCGATATCAACCGAGAAAATGAAGTTCTTCATCGGCTCGAGTTTTTCGGGCGGGCTGTAACCGTACTGCCTCGGTGTGTATCCGCCGCTGTACGTCTGCGATGCGGTCTGCTGAGGCACGCTGGATGGAATGCTGCTCGTCACCTTTTTTCCCTCGAATTCCTCCACCATTTCCTTACATGCCGTTTCGATATAATCGTATGAAGGAATGCTCTTCTTCACGACCTGTTCAACCTGCGACGTCTCTATGTTCACCATGCTCACGATGACATAGAACTTGGAACCGAGTTTGCTCACGTTCCCGAACTGCATCTTCTGCATATTGAGCATCTTTCCTATCTGTACCGCGCATTCCGTCTCGGTGCAGCCGGTCTTCTGAAACCCCTGTTCGCCGAGTATCTGATCCATTTTGCCGCGTTCAAGCACAACAAATTTTGTCGATGCCACCATTTCGCTGCGGTAAATATCCGCTATCGTCTTCGCGTCACCCGCGGCAACACCGCTGCCGGACTGAAAGTCGAGTATGCCGATGCGCATCTTGTTCTGCGCGGAGAGCATGCATGTACATAAAGCGCATAGTATTGCTATCTGTTTCATATGAACCTCACCTTGTCAAACGATGCAATCATGATATTTGAAAGGTATGAATATGTCAAGTAAAAAACGCCCACCCTGCTTCGCTCACTCGAAACGCGTAACTGCACATACGGGCTTGCGGGGGTATTTTCTTCACGCGTCAGCGTAACTCGCATGCATTTGTTTCCACGTTATTGCTTTGCCGGCATCATACGTTCAATGCACGGTACCGCGTAGGCTATGCTCGCACAACGCAGACGCGTTCAGAAAACACCCCCGCTGCGCCCGGCGCACTATACGCGTTGGCTCGTTCGCTGCGCGACACCTTCCCCCTGGAGAAAAGAGCCCCCGTATTATGCTTGCCCGTGATGCGGATAATGCATTGGTGGTGATATTTGCTGAAACCACGCGTGCGAGACCCTTTGCCGGTCACTGAGCGACTCGCGCTGAGCGTAGTCGAAGCGACCGTGTATCTTTTTCAAGCTGCTGCCGTGCGCTTGTACACCGCTCCGAAATATGAAAGCAGTATACATATGATGGTGACTGCGGGCCTGATTCGCATCTCAACAAATATTGGCTCGTAGATCGGCAGGCTCACCAACCGCATCATTGTCTTTCTCTGCGCGGTGTGTACGTCACATTCATCCGCCGGTTCGTTATTCGTGGTAATCACGGCATCTTCTGCAGCCGGAACATCACGTGTCAGAACGTTCTCATACGCCGCACGAATTGCTTTCCTGATGCGCGAGCAGATACTCCGGATGGTGCCTTCTGGTTTGTGAACGGTTTCGGCTATTTCAGACGAGGTATAGCCGTCGGAATGCATCTGAAGTATATAGCGGGTGTCGGCGGAGAGCCCTTTGATGACTTCCTGCGCGGCCCGAAGAGCCGGATCGGACGTATATGCAGAAGATGATGACGATTCAGAGCTGTCCATACTCGTGTCCACAAGAAAATCGATGCGGAGCATATCGCTGCCGGTGTTGACAGGTTCATCGAGCGATACTGTTTTCGCTTCTTTCTCACGGGCGGCGAGTTTGCGGAGATAGTCGTTCCTCGTATTGATGGCGATGACGTAGATCCACAGGCGCATATTTCCCTTTGCCGCATCGAACCGGTCGATGGTGGTTATCACTTTCATCATCACATCGCAGGACAGTTCTTCGGCGTCGGAGGCATCGTTTATCCAGCGGCTGAAAAGATGTTTAATGTAGTTGAAATACCGGCTTTGGAAAAGACGATAGCATTTCATGTTGTTGTGAAGGATGCCGTTGATGAGGGTGATGTCGTCAAGCGGCGTTATGTGTGTGGCGCCCATAGTTTTCCCCTTTCATAGAATCTCTGTCATCCCTGAGATATAGCATCAAAATCCAGCCCGCATCATTGCGAGGAGCAGTACCTCGGCGACGAAGCAATCCGCAAAGCATGGAGACAGATTGCTTCGCCCTGCGGGCTCGCAATGACAATGAGTGGCTGTTTGTTGAAACTGTATATATTCAGAGAACTATATCGAAAAAGATCCGTAACTGCAACACCTTTTCGTATATATTGTCGTAAGGTCAAGAAGAAAAGTCAAGCGCACGTGATGATTTTTTTCATGATCATTACAAAAATAAAACGAGGAGGTGCTTTATGGCACTCACAAAGACTCAGACGATTGGATTTTGCGAAGGAGTGATTGAATTCCTCGCAAAGAACAGAGACGCCCTTGCGGTGAAAGGCGTTGATGCGGACAACTGGATCACCGAGCTGCAAAACCGGACAACCGACACGGTAAAAGCGGAGGCCGCACATAATGCGCTCAAGGCGCTTCTGCGCGACACCACCGCGGCAACACAGGAAGCCATGAATGCCGCATACCGGAGCGCATCGTTTAAGCTCAACGGAGCTATGGGCGCACTCGGGAACGACACCGAGATCGCGAAACAGGCCGCACGCCTGCGGAGCAGGATCTCCCGCAAAGCGCGGAAAAACGCCGACGACACCGTGAAAGATGCAGCATAACGCTCTTTCAGTGTCGTCCGAAGCACCCCGCGATTCGTACTACTCCGGTGCGCAGGAGTATGAACGGGTCGCGGGGTGCGGTGTTTGTTGGAGAAAGCAGGAGGCGCGTATTGGCTTGGAAAGAAATATCTTTCTTCGCTAGCACGCGTTATTGTTGTGTGATGGTCCGATTTTGCTCGGTGGTATTGTGAAATCGGGGTACGTTTTGTATGCATAGACAATGATGACTATTATATTTTCCACATTCGCTTTTACGTTGTTCCCGTTCGAAGCAGTTCCCGGCCCTGTCGACGGATATTTCGGCGCTTTCGAAGACACACTATTCACGCCGGAAGACACATAAATAACCCGCGAAGATATCATATTCACACGTGACGGAACACTATTCCAGCGGGAAGATGGTTCCGGCGCCGGCGCCCGGAACTTCTCCGCGGTAGAAGATAATTTCTTCGAGCTCGAAGATATCATTTCGCACGGCGCCGGGCATGCTTCCCGCGTTCCGGAGGCTTCGGAACACGCACCGGAGTGTCCGGAACGCGCGCCCGCATCATCTTCCGGCGCGCCCGGGGTATCTTCACGCGCGCCGTGCTGTCTTCTCCCGGCGCCGGGTGTCTTTTCGCGTGCCCGGGTATTCTTCGCACGTTCCGGAGAGTCCGGCGCGTGCACCGGCGGCATCTTCGAGCTCGAAGAAAGTATCTTCACGCGTGAATAGCGGCGTTCCGCCGGCGCCCGGACAATATTCCCGGGCGCCCGTAACACCTCCACCCGGAGCCCGATGAAAATATGCAATTATCAAGCAGATTGCATACATAAAAAGCTGTTTCTATTTATGTGCAGGGGATATACAAACAACGCCGTCCGGAACGGACACCGCTTTATAAGTTACTGCTGGACAATTACGCCCTTTTCTGTCTTACCTATAATTATGCCTACGGCGTCAGCTACGGGTGCTTCCGTTCCGAAATAGAGAAGGAAAGCAGAAAATTTCAGCGTTGCGGAATACCGAAATACGGTTTTTCCCGGATACGGTGCGCAAATGACTGCTGCGGCGAGGAGTTCATAGCGCCAGCGGTGCCACCGCATACATTAAATTAATCATGCGGTATATTGCCGCGGTATCGCGGTGATATTATAGTAGCTTTTATGATAAGAAAAATGATTCTCTATGCCGCCTTAACCGCGATGAGTCAGGCGGCCGGGGTTGACCCGCGGCAAGGAAGTGTGGCGGCAACGGCCCGCAGTAAGCACTATCCCGAGAATTTCGAACCAAGGGTTTTCAAAGGCGCGGGTGAAGGCGAATTGAAATACGGCTGGCTGGCACCGCTTCACGTCACGGAAGGCGAAAAATATCCCCTCCTCATCGCAATGCACGGGTCAGGCCCGGGGGAAGCGCGCGCATGCACGATACTGTCGCGCAGTCCGATGCGTGAAAAATATCCCGTGTTCGTCCTGGCGGCTGAGGCGGACAGACCGCTCGTTTGGCCCACACGGCATCACTCAAACGGCCCGGACGCCCGGATAATCCGCCGGAGAAACTTTCCGTTCTCATCGAAGCAGTGCAGGATTTGATTGAGAAGGAATCTATCGACCCCTCGCGAATCTATATCACCGGCCAATCCATGGGCGGGGTGGGAACCTGGGGCGCCGTCGCGAGGTATCCTCAGCTTTTTGCCGCTGCCGTGCCGATATGCGGCGCCTGGGACGTTGCCGACGCCCCCAAAATGACCGGGGTGCCCCTGTGGGTCTTTCACGGGGCCGAAGACCCGAATGTTAAGGTCCAGTATTCCCGCGATCTCACGGAGGCTGTCATCAAGGCGGGCGGCATTGTGAAATACACCGAATATCCGGCCACGGGTCACGACAGTTGGACGAAGGCATGTGATGAACCGGCCATGTGGGAATGGTTATTTTCGCAGAGAAGGAACTGAGAAAACGAATGGGGGCTCAACCCTTACATGCCCGAGGGACTTCGCATCATAAACGGAAGGTATGAGTTTTCCCCGGTGTTCCAATACCTGCTGCAGCAATGGTCGTCACGGTAGATATTCTTATCGCCGGATTTTTTTTCGCAGGTGAACGCCCTTTTTCTTTGCACAATTTGCTATTTTGACACCGCATGGTATAGTTCTCAGCATAAACAGCGGTGTCATATGAAAGTATTTATCATCATCTTACTCGGCATCGCGCCGGTCTTTGCGCAGCCGCTGCGCGGCATTTTCTCACGCAACTTCGACACCGCATCGTATTACATCGGCGATATGACGCTGCTCACCAGCCTGGGAACCTATGAAAACCGGTATGAGTGGGTTGTCATCGGCAGTGGCGGAACGATAATGAAATATGCCACGTACCGGCAATGGTGCGAACTGCGCGAGAATGAGAACCACCGGGTGATCAATGCGCCGTCACACCTCGACGGCACATTCTCTTTCCATATGAATCCGTCACTGAACAGTATCCTGATATCCGGCAGCGATGCCTCCATCGACGTGAGATATATTTCCGCCTCCGGCAATTATTACTACACCGTCACGCTGTTTTCCCCGCACACGCATTGGAACAGCACCTCTGGATATTATAGTCCCGACCAGACATATAATCCCGCAGGCATTTCCTTTTCAGTCTCCTGGTTTGATGAAACCGCCCGCGATTTCATTACGATCACCATATCATCCGTTGCTTCTGAAAGTCGTGTCACATTTGAAAAACGGATCACCGACCGGCTCGCGCTGAATATATCTATCGCGACGTACTCTTCTGTTTCGCTCAGGTATTACCTATGAGACCGAACACGTTCACTTTCTTCACCTGCATACTCGCTTTCGTCATCATCGGTGCGGCATACGGGAAAAACGCTGCGGCAGTATCGTATCCGCCGGCGCACGTTCAGTATATAACTAACGGCAGTCTTCGTATCGCCTATGAGGATTACGGCACCAATATCCGCGGCAGCATACTCTTCATCCACGGCCTTGACGACTCGCGGACCATCTGGCGCCCGATAGCGGACGCATTCTCAAACCGGTACCGCGTGGTCATGTATGACCTGAAAGGACACGGCAATTCATCTGACGGCAACGGGGATTATTCTTATCCCGCACTCGTGAAAGAACTGAGGACGGTGACCGTGAAACTCGGGCTCACCAACGCCGCCGTGGTCGGACACTCCCTCGGCGCGGCCATCATCACGCATTACCTGCGCGCCTATTCGAACGATTTTTCGCGCATTGTATTCCTCGACCCCGCGGTGAAAATAATACCCGCAGAACTGTATTATATCGCCGGTATTATCAGCTTTCAGACCGCGCGTTTTTCGTCGGCGAAACGGGATGACTATCTGGGGCTTCCAAAGTATAAAAAATGGGATCGGTATTCGATCGAGAATTTTGACGCATGCTATACATTCCGGGATAACGCGTTCTATCCACGGGTGTCAGATCCGACACTGGAAAAAATATTGGCGACGATAGCATCCTGTGATTACAAAACCAACTACGCCCATGTCAACCGGGATATTCACGCCGTGATATTCCGCATCGGCGTGGTATATGACCGCGCGCTGATACAGGACTTTCTCAAGCAGTTCAATGATGCGAATATCTCATACTTTCCGTTCGTACACAATCCGCTGCTCTTTGAATACACCGCGCTTACGGAAGATGTGCGGAGATATCTGGAAAAAGACAACTCTAAAAAATAACGCGCATGGTGCTCACTAATGCCGCGTTATAGTCCCTTTCTCGCGTTCTTCGTGCATGATGCGCGCCATGCGGTCTGCCTGCATGGCAAACGTCTCAAGACGCGCCTCGATGACCTGCGGATACACGTTCCCGTCGCTCTCGATGGTCAGGAACGGTATGCTCATGCTGTCGGTGAACGCCGCCGGCAGATCGTATCCCTTGTCGTGGATGCGCTTGGTGGCTTTTTTATTCTCTATCTTCATCTCGGGCATCATGATCGATTCGGTAAAACGCACCGGCATACAGCCGAAGGGTCCGATATTGATCACGCCGCAGTACTTCTCAACCGTTTCGTGCATGCCCACGCCGAGCGTGAGGCCCGGCTCCCCTTTGATCTGATTGGGCACGATATGCGCGCTGTGATCGATGAGCGGATCTATTTTCGTCCATGAGAATTCGTAATAACCCGTCTTGGCAAGAAGCTTCTTTATCTTGCGCTCGGTGTAGCGCATATAGACGTTACGCACGAACATCTCGATGCGGTCCCATATCGAGAATGTGGGTTCAAGGAGCTTGTTCTTGAGGAGATATTCAAGATAGAGTATCCATTCGCCGATGTAGGCGTCTTTAACGATAAAACCTTTGGCGGCGAGACGCCGGTTGAGCCATTTGTGCGAGAAGCCGTCGCGGCGGACATATATCTCGCCGCACATGGCCACATATTTCGCGTCCTTGATAGCCACGCGCGCCGGCACTTCTTTCTTTATGCGTGAGACGAATGAACGGAGCGCCGGGTACGGGTTGCCTTTTTCAAAATCAACCACGATCTTTTTCAGTTCCTCGTTGAACACCTTCATGCCGAGTATCGGATCATGCGCATGCGCCATGATGCCGCTTCTGATGTCGTCGAGCACGTCGCTCGCGGTGATGGCCTGCCACGAGCGTATGGCGAATGCGGCGCCCATGCCCGCATAGCCGTCGTCGTTGGCGAGTGAAAGCGTGGTGACATTCTTCATGCGGCGGCGGCGAACCACATCGCGCATTGCCACATGGTACTGACCCACGCGGCAGTTGCCCGACGCTTTGTTGACGAAGAACGCGAGATATTTTTTACCGTCCCACTGTTTGTCGATGTATTCAAGGAGCGAACCCAGACAGAGGAGATACGGCAGACACTCTTTACCGGTCGCGTTGGCGCGGCCCTGCTTGAGTATCTCCGGATTTCCCTCGGGCATCGCCACGGCATGGATACCGAGATTGCGGAGCCCCGCGGCGAAAAACATCGCGGCAAGATCGCCCATGGACGGAACGATGACCACAACGCGATCATCGGTAAGCGGAACTTTCTCGCCGTCCGAGGTGACGTACACGGCGGCATTATTGTGCATCTCAATCTTGGCGGGCGTGAACTCGCTGTAATCGGTGTCCTTGATCTTGTAGGAGATCTTCCGGTAATTGCGGATGATATCGAGCGCCGCTTCGATGCGCGTATTGACACCCGCGTCGGCGGTATGGCCGTCAAGCTCAAGCGTGAGCGACGGTTTTGTGCCCATGATATCACGGAAATAATTGACGATGAACGAGTCCGGCGCGCAGGAGAAATTCGTGATGAACGTCCCGAAAAGCTGCGGATGACGCTTGACGATCTGCGCGCCTTTGAGTATCTTCTTGCCCACTTCAAAATACATGTCCTCATCGACATGCTCTTCATGGTAGTCGAACATATCGTACGGTATCACATAGATACCGCGCGACGCGAACTTCTGCGGAATACCCTTGTGCGCGATGTCGATGAACGCGTTGTACGGCCGGCCGAACAGCACCACGCCGAAATCCTGCGGATTCTTCTCAAGTTCGACGATGAAATGTTCCGCCGTGCGGTTCATCTCGGCCATATACGCTTTCTGATTCGCAACCGCGGCATGATACGCCGCCTTTGCTTTCTCGGCGTCGGTGACACCAAGCTCCTTCGCCGTATCGACGAACTGCTTTTCCTGCGTCTCATAGCCGTACGCAAAATTGAGCGTCGGCGATACGACCTTGGCAAAATCGTAATCGTTCTTGTATGACTGTTTGAGGAAATACGGCTCGCCCTGCACGAAAATACAGGTCGCATTATAGTCGACGCGGTGATGCTCCGCCTTGTTCACATACATCTCCACCACGTTCGGCAGGAATATGAAATCAGGTTTTTTATCGACAAGGTCCTGGAACAGTCCGAGCGAAAGCTGTGACGGGAAGCAGAACGACGTAAGCTCACGCTCGACACCCGCGTCCTTCACTTCGGTGGAACGGACCACATTGAACCCGAGCTTGGTGAAGAACATGTGATAGAGCGGATACAGCGTATTCGTGTGAAACGAACCGTTGATGCCGATAGTCTTCGCCGTGGCGGCCGTTTCCGGCGTTGTTTCCGCGAACTTCACGAACGTGAGATACTCGCGCTTCTTCACATAATCATATTTTTCATTGTCATATTCTACTTTCAGGAGCTGATTGTAGTATTTGTTGCAGGCGCCGCCGAAGGGGAATGTCTTCCCCATGACTTCGATCATGTTGACGGAGCATTTGCGGTCGCATTTTTCCCTGCCGCCCATGCAGATGAACGATTTCTTATAGGTGACTTCGCGCGACGCGAGTTCGGCAAGATCAAACGGCTTTTCTTCGATGAAGCCGAGCGATATTTTCTCCTTTACTTCGAGCGCAACACCGTACGCGCCCATAAGGCCCGGATCCGGCGGAACGATGATATGCGAACCGGTGAGCGCCGCCATGGCGATGGGCACCGCTTTGTTGTAACAAACGCCGCCCTGCATGAATATCCGTTTTCCCACCTGACGCGTGCCTTTCACGCGGTTGACGTAGTTCAGACAGATCGAATACACAAGTCCCGCCACAACATCCTCGCGGCTGATGTCTTCCTGAAACGCGGTCTTGATGTCGCTTGAGATGAACGCCGCGCACTGGTCGTTGAAATTCGGCGGCCGTTTGCCCTTCATCGCGATCTCGGCGATGTCCTTCACATCAATACGAAGCGATTCATATGCAGACTCTTCAAGGAACGACCCCGTTCCCGCCGAGCACGCTTCATTCATCGCATAGTCCGCGGGGACTTTGTTGACAATAAAGGTGTACTTCGCGTCCTGGCCGCCGATCTCGAATATCGTGTCGACGTCCTGGTCGAAGTGCGTTGCCGCGGTTGCATGCGCGACAATCTCGTTGATGATGCCCGCGGTCATCGCGTGAAGACCGGCGATGTGGCGCCCGCTGCCGGTTGTGCCGAGCCCGACGATGTTCACTTTCTGCGGCACCTGTTTGAGGAGTTCCGCGTAGCATTCGCGCGACGCCTGAATGGGATTACCGTTGGTGCGTAAATATATGGAAGCAAGTATCTTGTCGTCATCAGTGCGCAGGAGCACCGCTTTTGTCGTTGTTGAACCCACGTCGAGGCCCACGATGCAGCGGTCGCCGTCTTTTGCATTGCCGCGGTCCATATGCTTGAACGTGACATTGTGCTCATAGCGCGAGAGCGGCTCAAGGAAGTCGAACGAACTGTCGCGGTGGATGAAAATATCGTCAAACGATTCAACGCGGTCTATCTCGTTCTTAACACCGTGGATAGCTGCGCCCAGCGCTTCAAAATAAGTCGATTCCTTCGGTATTTCAATTGTGGGAACCTGCGCGCGGAGGAATTCCATGACAACGTCGTTCTGCGATGTTCCGCCAACCACGAGCACACGTTCCTGTTTCGCTTTGCGCAGAAGCTCGACGATCTTTTCCGCTATCATCTGCGAGAGGCCGCTCGCCACTTCACCGATGTCCGTTCCTTTATTGAGCGCATGCGTACAGTCGGATTTGCAGAACACCGAACAGCGGCCGGAAACCTTGAACGGCTTCACCCCGCGCGCCACTTTAACGGCATCCGTAATATCGAGATTCATGCGCTTGATCTGCTGCATGAAGAATTCGCCGGTGCCCGATGCGCACTTATTGCCGGTAATGACATTATTGATGCGGTTCTCGTCGTCAAGCGTATAGACGATGAACGTCTCGCCGCCCACGCTCGCGATGGCGCTGTATTTCTTGCCGTCGCGGTTGATGAACTGGAGCGCTTCCTCGGTTGCCTCGGGCTCCGAGATGGTCGGCAGTTTCACCAGTTCGCGGAATTTCCGTCCGGTAACGACCACCGGCAGGTGTTCTTTATCGATGACCTTGAGATTATCGAGAAACACGCCTTTCGGATTGCCGTTATGCGCTATTGTTTTTGCGTCGAGGATGCGTATCGTGCCATTTTCAGATTCAACTTTAACGAACGATACCGACGATGCGCCGAGACATACACCAAGTGTTTTCATGTGGAAGAAACTCCTTAAAAAAAATGGAAAAATATCCTAATGCTGACGGGGCGTAAAATGTAAGAAAAAATAACGCCGAGTCAATAACTCACTATAATGTAACGAGCACGGTCTGCTCGATGAAACATGGCATATACATGCCGTAGTCGTACCCTAATCGCTTACCGTAATGACGGCGGGTTACTGCTTTGCCGGAACGCTTTTCTTTCGCTGCGGGCGTGATTTGCCAAAGCTGTGGCGCCATATCTTGCCACGGCGTGAACGGCGATCGCCTTTTCCCATGAGAAAGCTCCTTGTATCGAATAAATGTGGAAAACAGTATATAGTACTTTTCCCTGCGGGGCAATAGGCCGGATGACATTTTTTTTCACCGCGGTTAGCAGGATTTACGTCGGAAATGCATTTATTATAGAAGAAAAAGCACTTAACTCATCCCCGAATATGCCGATAGTAATAGTAACGACCGCGTTGCAGCAAAAACGCGTATGAAGGTGCTTTATGATGCGAATAACAGAACAATCGCTGTTGAACTCAAACGTTTCATCGATACGGCGGAATTTCGTCGAAATGGATGCTTCGCAGCGGCGTCTGTCCACCGGTCAACGTGTACAATATCCCCATCAGGACGTCTACACTGCCGTGAACAGCATATTCCACCGCACGCGTCTATCATCCATTGACCAGTTCCAGCGCAACATCGATGACGCCAAGGGGAGTCTTTCGGTTGCGGACAGTGCAATGACATCGCTCACCGAAGTGATGCAGCGCGCGCGTGAACTCGCCGTCATGGGCGCGAACGGCACCTATACCAAACAGGACCGCATCAACATGGCCGCCGAATCCGACGAACTCCTGGCCCGCGCATACGAGATTGGCCAGACCAAATATAAAGACGAATACCTCTTCGGCGGCACCAAATCGACCACACAGCCGCTGCGCTCGTTCACGCAATGGAACGAGGCGATGGGCCGCGAAATCATCGTCGGCGTCAACTATGAGGGTGACGGCCGTATGAAGACCCGCGAAATCGAGGAAGGACAATACGCGAACGCCACGCTCCCCGGCAATTATACGCTCTGGGCCACCAACAGCGAGATCACGAGCAGCAAGGACGCATCAACCTATCTCGTACCGAAAAACACCGCACTCATGATAGACAATACGATAATCCGCGTGAACGAGGGCGACAATATCGACGCTGTCGTCGACCGCATCAACGCGGCGAGTACGAATGTGCGCGCGAATGTCGCCGTACTCAGGAACGGGGCAAAGGTACTGCGCCTTGAAAGCTTTGAGCCGCATAAGATAATGCTCGAGGATATCGAAGGCGGCAAAGTGCTGCAGGACCTCGGCCTCATCCGCGAAGGCATGGGTAATTTCCCTGAGAACAATTATCATCCGTCAGCAGGCGTCGGCGGAAAATCAATCTACGACGCCCTCATGAACCTGCGTGACAATTTCCTCAAGGACGATCAGGCCCAGGTGGGCAGCACCTCGCTCGGCCTCATCGATCAGGGACTGTCGAACATACTCCATAATCAGGCGAAGATGTCGGCAACGGTTACGCACATCGACACCACGAAATCGGCTCTTGAAGATCAGAAGGTCTATGTGAGCGAGGCGATGAGCAAAGGCGAAGACGTTGACTACGCCGGAGAAATCGTGAATTTCAACATGTGGGAATACGCGCACAAGGCGTCGCTCATGACGGCGGCAAAACTCCTGCAGCCGACATTGATGGACTTCCTGAGATAGTCTAGCGAAAGTTCAACATGAAGCCCGCACTCACCGGCATTCTGCTGCTCATTACCATTCTTTCGGGTATTTGGCTGAGTAATTCCGGAAAACCGCTCAATACGGTTATATTCACCATTCACAAACTCATCGCACTTGCGTCCGTGGTATTCGCCGTCCTTGCGGTTATCGCGTTTCGCGAACGCATTGCAGTATCGCCGCTGCTTCCTGCGCTGCTCATCATCATCGGCATTTGTTTTCTCATACTGTTTATCACCGGTGCTTTTCTCAGTTTTAATAAAACGATGCCGGGTGCTGTCATCACACTGCACCGCATCGCACCCGCTCTTGCTTCATGCGCGGCTCTGCTTGCCGCGTATATGCTCTTCTTTAAACGATAATCACGGCCGCAACGCGATATTTCTCCTCGCATCATCTTCCACAGCGGCAGCATCCGTCTCATCACCACGTCATATTGAATTAATAAACACGTTATGATAAAATGCTTGCGAGGCAGGAGGTAATCCCCATGAAAAGCAAAACAATAGGCATCATAGCGCTGATAGTGTGCGTACTCATTATCGTCGTCGGCACATTCATGCGCGGACCGGATCTGAAGAAATATGATTCACTCTTGACGCCGCGCATCACGGAAATCCCCGACACCAAGGTGGTTGAAGTCGCCGCGGCAGGTGATCCGAACCAGGTGGGCGGCATGGCATTCGGTTTATTGTTCAAGCATTACTATGCGATAAAACCAGCGTTACGGGCGAAGTTCACCGCACCCCGGGCGCGATGGCCGAAAAGTTACGATACCCCGCGCAAGGATTGGATAGGCCTTTTTGCGCTTCCGCTTAATCCCGCCGCTGTTCCCGCGGTCATAACCAACGACGGACCATACTCTGTGACGATTACGAACTGGAAGTACGGCACGGTTGCCGAGATACTGCATCGCGGTCCGTATTCAAATGAAACACCGACCGTAGATAAACTGCACAAGTTCATAACCGCACAGGGATATGTGCAGACGGGCGAACATGAAGAGGAATATCTCCGCGGACCTGACATCTTCGGCAAGGGCGATCCGGATAAATACTACACGATAATCCGATGCCGTGTTCAGAAGAAGGGCGCGAAATAGGTTTTTGCAGCACTTTACCTGAGCGCCGCACGATTACGCGTGACGATCATCTTATAACGTGTTATCTCTTTCGCTTTTCGCGCACTGTTCCATCCGAGCAGTTTTCCCATTTCTCCGGCAACGGCTGTTGCCGCTTTCATGCCGCCGTCAGTCTCCGTGAGCGAGAATCTGAGCCGCCGGTCCATGACATCCTCAAGACTCATCGCCATTTCTTCATCCACGAAGTATTTAATCATGGCGCGCGATATGCGCGGATCGCCGATGGATGCCGTCAATGACTTGTCGCCCGCGGCGAGTGCGTGTATCCTGAGCGCGAGATCCGCATAGCCGAAATATTCCATGGCAAACCTCGATGACGCATCGAGACCCGCCGCACCGTCGAACGGATTTTTACTGATGATCGGGGCGTTTCTGTCCATCGGCACACGGGAAAGCGGCGTTCCGCGTTTCGCAAGCGTGCGAAGCGCCGTATCTACAGCCTGACGCGCCATAACGCGGTACGTGGTGAGTTTTCCGCCGCCGATGGAGATGAAATTGTACGGCTCATGAACGATGACACGGTGCTCACGCGACGTGGTACGTTCATCCTTGCCCGATTCGAATATGAGCGGCCGCAGCCCCGCATTCGAGGAAATAATATCATCCGGCGAAAGAGCGTTCGGGAAGTAGTGATCGAAATTCTCGCGTATGTATGCCACGTCATTTTTATCGGCGTCTACATTATCGAAATCGCCCGTGTAGTCGGTATCGGTGGTGCCGACGAGATTTATTCCCGGCTTCCACGGCACATAAAAAAGTATGCGTTTTGTCTTCGAGTCTGAGAGTACGACCGCGCGGTCTGAATCACCCTCGCGACGCCGCACGAACAGGTGTGCACCCTTGGATGCGCGGATGACGCGCGGATGATCGCTCTTGAATAATTTGATGACCTTTTCCATCCAGGGGCCGGCCGCGTTGATGACGATGCGCCCGGACGCCGTGTATGTCTTTCCGCTTTCGTTGTCGCGAACGGCTATGCGGTCGATGGACTTCTGACGTATGCCGAGCTCCGTCACTTCCGCATAATTGAGCGCATCGGCGCCGTAGCGCCGGGCAGAGCGAAGCGTCTCCATGACAAGCCGGCAGTCGTCGGTCTTCGCGTCATAATATTCAGACGCGGCAATGAGCCCGTCGGCGCGCATCTTCGGCGCAAGTTTCAAGGCGCTTTTTTTCGTGTGGAAGCGATGCATTTTCGGGGCACGGAACAGCGCGAGCGCGTCGTAGCAGAACATCCCCATTTCGAGCAGCCAGAACGGGACACGGTCTCCTTTATACGTGGGAAACAGAAACGGCAGCGCGTCCACCGGCGCCATGCGCAGCAGATCGGTGCGTTCGGCAAGCGCCTCAAAAACAAGATGAAAGTGCATCTGCTCCAGATACCGGAGTCCGCCGTGCACGAGTTTTGACGAACGTGACGATGTCCCCCAGCCGAAATCGCGTTTTTCAAGCAGGAGCGTTGACAACCCCTGCATTGCCGCTTCACGCGCGATGCCGGCGCCGACAATGCCGCCGCCGATGACGACGACATCGTACGTTTTCGATGACAATTGATCGAGAATATCCTGCCGTGTATTCATGCCGTACTCCTTGTGCGTCAGTGATCAAAGAAAAATATAGTCATCGATAATACCCGCCGCGGCAATAAGATCGACCGCATTGAACCTCGGGCGCACATCGATGGCGTGTGTTACTGCAAACGATGCATCACGTTCTGAAAGCGGTATCTGCGATGCCCGCTTCGGCAGATCATACATGCCGATAATCTCACCGAGCCTTTTATTGTTATGCAGCAGAAACGAGAAATCCTCATCGTCATTGCGGGTGCGTATCGACGCGAATGCGCTGCAGTATGTCGAATAGAGGTCTTTTTTCTTACTGATGATATCGTCCATGGATATTTTCAGTGAGCGCCAGTCTGTGCGATGTGACTCAAGAAGTCCTGCGGTATTATCCGCAGCGAACGACATCGCACGCGAGGCGTCAAAAATTGCGGCATATGCCGCCGCTGTTACGCCAAGACCGTATGCGACCTGGAGTCCATGCAGCGACGGCGCTTCATGCCGTTCCGCGTATCCTTTCATTTCCATGGCGTGTGAGATACAGTGCTCGCCGCCGGATGCGGGGGTGGAATTCCCCATCCGCTGCATGGCGATTCCGGTGAGCATGAGCACGCGTACGAGCTGTTCGGTAAAGCGGTCATCGCCCGCATCGCCGTCCGCCCGTTGTGCGTTGTCAAGCAGTGCGGCAACTTCACAGCGCAGCATCGTTGCCGTGTCGTTACAGTAGGTCTCTCCGCGAATGAGATGATTAAGCTTCCAGTCGGCAAGCGAGGTAATCTTCCCGAGCGCATCACCAAGCCCTGCGAGAGTCATGCGGGACGGCGCCGTGCGGAGGATACCGGGATCGGCAAATACCGCTCGCGGCGGATTGATGTTGCTGAACGGGACCTTGTTCCCGTCAGTGATGATGGTCGCGTTCGCCGAGAGATACCCGTCCATCGATGCCGCAGTCGCAATGCCCACATAGGGAATGCGGCAGGTGAACGCGGCGACCTTCACAAGATCGCTTATCGTTCCCGAGCCGACGGCGGCGGCACAGGTCGCCCGCGTTTTTATCATCTCCGCTGTAATGATCTTTACCGTGGTTTCGTCCGCATGCGGTGTCCCGTCAAGAACCAAGTTCTTGCAGGCAATTGCAGAAGTACTTGAAAGCACACGTTCGATACTTTTTCCGGCGGCTGCATAGGTGTTCGTATCGTAGACGAACAACACAGATTCAGTACCGAGATGTTTTAAAAATGGAGCCAGATTTGTGAGCGCCCCGGAGCCTGTATACACCGCTTCAGTGATGGTAGTGTGCTTGTGCCCGCAGGCGCATGCGGCTTCCGGCCGAAGAATGGATGCTATCGGTGTTGTATTCATGCGTTCGTTCCCGGTATCAACAAGGTGCTGTCATCGGTGATTATCGACTCAACGCTGTTCCAGAGCGGTGTCTGCATCAGTTTCGTAACATCATCCTGCGTATTCACCGTCCAGATATTCATCGGCTTTCCGGCTCGGGCGATGGTGCCGTCGTCATGCAGGAGCAGACCGAAATGCGGGTGCAGATAATCAGCCGCGCTGACAATATCTCCGCCCCTGGCATATTCCTGCATATTCGAAAACAGGAAGCCATAACGCACATAAGACGCCGGTACACGTTTCATCATCAGACGCAGAATGTCGGCGGTGAAGGAGTGCACAATGATATCGCCGCTGCCGTATTTTTTGAGCATCGCCGCCATGCGGTCGCATAAGTTTTCATGATCGTACGGATAACCTTTTATCTCGATATACAGCGCGGTTTTATGCGCGGTCATCTCAAGCAGATCTTCCAGGAGACCGATCGATTCTCCGTGAAAATGCGAATGCGCTTTGGTTATCGCCGCGAGTTCATCATACGTCGTATCGCGTATCACCGCCGGATTACCGACGATATGCTTGAGATTGTCATCGTGCCAGATGACGATGCGCCCGTCCTTTGACAGCTGCACATCAACCTCGATGCCGCATACATTGGCCTGCGCGTTTGCTATCACCGATCTGCATGCATGGAGCGTATTTGCCGGGTATTGCTTTGAAAAACCCATATGAGCGACGAGCGTTTTCATTAGTTTACCTTGTTGTTTACTATAGGTATAATATACTAAAACTGCGGATAAAGTCAAGCGTCACATTTGACAAACTATTTTATGTTAGTATACTTTAGGTAAACACATAGGTAAAACAAAATGGACCTTGTAAACATCGCCAGGATAATCAAAGAGACAAGACTCAAGCAGGATCTCACCATCGAGACCGTGGCGCGGAAAACAGGTGTTTCAAAGGGTTTCATCTCCCGGCTCGAGAACTTCCGGGTGACACCGTCGATAAAAACACTCTCATCCATCGCCGATGCGCTCGGAATAACGATGAGTCATTTTTTCGAGACGAAAGAGACGCCGCCGTGCGTGTTCGGCACGCTCGATACGGGCGAGGCGGTGGACCGCGATGATGCGGGACGTTTCGGCATGCAGTATACCGACCTCGCATTCCGCAAACTGGACCGGGCGATGAAGCCGTTTCTCATAACCTATTCACCGTCGAAGAATAAACGTGAATTCCTCGCGCACGACAACGATGAATTCTTCCTCCTGCTCGACGGCGCAGTCGATTTTCTGCTGTACGATGAAACAAACGTCACGCCGATGAAAGCCGGCGCCACCGCGTATCTGTCGAAAAACATCCCCCATACGGTGCGCCTGAGTAAAGGCACCGCCGCCGCGCGCGCGCTCATCGTATACTGCTGAAGCCTCCCCGTGCCGTCGTTGAAAAAAAACGGCGCTATGATACAATATACTACCTCGCGTTGAACAAGTCTCCGGCTAAGGACATGCGCTGTGGAACTCGTGTTCGCCTCCGATACGGACAAAAAACTTTCATCGCTGATGACCATCATCAAGCGCATCAATTCAACGGTAAACCTCGACGAAACGCTCAGCCTCATCATGGCGGAAGCGAAAGCAATCATGAAGTCCGAAGCAAGCTCGCTCATGCTCATCGACAACGTAACGAACGAGCTTTTCTTCAATACGACCACCGGCGAGAAGGGCGATATCATCAAGGAAATCCGCTTCCCGCTCAGCGTGGGGATTGCGGGTGCCGTTGCGACCACCGGTGAAAGCATCATCATCAACGACGAAGCGGACCCGCGCATCTATCGTGCGGTTGACGACAAGGCGAAGTTCGTCACACGCAATCTCATCGCCGTTCCGCTCATCGCGAAAAACAAGACGCTCGGCGTGCTTGAGGTGCTCAATAAATTCGAGGGCATCTATTCCGACGAGGACATGGCGCTCCTTATCGGGTTCGCGGATTTCGCCGCGCTTGCCATCAACAACCGCGAACTGTACAAGAGCATGCAGGACAAGGCGATGGAGGTCTCGGCCCTCTATCAGATATCGCAGTCGATCAATCACTTCGATTCGCTTGAGGACCTCCTGAAGGACAATCTTTCCGTAGTCTCCGAAACGCTTGAGGCGAAACGGGTAAGCATCATCGTCAAGGACCGCGGCGCGTTCGTCTTCAAAGCGGGCTGCGGCATCGCCGATGAGGTGCTCAAAAGCGGCGTTGTGACTGTTCAGGATAATGCGCTGGCGTTTGCGCTCGCACATAATACCGGCGTCGTGTGCCAGGACGTGAATAACGACGACCGTTTTCCCGCAAACAAGAAGCTGCGTTATGACCGCCGGTCATTCGTCGTTGCCCCGCTCAGGGTAAAAGGCGCCATCGTCGGTTTCGTATCGGTCACCGAACGATACACGGACATCCCGTACCAGGAATCGCATCTGCGCCTGCTTGAAATGCTGACACAGGAGATATCGGAAAATTATCATCAGGTGCTGCTCTCCGCCGAAATGCGCGAAAAACAGAAAATGCAGTATGAGCTCTCCGTTACCGCGCGCATGCAGAGCGACATCCTTCCGAAGGAATTCCCGTCTGACGGCCTTTTGGACATCGCAGCGACGAGCATTCCTGCGACAACGGTAGGCGGCGACTTCTACGACTACATGCCGCTCGACAACGGGAGCTACGGTCTTCTCATCGCCGATGTGTCCGGCAAGGGTGTTTCGGCCGGACTGTTCATGGCAATATCGAGAAGCATTCTCCGGGTGCATTTCCTCGAAACGGGCGACCCGCACCGTTCGTTTGAAAAAAGCAACAACCACATCTTCCGGGATTCCAAAACCGGCGTGTTCGTCACCGCGTTTGCGGTACGCATCGACACCCGGGCGAAAGAGCTTATTTATTCCAGCGCCGGACATTTTGAGCAGTATCTCATCCGCCGCGGCGGGAAAGTGGTGCCGTTGCACACCCCGAACAAACCGCTCGGCGTCGTGCCTGATGCGGGGTATGTGAACAAACGCATCGGTTATGTAAAAGGCGACATTCTGCTCCTCTATACCGACGGCATCACCGAGTGCCTGAACGAACGCGAACAGCAGTACGGCGAGGAACGCCTTGAAAAACTCCTTACCTCCTTCAAGCATGAAAGCGCCCGCGAGATAGCCGACGCGGTACTCAAAGACGTATCACATTTCCAGGGTGCGGCTGTACAATTCGACGACATTACGCTCGTGGCGGTGCGGTTATGAGCGTATTTTATATTGACTTTCGCACATGGCATTGTATACTGATGGAGACGCAGTGAACGTGGAAACAACAGTACGTGTCAACAGCAAGATCGAGAACCTCTCCGTTGTAGAGGAAAAGGCCCGTGAGCTTTTCATGACGGCGGGTGTATCCGAAGAAAAAAAGAGCGATATACTCATCTGCATCGATGAGGCCTTTTCCAACATCGTGTTCCACGGCTACAAGAACCGCGAGGACGGGTTTATCGAGGTCCTGATGAGCATCGACGAGAAGGCGTTCACGATAACGTTCATCGACAAGGCGGATGCCTTCACGCCGAACAAGAAAAAGCCTAAACTCGGCAAAGCGGTATTCGACAGGGCGAACCTCGGTATCGGGGTGTATCTGATGCGTCGGCTCATGGACTCGGTGCGTTACGAACGGACTAATGACGAGAATCGTCTGACACTGGTAAAAAAACTATAACTTGAGGATGCATGCAATGAACCTGAAAACGAGCGACCACGGCAATGTGAAGATCGTACACCTCGAAGGCAAGCTCGATGTCAATCTGTCAATCGAGATTGAGTCGGAATTCGAGAAAATGATCGACGCGGGCGTCACCCGTATGGTACTTGACCTCAAACAGGTGGAGTATCTGAGTTCAAGCGGACTGCGTATTTTCATCTCGGCAATGCGCAAGCTCAAGGAAAAGAAAGGCCGGCTCGTACTCTGCAACGTAACCCCCATGGTAAAAAAAATATTCAAGATTGTAGAACTCGAGGATATCTTCGAGATACACGACAATTACGACAAGGCCGTTGAAGCGTGCGGCAAATAGCCCGTTGAGCCCCAGATGAACCGCCCCGACTGGAACCGCTATTTCATCGACATCGCCGTACTGGTGGCATCACGCTCCACCTGCATGCGGCGCAGTGTCGGCGCGGTCATCGTCCGTGAAAAACGCATCATCGCAACCGGTTACAACGGCGCGCCTGCAGGGCTGAAACACTGCGAGGAACTCGGCGGGTGCCTTCGCCAGAAACTCGGCATACCGTCGGGTGAACGTCACGAAATATGCCGCGCCACGCACGCCGAACAGAATGCCATTATACAGGCCGCCCGTCACGGCACCGATATCGACGGGTCGGATCTCTACTGCACACATCAGCCGTGCAGTCTCTGCGCAAAAATGATCATCAACGCCGGCATCAAACGGATATTCTTTGTTGAAGGTTATCCTGACGAATTCGCGCTTTCCTTTTTGAAGGAAGCGGGGATTGAACTTACAAAAGTGTAGTTATAGAAACTTCTTTATCGATTTGAGAAAAATATACTGCCGCCCCGAGCGACACGCGCGCGTTCATTCTTCCCGCTGCCCCTCGCGATACGCGGACGGCGTTATCTTTTTATGTGAGCTGAAACAGCGCGAGAAATAATACACTGATGTGAATCCGCAGGCGGATGCGATATCGCCGATGGAGCGCTTCGTCGACGCGAGCATGTCGCATGCGTGCTGCAGCCGTATCGCCGTGATATATTCAAGCGGCGCGAACCCGGTGGCTTTCTGAAACACGCTGTGAAACCGGCTCGGTGAAAGCCCCGTCATCTGCGCAAGCGTCTCGCGCCGTATCGTTGTGTTCCAATACATGTCGATATGGTCGAGTGCCGAGGCTATGCGCGGCTCATCGCTGCTCTCGTCATCCGCCGAAGCGTGCACACTCAACACTTCAAGGAGCGTAAAGCCGAGTTCCTGTTCACGCGCAGAGAAAGCAAGTCCCTGCTGTTGAGCATTGGCTATGAGCTTTCGCAGTATCGGCAGCACTTTCATGCCCGTCTCTTCCGGCAGCACCGATGGAAACCGGTACGATGTGATGACATCGCTTCCCCGGCGCATCCACGACATGAGCGCATACAAAGTCGTCATGGTGCCGTCGGTCGCTTTCCGCAGGCGATGCATTACACCCGGTTTGATAATAAGCATCTCACCGTCATGAACGCGCAGTGTTGCGTCATGTATCGTCACATCCCATTCCCCGCCGACCGGTATCTCGATATGAACCCAGGGATATTTCAGCAAAGGCCAGGGATTCATCGACGAACGGGGCTCTTCTTTACCGCCCCGAAAAAAGAAACTCATGCGGGGATTCATGACGGTGACTCCATGCAGTAACTTTGTGCAAACAAATAGTATATCCGTTCATTGTATCTTGCAAGCGATTTGCTTACATTTTACGCATAATCGGATGATTATCACGAGCAGTAAGCGACAATAAGACAAAAGGAGACTTCAGTATGGAAACTAAGCTCATCGACCGCGGCGGCGGGCTCCTCTATGACCCGGTACTCGATATAACCTGGCTTCAGGATGCAAATTACGCAAAGACAAGCGGCGCATCGGCTACGGGTCAGATGTCCTGGGCCGATGCAGTGGCGTGGCTTGACACACTCGTCTATCACGATACGGTACGCGGCAGGGATATCACCGGGTGGCGTTTGCCCGCGGTAAAACCCATCGGCGCAGACTACAATCATCAATTCCGCATGGACGGCACGAGCGATGAGGGCTACAATATCAGAAGTCCCAAGGCGGAGATGTCGTACATGTATTACGTCAATCTCGGTCTGACAGGCTGGTGGACGGTTGACGGCAAACGGCCGCGGCGCTTCGGCGTGCTCGGCAGCTGGACGGCGATGTGGAGCGGCGAGGCTGATGTCGGACCGGTGAAGCATCTGCAGTCGTACGGATATTGGTGCGGTTCGCCGAAGCTCCCGTTCCCGTCGCCGGCGGTTTGGGTGTTCACCACGTCGGAGGGCAATCAGCGTGACGGCATGCCGCGCCCGAACAGCAGATTTGTATGGCCTGTACACGACGGCGATGTTGCCGCGAACGCATGAAGTGCAAGGAGACAGTTATGAAGACACCGATGAAAAAAAATACACTGCACGACATGGGCGGAGGACTTCTGTACGATGAAGTACAGGACATTACCTGGCTTCAGGATGCTAATTACGTACAGACGAGCGGTTATAAATCGAACGGCAAGCTGAGCTGGCGAAACGCGAACGCATGGGCGGCACAGCTTGTGTATCACGATCCGGTACGCAATAAGGATATCACCGGATGGAGGCTTCCGCGCGTGTCTCCGGTATCGGGCAAGATGTTCAATGGTCGCTTCAGCTTTGACGGAAGCACCGATGAGGGCTATAATAACGTGAGTCCGCGCTCGGAGCTTGCGTATATGTTCTACGTCAATCTGGGAATGAAAGGCTACTACTCGCCCTCCGGCGGCGATCAATCCGCCGTGTGCGGACCGGCGGGTAACGGACAGCGCGGTTATGTGGTGAATGCCGGGCCGGTGAAAAACCTCATGTCATATATCTACTGGACGGGCACCGCCGTTGAACCGTATGTGGACCGCAACGCATGGATGTTCGACGCGCAATACGGTTTCCAGAATTTCTACAATCAGAACGATATGCTCTGCCCGTGGGCGGTGCATGACGGCAATGTAACGGGCGTTGATCCGGCAAACGTTGCGCAGTCAACAACGGCGCACGACGATGGACAACCGGCAGTCACCATCGTATCGCCGCCGTCAACGGTCAAGGAACTCGACACGTTCACCGAGATCATGAAAGACATCCGCTGTGAATTCCCGTTCAATAATTGCATCGGACCCGACGAGTACTGGCGCATGTGGGACAGCATGGAGCTCTTCGTCGGCGATCCGTCGCTTGCAGCGTTCTGGACGTTCGGCGAACCGAAAGGTCCGCGCCGTTCCATCATCTGCGGCAAACCGTATCCGCTTGACGAGACCGGCGGAACAATCGAACGCAAGCGCGGCGGTCCGTTCTCGGGCTTTGCCGGACGCTTCGACGGCACAGCAGATCTTTGTCTCTCCGCGGAAGCTGCCGCAGCGTTCCCTGAATTATCGATCAACGACGGCGTCACCGTCTTCACGGTTGTGCGCCTCGACGACATCACCTCGCGCGGCGCACTTCTTGTTGATACCGGTGCAGGCGCATCGGTGCGGCTTACGGTAGCGACGGATGTGCCCGCGGGTGAATGGGTGACGATTGCGGTGTGCAGGACCGCAGACGGTGATCGTTATTATCTCAACGGAAAACGAGTCCACGGTGTTCCGGCGGTTACTGGACCGGCAGCTGCTACATTCACCATCGCCGGACCTACAACCGGACCGAAGTTCACCGGACGCATCGGCGCCGTTGCGCTCTTCCGGCGCGGACTTCGCGACGAAGAGATGATGGACCTTCATCGGGCCGCACACACGGAAATACTTCAGAAGGACTATGCACGATGAGCACAGCAACCGTTCACATCCCGTCACACGACGTACCCGTGGCGCATGAATGCGATATCTGCATCGTCGGCGGAAGCGTAACCGGCGTATTCGCGGCGGTGCGTGCAGCGCGCCTCGGAGCAAGCGTGGCGCTGGTGGAACAGAACACAATGCTTGGCGGCACTGCAACGGCGGCACTCGTGAATGCCTGGCATTCCGTTTTTGACGTTGCGAAAAAGGAAAAAATAATCGGCGGGCTTCTCGATGAGGTGGTAACGCGGCTTCGCTCACGCAATGCGATACGCGATATCACCCCGATACACCGCGACCAGTACAATTTCAACGCGGCCGAGATGTCGGTGGAACTCGACGCTCTCCTCCTCGAACATAACGTGCGGCCGTTCCTTTCCGCGAAATTCTCGATGCCGGTCATGGACGGCAGCCGCATCGCCGCCGTCATCATCGAGGATAAGGGCGGGCGGCGCGCAATACGGGCGCGCATGTTCATCGACGCCTCGGGTGACGGCGATCTTGTCCGCCGCGCGGGCTTTCCCGCTGTGAAGCACGACATACTGCAGCCGGTGTCGTATCAGTCGCTGGCATACGGCATTGAAGAGGTGCGCAAACAGAATCCCGGTGTCGACATCTGGAGCGCCGTGCGTCCGCTCGCGGATGAATTCAAATTCCCCGGCAGCAATCCCTGGTTCGGCGTGGTGCCGCATACCCCGGAACTATCGAACATCTTCGGCCCGAGACTCAACGGTGTTGACGCGAGCGACCCCGATGTGCTCACCCGTACGCTCATGGAAGGCCGCCGCATCTCGCGAGCCTTCCTCGACATGATACGTAAACGTTTCGGTGAATCCGCAGCCAAGGTGGTGCTCGTAGCGGCGGCACCGATGCTCGGCGTACGCGAGACCTGGCATGCGCAATGCCTCTACCGGATGACGCAGGATGACCTCCTCTATGGAAAGAAATTCGATGACGCCGTCGGCTACGGCACCTATCCCGTGGACATTCATCACCCGGGCGGAACGAGTCTCCTCTATCTCGACGGACGCGAAGAGCTCGTGTCGCCCGCAGGCGGTGCGGTTTGGAAACGCTGGCGTCCGGAGACGGAAGCAACACCGCCGTATTTTCAGATACCGCTCCGCTGTCTCATCCCCGAGCATGCGGAAAACCTTCTCGTGGCCGGAAGGATCATCGACGCGGATAAGGGCGCGTACGGGGCGCTCCGTGTGCAGGTGAACTGCAATCAGACCGGCGAGGCCGCGGGTGTTGCCGCATGGCAGGCCGTCAGCACCAATGTGCCGGTGCACCGCATCGACGCGGCGAACGTACGCTCGCTCTTGGCAAAGGGAGGATCGATTATCCGTTGACGCGTTGAAATATCCATAAGGAGCTCGCCATGTTCAAACAGGTTATCGTATTTCTGAAGAGACAACTGGGCGTCGTGGTCATCGCGGCGGTATTCATCGTGTCGGCAATCGCGGTGTATCTCAATCAGCATGATGACGGCGACCGCATCTACACGGTACGTCCGGGTGACACTATCGCGGGCATTGCATCGAATTACCGGACCACCGCGGAAGCACTCGTCAACGAAAACTATCCCGATCTTTCCGGCGGCGATATCACACCGGGATTCCGCATGCGCCTGCCGCGCTCCTCACATACGCGTACGATTACCATACGCATCGCGCACTGGCAGCTTGAACCGGGATTCCGCGACGGCATCGAGGTTCTCGCGAAAGAGTACCGGAAACTGCATCCGGATGTGCGTATCATCCAATCCGGCATTCCGTTCAACACCTACGGACAGTGGTTCAGCACGCAGATGGTAGGCGGGGCGCCGCCGGACCTTATCCAGGTGGGCTATGTCCCGTATCACCTGCTCATCGGCTACTTTATGCGCTATTTCACGCCGCTCACCGAATACATCAACGAACCCAACCCGTACAACGCCGAAAATGAATTCAGAGACACGCCGCTGCGCGACACCACCAAGGACGGACTCCGCGCATGTTACTATCCCGAGATACAGGAATACATGACCGTAGGGATAACGATGCACCTGACGCGAATGGCGTACAACAAAACGCTTCTGAAAAAAATAACCGGCAGCGATATACCGCCGGCGACATTCGGCGAATTCCTTAACGTGTGTGCGCTGATAAAAAAATCGAACACCGCGCCGCTCGCGAATTCCGGTTTTCACATGGCGCACATACTCGAGAACAACTGGTTTCAACCGCTCACGAGTAAAGCTCGCGATGTGATCGACTTCAATCACGACTGCAGCGTGAGCGCCGTTGAACAGTACATCGGCATGAAGACCGGGCTCATCGGACTCGATCATCCGTCATACCGTGCGAAGTTCGATACGGTGGCAGCCGTAGGGCGCAACAGCCCTCCGGGATTCAGCGGACTGAACCGCGACGATGCGGTGCTCATGTTCATTCAGAAACGCGCGGTATTCATACCCTCATGGACCGGTGACATCAACACGCTCGTGGAACAGGGACGCGACAACGGCTTTGAGGTTGGTGTTTGTGATTTCCCGCTTCCCGGACCCGCCGATCCCGGTGCGGCAGTCAGCGAAGGACCGGGTTTCGAAAACGCCGTAAGCGGAACCTGGTTCGGATGCGCCACTCCTGCAAACGATCCCGAACGAAAGCGCGCGGCCATCGACTTTCTCATGTTCATGCTGTCGAAAGAGAACAATATCAAGCTCAACAGGATGACCGGCTGGATACCCTGTATCAAAGGGTCAAAAGGCGAAGGTGTCCTCGCGGATATCACGCCGCACGCGGACGGAGTGACGCCGGGACTCAATCTCAACATCGGCGGCGAATCGTCGATAAAAATGAGCCAGCTCTACGCGCTCCTGCAGCTCGGAGAGATGTCGTACGAAGCGTTCAAAAAAGAGTTCACGCCCTTCTACCTCGCGCGCGGTTATCGCGACTATCTGGCGCTCGCGCAGAATCAGCGCCGTGCCGTACTCAACGATGAAAAGATAGCAAGCGTACAGCGGGCGCGGCTGTTCCTGGGCGGCGCCGGGATCAGTGAACTATTGGCGAAATATCGCATTACACTGCTCCGTGCCATCGTCCGCAACATCGATGCGAGCAATGAACGGAAGATGATAACCGACGCGGAAAAAGGCCTTCCGATACGCAAAGCATATGAACACACCGGCGGAAATCCGTGAGGCCGGAATGATCGATACTATGTACATGACCGCATCGTCCGGAATACAACGCACACGCGCGGTCTTTCGGTGTTTGTCTATTGCATTGTTGATGCTGCCGTGCATCGCATCACCCGTATTGTGCGCATCCGTCACGGAAAACGCTTCGGCAGTAACGCTTTCAGGCGGATCGACTACGGTTGACCTCGACAAAAACCGTAACGGCGCGGTGTCATCGCTCAGACATTCGTCGGGCGCAGAATTTTCCGCGGGAACGTCGGCACCGCTTTTCACGCTCACCTTCCTCGATGACAACGGTATCGCCGTAACACTCGCAAGCGATGCCGCCATAACATTTTCCGCGGTTATTGACAGCAAAGCATCGGTGCGTTTCGACTATGTCTTCACGAATATCCCGCTCACCGTTTCATGCACCGCATCTGCCGCATCGAACGACGGCCTAATACGCTGGCGATTGTCAGCATCCTTCGACGGAGCGTACACACTCACCGATGTACGCTTCCCCGTCATCGCGCTCCGCTCACCCGTGGGCACGTCAGGTGACGACGACAAATTCGTTGCCGCCTCGCCGAAGGGCGGCATTCGAAAACCCTCATCGCTTGCGACGAACGGACGATGGGAATTCCAGCAGCCGGGAACGCTCGCGGCGCAGTTCGGTTACTATTACGACGATGCTGCAGGTTTTTTTATGGCGGCATACGACGGTGCCGGATATCCCAAACAGCTTGAGTTCCGCCGTCCGCATCATGCGGAGATGACGTTCAAACATCTCTGCCATGCGCGCCGTTCCTATGCACTCGCCTACGACATAGTCACGGGTGTGCTCGGCGGCGGTACGGACTGGCGTGACGCCGCTGACATATATAAATCGTGGGCGCTCACGCAGCCGTGGTGCGCAGTGACCTATGAACGTCGAACGGATATTCCTTCATGGATGAAAGCGGGTGCCGCGAGCGTACAGTTCGACTGCACCATGGGAGGACCGAGCAACCGTCCCTGGCTTTCGACGCCGGAAAAAATAGAGCAATGGGTATCGAATTACTGGAAACGATATTTTCCGCCGGATGTACCGCTTATCGTCGGCATCTGGGGCTGGGAAAAGGTTGCGCCATGGGTGGGCGGCGGTGATTATTTTCCCGTATACCCGTCGGACGAACGCTTCGCATCGCTCACATCCAATCTGCGTGCAATGGGATGTCATATCGAGATGCGCCCGTCGGGGTACAACTGGACGCTTACGTATCAGAAACTTCCCGGCGGCGGATTTTACTACGACAGCAGCGACCGGTTCGATGCGCAGATCAAGACACATGCGATACGGGAACTGAACGGCGAAGTCCGCATCAGGAATCCGTCGTGGATAAAAGGCGGAGAGATGGCGTCGCTCTGCCCCGGTGAACCGTGGACGCAGGATTGGTGGAACAACGATGTTGCCGCACCGCTCGCACGGATGGGCAGCGAGATCGTCGAGATCGATCAGAATGTGGGCGGCAGGTTCGCATTCTGCTATGCGCGCGGACATACGCATCCTCCCGGACCAGGCAGATGGATGACCGATGTATTCATGAAGCAGCTCGTCTCCATGCGGACGTCCATCGCTGCCGTAGAGCGCGATGCGCTCGTAGGATTTGAAGAACCCAATGAACTGTTCAACGGCATAGCGGGTTTACAGGATTATCGCGACTGCGAATTCCCCGACGAATGGGCGTCGGTATTCAATTATCTGTACCACGAATATCTTCCCACCTTCCAGGCGAGTGCCGGCGGCAATGTTGTATGGATGGCGCATGGTTTTGCCGACGGACAGATGCCGCGTATCGGACCGTCATCAAAGCCGCTTTTCGGTGAAAAGCCTGCGTATCACGCGTTGCTCACCCGCTGGGTGGAGCTCTATCACGGCGAGGGACGGCCGTATCTTCTGTTCGGCCGCATGCTGCATCCGCCGAAGCTTTCATGCGCTTCGATGCAGTCCGGAAAAAGAACAGTTCCCGCGGTCATGCACAACGCCTTCCGCGCACCTGACGGGAGTGATGCTGTCATTGCCGTCAACGCGAGCGAAGAAAAACAGATGGCAACCGTATCATGGAATGGAAAAGAACGGATCATTGAACTCGAACGCGGCGGCGCATTGCTTATCCGCGACTGAATGATAGACTGTATCCGGGAGTTACGAAATGAGACCAGCGAATCTGTTGATAATGGCATCGTTCGTCTGCGCAGTCTTTGCGGCTCCGGATAAACCCGCACATGACATATGGATAGAAGGCGAGAGCAGCCGCCATCACGATTTTACCACGGTGGGAACCGAGAAAACGTTCGGCGAATGCTACGGATCGGCGATACTGCAGCTGCAGACAATTAAAAACTCACCCGCCGGCGGATATCACGCGGCGTATGTGTTCACCGTTCCCGAAAACGGCTATTATGAACTGTCTCTCGCCGCCACCAAAACGGGCGTGCCCCATATCAGCGATTACACGATGGAGCTCACCGGTCACCGCCCCCGTCATCCGGTACCGGCGCTGGCAAACGGCGAGTACGGGCCCAACAGGATTTTCGCCTGGCAGCCGTTCGGCCGTTTTTTTCTTGCCGCGGGAGAGGCATCAGTCACTGTACGCTGTACTGAACGGCGCAGTGACAGCAATTATCTGGTGTACATCGATGCACTTACGCTTCGCCGTGTTGATGCACCCCGTTCCGATGCGCGTTGGATAACGACACCGAACGCCGGCGCGGGAAAAATATCGGCAGAACTTTCACTCGATGACGCTCCCGACGGCGCACTTTTTACCGGCGCGTCAGACGGCGCGTTCGAGATTACGGTGAACGGCACTTCCGCCGGACGCGGAACGGGATGGGAACGCATTACGGGTATTCCATTGCCGATGCTCCGTGCCGGAAAAAACACCGTGACGGTAACGCTGTCGCCGGAGGCTGCTGCGAGCGGCATCATCTCATGGATCTCCGCTGACGGTGAGCGCGGCAGACGTACCAATATCACGCAGACAGATGATTCGTGGCGTTCGGCCGCTGAAAAGATACGCGTACTCGGCGATGCGTTCCGCGCGCCGTGGGGCGACATGACACTGCAGCAGGCACCGAAGATATCCGCACTCGGCAGATGCGGGATACCGGTAAAAACGGGTAATCTGTCGGTGAATCTCATCAAAGCCGCCGTGCGCGGCGAACCGATGCCCGCACCGCAGGCGCATCCCGAGTTCAATCAATGGAAGAACGTTGCAGGCATCACAAGTGCCGAGGATTATATCTGCTGGCTCCCGCTCGAACCGGAGCGCGATGCCATGCGCTGGGATTACTACGAGCGCAACTGCCGCGAGCTCGAAGCGCGCGGCATGAAATATGCGGTATATCCATGGCTCCATTTCGCGCCGCCGTGGGCGCTCACGAGCGAATACTGGGATCCGCTCCGGTGCATTGAACATAATGAGAGCACATTCGCCCCGTCGATATGGTCTCCGGCGACCATTGCGCTCTTCGATCGTTTCTACGGCAAGCTCGCCGCGCGTTTCGGCAGCCGCATCGGCGAGATCAATGTATCCATGATCTGCGACTACGGCGAGGTGGGATATCCCATCGGCATGGCGGACTGGGTGGTGCCGGCGAAGCACAAGCACGCCGGTTACTGGTGCGGCGACTCCAATGCCCGCGCACATTTCTCGCACTTCGCGCTTACCCGTTACCGCTCAGTCGAGGCGCTCAACAACGCCTGGGGTACGTCATTCGCCGATGCCGCATCCATCTCGTATCCGCCGTGGTTCTCTACCGAAGGTCCGCCGGCATCGTTCCTCGCATCGTGTTCCGCTGCGGCTCGCGTACAGGCTCGTCACCGGTGGCTCGATTTCTGCGAATGGTATCTCAACTCAATGGTCGACTTCGCCGAGAAAGCCGTCGCAACATCACGCGCCTATTTCCCGTCAACACCGCACGAGATCAAAGTCGGCTTCGGCAATGAGCGCGTCATGTACGGCGCGGACAATACCGCGTTCGTCGCCCGTTCGCGGACGGGAAATTTCCGCGTACGCTCGACGCACGGCAAACTTCCGCTCTATTTCTACCGCCGGTTCTCAACGGCGGCGAAACTCTACGGCGTGCCGCTCGTCACCGAACCGCCGGCGGACGTGTCGCGGGATGAGGAGGTGGAGCGCATCTACAAGGACGCGATATCGGGAACTAAGGAGTTCTTCGATTACGTCGGCAACACGCTGCGCGCGAGCGATCTCTTCTCCCGGTACGGACGGTATCTTGAGGGCGATCATTCGCTTACCACCGCGGCATTCTTTTTTCCCACCACCGATCACCGGCTGCGCGCGGGACAGCATATTCCGCTGCGGCTGAAGACGGTCTGTGCAGCCGCCGTGGATTATTTCGACTATGACGTTGTCGATGAACGGCTCATACGCGACGGCGCGCTTACGAATCTGCGTGTGCTCATCATGCCCGACGGAAACATCGTCGATCGCGATGTGCTTACCGTAATCTCAGGATGGGTCCGTTCCGGCGGTGTGCTCATCGCCGCCGATAATGGAAAACTTGAAAGCATGGAGGGCGACCGGACGATGGACGCATCGCTCTTTGCGCAGCGTGAAAAACTCCCGAAAGCGGATGAACTTTGGACGATATCGGCCTCGTCAGCCGCCGCATCCATGATTGATGTCGGCGCATCGAACGACGCGTCATGTCTCACGGGCGACTGGCACGGTCCGGAGAGCGGACATTTCGAGTGGGGCGGTAAGCCCAACAGCGTCACCAAACGCTGGACGGGATCGAACGCGCATCTGTACTTCGCCGCCGATCCTCTCCGCGAGCATATCATCACGCTCGCATTCGCCCGTAATCCGAAAATGCTTAACGCGCACTGCGAGATAATCATCAACGGTGTTTCCGCGGGATCACTGCTGCATGAACGGACCGGGATATTTCAGGCGCGTATAATGCCCGGCATGATGAAAAGCGCCCTTGTCGATGTCGCGGTCGTCAGCGAAACATGGACGCCGTCGCAGATCGACAAAGGGTCAAAGGATATCAGAACAATCGGTGTCGCCATCGATTGGGGAAAATGCCGGCCTGCGGACACCGGTGAACCGGAAACGGCGCCGCTGCCGGTCATCCGCCGCAACTTCGATGCATCGCTCTTTACCGCACGCTGTGTTTCTTCCTCTGGGAACGGCGCAACGGTGCTTGTACCCGTCACCGATGCGCCCGGAGACACCACATTTGTCGAAACCGCATCCGCCATTGTTCACGGAAGTCTCGTTCCGGGCATACGGAAACCGCCGGTCGCAGACGGCGTGAATGACGGCGTATGGTGCTCGCTGCTGCCGAAACGCATACTCCTCTGCAATACGACCGATGCGCCGGTTGAAAAGCGCATGACCATCGACCCGTCGGCATTCGGAAAATCTACCGCAATTCCTGTCCGCGCCGACACCATAACCGTCAGGCTCGATCCGCATTCGCTCGCGTCGATTGAGTTACCCTCCTGCCGCGTGCGGTATCCATGAACGGAACCGGAAAACGCATCTATCTCGCCGGCCCCGAAGTTTTTCTGTCCGATCCGTATGAGGCGGGCCGCCGGAAATGCGAACTGTGCGGACGCTACGGTTTCATCGGCGTGTATCCGCTTGACAATCCGCTCGCACTCGACGGCTTGCCGCCGCGCGAGCAGGGAAAGCTGATCAGCGCCGCGAACGAGGCCAGCCTGAGAACATGTCATCTTGTCATCGCGAACATGACGCCATTCCGCGGACCAAGCGCCGACGCGGGCACCGCATATGAGATGGGATTCGCCCGTGCGCTGGGACTGCCGGTGTTTGCGTACTCCAACTGCGCCGAACCGTTCACCGCGCGCACGGCAGCATCCGCGTGCGGCGGCAGGGACGTTTCCGGCGTGCTGCGCGATAATGCAGGCATGTTGATTGAACAATTCGATATGACCGATAATCTCATGCTCGACGGCGGTGTTCTTGCCGGCGGCGGAACCGTCATCATCCGCGATATCGCCGAAGCGATGCGGTTCACCGATCTTTCGGCATTCGAAGAATGCCTGTCACGCATGAAAGAGAAATATCTCTGACGTGAGCTTCCTATCGCTGCGTTATTTCCATTTTCAGCAATCCGCGCTCCGCGACACCCGCGTTCAGGAGAATACGCGTGATGTGATCGCCCCACGAGCCGAGCCGTTCGTCGTGTATCGCGATTCGCTCGGCAGACACCGCACAGGAAAGACCGCTGAGTGCGATACGTACCGATCGTTCGCCGTTTGCAGAAAGCGTTATCACGGTCTCCGATATTGCGACGTCGCGCGATGTCATGAGCGAAAACACCGCACTCCCGGGTTTGGCGAGTACGAACTCGTCGGTGACGATGACCGCATGCAGCGCGCGATCGAGTGCGACGGTGCGTCCGCATGACCTTATGCCGGCCGTTTCCGGAAATGCCGAAGCAATATCCATGGAGAGCGATACGCGGTCTTTATCCGATACATACCGCACATCCCGCGCAGCAAACTGCCGTCCCGCCTGCTGCTCGATGCCGTTGAACGCGGGCAGATTGTGATACGGCGAACGCATAGTCCATATCTCGTATCGCTCGCGGCTGAACGTTTTTTTTGTGTACGTCTCGACACCGGCGTCGATGATCACCGGCTTCCCGTCGGCGTAGACGATGAACGAGCCCACGTCATTGTGATTGTGGCTCTCCGCGTTGTGTCCGCCCTTGGCCGCGACAAACAGCCCCCGCGTGCTGCCCGCTGTCTCCCGAGCCGTCATCACCTGAATGCCTTCCATCCATGCGGAGGCTACCAGCGGCGGCTCTGCATGACGCCGGCGGTTCTCCGGCCGGTTGAGAAGAGCCCGAATGCCCCGGAACGACATCCATGCATGACTGTGCGGCGGTTTCTCTCCGGCAAGTTTCGACGTGCCGAATGCGGTGAGTGCAGCATCGCCGACCGCTTCACCGTAGCGGCGTATGAGATCGGCGGATACGCCTACGACAGGCGGACTGTCCGCGAAATTGACGAAGTAATCGTCCGCGATATGCACGCCCATGATGTAGCGCCCGATGTTGCCGATAAGCGGTTCGGAAAATACATTCACCGCACCGTCCGTGGCGGTGTGCAGTATGTCGAGATAATCGAACAGTGACGCGCCCGCCGCGTTCCAGTAACCGGGACCCTCGTCGCAGCCGCCGTCCGGATGATACCCGGCGAGGAAACGGTCTATGCTCGCCATCGATTTGACAACACCGAGTGTGCGGCGTTCATCATCCGAATCGAGCACGAGTATCGCGGGCAGCACGTTCGAATTGATCCACGGATTCCAGTTGTTCGGATGATCGTTGGGGTTCGCGAGCCCTGTCCAGTGGAAATCACTCGCCGCATACGGAACGATGATGCGCCGCTCGATCTCATACGCGATGCGCCGCGCGATGAGCGGACTTTCCTTATCAAAGATATCCGCAAGGAAATAGTGCACCCACGTCAGAAGCGATCCGGTCATCGCCGAAAAAAGGTCGATGTAGATGTCGGCCTCGACATCGGGAAGCGCGCGCGGCGCTTTCGCCGAATGATTGTTGTGCGCCGGAAGCACCCACGTGCTTTCCTCACACACCGCCCAGACGAGATTGATGATATCGTTGGCGAATCGCCCTTTCTGTTCGGCATATTCGGCGAAGAGGAGTGCGGCAATGGCGGTGCGCCGTTCGAAATAGAGCGCCTCGAAACGTGAGCGGTTGCCGTCGCGTGCAAAATCACCGTAGCGTATCGCGGGGAGTATGCCCCATACCCTGCCCAGATACTGCTCGCCGTTGCATACGGCTTCTTTCACGGCAGCCGCATCGTCCAGCGGCTTTTTTTCACCGTAACGCGGGAACGGATGGTAATTATCACGGGAAATAAGCTTTGCACGGATGGAATCGGCGCCGTATTTTTCTGACAGCATGGTGGTATCACCCGAGGAAAAAGATAGCATAATATAATACCGCAAACGGCAAAGTCAAACTGCGTTCCGTATGAAATCCGCCGCGGGAAAATACGGTTGCATTCATCATCCGGTGTGGTATAGTGCGTTTGTCTCCACGGAGGATTGTATATGCTCATCACGCGTTCGCATCCATTGCGTGTTACTGAGGTTGCCCTCGGCAAAGACGCGTACACCGACCGTCTCTACGGACATTTCAGGATATGCAATCCGGCATTCGGTCCATTCACATCATCGCGGCAGCTCGAACTCGTCGCCGGGTCGGGGCGGACGGTTACCATTCAGGTTCCCGAACGCATGCGCATCGATATCCCGGCCGATAAAAAAATAGCCGGAACACCGCTGCTGCGCGTGCGGCCCATCGGCAGACATCTCGACGCGATGCAGATGATAACGCTTCGCTCCGGATGGAACCAAACCGACGCCGACTTTTCACGGATCACCGGTTTCGTTCCCGCCGCGGCATTCCTCGCGAACGTCGTGAAGGGAAAAGCGGAGATACCGGTAGGCTGCGGTGTGTCGGTGCCGGTGGGTAAACACCATGCGTGGATCAGTATCGTCGCGGTGGTTCCCGAGATGCGGCGCCAGGGCATTGCGAACGAGATAATGCGCGCGTGTGTTACGAAAGCGCTCGCCGACGGGAAGATCATCAACGGGCTCGATGCGACACCGCTCGGGCACACCGTGTACGGAACGCTCGGATACAAAGACGCATATCGTCTCTGGCGCTCGCAGTTCGACACGGCGGAGTTCGCTAACGCGGCATACTACACCGAACACATCAAACCGCTTTTAAAAAAGGACTATGACGAGGTGGCGCGTTACGACGCAGATAAATTCCTTGAGCGGCATGAGATACTCGCGGCACTCGCCCGTGACGCCATCGCCGCATTTGTCGCCCGCAGCGACAACGGTGATATCACCGGTTATGTGATGGCGCGTCCGGGACGGGTGAAACCGCACACGGGACCGCTCATTGCGAACGACAAGGACACCGCACGGCAGCTTGCCGCGGCCGTCGGAAATGCATTGCACGCAAAGGGCTTTGCGGCCTCGTTCATCGACACACCGGACAGCGCATTCGCGGACCCGGGAAAATTCGATCCGGCGGCGTTCGATCAGCCGCAGAAACCGTCGAAGCATAAGATCATATCATCGCTTACACCGATACGGAATTTCACGCGCATGTATCAGTGCGTTACGTATGAGGACACGTCAAACCTGCTGGCGGCATATTGCGTCAAGGAAAAGATCGCGAAGACGAGTGTGCGCGCCCGCGCATTCGAAACGATGCTCGGTATGGCGGTTTATAATCACAGCGAGTCGCAGGCGTTCATGCGGTACGAGCGCGATGTATTGCAGTACCGCATGTGGGCGATATCGGGCGCTGAAAAAGGCTGAGAAGCCCCGTCACCACACCTGATGCACATGAATGGCGTTCGTGCCGAGACCTTTGCCGTCGAACGTGCCCCACATGAGCAGGATATAATCGCCTTTTTTCCCAAGCTTCTCCTCATGGACGATGCGGTTGGTGTAATCGGCGAATTCCTTCATACTGAGACTGCGTTTGACGAGATGCGGATACACGCCCCAGACGAGTTTCATCTTACGTACCACCGCTTCGTCGTGCGCCACCGCGATGACCGGCGCTTCCGGTCTGTCGGCGGAAAGCATGCGGGCGGTATGCCCCGAATAGGTGAGCGCAAACACGGCGCGTACCATGAGCTTGCGTGACAGTAATGCGACGGCGTCGCTCAATGTATCCTGCAGATTGAAGCATACTGCAAGCCCGGGTATTTCCTCGCGCATGGGAGCAAAATCGCCGGATGCGGAATAGAACCGGTGCGCCTCCGTTTCGCGGCAGATGCCGTCCATTTCCATAACCGCCTCAAGCGGATATTTCCCGCTCGCCGTTTCAGCGCTCATCATCACCGCGTCGGCCCCTTCGCGGCAGGCGGCGGCGACATCGGTGACCTCGGCACGCGTGGGCCGGCTCTTATCAATCATGCTTTCTAGCATCTGGGTGGCCACGATGACGGGTTTGTTCCAGCGGTTGGCGAGACGTATCAGTTTTTCCTGTATGTGCGGCACCTTGGTGGCGGGAAGCTCAACACCCAGATCGCCGCGCGCGACCATGATGCCGTCCGATTCATCGAGAATGCCGGTGATATTGTCGAGCGCCTCGGGTTTCTCTATCTTTGAGATGATCGCTTTTTTCACCTTGTGTTTCGCAAGGTGGCGTTTCAGGTCACGCACATCCTCGGCACGACGGACGAAACTGAGTGCGATGAAATCCATGCCGCCGGCGATGCAGTAGAGCGCATCCTGCTTGTCTTTTTCAGTGAGCGCCGGAATCTTCATGTCCGTATCGGGGAGATTCATGCCTTTTTTATTTTTCAGCACCCCGCCGCGCACCACCAAAGCGGTGAGCGTATCCTTTCCTTTTTTCATCACCTTAAGTTCGAGATTGCCGTCGTCAAGGAGCACCCGTGCCCCTATCGCCGCTTCTTTCACGATACCTTTATACTGCGACGGGATCAAATCCGCGGCACCGAGAATATCTTTCGTGGTGATGGTTACCGTACTACCGTCACGAAGCGTCACCGCGTCGTTCTGAAACATGCCCACACGGACCTTCGGGCCGCAGAGATCGCCGAGAATTCCCACCTCGCATCCGGCTTTCTTCGCAACCTGACGGATGAGCTTCGCGAGCTTTACGTGCTCCTCGCCTTTGCCGTGCGAGAAATTAATGCGAAAAATATCCACACCGGCGCGTATGAGCTTCGCGAGCATGGCGAGCGACTGCGATGCGGGGCCCACCGTCGCGACAATCTTCGTGCGGCGGAGTTTCAGCTGCGCGTGATGGAGATCAAGATCGAATATCGACTGCTGTTTGGATTTCATGGTGACTCCCGAGTTTGTATCGTGTGTCACACCATATCACTCATAGGTGCTTTTTTCAATAGCCGGCAGTAAGGCCCGCGCTATTGCCGTGACCGTCCGGCATGATATAATTCCGCCATGAAAGAACGCCCCGCAAGCATCGCATCGCTCATCGGCGATATATCCGAGCACATCACCATCGATTTTCACTACAGCGGCAGATCGGAACATCCCGCGGGCTGGCATGAAGAAAAGGCGCACAGTGATTATGATATCTGGCTCATCGAATCGGGAACGGTAACCGCCTCGTTCGGCGGCAGTGATGAGACCGTATCCGCCGGCGACGCATTTTTGATGACGCCGCAGATGCATTATACCGCGAAAAGCGCATCGGGTACCGCGTTCATCCTGGTGCATTTTGACTGCATGCTCGGTTCAAACCGGCGCATCCTGCACGACCTCGACATTGCGGGCATATTCCCCGCCGCGGTGATAACAAAAGAAGCATCGCAGCTCACGGAAGCGCACCGCAGCTTCATCGGCAAATCGCCCATGGCGGGACTCGCGATGAAAGGCGCGCTCACCGTACTGCTCGCGCGCATGTTTGCCTACCGCGTGGCGCACGGCGGTGTACCGTTCAACGGTGTTCAGGAGCGCATGTTCGCCCGCATGAAACCCGTGTTCGATTATATCGCGCATCACATCGATACGCCGCTGTCAAACGACACGCTTGCGGAGACCGCGGGAATGGCGCTCAACTATTTCTGCACCGCATTCAAGAAAGCCACCGGCATGACGCCGCACCGCTACATCGAACGCATACGCATGCACCGCGCGCGTGAATATCTCAGCGGCAATGAGCGGACGGTACGTGAAGTAGCCGCCATGCTCGGATACCCGGACCAGTTCACGTTCTCAAAGGCGTTTAAAAAACACTTTCGTGTGGCGCCATCCCTGTATATGCAGGAATTCCGCACGCCTTGAGCCGCCGGCACCGCATTCTGTTTGACTTTTACCGCGATTGACGGTACATTTATTGAAGAATCTTATCCGTTGTTCTACCACCGCACAAAGGCACACCAATGCGTATGAAATCATGCACCATCGTCTGTATTGCGGTATTGACTGCATTGCTTTCCGCGGCACTCTGCGGCGAGAATATCGTCGAGAACCTGGGCTCGAACATCAATTCGGCGTTTGATGAGCTTGCACCGGTCATATCGCCCGACGGAAAAACGCTCTATTTCGTCCGGCAGAACCATCCCGAGAACGGATTCGGTGCGGAGCCATCGCTCGCAATATGGTATTCGGAGCAGGACACCAACGGAAAATGGATGCCGGCGATTCGTATGGAAGCACCCCTCAACACTGTCCGTTTCAACAGCGTATTCAGTGTAACGCCTGACGGGCAGACACTGCTCATCCTCGGCGCCTACAAGGCCGGCGAATATATCGCTCCGGGCTTCTCCTTCGCGCAGAAGCTGAAAGGAGGCTGGGGATTGCCGGAGCAGATCAACATGCCCGCGTTCATCGACCCGGAAAAGAGCAAAGTGATCAGCGCCTCGCTCGCCAATGACGGTAAAGCGATTGTAATTTCATACTGCGACAACACCGAATGGAAGAACGATCTTTTCGTCACATTTAAAAGCAATGACGTATGGACGGCGCCGAAGGACCTCGGTGTCACGGTGAACTCGGAAGGAAATGAGATCACGCCGTTCCTCGCGTCCGACGGTGTGACGCTTTTTTTCTCGAGCGACAAAAGCGGCAATGCCGATATCTACATGACCAAACGTCTCGACAAATCATGGAAGAAATGGTCGAAGCCCAAACGCCTCGGTGCGCCGATCAATTCGGAAGCATGGGAGGCATATTACACCGTGGACGCGAAAGGTGAATTTGCGTACATGGTGTCGTGGAAGAATACCATAGGAAAGGGCGACATCGTCCGCATCAAGGTACAGGAAGACAGCATGCCCGACCCGGTGGTACTTGTAACCGGCACCGTGCATCACGCCACGACAAAAGAACCCATCGAAGCGAGCATCAAATATACGATACTGCCGGCGGGAGAAAACGCGGGAAATGCTGCAAGCGATGCGCGTGACGGCAGATACAAGATCGTGCTTCCGTACGGAAAAACATACAGCTTTCTCGCCGATGCACCCGGGTATATCGCCGTGTCGCAAAACCTCGATTTGACAAAAATTTCAACGTACAAAGAAATCGTTCAGAACCTCGCGCTCGTGCCCATCGAAGTGGGACAGACGATAGTGCTGAACAGCATCTTTTTCGATTACAACAAGGCGTCACTGCGTTCAGAATCATTCCCTGAACTCGACCGCGTGGTGCAGCTCCTGAAGGAGAATGCGACGATGGAAATCGAAGTCGCGGGACATACGGACAGCACCGGCGACGCGGCGTACAATCAGAAATTATCGCAGGAGCGGGCGCAGGCGGTGAAGACGTATATCGCGTCGAAGCGTATCACTGAAACCCGGGTCAGTGTGAAAGGATACGGCAAAGCAAAGCCGGTCGCATCGAATGACACGGAGGCCGGACGCCAGCAGAACCGGCGCGTCGAATTCAGTATTCTGAAAAAATAGGAACGGCGGGCGTTACAGAACCGCGTCCTTCACCGGAACTATCATCGCTATTTCGTTGCAGTTCGGAAAATATTTGCAGTTCAGGCAGTCCTTCCATATTTTGTGCGGCAGCGAATCCTTATCGATGCGCTTGAATCCGAAATGCTTGAAGAAATTCGGCACATAGGTCAGCAGAAAAATGTTCTCAATCTTATATTTTTTCGCCCGCTTGAACGCTTCATGCACGAGCATGCGTCCGATTCCCGACTTCTGGTGGTCCTCCATCACCGCCACCGAGCCGATCTCCGCGTAGCGCTGCGAATAGATGGTGAGGGCCGCGCAGCCAATCACCTCTTTACCCTCGCGAATGACGAAAAAATCCGCGAGGTGATGATAGATGGAATCCTCGCTTCGCGGCAGAAGCAGGTTAACGCCCGAGAACCGCTTGATGATGCGAACGATACCGGCGACGTCGCCTGCACGCGCCTGAGTTGCGAATAATTTCTTTTTTGCCATTGCTTAAAATCCCGTTAATGAGCGGATCAGTCCCTGGTCCGCCGTGATGCTGCGTCCGCAGGTGGTAAGGTATCCGCCGATGAGCATCGAGTTCGCTCCCGCATTGAACACCAGCCCCTGCCAGTCGCCGAGCGCCGTCTCCCTGCCCGCGGCGATCTTTATCGTCATGCGCGGATTTACCAGACGGAACACCGCGACCGTATTTATGATCTCACGAATGCTGATGGGCGCCGCGGTGACGCGCGTACCCTCAATGGCGTTAAGCACATTGATGGGAATGCTGTCGACATCAAGTCCTTTCAGCGTAAACGCCAGTTCAACGCGCTGCGCCGGTGTTTCACCGAGCCCGATGATGCCGCCGGAGCATACCGCCATGCCGAGCGCTTTCGCGCGCCGTACCGTTTCGATACGCTCCCCGATGGTGTGCGTGGTGCATATGTTCGGGAAGAACGACGGCGCCGTTTCAAGATTGTGATGTATCATGCTCACGTCCGCGTCCTTGAGCATGCGCAGCGTTTCATCACCGAGTATGCCGAGCGAGACATGCATGGCGATGCCGACCTCGGCGCGTATGCGGCGTATCGCGGAAATAATTTTCTCAAACTCGCGGTTGGGCGTTTTATATCCGTTGCCGCTGGTGACGATGGAAAATGCGCTCGCGCCGGAAGCCTTTGCCTCGCGCGCTTTCTCGAGTATCTTCTCTTCGCTTAACAGCGGATAAGTGTCGATATCAGCTTGGTGCGATGCCGATTGCGCGCAGAAGGCGCAGTCCTCGGTGCAGCCGCCGGACTTCGCGTTGATGATGGTGCAGGCGTCGAATTTCTGCTGAACGCTGAGCCGCACCTTATTGGCAAGCGAGTAGAGGTCCATCGCATACTCGCGCGGCGTCTCGATGAGTTCGCGCGCAAGTGCTTCTGACAGTGTTCCGCCGTCAAGCACGGCGTATGCTTTCGTTATCGCGTCTGTGGTATGCATTTTTTTAAAACCTGGATATATGCGCAAGCACGAAACGCATGTCGCCGGAATGGCCCGTCGTCTGCGCCTGCTTATTGGGATCATAGAATACAAGATCGATGGTGAATAACGTAATCCCTGCCGCCGCGGGAATGGCCGATACGATACCGGCGATAAAGTAGGTGAACCGCTGCTCGGGAAGCGCATATGCCGATGCGGCGAACATGGTGACCGGCACCGCCGTCATCACCGCAAGTTTGCCCGCCTCGAACGCCGTTTTATTCCAGTCGATATTCCACCGGTCGCTATTCGTCGCGGCACATACGCCCGACAGGAACGAGAGAGACAGTACGATGTGTAACAATACTTTTTTCATACGGCCCGATTATATCGTATCCGGTGTTGTCTGTCTACTGGTCGTACACACAGTGCCAACGAGCTAACGGCTGTTCAGTCCGTCCATGAGCGCACACAGATGCGGATTCATTGCATCTGCTTCTGCCGTTCGCGTATCAGCTTTATTCCGGATATAGGTTCCGCCGGGTATGAGTTCATCGGCGCAAAGCCCGTACATCGCATCGATGTCTTCCGGACGGTATTCGATATGAAACTGAAGCCCGATGACGTTTCTGCCGAAGGTAAATGCCTGGTTTACACATGCTTCGCTTGACGCGGTGTGAATCGCTCCGGGCGGGATGGAGAATGTGTCGCCGTGCCAGTGAAATGCGTTGAACGACGCCGGCAAAGCGCCGAACAGCGGTGATTTTTTCCCCGCATCGGTGAGCGTTACCGAGAAAAAGCCTATTTCCTTATGCGCATTTCTTGTCACGCGTCCGCCGAGAACATCGGCGATGAGCTGCGCGCCGAGACAGACACCGAGCGTTTTTTTTCCGGCGGTTATCGCCCTGCCGATGAATTCCTTTTCACGGACAAGCCACGGATATTCGCCGTGTTCGTAGATGTTCATCGGACCGCCCATGATGACGAGCCAGTCTATCGCGTCCACGGGCGGAAGCGGTTCATCGGCGAAGAACGATGTCTTTGTGATCGTGAAACCGTTTTTGAGCGCCCACGGTTCAATGGCGCCGAGACCTTCAAACGGTACATGCTGGAGGTAATGCAGCCGCATGGGAACGCTCCTGGAATATTATATCGCAAGAATTTACAAAAAGAATCCTAAAAGTCTATCGTTCAGTGCGATCAGCAGCAATTGCACCTGCATAACGGATTCTATCACGTTCCGTATCACCGCCGGTTCCGCAGGGCGGGAAATGACAGGCAGCACAGTTCGGTGTTATGAGCTGGAAAGACAATGCACTTGTGTCACGCGTTGCGTTGTCTCAATGGCGGCCGTTATGGGGGGCCGATGTTGCCCAGAATATTATTGGACCAGTAATTTGTGAAAATGAGTGTCTGTGGATTGGTGTTGGTAAAAATACCGTAGCCCGTGTTCCCTGCGGTAATATTGCTGACTACCGTATACGATGCATTATAGACCAAATCGATCCCGTTGCCCTGGTTGCTCAGCACAAGTCCGTAGATCTGGTGCGACATTCCGTCATATATGGATATACCGGTCAAGCCGTTATATGCTATCACGGCATTTGTCGCTATGACATTTTCGTCACAGTTCAAGTGACTTGTGATACCAAGGTAATTGCTTATCACCCAACTGCTAATCGTATTGCGGCTGCTGTTTGACAGGTATATGCCGCCTTTGCCGGCTGTTCGTTCGATGATTCCTCCAATTATATTGCTTCGAGCGGATAAACCGCTATCCGCCCGGATATCAATACAGTAACAATTGCCGGGATTGATGTTCGTATTGCTGACGGCATATCCATGAAATTCATTATAGTCTCCGTTGTATATGGCCAATCCGCTGCCGTAGTACAGCGATGTATTGTTTGACAGCGTCGCATAGATCTTATTCCGGTGACTATTGTTTATCGCGACACCGCCGCCGTACTGCTGATAGAGGTCTCCGCCGCTGACTGAATTATTCGCTATAAATCCGTAGATGGTATTGTTCGACCCGTACTCAATATATACACCGCCGCCGAACGCCTGCCCGGTGCTCGCCTGCCCGGTGCTCGCCTGTGCGCTGTTGCTGGTGATGATGACATTGGTGATCATTGAATCCGACACGTTCCCGAAATAGATGCCGGCGCCTTTGCTGTAACTCGATGCCATTCCGCCCCGCTGTATCACAAATCCTTCTATCCGGATCCTTTTCACTGCATCGGCATAGATGACACGTCCCTGCGACTGCATATCAAGGACGCTGTATGAATCATTTGAGGTGAAATTGGAATTCCATCCTCCGCTGAGTTGAAGGTAGTTGTTTGTGATATAGATGCCGGCGATCATGCCTCCAGAATTCAACCCCGCATTCGTCCGGTATGATCCTGTGCCGACAAAAATGTTTGTAATGCTGTTGGCTGATGCAATTGCGAACGCGTTCGCAAACGATCTCACCGGTGCCGAGGCGAACAATCCGCTGTTCGTATCGTCTCCATTCGTAGCGATGAACACACCGGGGCGCGCGGGGTCGGTGACGATGAAGCTTTTCGAAGATGATGCACTCACCGCGCCGTTGCGGAATTTGACTTTGAGATACAGGAGGTGTGAACCGGCGTTGGTGTTGGAGAAAAATGACATATTCTCAAAAGGCTTATACGCGCTGTCCGTCGGCTCGGCATCAACCGCCATGGCAACTTGCGACGCGATTTTGGGCTCGTTTTTTTGAGCTTGAGGCTCGATCGACGGAGCTTTTAGCTTCAAAGTCCGGGCTCAGAGCTCGGATCGTACAGTTCAGAGGTTCATGGCCCTGTGTTTATTATTTATCCCAATGTGTGATAGCGAAGGGAAGAAATGTGTTTCGAGAAATCGTCAAAACTGTGCGAGCTGGTTAATCGATAACAGGGATAAGCCAATTGTCAGCGTAATGGCGATAGTAAAGACCGGATGTCGGCGAGTTTTTTGACGATTTCGAAAAATACATTTCTTCCCGAGCGAATACGCGTTACTTCCGCCGCTACTCCAGCAGAAAATCGTTATTGATCTTGAACCGGTATTCGCTGTTGCTCATCACGCTGTTGAGATACCGGTAGAGGAGATTCGATGCGCGCAGGGTATTCGCCTTCCTGTCGTAGATGAACGAGAGCGGATAACGCCGCGCGTAACGGTAGTATTCATTATTACGGCTTGAGATGTACGAGCCGATGATGTTGTTCGCCTGCCAGAGAAGATAACACGCCTTGTCGGTGAAATAGTTCGTGCCATGACGGCTCAGAAAGAGCGAAAACGCTTCGGCTGCTTTCACATATTCGTGGTCGTAGTAATTGCGCAGTCCTTTTCTGAAATCGGCGACGACTTTCGCGTCCGCGGAAATGGAAGCGAGCGGCGTGACATAGCGCAGATACGTCCAGCCGCGTGCGGGACCGTAGGGTGTCTGTGTCTCGAGGAACGCCCACTGTTCGTTCGTCCGATGCATCGGCACCGGGCGCGAGACGATGCGCAGTATCGTCACGAAGTCGTAATCATTGAGCATGAGTATCGTCTTGTCGTTCTGGAACTCGGCGTACCCGCCGGTAATGCGGTCGCGGAGGCGCACCGTCGTCGCGGTAACCACGGCATCGATGTTCGTGTCCGGCTTGATGTGTTCGCATGCCGGTATCACCGCCCGCATGACAGCCGTATATTCATAACGTTCACGCGCCGAAAAGAGGCGCTCATGCGCTGCGCGTGCGGGGAAAAGCCTTTCGTCAGCAAGCCATGCGGGAGCGATGGCACTTGCGGGGAAGCGTTCCGATAATCTTCCAAGCGCGACAGTGTTGGAAAGGAATTTAAATTTGTTCGTCTCACCGTCGGTGAAAATATACATATCATTGGAAAGCATCATCGCATACGCGCCGTCTTTGGCCGGAAAGAACGACTCGCCGGCGACGATGCTGCGCACATGCGTGTAGCTGTACGACGGCCCGGACGGCGACACGCGTATCCCCGCCGATGCGAACCGCGACGCGATGAACGCCTCGCGCGTGTTGGTATATTTTCCGCGAGTGTATTCCGCGGCGAAATAATTGCTGAAGTACGACGTGCCTGACTCGAGAAGTTTCGGCATGATGATGACGAGGTGATACATCGCTTCCGCTTCGTAATCGGTGTCCGGTACGCGTGTGAGCAGCGTCTCAAACTGTTCGAACGCCGCCCGGTAATTATGCGCGTGGAACTGACGCCGGCCTTCCTGCAGATAGCTGAATTCCCGGTACGGCGTTACACCGCCGGCCTCGCGTGCGGGAAGCCGGTTGAGATAATCATACACGGAACGCGGTGCTGATGAACACCCATTGAATGCGAGTGCGAGAGCTGCGAGCAGTATTGCCGGGGAAAGTCTCATGTCATGCCCCGATGCGCACGCCGCCGCGCACGATGTCTCTGAGTACACGCCAGTAGAGGGAATGCTCTTTTTTCAGGATGCGCATGGCGAGTGTTTTTTCTGTGTCGTTTTTTTTCACTGACACCTTCGCCTGCCGTATTATCGGTCCGCTGTCCATGCCCTCATCGACGAAATGTATGGTGCATCCGCTTACCTTCGCTTTGGCGGCAACGGCCTGCGCCTGGGCATCGAGACCCGGAAATGCCGGGAGTAGCGACGGATGTATGTTGATTATTCTGTTGCGGAATGCGCTGATGAGCCCGCGCTTTATCATGCGCATGAATCCGGCGAGGCAGATAAGATCGACATTCTTTTCGCGGAGAATACTGACGATCCGCTCCTCGGCGGCGCCTTCTAGTTTTGTCTTGAACGGCGCGCAATCGAGATACATCGTCTCAACGCCGAAACTCCGGGCTATCTCGAGGCCTTTCGCGTCCGGATTGTCGGAAACGACAAGCGCAACAGATACGTTCTTCAGCCTGCGGTCGCGTATCGCGCGGAGTATCGCTTCCATATTCGAGCCGCGGGACGAGATAAAGATAGCGATGGTGAGTTTTTTCTGTGGTGTACGGTTGAAGAACATTATACAACGACTCCCTTCTTGAGATTGAACTCCGCTTCGCTCGGACGCACATATGCCGGTATCAGCGTCATCACATCATCGCCGCCGTTTGCGGCAAAGCGTTCGGCACCGAGTTTGATAAGGTTCTGCGCGGAGATGCGGTGCATGATCATATCGTCGGGAATCATCGCCGACGGTGCGTGCTCACTGAAAAAATCCCGATAGTGCACGGCGCCGTCGCCGAACAGCGTCACTCCCGGGGTTTCAGTGCAGATGTTCGCCAGTTCAGGCAGCGCGATATCCTCATGGTCGTGCGATAGCGTTCCGTTCCGTCTGAGCGATGCGTAGCAGCTTTTTTTCTTGGCATCGATGATTGCAAGTGCGGGGCTTTCAGGCCCGTTCATCATGAGCGCGGTGAGCGACGACACACCGACGATGGGTTTGCCGAGCGCATACGCGAGCGCTTTGGTGAACGCGAATCCCACACGCAGCGACGTGAATGAACCCGGCCCGGTGCCGAGAACGACAAGGTCGAAGTTCTTCGTGGTAACACCGGCAGCTTCACAGGCTTCCGCAAGCACGGGCATGATGCGTATGTTGTGGTCTTTTACTTCGAGCTCGTAGCGCTCAGTGAGCGTTCCGTTTGCGGATATGCCGAGACAGAGGATTGAGGAGGAGACGTCGAGGGCGAAAGTAGTCATCATAAACCCCGCGCTAGGATAATACATCCACCACCAACCCCTTAAGTCTGACGATCTTATTGGTGATGGCGATGCGGTCTTTCTGCGTGGAACGTACCAGGCGATAGAGTGCGTCGAGTTCCGTATTGATGATCTTGACTATCTCATAGCGCTTGTTGCGCGACATGCCCACAGTCTTCAGGCGATACGCCTCGCTCGACACTTTCTGGGTGAGCGCCCGGAAAAGGTCGCGGAATTTCACGAACTGCTCGAGCGACGGGTCCTTGTCGAGCGCGTCACCCGCCTGCTCAAGCTGCTGTTTCAGTTCTTCGGGTTCAAGGTCGTAATCGGTGAACTGTATCTCCTGCTGCTTGAGCACGCTCTGAAACAGAGGGTTCGACGCGCGCGCACCCGAGGCGGACGATGTTTTCTTTTTTTCGTTGATGCGGCGCTGCTGACTGAACGCGTCGTCGATCTTTACCCCGTCCACGGCTATTCCTTTGACGCTGCTGCCGCGTCCTTGAGGTGAATGCCGCTGGTAAGGAGGCAGATGAAGCCCACGATGATCTGCGGTATCGCGCTTACCGCATGCGACACGAGCGCGTATGACGCCGCGTCATTGGCGTTGACGCCCGAAAGCACGAGCGCGAAAACGCAGGCGAATTCAAATGTGCCGATGTTCGAAGGCGCCGACGGGATTGAAAATCCGAGCCCGGAAATGCAGAGTACCCAGAGCGCGGTGAGATAGGGCGCCGGCAGCGATGCGCTGAACGGGAAGGCGAAGAGGAGGAACATGAGACCGAATCCCAATGCCGCCCAGTATACGAGCGTATAGATGACGGTGATGATGATGCTGCGCGGATAATATGCGAAGCCGATGCCGTCCGTGAACTTATGTATCACCTGAATTACTTTTTCACCTAAGACCTTCGGGAACGGTTTGAGGAAAAAGCGCACTATGGAGAGCGCCTGCTCACGGCCGAAACGGAGGAACATGAGGAATGTGAACATCGCCGCGAACAATACGAATATCGCCACCGCGAACTGACGCAGGTCGATATGCATAGCCGGAAATGCGCGGCGCATATTTTCATTCAGATCGGGGAATGTGAACGTGAGTATGATGAGTATGATGAACGCGGAGAGACCGTCGATGAGCCGTTCCATTACCACGCTTGCGAAGGCCGACGTCTTGCTGATGCCCTCTTTCGCACCGAGCATGTACGGGCGCACTATCTCGCCCACTTTCGCGGGGAAGATGTTGTTAGCCATATAGCCGATATACGTCGCGGAGATAAGCGTCCCGGTGTGTATATGTTTCTGCGTGGGGATGAGTTCCCGCCAGCGAATACCGCGCAACACCAGAATGCCCGTGTTTATCACGACCGCAAGCATGACGTAGAAGAGGTTTACCGCCCGTATGGACTCAAGTATCTTTCCAAGATCGAGCTTGCGGAACGTAAAGTAAATAAAAACGACGCTGATGATGATGCCGACGGCAAGCTGTATGATGGTGTTTCGATTTTTGTTTTTTTGCTGCATTATGGGGTTTTCCCTGTTGATAGGGACATTCTATGAGATGCAGCTTAAATTGTCAAGAATAACACGGGCATTATCCAGCACAACATGTTCTTCACTTACTATGTTTCGGCTATTCCTTGCCGACATTGAACGGGTCGCTCGGGAGCGCGGCGGCCTCGCCGGCGAGTTTCCACGGTGCGCGTTTGCGGAACCGGTTGACGAAATGCTTTTTCAGAAGTCCTTTTTCCTCAAGGTGCGCGTAACAGGCGCGCATGCAGCCGCGTGCGCCTTCTACCGCGGGACGCGAGAAGGGCACCGGGTACGGCATGTGTTTATCGAGCATTGCGCCGCCGGAATATTGATCTTTATACTTTTCCGGATCAGCACCTATCTGTAAAAACGGATTATATTCCGGTAATCCTCCCACATAAGCTACTGAACACTTGATGTAGTCGAATTTTCCCCATTCAACCTTATGCCCCGCAACGGTGATGGACTCGGTCTCATCCTTAGAGATGGCGCAGCCGGTGCATTGCGCGACGCATATCTTGCAGCGGTCGCACACCTTCCCGGTGAATATCGGGTCCGGTGCCAGCGGTGCGTCGGTGAGTATGCAGACGATGCGCTGCATGGGTCCGAATTCCGGCGTGAGGAACATCTTGCTCCAGCCGAATTCGCCGAGACCGGACGCGAACGCGGCCACACGGAAGTCCACGAGCACGTCGGGTGACGGCTTGTCCGGCGAAACCGCGCGGCTCCGGGTAGGGTCGTATTGCTGTGTGGCAAAGCTTATGGATGAACCCGAGTAGAAATTGGGCACCGGTGCCGCCTCGAATCCGTTGTCCTCGATGAAGCAGCAGATCTCCCGCATAACCACGGGCATATAGATGGCGTTGAGTCCGCCGTAGCCCATGGCGGTGTATGCGTTGAAGTACGTGCCCTCCTCGATGCCGCGGAGATATCCTCGCGGGATGCGGAACGCAAGTGTAATGCACGCTTTTGCGTCGGGGAATATATATCGCGGGTCCTGCTGCTTCGGTGCGCCTTCAAAGCGTTCCATCGACGCGATGCCGCAGAGGTCGGCCCCGAGCGCGCGCGCCATCTTTTTAACCTTGGCCGATGTCAGCATAACGAACTCCTTGTTGTTTTCCGGTGCGTATATATAATCATCGTACCGGGACCGGAAGTGAATGCACGTCCCGGCACGCTGACACTTTTTGGTAAACCATGACCAGCATCTATTACACACCGCCGCCCATCGACACGCCGCTCGGCATACAGATATGCAGTGCCGGATCGTTCACCGGACGCACCGAACCGCTGTCGGTAGTGACGCCTTATTACAATATCGTCTATTATACGCGCGGGCGCGGAAGTCATTGTCGCAACGGCGTGAAGATAGCGTCGTTCGGTCCGGGCAGCATCACGGTGAGCGAGCCGGGGATGAAGGTGGAGCGTCGTACACTGCCGGGACATCCTATCGATGCGAGCAGCGTGGCCTTCCGCGGGCCGACGGCGGAGGCGCTTTTTGCCCGCTATAACAGCGCTACACCGCATCTCTTTTCCGACGGAGGCGATGCGGGATATCGAAGCTATTTTACCCGGATAAACGCCGCGTTGAAATCCGGCACGCCGGACAATATGCTCAAAGCGCATGCGGTACTCATCGAACTTATCATCGAGACGCTCCGTAAGAAACGCCTCGCTGCGGGAACGCCGGCCCGTGATGACGTGCATGATTTCATGGAATTCGCGGAGCGCCACCGGAACAGCGAAACGCTGCCGATAGAGTCGTTCATCGAAAAACGGAAGATGTCGTACGAATCGTTCCGCAAGAAATTCAGAAAGATATCGGGTATGTCGCCGCACGATTTCTGGCTTCAGGCAAAGCTGTCAGCGGCAAAGAAAATGCTTCTTGAGAGCACGTTGACCGTGGAGACCATCGCCGAGAACGTGGGTATCATGAACCCGTCATATTTTTCACGGTTATTCATACGGAAAGAGGGAATTTCACCCAGTGTGTTCCGGAGCCGTGACGGCGGGGCGTTATAAAAAAGGTGAAACGCGGGTGACACTTTTTCATCCGCCGGTGTTTATTACAGTATAGGAGAAGATGACCAGCCTATGGGAGTAGATGTCGCATCGTGTTACCGGCGTTATGCGCCGATGGTACTCCGCCGCTGCCGCGCCATGCTGTATGATGAAGAAAGCGCGCATGACGCCATGCAGGAGGTGTTCGTCCGTCTCATCAGACGCGCGGACATGCTCACGGAGACGCATCTGGGCGGGCTTATGTACTGTATGGCCACGAACGTATGTCTGAACGTCATACGGACGCGGCGGCGGAAGCCCGAAAGCCCCGACGCCGAACGCATCGAGCTTATCGCCGATACTGACGCGGGGCCCGATGCGGTGGACGCGAACGACATGCTCAACCGCATCTTCGAGCATGAGGACGCGAGCACGCGGGTGATAGCGACGCTTCACTACAGCGACGGCTTCACGCTCGAGGCTACGGCGAAAGCGGCAGGGTTATCGGTCTCCGGCGTACGCAAACGGCTGCGTATGCTCGCAAAACGTGCGCGGAAACTAAAGGAACACGCACGGTAATGAACAGCCCGAAACGAGGTAATATCATGAACAAAAAAGAAACCGATTTCACCATCGAGATGACCGCACTCGGCGAGGCCGATGCGAAGACAACGGCACGTGTGAAGCGCGCGCTCGGTGAACGGGCGTATGCATCGGCCGTAAAAGCCGTGCAGGCGTCGAACAAAGCGATACTCACACAGTATCCCGAAAACACCGAACTCGCCGCTATGCATGCGCGGGCTGAAAAGACAGAGACGAAGCGGCGCTTTACGCTCCCGCGTTTCGTTCCGGCAATCGCGGCCGCCGCGGTGCTCGTGATAGCACTTATTCCGGTGGGTACGGTAATGCTGTCTCACCGAAACCCGTCGTCGATGACCGTGGACGGATTACGCGTGAAAGGCGAACCGAAGATATTCATCATACAGAAGCGCGGCGAAAACGGTGTTGAGCTTGCCAACAATGCGCGTGTGAAACCGGGCGATCTGGTGCAGCTCCGCTACATGGCGGGCGGCGCGAAGTACGGCGTCATCTTTTCCATAGACGGTGCGGGCTCGGTGACGCTGCACTATCCCTACACACGGCGCGAGTCGACGGAACTCACCCAGGGCAAGGCGGTGTCGCTCAGAGAATCGTATGAGCTTGACAGCGCACCGCGCCACGAGACATTCATTTTTGTAACGCATTCCGATGCCATAGATGTAGCGGCGGTGCTGAAGACCGCGCGTACGCTCGGGCCCGGAAAACTGACAGCGCAGGCGGCGGAGAGCTTTCCCGGCATGCACGTCCAGTCATTTACGCTTATCAAGGAGTAATGTATGAAACGCATCATCATCACAATTGCAGCTTTAGCGGCTGCAGCATCGTTTCTGTTGCCCGCGGCGAACTTCAAGCGCATCGGCATTTTCGCGGCGGCCAACAACGGCGGACGCGACCGTGTGTTGCTCAGATACGCGGAGCGCGACGCGCGCACGGTGTCGAAGGTGTTCACCGAAGTGGGCGGCATGGAGGCGGTTGATGCGGTCATCGTCACCAACACGACGCGCGGTAAACTCACCGCGGCGGTTGAAAGCGTGCGCCAGAAGGTGGTGCAGGCGAAAAGCGCGAAAAGCCGGACGGAAGTGATCTTCTATTATTCGGGACATTCCGACGAGGAAGGACTCAAGTTTAACGGCGAAACATATCGTTACGCCGAGCTCAAGGAAGCCATCGAAAAACTTTCCGCTGATATGCACATCGTCATACTCGACTCATGCTCGTCCGGTGCGCTCACACGACTTAAAGGCGGCGCAAAACGTCCGGCCTTCGTGTTCGATACGGACGCGAGCGCGAAAGGCTATGCGTTCCTCACCTCGAGTTCGGTTGATGAAGCGTCGCAGGAATCGGACGCCATAGAAGGATCGTTCTTCACGCATGCGCTTGTCTCGGGACTCCGCGGCGCGGCTGACGTGACGCAGGATAAAAAAGTGACGCTCAACGAGGCGTATCAGTTCGCCTACAATGAAACGCTTGCGCACACGGAACGCACCGAAGGCGGCGCGCAGCATCCGGCGTACGCCATGCGGATATCCGGCGCGGGCGACGTGGTCATGACCGACATACGCAACACCACGGCGACGCTCACGCTTGACGAATCGCTCTACGGACGCGTGGCGGTGCGCGACGCAAACGGACGTCTTGTGGTGGAGCTTTCCAAATCACAGGGCCAGGAATTCGAGCTCGGCCTTGAACCGGGTTCCTACCGCGTGACGGTTACCCGTGAACGTGAAGTGCGCGAGGCGCCGGTGACGGTGAGCGCCAACGGCAGGATGACGCTCGCGCTGTCGCAGATGAAGATAGCGAGCACCGAGGCCACGGTGAAACGCGGCGGCGGCACTGAGACTACGGCCGGTATCGTTGCAACCAGCAATGCGCTTGTGGTCACCATTCCGCTCAACGGACTGCAGACGACGAGCAATTCGCAATATGTGATACAGCCGATCAATCTCTCGCTCATCCCTTCGCGGTGGATGTCGTCACCGTCACCATATAAGACGCTCAATAATCTGGCGCTCGGGCTCGTGGGTGTTGACGCCGATGTGCTTAACGGTGTCGCATGGTCATCGGTGATGAACATATTCTATGAGCGTTCCACCGGGGTTGTCTGGGCGGGTGTCGGCAATGTTGTCGACGGACCCGCGCTCGGATTGAATTGGGCCGGTGTGTTTAATATAGGCGGCGAGTTATACGGTCTCAACTGGGCTGGCGTGTTCAACCAGTCGAAGAAGGATATGCACGGCGCGAACTGGGCGGGTGTCTTCAACATCGCGGGCGCCGATTCGTACGGCGTTGACTTCGCGGGCGTGTTCAATATCGCGAACGGCGACGTCAAGGGCGTGCAGATGGCGGGCATATTCGATATCGCCGCGTCGGTCAAGGGCCTTCAGATGGCCGGTATCTTCAATATCGCGTCGAATGTCACCGGCATGCAGATGGCCGGTATATTCAACGTGGCGAACGGCAAAGTGGACGGTGTACAGATGGGCATCGTCAATGTCGCCGATGAGGTGACGCTTCCCATCGGGCTCGTGAACATCATCAAGAACGGCATCTTCGATCCGTTCATCATGTACGAGGATACGGGCTTCATCTCCGCTGGTCTCCGCAGCGGCTCAAAAAACTTTTACACGATAGGCATCATCGGTACGAGGACGGACCTCGACACGGTGTGCTGGCGCGGCGGCTTCGGCGGTGAACTCCCGGTAGGCCCCGTGTACTTCGACCTCGACCTCACCGCGGGGAGCATGCATTCCGTGCGGGGCATGATCGATCTTTTCAAGGCCGGCTGGGAGATGCATGACGACAACCTGCTCACACCGTCATCATCGACGAACGCGATGACCGAGCGGATGATATACGGCGGAGCGATTCTCGCACAGCTCCGCCTGACCGCGGGATGGCGCTTCAACGACAACATCGGCATCTTCGCCGGTGTGAGCTACAACTACTGCCGCCGTTTCTCGAGCGCCGGTGTTGCGCCGGAGAACAGGCTCGCCGCGTTCCCGTGGAGCGACGACCGCACTATCCACTACCCCGGCATCTTCGCCGGCATACAGTTCTGATAAGGAGCACAGGATGAACACGATGAAAACAGCGATAACGATAATAAGCGGCTGCGCGGCACTGCTCCTCACCGGATGCATGGGCATGACCGGCGCCAAGACGAGCGAAGGATATTACCCCGCGGCGTCGAACACTTCGGTGTCGGTGGTGAACAGCACGTCGGGTTCCATCGACATCAACGCGTGGACGAACGATGCGGTGGGCGTTAAAGCGCTCATAACGATGAACGCAGCCGGTGTATTCGCGCCGGGCGATCTTGAGGATGTTACCATAACCGTGGCGACGAACGCGGGCATTGCGGTAAGTTCGGTCCTGGCACAGGATACCTGGGCGATGGCGGATTTGAAAGTGAATTTTCCGAAAACGTTCGTGCTCACCAATGTCTCCACGAAAAGCGGCATGATAGATGTACAGAACGTCTCGGGCGATACAACCATGCGCGGCATATCCGGCCATGTCTCCGTGAAAAACCATACCGGCAATATCACCGTACGCCTTGAAAGCGGCGCCATCTACGTGACCGGACACAACGGCAACGCGGATGTGCAGACGGTATCCGGCTCCATCTATGTCGCCGGCACGAATACCTTCGTGACCGCAACATCCACGGCGGGAAGCATTCAGACCAAAGGGCGCGGCATCATAGCGATTACCTCGCAGACCGGCAGTGTTGACTGCACCATATCAGCGCTTGTGACGAACGCATCGGTGAAGTCGACCACCGGTGAAGTGCTGCTCCGGGTATCACGCGACCTTAACGCGCTCCTCGATATTCAGACCGAGATCGGCGGCATCGACACGCATGATATCCTGCTCACCGATAAGAACGAATCCATGGTGAACGTCGTGGGCAGAAAGCTCACCGCGAAGATGGGTACCGGCGGATATACGATACAGGTGAGGAATTCGGTGGGCGCGGTGGTGGTGAGGTATATCGACTGACCCCGCCCCACGCTACGCTCACTCGCGGTGCGTATTCTGCGCTCACGGGCTTGCGGGGGTATTTTCTTCACGCGTCAGCGTAACTCGCTTCCATATTTTTCCCCGTTATTACCTTACCGGCATCAAACGTTCATTGCACGTTACCACGTAGGCTATGCTCGCACAACGCAGACGCGCTCAGAAAACACCCCCGCTGCGCCCGGCGCATATACGCATTGGCTCGTTCGCTGCGCCATACCCACCCCTAGAGAAAAGAGCCCCCCTTATTTTGCTTGCCTGCAATGCGGATAATGCAGCGGTGGTGATATGCGCGCTTATACACCGCTCCGAAATATAACAGCAGTGTGCGGATGATGGTGACTGCGGATCTGATCCGCATCACAACCAAAATCGGCTCGAAGTTCTGCAGGCTGACCAACCGCATCATTTTTCTTACCGGCGCGGTGTGTACGTAACATGTATCCGCCAATTCGGTATTCGTGGTAACTGCGGCATCTGCAGACGGAATAGTACGCTTCATGACCTTATCATACGCCGCACGGATGGCTTTTTTGATGCGTGAGCAGATGCTCCGGATCGTCCCTTCCGGTTTGTGCACGGTTTCAGCTATTTCGGAAGATGTATAGCCGTCTGAATGCATCTGAAGTATATAGCGTGTGTCGGCGGAGAGTCCTTTAATGACTTCCTGTGCTGCCGCAAGTGCCGGATCGGTCGTATACGCAGAAGATGATGACGATTCGGATATGTCCATACTCGTGTCCACAAGAAAATCGATGCGGAGCATGTCGCTGCCGGTGGTGACGGGTTCATCAAGCGATACAACTTTCGCTTCTTTCTCACGGGCGGCGATTTTGCGGAGATAGTCGTTCCTGGTATTGATGGCGATGACGTAAATCCACAGGCGCATATTGCCTTTCGCCGCGTCGAAGCGGTCGATGGTGGTGATGACTTTCATCATAACGTCGCAGGAAAGTTCTTCGGCGTCGGATGCGTCGTTGATCCAGCGGGAGAAAAGATGTTTGATGTAGGTGAAATAGCGGCTCTGGAAGAGGCGATAGCACTTCATGTTGTTGTGAAGGATGCCGTTGATGAGGGTGAGGTCATCAAGCGGTGCCGTAGGTGTGTTTGTAGTATTCATATCAAACCCCATTCTGCGGAGCGAGGCGGAAACTGTTTTTCCGAGCAACGCACGAGCCGCCCGGATGGCGGCGAGAGCGAACGATTCATCAGGAAGATGAACGCTGAGCGGTGCGTTGTGAGGAAAAATAGTTTCCGCCGAGTGCAGCGCGCGACACTTTCGCGCCGCGTGCAACACCTTTTCGTATATATAATCGTAAGCTCGTGAAAGAAAGTCAAGCGCGCGTGATGATTTTTTACGAAATCTTACAAAATTAAACAGGAGGTGATTTATGAAATCACTCAACGAAGTTTCGAAACGGGAATTCGCGCTGCGGATTCTCAATGTCCTCACGACCAATCTGGAATCGGTGAAAACCGCCGGAGTGGACCCCACGATAAAGGTGGGTATGCTCAAGGACCTGGTGGATGCATCGTTCGCCGACGAGGATGCACAGATCAGGATCGCTGCGGAGTGCCGGACGGCAACGGCAAAATCGCGTGCGAGCACGTATGCGGCGTATGCTGCGGCATCGGGTGTCGTGGACATGATCGTCGGGACCGTCGGTGCGAAGGAACCGTTCTCACGCGAACTGCGGTCGCTCCGGAAAGCGATGTCGCATGCAACGGGGACCGGTACTGCCGATGCGGTTGCGGCAAAAGCCGAAAAAAAGACCGCGTAGCATGAACACCGGCTGAAAGGCCCGGACAGGAAGACGTTCCTGCCCGGGCCTTTTTGTATTATCCGGCCTGCAATATTACCCTGCCGGTGCGTGTATATCACACGGCACAGCACATCACCGCCGATAAGCGGTTCGATGCCTTCAAAAAACAACAAAAATATTCCAGTGTATATGCCGGGCGAGACAGCCTGTGGCCGGTGTACACCGGTGTACGCACAACGTATACCGGGATGCAGGTTCGCGAACAGCGGTACGCCCTGCGCGAAGCGGTATATGCGGTACGTAAGCCGGTGTAACTTCCGCATATACCGGCTCATGCATCGCGCACACCGGTGTTCCTGGTACACGAGACGGCTTACGCACCGCGTACAGCGGTGTGAGCAGTGCGTGAGATGTGTTAGCCGCCTGCGAGCCGGATTACGCAGCACGTACACTGGAATATTATTGTTGTTTTTTGATCCCTTCGGCCCTGACAGAAATGCCGGTGGATCGGGAATGCATGAACGGCAGCTAACCGTCACGTGCAACACGTTATCGTATATATAGTCGTAAGATAAATCACGGTCATATACATCGGTTTACGGAGGAATATATGAAAAAGATAGTAATAAACCTGACACTGCCCGCATCAGCGGCACTCATGATTCTTGTCTGCGTCTTCGCGGGAGGATATATCCTCGGCAGACTGCCATTTCCCGCATCGAAGCTTGTCGTAGCGCCGAAGGGCAAGATCGTGAAACAGGAAAGCCCGGCATGGAAGCGGGCGACGAATACCGGTGACGGGTGGGGGGAAAGAAACGCCATACTTGCCGACTATACGGACTTTCTCAGCACGCCGCCTCGGCTTCTGTCGGTGACTCCGGCGGAGATACGGTTTGCCATACGGTCGAATGAGTATGCGCTCGGGTACAAGCTGAATGAAGTCCCGGCGTTGTATCTGGCGCCGGTGGTATCCGGACGAATCCGGGTGGCGGCGGAAGGTGTGCTGACGTCGGCGGGGATGGGGCTGATGGCTGAGTATTCGTGGTTCGGCTGCGGGGTGATTGTCAACGGGATAGTGCCGTTGAGGGATATGGATGTGGTGGGGTATGTATTTGTACGGGTGCGGTTGTAGGTGCTGACAGGTAGTCCAATACTGTCGGGAAACTGAATGCACAAGTACCCGCGCGTACATAAGTCATCGTGGCCTGCAGTATACGAAAGAACAAGGGCACATCCCGATTTATTTCAAGTTCAGGTTCATGCTCAATGTATGATAGTCAATATTTTATCTACAAAATTTGATTTTTATTTATGAGAGCATATACTATAATTATAATGCAGCAAGAAAGCAATGCCCTTCCATAATGTTAGTGGCCGTTTTGAATATTGTAGGAAGAGTGTGGAATTATGAATAGAAATATAAAACACATAACAACAATGTTTCGTAGAATCGTTTACGGATCGATAATATTACTGTTTGTCGGTACAGGGATTTATGCAAAAGTAATCGCCTATTGTCCGCTGGTCGCTAGCGAAATGCTAGATGCGCGCATTGCTAAATTAAATGGAAAAATATATTCGTATTTAAACGGAGATAATTACATTCTCAGCAAGGTTGATCTTGTCTCACGGGATGGAAACTCTGAATCGCTTTCTGATAAGACGCTTCAGGAAATCAAGGAGCAGTATCATGCAGGATATATTTTCTCGCATTATTACAGCGGCAGTGATCCGGCTCAATATAAATATGTCATTTATAGTTCTGACACAAAAAAGGATATATTTCGGGAGATAATAACGATTACCAACAGTGCTCAATTTTCAGGAATCCTAATGACAATAAGGGCTGAATTTGATCGGTTGGAATATCAGGCTTCTGAAAAGATTACTTCAAATGCCGTAACATCCAATAATCATGATAGCGTCACAATAAAAAAATGGAATGCCTATTTTGAAATCGGCGGAGGGAGCATAATATCTGTAGGAATTTCTTTTTCCCCCGTCCAGTTTTTTGGTATCGGCCTGCTGAGCGGATTTGATTATTCAGGTGATGACGTTATCGGGGATCGGAAATATTCAACGGCGCTATTCATGATAGGCCCATACCTTTCGGCAAGCGTGTTTGAGCAAACAGATATCATCCTTCAGGCTAGAGCTGTTTTCGGGATTAACTACCTTTTTGCGGATCGTTATTCGACGATGATGCTCGAGATAACGCCACAAATATTAATCGGCTATTTGGGGGTATATGTGATAGGTTCCTTCTGCTTTTTAGTCGGAGAGAACGCTTCGTTAGTTCCGGTGCCGTCGATTGGTGTTGGATATCGAGTAAAGTTCTAATGGAGAACCACATGAAGCGTACGTTGACTATATGCATAGTATTGATTGCTGGTCTCGGAACAATATGTGAGAGTTACGATGTGTTCAGAGCAAAAAGATTGACTATTTTGAAAGAATCCGGAATCGAAAATAAAATACTTGCCGATCAACTAGATGCGCCGAAAGTGCTATACCCGACACCGGGTCTTCGTACCAAGAGTACAAATATGACTATCAACGGCACCGCACCGACAAATGCAGATGCAGTGTTGCTGCAAATTGATTCTGGAGCATGGGTCAACGCATCCGGTGTTCAGACATGGATATTTTCGGCGTCTGGGATGACGTCTGGCAGTCATTCAATTATAGCGAAAACAAGAAACAAATATGGTGAAAATGCATGTGCCGCGGTATCCTTCATGATCGACCTGCATGCACCAGTCGTAACAGTCACATCAGGACATTCCAATAGCATGACGACAAACGAACCGTTTTATGTAACGCTCTCGGTAGATGAATCATATGGGTACTGTTCTTTCAACGGCGTATCTTTTTCCTCTTTTTCTACAAATGGTACAAATATTCTTATTGACAGAAACAGGACTCTGTATTATTACGGGCATGACGGCTTGAATTCAAGCTTAACAAATTCGGTAACGTACAATGTCGACTATACAATATATGTTGCCCCACAAGCATCCGGCGGGAATAATGCGAATTCAGGCATCAAACCCAATGCCCCTGTTGGTACCATCGCACAGGCGATGTATCTGCTGAACAATTACGGTGCAAAAAGGTTATACCTCATGAAAGGAATATATTCATATACAAATGAGTTACAGGTATTCAGTTGGTCCATTCCTTCTGAACAGTATCAAATATATTTAAACGGAGCATCATTCAATAATGTTTCTATTGTCGGCGGATGGGATTCGAATTTTGTTTTGCGTACAGATGGAACTAATAGGAGCATATTCCTTTGTACAAATGGCGGAATTATCCTTGTGCGCGGAGCAACGAATGTCTTTATTGAAGGAATCAACGCGATGGCCGGATATAATGATGTCAAAGGATATGGACTTTGTATTGAATCAGCGACAAATATAATAGTGACCAATTTTGCAAGCATCAGCAATCGATGGTCAACAGGTCTGAATCATGGGGGCGGTATCACGATTTCTAATTCAAAGGACATCGCCTTTCATGGAGAATCCTCATGGACCGCTCAGTATTATCATAACGGCGGCGGAATATTCATAGCCAAAAGCGAATACGTAACTATTGTTGGAAAAATATTTAATAACGATAGTGGTTCGCGTTCAGGCGGTGGTATATATGTAGACTCAGGAAAATATATATCTCTGGATATTGAATGTTACAATAACGTTACCACTGGTGAATGTGGGGGGGCAATGCTCGTGAGTGGTATGAGCAATCGAATCAAAGGTGATATTTATAATAATACTGCATCGTCTGTTGGCGGTGTTCTATTGAGGTATGAAGCGAATAGCACATTAACCGGTTCAATATTCAGCAATTGCGCTACGGCCATAGGTTCGAGAGGCGGTGGTTTGAGTCTGGACCGAGTCATAAGCAATACAGTTACTGCCTCGATTTTCAGCAATTCTTCAGGAGAATTCGGTAGTGGTATCAACATGCCCTATTGTACAAACACAACAGTATCAGGGTATGTAATGAATAATATCGATCGGACAGTGACATCAGGCTATGGATCCGGTATTCAGATTGTCGATGGAAGCGAGAATATAATATCCGATTGCATCATCACAAACAATACTACTGGCGGCGCGTATAATTCTCAATTGAATATGTTGTATTTTGTTTCAATGAGTATAATAATTTCAAACTGTCGTTTTGCTGGTGGTGGGCTTTCTTGTTCAGCGATAAAAGAAGATGGGAACGATCTTGCCGGACATACATTGATAAATAACATATTCATGACTAATAATATGCTCTATCTTTATTCTGATTATATTCAGTCACCTATATCAATAAATAATGTCGCCTATTTAAATATGCCGAATGACACCCGTCATGACGCATCTGTTGCAACGAATAATATGGTTACTAATCAATGATTAAACATGCATGCGTTCAACCCCTAAATGATGAAAATATGCATGGTTTTCGTAACAGCAGATTCAAAGGGAACAGTACCAAATATATTTGTAAATACCCCTGACCATAACCCAACCACACCGCGCGATTGGTGAAGGGGAAAATGTGTTTTTTCGCGCCGCGCTTCATATGCAGTAATTTATAATAAAATAACATCGAGAAAAAATAGAAATATTAGCAAGCGCCACGAGGGCGCGTATGCGACGAATCTGTCCAAGGACGGGCAGCTGAGTCGCGCGCGGCGCGAGGAAACACATTTTTCCCCGAGCTGTAACGCGCGTCTACCCTCCGCCGCCTTCGGCGTCTCCGTCACGTATAATTCCAATACGCATTCTGCCGGTCCTTCATCGCCGCCTTATAATCCGTCGGCGTGACTCCGGTCCTGCGCTTGAACAGTTTCGCGAACGTGAAATAATCGCTGTAACCCACGGACGAGGCGATCTCGCCTATGGATAATTCCATCGTCGCCAGATATTGTTTCGCCTTTTCCACCCGGCGTCGGATGATGTATTCCTTCACGCTCATATGCATATGCCGCGAGAACAGCGCCGAGAAGTACGAGCGCTCGAGCCCGAGATGTTCGGCGATATGCGTCACGGTTATGTCGCGCTGAAAATTCGTGTCGATGAACCGCGCGGCCTGATCTATGTAGTGTTCTTTGCCGTCGGGCCGCGTCTTTCGCGCGGGCGTGTGAAGTGCCGTCATCGATGCGAAGAGGAGATACAGAAGTCCTTCGGCGCGGAGTTCAAATCCGGCTTTACGCTCTTTCAAGTTCGCGATGAGTTCATGCAGATACGACGCTATTTCTTTCTGGTACGGCTTCTGGAACACCGGCATGTCCTCGGAGACGCCGGCACCCGCGAGAATGCGGTGCGGCCGCACGCCGGTGAAACCCACCCATGCGTACACCCACGGATCGTCTTTCGACGCCTGATACCAATGCCGCTCGCGCGGAAAGATGACGAACGCATTGCCTTTGGTGAGCGGATATGTCTTTCCCTTGAGGCGCACGCTGCCGCTGCCGCTGAGTATGTAGTGCATAAGATAGTGGTCGCGGACGCCTTCGGACGCGTGGAGCGGCGGACATGTCTGCATGCCCGCGTAGAGCACGTTCATGTCGGTATCGGTGTCGATGCGGTTGTAATGTTCCGCTACGGAGTTTCGTTTCGGTTGCGGTGATGCGGCCTCGCTCATAGCCTCACGACCGGCGGATTCTGCTTCGCCTGTTTGATGTATGCGCATACACTGCTGAGCGGTTCGGCGCCGCCGGTGCAGGTGGGAGACAGAAGATTGAAACGCGCGCATGCGTTGGCGAATGTGAGCGCGTCTTCAAGCGGCAGTTCGTCGTGAATGGCGAAAAGCATCCCTGCGCAGAACGCATCACCGGCGCCTGCGGTTCCTTTGATGTCGTCACGCGGCACTTCGAATGACGGCACGAACGCGCGTTCGTTTTTGGTTATCGCAAATCCGCCTTCGGGAAAATGTATCACCACGAGTTCGCGTACGCCGCCGGTTATGAGCGCTTCCGCGGCCTTGATGAGATTCTTCTGATCGATGTTTTTTCCGTCACGGATGGTGAAGCCGGTCGTCTCGCCCGCTTCTATTTCGTTGAGGATGAGGTAATCGGTGTGACGCAGGCACGGCGTGACGATGCGCCGGAAACGGTCGCTCGATTCGGAGACGACGTCGACAGATGTTTTGTATCCTTTCTTGGTGAGGAGGTCCAGTGTGCGCGCGGCAACAACACCGAACTCGTCGTCATGCATGTCGAGCTTGTCGAGGAGGAGAAGATAGCCGAGATGGAATATTCTCGCGTCGGTCTCGATATTCATGAAGTCGTCGTGCCCGAGGAGCGCATTCGCCCCGCGGCAGTGAAAGAACGTGCGCGCGCGCGTGTCGGCGACGGTCATGACGTCGGTATACGATGTGGCGGCGTCTGATGTCCGGCGCATATGCTTCACATCGATGCTGTTCGCCTTGAGATCGTCGAGTATATACTGCCCGTCATGGTCGCTGCCGATGATGCCGTGTGCATAGAGCGGGAGGTCGGACTTGAGTTTGGCGATGTCGACGAGTACATTGTACGGCGCGCCGCCGGTGCCGAGGTGCTCGCTCTGAATGTTCGCAAGCATGCCTTCCTTCGGCCACGTGTCGATTATCTTCACATGGTCGATGATCCAGTTGCCCGAAGCGATGATTCCGTTGCGCATTGCATCACTCTCACACGAATTTATTGTAGTCGTTGCAGAGAAGATACACCGGCGCCTCGTCCTCGTCAAGTGCCGGGAAGCGGCCCATGGGTTTCAGAAAACGGTTGTCGCCGGAGTCGTCATTCACCATCGATACTTCGCCCACCATGGCGTTGCCGTTCTCGGCGTGGAATGTGTGATACAGTTTCTGCGGCAGGGTGATGCTCTCTCCGGGTTTCAGTCGCAGCGTTCCGCCGGCCTTAACGGTGCGGCGCATCCCGTCCACAGAGACGGTCACCGGAGCGTCTGTCGTACCGCCGTTCGCGTCGCTATGGTGCATCGTGATGACAAGGTCGCCGCCGCCGCGGTTGATGATGTCTTCCATCTTGTGCGTATGAAAATGCATCGGCGTCACCTGTTGTTCGCGCACCATCATTATTTTTTCGGCGTATGGTTTCGGATACGACGCGTCGCCGAGACGACCGTTGCGTATGGTGAAGAGGAGTAGTCCCGTCTTTTCAAAATCGCCGGTGCCGAAATCGGTGATGTCCCAGCCGAGTGAAAGATCGAACACTTCGGTGACATCAGCTTTATGCTTTTTCCAGTCGGCGATGGAGAAGAACGCAAAAGGCGGCAGTTTGAAATCCATGGAGTCGAAAAACTCGGCGGCAGATCTCAGATACCGGTTTATTACTGAACGCTTCATATTACTTCCCTTCCGCGAATGTCACTTTGACGGATGCCACTTTCCATCCGGACAACGGCATTTTCACGGTAGTGCCTTTAACGGAAATTGACGCATCGATACGCTCTTCGAGGAGATTCACCGCGTATGCTTCGCGAACATCTGACGCGAAGGTGAGCACCGCCTCTGATCTCTCATCGGAAAGATTCATCACACGAACGACGACGGTATGCGGTGTTTCATCGTCCGGCTGTTTCATCGTGCTGTACGCGATGTGTTTTCCCGACAGCGTGAGAAAACTGTCATCGCAGACCGGTGCATGGAGACTCACTGTATGACTGTAGAGCGGTGTGGCGAACGAGAGATACCGGCGGAAGATGTCGGCGTATGTCTCATCCTTCGCCGTAAAATAGAGTCCGCAGTCATAACTGAGTTTTCCGGGGAGCTGTCCGCCGCTCTCACCGTTCTGCATAACGGTGCGCCGGAACGCGCGGAGCATCGTCACCGCAAGCGTGCCGTCGGCGTCGTCAAACGTTCCCGCTTCGTGTATTCCTGCTTTTGCGAAGAACACGATGCCGCCATTTTTGCCGCGCTTCCCCGCGATGTTGTTGATGTTCTTCTCCACCGGCTCCATCTCTTTCCACGTCGATGTGTCGCCGAACATCCTTCCCGCCGGGCGTTCGATGAAACAGAATGTCTGATACGCGAACCACGGTCCCTGTATTCCCGTCGGTATCATCATGCGCAGGCGATGGTCTTTCACGTTGTGGTCTACGGTGACGCGCATGCCGAGGAGTGCTGAGCCCGCATCAAGCGACACCTCGGTGACTATCGTCATGTCTGCGGTCTCCGCCGACGGACGTATGCCGGCGAACTCGGAATGTATCGTCCCTTCGTAGCGCATCTCGGCCGGGAGACGCATCGTCTGTGTGATGCGGAATGCAGCGCGCACCGGCGAGTTCTTGATGACTTCCACCGCCGCGTTCGCTCCTGAATACACGGTGCGATTTCCCACCTCGCTTGCGTGATACCATCCGTCGCCAATCTCGCCGTCGGACGCGAATGTGTTAAGCCGCGTATACTCATCGCCGCTCCGTTTGTCGCGCACGGTCACGGTGCCGTCGGTCTTCACGGAGAGCGAGAGGAATTCATTTTCGGCGCTGTGCGTTCCGGTAAGGAGTGTGGTCATGTTGCGCTGCGGTTCAACCGACGGTTCGATGATGAACGGCGTGACGGTTGACGGAAAAATTTTCGCCGCAAGCGTTATTTCGTAGCGGTCAACGCGCTTGGTGAACTGATTGTACACGCGGACGATCTGGTTTCTCCGCATGCCGGTGATGCGGTACGGCAGGAGATTCCCCGCGGTGTCGCGGATGGTGAACGAGTTCTTCTGCTGATAGCCGAACGGTTCACTGAAACGATTGGGGTAATTCGTCGGGAAATCCACCGTGAACGTGAACACACCCTGCTGTTCGTGCGGAAGCGGATTGAACACACGGAGCGTCAGCCGGTGATCCATTTCATCCTGTTTCGCGCGGAAGTGCGATTCGTCGTTCATCGGTTTGCCGTGCGATGCCGAGAGATCGTGATGTATGAAATCCTCGACGATGATGTTCGCGAGATCCGACGTCTGCGCGAAGCGGTAGCGCATGTCTTCATGAACGCGGTCGATGGAGCAGCCGCAGATGGAATCGTGCGGATGATTGCGGATGAGATATTTCCAGGCGAGTTCGTAGTATGAGCGGCACACACCGCCGCCGCGCTGATGCGCCATAGCCATGCAGGGTGCCGCGATACGTTCGAGCATCGCTTCACAGGCGTCGTTCTGCTGCTTCAGGGGATAATACGACGACAGCGTATTGGTGATGAGATGCACATAGCCGCCTTTCTGTTTCGCGGGCTCTATGAGTTCGCCCTGTTTCGCCGTAAGTCCGCCCGCCTCCGCCACGGCGTCGCCGAGTTCTATCATGCCGCCGTGCGACAGTTTCATGTCGGGATAGAGTTCGCGGAGCCACGTGAGATACGTCGCCGTGTGCTCGTGCAGCGGTGCGTGGTCGATGCCGTCCATGAGCACGAGGAACGGATGCTTTGATGCTGCAAACTTCGCATCGAAATATTCCTTCGCCTTCGCCTTGAACACACTTTCTTCCACCGGCGTGTTGCCGAAACCGATGAGCTGCATGAAATCGCCGTAGCCGTGCACGTCGGGAAGTTTATAGGCGATGACTGCCGTTCCGTCGGGCGATGTCCAGTTATAGAAACGGTCCGTGGTATGGTCGTTGGTCCCGCGTCCCACAAGCGCATGACGTATGCCGAAACCGGAAAGTATCTGCGGCATCTGCGCGATGTGTCCGAAGGTGTCGCAGAGATAGCCGAACTTCCATGCGTTACCGCCGTACTCCTTCGCGATGCGGTGTCCCATGATGAGGTTCTGCACCAGCGCCTCACCGGAGACGAGGAACTCGTCGGGCATATCGTACCAGGGGCCCACGATGAGGCGTTCATCGGCGATGAGTTTTTTCAGACGCGGCGCGAGATCGGGGCGTATCTCTACGACGTCCTCAAGCACGATGGTCTGCCCGTCGAAGTGAAACACCTCGAACTCGGGATGCGCCTCGAGATGACGCACCATGCCGTCCGCCATATCGACGAGACGTTTACGGAAACCCTGGAATGTCTGGTACCACTCGCGGTCCCAGTGTGTTGATGAAAAATAGCTGACCTGCATGCCGTGCGCTCCTTGTGAACAGGATGACTCATGGGCCTGAATACCCATGATATGTTACTGTGTTGTAAAAACAAGGTATTGCATACCGGGCCTGCGGTCTTGGATTATTGTGCCGTCAATCCGGATTATTATGCGCGCAGGGTCTTCATGAGGTCATAGTTTGGAAAGCGTCTTGAGCAGCGGAAGTACGGAAATGTCCTCCGGTACCTCCGCAAGATATACCTGGTCATACCCGGTGCGGTCGCTGGTGAACAGAACGTTCTTTCCATCCGGTGAAAAGCGCGGATGCGCATGAGAATTCTGTGATTTCCATGACGACGCATGGATACATAAAGCCCGCGGCTCCTCATATGCTGCGCCGTTCCACTTCCAGAGACGGAGATATGTTCCGTCCCTGTCGCCGTCGCCGACAATAAGATCCCGGTTCAGTGAAAAGATGTGACCCGTATTGAATGGAAATGACACCGGTTCATCGGATGTGTTATCGAACCGCACCCGCCCCATCACCCGTCCGCCGCTGCCGTGGCCGTGATATCCCAGGTGAACACCGTCGCTGTACCAGTATTCATGGCCTATCACATCGCCTTTGCCGCATTCGCGTATCTTCCAGATTCTCCCCGATACCGTGTCCATCCCCCACACGCGGTGGTCGATAAGGTTCCACGGACCTTCATGGCAGAACGTGAGCTCGTTCTCATTTTTCGGATTGACGTTCACATGCGCGATCCAGCACGTTTCTTCGTGAATACATGCCGCACCGGAACCGTCGGCATTGATCTTCATGATGCGGCTTACCGGTTTCGCCTTTGCAATATCGGCGAATCCGACATACCCGTGCTGCGTGTCGACCGCAAAACGGGATGACATGTCCTCATAGATCGAGGTATACACATACGTTCCGTTTTCAGCACAGCTCACGATGTGATGAATAAAACCGGCGGGCATTGTATATATTACCTGCGTCTGCAGTGTCATCAGGTCAAGTCTGAACAGATCCTGTCCCGCAAAATAATAGCAGCAGTTGCGTACGCTGTCGACATACGCCTCAAGCAGTTTATAATCGTATGGATACGGCATCCGCGGCAGATCGGTAAGCTGTGTTATCACGAATGTTTTCAGATCGAGCGAAAAATAGTTTGAACGGTCGTCGCGGTCACCGGCAAAGACGATTTTGGTATTCCTGTCGTAAAAACAATTATTGGTAAAATACAGGTGATTACTGTTGCCGCGGTACGAGGTAAGTCTCCATACAGTTACACCGGTGTCGCGGTCGATCTCTTTTACGCATTCGGATGGATATATTGTTCCGGCCGGCATTTCAGATGCTCCCGCGATATACACGTGACGTAACCAATTCAGTATCGCTGAACGCAATTGTACAAACGATACCGCAGATAGTCAAGTTGCGTCGGTTATATCGCCGGTACAGTCTGGCCGGCAGATGTGCGGCTTATGGATGCAGCTTTGTCGCCCAGTCGCGCGCGACGATGAGCGCTTCGAGCGCTTCCTGCGGCGTACAGAGCGGCGTCTTTTCACCGCGGAGCGCCGCCAGGAAACATTCGGCAACCGAGAACATGGCGCTCTTGGACGGGAATACCGGCATGGTGCTCGCGGGTATCGAAGTGCCGCCGTTGTCACGGAATAATTCTGCTTTACCGGCGAGATTCATGGCGAGCGGTGCAGGAAGATCGACTTTCACATAACCTTTCTCGAAACAGACGAGTCCCTGCTCGCGCCAATCCTTCGTGGAGTTATATGGAGAGAACTCGAATACACCGGGTACACCCTTCTCGCTTTCAACGGCGAGAAGCACGCCGGTGGGGTCCACATATTTCACATGATACGGCGCGCCGAGAAGATAGCGCATGAGATCGAGCTGATGGCTGTGAGCGCCCGCGAACGGACCGAACTTCTGCCGCGCCTCTTTGCTCATGCCGGTGAAATCGGATTCGGGGCGCGGATCGGGCGGCGGGACGATAGTGCCTTTCATCGCATGGCTGTAGCCGTTGGCTATCCAGTCCCCCGCAAGCGAAATGTGCACACGCGCGTATTTCATCGGACCGAGTTCACCGCTGCCGGTGAAGCGCTCTATCTCGCTTTTCGCCCACATGCTCGCCGGGTCGCAGCGTTTATGATAGCCGACGAACAATGTGCTCCCGGTCTTCTTCCAGTGCGCGACGATGCGTTCGGCCGACGGCACCGAACCGGCGATGGGTTTTTCCGTGATGACCGGGATCTTTGCGTCCATAAGGTCGATGAGCATCTTCTCGGCGGTGGGTATGGCGCCCATCACCATGACGACGGCGTCGAGCTTTTCGTTCTTTATCATGTCGGTATGCGTCGTATAGGTCTTCGGTATATTGAATTGTTTTGCCACCTGCGCCGCGAGTCCCGCGTCGATGTCCACCAGGCAGGCGAGTTCCACGCCCGGCATGAGCTGATAGTTCGGGATATGAATGCATTGCGCGTGTTTTCCGGCGCCGATAAATCCTATTCTCATTGATGTCTCCGTGTCAGAATATTCGTTACGGGAGATAGAGTAGTCATTTACGGGCTGTCGGGAAAGGGCGTTTTATACCGTTTCTTGTGTTTTCTTACCGCGCCTGAAATCGCGCGGACTTACGCCGAAACGCGAGCGGAACATCTTCGAGAAGTGCGGTATATCGGTGAATCCCACATCATAGGCGATTGACTCCACCGTGGATGCCGTCGTCGCGAGCAGATGCTTCGCCTCGGACAGACGCATGCTGATGAGATAGTCGATGGGCGAAACGGAGAACGTCCGTTTGAACTCCGTTGAGAAACGCGACGCGGATAGGCCGGCGATGCGCGCAAGATCGATGAGTCTGAGCCGTTCCATGTAATGTATCTCTATGTGCCGCTTCACCGCAAGAAAACGCCGTTCCACCGTGTCGTGCTCGTCATGCGTTTCTGCATGCCGGGCTATCTCAAAAAAGAAATTCTCAAGGATATTCTTCAGTATGCCGTCATGCGGTTTGACGCGCGTGGTGAGTTCGGTATCGATGCCGCGCTGGAATGTGTCGAAGAAGAGCTGATCGGGAACGCGCACCGGTGTTTCAAGCGGGACACGGCACGAGCGTATCATGGCGGTCACCATGCTTCCGCGTACCGTCATCCACGCATGCTGATAGCCGTTCTCATCACCGTAGCAGAGATACGTCTTCGGCGGGAACGCGATGAACGTCATGGCGGGAACGCGGGTGCGTATGCCGCGGATGACGATGCTCGCGGGAGAATGGAACAGAATGAAAATGTAGATGGAACGTCCGGCGGGGAGACTCCGGTAGACGCTTTTATGCGAGACATGACCGGTTGAACAGAACGTCAGCGCGCTTGCGTCATCGGTCTCGGGGTTGAAGACGTGGTGGAAGGAATGCATACCGCGGGCTATATCCCGCAATACAAAAGAAGATATAGTATCCAGACCGCGCACGATGCGCGACAACAACGAGGAAAGAGTCCTGCCCGCGTTAGCCGAGCGCAAGTGACTCTGGATGAGTCACGAAAGCGACGATAACCGGAAGTCATATAACACTCTGGCATGAAACATCTCCGTAAGTATTGATACTCTTATAATTATAATATGAAGTTTTCTATTGTAAATACGCGCGGCGGGTACATCAACTTTTCTGCGTTCGCTTCCGATAGTGCTGCGGCGTCACACGCATGATGCGCTTGAATATCCTGTTGAAATTGGAAAGGTCGTTGAAGCCCGTTTCCGCGGCGATGTCGATGACGCTCATGTCGCTCTGCGCGAGGAGTTCTGCCGCAGCCTCCACGCGCCTCCGGTTCGCATATTCCACGATAGTCTCACCCTGCTTTTCACGGAACAGTTTCGACAGTTTCGTGCGTCCCGCACCGGTGGCGCCCGCGAGTTCGCCGATGCTGAAACCGGCGAAGAGGCGCTTGTCGATATGCGCGAGTATCTCGCGGTAAAGCGCTTCCCTTCGGCGGAAATATCCCGGTGATGCGGCGATGGCGCGCCCGTATTCATTATGCACGAGCATGATGAACGACCGGAACAGCGGCGCTATGGCGCTGTCGGGTTTCGGGTAACTCCTGTTGAACGTGTCGATGATGAGGAATGCAAGGTGTGTGAGCCGTTCAAGCGCGCTGCCGTCGAGCGTGAGTTTTCTGGCGAATGCGTCGTCCTCACGGAAGAAAGGCTCGATGAGAAAAAAGTGAAGTCCGCCGGCGAGTTTCGAGAGCGTCACCGTGCATTCTAGGAATTCCGGCAGGAATGAAAAGTTCACATACGTCAGATGTTCGCGTGCGTTTCTTTTAAACGAGTGCGGCACTGTGTTGTCGAGAAAGAAAATGTCGCCAGCCTTCACGCGGTACGACCGTTTTCCCACGGTGTGCACGGCACTGCCCTCGATGATGAACACAAGCTCGAGATAATCATGCCGGTGCGCGGGCAGATGCTGCTCTTCAAATCTCAGGAACGGAATGAATTTGAACCGCCGCCCGGCATCACTGAACGACACAGTACCCGACAGATGTCCGTCGAACACCTCGGTGAGCATGTCATTGCATGATTGCGCGTCAAGTATACGGTAGGCGTCAGTATTCAATACCACAAACTCTCCCGATTCCCTGTACACTTCATCAGCCGCGTGTGCAGCGAAGGAGAGGATTGCCTTTTTTAATATCGGCAAATCTGTTTGAGCAAAGTAATCTGATATCGGAGAAATAACATTTATTAGACGGTGCTGCAATATTGTTCAAATAATTGATACGCGAGTTATTTGCCGATATTAAAAAAGGCAATCCTCTCCGAGTGATATAAGCGGCGCTCATTTCATTCCCCGCTCCCGTTCCTCAATCGCCTCGCGCCAGTACTGGTGTTCTGCCTTGAGGACGCGTTCCGCCGCCATACGCTTGATTTTTCTCATATACACGCTGAAATCCCGCGCATGCATATGGATGACGCGCCCCTCGCTGCCCCCGAGGTCAGCGGCGAGAAGTTCAATGTTCTCGTTTTTGAGGAATTCAAGGATGAAGCGGCTGTTCACTTCGCCCACGCACATGAATGCGTCGTTGCGGTTTGCCGAATCGAACACCGCGCCGCCGCCGAAGGCCTTGGCCTTGAGCCTGCGCCGGTCCGCTCCGCGGTTCATCATCGCGTTGATAAGGAGTTCCATCGCGTTTACGCCGTATCGCCCCGCCTCGGAAAGCACCATGGGGACGTCTTTCGCGTAACGCCGGTTGGCGAGCAGGAAATGGTTCATCCCGGCGACATGCGTCACCGGATCGTAGAGACAGACGGCGACGCATGACCCGAGCAGCGTTGAGATGATGCGGTCTTCCGCGGTCACATAGTGTTCGCCAGAATAAACGTTGACGCGTTTCCGCGGCACACCGTCGGCGTCTATTATCGTATGCTCGTGCATGGCCCTCTCTATCGATATGGCGTGTCAGCAGTGCAATTTACGATCGGACCGTCTGCGCTCCGGCCGTCTGCTCGGTCCAGAACTGATATTTCAAACGCTTGTTCTCGATGGCGTAGGTGAATTCATCGGCGAATTTCTTAAGACCGCTCTTGATGGGGGTTACACCGGCGTCCGCAAGCGCGCACACGGTATTGCCCTCGATGCCTTTGATGATGCTTGCCATCAGTTCCATCTCATTGCCGTTCGCTTTGCCGAGGATGATGCTTTCCATGATCTTCGACAGCCACGGCAGACCCTCGCGGCACGGCGTACAGAATCCGCACGACTCGTGTTCGTAGAATTTCGCGAGCCGCCAGATGGTGCGCACCATGCAGGTCTCATGCGCGATGACGATGACAGCCCCGCTGCCGAGCATGCTGCCTTTGGATGCTATCGATTCATAATCGAGTGTCATATCCTCCACTTCGTTCGGGAGAAGCATCGGCGTTGATGAACCGCCGGGTATGACACATTTCAGTTCGCGTCCGTCAAGTACGCCGCCGCATTCGGCGAGCAGATCCGTGAACGGCGTACCGAGCGGCAGTTCATAGACGCCGGGTTTGTTTACATGGCCGGACACGCAGAATATCTTGGTGCCCGGGGCTTTGTCGGTCCCCGAGGAGCGGAACCATTTGGTGCCGTAGTTGAGAATGCTCCCGACGTTTGCGTAGGTCTCGACATTGTTAACCACGGTGGGTTTGCCGTAAAAGCCTTTCACCGCGGGGAACGGCGGACGGAGCAATGGATGGCCGCGGAGTCCCGCGAGCGACGAGATGAGTGATGTTTCCTCACCGCACACGTACGCGCCCGCGCCGCGATAGACGAAGAGATCGAAATCAAAGCCGCTGCCGGATATATTTTTACCGAGCAGTTTTGCGTCGTATGCTTCCGCAACGGCGCCTTCGAGCACCGCGCGTTCTTTTTCGAACTCGCCGCGTATGTAGATGTAGCCGCGTTTTGCGCCCACCGCACGCGCGGCAATTATCATGCCTTCAATAACCGCATGCGGATTATGCGACAGAATCTCCCGGTCCTTGAATGTGCCGGGTTCGCCCTCGTCGGCATTGCAGAGCACGAAATGCTCCTGGCCGTCGTTCGGGATGAAGCCCCATTTGTCGCCGGTGGGAAAACCGGCGCCGCCGCGTCCGCGGAGACCCGATTCCTTCACCATTGTGATGATGTCTTTGCTTTCCATGGCAAGCGCTTTGGCGAGGCCGGCGTAGCCGTTCATGCGGTTGCGGTAGAACGAGAGCTTTTCGCTTCCCGCATCGTTCATGAATTTCAATATGCGCTGTTCGGCCATGTTATTTCCCCGCGCTACGCCAGTGCTTTGATGACAGCATCGACTTTTTCTTTCGTGCAGTTCTCATAATAGTTGTCATTGATCTGCATCACCGGCGCATTGCCGCAAGCGCCGAGACATTCCACTTCGATGAGCGTGAACCGCCCGTCCTTGGTGGTCTCGCCCACACGTATGCCGAGCGTCTCTTCAAGGTTCGTGAGTACCGAGTATCCGCCGCGGAGCGAACAGGCGATATTGGTGCATACCTGCACGAGATATTTGCCCACCGGTTTTTTGTTGTACATGGTGTAGAATGTGGCAACGCCCCACACGCGTATCGGCGTCATGTTGAGTGCCGCGGCGATGATCTCCACGGATTCTTTCGTGATAATGCCGTCGGCGCTGTTCGCAAAATGAAGCGCCTCGAGCACCACCGACTGGCTGTCGGGGAAACGGCCGGTGCGTTCGGCGATGAATTGTGTGAGTTTTGTCCGGTCAGCCATCGAGTTCTCCCACAATGACGTTCAGGCTTGACATTGTCACGACAACGTCGGACAGAAGTTTTCCCTGGATGAGTTCGCTGAACGACTGATAAAACCAGAAACAGGGACGCCGGACCGCGACACGGTACGGTACTTTGTCGCCGGTGGAGACGATGTAAAAACCCATTTCGCCGTTTGCAATCTCATACGATGAATAATATTCGCCGGCGGGGAGCCGTATGCCTTCGGTCATGATCTTGAAATGATCGATGAGCGAACCCATGTCGGTGTAGACATCCTCTTTTTTGGGCAGTGCCACTTTATCGTCGCTCGTCATTACCGGGCCCTTCGGCAGATTGTTGATCGCCTGTTCGACGATACGAAGCGATTCGGTTATCTCGGCACAGCGGATGAGGAATCGGTCGTACGCGTCGCCGTTCTCACCCACGGGGATGTCGAAACGGAAGTTCTCGTAGCCGAGATAGGGGCTTTTTTTACGGATGTCGTATTCCACTCCGCAGGCGCGGAGATTCGGTCCGGTGTAGCCGTACGACAGCGCGCGTTCACTGCTGATCTGCCCCACGCCGATAGTGCGGTCCATGAATATCTTATTCTTGAGCAGCAGGCCTTCGAATTCCTTCTGCGATTTCCGGAATGATTTAATCAGCGCCTTGACCTCGGTTTCAAATCCGTCATAGGCGTCGTACTGAAGCCCGCCCACGCGTCCGAACGACGTGGTGAGACGTGCCCCCACGAACTTTTCTAGCATCTGCATGAACTTTTCACGTTCCCGATAGAGCCAGGTGAACGAGGTGAGTGCACCCACATCAACACCCATGACGCCGAGGAAGACGAAGTGATCGCACACGCGGGACAGTTCGTTGATGATGACGCGCAGGTGCTGCGCCCGTTCGGGTATGATTATACCAAGCGCCTTCTCCACCGCGCACAGCCACGCGGTATTATTGAGCGGCGCCGATACATAGTTCATCCGGTCGGTGCAGGTGAGGAACTGATTATAGGTGTACTGTTCGGCCAGTTTTTCAAAACACCGGTGCACATAGCCGATGATCTGTTCGCTTTTCACCACACGCTCGCCGTTAAGGTCGATGATGTTGTGCATGACGCCGTGCGTTGCGGGGTGTGACGGCCCGAGATTGATGCGGACGTGGCCCTCGCCGGGGCCGGTGGTTGCCATAGCGCAAATCCTTGATTGGTCAGTGAAAACAGATTATACGCGCAGGTGTTTTTTTGTCAACGTTGCGCGTTGGGCACTGCATGGCCGTTCGTTAAAAATCCTTAGCCGGATCGAAGCCGGAACCGCTTTTTGCCAGAGCTACCGCGTCTATCTTAAGTCCGTCCTCGCGGCTGTTGAGCGTGAGCGTATGTGCTCCTTTCTCAAGCGTGAACGTGCTTGCCGATGCAATATCCACATTCCCGTCGATGCGGTCGCGAACACGGTCCCAGGAGAATGTTTTCGCCGCCCGAAGATCGGATAATTTCCTTGTGCCTCCGTCCATGCGTACAAAGATCGAGTCGTCATCGCTGGAGACAGCTATGATACGCAGCCAGATAATATAATCGCCGGAATCGGCAACCTCGAACCGGTATGAAACGGAACCTTTTTCCAGCCCCGTACCCTGCGGCACGACGATATATTTCCCGCCGCTCGCGGCATTATTGTTTTCCACGAGCATCGGCGGAGCCAGCTCACCCGATTCCGCTTCCATGAGTATAACGCCCGGTTTCGATGTGCGAAGCGATATGGCTGGCGGCGAGACAGCCGACGATTCGCTGCGTGAATACTTTTCCGGTATGTCCGCTTTCGGCGTGTACCCTTCACCGCTCATCACGATGCCGTCTATCGTTTTCGGCTCGCACCCGGACATCCCGCGCACCGACAGAAGCATATCGCTGATTACAATCCGGTATGTTCCAATCGCGAAGTTATCCGCAATAACCGAAGTGCCGTCATCGGAAAGCCGAAGTGACGCCTGAGCGTACGGTTTTCCGTCTTTGAAAAAACGTATTCCGGCAAGCGAGAGAACATCGACCGGATAATTGAATGCAAGCCGGAGCGCATTCGGCTTCGTGCTGTGCCGGACGCATGCAAATCCCTTACCGGTAAGTTCTCCCGAATAATAGCCCGCGATAACATTCCGCATATGCGCTGAAAGCTTCGCGCCGTTTTCCAGCGGTTCACCGCGCCGCACCTGTACGCCAGCCTGCGAAGCCGGAATGATTACCGTGTTCTCGGCGCTCACCGTGCCTTTCGCGGTGACGGCGGCGATCGTGCGCGGATTCTTCGAGCCGTCGATGACGGTGGCATTCATCAATGCAAGCCGCGATGATGCGTTTGCAGCGATGTTACAGGTGTTCGGATTCACCGGATCGAAATAGAACACGCTGTTGCTGAACACGAAGCGTGTATTCGTACCCGCGTCCCATTGCAGGTTTTTTACAGCCCTCGTGGAATGGACGTAGGTATCCTCGAACACGTCGGCGCCGGACCCGTAGCACATGATGTCGATATCGAAGGAGTCGGCGATGAGAACGCTCCGGTGCGTGCACTGCGCCCAGTCGATATGCACCACGCCGCAATTGTTGCCTATCATCACGGCGTTGCTCATCTCGAAGTCGCAGTAGTCGTGCGCGCTGATGCCCTCGTCGAAGTTGTAGTCGGAACGTATGTCGGACAGAACGATATCGTGCGTGCCGTTGCCCGGTGAAAACCCGGTGCGGGTGCAGTGGATGTTGATGCCGTCATTGTAGACGAACTTCATGTTGATGTTCGAGACGATGACATGCGTGCTCGGTGACCCCGCGAATGCGACGGCATTATCGCGTGTCGAGCGTTCGATGCGGTATTCGAATATCGAAAAGCCCGGGCGCAGACGCACTAAGAGATCGTCGCCGCGTACGGTCCATTCATCCGGCTTAAGCTCAGTCACTCCGGGCAGCGGATTGTTCTGGTGCAGTCTGCCGCGGCCCATGCGCTGCACTTTCCCATTGATCACGAGGAAAAAATTATCTCTCGCCTGCCGTTTGAAATGATCCGGTGCGCAATAGACATCGCCTTCGACGAGACGCCACTCATCCACGGGTATCTGTTCCGTACCGACAAGCCAGTTGCCGCCGCCGTTGATGACCAACGGCGCGTCTTTTGAGTATCGCTTGCCGTTGATGACAAACATCTCGCGATACGGCAGCGCCGACGGAACTATCATGACGGTATCCTGCGCCTCTGCCGCACACTGTTTCATCGCTTTGGTGAATGTCCGAAACGCGCGCGCGTCCGATAAACCGTCGTTCGCGTCATCGCCGCGCATATGATCGACATAGTATGCAGCAGCGTTGAGCGACAGCGCGATGCCTGCCGCCGCTGCAACGTTGATCATCTTTCTTATTATCGATACACCGGAATCGATTGTCGTCATTGTTCATTCTCCCGCACGTGATTATAAACGCATGTTCATAGAACGTCAAATGAGCCGACGCCCGTGATATCCGGGGCAATCACCGGGGATATGAAAATTGACAAACAGCCATGCTCATGTATTATCGGAACCATGAGCGTCATTCGTGTCTCCGCCGCAAACCTCCGGCGCATTCAAACGGCAAACTACTCGTACTTCCCTGAACCGTATCCGCACCCCGACCGCGTCATGGATGCGCATGACATCGTCTATATCGTTGCCGGCGGCTGGGAGATTTGCGAGGAGTCGGAAACATTTCTGCTCACGCCGGGGGATGCGGTATTCCTCACCGCCGGGCGTCATCACTTCGGAACAGGCGGATGCCTGCCGGGAACGCGCACTATGTGGCTTCATGTGTATCCCGAAAAGGACGATCGCTATTTCGACAGAAAGCCGGGGGGTAACGTTGCGGGTGATTCGCTCCTCATCCCGCCGGTAATACGTACCGGAAAAAATTTGCGTATCCATTCGCTTTTTGAGGGAATCATCCATAACTTCTGGTCATCCGCAGAGATCAACCGCATCAGGGCACGCGCACTGGTGACCGAACTTTTTATCGAACTCGCTTCATGCGCAGGCGCATCCGCCATTCCCGCCGAGAATGCCGTCGATTACGTGATAAACCTCATCGAAAAAAATCCGTCGAAGGTATATGCAATCGATACGCTCGCCACTATGGCCGGAGTCAACCGGCGGACGCTTACCGCCCATTTCCGCAAGCGGACGAAGCGATCCATCCGGCAGTTTCAGATCGAGCTTAAAGTGCGCATGGCGGCGTCGGTGTTCGATAATGCGCCCGACACACCGGTACGCGTTGTCGCCGGCATGTTCGGCTTCTTCGATGAATTCCATTTCAGCAGAACATTCAAGCAGGTGACCGGCGTCGCCCCGGTACATTACAAAGCGCGCCGGTAATCCTTTTCACTGAAGCGCTAATTCAAAGTACGGCGTGGGCCCGTCCTTGAGCGCAGCGGTATCTATCGTAATCGTCACCGCGCCGTTCGACACGCCGGCGGCCTGCAGCTGTTCTTTGCGCGAACCGTCGATGCCGAGCGCCCAGAGTTTCATCGATGCGCATTCCCTGTTTTTTATCGTGAATGTCACCGTTCCGGTTTCCATCAGTACCGGCAGCGTTCCATTGTTGTACAGCGTCACCCTGTCATCCGACGCTTCGAAGCCGCTGTTCAGCGCATCGGTGGAATAGACGATTAATAACCGCCGGCTTTCGGAAACCGGTTTGCCGTCAAGTGAGGATACGGCGCATACCGCCGCCGCTGTTGTTGCACTGATGCTGACGTTCTCAAGCACCGCTGATCGTCCGGCTTTCACGGCGGCCCCTTCGGTGCGCGGAGTGATGACCGAAAGCGATTCCTCTTTCGTGTTCATGGTCAATTCCCGCGTGTCACTCTGAAATATTCCCCGTTCCGGGGCTGATATATTATCAGCCGTGAGTATGCCGCGCTCCTTCATGCCGGCGACAAGCGCAGTCATGGAACCGCCGGCCGCCGTTTCTTTCACGTTGGCGAACGCCGCGGTGATCTCAAGTCCCGCGCCGGTTGCCAGCGGCTGCATTGCAAGATCCGCTCTCCGGTACTCCGGAAGACCGGCGATCTTTTCTCCGTCATACTGCAGTCCGAACCCGCAGAGCAGCGACAGTTTGCTCTGATCGCCGCTCATGTATTTTGTCAGATTCGCGTTTGAAAAAAGATATGCGTCGGTGAACGTGACCGCAGCCGTATGCGGTGACGGAGACACATCACCGCGGGCATAGAGCAATGCGGCAAGAACCTGACCCGCACGCTGTATCGGGTCGCGTCCGGCATGCATGTTCGCAAGCGGCAGCGCCATTCTCATGATGACGGGGTCGCAATGCACCGTGATAGCTGAAAACTGCTGGAATGATGAATATGCCGGAAAGAGCAAACCCTCTTCATGCCGGTATTTCCCCCAGCAGGCGAAATTATATTCCGTGTTCATGACAGGCCGGTTGAGATACCGTGCATTGACATTCTTCCGCCAGTAGTTCGCTGCGGTCTGTATCGCTCCGTTCTGCACCATGCGCGCGCCGGGCTTCTGATCGAGCGCCGTCGGATGATTGTGATACCCGTGCATGGAAATGACGGGATTCAGATTCCTGGCAAGATCGTTGCGGAAATAGGCGACGACATCGTACTGATGCGTCAGCCCGGTGTAGCCGATCTTCCGTATCGTCTCCTGAAACCAGAGCAGCATGTTCCGCTCGAGTTCATAAAGGAAAACAGCCGCGTCGTTCCCCCGCTCCGTACGCTCATTCATGTACGCACTCTGAAACATTTGATGTTCAAAATCGGCGTTCTCTTTCAGATTCCATGCGCCTGACATCTTCTGCGCATCACCGGCATATCTGCGCTTCAGGAACTCCCGCCACTTCGCGTCGGTCAAGGGGCGCGTATCGCTTTTCAGGAGCGGTTCAACCTGCTCGATGGGAATATCCTGCTCATTCGCAAAGGTCAGCGTGGCGAGTACCGGATCCTCCGCAAGCGTCATGCCCGTATACGGATTCCGGTGCAGCAGAAATGCCCGGCATCCCTTTTCAAATGCGTCGCGCTCAGCCTGATCGACAATGAGGCGCGCCGCGAGTCCCTTGCTGCCTTTTTTGAGCCAGCCCCGGTGAAATACCAGATCGTCGGAAATATAGATGCCCTCGCGCTTCAGGCAGTAGATCATGTAGTCCAGCCGTTCAAGATTCTTTTCATTGAACGTATAATCTTCCGGCGCGTCGGCCATCACGAACACATCCACGTTCTGCAGGCGCACCATGTTGTAGCCCTGACGGCGCACCGCGCTGACATATGCCTCGATATTGCGGTGTTCCTCCTGCATATCGGCGCCTTTCACCGGATTCTCCTGGCCGGACTTCATGATGCCGAGAAATGCGTAGACCGGCACGCCCGGCATCATCGAGAAAAAGTGCACCGGTTTTTCGGGGCTGTCGGCGAACGCGAGCTTCCCATGCGGCCCCACGATGACGCGCCCGTGTTTACCGGCCGGCCCCGTTTCCACAAGATCGCTGAAATCGAGGGCGCTTCCCGGGACCACCACGACATTCGACATATCGACAGGCTTCCACCGTTCACTCTCTGTGATCTTCATCTTGAGCGGTGTAAAGTCTATTTTTTTTGACGATATGGTCGCACCGACGACTATCCAGATTGATTTCCCCGTTGTGGCAAGCGTTACCGATTCAATCTCATCCGGTGTTTCGGCGATCGGAAAACACGACAGATATACGCCTACCGTCGTCTGTCCGCTGGGCTTACGCACCACCACCAGCGCGTTGGAAAGATGTCCCGCGCCCCACCAGTCGGCCACGTCCCGGCCTGCTTCCACCGGATACGAGATCTCCCTGCCGTCTTTCATTTGTATGGAAATGCTCCCCGCCGTCCCCTTCGATGTCCTGCTGGCGGTGTGCAGCAGATACAAATAACTGCCTTTGGCGCCGTCTGCTGAAAGCTTCACGCGCTCAGTAGTAATTACCGGACTTATTTTCCCGCTCTTGAATGTGATGACTGACCTGCCGCTGTTCTTCGCCGGATCGATTATCGAAAAACGTATGCCGAGATAATTCGTCCGGGCGGTATCGAAACCCGAGAAGTCATTCTCCGCGCCCTGATCTGACCACCCGCCTTTGCCGTCACCATCCTGCTCATCGGCAAAGCCCATGTTCGCGCTTTCACTGAGCGAAAGACAATAATCGGGCAGCCCGGACATCCCGGCAGCACTCTCGCGGGCGGCGCCTGATATTTTTTTACCGTCTATCGTGAGCGATGATGCTTCCGCAGCAACCGGGAGCGACACATCGAACGACACTTTTTTCACCGTGCCTTTCACTATCGTCTGCTTCTTATACTCGGACATCTCACCGTACAGCAGGATCTGTATATCCTTGCCGTTCCATTGACGCGTATCGGTCACCGTTATCGCCGGCGTCGACGTGAACCGCAATGCCTTTTCCGGAGCCGCGGAGACCGCGATCTCTTTTCCAATCGGAAACCGCGCTACCGGCGCTCCGTCGTTTTTCAGTGTCATCAGAGATCGCTTATCATCAGAGCCGGTTATCGTGAACTCTTTGTCATACACCGCAGTCAGCGGAATGATGCAGCTGACATAGGGCATGGAAATACCGTTATATACAGCATCGGCGAGCATGGTGAACTCATATGCGCAATGGATAACGCCCGACGGCTTCACGGTGATGCGCTGACGGTACGATACGATGTTCTCTCCGCCGGGTGTTGCGAGCATTCCGTCGTACGATACCATCACGTTGCGGTCGACAACAGCGTATGATGCTTTTTTCGGCCCTGCCGCTTTTACGAGCATCTGTTTTTTGCCGGAACCGTCAAGCGTGGCATTATCGCCCGGTTCAATCCAGCGGAACTGTATGCCGTCGGGAACTGAAGGACCGTACACACTTCCGCCCTGGTTCACGGAAATGGAAAATGTCCCGAAGTCAAAACGAGCCGTGCCGCTGATGGCAGTTTCCTCTGCAATGGTCATTGCTGTAACGGCCAGCATAACGAGCACGAAACACATTGCCGTACTGACGGACAGGCAGCGTTTGTTCATATATGGTCCCCTGAACTACTATGTACTGACAGGGTAATCCATTTTCGTAAACCGGTCAATGTCCGATATAACGCTTTTTATGTCAGTTGTAATGCACCGCGGCGGTATCGTCGCGCAGGTACCGTCAGGAAATATAGCCGTTTTTCTGGAGATTCCAGAGCGTTTTATAGACGCCTTCCTCGGCGATGAGATCGGCGTGTCTGCCCGTCTGCACGATGGCGCCGTGCCTGAGGACGACAACGCGATCCGCATTCATTATCGTCGAGAGCCGGTGCGCGATGATAATAGACGTGCGCCCTTCGAGGAGGCGCTTCAGGTCGCGCTGAATCTCATGCTCGGTCTGCGAATCGAGCGAACTCGTCGCCTCGTCGAGCACCACGATGCGCCGGTCGGCAAGCACCGCACGGGCGATGGACACACGCTGCTTCTCGCCGCCGGAAAGCCGCACACCGCGCTCACCCACGATGGTCTCTTCCTTCTGCGGGAACTGTTCGATGATGTGATCAAGTTGCGCGAACCCTATCGCCTTCATCACTTCATCGCACGTTGCCTCGGGTTTTGAGAACTTTATATTGTTGAATATCGTATCGTCAAAGAGCACGCACTCCTGCGGGACTATCGCCATCTCACTGCGAAGCGAACGCTGTGCGACGGTTCTGATATCAACGCCGTCCACCGTGATGCTGCCCGCACCGACATCGTACATGCGGTAGAGCAGCTTGATGAGCGTCGTTTTACCGCTGCCCGACGCGCCGACCAGCGCGACCTTTTCACCCGGACGTATTGCCAACGAAAAATCGCTGAAGATAGTGCGCTTGTGGTGATAGGCGAACGTTACCCCTGAAAATGCAATCCGTCCATCATTGATGACAAGTTTCGGCGCGCCCGGTGCGTCCTTCACCGTCTGTTCTATCTTGCCGTAGCGGAACAGCGATTCGAAATCCGCCATGGCGCGGTAGTAGTTCCTGAAACCACGTACGAAACCCATGAGCGGCGCCGCAAGGTTGCCGAATATCGTGTAGACGAATACGAGATTGCCGAGCGTCATGGTATGCGCGAGGAACGACTGCATCGGCAATGCCACGACGACGATGGTCCCCGCGCCGAGTATGACCGTGTGCCCGAACTGCGTGATGCGGTCGAAGTTCCAGTGTTTCGACTGCGCCGTGCGCGTGCGGTCGGTGAACGCCGCATACGTCCCGACGATGGACGATTCCTTGCCGTAGTACGTAATGGAGTCGATATTGGTGAACACATCGCCCACGAGCGCCTTCTCGGCGTCATCCGCGTTGTTCTCGAGAATATTGTAGATGCGCTGGACACGCTGCACGCTGATGCTGAAAATCACGAACGCCACCGCGGTCAAAACCACCGCCACCGCCAGCCGCGCGTCGAGAAACGCGAACGCGGTGCATACGGTGACGAGTTGAAAGATGAGCGGCGCGAACTCGAACACGAAAATATCGGTCATCATCTCTATGGCGCGTCCGCCGCGGGAAAGCCGCGCGATGAGCGAACCGGATTTGTGTGTGGTGTGAAATTCATGCGATCGCGTGACGATATGCGAAAAAAAATGGTTTTTCAGGTCGCGTATCGCCTGCGATTCAAGACGGATGATAAGATGCAGGTGAAGCCACTTGAGCAGTGCGCGGATGATAACCACCGAACCGAATGCGATGAGAATGAACACGAGGAAGCGGCTGAAATCCGAGACCGCCATCGTTTTTTCGGCGAACCGCGTGCCTTCATCAATAACGCGTTTGAAGAAATACCGGTCGAGTGTGAGACTCGCCTCTATGGCAGAACTCACCAGCAGTATGACGACAGCCATGACCCGGTATGGTTTTAAAAATCCGAGATAGACGCGCATGTTGTATGCGACATCGATGGTTTCTTTTTTTTGCTGTGTGCCCATGACATTCCGTGTATGCTGCCGCACAATACGGCGCGGGAAACGTGAACGTCATACTATCGCAATTGGAAAATAGTGCAAGCAAAAAAAGCGTATTACCGTGACGTCACGCTGAACCCGCCTTTCGAGCATTTATCCGGCGCTTCGCGGAAATATGTCTTTTCGAATGCAGCGGTGTCTTCCTGCAGCAGCTTCAACGCCGCCTCAAGTTCGGGGCATTCTTTCTCCGCGCGGCAGCTTTCGATGTCGTCAGCAAGCGTCCGCTTCATCTCTTCGACGACATGAGCGGAATACGGCCCGCCGGGTGACCTGCGGAGTATGGCGGCAAGGTTCGTTTCACGCAAATGATACACATACGACAGCGTGCGCCGGATTATCTTTGCGAGATCGTCCAGCGTCTCCTGCAGATGGGCCGCATACCTGTCATTCAGCCGTATCTTTTTGCCGAGTTCAAGCGCTTTCGTCCAGCGTTCCGCCGCACAACGGCAGCGAAGCTCCACATCCTCAAGCATCCACGGGTCGGGCTGCGCATTGTCGGTCTTCATGAATATCGCGCGCCGGGTCGATTCCCAGCTCGGTGTGTGCGCCTGCTGCCCGCGAAGCATCGCCATCGACGTGCTGTGCGCAGGATTGCATTTACCGATCTCGCGGATATACCACGATGTGTCCCACGGAAAGAGTTCCATGCCGGCGCTGGTCAGTTTCCAGAAGTCGATCATCATATCCGCAGCATCGCCGTATATCGCGGCGGCTTTCCGGAGCGCTTCATCCTCGGTGACAGCGGAATCGGCAAAGCAGAGGCTTGTCATACGCAGATTCGGGTCGTCGCGATCGGGGATGAGCCCGTAATATTCCTTGATGCCGGAGACGCCCGGTATAGCCGCTATCTCCTTGAGCGCGCGGAGCGTAACGAGCGGATGCGTGAAATGGGAAAGCGGTTCAAGTTCTTCGCTGGCCGCGCCGAGCCAGTGTTCAACGATCACGGGAATGCCGCGTTCCTGTGCGATCTGACAGGTGTTCTTCAGCCAGCGGTCCGCGACGAACGTCGCCTGCACCTCGGCGATATTGCTGTGAAGCGATAGACCTATTTTCGCGGGATCGATGCGCTCGGTGCACGCAAGCACCTGCCCCGCCGACAATTCCCACGGCTCCCACCACAGCCGGCCTTCGGGTGAAACCTTCCGCCACGCATCCGCAAGCCGCTCGATGAACGGGACGATGCGTTCATGCAGCGGAATACCGAGACAGCGCGGACAGGGACCGAACTCGCTGCAGAGCCACGCGTCCTGGTCGTAGGTATAGAGCAGCATATCATCGACGCCGGGGAATTCCCGGGTGAAATTCTCTATGAGAAGCGCATACCGCTTCGCAACAGCATCGTCGGAAATGCAGTTCGGAGGTCCGTCACCGTACCGCTGATGCGCATTATACGGCGCTCCGAAGTGGAATATGGTCCGCATGCCCGCCGCACGGCAGAGGGCAATTCGTTTTCGGAGATTATCGCGACGCTGTTCGCGTTTTTCAGGCGACGGCGCCGAGCGAAGCGGCACGGTTTGCGGATAATCACGCATCTGTTCCGGCGTAAGCTCAACGATGTCTTCTATATTAAGCGGCTCATCCCCGGGACGGCTGCCCCAGGCCACATTGAGCTGTATCGTGTTGAACCCGAGGGCTTTCAGCCGTTCGATATTTTCTGCTGTCCATTTGTCGGCTATCGGCTGACCGCCGGGAATACCGAGAAAACCTACTTTGTAACGCAGCGCTGCCATGACTGCCTCCATGATTATGCGATAGCACTAATATACCGCGGCACCGGCATATTTTCTTGTATGACGATGCGATATATTTGTATTATCATGTCTATATGCTACTATAGGCGGACCATGAATATGTATCGTACCCGTGACGTTCAGTTAAACCGGATCTTCCCGCTGAAGATCGAACGCAAACATATGCGATCGGGACAACGGACACTTCCGCACACCCATGAGTTCACGGAAATCGGCATCACGCTTTCCGGCAGCGTCGAACACAGGTACGTCGGAAAACAGGAGCGCTTATCCGCGGGCAGCGTATACATCTTTACGCCGGGTGAACAGCATGCGCTTGCTCACGCCAGGGACTGGTCGGCATATCATATCTATTTCATACCGGCATTTCTCGGCGATAGAATGCGGGATCTTCTTGCGATACCGGGATTCACCGCGCTCTTCATCCGCGCAACGCCGGACACGCTTCCGGACGGATTCTCATCAAAACTTTCCCGGCCGATGCTGCGCCGGATAACCGCGTTCATCGGCGACATGGAACGGACGCCCGTACAAGGTCCCGCCGCCGCAGACGCGTACCGGCTGAATACATTCGTCAACCTGCTTTTGCTGTTATGCGGATCGGCGCAGATACGTAATCCCGCGGGCGGTAAACGCTTCAGGGAGATCGTCTCGTGCATCGAAGAACGCATCACGTCGGGAACAAAAACCATACTCAGCGAGATAATGAATCGCACGGGATATACGCGGAACTATCTGTCGCATCTGTTCAGCAAAACGGCCGGTGAGCCTATCAGCATGTACATACTGCGCCGCAAGATCCTTCGTTCGATACCGGCGCTTATCAGACGCGGCAATGTTACCGATGCCGCGCACGAGATGGGATTTTTCGACACCGCGCATTACAGCAGATATTTTAAAAAAATTACCGGCGAAAGCCCCAGGGACTATTGCCGGAAAATGGCGGCATCATTATGATACGTTTTGCCATCATCGGCGTCGGCGGTTTCGCGCGGACGCATCTGTCGGCCCTCGCGGACTGCGAACGGCGCGGCATAGCGGCGCTCAAAGCCGCGGTCATACGCAATCCGGATAAATACGAGATGGAAGAGCGCTCGTTGTCATCGCGCGGTGTGCGCGTGTACCGGAGCTATCAGGAATTATTTGCACACGAAACGGATTCCATCGACGTCATCATCGTGCCGGGCGGCGTGGACCAGCACGCTGAGCAGTCCATAGCGGCGCTTGAAGCCGGATTTCACGTGCTCTGCGAAAAGCCCGTGGCGGGAATATACGCGGAAGCGCTGGCTATGAAAACCGCGTGCGATGCGAGCGGAAAATTCCTCGCTATAGGGTTTCAGAATATATTTTCCCATTCAATACAGCGCATCAAGGAAATAGCCGTATCACGGAAACTCGGCGCCCTTACCGCAGCGGAAACCTATGCGCTCTGGGCGCGATCGAGCGCGTATTACCGGCGCAACGCATGGGCGGGAAAGCTGACCGCCAATGGAAAGACCATAAACGATTCTCCGGCGCAGAACGCACTCGCTCATTATCTTCAGAATATGCTCTACGTCGCCGGGCGTACGCATCACGGGAGCGCGGGCATGCGTTCGCTCTACGGCGAGAACTATCGCGCCAAGGACATCGAAAGCGCCGACACGCAGTTTGTCCGCGTCATCACCAACACCGGCGTACCGCTCACGTTCATCGTCACCCACGCGACACCGTCGATGAAAGGCCCCGTGGCGCATTTTCATTTTGAAAGCGGACGTGTCGAATGGACGTTCGAGGGCGAAGGACATACGCGTGTGTTTGCGAACGACACCCGGGATGGAAAGCTCATCGATGAATTCAGCAACGGAAGCGATTCGCTCGCGGTGCGTGTCATCGAGGATACTGCCGCCGCCGTCGCGGAAAAACGCGAACCGCTTTGCACCATACACAACGCCATGCAGCATACGCAATGTATCGACGCGCTCTTCCGTTCGCCGATCACAGGTATCGCATCCCGATATACCGAGCGGCTTCCGGTGACACGCGAGTTCTATGACGCCGATGCGGATGTGACCGGCGCGTTCAACATCGTCATCAACGAAATCGACCCGCTGATCGAGCGGATGTTCCGCGAAAAGAAAAGTTTTTCGGAAACCGGCGTGCCGTGGGGTGAACCGGGCGTGACGACAGCGCTCACCTAGTCTTTCACCTCATCGACGCCGATACTCTCGCGACGCCCTTAATTCACCGGCGTCATCGTTGCGGTATATGATTGATTATGCTGCAGTGTGGGGAGCCGTCCTTCCGGGAGTTCCCATATCTTCAGCCGTTTGCCCTCAAGTTCCTCGATGCGGCCGATGCGCCCTGCGGTATACGCGCTCACGCGTTCTGCGAGCGTGGTAAACCGCAGCAGGAGACCGCCATAGCGGGACTCGATCGTTTCCCAACCCTGCGGTTTATAGGTTGCCATCCACATCGCGCGATGAATCTTCCATAGCTTGGTAATGGATTGTCTGAGAAACGGTATATCTTTTTTCAGCATGACACGGAGCGCCGCGTTATCCTTTGCCTTATATGCTTTCTGCAGACGCCGTGGAAAATCGCTTTTAACCGAGAGCACGCGGGCAAGCGCCGCCGGAAATGCAAGCCGGCTGTCATATGCGCCTTTCTTTTTCGCGGCGGATTCCAGTTCATCGGCGATCCTGGTAAAATGGTTCACTATCGACGGACTGATTATCGGCTGCAGCATACCGAAGAGCGGGTCTTCCCAGAGGAGAAATTTCGAGACATTCGTCTGCAGATGTCCCGACAGCATGTTCTTCGGCCGGTCAATGGTACCCGCTGTTTTCCAATCATCGTACGTGATATCGCATGAACCCAGCAGATTCACCGCACTCGTTTTCATATCAACCGTATCATTGAACGCATGATCGGCGTAGTACTGCATCACCGGCATGAACGAATAGTAATCGCACTCGTTGCCGTCGTCGCCCCACACGGTCATGATAGCCTCTTTGACGCCTTTCGCCTTGGCCGCTTTCATGAACGGGTCTATCGTTGACAGCGCATATTCGTAATGCGTCCAGAAACGCGTCCATGTCTGCGCACCGGTTGCCACGACCGGAGGGTTCGGCGAAAGTTCAAGATGGCGATCGATGAATTTTTTATAGAAATCCTCATCGTCGTGATAATAGTCCCAGTATACGAGCTGCATCTCCGGCGGTATCACCGCTTTGACATCGTCGGGGACAATAACATCGAGGTCGTAATAGGCGCCCGTCTTCGAACCGGCGCGGAAAAACATGTCTGCCCACATCATGGGCTTCACGCCGTGTTTGCGGGCTATGTCCATCACGCGTGTCAGGTGCGTACGCATAAGCTCGAAGTGCGTCTTGTAGCCGTTCTTTCTCAGAAAATTCCCCTGACCGAGGTCCCACGCTTCATCCATGCCGATGTGTACGCGTTTGCTTTTATACGGAAGCATCGCCGCGCCGAGTATCTTGTCGAGAAGCGCATACGTCTTTTCCTCGCCCACCATGAGCACCGTTTCCGTATCCTTCACGCCGCCGTATGCCGGCCACTGCAGCGCACGCCGGAGATGCGCGAGCATCTGTATGCAGGGAAACATCTCGATCCCCAGTTTCGACGCGTAAGCATCGAGTTCCTGAAGTTCCTTTATGGAATAACCGCCGGTATTGTATCCCCAGAACGGTTCACCGGGAACTTCGTAGTTCGCTTCGGTGTAGAGCATGAAACTGTTGATGCCCATAAGCGCAAAACGCCTGAGCATGTCCTTCGTCGTTTCCACGGTAAGCGCGGCGTTGCGCGAAACGTCCACCATGACGTTGATAAGCGAGAACCGCTGTGTCTCAGAGAACGGCTTCACCGATCTTCCGGCACGGAGCATGCCGTTGATAAGACCAAGCGCGCGGAACGCCTGATTCTTTTCAGCATAGCTCACCGTTATCCGGTTCCCGTCAACGGCAACTGACAGTCCTGAGTCCTTCTTGAATGAAACGATATGACCATCGCCTTGTTTCGCGAAGGTCATCGGTACTGCCGAGGTGAGCAGTGAAAGACCTTCTTTCAATTCCGGCGAAGCATCGGCTATAATGATCTTTTTCATGGGTTTTCTCCATTTATCTTGAAAATAAGCTGCAGTATAAGTAAATCGCATGCCGGAAAAAATGGAATGGAGATTTCTGCAAATTAGATGGAGATATATGCTTGACAAGGATGTTCGTCGATGGTATTGTATCCATCGAACAGTTCAAGCACCGGCGCACACAGCCGCGATCAGGGCGAATGGCGGTCTCCATGGAAAACAACACAGCGCTCGAATCGAATCTGAAATCGAAAAGCGATCTCTATGTCGAACTCGGCGCGCTCCTGCGCAAAAAACGCAGCACCGCAGCCGAGAAGCATGTGGCCGGTGTCATTGATTCGGCTATCCCGATAGAAGAAAAGATCGAAAAAGTAAAAGAGATCGATCTGAAATACCGTTTCCGCAGCAGTCTCCATCTGCTCCGCCGCACGGCGAACGACAAGGATGCAACGGCCGAGGAAACGGCGTTCGACATCGAGACGCACCGCCTCCTCGCCGAGCGCGGCATCTACACGCCGCATACCGTCAAGGAGCGCCGCAAACGCATCAAGAACGCGCCGGAGCGCAAAAGCTATCTCGATTTCATCTTCCGCGACTTTGCCGCCGTCATCGGTTTCGCACAGGAAAGCGGCGTGCTCGATTATTCCTTTTTTCTTCCATCAATACGCCCCGTCCGGACGATAGAATCGCTGTTCATCGATCACGTCCAGAAACCGGCGTTCGATCTTGTCGCGCCGCTTGCGTTCGTCGAGGAACACGGCTGGATGACGCTCACCAAACTGGAATACAACCTTATTGCGGAGTTCAAACGTCTCGTCGAACGCATCGCCGCCATCGGCTCGGAGCCGAACCGTTCCGGCGAATCGGGTTTTTTCGTGAAGCTCAGCCGGCTGGAGAACTCGCTCCTCATCTGCATACATAACACATCGTATCCCGAAAAGATAGCCGCCGCCGTGGAAAGCGTGCTTCGCAGCGGGAAATCATCGTTCGCTCCCGCAGCCGCGGCCGACAACATAAAGCGCCTCCTCTCCCTGAGAACGAACGCGCCGACACTCTCCGCGATGATCGTGGGACTGAACATCATCGAACGGCGGCGCATGCTCACCGTCGACGCGCTCATCGACAACGACACGCGCGGCATGGTGAACAATTTCAGCTATGACTGCCCGGTGTCCGTGCTCAATCATATCGATGCGCATATCGAGACGATGATCGGCGACATCGCCGCGCTCGCGGCACAGCGGCGCGCCGTCGACCGCATCAGGACGTTTCTTGAATTCCAAAACGGCGTCTGCGATTTCAAAAAGCTTTCCGGCCTCCTTGCCGCCGCGGGTTTTCGCGAGACGATGGCCGCCGCGGCCGAGAACATGCTGCCTGCCGCCGCGCATATCGCAGCGGCCGCATCAGCACAGCTTGAACCGCTTCTCGCCGGAGAAATAACCATCGACACCGGCAGCCGTATACGCATATTTGCACCCGAATATCTGTCGGCACGCTGCGCGGACATAGCCCATCAGGCGGAAAAGCTTGAACGTCTTGCGCGGGTGAACGAGCACGTGCATATCACGCGTGACAGGCTTGCCGGCATGCTCGCTACATCCTTCGTATCCTCAGGATATTCCACCGGAGACATTGAGACCATGCAGGCCATCAGCCGTCTTGCAGATAGTGTCGGCGATCTTGCCGAGGAGCTCGGCGATGTGCACCGCGCGCTCGTCAAAAAATCGGAAACGGCGGCACCCATCACCGCGGTTGACGTGAAAAAGGGAATCGCCTCCATACCGGCGGCGTCACGCACCGTCACCGCGCCGGCGCTCTTCGCCGGGACTTCCGTTGAGCATGCGCTTATGACAGCAACGGTGCTTATACATCTGGCCGCGGTGTTCCTGCTTAATCAGCGTTACATCGCAGCGCTCGCGGGCGAACAGAAAGTCAAAGATGAACTGAAACGGCTTGAGAGTCAGGTGGAACGCCTTGCGACGCCGCTGCAGTATGACGAAATTCGCGATATGGCCGCGTTGTAACCGACAGCCGCATCTGACTATTGCACCGGTGAATTCCCCTTGAGCAGCTCTCCCAGCCAGAACGTCGCGCGGTTATAATATTCTTTATGTGAATTGTTCGCGCCCTTGTGGTCGGCGAGCGGGAGTATCACCAGTTCTTTTTTACCGGCAGAAAGATTATATGCGGCGGTGACACCGGCCGCGGGCGATGTGGTATCGATTGACCCCACGCCGATGAGAAGCGGGCAGGTTATCTTCGAGGCGAAATTCACCGCATCATAATAGCGGCTCGTTTCCATTATCTTTGCCATATCTTTTCCCATACCCATGTTTATGTGGTTGTGCCAATACGGCCAGCCGGGAGCACGCTGAGCGTTCGCCGCGGTGGTGTCGCAGCCTGCCGGCACGAGCGCGAGCGCCGCGGTGACCTTCGGATGAAAGCCCGCGGTGACGATGGTCTGAAGCCCGCCCTGGCTGGTACCCATGACGGCCAGCACCTTCCCGTTCCAGTCCGGCCGCGAGGCGAGATAATCGACTGCACGGTAGCATGAGAGATACATGCGCAGAAAGTAACTTGTCTCGCGGTCCTCATTGCCGATTGCCACATAATTCTTGAGCGGACCTGCATCCTGCTGTTTATAGAACTCCGGTTTCTCGTCGACAGGCAGATCATGCGCGATGATGTTGAGTGTAAGCCATCCCTGAGCGGCTTTATCGACGGCGCCGTTCTTCGGGAGCGGATATACGCCGGCATACTGCACGAGCAGAAGCGCCGGAAATGTATCACCGGCCTTCGGTCGCGCGAGATTGCCGCGTATCTTCGTGCCGCGTATATTGTCCATCGTTATCTTCCAGTAGCCGACATTCGCCTTTCCGCTGTCGGACTGATCAAGCACCGGATTTGCCGGTACGGCAATAAGCTCGGCGATCTTTTTTTCCCAGAACGCATCGAAATCCGCCGGACGTTCCATGGACGGTTTTATCATTTCAGGAGCGATGACAGCACCGCCCAGCGTTTGAAGTTTTACGGTTCCGCCCGATGCCTTCACTGCGACAAGCAATGTCCCGGGTTCTTCGGCGGCAGCGGTAACCGATGCCGCTCCGTCGACGATATCAAGCGTTCCCTCACTGATGTTGCTCAATCCCCCTTTTTTCACGGTATAGGACACGCCCGTCACGCCGGGGGCATCCTTCAGCGAAATATCCCAGCGTATGGTCTCGCCCACGCTGTAAATACCGTCCGCTTTGTCCGGCTTTACGGCAAGCTCGGCGGCACATGCGGAATACGCGAATACGACGGCGATGCAGAACATGGCGGGCAGGTGTTTATTCATTGGCAACTCCTCAGCGCATTGTATTTCCGCACCATGAAAATGCAATGCTCGTGCGGTTTTGTCCATCCGCATGCGGTTTTATCCATTTACAATAAATGCGCCGATGACGTATACTATAAGCGCGGGAATCATCCCGCAACCCAAGAGGACACTATGAAACAATTCATCGCGCTTATGCTTGCAGTCGGTTCGCTTACAGCCGCCGTCATCGATTTTGAACGCGACGACAAAGACGCATACACGCTCAGCGACGGGCTCGCATCGGTCACATCCTCCGGAGCGGTAGCCGGCACGAAGTCGCTCCTTATCGACACCACGGCAACGGGCGGCGAATGGAATTCCTGTTTCAAGACCGCACGCGGGGCACTTGCCGCGGGAGGCGAATACCGCATCAGTTTCACCGTAAAAATACTTTCGGCCGACGATGATTCATTCGTACACTGCCTCATCCGCCAGCTCGACGTCTCCGGACACGAAGCTGACCTCGGCGTATTCAATGTGAAAGACGTCGGCAAGGAAACGAAAGTCTCGATGAAGTTCAAGATTCCCGCCGGCAAAGACGGTTATGCGCTCCAGATACACACACGCAAAAAAGTCCGTGCACTCGTTGACGATATCGTCATCGATACGGTGAAGCCCTCCACGGTGGCGGCGTCGTTCGACTTCGAACAGGAGCCCGGCGTTACACTCGTCGAGGGCCGCGCAACGGTGACGGACAAGGGCGCGATATCGGGTGCTCGCTCCGTGCTCATCGATACGATGTCGTCGTCCGCGGAATGGAATCCGTGCGTGATGACGCCGCAGGGTACATTCAAACCCGGCACCGATTATCTCATCTCATTGAACGTCAAGCTCATCGAAGCGGCGAGCAACTGCTACGTGCACATACTCATGCGGCCGCTCGACGAACCCGGACCGAAGCTCGACATCGCGCGTATGGATGTGAAGGATGTCGGAGCCGTGAAACGCATACGCCTCAAATGCAGGATACAGGCAGACAAGACGACGCAGGCGCTGCAGATACACACGCACAATAAGGTTCGCGCGCTCATCGACGATATCGTCGTCATCGAGGGAACGGGCGAGCGCTTCATCCCGGTGACGGAAAAACCGTCGGCGTATACCGGCACATTGTCGCTTCCGAACGGATCACCCGAGTTCACCATCGATCTGCCGCGCTCAAAAGGGACAACCGCATCGGTTGCGGACTTCGGCGCGAGCATCGCGAGCGAGGACAATCTGCAGGCGTTCAATAACGCCATCAATCACTGCAGGAGCAACGGCATATCGAAGCTTATCGTTCCGAAAGGCGTGTACCGCTTCACCAACAACAGCCCGATGCGTTTTGAACGGCTTTCCGATTTCGAATTCGACGCGCAGGGTTCCGAGTTCATCTGGCTCAAGACGCGCAACCAGTGCATCGACATCGTGACGAGCGAGCGCATCATGCTCCGCAATTTCTTCGTCGACTGGGACTGGTCAAAGGACCCGCTCGGGAGCGTGGTCTCGGTTGAAGCGATCGGTCCCGAGGGCGCGTACGTTGACCTGAAATTCATCCACTACACTGACTTCCCGCGCAAGGACGTACGCATCGGCATACTCGAGGGACTCGACCCGACAACGATGTCGGTTGGATTCGAAGGCTCGTTCGATATCGGTCATGAGTTCTTCCGCCGCGCGGACTCGAAGCGCGCATCGTACGAATGGCTGTCGGGGAACCGCATGCGCCTGAATGCATACTCCGACGGCGCAAAATCCACCTACGCCAAGCGCGTGAAACCCGGCGACCTTTTCCGCATACGCCATTACGTATACGATATGCCGGGCATAACCATGTATGCCAACACCAATCTCACGCTCTCGAATGTCACCATCTACGGCGTACCGAGCCACGCGTTCGTCACGTCGGGAGAGCAGCATCACTGGCAGTTCCTGAACACGCACATCAGAAAACGTCCGGGGTCCACGCATCCTATCACCTGCACCGCGGACCATCATCACATCGCGCAGTCGCTCGGTTATTACAAGATGGACGGCTGCGAGTTCAGTTTCGGCGGCGACGACTGCCTCAACGTCCACGACACCACGGGCTTCGCGTTCAAGACCGGAGCGGATACGCTCACGACAAAAAACATGAGCGTGGCTGGGCTGCGCCCAGGCGATCATCTCGAGCTGCGTAATGACGACTACTCACCCACAGGGACTGTACTTACGTTGAAAGAGAAGAAGGGCCCCGGTGACAAAGAACATCCCAACGAGCTCATTTTCGAATCGCCAATTCCCGAACAGCGCACGAGCGGCTTCATTCTTTTCAATAAACGATACAATTCCGAGAACATCATCGTGCGCAACTGTTATTTCCACGACAACCGGGCGCGGGGACTTCTCCTCCTCGGCAGGAACATCACCGTGGAGAGCAACCGCTTCTTCCACACGCAGATGGGCGCCATCAAGATCGAGACCGGCTATACATTCAACGTCTGGAGCGAGGGTTACGGCGTTTCAAACGTGATCATCCGCAGCAATCTGTTTGAGAACGCCAATCCGTACCGGTGTTTCCCCGCGGAGAAACATCCCATCATTTACATCAGCGTGTATCTGAAATCCGATCCGTCGGTGGAAAAGACAACGTACCCTATTCTCAAAGACATTCTCATCGACAACAATATGTTCATCACAACACCGGGCGTCATTACGTATGTCTGCTCGGCGAGCAACGTTACCATTCGCAACAACACGATACGCAACCCCGAGACCGGCAAAGAGAATCTGCCGCATCGCGGCGCGGTGGGTGCATCGTATGCGTCCGACGTAAAGGTGATCGGCAATACGTGGGTACGTTCACCCTATGCGCCGAATATGGGCGTCTACGCCGATGTCGAGACGACCAGCGGCATCGTTGTCGAGGGAAATACCGTCGTCGACCGGTGATTGGACGCGAATTCCGGCCTCACCCAGAGCGGGCCGCTTGACTATTCACCATTTAATACTACAATTATATGGAAGGCGATCGTCTCATTCCGGAGATACGAGACAGATATGACTGAAAAACAACACCGCATTATGCGCACAGCACTTGTCATCGTCTGCCTGTCAATCGTTTGTCACACCGTATTCGCGCAAAAAACATCCCGCACCATTAAAAAAACGCCGGCCGTTGCCGCATCCGTAAAATCTCCGGCAACGAATGCTGTCACCAATCGCACTCCGGTGGTACCCAAAGAAGAACCCATCATCGTCATACCGGTAACCCCGCAGCGTGACCCGGTTATTCCCTACGAGAGGCCAGGCCCCGCACCGGCAGCCAACCGCATCGACGAATATGTATTCAGTCAGCTCGCAAAACAATCGATACGCCCGTCATATCTGTGCTCGGATGAAGTGTTCATACGACGCGTCTATTTTGATATCACCGGGACAATACCGTCAAGCGCCGATGTACGCGCATTTCTTTCGAACATGAATTCGAATTCGGTAGCGGCGGCCGGCACCAACACCGCAACGAATAAAGGCACGAACGCGGCCATGGCGGCAGGTACGAACAACACGAATGCAGTGCCCGATATCCGTACCGTCATGGCACGCCGCCTTGAACTCATCGACCGGCTGCTTGACAGCGACGAGTATGTGGACCTGCAGGCGATGAAATGGGGCGACATTCTCCGCATCAAATCGGAATTTCCGGTGAATCTCTGGCCCAACGCCGTGCAGGCGTATCACCGGTGGATATATTCTTCCATTAAAAGCAATATGCCGTATGACCGGTTCGCGCGTACGCTCCTGACCGCAAGCGGACCCAATTTCCGCAATCCTCCGGTGAACTTCTACCGCGCGCTTCAGAAAAAAGAACCGTACTCGATTGCCCAGGCAGCGGCGCTCACCTTCATGGGGACACGCTTCGACGCATGGCCGACGGATAAGCGTGAGGGCTTTGCGGCGTTTTTCGGTAAAGTGGCATATAAGGCGACCGGCGAGTGGAAGGAAGAAATCGTCTATTTCGACCCCGACCGTGTGCCGCCGAAGGGCACCAACGGACAGCCCATCGTCCCTGTGTTTCCCGACGGAAAAAAACCGGTGATAGACCCCTCGGTTGATCCGCGCATCGTTTTTGCCGATTGGCTCATTACGCCGCAGAACCCCTATTTCACGAAGGCCATCGTCAATCGCGTCTGGTTCTGGCTCATCGGGCGCGGCATCATTCATGTTCCCGACGACATACGCCCCGACAATCCGCCGCAGAATCCGCTCCTCCTCGCATACCTCGAGCGCGAGATGATTTCCAATAATTATGATATAAAGAAACTCTGGCGGCTCATCCTCAGTTCAAGCACGTATCAGCTTTCGTCAATCCCGTCGGATCCGTCGCGCACCAATGACATAAGTTTTTCGCGGTATTTCACCCGGCGTCTTGAGGCCGAAGTGGTCATCGACGCGATATGCAGAATAACCGGAACCACGGAATCATATTCAAGCCCCATACCGGAGCCCTTCACCTACATACCGGAGAACAAACGTTCAGTGGAAATAGCCGACGGAAGCATCACGAGCACGTTCCTTGAGATGTTCGGACGTCCCGCGCGCGATACGGGCTATGAGCTTGAACGCAACAACACACTCACCGCGGCGCAGAAACTGCATCTTCTGAACTCAAGCCAGATACAGGATAAGGTGCGCAACAGCGGCGTGCTGCGGCGCGCACTCGCCATCGCGCGTACGGCGGACCGGCAGGTGGAGGAACTGTATCTGACGATATTTTCACGTAAACCCACCGCGGATGAACTGAAGATCGCACTCGACTATATCAGAGTGAAGAACCGCAATCAGAACGATGCGATGATCGATCTGGCATGGATGCTCATCAACAGTGATGAGTTCATCATGAAGCACTGACGGGCGTATTGCCGAAGGAGGCATTGCTATGAACGCGTCGGATCACAACAAACGTCTTTCACGGCGCGAGATGCTGCGTCTTATGGCCACGGGTGCCGCGGGTGCGGCGCTCTTCGGGAGCGGACTGTTCGGCACCGAACCGCGCAAGCTCAAGAACACGGCAAAGTCGGTGATACAGATCTGGCTCTGGGGCGGACCCACCAACATTGACACGTTCGACCCGAAGCCGGACGCCGGTTACGATTACTGCGGACCGCTCAACAAAACGCTGCAGACCAACGTGGACGGCATACAGATCGGCGAACTCTTACCGCTGCTCGCCGCGCGTGCCGACAAGTATACGCTTCTCCGGGGGCTGACGCATAACAATAACGGGCATGAGACCGCGGCCTACATGGTGCAGAGCGGCTGGATGCCCGGCGGCACACTCGTACATCCGTCGCTCGGCGCCATCGTGTCGCTCAAGAAAGGGTATTCGGCCGGTTATACGAATCTTATCCCGCCGTATATCGTCATGACACGGCTGCAGGGCCGTTTCTCCGAAGCGGGATTTCTCGAACAACGCTATAAACCGTTCGCCACCGGCGGCAACCCCGCCGACCGGCGCTTCACCGTGGAGGGCATCATCTCGCGCGACATACAGCCTGATCGTCAGGAAAACCGCCGCGAACTTCTGACAAAAATGAACACTTTCGGCAGCGCCATGAGCGGCGTGCCCGAGGTTGATGCTTCCAAGAAAGTGCAGGGCGAGGCGTGGGATCTCATTCTCGGCTCGGCGGGCAAAGTGTTCGACCTCGGTCAGGAAAAACAGGACGTGCGCGACCGGTACGGCATGAACACCTTCGGCCAGTCCTGTCTCGCCGCGCGGCGTCTCGTCGAACAGGGCGTGCCGTACATCACGATAAATTTCGACGGCTGGGACACGCACAAGCAGCATTTCGGCATCATGCGCACCAAACTGCCGCAGCTCGATCGCGGCATCGCGGCGCTTCTCGACGATCTTTCGGAGCGGGGACTCCTTGACAGCACCATCGTGTGGTGCGAGGGCGAATTCGGACGCACACCGCGGGTGCAGTGGGAAGCGCCCTGGAACGGCGGACGCAACCACTACGGCAAGGCATTCGCGGGATTGGTGGCGGGCGGCGGATTCAAAGGCGGGTATGCGATAGGAAAGACCAGCCCCACCGGTGAAGATGTCATCGAACGGCCCATCTATCCATGGGATCTCCTCGCGAGCATGCTCGACCTGCTCGGCATCGACCCTGACGGCACCATCATGCATCCGTCGGGATATGACGTCCGCATACTGCCATCGATCACCGAGGAAAAGCTCATGAGCGGCGGCAGATTGTACGAGATAATGTAAGGAGATTTCGTGAGGAACCACAGCATCATCGTGCGCATCGTCATCCTCGGAATACTGATGGCCGCGGGCCTTGCGGCACAGAACCGTCCGCATATCGGCTATGTGTATCCCGCGGGCGCGCGGCAGGGGGAAAAGATTACCGTACGCATCGGCGGTCAGTTCCTCGAGACCGTGACGAATATCCACATCACGGGCAGCGGCATCACCGGCGGCATCGCCGGTTTCTCCATGGACATCGACGACTTTCAGCGCGGACAGCTGTACAATCAGCGCAACATCCTCGAGGGCAGACTGAATATCGTGCGGATCATAATCACGAATTTCATCACGAACATGCTCACGAACGCCGTCATCAACGTCAACGATGACGGCACCACGACCACGGTTATCACCGACATTATACCGACCAAAAAGCGCACAACAAACTACATCACCAACATGATAACCAATGTGGCGGTGGACGTTTTCCCCATCCTCGCAACAAACATCACCACCAATACCGTGGAGACAACCGATTCGAACGGTGTCGTCATGGTCCGCACGACCTACAAGACGAACACGACCGCGATATCACTGACCAATGTCGTTGCCATGGTCGGATCGAACAACGTCACTAACTACACAACGAACATCACGGCGCTTTTCGCGACGAACATCATGAGCAGCAATGCGCGGTCGAATGTCCTGAATCAGCTGGCGCGAACGGAAAAACTTATCTCATACCTCGAACCGCTGCCGCAGGAACCGGACATGATGCGCTACATGAGCGTCATCAAACGCAAAAAGCAGCCCAACGCGCAGCTCACCGATATCGTCCGCGTTGATATCACCGTAAGCCCCGACGCGCCGCCCGGCAGACGCGAGATACGGCTCGCCACACCGCGCGGCGTTTCAGAACCGCTCGTGTTCTTCGTGGGACAGCTTCCCGAATTCCAGGAACGCGAGCCCAACGACACGACGAACGCGTTCTATATCGGGACGCTTCCCGCGGTGGTCAACGGACAGATACTGCCCGGCGACGTGGACCGCTTCCGTTTCAGCGCACTCAAGGGGCAGTCGCTCGTGTTCGCCGTGCAGTCGCGCGACCTCATGCCGTATATGGCCGACGCCGTTCCCGGCTGGTGCCAGTCCGTGCTCACACTCTATGACGCGAAAGGAAAAGAAGTCGCGTTCGCCGACGACTTCTACGGCAATCCCGACCCCGTGCTTCCGTTCATCGTGCCCGCTGACGGCGACTACATCGCCGAGATACGCGACTCCATCTACCGGGGACGTGAGGATTTCGTCTACCGCATCACCGCCGGAGAACTCCCGTACGTCACCGGCATATTCCCGCTCGGCGGACCGCGCACGGGAACCACCCGCGTGCAGATGTCCGGCTTCAATCTGCCCATGGCGCAGACAACAATCGAACCGAACATGACGGAGTCGGGCATCATCACGATAGCACCGGTTGCCGGCGTGAACCCGATACTCTTCTATGCAGACGATCTTCCCGAAGTCTTCGAGACGGAAAACAACAATATACTTACCAACGCACAGCGCGTGACGATACCCGCGGTCATCAACGGACGCATCGGCAGGCCGGGCGATGTTGATATCTACCGCTTCACCGGAAAAGCGGGCGACCGCATCATCGCCGACGTGTATGCGCGGCGGCTCGGTTCACCGCTCGATTCCATGCTCAGGCTCACGGACAGCAAAGGCGCCGTGCTCATGACGAACGACGATTACGCAGACAAGTCATACGGGCTCCTTGCGCATCAGGCTGATTCATACATCAGCTACGTGCTTCCCACCAACGGCACGTATCACATCATCATCCGCGACACACAGGATGCCGGCGGCGATGTGTACGCATACCGGCTGCGTCTAGGCCCGCCGCGTCCGGATTTCAAGATCCGTGTAACACCGTCGGCCATAAATCTGCCGCGCGGGGGCACCATGCCGCTCACGCTCTACGTGCAGCGCATCGACGGATTCGACGGCGATATATCGCTTTCCATGGAGAACGCGCCCGAGGGGCTGTCACTTTCCGGCGGCGTCATCCGGTCAAAGGACGACACGGTGCGGGTGACCGTGTCCGCAACATCGAACATTTCCGGTACCGAAGCGATACCGGTCTTCTACGGCACGGCGACAATCGGCGGAAAGACCGTCCGGCATACGGCGCTCGCGGCCGAGGATATGATGCAGGCGTTCGCGTACCGCCACCTCGTTCCGTCCGATGATCTCATCATCACGTTCCAGCCGCGCCGGTGGCTCGGGCTCACCGTGGAACTTCCGACGAACGGCACACTGATGCTCACCGCCGGCAAGGATACGAAAGTACCCATCAGACAGCTTCACGGACCCTACCGCAGCAACAGAATCACCGGCATGCTCATGTACTGCGAGATCGATCCGCCGGTGAAGGGAATCGTCATCGATAAAACAAACATCGCGCCGGCAACGCCCACCAATACGCCGTTCGCCGTGGTGCTGGTGGATGCGGCGGTAGTCAAACCGGGCACCAAAGGCAATCTGATCATAAACGCATACAGCGCGAGCAAGGGCAAGGACGGCGTGATCACGTACAGCAGGAATCTGCTCAACACGCTACCTGCGGTGCCGTTCGAGGTAGTTGGGCCGTAGTGCGGGCCGAAGGCTCGCGCTTTTAGCTCGGGAAGAAATTTCATTCTTCGCACCGTGCGCGATGTATGGCGAAGCGCGCGACTGGCCCGGGCATATTTCCCTGCCTTTACAGGAGAACAGCAGGATGTATTCCACACTGCAGTCGTCGTTGTGATCTTTTTGCTCTCACCGTATTTTTATAACCCGCACGAAACTGATGACAGCATCCGCTGTATCCGCTTCAACGGTGAAATCAAAATCGTATCCGTCTGCCGCAAACACCGCATCATCAAAGAAAAAAGTTGCTGTTCGTATCGTGCTGTCGGCGGCGGCGGTAACCGCACGGACGGCAGTGCCTGATTTTGTATGCAGCACGAGATTCCACCTTCCCGCATACAGATTATGATAGGTTATCTTTACGGCAACCTTTGCCGGTGTCCGGCCGAGAAATCGATCATCAAGCGCAAACCCGATGTTGCTGTTTCCCGAACTTTTATCTGTTTTCCGCGCGATGCAGTCAAAATAATACCCCGGTGCGTGATTCTGCATCAGTTCCGGAACAGGGATTTTCACTGCGGCCTCGGCTTTCGATCCTTCTCCGTCACGCTGATAGAGCCAGCGTTCGAAATTCTTCACCGTGTAATTGCTTCTCTTCACAACGCTTTCACGGAGATAGCACCACGCATCCGGTGCATCGTTCACCGTGCGTCCCAGTTCGAGTCCGGTGAAGCAGAACAGCGGAATATCAATACTCGGCGTGTACTCGCTCCAGATGAAATTCCTTCTCATCTGCAGTGCGCGCAGCATCGATTCCCGGTAGCGGTGCGGCCAGGACTCCATCGGTCCGAAACGGGCGACATGCTCCTTCGGACTGTATTCCTCATTTTCATCGCCGGACGCGCGGTTGTATTTTATCAGCGGACACTGTTCATCGACCACAAGATATCCGCGATCATCAAGAAGCTGCCCGAGTGAAGGATTGGGAATATGATTAAGATACTGCTCAACAAAACCGTTGCGTTGTCCCATGCCCAGTTCATAGGCGTATGCGATCATCGGTTCTTCGGCACCAACCCAGGCAAGCTTATACGCGTTCGTGCCGAATGCATCCGCCCATGCAGACAGCCGTTCTTTGAGCACTTTTTCTTCATCAGCGTTCTTCGGATTTGCCGCCTCCTCTCCGCGGCTTGAAGATTTTCCGTGAACATAGACGATAAGAATTTTCGCATCAGAAGCGATTCCGGATTGCCCGAACGCACGGATAATCGCGCAGTACCGCCGGTGATATTCCTGATTGTAAATGTCGAAATTGAAAACCTGAAACGGATTGCCGATTTTCGCAGATACTTTCTCCTCGATAACCGGCACGCGGTAACGGTCAATGAGCCACAGCGGTCCGGTTCCGGGATCTTTTTTTCCGGACGAATACCGGACTTCTTTCACGCTTGCATACAGGTGAAGTTCAACGCCGTGTACAGCGGCAGGCACTGCTGCAAGACTTTTCCGAAGCGGAGAAAAATCGTATGTTCCTTCCTCCGGTTCACACTCCCGCCAGCTTGATTTCAACACGGCGATCTGATTCACCGGAAATGCAGCTCCCGCCGGCGGCGAAAATTTTATTCCGCTGTAGGGTGCAGGCTCTACATATGCCGGAAGAGACCAGTCCCATCCGTCAACGACATCATCGGTAGTGCGCCAGAGAGGATTCTCCTTTGTTCCGGCTGCTGATGCGTATACGCTGCCGATAAGCACAGTAAATACATACAGAATGAGTTTGGCGTATTGTTTCATATTCAGCACGGGATAGGACTTTTCATTTCACGATTTAACATACGCAATAGTATAGTTCTGCAAATCCACCGAGTCAAGCCGCATCTGCAGCGGTTATTATTTATTCAATGACGTTATAAGCAGAATGCTACATATCACAATTAATCGGAATGAAGTCCAAAAACAACAATAATATTCCAGCATACGCTCAACGTACACAAGGCTCGAGTTACCGATAAACGCGTACAAGGCCTGTACACTGGAATATGATGAACGTACACCGGCTTTTGTTGAACATGCACCGGTATACGCTCAACAAAAGCCGGTGTATATTGTCCATACGCCGGTTCGCACAGAACGTGAACACGCGCATAGCGCCTGTACGCGATATTTTTTTCCTGACACACCGTTTTCGGTACGTTATATGCCTGACCGTACAGCACGTGTACCGGTCTTCGGCTCTCGTGTTCTGACCGGTAGTATCCATATGTCTGATAATGTCTTGGCAACACCGGCGCATACACTGTATACTATGCTTTGTAAACCATATACACCGGTGTATCCGAGAAAACAACTCATCGAGAATGCCGTCATTGATGGTGATAGTGTACCCGCGATCCAACAAATGGAAAAAGCCCGGACAGGAACGTCTTCCTGTCCGGGCCTTTCAGCCGGTGTTCACGTTACGCTTTCGCCGGTTCGGCTTTCACGGCTGCGGGGACCTTTTCGGCACCCGTTCCGCGCGTCATCGCTTTCCGAAGCGAGCGCAATTCACGGGAGAGCTGCACACCGCTTCCGATGCTGCCGACGATGAGGTTTACCGCCCCCGACGCCGCGGCATACGCGTCCTGCGAGGACTTGCGTGACCGAGCCGTGGCATTCCGGCACTCGGCCTCCCTCCGTGATGGTGTGACGGTTGAACATTGCCCCCATACATAGTATAATCCCGTCACCATGAAACTTGGTGAATATTTACTCCAACGCGGCACCGTCACTGCGGCCGATATCGCGGAAGCGCTTGCCGAACAGCGTCAGTCGGGTAAACGGCTCGGCAATATTCTCATGACACACAAAAAAGTCAGCGAAGATGCGGTGGCGGCATTTCTTGAAAAAAGATTTGACTCCGAAGTAAAACGCCTCGCGCCGTCCGATGTGCGCCGCGAATCGCTGGCGCTTATGCCGGAGGATTTCATCCGGCGCAATCACGTTCTTCCATTCACGCATGACGACGCTGCCGTGCAGGTGCTCATGCCCGATATACGCGACCAGCAGCGTATTGAGGAAATACGCTTTCTCACCGAACGCACGGTAATCGCACATCTGGGGCTTGAGTATCACATCGACGGACTTGTAAACACGCTGCTCGGTGTCGGCGGGTCGATGGATAATATCGTTCGCACCGCATCTGATATCCCCGCAGCGCAGACGGTCACCGCGACAGCCGCTGCGGATGATGACGACTCATCCGCGTCACGCATCGTTCAGCTTTTGATGACACAGGCCGTTGCGGCCCGGGCATCCGACGTGCACATTGAACTCTTCCGCGACCGCGTGTTTGTGCGCTGCCGCATCGACGGCGTGCTTGCCGTGCGCGAGGCGTTTCCCGCGGCGGTGTACCCGAATGTGATATCCCGCATCAAAGTGCTCTCGCGTCTTGATATCGCCGAGAAGCGTCTCCCGCAGGACGGAAAATATACGTTTACGCAGAACGGTAAACCGACTGACATACGCGTGAGCATCATCCCCACCGTCTACGGCGAGAACGCGGTACTGCGCATACTGTCGCAGCATCGCGATGTGTTCGCGCTTTCGGCACTCGGATATACTGAGGATGAGATAACGCTCCTGACCGCATCAGCCATGCGCACACAGGGACTTGTGCTCATCACCGGCCCCACGGGCAGCGGAAAATCGACAACGCTCTACTCGCTCATCGACGCAACCAGGGACAACGGCAGGAAGATAATCACCATTGAAGACCCGGTCGAGTACGCGCTGGACGGCATCATGCAGATTCAGGTGAACGAGGCGATAGGCCTCACGTTTCCCGCGGCGCTCAAACGCGTGCTCCGACACGACCCGAACACGATTCTTATCGGCGAAATACGCGACGAGACCACCGCATCGATTGCGGCGAATGCGGCGCTCACGGGACATCTGGTTTTCGGCACATTGCACACCAACAGCGCGCCGGCAACGGTCACGCGGCTTCGTGAAATGGCTGTCAACGATTATCTCATCAGCGAAGTGTCATCGCTCTTTGCGGCGCAGCGTCTCGTACGGCTTCTCTGTCCGTCATGCAAAGTGAAGGACGGAGCGGAGTTCACCCATGCGCAGAAACCCTGCGACGCATGCGGCGGCAGCGGATATCGCGGGCGTACGGTTATCGCCGAGTTTCTTCCCATCGATGATGAAATCCGCACCATACTGCAGAATCGCGGCGACACCGACAGGAAACTGAGAGACTATATGCGCGCAAAGAAATTGCCGTCGCTCTATGAACGCGGTATGGCGATTGTCCGCGAGGGAAAAACATCGCGCGCGGAGATTATGCGCGTAGCGGGCCCGGCTGATGGAATATAGTGTCAATTACCGGGACGCATCCGGGAAACGCGGCAGTACGGTTCTTATTGCTGACAGCGAGACCGAAGCGGAAAAAACACTTCTTGCGCGCGGGCAATACGCGGTACGCATACGCGCGCGAAGCTCTCATGAGCGGCGCATTCCCGACGAGAAACTCCTTCGTATAGTACAGTCGCTGCACCTGATAACCGCCGCAGCCATGCCGCTTGCCGACGGGATTAAGCTCCAGGCGGATAGTGTGTCTGATAAGCAGGTCCGCAGAATACTCACGGCAATCGCCGCCGATGTGCGCTCAGGCAGTACCCTTCATCGCGCGCTTGAGAAACATAGCGTATTCAACGGCATGCTTGTCGGCATGGTACGCGCCGGCGAAACGTATGGGACGCTGGCTGCGGTGCTGGAGGAGCTGTCGTTCTATATCGAACGGAATATCGTCACGAAAAAAAAGATTGCCCAGGCGACTGCATATCCGGCGTTCCTCCTCGGCTTAAGCGGCATCATCGTCACGGCGCTTCTCGTCTTCGTCATCCCGCGCTTCGAAACGCTCCTTTCCGTTTTCGGTACCGGGAAAGTACCGGTCGTCACCGCGGCGGTGTTCGGTCTCAGCGCTTTACTCCGTGCCTACGGACTCATATTCCTTGCCGTCATCTGCGTGCTCGTTATTGTTCTTGTGCAGTATTCCCGCACTGCCGGAGGCGCGCACGCACTTACCGCACTTGCCATGCGCATCGGACCGGTACGGAATTACCGCACACGCATCGCTTCCGAACGGTTTGTGAAGACATTTTCCATGCTGCTGTCCGCGGGAGCTACCGTTTCCGATTCGTTCGCAGCGCTTGCCGACGCACTCGATCCGTTCCTGCGCGCACCGCTCATGACGGCGAAAACCGCCATCGACGGCGGCGCATCGATACATTCAGCCATACAGGCGCTGCCGCTCCTGGATACGCGCATCGCGGAGATAACACGTATCGGCGAGGAAACGGGACATCTTGCCGACGCCTATCGCCCGCTCGGGCGCATGTTCGAGCGCGAGGTGGACGATGAGCTTGCGGTTATAACCTCGCTGCTGCAGCCCGTGCTCATCGCGGTTGTAGGCGTCATCGTCGGTGTCGTCATGGTGAGCATATTCGCGCCGCTCTTTCAGTTTGCAGAGCTCATGAAATGACCGCCGCCACGGATGTCTGACACGGCGATCACTTTTCTATCAATACGAATTTCCTGAACAACGCCGGAGTTTTTCCCTCGGCAATACCCGGCGTGAGACCCATCCAGTATTTCCGTCCGGCACCGTCGCTGTCGTTCACGGTAAAGTTCATCCCGAACGTGCGGTTGGGTTTTCCCTCAAGCGGCGAGAGCACCTTCCACGGCAGTGCGATTTTATAGACCGTTTTATTACCGTCGCGGTTCACATTGCAGACAACCCCCGCGGGACTGCCGAGGAGTTCCTTAACGGGTGCCGTCCAGCACCACGTGCGCGGTCCGCTTTCCGTGAGCGCAAATCCGAATTCAAAATCGTTCCCGTCATAACCGCCGGAGTCGGACGCGTCGTTCTCGGCATCGATACCGAGCTGCACGCTGTCCGCCTTCCACATGTTCGCCGGCGCGTTTTTCTGGTCGTGCACGTCGTCGGTGACCGACAGGCAGAGGTAGAGCGCCGCGTCGTCCCACGCGGTGTTCGCCTCGATGGAAAGATCGTCCGGTCCTTTCCAGCCGACAGTGGGATCCGGCGGCAGTATATTTTCTTTCGTAGTGATGATTATTGCCGGAAGTCCGTCGAACTCAGAACGGTCCGCAGCGCTGCTGATGGCAACGGCTTTTCGCAAACATGACAGATACGAAAGCGTGTATGTCTTTTTGGTCACATCCGGCGGCTGTTCGAGTGTGAGCGTAATCCGGTTCGTGCCGGCTGCGGTGAACGCACCGGTGAACGAGAGCACGCTGTTCCCGTTCGCCGGCACCGCTATATTCCGTGACGGGTTTTCAACGCTGACACCTGACACTGATGCAGCCAGCGACAGTTCGGCTGCGGTATTGTTTTTCAGCGTGAACTCGTAGCTGTTCGCGAACCGGTTGCGGAATACCACCGCCGGTTTCACGCGTATCTCGGCACCGCGAAGTACGGCGGCAAATGCGTCGTACGACAATATGTCTGAGGTGATATACAGCGGGCTTGTCGTGAGCGGGATGCGCAGTTTGCCGTTGCGGACCTCTGGTGTGTACGCGGCTCCGACCATATCCGTGACGAGTACAGCTGACGGTTTAACATCGAGGTACATATCGCCGCTTTCTCCCTTGTATTTCCAGACTGCGGCAAGCGGCTTTGTAATTTCGCGGACGAACGGAAATATCTTTATCTCGGTGTCGAGTATCGGTTCGCGCGGCACCGCTTTGTAGAAAAGGCGCGTCATGTTCGCATACGCGGCCACCGCGGGAAGCGGCGCGTAGGGGTCGCGCCACATGCCGTAAGAATAATTCTTTTTCTCATGGCATCCCTCGGCGGTGAACCAGAAGAACTTTTTCATGAACGGCAGTGACAACGACGCCAGGTGTGCGCGCACCAGATACTCCGAATACGTACGCGCATAGCTGTCGTTATACGCCGTGCGCACATCGAGTTCCCAGCCCACTTCGCCCATCCACACATCCTGTTTCCCGCCGTACTGATCGATAATCTGTTTCACCTCGATGAGTTTTTCACGGAAGCGATTGTCCTCGGGTGATTTTGCGCCCATCGCCTCGGGGCCGATAGTGCGGGGGCTTGAATAGATATGCGGGGAGACGATATCCATGGAATTGCCGGCGAGACGGAACACCTCTTTCATGAAGATGAAATGATCATCGGGGTCGCCGCCGGATACGCTTGCACCCGATATTTTTGCCGATGGATCTATCTCGCGTATCGCCTTCGCGGCGGCGGCAAGCACCTCCGCATATTCGCGCGCCGCGGTAACGGCATCTTTACCGAGCATCTTTTTGAACTCAAGGTCGGGTTCATTCTCCAGTTCCCAGATGTTTACTTTGTCCTTGTATCCTTCCACGACCTTTTTCATATAGGACACGTATTCCTGTTTGTAATCCAGTCCCTTTTTTTTAATCCAGTCCGGCATCTCGGCTATCTTGAACGTGTAGTACGGCAGAAGTCCGCTTGCCGTATCCTTGTCGATGAACGACAGGTCGATCGGGGCGTCGGATGAACGGTACTGCCATTTCCACGACGGAAAATTCCTCTGCCACACCATGCCGATGTTCGAGAGCCATTGTTTCGGCATCGCTCCGGGGTGTATGCCGAAGAATGAATCCTGCTCAAGCGGCGGGGGTGATGCGATAACACAGAACGGCACGGTAAAGCGTTTCAATTCTTTTGCGCCGTCAAACGCTGTTATGGTCGTGACGTAGTAGCCGGGGTTTTTCACCGGAAGTGCTTTGATGACCGGTTCAGTGAGTCCGCCCTTGCTGAGCGAAACTGCTGTCTCGCCCTGTGCTGCAATGGATCCGTCGAAAGCCTCCGTGCGGAAACGGACGATGACATTCGCGGTATTGATGCTGTCATTGTACATGCGCACCGTCATCGCCAGCGCATCGTTGCCGGTACGGACAACATTTCCCGGCCCGACGGGGTCTACGCTCATCGAAAGCGGTTCCGGTTTGTACGGCTTTGCGTCGCCTTTATCAAGCTGCAGCGCATCGAGCCATATCTTCGATGAAAAATCGCGGAACTCGATGTACATGCCGCTGCGCGTTTTCTGCGGCGGGACTTTTACCGAACATTGTTTCCAATCGGCTGAAAGGTCGAGATCGGCTGACGATATCCACCCGTATTCAAGATTCCAGAGCACAACTCTGGCTTTCGTGGGCGTTTCTGATTTTGCGGAAAACGTCATCGTATATTTTTCATCGGGATACAATACATCAAAAAATTTGGAGCTCCGCATGAGCGGCGGCGTAAGCATAACGGACGATCTGCCGTGAACACCGGTGCGTGTGTCATGGTCCGCGCCGGGAAAACATCCAGCGCCGGTCTCAAAACTCGTATCAACGGGGAACAAGTTCTTCCGCGTAAGGATGAACGTATCGCCGGTACCGACGGACGGCTTTTCCTCTTTCGATTCAAAAAACACCCAGGCGCGTACGGTGACCGTGTTTTCCGTAAGCGGCAGTGTCGTCTGAAACGAGGCGTTATGCCACGCGGCAATACTCCGTTTCCCATTTTTGACCATCCCGGGTGCCGTCTCGATGTACGCATCGGCACCGCCTTTCCACCAGCCTTTCGGTGTGTCGGGTTTCGCGCTGTCCTCATCTTCAAAATCTCCATTATTTATCACGCTGCCTTCCGCGGTAATGCCATCCCATCGGATGTATACCGGCGTGAGCGCGGTCTCGCCCTGTTTTTTATAATATGGCCCCATGAGCTGCAGTATCGCGGCGCCGTTTCCGGCGGGGGTGAACGTTATGTCAATCGCCGTCCATTTATTCGGCACCAGTTTGTACGTGGCGGTAAGCGAGGCTTCCTTCTCGCCCGGTTTGAGCCATGACGGATGCGACACCGAACCGGTTTTCGACGACGCATCGTTCAGCGGCACTTTGCCCGTGTTCGCGCGTATCTCAAGGCGCGCTTCCTGCGGCGCCTGTGCGGAGATTGCTGCCGTCAGGAGTAAGAGTGATATTACCTGTATGCTGATGTGTTTCATATTCATCCTCCGCATTTTTTCGTATATCATATCGGTCATTCCTTCGGCGCTTGAGGCGGCGGTGTCCACACCGGCTTTCCCGTTTTCGCATCGACGCGCTGATAGACACGCACATAATCCACCATCCATGAGTCGGGCAGTTTAGCGGTGTTCACATCGCCGGCCCAGCTCGAGGGTTTTGCCTCGGCTTCGTCGGTGACTTTGATGTATTCGGGGACGTGACAGCCTCCGGCGGCACTGGTACGGTACACCTCGGCATCATCGACGTAAAAAACAAAATCCTCCGGTGTCCATAGCAGCGAATACGTGTGCCATCCCTCGGTCAATCCGGGGGTCATCTCCCGGTGTCCTTCTGATTTATGGTCCTTGCCGTATCCGTTCCAGTGAATGGCGTGATTGACCTCGTCATTGAGACGATTGCATTCCATGATGTCGATCTCGCGCCCGGGACTGCCGACGGTATTTCCGCTTTGCGGCATGAGCCAGAACGCTATCCAATGGCCTTCGGAGCGGTGCAGTTTGATGCGCGCCGTCCAGAAGCCGTAGGTCTGCGTCCATTTATTCTTGGTGTCGATCCAGCTGTCATAGAACTTGTCGCCCTCTTTGAATATGCTCATTACCAGATGGCCGTCGCCGTCGAGCGAGACGGCTTTGCGGCTGCGCATCATGTCGCGGCGTTTTCCTTCGCGTATCGTCCATTTCGTTTCATCAACAGTTGTTCCGTCAAACTCGTCCTGAAACGCGATCTTCCACGTTTCACCCGCCGGCACTGACGGCAGTCCGTCGATGCGGGGACGTTGCGCCGCTTCAGCCGCACGCAGCATGCGCTCTTCGGCAAGCATCTCCGCTTTCTCTTTTTCAGAGACCGTCCGAACCCGGATATCGCCGATCTCAAGTTCCTGCACCATGCCGCCGAAGGTGATGGCAACGCCCACGGTATTGGAGGCATAGTCCGCGCTTACAGAGTAATGATAGCGTATGGTTTTCCATTCCTGTCCGGCATTCACCGTTTTAAATCCCAGCAATTTGTTCCCCGGCCGGGTGATGATGACGATTCCCGCGGAACACACGGACGTTTCACGGTTCGAGGAAGCGTCGCGCAGTTTGAATGATATCTCGATAGTCCCCGGCGTAAATGCAGCCGGTATGCGGGCTTCTATCTGAACATCCCAGGCATTCACCGGCTTCTGGGCAACCGATGCGTGGAATGCTTTTGCGAACGCCTGCCCCGGCACGTCCACCGGCGTAACCGCACCTTTCACCACCCAGATGCTTTCCATTGCGCCGTCCGGAAGCAGGGAACCCGATTGTGCCCACATGTTACCGATCGCCAGTATGATGCAGAGTATTCTCATATTTACGGAAATCCTCCCGATTCATTTGTGTATTGTACAATCGATGACCGATCCGAGATCGGAAAATTTTACCGGTATCAATGTCCTCCGCCGGATCTTCGGTTTTGCGAGCATGTGTACGACCATGTCCGCGGCCGCGGTGCCGACTTTGACCGGATCGAACCAGATACGCGACAGCGGCACGGCGGCGGTATCATAGAACGGCACGTTGTCGTAGCCGAGAAATGAGATGTCCTTCGGTATCCTGATGCCGCGTTCCTGAAGAAAACGGTACGCAAGATAGGCGCTGTAGCTGTTGGTGACGAAGAAACCTGTGGGTGCTGCGGCAGCGACGTCTGAAAAATATGACGACAATGCGCTGAAAATATTCGCGTCCGTAATGGATTGTTCACGCGTCAGTTCGCCGTCGATTCGGTCAACACGTCCTGCGGGAACCAGCGACAGAAATTTATTTTTGAAATGTTCATAGCGGTCGCGATGATTGGGTTCACGCTCCGAGGTAAGCACAGCGACATGTGTATGCCCGTGTGCGGCAAAATGCTCAGCCGCTTTTACTCCGCCGGCGGCATCATCAGGGTCAATGGAACATGACGCTCCCGGTCCCGCGCAGACGGTCAGCACCGGTGTTGCGCCGGCCGAACGGGTAACGAATTCATATGATGCCGCGTTCACCGGACCGCAGAGCATGACGGCGTCGAAGTGCCCCGCGTTTACGAACTGCGCGGTGTCGCGGTCGATGTCGGTGAGCACCGTCCGGTAGCCGTGATTCATTATCTCGCGCATGAATGAAAAATAGATGATGCTGAAAAACGGGAAATCCTTGGCAGCGACCAGATAATCGAACGGACAGTTGATGCAGATGGTGCGGTGGTGTATATCGCGCCGTTTTCTGGAGTTGATGCTCGCGTACACGTCTTTACGGTATCCGGTTTCCTGTATCGCCTGCATGATCCGCGCGCTCGTTTTTTCACTCACGCGCGACGGATCGGACAGCACACGGGACACCGTCATCGCGCTTACCTTCGCTATCCGGGCGATGTCGTTGATGCTTGCGGCCCGGCGCTTCATTCGCTGAACACCGCTTTTCCCCAGTTGCCGCGATCGCCGGAGTTATTGGCTGTGCCGTTCCACGCGAACTGGCGTTCACGGTTTTTCCCGTCGGAGCTGTCGTCTATCGCCATGTCAAAGCGTATCGTCTGTCCGGGCTTCGGCGTGAAGCCGAGTGCGTCAAACGGTATTGCGGCTTCGATGATATATCCTTTACCGTCGGTACGCGGCAATACGATTGAACGGCATGACGGCTGTCTGTCCTGGCGTACAAAGTAATACTTAGCACCGTCATTCGATTTTGCAGCACCCAGAAGAATCTGACGGTCGCTGAAAAGAAGCGGCCCGCCGTCATCGATCTTCTCGGGACCGATGAAAAGCTCAATGCCGTCGCCGGCCCAGAGGCCACCGTTTTCCCGGGTGTTCTGCATCGGCGTTGGGTCTTCAACGTCGGCGAGTATATAGAGATTTGCATTGTCCCACGCAAGACGATATGACGCGTTCACGCCGCCATGCGACGCCCCGTTGACGAGGTTAGCCGCGCCGATGAACTCGGGCGGAACACCGGGCCATCCCGCGGTGGCGCCGTTGATGATGATGGGTTCCGTCACGCGCATGATCTTCGCTATCTTCTGAGCGCCCTTGGCGCCCGTCGTGAATCGCGCGATATCGCTTTTATACGGTGCGGCACTGCCGGTCAACACATCGTAGATCCGGTTATGCGTTTCAAAGCAGCGGTCGGTGAGCTTTCGCCACGGCCGGTCGGCGACACTGATAAGGCCGATATTGCCGTTCTCGCCGTTGTACTTGGAAAAAAATCGTCCGGTGCGCGCCTGATCGACAAGCGAGAACCACTCATGGCCGATGATGTAACCGGTGGCGGCGGCCTGCTCCACATACGCGCGGTATCCGAGCCCGCGTTCATCCTGACTCGCCACATCTTTCGCGCCGCCGGGAAGACCCGAGTCCGACGGCGATGAAAAATGCCACTCGCTCAGCATGAACGGACGCTCGCCGCTCCATTTGTAGAGGCGGTCGAGGAACGTGCGGTCGATGGTATACGAATAATAATTGACGCTCACGATGTCCATATATTTTCCCGCTACGGACACGAGCGTCTCGCTGTTCGCGGTGAGGGGCTGCCAGCGGTTGCCGAGCAGCATATGGTTTTTATCATGCAGCTTGAACGCCGTTGTTATCACGCGATAATATTCCTCAAGAAAGATTCGCGTGTACGCCTCCATGTCCGCCGACGCCTCGCGTGTGGTCACCGGCAGCCCGCGTCCGGCAAGTTCAGTGAACGAAGCGGCGTTCATATTCCAGGCGGCGTTGAAACGGTCGATGGACAAATATTTTTCTTCAAGCATGGTGACAAGCCGTTTTTTCGCCGGCGCGTCGCCCTTGAGGCCGGGTATCACGCGCGGTATGTCCTCGCAGGCCTGCTCGTTCTCAAGAAAATAGCCGATGAGGAGCGGGTCGTCGGCACGCGCGGGAAGCGACGATGCGAACAGTTCGCCGATCTTTTTTACGGTAAGTTCATCGAACGGGTCAAAGAAACCGCGCAGCCCGGTGAGCTGCCGTTTCAGCGTCCATTCACCGAGCGGAAGACTGAGCACATACGGGAATGATGATTCCTTATACACGGGACTTGCGCCGCCGAATGCCCCTGCGGAATTGAAACCGAGCGCGCGCACACGTCTGATCATGCGTGCGAGGAATTCGTCGGCATCAACCGGTTTCTGATATTTGCGGATCACATTGGCGAGATAGAACGACACGGCGACTTTCCCCCAGTATTTGTCCGGATGCCATGCCGACGCGAACGGGTCGTTGTTTTTTCCGGGAAGCCATTCGTAACTGTCCTCACGTCCTTCAACATACGTGTAATGATCACCGCCCATGCCGAAGCTGCAGATGCCCAGATGAAAGAACAGGTTCCCGTCGGGGTCGACGAGATTCCATTTTCCCTGTTTCTTTTCGACATGAAAAAAACCGGTCTTCGAAAGGTTCAGTCGTGCGCCGCTGCCGGCGGCACCGCCGAACCGGTCAAGCGATGTGATCTGCTTCAGGCCGCTGTAATAGTCGGCGTCCGCTTTTTTATCGGCGGTTAACTCCGATTCATCGCGCACTTTGCCGGCCCAATCCTTTTTCGTGTCCTGCCCGAAACGGTCGAGTATCTTCTGCGGCTGCGCCTGTCCGTCGGCTTTTGGTTTACCCGCAGTCACTTTGATGGTTGCGGTTGCCTCATCGCCATAGGTGAACCAGCCGGTCCATTGGAATGTCTTCCATCCCCACTCGCGGTTGTCCTGCAGCTGCTGATAGAGGTCTTTGCACGGCACATCGAAAGAGAATGTCAGCGTCCGTCCGTCGGGATGCCGGATGAACAGTTCGTCGGATCCGCCCTGAAACAGATGCGGCTTCGCCGGTTTCAGCGCCGGGAATGCCTCCTCGCTTTTTTTCCCGATGCGCCAGCCGCCGCCTTCCGAGAAGTTGAAGTCAATGAGCATCGATATGCGGAACTTCACACCGGCGGGCATATTCTTGAAACGAAAGACGATCGCGTCGGGCTTTGAAAGATCGACGACGGTTTCGCTGCCGTTGTCGTAGCGAAGCGTCATGCCGGAAGCTGACGGGGTCTGGTCGGCGATTTTCGCTTTACCACCGCCGGTCAATTCTTCAGCAGGATACTCGAGCGTCAGTATGCTTTTCAATCCCTCAATGGTTATCCCTTTTTCGGAGCATTTCAGCGTCCCGGCATGCGACACGGTTGATGGAATTATCAGGCATAGCGTGATGATGGTGAGCAGCGGTGATACATTACGTGCTGATTGCTTTTTCAACATTTGTCGCATGGCGCGCTCCGGTTATGTTATAGCTAACATCAATTTACTATACGACAATTGCCGAGTGTTGTCAAGGTGTGACTTGAAATATATATTCGAGGTAGTATAATGAAACACCGAAGCCGCCGGTCATGGCAATTCTTCCATATAGATACGAACGGCGGAAATCAACCACCTGAGAGGACGTAATGGCGAAAGGCTATCTCGCGTTGGTACTACACGCACATCTCCCCTATGTACGCCATCCGGAACATGAGAATTTTCTTGAAGAAGACTGGCTCTTTGAGGCCATAACCGAGACCTATATCCCATTGCTCGATATTTTCGAGGGTCTTGTCAACGACAATGTCCCGTTCCAGATAACCATGTCGCTCACGCCGCCGCTCATGAACATGCTCGCCAATGAGCTTCTGCAGTACCGCTATGTGCGCCATCTTGAGCAGCTCATACGGCTTGCGGAGATGGAATGCGACCGCACGAAACATGAACCGCATTTCAACCGCAGCGCGCAGATGTATCTGTCGAAATTCCACCGTGCGCGTGAGATTTTTGTGGACCGTTATCAGTGCAACCTCAACAAAGGATTCCGCCGTTTCCTGGAACACGGATGTCTTGAAGTCATCACCTGCGGAGGAACGCACGGTTTTTTCCCGCTCATGGAGGAATTCCCGAAAGCCATCGATGCGCAGCTTAAAGCGGCGGTCAATACGCATGAAAAGCATCTTGGACGAAAGCCCACGGGAATATGGCTCGCCGAATGCGGCTACTTTCCGGGTCTCGAAACCCATTTGCATAACAACGGCATACGCTACTTCTTCGTCGACACGCACGGCATCCTTCATGCCGACAAGCGCCCGAAATACGGCGTCTATGCTCCGCTCATCGCTTCCCGGGAGCATCCGGTTGCGGTGTTCGGCCGCGATATCGAATCGTCAAAAAGCGTCTGGTCGGCCGAAGAGGGATACCCCGGCGACGCGCGCTACCGCGAGTTCTATCGCGACATCGGTTTCGATCTGCCGCTCGATTACATAGGCCCGTTCATCCACGAGAACGGCCTCCGGATCAACACCGGTATCAAGTATCACAAAATCACCGGCCGCAACGTGGAAAAACAGCCGTATAATTATGATGAAGCCATGCAGGCCGCTGCCACACATGCCGGCAACTTCATGTTCAACCGCGAGAAGCAGGTTGAGCATCTTACGTCGTTCATGGACCGTCCGCCGATTATCGTCTCGCCGTACGACGCCGAACTTTTCGGTCACTGGTGGTATGAGGGTCCGTACTTCATCAACTATCTCATCAGGAAGATCGCCTTTGATCAGTCAACCGTCGAGATGATCACGCCGAAGGAATATCTGCGCCGTCATCCGGTGAACCAGATCTCGATGCCGTCGTTCTCAAGCTGGGGACACAAGGGCTACTGCGAGGTATGGTGCGACGGTACGAACGACTGGATATACCGCCATCTGCACAAGGCCGCTGAACGGATGACGGAACTCGCTGACACCTATTTCAGTGAGACGGGATTGTATGCGCGTGCGCTCAATCAGGCCGCGCGGGAATTACTGCTCGCGCAAAGCTCGGACTGGGCGTTCATCATGAAAATGGGGACCACCGTGGAATATGCGGTGCGCCGGACAAAGCTCCACATCAACCGGTTCACCGATCTGTACTATGCGATAAAGAACCGCGACCTTAACGAAGGCTGGCTGCAGAAGATCGAATCACGCGACGATATCTTCTCCGAGATCGATTACCGCATCTACGCGACACGGCAGTAACGGGGAACGGCGGAAACTGCATGCGCATCGCAATCGCACAACTGCTCGAGCTGTGGGAAGAGCATAATCTCGCCGGCATGCGGCTGAAAATGCTTTTAAACGCGGTTAAGGATTCGCAGGTGTATGTTGCCGAAGGGAAGAACATACAGACGCATGTTGACTGCACGAAACCGTATCTTGAAAAGCTCAAGGAAAAATCGGCGGACGCGCATGTAGAGTTCAATCCGGTGCTGATGGCGCTCCTGAAGAAAAAATATCCGGCATCGTATCGCGGCATCTATGACGCCAAAGGCGTGGATAAACTGCTTCTGACGGCGAAACAGCTTGAGAGCATGAACGCGCTGTCCAGAATACAGCGTCAGATGACCGCCAAGAGCAATCTTACCGACGAAGAGGCGGGCGAACTTATCACCGACGGCATGGCGCTGACGGTGCCGGTGCTCAACCCGGTCGTGAAACGTTTTGCCGGCGTAACGGCGCCGCCGGTGGAATATATGCTCAGCGAATGGGGCATCATGCTCGTCTGTTCGAACCGCATGGAGGATTCGCGCCTCAAGTGGTTCACCATGCGCCACATGGAGACCTTCGACGGCGTCCGGGTGCAGGCGGTGGTGAACGCGAAAAATGATGAGCCCTTGGTGAAGATAGAAGTGCTCAATTTAGTGAATCATTACAAGAACTGCCGCCCGCGCGTGGTGGTGCTTCTGCCCGGCGTAAGTTCGTTCGCCGCAAAAGAGCTTACCGTACTCGACCGCTTCGTCCGCATCGTGCGTCCGTCGGCAGCCGTCATCGAGAACGAGGCCGACAGGACTGCTTTTCTTGACGCGTTGAACAATGCATATTATTCAGATTACGCGCCGCTTGCGGAGGCAAACCCGAAAGACGAACCCGCCGTTCTTGACGAGGAAGAGCGCAAGAAAATTATGGCGCGCGTGCGCGATCTTGACGCCGCGTATTCTCACGCCAAATACATCGATTTCATGTACACCATGATGATTGAGTACGCGCGCTATCCGCTCGGCGCCTTACTGTCGCAGGCTGAAAAGGTCCGCGAAAAAAAAGAACTGTCGGAGGGCGTCTTTTGAAACAACTGCTGCTCTTTTTGTTTATTGCCGGCTCCGCCATCGCCGCGGATATCATACTGCCCGACGCGCTCACCGAGGGAATGCAGGGTGTCGGATACACGGTCATTCACGGAACGAACATCGAGCCGTTCAATGTGACGGTGCTCGGTGTCCTGAAAAAGGCGCGCGGCCGTTCGGACGCCATTCTCGTGAAGGTTGACGGGCTGAACCTCGATAAAAGCGGCATCATCGCGGGGATGAGCGGCTCGCCGGTATATTTCAATGGAAAACTCGCCGGCGCCGTATCGTTCGGCTGGGCGTATAACAAGGAAGCCTCGGGCGGTGTGACGCCCATCGCGGATATGCTTAAGATCTATGACCGGCACACAGCCGAAGACTCGCGTACGGGTTATTATTTTGACGCTAAGCCGGAGACGAAGCGCACCGCCGACGCGCGGGTTAGGACATCCGACGGCATGAATACATCCGCGCCGCTCATGCTTTCGGGTTTCAATCAGGAAGTCATCGACCTGTATCACGATAATTTCAGGAATATGGGTTTCATACCGCTCATCGGCGGCGGAACGGTGAAGGCCGCGTCGAATGCGGCGGAATCACGCACGTTCGCGCCCGGAGACGCATGCGCCATCAAGCTCATGGAAGGCGATCTCAACGCCTCGGGCATCGGCACGGTTACGGCGACCGATGACAAACGCTTTCTCCTGTTCGGTCATTCGATGTTCATGAAGGGCCGTCTCGAAGCCCCGGTGAGCAAGGCGTATATTCATGCGGTCATCCCGTCGCAGCAGATATCGTTCAAACTCGGCACCGCATACGGCGATGTGCTCGGCTATACCGTGTTCGACGGCGAGCTCGGCGTGAGCGGCGAATACGGAAAAAAAGATATCGACATGATACCGGTGACGTTCACCGTTGCCAAAGGCGGACTTACGAACAGCACCCGTGTGCGCATCATCCGTGACGCATCCGTGTTTCCCGATATGCTCGCGTCATCGCTGCTCGCGGTGCTGTCGGCCGAAGGGACGGGCGAAGAAGCCACGGTACATGCGGCTATCACGATACAGTCAAGCTACGGCAAACCGCTGATAATGACAAATCTGTATCTCACCTACAAATCCCGCGATGCGTACAAGGCCGCGGCGCAGGACCTCCTGTATCCGGTGCAGATGTTCATCTTCAACCGCTTCCGCAAGCTCGATATCAAAGGGGTCACGGTCGACGTAGCGGTGCGCGATGATCTCGCCTATACATCCGTTGAGGAAGTGACGGCGGATAAGAGCGAATATCACCGCGGCGATACTATGCAGCTGAACATCGGACTGCGCCCGAATCAGGGAGAGCGCGGATACCGTACCATGACACTTACGATTCCGGCGAACGTACGGCCGGGAACCTATACGGTATATGTCGGCGGGGACGGATCGTATGACCAGTTCCAGCGGACGTTCTTTCCGGCACTCTTCTCCGTAAAGAGTATTGACGATATATATACGATGCTCTCGCGCCCGCTCGATCCGCGCGCGCTGAATGTGTGGATGTATGTTTCGGTAAAAGGTCTTGTTATGAAAGGCAGGGAATTCGAATTGCTTCCCGCATCGTATTACGGCATTCTGTCCAAAGAGATGACATCGGAGAAAGCGGCCGTCATGAACGTTACCCGGAGCACGGCGGCCGCACCGGCCATCGTTAACGGCAGCGACATGCTTTCGATACGGATTGTCGATGACGAGTGACCGCCATGTACAAGGAGTTTCGGCATGACATCAGATAATGTTCTCTGGCGTATCGCATCCGGGATATCGGCGATGCCGAAAATCATGACGATGGCATTAAGCCTGCTGCTGATCGCTGTTCTCGGATATCTGGATTATATCACCGGACCTGAGATTGCGTTTTCGCTGTTCTACCTGTTCCCCATTCTGCTTGCCGCCTGGTCGCCCGTACGTATCCGCTGGGTTATCGGTCTTTCGGCGCTTTCTGCGGTTATGTGGGGTTTTGCAGATGTCGCTTCGGGTCACATCTACGCCAACGGTATAATCCTTTATTGGAATACGCTGCTGCGGCTTATCTATTTTCTCATCATCACCACTCTGGTAAAGAAGGTACGCACGCTGCTTGAGTTTGAACGGACCCGGGCGCGAACCGATCCGCTTACCGGTCTTTGGAATATGCGTGAAATGAATGAGGCAATTGCGGAGGAGATAGCGCGTCTTCGCCGCTACAGCCGCGTATTCACGGTCGCGTTCATCGATCTTGATAATTTCAAGATTGTCAACGATCGTTTCGGTCACGGACGGGGCGACGATGTGCTCCGCGATGTCGCACGGCTGTTACGCGTGAACACACGCGTGAACGACAGGACGGCGCGTGTTGGCGGCGATGAATTCGTGGTGCTCTTCCCCGAAACGGGTGAGCAGGACGCGCGGACAGTGCTGAAAAAGCTCATGAAATCTATCATGCGTGCCGTACGCGGGAAACGGTATCCGATAAGCCTTTCCATCGGTGCGGCAACGTTCGTTACTCCGCCTCAAACGGTGGATGACGTGATACGTATCGCCGACAAGCTCATGTATGCGGTGAAACGCGCGGGCAAGAATAATATCGAGTGGAAAGTGGTACGCTGATCCGGCGCTGAATACGGAGAGTGGGGGACTCGAACCCCCAAGCGATTGCTCGCGCCGGTTTTCGAAACCGGTGCCTTACCAATTAGGCAAACTCTCCTTGAAGTATGCGGATTATATAAAGAAAACGTATTTTCGCAAGCAGGCAGGACTTTTGCCGGCTGCCATTGTTCCTGTATATGACGCGGGATTCAGTGCTTCGTTTCCATCAACATCCTGATTACGCGCACCACCGAGCTTCCCAATGCAGCCCCGTCGTATCCGCCTTCAAGCGTGCATACGATACGTCCGGACGCATACGTATCCGCTATGTCGATGAGCATACGCGCTATCGATGCATAACCGTCGTCGGAATATGCGAGCCCGCCGACGGGGTCACCGGTGTGCGCATCGAATCCGGCAGAGACGATGACGAAATCGGGGCGGAACGTACGCATTGCCGGGACAAGCTGTTGACGCAGGGCGTTGAGCGCCGCTTCGTCGCCGCTGCCGCGGGATAGCGGCACGTTCATGATGCATCCCCTGCCGCGGTCCGCGCCGCGCTCATCCGCGTGTCCGGTGCCCGGATAAATGCCGTCCTCATGGACGCTGAAGTAGAACACACTTCCGTCGCGGTAGAAAATGTCCTGCGTGCCGTTGCCGTGATGCACGTCGATATCGGCGATGAGTACGTGTTTGATACCGTGCCGCCGCTGCACATACCGCGCAGCTATAGCCGCATTGTTGAATATGCAGAAGCCCATGCCGCGGTTTGATGATGCGTGGTGTCCGGGCGGACGGACGAGACAGAAACTGCGTGTCCCCGCCATCATCGCATCGCATGCCGCGGTGACTGCCCCGGCGGCGAGCAGTGCCGCATCCCAGGAGCCCGCGGAAACCGGCGTGTCGCCGGTGGGGAGTATGCGTTCTCCCGCGGCGATGGTATTCTTTACTCGTTCAATATATGAACGCTCATGCACCAGCGCAATAATATCAAGCGGCGCGGGGAAAAAGGCCGGCCTCGACAGATTGGTGAACCCGCCGGCATTGATGGCGGCAATAACGGCACGCAGCCTGTCGGCATTTTCCGGATGCCCGCGTCCCGTGTCATGGAGGAGAAATCGGTCGTCATAGTACAGATTGAACGGCATATCATATTCCAATGAAACGGCGTTTGCATGCGGGATGCAGCAGGCGAAGACCATGATAACAGATACCGCTATACGGATTACACATCTCAGGTAAGAACAGGTCCGGGATATCATGATATTCAGTATATTCTGCTCACGGAGCGCTGTCAAATATTCGGCCATTGCATGATGCAGCAGCCGTGACAACGATTGAAAAAAACACACGGTGGGATAGTATATCGCCCATGATGCGAATCCGTTTGACAGCGATATTTTTATTTGCGGCCGGCATGATGTCATACATCCGCCTGCATGGCGGCGATGTCCTTCCCGGCACCGTACAGTCACAGACTGAAGAGTATCTGTTCAACGGCATTACGCTGCGCACCGTGCATGTCGTTAATCCGCCGCTCATCATCTATGCGGCATTCATATCGGTGTCCGCGGACGGTATACGCTTTTTTGTAACACCGCCGAACGGACCGAAGCCCGGGGACACCGACGGCATGAAAACGAGCACGTTTCTCTCGCGCTATCATGCGCAGCTTGCCGTGAACGCTGCGGGGTTCTCGCCGGTTGATGACATTGAAGGCGCACCCCGTTCGGTGTACGGGCTTGCGGTATCGTCGAACAAATTGTATGAAAATTCACGGACGCTTCCGGCGCTCGTTGTCTACAGTAACCGTTCGGTCGTCATCGGTAAGCCTCCGTTCACCAACGGCAGGATTATGCATGCGGCATCGGGACAATATCTCATTCTTGAACGGGGTGTAACAACCGGAACGAACACCGACCGTCATCCCCGCACAGCCGCGGGCATCACCGTTGATGGAAAAACGCTTATTCTCATGGTTATCGACGGCAGACGCGATGAGAGCAAGGGCGCCACGCTTTATGAGACGGCGCTGTGGCTGCAGTCCTTCGGTGCGTATAATGCGCTCGCCTTTGACGGCGGCGGATCAACAACCATGGTGGTTGAGAACACAAACGGACAGCCGCGCGTCATCAATACACCGGTACACGGCATGGCTGCGGGAACCGAGCGCGTGGTGGGCAATCACTTCGGCGTTTTTGCGAAACCGCGTACTGCCGGAAAAAAATAGCAGTGCTTATTTTCCGAACGCCGCAAGCGCCCCGGCTTCGGTGTCGTGGACGTCGAACAGGTCCATCAATTCTACCACGCTGAATATTTTCTTCACCGCATCGCTCATGCCGCTGATCTTCAGTTTTCGTTTCGCTTCCTTCAGAATGCGTGTGGTGGCCACGAACACACGTATTCCCGAGCTGCTCATGTATTCAACGGCGCTCAGATCGAGCAGAATATGAGAATCGGGATTCTCCTTGATGATGCGGTTGATCTCGATCTCAATATCCGAAGCGTAATTGATATCAAGCCTTCCGCTCAGATAAACCACGAACACGTTATTTACTTTTTTTGTTTTTAGATCCATATCGCTCTCCTGTCAGAATACTATCATGGCAGGAGAAATATTTCTACGGGTACTGCAGCGCAATGTCAGTGCGCTTCGATAATATACACCAGCGTTCCGTATTTGGGGTCGGCGGTGAAAGACACGGTCTGCCCATCGCGCCGCGCGGGAATCTCGAGTCTGCCGCCGCCGTTTGCAATGGCGGTAACGGCTGCCGCAGTGACGCCGGCGTCAAGTGTGAGCGATATTTCTCCCGTAACGCCCTCGATGTATTCCGTCTGCGCGGATGCTGTGTTTTTCGTCGTCATTTTAATACCGTGACTGTCGCCTCCCGTGCCGACGGGCGTCTTCGTGTCGTAATTCAGATAATCAAGTCCGCTGTAGCGGTTCTTGCTCGCGAGCGTAACGATATGCGTACCGCGTCCGCCCACACTGCCGTCCTTGCTGAATACCGTGAAAAGAAAATATCCGTTCAGCGATGTTACATCCGAAAGCGTGACATTGCCGAGGCGATACCTGTTCTCCGCTGTCGTCCAGCCGGCGTAGAGTTTCGCGTTACGATCGTTGAACGACAGATAATTATCCTTCACGTTGTTAGAGACCTGCGTCCAGACCAGGCGCTTATCGGGAACGGTGCTGAGCGATTGTGCGGCAGCGGAGACTTCAGCCGGTGCTGCGCCGAGCGCGAGCGAAAACCGGCCGCCGGTGAACGCGGCGAGCGGAAGCGTGCGGTAATAGATGTTCGGCGAACCGGGGTTGAGCACGCTTGCGCCGAGAAGCGCGTCATGTGTCATACCGAGCGACACCTCGTTGGCGAAGGGCGGAACCGTGCCGCCTCTGATGAGATACGCGGTGAACGGCATGGTGTGTGATTTTATAAAATTGTTGAAATAGGAAAAGTATCCGATGCTGTTCAGATTGTCCAGCGTCGACAGGAAACAGAAGAAGAACACGCCGTCAAGGTCATGGAGGTTCTGCATGAGCGCCATGAACGGAGCGCTCTCGCCCGCGTAATCGTTCGCGAATGGATGGTCGTATTCGCTCACGACGAAGGGCTTCCCTTTCACGCGGTAGGGCATCATTTTCATGAGCGTGTTGCCGTCACTCGGCGGCAGCATCGACGTGTTGCCCACATAATAATTTTTCCCGTCCCAGCCGCCGCCGGGGAATGCCGGATGCTGCCAGTATGCGTGGAAATCGACATAATCGTACACTTCAGCCATGTCGGCAAACGTGTAATCGATCTGCGTTCCGGTGACGGGCGCGCGTATCCCTGCGGCGTTTTTCGCGTGATCGCGCATGGTAACCCAGTAGTCTTTTTCCAGCGCGTGGATGAATTCCATAAAGTCCTTCTGCGCGGCGGCGGGATAGCTCGTGAGATTGCCCGTGTCCGGCAGCGCAATGGATCCGAACGCCGTCGCAGCACCGAGCGCGTCAACGGCATACGCGCCTTCTTCTACGGTAACCGACGATATTACGAAGCGGTCGCTGCCTTCGAAGTCGCGTATCGTGATGCGTCCGTAGTTCGGTTCGGCGGTCTTCGTATCCACGGTGGCCACGAAACCCGCTTTATATGGTTTCATCTCGGACGAATCCACCTTGATCTTCGCCACAAGTCCGATGTATCCCCACGGCGGACCCATACGCATGGCGTTTACCGAGAAGACGGCGCCTTTTTTCGCCTTGAGCGTCACCGTCAGCGTGTACGCCTTCCCTTTTTCGAATGCAAGACCGGTCTTGAGCACGTTGAAGAACCCTTTCTTTTCCTGCGTGGCCAGCGTAAGATCAATGACATCATCGGCGAAGGTGATAACGCCTTTCGACGGGTCGGTTATCTCGGCCTGCCATTTATTGTCTTTGGTCAGCGGCATAATTCCATCAATAGCGGCATGCGCGCCTGACGCACGGTCATTACCCCATGACGCTGCGAGTGCCGGGAACGAAGCGTATTTCTTTAAAAGAAAATCATTCCAGCGGTTTTTGAGTATCGACGAAAACACTTCGGGAAGTTCCGGCAGTTTCCGCGACGATATCATCTCGCGGTAGAACGCGTTCTCATTATTGATCTCGATGAGCGCGAACTGCGGATCGTCACGATAGGCAAGCTTCGTGTACGGGTTCACATGCGCGAAAAAATCCGTGGTGAACTTTTTCTGCAGATCGATGAGCTCGGGAATGAAGTTGTCGATGCCCTTGCAGTAGGTTCCTTTCGGCCAGAGCGTTTTCCAGGAATACTTCGGCGTATCCGGATAGACGCGGTTGAAGTGCAGGTCGAAGCAGAGATAGATGCCGCGTTGCTTGAGCTGCCAGAAGAAGTAATCGAGCTTTTCCATCTGGTCAGGATCGAACTGCTCCTGCGTTGCCGCATATTTTCCCCAGATATTATATCCCGGCGTGCCGCTGATATTGTCGATGCTCACCACGCGAAGCGCGTTGACACCCTGTCGCGCCAGGTGCTCGGCCATCTGTTCTGCCAGCGCATGCGGCGGAAACATCGCGTTGAAGGCGAGGTTCTGCCCGCAGAATCGCAGACGCCCGCCCTTCGTATAAAAACGGCCGTCGCGGATGGTGACAAAACCATTGCTGTCAATGTCATAATTGTTAAGGTGTTTCATGTCGAATGCGCTTCCCGCGGGTGGAAATGCCAGTGACGCTTTCCAGGGCGAAAACGGAGCGGTGTATTCTGCCGCACCGGCAAACATGGAAATGAACAGGAACAGAAAGAGTATTCGCGCCATGATGTGCTCCTTGATGCTGTGCTAACGCCAGTTGCTAACGCTTGAGGCTGTCAGATCAGTATAGTCAGCGCGGCGTTTTCTGTCCAGGTACACGGGTCTTATCGGATTGTACGACGTTCTTATTCCGGTAAAACGCTGCGCCGCTGCCCGTTTCCCGTTTCAGCGCATGATGAAAATGACTTTCATCATAAAAACCGAGATCGGCCGCGATATATACGACGGGAAGCGTTGTTGAGCGGAGCAATGTAACCGCTTTTTCAAGGCGCATTTTAATCAGATATTTACCGAGCGGCATGCCTATCTCTTTGCCGAATACCTTGTAGAAATGGCTTTTACTCAATCCGGTGGAGGCGATCGCCGCGGCAATATCCGGTTGTTTCAGGTTCATCCTGAGGTGATACAGCGCCGGTGCGATGACGCTTTCCGGTGTCCGTCTGCCGGTGGTGCGCGTACCGTACTCGTCAACGATGAACTCGAGGAGTGATCTGGTGTGTGCGATGACGGCGTCGTCCGGCGCGCCTGCATTATACGCGTGTAAAAGACCGCACCAGCTGCGCGCGACACGCGTAAGCGCATGCGCATCGAGTGAAACGGCGTTGATTGCCGCGGTACGGAAAAACGGCTCCGTGAGCGAGAACGCGCGGAAGAGCCCGTTCGACATCGACAGGCTCAGGCCGGACTCAACGACCGACGGCAGTATCGCCAGTATCATTTTCTCAACGCGTGCGGAGCGGAACACCTCGGCGTGCCGCTGCAGATGATTGATGAAGAGCAGTGTGCCCGGCGCCAGCGGCGTTGTCCTGTCGTCGATAAACGCCGTACCTTTGCCGCTGAGTATCAATGATATTTCAAGAAAGCGGTGATAGTGCGCGGGAATCTCCCTCGTATTCCGGTAGCAGTTATATATCGGCAGAATGGATGAACGTTCATGTTCGGCGAACGTAAAGGCGTCATCACGTTTGACGATGCGTTCCTTCCAGGAGAGGCCGGGCTGCCGGGGATAGAGACGATACGGGGACAGCAGCGGTGCTGTTGTCATTTCTCGTCGAGTGTGCCGTATCTGAGTCCGAGCGGTATCATCGCCGGGCGTTCCACCGAACTCTGAATCTCCACATGTTTTCCGGTTTTCGACGCTTCCTCGAACGCGAGCATGACATCGAGGATATGGAGCCCGAGATCGCCGGTGGCGCGGTGTTTGCGTTTGAACGTTATCGCATATGCCATGTCGGCGACGCCCATGCCGCGGCCCTGTTCGTTATAGATATGCGTGAGCGGTATCTCGGTGAAGTCCGCGGTTTTCGGGTCGCTGCCGGGGCGGAACACTTTCACGGGACCGGCGAACGTGTTGGGGTCCGGACACTGGAGCGTACCTTCGGTGCCGTATATCTCGATGCGCGGAAGCGAGCTTTTCCACATGTCGAAGCTTGCCATCATCGTGGCCACGGCGCCGTTGGCGAAATCGATGGTGCCCACATAGTGCGTGGGGACTTCAACCTTGATACGCTGTCCGAAATTCGGCCCCTGACTTGTGACGATGCGTTCCGGAAATGATATCGCGGTGGATCCTGTGACGCGTTTGATGGAACCCATGATGGTGACGAGCGCGGTGAGGGGATACGGTCCTATGTCAAGCATCGGTCCGCCGCCCGCTTTGAAAAAGAACTCGGGGTTCGGATGCCATGATTCCATGCCGTGGCCGCAGAAAAACGCCGCAGCGCCGATGGGCTTGCCAATCCAGCCGTCATCGACGATCTTCCGGCAGGTCTGAAGTCCCGCGCCGAGGAATGTGTCCGGTGCCGAACCGATGAGCAGCCCTTTTTCTTTTGCCTTTTTATGAACCGTGACGCCGTCCTCATGTTTGGTGGCGAACGGTTTTTCCGTGTATGCGTGTTTTCCCGCTTCAAGTATTTTCATGTTTATTTCGGCGTGCGCGCTCGGTATCGTAAGATTGACGACGATATCGATGCTCTTGTCGGCGAGCAGTTCTTCAACGCTGCATGCCTTCGGTATCTTATGTTCCTCGGCAACGACTTTCGCGCGCGCGATGTCGATATCGGCGCAGGTGACAACGTCAAGTATTTCGAACCTGCGGCAGCCCTGTGCGTATGCCTTGAAGATATTGCCGCAGCCGATGATGCCTACCTTTACCTTATCCATGGGAACTCCTTGATGAGATTCAGATTATGTGCATGTGCGTGTATTGCGGATATAAGTATACGCCGCTATGATACAGAGTCAATAGCGGATTGCCGTATTTTTTGACAAATAAACCGGCGGGTATTATAATAAGGAACGAATGGCGGCTATCTCACGATCGGTCATTCTGAATTTTTACTTCATATGAGGATCTCATCATGCGCAACATCATACTCTGTCTGCTTATCGCCGGTACACTGGTCGCGGCTCCGCATGCGCGTGTTGCGGTACTCTCGTTCACCGCGCGCGGCGTGAGCGTGCAGGATGCCGACACGGTGTCGGATTTTTTTCGTACCGACCTCGTGAACTCAAAGGAATTCTCGGTTGTCGACCGCGGCAATATGGAAAACATACTCAAGGAACAGGCGCTGCAGGCGACCGGCTGCACCGACACCGAATGCGCGGTGAAGATAGGAAAACTGCTTTCGGTACAGTACATGATCAGCGGCAATGTGAGCACATTCGGCGGCAAATTCGTATTGTTCGTCTCCATGGTAAATGTTGAGACATCAGAGATCGTATTTTCCAAACGTGAAATAGCGGCTTCGCTCGATGATATGCTCACCGTCTCGCGCGCCATGGTGATATCATTTGTCAAATCGATTAAAGGCGATAAAGTGGTGACCATCAGCAGCGGCGCCGGAAAACAGAATACCGGCTATTTCAAGCTCGGCGGTTTTGCGGGCGGTGAATTCGGAACGCTGAAAGGCAGTTTCATCATGTCATTTGTTTCAAATAACGTGGTTACCTCGAACGCAACGCTGCCGGGACCGCTTGCATCTCCGGAGATATCCGCGGCGGGCGGGGCGATGAATCTCGGCATTACCGCCAAATTCCTCACCGAAGCGCTTCCCTTCATGCCGTTTTCCGTGAGCTTTGTCGTGGGGCACTTTTTTTCATCCGCCGAATACAGCAATACCAACATCATCGATATACCGCCGGTTGGATACGGAAAAACATTCGTCGGGAAAATCATCGAGATGAACTATTTCGCTCCGCGCGTGACGGCGTATTTTTCATTCAAGCCCTTCGGTCTGATGAGCGATTTCATTCAGCCGTATCTGGGCATAGGACTGTCGCTCTGGACTATTTCCTGGGACAATGCACTTGCCGCCGGCTCGCGCGGTTCATCTGTCTTCGGCATGGGCATTCTGCCGCATGCGGGCGTGGAGATTAATTTCAATGAGACCTTTTCATTCTATGCTGAAGCCGCATATCACAAAGGGCTGAACATGAATCCCGAACGTCCGAGTAAAAATGCTGCGCTTGAGGACGTGATCGGCGGATTCCTTATGACGGATTTTGCACCGGTTGTGGATGACATACGCATCAGCGCCGGCATCAAGTTCTATCCGTTTTCTTTTTAGCTCGGCTGTACATCCATCCATACTATGCGGCCATTCTTAGGCAGCTAATTACCGGTACAAAAACGCTCATTTTCGTACATTGTAACGTCTGATTGTACGAATTCGGACAAATCCAGAAATATATCTGGAATTTCCTGCATATTTTATATAAAAACGCACATTGAGTATGGCATGGATTTTGTATCTAATCCAGTGAGATTATTTATGTATGAGGCAGCGAAGGCCGTTTTGGCGTTGCAGTTATATTCAGCGCGGTGCCTGGAGAAAGCGTCGCAAGGAGTGCAGCAGGATGATATGCAGCGGTTCGAACAGTGACCGGAGGTGAAATAGGAGTGTTGCAGCGGCGCGTGTGCCGCGAAAATAAAAGAAAGGAGCATGGTATGAAATTGAAAATCGGGATGAAGTTATTTTTAGGATTCGGAGCGTTGCTGGCCATCATGATAGGGCTCGTGATATACAACACGGTGCAGATGCAGCAGATGAAGACGCTGCAGGATGAGGTGTATGAACATTCAAAGGAAGATGCAACCACGCAGAAAGCCCGCCGCGTGGGATATAAGCTGTACACGGTAATGGCGGACGCCCAGATTAACGGCATATCAACCGGGCTTGAGAAAACCTGGAAAGAATACAGCGAAGAAGCACGGGCGACGATGAAGGATCTCGCAAAGATAGCCGAGACAGACGAGGAAAAGAAGTGGGTTGAAAAAGCGACGCAGGAGACCGAAGGAATGATAGATGTGTATGAGACGCAGCTCAAACCGGTGCTTCTGGCGAACAATAAGGCCGCCAACGCCCAGAAAATGGTAGATATCGACGAGGATCTTGATAAGCATCTTCAAGACATGCAGGTTCCCCTTCGTGATCTGTCAAAAGAGATGGAGGATATTGCAAAGGCCTCTGACGCAAAATATGACGGCGTATACTTCACGGTGCGGACCATATCCATACTTCTGCTCATTATCGGAGTGATCACCGCAGTCGCCATCGCCGTTATCATCACACGCGGTATAACGATACCGCTTACCGCGGGTGTGAAATTCGCCAACGATATCGCCGAGGGCAATCTTGCCACGCATATCGATGAGAAACACCTCAAACTGCAGGATGAAATAGGCACGCTTACAAATGCGCTCAACGCTATGCTCAAAAAACTCACTGAAATCGTCGTCTCGGTGAAAAGTTCAGCGGTCAATGTCGCATCGGGAAGCGAACAGATGAGTTCATCGGCGGAGGAGCTGTCACAGGGCGCAAGCGAACAGGCGTCGAGTGTGGAGGAAGCGTCATCGTCCATCGAAGAAGTATCATCATCAGTGGAGGAGGTTTCAGCCTCGGTGGAACAGGTCTCATCGTCAATTGAAGAAGTTTCAGCCTCGGTGGAACAGATGACGGCGACGATACGTCAGAACGCGGATAACGCAAGCCAGACCGAGAAGATCGCACAGAAAAGCGCCTCCGACGCGAAAGAAGGCGGAGCAGCGGTGAAGGAAACGGTTAAGGCGATGAAGGAAATAGCGGATAAGGTATCCATTATCCAGGAGATTGCGCGGCAGACGAATCTTCTGTCGCTCAACGCGTCCATAGAGGCGGCGCGCGCCGGCGAACACGGCAAAGGTTTTGCGGTGGTCGCAAGCGAGGTGCAGAAACTTGCGGAGCGAAGCCAGATGGCTGCCGGAGAGATTGGCGTGCTTTCGAAATCAAGCGTTGAGGTTGCCGAACGCGCGGGCAGTATGCTCGAGAAACTTGTTCCCGATATTCAGAAGACGGCGGAGCTTGTCGCTGAGATTAATGCCGCGAGCGGCGAACAGAGCAACGGTTCTCAGCAGATAAATAACGCCGTACAGCAGGTATCCGGAGCTATACAACAGGTATCCGGGGCTATACAGCAGGTATCCAGCGCCGTACAGCAGGTGAACGCGTCCACGCAGCAGATATCACAGATCGCTCAGCAGAATGCATCGGGTTCCGAGGAAGTTGCCTCGACCGCAGAAGAGCTTTCATCGCAGGCGATGCAGCTGCAGGATACAATAGCTTTTTTCAAGATCGATGATGACACGGAAACATCTGCAGGAAAGCGTGCGTCGTCCGGTTCAGCGAAGCACCCTGCAGCGCACAGTGCAATACACCAAACGCAGCAGAATACAGCGGTGCATACGCCGCCGGTACTTGCAGCCGCGCATGTGCTGCCGGTGAATAATCAGCAGAATTCAAACGGCGGTCAGAACGGTAATAAGCAAAAATTAGAAATCAAGGAGACCGTGGCGGCCGCTGCCGGGAAGGTGAAACCGAAAGGCTATACCTTTGATATGCACAATCCCGGTGACCTTGAAGACGGCGAATTCAAGAAGTATTAGGGGCTGTTATGGAAGCCAAGACAAAAACGACACTTGAATCGAAGCAATATCTCACCTTCATGCTTGATAAGGAGATATTCGCCTTCGAGGTACTGAAAGTAAAAGAAGTGCTGGAAGTGACGCGCGTCACCAAAGTGCCGAAGACCCCGCCGTTTATGACGGGCGTGATAAATCTGCGCGGTGGCGTTGTGCCGGTGATAGATCTTCGCGTCAAGTTTGATATGGCGGGCAAGGACCACAACGTGGACACCGCCATCATTATCGTGGAGACGGAATTTGACGGCGAGACCATCGTCATCGGCGCACTGGTTGACGGTGTGAAAGAAGTAATACGACTCGATGCGTCGCAGATTGAGGCACCGCCGAAGGTGGGCATGAATGTGAGCGGTGAATACATCGAGAATATCGGTAAAAAAGGAAGTGATTTTATAATCATCCTCGCCGCAGGCAAAGTTTTCTCGCAGAAAGAATTAGAATATGTGAGGGATGTATCCCGTACGGAGGATGAAGCCGTAGCAGTGTAATGCAGTCAATTACAACGCGCTCAAGGAATCAACTATTCCTGAGCGCGTTTTTTTTTATTATTAATGCTCATTTCCGGACATTGTAACGTTCCATTGTACGATTTCGGACATTTCTCGTTTCTAGCCGCTCAGTAAAGAATAAAAACCATTAAAATTCATCAAAATATGCATGTCGTGTATGGCACACATATTGCCTATATATAGTCGTTGACAGTTTCAAATCTTCGAAACTCGAGGGTAGTTTGAAAATGAAAAAATGCGAATGCTGCGGTGATACAAAAGCAAGGCTGTTCAACATCCGGGATTACACCAGAAAATTCACCTATGTCTGCGGCAGCTGTGCGTTGATGATAATCGGCCAGTCTTTGGATAATCCGAAGAACCGCGGTTTGGCCGTGAAAAACAACACGCTTCACGGGGCCTCACATGGACATTAAGGAATGCGAGTGCTGCAAAAAGCTCACACTGCGCTTGTACAGTGTTGAGCATTATACCGACAAATATCATTTCGTATGCAGCTCCTGCTTTCTTGAGATTATAAAAGTTTCTCCGCTTGCCGCACAGACAAACGATGAAACGAACAATCATAAAAATTCAACACAGGAGGCGTCATGAAAGCAATGCCGCGATTCATGCTGCCCTTCGGGGCTGTGGTCGCCCTTGCACTCGCATCAGCGTTCATTCCGAACGTTCCGCTGCGTCTGTTCACCGTACTCGCGGCTGCGGCAGTTACATTGTATCCGATGCTGCTTGCGTCGAAAAAGTGCGCGCATGCCGAGGCGATGTACGCGTCACTGGACGATGAGCGGAAGAAAATAAACATCGCCGCCGAGGCGAAGGTTGCCCTGGCGCATGCGGCACATGTTAAAGAAACCGATGCCGTAATCGCATCGTTGCGTAACGAGATTGAACAGCGCGACCGCAAGCTTGAGGAATTCGCAACAATAATCAGTCCGGTTGCAAGCATGCTCAACGACCGCACCAAAGGCATCGGCGTACTGGTGAGTCAGCTTACGGCGGTACGTGAGCAGATAGAGACGACGGCCGTTGAACTTTCGAAAAGTTTTCTCGATATCAATTCCAAGGCGCGGCATCAGTCCGAAAAGACCGCGGCCGTTTTCGGCACACTATCGGGCAACGGGCTCACCTCGGGCGGCACCGTGCTTGACGTCACCAAGGACGTCATGCGCGGACTTATGGAGAATTTCCGCGCCACCACGGGCATAACGAAGAAGAATCTCGACGGCATCGGACGCATCATCGAGCAGGCGAAGAACATCGGCGAGATCATCGGCAGCATCGGCGGCATCGCGGACCGGACGAATGTGCTTGCCATCAACGCGGCCATCGAAGCGGCGCGTGCCGGAGAAAGCGGCAGGGGATTTGCGGTGGTGGCCCATGAGGTGAGGAAGCTCTCGCGCCTGAGCGAGAACGCGGCCAAGGAAATAGCAGTCATACTCGAAGAAGTGATGAGCGCCGCGCACGGCATGCACAACGAGATCGAGGAAGGCGCCATCGCAATCAATAAGCACACCGCGAATGCGGAAACGGCGTTCGACTCGACGCTGGCGACCATCAACAATACCATTGAGGACGTGAAGCACGAGCTTGAGACGCTCAAGAAGGATACCGAGGCGCTGGCGGTGGATACGAACGCCATCGTGGTGTCCATGCAGGCGCATGACATCATCCGCCAGCGCGTTGAACATGTCATCGGGCCGCTCAACGATTTCGGCGCCGAACTCAAGGTCATCGCCGGCACCATGGGCGGCGACGGCGACGGGAAATCCGGCGACATCGCCCATTATCTGGCGGGGTTCTACACGATGAAAGAAGAAAAAGATATTCTACATAAAGCACTTGCGGCGCATGTGGCCGCGGCACAATAGGAGGGTAGCAGTATGGGATCACAAGTACTGGTTGTTGACGATTCACCGTCGATGCGGCAGATGGTGGGTTTTACGCTCACCGAGGACGGCTACGAAGTGGTGGAGGCGGACTCGGGAACGTCGGCGCTTACGAAGCTTTCGGGTTCGTCGCCGAAACTCGTCATCACCGACATCAATATGCCGGGGATGAACGGTATCGAGCTCATCAAAAATATCCGCAAGGATGACAAGAGCAAATTCCTGCCCATCATCGTACTCACGACGGAATCGGAGCAGGGAAAGCAGGATGAGGGAAAGGCCGCCGGGGCCACCGCCTGGCTCGTGAAGCCGTTTACGCCGGATAAGCTGAAAGAGACCGTCAAAAAAGTAGTCGGATAAGGAATAAGGAGGAACATATGTTTACCATTGAAACAGAACGGCAGGATGACGTGCTCGTGGCCCGGATCAAAGGGGACGCCACCATCGACCATGCGAAAGCGCTGCAGCAGGGACTGCTCGCGGCGGTGAATGAGGGTCGCGACATCGTGCTTGATACGAACGAGGTTACTGAAGCGGACATCTCGTTCATGCAGATAATTGACGCGACGCACAAACTGCTCATGAAGCGCAAACACACTATCTCATTCTGCAACAATCACGTGTCTCAGGCCGTGGTGAACGCAGCCAAGCATTCCGGCTTTTTCGCCCAGCGGCGATGCAGCGCTGACTGCAAGTGTTATTGTCTCATGCACGAGATGCTCAGCGCGTAACGGTTCTATTCTGCGGCACTAAGTCTGCGGCAACAAGGGAGACGGAACATGGATGTCAGCAAGTTCAGCGACGCTTTTCGCGACGAGGCGTTCGAGATAATCGAACGCATTGAACAGTCGCTGATCGAGCTTGAGAAAGACCCGTCCGACGCGGAGACCATCAACACCATATTCCGCGGCATGCACACCATCAAAGGCTCGGGCGCCATGTTCGGTTTCGACCGCGCATCGAAATTCGCGCATGAATTCGAGACGCTGTTCGATCTGATACGCAAGGGAAGTCTCGCCGTCACCAAGGAAATTATCGATCTTACGCTTGCCGCGGCGGATCATCTTAAAGCAGTGCTCGGTGATGAACAATCGGTCCCCATCGGGGATACCGCCGCGCTGATACACACCATGCGCACGACGACGGGCATTACTGCCGCCGCACCGGCGGTGAAAAAAGAGGATGCAAAAGCTCCGTCCGCCGTCGAACGGAACACCTACCGCATACAGTTCAAACCGAAAGAAGACATTTTCATGCACGGCGCGAGACTCGAGCCCTTATTCAACGAGCTCAAACGCGCGGGGGATTGCGTCATCGTTGCCACACCGAGTTCTAAAACGCTCGATAATATGGACGCCGAGAAATGTTATACCGCATGGACCATCATCCTGAGCACGGAGAAGGATGCGAACGCCCTGCGCGACATCTTCATATTCGTTGAGGATACGAGCGAAATATCAATCGAGGTCATCGATACCGGCAGTACGACATCGGCGACCGAGGAATATAAGCGCATCGGCGATATTCTGGTGGAACGCGGCGACATAAGCGAAGAGGATCTATCCGATATACTCAGTTCGCGCAAGATGATTGGCGAGATAGCGGTGGAGAAAGGCTATGTCACCGAAGCGCAGGTGGCCGCGGCGCTCGCCGAACAGAATGTTGTGCGCAGCGAGCGCATGAAACGGCGTGATGATGTCTCCAAATCGAGCATACGCGTTAAGAGCGAAAAACTCGACAAGCTTGTGAATCTGGTTGGCGAACTCGTCACACTCACCGCGCGGTTCAATCAGCTTTCGGGGGCGAAACGTCTCGGCGACGGACGCATGCTCACCGAAATGCTCGCGCGCCTCACCGACGAGCTTCGTGACACGTCGATGGCGCTCCGCATGATTCCCGTTGACGAGATGTTCAAGGGTTTCTCACGCCTGGTGCGTGACCTGTCAAAAGACCTCGGCAAGGACATCGAACTGGTGACGAACGGCGCCGAAACGGAACTGGACAAAAATATCATCGAGGCGCTGAAAGACCCGCTCCTGCATATCATACGCAACGCCGCCGACCACGGCATCGAACAGCCCGAAGAACGCCGGGCGAACGGCAAGGACGCGAAGGGTACGATAACGCTTTCCGCCGCTCATGCGGGAGCACATGTGCTCATCACCGTCTCCGATGACGGCGGCGGGCTTAACCGTTCGCGCATACTGAAAAAAGCGATTGAGCGCGGGCTCGTGAAAGAGAATGCCGAGCTCCCGGCGCATGAAATAGAACAGATGATATTCCTGCCCGGCTTCTCAACCGTTGATAAGGCCACCAGCGTGTCGGGCCGCGGCGTGGGAATGGACGTGGTGAAAAAGAACGTTGAGAAACTCCGCGGCACCGTTGAGATACAGTCGGCGGCGGGACAGGGGACCACGTTCACGCTGAAGATCCCGCTTACGCTTGCCATCGTGGAGGGCCTGCTCGCCCGCATCGGCAATGATTACTTCGTGCTCAATCTTTCGAACGTGGACGAATGCGTGGATCTCACCGAGGATATCGTCAACACCGGACACGGCAGCAATGTGGTGAACATACGCGGCGAGATAATACCCTATGTACGGCTCAGAAAGAATTTCAATATCAACGGGAATGTGCCGCTCATCGAACGTATGGTGGTGACAAAGATGGGCGAACGGCGCGTGGGGCTTGTGGTGGACGATGTGCTCGGGCAGCATCAGACGGTCATCAAATCGCTCGGCAGCACGTTTCGCGGCATCGAAGAGGTCGCGGGTGCGACAATACTCGGCGACGGTACTGTGGCGCTTATACTCGACGCGAACACGATAATCAAGAATGAAATAGCACTTGTAGAAACCGCGCATGCGGAAAGGATGGCGGAAGCATGAGGAGACACTTACATCCTGGGAACAAGTGGCTTATCCCTCGACAATGCTCGGGAACCGAGCCCCTTGCGCAATAAAACGGAGCATCATTTTATATTTTCAGAAAACAGCCATAGGAGAAAAAATGAAAAGCAGCAAACAACACCGGATTACTCCCGTTCACCTTCCGAAACGCGCGGCGGTGATGTTCGGGGCTATGCTCGCACTATTCTTCTCCGCCGCAGTGTTCGCGTCAGGCGGCGGTGCGGGCGTGTCTGCCGACGAGGCGAAGACAAAGCTTGTGAACGGCAACGAGCGTTTTGTTTCGGGTAAACGTTTACAGCCGAATCAGGACAGGGCGCGGCTTGCCGACACCGCGCAGAACGGCCAGAAACCGTTCGTCACCATACTCGGCTGTTCGGACTCGCGTGTACCGCTCGAACATCTGTTCGACGCGGGCGTTGGCGATCTCTTTGTCGTCCGCGTTGCCGGCAATGTTGCCGATACGGACGAGGTGGGGACGATCGAATACGGCGCGGGACATCTGGGTACGCCGCTGCTCGTGGTGCTCGGCCACAGCAAATGCGGCGCGGTGACGGCGGTGGTGAAGGGCGACACGGTGCACGGCAGCATACCGTCGCTTGTGGACAACATCGTTCCCGCCGCGGCGAAGGCGAAAAAAGAGCTGGGCGGGACCGTAACACCCGCGCTCATCGCAAAAGCAATTGAACTGAACGTATGGCAGTCCGTTGAAGACGTATTCAAGCGCAGCGCTGAAATCAGGGAACTGGTAAATGAGGGAAAACTTACCGTTATCGGCGCTGAATATGATATCGGAACCGGACGCGTAAAATGGCTCGGCAGGCATCCCGGTGAGAGGGGGTTGCTTGCCGCAGTAACGGAATCAAATCCGGAGGAGCATGCTGCATCGGCATCGGCTCTTCCGGTAACTGCAACGCATGTCTCATCCCGGGCCGAGCAGTCTGTAGTGTCTCATAAGGATGAAAGGAAATCGGGAGAGGGGGCGGGACCGCTTTTTCCCCTGATAGTCGGAGGTATCATCATTCTACTCATAGCCGCGGCGGCTATTTTTTATAGTGTACAAAAAAAACGTGAGACTGGAGGAAGCTTTATGAAATTGGGAATCGGAGCAAAACTGATTACTGGATTCGTTGCGGTGGCTGCCATTGCGGCTATCATCGGTATTTTTGGAATGGTGCAGATGGGTGCCATAGCAACAGCAGACACGAAATTGTATGAGAAGATGACGGTTCCGCTGTCGCAATTGCTGTCCATAACGGAAGCATTTCAGCGGGTGCGTATCAACGTTCGCGATATGATAGAGGCTGATAATGACGCAGATATGCAGAAGGCAATTGATACGATAAAGACATTGCGTGAGGAGACAGCGAAAAACTCCGAACTGTTCGAAAAGACAATTCTTACCGAGACAGGACGGAATGACTTTGCAAAGTTCAAAAAGGCCAGAGAAGAATATGGCAAATATCTTGATCAGGTAATATCGCTTGCGAAAGCCGATAAAGACAAAGAAGCAATGGATGTTGTCAGGGGCGAGATGAAACAGGCGGCATTCGAAGAACAGAAGGAAATTGAGGCGCTGGTTTCCTCTAAGATAGCGCTTTCAAAAGAAACGTCGGATGAAAATACAAGTCTCGCGAACATGGCATCGACAATCATGATAACGGTGCTCGTTCTCGGTGTGATCATGGCAATCATCATCGGTGTCGTGCTCAGTCTGTCGATAACCAATCCGCTGAATGTCGGAGTGAAATTCGCGAACGAACTCGCCGGCGGTAATCTTGAGACGAACATAGAGGATAAGATTGTCAAACGCAGTGATGAGATTGGAAACCTGGCTAAGGCGCTTGATAATATGCTCAAAAAACTCACCGAGGTGGTCAGCACGGTGAAAACTGCGACCAGCAATGTGAGTTCCGGCAGCGAGCAGATGAGTTCATCGAGCGAAGAACTCTCGCAAGGTGCAAGTGAACAGGCGGCAAGCGTAGAGGAAGTGTCATCGTCCATTGAAGAGATGACGGCCACGATACGACAGAACGCGGACAATGCAAGCCAGACGGAAAAAATCGCGACAAAGAGCGCCACGGACGCCAAGGACAGCGGCGAGGCGATGAAACAGACGGTGAAAGCGATGAAAGAAATCGCCGGCAAGGTTTCCATCATCCAGGAAATAGCGCGGCAGACGAATCTGCTGTCATTGAATGCATCCATTGAAGCGGCGCGCGCGGGCGAGCACGGCAAAGGATTTGCGGTTGTGGCAAGCGAAGTGCAGAAACTCGCCGAGCGCAGTCAGCTTGCCGCGGGCGAGATAAGCGATCTTTCGAAATCGAGCGTTGAGGTTGCCGAGAAGGCGGGAACGTTGCTCGAGAAACTCGTGCCGGATATCCAGAAGACGGCGGAACTGGTTGCGGAGATCAACGCGGCGAGCAACGAGCAGAACAACGGCGCGCAGCAGATCAACAATGCGGTGCAGCAGCTGAACGGCGTGGTGCAGCAGAACGCGTCGGGCGCCGAAGAAGTGGCATCCACGGCGGAAGAACTCTCCAGCCAGGCGATACAGCTTCAGGATACCATATCGTTCTTCAAGATCGGTGACGAGAAGAAGACTAAACAGACGCAGACATGGACGCACCAGAAAGCGGCTGCACGTCCGACGCATACGCCGGCGCATTTAGCTCCGGTACATGCAGCAGTTCCGGGGAACGGTCATGATGTGAAGGCCAAACACATCGAGATAAAGGAAGCGGTGGGTGCAGCGGCGAAGGCGAAGCCCAAGGGATTTGAGTACGAGATGACCAATCCGAGCGACACTGAGGACGGCGAGTTCAAGAAGTATTAATACGGAGGTATTGTATGGAAGCAAAGACAAAAGCAACGCTTGAATCGAAGCAATACCTCACCTTCACGCTTGACAAGGAGATATTCGCTTTCGAGGTCCTGAAAGTAAAAGAGGTGCTTGAGGTGACGCGCGTCACCAAGGTGCCCAAGACCCCGCCGTTCATGACGGGTGTCATCAACCTGCGCGGCGGCGTGGTGCCGGTGATCGACCTCCGCATCAAGTTCGAGATGATAGGAAAGGACCACAATGTGGACACCGCCATCATCATCGTGGAGACGGAGTTTGACGGCGAGACCATCGTCATCGGCGCGCTCGTTGACGGCGTGAAAGAGGTGATACGCCTTGATTCATCACAGATAGAGGCGCCGCCGAAAGTGGGCATGAACGTGAGCGGCGAGTTCATCGAGAACATCGGCAAGAAGGGAAATGATTTCATCATCATCCTTTCGGCGGGCAAGGTGTTCTCACAGAAGGAGCTTGAGTACGTGAGGGATGTTTCATCAACGGCAAACGCGGAAGCGGTTGCTGTATAACGCGGACATGGGCGCCCGGGGTAACGGAAGACTCCGGGCGCTTTTCTGTGCGGTGGTGACATAGAGAGAGCTCCTTTTGGAGTGTTACCATCGTGCTTCCCCTTTTTTCATAGCCGTACGGGCTATTGCATATATGAAACACAATGTATAGGCAGGAGGATGTATGAAACTGGGAATCGGAGCAAAACTGATCGCGGGATTCGTGGCGGTGGCGGCAATAGCCGCTGTCATCGGTATTTTCGGCATGGTTCAGATGCGTACCATCGCTGCTGCGGACACTAAATTGTATGAGAAAATGACCGTTCCGCTGTCTGAGCTTCTAAACATAACGGAAGCATTTCAGCGGGTGCGTATCAACGTGCGCGATATGATAGAAGCAGACAATGCCGCAGATATGCAAAAGGCAATTGATACGATCAAAACATTGCGTGAAGAAACAGCGAAAAACTCCGAACTGTTCGAGAAAACAATTCTTACCGAGACAGGACGAAATGATTTTGCAAAGTTCAAAAAGGCTAGAGAAGAATACGGCAAATATCTAGATCAGGTAATACCGCTTGCGAAAGCCGATAAAGACAAAGAGGCAATGGAAATTGTCCGGGGCGAGATGAAACAGGCGGCATTTGAAGAACAGAAGGAAATTGAGGCACTTGTTTCTTCGAAAATTGCACTTGCGAAAGAGACATCGGATGACAATACACAATTGGCCAACATGGCGTCAACGATAATGATAACGGTACTTGTTCTGGGCGTGCTTCTTGCACTCGGTATCGGAATTGGGCTCAGCATGTCCATCACCAATCCGCTCAATGTCGGAGTGAAATTCGCGAACGAGCTGTCCAACGGTAATCTTGAGACATCCATTGAGGATAAGATAGTCAAACGAAGTGATGAGATCGGTAACTTGGCAAAAGCGCTCGATAACATGCTTAAGAAACTCACCGAAGTGGTCAGCTCAGTAAAGACGGCAACAGGCAATGTAAGTTCCGGCAGCGAGCAGATGAGTTCATCGAGCGAAGAGTTGTCGCAGGGCGCGAGCGAACAGGCTGCAAGCGTAGAGGAAGTGTCATCGTCCATCGAAGAGATGACGGCGACGATTCGCCAGAACGCGGACAACGCGAGCCAGACAGAAAAAATAGCGGCAAAGAGCGCGAATGACGCGAGAGACAGCGGCGAAGCGATGAAGCAGACGGTGAAAGCGATGAAAGAAATCGCCGGCAAGGTATCCATCATACAGGAAATAGCGCGGCAGACGAATCTGCTGTCATTGAATGCATCCATTGAAGCGGCGCGCGCGGGCGAGCACGGCAAAGGATTCGCGGTTGTGGCAAGCGAAGTGCAGAAACTCGCCGAGCGCAGTCAGCTTGCCGCGGGCGAGATAAGCGATCTTTCGAAATCGAGCGTTGAGGTTGCCGAGAAGGCGGGAACGTTGCTCGAGAAACTGGTGCCGGATATCCAGAAGACGGCGGAACTGGTTGCCGAGATCAATGCGGCGAGCAACGAGCAGAACAACGGCGCGCAGCAGATCAACAATGCGGTGCAGCAGCTGAACGGCGTGGTGCAGCAGAACGCGTCGGGCGCCGAAGAAGTGGCGTCGACGGCGGAAGAACTCTCAAGCCAGGCGATACAGCTTCAGGATACGATATCGTTCTTCAAGATCGGCGACGAGAAGAAGGCGAAAACGCAGACTTGGACGCATCAGAAGGCGGCAGCTCGGCCGGTGCATACAGCTCCCGCGCATTTAGCTTCGGTACACACAGCAGTTCCGGGGAACGGCCATGACGTGAAGGCCAAGCACATCGAGATAAAGGAAGCGGTGGGTGCCGCGGCAAAAGCGAAGCCCAAGGGATTTGAGTACGAGATGACCAATCCGAGCGACACCGAAGACGGGGAATTCAAAAAGTATTAGAAAGGAGGTATTGTATGGAAGCAAAGACAAAAGCAACGCTTGAATCGAAGCAGTACCTCACCTTCACGCTCGATAAGGAGATATTCGCCTTCGAAGTTCTGAAAGTAAAGGAGGTGCTTGAGGTGACGCGCGTCACCAAGGTGCCCAAGACCCCGCCGTTCATGACGGGTGTCATCAACCTGCGCGGCGGCGTGGTGCCTGTAATCGACCTCCGCATCAAGTTCGAGATGATAGGCAAGGACCGCAATGTGGACACCGCCATCATCATCGTGGAGACGGAGTTCGACGGCGAGACCATTGTCATCGGCGCGCTGGTTGACGGCGTGAAAGAGGTGATACGCCTCGATTCGTCACAGATAGAGGCGCCGCCGAAGGTGGGCATGAACGTGAGCGGCGAGTTCATCGAGAACATCGGCAAGAAGGGAAATGATTTCATCATCATCCTTTCGGCGGGCAAGGTGTTCTCACAGAAGGAGCTTGAGTACGTGAGAGAAATATCTTCGACGGACGCGGAAGCGGTCGCCGTTTGAGCCGCGGGCATGGAACTGCATCAGATAGAAAAGGAACCGGCGTTCATAACGCGCACGGATGCGCGACGCCAACTTTCAGAAGGCTTTGCCCGCGGCAGCGAGCGCCAGCCGAACGGGATGTTCGGCGAGAGCGTCAGCACGTTAGGAAAAGCGGTACGATGTTTCTATAGACTGTAACGAAGCTGTTGCGCCCGGGGAAACGGATTTCTCCGGGCGCTGCACTCGTCAGTGCCATACTCGGAGATACGATATGAAAAAATTGCAGTTGTTACTGTTTGTCGCAGTCATGGTCACACTGGCAATTCCTGTGCCGTCATCCGGATATTCGTTCAGTGCATACGGCGCCATGACCGGCGCACGGACGCTTGCCGTTGTGCCCACGTTCTACGTTCCTGTGGTGCCGTCATTCAAGGCATCGACCGATCTCGTGTTAGGCTACGGAATCACACCTAACTTTGATGTGTTCGCGGATGTTTCAACACTCACCTTTGCCCCCACATTCGGTTTCACGCAGGCGTGGATTATGCCGCGCTACGACTTCGGCAATAATAATATCGCGGCGCTGCAGGCAACGCTTGCGTACGATGCCGCTACGGGCGTGAGCGCGCTTCTTGCACCGCAGTATCATTTCTTCTATGAGAACGATGCATGTGCTCTGGAAATAAATGCAATCGTTTCCGTGCCGTTATCAGCGCCGGAAAATACCGTGGTATCGGCCATCATCGCGCCGGTCTGGAAAGTGGTGAAGCCTTCATTCCATCTGTTCGTCGAGGTGGATCCGTCATATACGTTCGGCGGGAGTTTTGCGCTCGCCGTTGTGCCCGGCGTGTGTTTCTGCTTCGCTGATAATGCGCATCAGCTCTGTGTGGGCGTTCCGTTCATGAATGTGACGTCCGGGACGTTGAGTACCGGGGTGAATGTCTGGTATACGGGAACGTTTAAGATATGAGGAGGAATCTATTTTTCAGTCAATGCTTCCGTATCGGCATCGTCCTTTTTCCTTCCTGCAGCCTTTTTGTTATTTAAAAATTCGCGTTTGCCGATAAAATGAACAGAAAGATCATCATACATGCCGGCGGAACGGCCCTGCCAGGCCGCTTCCCAGGTTACGCCGCTGATGGATGTAAGGATATCAATACGCACCGGCGGATATCCGAGTTGCACCACTCTGCCGGGAGCGGAGAAATCGGCCGCAGTGAGACCTACGTCACCAAAACCAAACACATCAAGCGCTTTCATAATCCGTTCAGCATTGACGGGGTCGGGATTCACAAAAAGGTCGATATCGCCGGTAGACCGCGGTGCACCGTGAAAAGCGAGAGCATAACCGCCGACAATAAGATATTCAACCCCGTGATTGTTGAACAATGCGAGCAATTCTTTGAAGTCGTCCTGTTTTTCCATAAAACTGCCGTCGAAGAAAATCAACCGCCGCAAGGCGTTCGTTCGATGATCGTGATAACCAGAAAGCCCTGTCCCTGTTCGAGGTGGATTCACCCAGCATGTGCCGTGAAACCGTTTTTTGTATCCGTGTTTCCATCTATTATAGTATACGGCGAAATGGGTAAAATGCAAGAAATCTCGAGGCGCAGTGCATCAGCATTTGTAAAATGGAATGCGGCATGATAGAATCGATGAAGCACACCGAGAGGTCACCGCTTATGGATAACATAAGAGAGCTTCATTCGTTCCACATGTCGGAAGAGATACGCGAACGGATGAGCGCCTTCATCGAGAGCACGTTCGGCATACGCATGCCGGCGGCTAAAAAAACGCTGCTTGAGGGCCGGCTCTCAAAACGTCTCCGCGCACTGCATCTCTCCTCGTTCGAAGCTTATTATGAATTCCTCATGAGTGAGCATGGTCAGGAAGAGGAGATGATACACTTCAGCGATCTTGTCTCCACGCATAAAACCGATTTCTTCCGTGAGAAAAGTCATTTTGATTATCTGCTCGCCACCGTATTGCCCGGACTTCATAAGGACGGCGCGGGTACGAAACGTACGCTCAACGTATGGAGTGCGGCTGCGTCCACCGGCGAGGAAGTCTATACGCTTGCCATGGTCATCGACGATTTTTTTATAAAGAACGGCATACCGAATCCGCAGTTCAGCGTTCTGGGCACCGATATTTCCGAGCACGCGCTGCACAAGGCGCTACGCGCCGTGTACAACGAGCGGCTTGCGGAACCGATACCGGTTGAATACCGGCAGCGGTATCTCACGCGCGGCACCGGTGAACACGAGGGGCTCGTGCGCATAACGCCCGCACTGCGCGCGCACACCCGCTTCCGGGCGCTCAATCTTATGGAAGACTCATATGACCTTACGGAATCGATGGATATCATATTTCTCAGAAACGTGCTCATCTACTTTGAAAAACCCACGCAGGAACGCATCATACAGCATCTTCGCGCGTCGCTTAGCGATGACGGCTGGTTTTTCATCGGCCATTCGGAATCGATATTCGGATTTCATACCGGTCTCACCCCCGTTATCCCCACCGTATTCCGGAGGGGCAATGGATAATCAGATACGCGTGGTGCACATCTCCGTGGGAGATCTTTATATCACCGACCGGCCGGTGAACATCATCACCGTGGTGGGCTCATGTCTCGCCGTCATCATGCGTGTTCCGCGTCTGTCGCTCGCCGGCATGACGCATCCGATATACCCGAAACTGACATCGCCGGACCTTGACGGGCTTCAGTGCGTTGACAGCGCTATGGAACGCATGCTTGCGAAGTTCATATCGCTTGGCGCCGCACTGCGGGAGATCGATGTGAAGATATTCGGCGGGTCGAGTACCATAGTTGATGCACGCCGCAGCAGCATTGATGTAGGGGCCTTGAACACAGCCGCGGCCCGGGAGTTCATCCGCACAAACGGGTTGTGTCTTTCCGCGCATGATACGGGCGGCAGGACAGGACGGAAAGTGATGCTCGATGTCGCGAGCGGTACCGTTTCGGTAAAGATGCTCGCTCACGCAGTGGTAACACCCCGTGAGACCGCAGCACGTGCGGCAGGATAAACTCATGGAAAAAAAGATACGGGTACTCATCGTCGACGATTCCGCGCTGGTCCGTCAGACGCTTGCCGAGATTCTCTCGTCCGATCCCGGCATCGAAGTCATGGCGTCGGCGGGAGATCCGTTCATCGCCGCGGAGAAGATCAGGGAAGAAGTTCCCGATGTCATCACGCTCGATATCGAGATGCCGCGTATGGACGGCGTGACATTCCTCAAAAAAATAATGACGCAGCACCCCATTCCCGTTGTCGTATGCTCAAGCCTCACCGGCGACGGCACGAAAACGGCGCTGAAAGCGGTGGAGTATGGCGCGGTGGAGATAATCACCAAGCCGAAACTCGGCACAAAGGAATTCCTTGAGGAATCACGGATGCTCATCACGGACGCCGTGAAGGCCGCGGCGAAGGCGAGTCCGAAAAAAGTGCGCCTGTCCGCCGAGGTGGTCCCGAAGTATTCCGCCGATGTGATGCTTGCCAAGCGCAACTCGCACGCCATGGCCGAGACCACGGAACAGATTCTCGCGGTGGGCGCGTCCACCGGCGGCACGGAGGCGCTCCGGGAATTTCTCGAGGCGCTGCCGGAAAACTCGCCGGGCATTGTCATCGTGCAGCACATGCCGGAGCATTTCACACGCTCGTTCGCCGAACGGCTCAATGACCTCTGCCGCATCAATGTGAAAGAGGCCGAGGACGGGGACTCGGTGCTCCGGGGGCTCGCACTCATCGCGCCGGGCAATAAACACATGCTCTTAAAACGCAGCGGTGCGCGGTATTTCGTTGAGGTGCGCGACGGGCCGCTCGTCAACCGTCACCGGCCGTCCGTGGACGTGCTATTCCGTTCATCCGCACGTTACGCGGGACGCAATGCGGTGGGCATCATCATGACCGGCATGGGCGATGACGGAGCGAAAGGGATGAAGGAGATGCACGACGAGGGCGCCTACACCATCGCGCAGGATGAGGAGTCGTGCGTGGTCTTCGGCATGCCCAAGGAGGCGATAAAACTCGGCGGCGTAGACAGTGTGATGCCGTTGGACAGAATATCGGGCGAGATCATCCGGAAATATTGTTGACGGGGGTTTATCCCCGTCAAGTGATCGTCGGTCTGATGTATTTCTGTACCACGGACATGAGGCATTGCTCTCCGGGCTGATTCGGGTTTGCCCGCAGCCGGAATGGTTTTCCCAGGAATGTATAATCGGATATGCCCTTGAGAACTGCCAGCACGTCAGGGGATGACGGATCATTCCCGCTGATGACGGCCAGATGCACCAGCGGATTAATCTTTCTGATCTCCGCCAAAAGTCCGTTTCCGGCTTCGCCCGCATCGGCGATGACAAGACCTATTTCACGATGGAGTTCCCGGAAGCGGCGTAGTCCGTCCGCGCCGCGTGCGGCCGCATACACCGTATATCCTGCGTCGGTAAGGAATTCAACGCACTGGGATGCGATAACATCCTCATCTTCGATCATCAATATCGCGTCGGCATGCGCCATGGATGATGCCGCCGCGGCGAGCATTTTTTCAAGATCGCTTTTCCTGAAGGGCTTGCAGATACTGGCCGTGAATCCGTACGCAGACGGATGCTGCATCGCCGGGTCATCGGCATATCCGCTTGCCGCAAAGACGGGGACGGCGGCATTGAGCTTACGTATCAATGCCACGGCATCCTTGCCGCCCATGCCGCCCGGAACGGTGAGGTCGAATATCATGCCGGCAACCGTTCGGCCCGCTTCCGTTTCCGCCGCAAGGAAGTCGACGGCGTCTTTTCCGTTCTCTTTGCATACCACCGTGTATCCGAACGAGGTGAGCATATCGCCGATGGTGCTGCGCATTATCTCTTCGTCATCCATGACCACGAACGTGCCGCTGCCGGTATGGTGCTGCGCCGGTATTTCGATCTCGGATATGGCTGAGGCCGCATACGCGGGCAGATACACCGTGAATGTACTGCCGCTCCCCGGCTCGGACTCCACGGTGATGCATCCGCCATGACGGCTGACGATGGAATAACTGCTTGCAAGGCCGAGTCCGTGTCCTTTTTCTTTCGTGGTGAAGAACGGGTCGAAGATGCGTGACTGCAGTTCCTTGGGTATGCCGATGCCCGTGTCCTTCACGGAGAGCATGACGTAATCGCCTTTCGGGAGGAGCGGATGTTCCTTTTCCGCGAACGAACTATTACGTGCGGTCACGGTCATCATCCCGCCCGCCGGCATGGCCTGCTGGGCATTGATGACCAGATTGTCGATGACCTGGGCAATCTGACTGCGATCGAAACTGGAAGCCCAGAGATCCGGCAGCACATCGAACGTGCATGCGACTGCCGCGCCGCTGAGCGCAAACCGTACGGTTTCCTCGACGAACGGAAAAAGACGGCCGATTTTCCGGACCGGATCGCCGCCTTTTGCAAACGTCAAGAGCTGCGCGGTAAGTCCGCGTGCCCGCTCAAGCGCGTTCATCGCCAGTGACAGATGCCGCTCGCTTTTTTCATCGGCGGCATATTCACGAGCCATGTCGATATGGCCGAATATGCCGCCCATAAGATTATTGAAATCGTGCGCAATGCCGCCGGCGAGAATTCCAAGGGCTTCGAGCTTCTGGTTTTGCTGCAGTTGCTGCTCATATTTTAGATGTACTTGTTCTGCCTTTTTGCGCTCGGTTATATCTGTATTGAAGCCGAACCAGGTTATACTGCCATCTTCCAGTTTTTCCGGCGCAGACCGGGAATAAATCCATTGAACTTCCCTGCCGGGTATTTGTACTCTAAACTCGCAGGTAAAGTAAGTCAAGTGCTTTGCAGAATATTCGATGTCGCTTATTACTCTTTCCGCATCTTCGGGGTAAATCACTCTCCCAATCGGAGTAAAATCGTCAAGCACATCTTCCGGCGAACACCCAAAAATGTTCTTGATGCCGTCTGAAGCTATCGGAACACAATAGCTGCCATCAGGTTTCCTTGTAAATTGAAAAATCAAATCTGGAACATTGGCTGAAAGCTTTCTGAACTGGATGTCTTTCTCTTGAATCTTCGCTTCAGTCTGCTTGCGCTCGGTAATGTCGTGATTGACGCCGATCATGCGGATGGCATTGCCGTGTTCATCCCGCAGTACAATACCGTTTGCTTTTATGTACCGCACCGCTCCGTCAGGATGTTTTACCCGGAACTCGATATTGTACGGCTTTTCTCCGCGCATTGCCGCCTGACATGCCTCCCACGCGTAGGCAAAGTCATCGGGGTGCAGACCGTTCTGCCATAGTTCGATGCCGGAAAGAGCGGATTTTTTAGATACGCCATAAAGGCGATACATCTGATCGTCCCAGGTCATTTTGTTGTTGACGATGTCCCAGTCCCATATGCCCAGTTGGGCCGAGGTAGCTGCCAATGCCAGCCGTTCCTGACTGTCGCGTATCTGCTGTTCTGTCTCTATGCGCTCAGTGATATCGGTAAGAAATGCGATGCTCGCGATACCGCTTGAAAGATGTATCTGACCGACAGCCAGATGCACGGGGAATGTTGTACCGTCGGCACGCTGTGCTACCGATTCATATTCGGGCGGCACCGGCAGTCCCATTGTCCGCCGCCGTGTTCGCTCTTTGCTTTCTTCGCGGAATTGCGGCGCAAAGAACTCGTATGCGGGACGTCCGATAGCATCGTCGATGCTGCCGAGCCCAAGCACCTCTGCGTATTTTTTATTTATATAAAGGACATGCCCTTCAAGATTGAAAAGACCGATGGCGATAGGCGCCTGCTCAACAAATGCCCGGATCCGCACTTCGCTCTCCATGCGCGCATCATCGGCTATTTTCCGTTCGGTGATGTCCCGTGTAGTGCATATATATCCGGAGACTGCGCCGGCGGCATCGCGCAGGACTGACGCGGTAACGGCGCCGTGGAACGTACTTCCGTCCTTTCGGACAAGCTCGTACTCCTGCATGTCGATATGCTCGCCGTTCAGGCGGCGTTTCATTATCTCCGCGGAATACTCCCGCGAAGAAGGCGCCACCAGCAGTGTGGCATGAACACCGATAAGCTTTTCCGGCGAATCATAGCGGAACATCCGGGCTTCCATGATATTCGCACGGGTAATACGTCCGTCGGGTCCGATATGCACGATGCCGTCGGGGCTTGCATCGAAAAGCTGGCGGTAACTTTCTTCGCTTGTCCGGAGCTTTTCTTCCGCGAGTTTACGCTGCGCCAGCTCACTCTGCGCCTGTTCAAGATTGCTGCGCATATTCCTCGTCAAAAGATCGATGGCGAACGCCAGGATCAGCATTATTGCCGTCAGCAGGATAAAATCGATACCGTATGATGGCGGACTCGGCACGGGTATAAACCAGCCGAATTTCTGGGCAAGGACAAGCCAGGCGATAACTGCCAGCATCAGCCCGGTATTTATCAGAACAAAAATGCGTTTCAGGGTTATGCCGGTCAATAACAGGATGACGGGAAATACGAAGATGGCGATATCATTATATCCCTGTCCGAACATTGCCAGCAGGGTGACACTGATAATCATGTTCAGAGAGAGTGCCCAGCTGCTTGCGGTAAACATCCGCCGGCGGAACAGGATATACGGCACGAGCAGCATGGCGCCGCCGCATACCGTCACCGCGAGCACATTCCTGTCTTTATAGTACAAGCCGGAGATGAAAACAACAAGATATGCTGTCAGTGATATCAGGATGAGCATGGGAAGGATGCGGGTCAATTGCCGGCCGTCATCCTCCGCGGGTACCGTTGGTTCAGATTTTTTTTTCATAGTACGCTCCGATAATGGAAAAGTACCGTGTGCCAGCATTCATAGTATACCATAGAACGGTGAATAGCGCACGTCAGTGAGCTGTACGCCGCATTAGTGCATACTGCCCGTTTCCGGCCGTATGTTATCCTGCAGTAAACAACAGTTCTGCACCGGCGTACCGGGTCCGTACGCTCATGCGGCAGGTATGTACGATATCATATCGTGTCCGTAAGCTCTCTTACAGCCGCGGTAAGAAGGTGCACAGACGCCGTACGTTATCTTACAACGCTGATACCTGATTATAGCGGCTGTACGCCGGCGTAGAACGGCCGTAAGAAGGTGTACGGAGGCGGTACGATACCGCAGCAACCCGGTGCGATATCGTGAAAGCTCTGTAAGATGGATTAGAACTGCTGTTTTTTGATGAAATTATGCAATAAAAAACCCGGGCGGGATAATCATCCCGTCCGGGTCAACGTGCGTTTCCATCACGTTATGCGGTCTTCTGTTCGTTGGTATCCGGTGCGGCAGCCGCATCTTCCGGAGATCCCCGCGACACTTCGTCACGGATTCTCTTGAGGCGATGCACCAGTGCATCCTTTTTGCCGAGACATCCGGCGAACAGATCGACGGCGGCGGATGCTTCCGCATACGCATCCTCAAGCGCCTCACGCGCGCGTTTCGTCGCCGCGAGCGACTGTGCCTGGATGGCAAGCTGCGCATCCTTGGCCGCGAATACCGCGTCGATGAGCGCCTTCAGTCTGGCGGCCTTCACCGATGTGTCCACGCCTGCGGGCTTTGCCGCTTCGGCGTTGGTCGTGAGAACGTTGAGAATCCGTATCGCGAATTCCCGCTTCGAAGTTCCGTTGAGTGATTTCATAAATCACCTCCTTAAAATATTTGTAAGGTTCATGAGCTTTTCGTCAGCGCGCTTGACTTATGTTCATGAGCTTACGGTTATATATACGTATTAGTGTTGCACGACGTGCGAAGGTTGTCGCGGGAACACCGGACAAGGGAGCACGGTTCCCGAGCGTAGCCGAGGGATGCTCCCTTGTCCGGTGTTCCCCGCACCTCAGCGATTCATTGACATGAATCATGAAGACGGTATACTGGTCATCGTCAAGGAGACTTACCTATGAATAAAGCGGTACGCGTCATTATTATCATCGCCGGAGTTCTTGCGGTGCTTCTCGCCGCGGGATACTGGTTTATGCAGTGGTCCGTAAGTTTTTCTGGCGATATAGCCTGGCGTTCGGACAGGATACCCGCGCTGGCGAAGACCATACCGCCGGTTACGGCAACTGCCGCAGGGACGGCGGATTGGACGTCATGGCTTGGACCGCTCGGCAACAATACAAGTCCGGTTACGGGTATAAAGAAGGACTGGTCGCGCGGGCTGAAGAAAGCGTGGGAGATAGGGTATCTCTGCACCGGCCCCAAGGCAATGTCATGGGCGTGTCCCGCGATACGAGGGAACCGGCTCGTTGTCCCCGGAAGAGACGCAACGAACGATTATCTTTTTTGTCTCGATCCGCTTACCGGCGCCCTTTTATGGCTGCAAAAATATCCGCTCAATGCGAAGGACAATTACGGACAGGGTCAGCGCGCCACGCCCGCGATAGACGGCGACGCGGTGTATACGATATCGCGCGAGGGCGATGTGCGGTGCAACGCGCTTTTCGACGGCGCACTGCGCTGGGAATACAACATAACCAATGCCGGATGCACGCCGCCGGAATGGGGCTCTTCCGGCTCACCGCTCATATACAAGGATACGGTCATCGTGCATGCGGGCGGGAAATCGGTGGCCGTTGCGCTTGATAAAGTGAACGGAACGCTCCGCTGGAAATCCGCACCCGGTATGGGATGCTATTCAACACCGGCGGTGATGACGATCGGCGCAAAGGATTACATCGTCCTCTATCATAAGCCCGCGGTGAGTTTCATCGACGCGGCAACCGGCAAAACAATGTGGAATATTCCCACCGGCAGATACGCGAGCGACATGACGGCGGTAACACCGGCGATACTCGGCAGCACCGTGTTGGTGAGCACGCTCAAAGGCGGCGGCAGCATCTGCATACGCATTACCAACGGCAGACCGGAAAAAATGTGGGCGACCAACAGTCTGCAGGCGTACATGACGGACCCCATCCTCATCAACGGATATGCGTACGGCTACAGCGGCATGCCGCTTGCCAATTCCATGGGCTCATTCGTGTGCGTTGATCTTTCCAACGGGGCAAAGATGTGGAAAACCAATGCGCTCGGTATCGGTACCACAATTGCCGCTGACGGACATCTTATCTGTCTCGATCTTTCCGGCACACTATACCTTGTAAAAGCCGATTCCAGCGGGCCGGTAATCGTTACCAAAATGAAAGGCGCCATACCCGAGGGGAAAAAACGCGTATGGACGAAACCGGTCATCGCCGGGGACAGGATATATCTCAGGCACGGTAATATGCTTGTCTGTTATTTTCTGAAATAGTCATCCGCTACCGCACTTCCTCACTCCGGAAGCTGAATTCCGTACATTACCGCCGCTGCGTTTCAGGTGTATCCTTTACTGAGTTTGATATCGAAAAGCATGCAGAATTTGATGAAAACGCGCATATTTGTTAATTATAAGAACACATATATTAATATTATTAATATATGTGTTGACTTTATTAATATTTGTATTATATTAATCAATAAATTAAATAAAAAAGAGGAATTGAATGGCAAAAAAGTGGCTGATTCCGTCAAAATGTCCCGTGTGCGGCGGAGCGTATGTCGTCACACAGCTTCAGTGTGATGGATGCAAAAGCAAACTGGAGGGGCAGTTCGGCACCGGAAAACTGAGCATGCTCAACGGTGAACAGACGGCCTTTGCCGAGGTTTTTCTCGCATGCCGCGGCAACATCAAGGAAGTGGAGAAGGTGCTCGGCATTTCATATCCCACGGTGCGTTCGCGTCTTGACGACGTCCTTGCCGCGATGGGATATCCGGTACGGCGAAAGGGCGACAAGACCGATGTGCTTGAGGCGTTAAGCCGCGGCGATATTTCCATCGACGATGCGGCCGGTGTCATCGGCACCTGGCAGTCCGGCGATAAAAAACAGGAGAAATGATATGGACGACAAAATAATGAACATTCTGGAAAAGATCCGCAAAGGCGAGATGAGCGTTGAGGAAGGCCGTGCAAAACTCAAGGACCTCGGGTACGCACCGCCGGACGACGACGCGAAGGATGAGCAGAAAAAAGACGGACGCCAGAAAACATATGCGCGCGGCGACGGTGATTTCTGGGACTCTATGACCGGCGCGTTTTCGGCGCTGGGCGACACCATTGAAACCGCGTTCGAGCGCGCCCGGCACGAGATGCGCGAAGCGGCTACGGTGATCGACGGCGACATCGAGGGTGATGTGAACGGAGACTTGCGCGGCCGCATCAACGGCAGCGTGAAAGGCAACATCAAAGGCGGGCTCTTCGGCATCGTGAAAGGCAGCGTGCACGGTTCCATCGGCGGGAATCTCGCCGGCACCGTGAAGGGTGATGTGAACGGGTCCATCGGCGGTTCCATGGTGGGGCAGGTGTATGGCAACGTTGACGGTGATATCAAAGGCGCGCTCATCGGCAGTGTGCACGGCAGCGTGAAAGGCGACATATACGGTCCGCTTACCGGCACAGTGGGCGGCAATGTTGAAGGCGATATCAACGGCCCGCTTATCGGCGTGGTCAACGGCGACGTGAAGGGTTCCGTCAAGGGGCCTATCATCGGCAGAGTTCGCGGAAAGATTTCCGGAAATAACTGAGGAGCATACGGCATATGAACAAGCGGATGATGGATATTCTCAAAAAAGTTCAGAAAGGACAGATATCTCCCGGCGAAGGCGAAAAACTGCTTGATGAGATGCAGGATACCGCCGCAGGACATACCGATTCGTCAGGCGGCACACGTCCGCGGCAGTCGAACGCTGATGCCGCTCATGCAAAACGCAACGGGCAGGGTCGGCCAACACAGGGAATGCACAGCAGCATCGCCGGCAATTACAACGGCGATATCGACGGCGGTTTCTGGGGAAAGATCATGGGTAATCTGAACGGCACGGTGCGCGGCCCGCTCGCCGGCAAGGTGTTCGGCAATGTGCACGGGGACATTGAAGGCGATCTCTCGGGCAGCATCGCCGGCAATGTGAACGGCGATGTGAAGGGTGACGTCTCGGGGAGCGTGGCCGGCAGCATACGCGGCGACGTAACGGGAGATCTTACGGGGCATGTGAGCGGTAATGTAAAGCGCATCGGCGGTGATCTGGGCGGCTCAATTGCCGGCAATGTCCGCGAAGGCGTGGGCGGATCGGTCACCGGGAAAATCGCCGGCAGCATCGACGGGGGCGTGGGCGGTGACGTACGCGGAAAAATAGCAGGCGCCGTACGGGGCGGTGTGGCGGGCGATATCAGCGGCGTTGTCTTCGGCAACGTATACGGGACGGTCGGCAGTATTTCAAAGGACGGTCATGTCAAATCGCACTGGTTCGATTTTTTCCATCTGTGCGGCAATGTACGCGGCGACATCACGGGCGATATGGCGGGAAGGGTCGACCGCGATATCGACGGCAGCGTGTTCGGGAATATCACCGGCGAAGTGGGCGGTGATGTGAAGGGGGATGTCAAAGGCGACGTGACGGGCATTGTACGGGGAAGGATACACGGGAAAGTGTACGGAAGCAGTAAGGGCGGACAAAAAACCGTCAGCCGGAGTTAGCGCATCACTCAGCGCGCGGCAACAGTGTCGTCTCCGTCATCCTCATGCCAGAATCCATCGGACGGTATCAGTGATTCATAATCGGCAATGCCGCCGTTCTGCAGACAGCATGCGATAATGCGTTTACCCAGCGGCGACAGTCCCGCGGCGTAATGCGCCAATTCTTCACGGAAGAACGCCGTGAGCACCGCAGCGCCTGCGGCGAATCCGGCGTCGCCCATCTCGGGCTGCAGCCGCGTGTGCAGCAGAAACGGCTCAATGGCCTGCCCTTCAACCACAATGCGGTTCATCTCATACCCCAGGAGCGGACACGGTGACGGGTGTATTTCATTCCGCGAGAACCCGTGCGAACCGCGGCGCGCAAAATATTCGCGCATGATCCACTGCGGCATGAACCCCACACGCCATGCGCCGATATGCTGATTGGGCGTAAGGATGTAACGGACGCGCGGCGTACGGACGATCTGCTCAAGCAGCAGATTCGCCTGATCGCAGCGCAGCCCCGTTGCGAACGGCCAGTATGAACCGACGCCTTCGGAGCCGATGCCCGAATCGGCGACAATACTCGGATTATCGTAGCCGCGCGGCGAGACCAGACGCCAGAGCCACGCGAGCGCCGGCGGAAGCACCTGGATAAGCCCGAGTATGCCGTAGCCGGGCGAAGCGGCGGTGGACGGCGGTGTGCGGACGCCGAAACTTCTGATATCCACACCGCATGCCCCTTCGATAGTGCCGGGCATCGACGATCGCGGGAATATGAAACGCGGATTGGGGCAGGGTTTCCCCGGTGCGTCCTCGATATGTTCCCAGAGCAGCGCCGTGCTCCCGGGTGACGCGTCTATATTGAGGAAGAGCAGCCGCTCGGAGGGATGAATCGATCGTGATTCGATATCCGGGTCGGTGCCGTAATTGGTGATATGATTCACGCGGATGAACCAGCCGTGCTCGGCGTCCCGTATGTAGAGTTTTCCGTTGTCGCGCTGGAACGACGGGTGACAGAGCGCCATATCGTCGGCTATCGGTTTGAGTTCGCAGGTTTTCGGAAGCACGATAGACATCGTCTCGCCGCTCACCGTGTTCGTCCCCACGAGGAGCGATCCGTCGTCCTGCCGATGCACGTGCTCGAGCATCTCGCTTTTGCCGCCGCCGCTCGCACCCTCGTGCATGATGACCGTCCTGTTGTCATACGGCGTGACCACGCGCACGGCGGATGCGTGTGCGGTGATCCACTGTTCTTTTTCGCCGATGGTGAGAAGCACCCCGTAGACGCCTTTTTTTGCGCTCGGGCCGGGATACAGATTGAAACTGAAGACCTCATGGACATCGCCGCGGGCGTGCACGACGATCTGCTTGCCGCCGAAATGGGTATGCCGGAGCGTGGGAGCCACGTACATGATCGCGCGCGGGGATACCGGCGATGGAAGCGCCGAGGGATCGAAACACCCCTGCAGCAGCGAAAGCCCGTAGGCGAAGAATGCCGCATTCGCCGGTACGATGGCGAGCGCCGGAATGCGAATCGCCTCGCCGCCCGCCCAGAACATGAAGGCGAGAAGCCGCTGATCCGTCATCCAGGCGAACGTATCTTTTTTTACGGATGCAAAATCGAACGCGAATCTGCCGGAGAACCGGTCTTTATCGGTAGGGAGGTCATCGCCGATCAGCATGCATGCCGGGTCGCGCCGGCGCATGTATTCCTCTTCATAGTTCGCGACAAATCCGTTCTTTGCCATGCATACGGTCGCCTCGGTGATGACGCCCTTTCCCGGGACATCATACGATACGGCGAATTTTCCGCCGGCTGACGGACAGACATGTGATGCAATCTCATCGGCAGAACCTGCGATGAGCACTTCCGGCGACCGGGCGAACATATCCGCGATATGCGCCGGGAGCATGATGTTCTTCAGACGTGAATCGTTTTTCATACGTGTACCCTGCCGTTTAATTTCTCATACTCGTCACCGGTGCGGGCATTCGTCCGCCCCGGCGCATGAAATCCTTCGCCGAATATCTGTTTACCTTCATCACCGGTGCTTCGCCCAGTAATCCGCCGAAATCAACCGACTGACCCACACGTTTACCGATGGCCGGAATGACCCGGACCGCGGTCGTTTTATTATTGATGACGCCGATGGCCAGTTCGTCGGCGATGATGGCGTTGATCGTCTCGACCGGTGTATCACCCGGGATGGCGAACATATCGAGACCCACCGAGCAGACCGCGGTGAGCGATTCAAGCTTATCGAGCGAGAGCGCGCCTTTTTTTACCGCTTCTATCATCCCCGCGTCTTCGCTTACCGGAATGAAGGTGCCGCTTAAGCCGCCCACATTGCCGCTTGCCATGGCGCCGCCCTTTTTTACCGCGTCCATGAGGAGCGCTACCGCGAGCGTTGACCCGTGTGCGCCCACCTGCTCGATGCCGAATGCCCGCAGAATATCGGCGACGCTGTCGCCTTGTGCGGTGGTCGACGCGAGTGAAATATCCACGATGCCGAATGGTATGCCGGTGTTCGTGGCCAGTTCCCTTCCGATGAGCTCACCCGCGCGCGTAATTTTAAACGTGGTCTTTTTTATGACTTCGGAAAGTTCGGTGAGATCGCAGGTGCGGTTTTTGGCGACGACGCTTCGCACCACGCCGGGGCCGGAAACACCCACGTTAATCGTCGCGTCACCCTCGCCCACGCCGTGGAATGCCCCGGCCATGAACGGATTGTCCTCGGGAGCGTTCACGAACACCACGAACTTGGCGCAGGCGATGCCGTTTTTGCTTTTTTTCGCCGCGGATGAAAGCATCGGGCCGAGCAGATTGACCGCGTCGAGATTGAGACCTGCCACATTGCTTCCCACGTTGAGGAACGAACATACGCGTTTGGTCTGCGAGAGTACATCAGGCAGCGCTTCGATGAGCACCCGGTCCGCGTGCGTGAGCCCTTTCTGCACGAGCGAGCCGAAACCACCGATGAAATCGATGCCAGCATCAGCGGCGGCATCGTCAAGCGTTTTTGCCATGGCGATATATTTCGCAATCGTCGCATGTGTTTCCATGACGAACGCGATGGGTGTTATCGAGATGCGTTTGTTGACGATGGGGATGCCGTATTTCATCTCAAGGAGCTTCACTTCCTTCACGAGTTTCATCGCCGCGGGATAGATGCGGTTGTATACATTTTTCCTGAAGCGCGAGAAGTCCGAGTCGATGCAGTCCTTGAGATTGAGTCCGAGTGTTGTCGTGCGTATGTCGAGGTGCTGTTCGGCCACCATCGCGTGTGTCTGATATATTTCGTCAACGGTGATGGACATGGTTATACCCGGTGCATCATCTTGAAAATATTTTCATGCTGAATGGTGATCTTGATCCTGAGCTTTTTCCCGATGCCGTCAAGTCCGTCGCGGAGTTTCTCAAGCGGTATCGCCGCGTTTGCGATGTCTACGAGCATGGTCATCACGAAATATCCTTCAATGATTTTCTGGCTGATGTCCTCGATGTTGATCTCGTTCTTGTACAGGAACTGAGACACCGATGCGACGATGCCTTTTCTGTCCTGCCCCATCACGGTGATGAAGGAAAGTTCTTTGCCGGTTTTCTTTTTCATAATGCCTCTGCGTCGGTCTGATGGATGCAGTATAATCCATCCGCAGGTGAAATCAATGACCGGATGCCGCAATGACCGCGGCGGCCACGGCGTCGTGCGTCATCGCGCCGCAGGGAATGATGATGTCCGCGTAACGCAGATACAACGGCCGGCGTTCGGCGTATAGGTCGTCGAGTGTCATGGCCGGGTCACAGGCTATGCCGCGCGTTGAAAAGTCATGGACGCGGCGGCGAACCTCGTCAAGCGGGACATCGAGGAATACCACCGTGCCGTGTCCGCTGAGATGCCGCATGCCCGCGTCGCTGTACACCACGCTTCCGCCGGTGGCGATGACATGGTCCGTTACAGCCAGCGTAAGCAGCACCGATTCTTCGATGCGCCGGAGATTCAGATAACCGCTTTCGTCAAGTATTGTCTGCAGCGGTTTGCCCGCACGCGTCTGTATCAGAATATCCGTGTCGATGAATTCCTTCGCCGTGATCTTCGCGAGCAGCACACCGACCGTGCTTTTTCCGGCACCCGGCATTCCGGTGAGTACTATGTTCGTTTTCATTATTCCGCATTACCGAACACATCATCTATCGCCAGCGGTTTGTCGAGTGCGGCGGAGATGCGTGTGAGGTCGGCAGGGCTTCCCGCTACGCTCATTGACGCGGTGTCGGCGTTCGCTTCGAGATGTTCGCGGAGTACGCGCTTGACATCGTCTCCCGTCGCGCTCCGTATGGCGTCGTATGCGGCCGCGCGGTCCGAGGGTGTTTCATGAATCAGGTGGCGTTCAAGCGCCGCGTGCGTGGCCTGATCGGGCATGAGCGGGTTGATGTGATGTTTGAGACGCCCGATGATTGTCTGTTCAAGATGATCCGCATCTATCGACACCGAGGTAATGTAGCGCAGCATTCCCCTGAACGCCGTCTGTGTCTTCAGGAAATCGGGGTCGGCATATGACCATGCGCTCCAGGTGCCGAGCCGGTGGTCATAGGAAATGAATGCGCTGTATGCGCCGCCTTTCAAACGGACTTCCGGCAGCCAGTAGTCATTGGTGGCGAGTGCGGTTGCGAGTTTGAGTACATGCGTGTCCCGGTGTGTCGCATGTATCGCCGGCATTGCAAAAACACTATGAGACGTCTGCAGCGACAGCGCGATACCGTCGAATACCGGCGCGTATGCATGCTCACGGAGTGCCTCGGCGGTGCATGATGCATCGTCGGCATAATACGACTGCAGAAAACTCCTTGCTTTTTTCATAACCGCGGATGAACCGGTGCACGACGCGGTGATGCGTCCCGATGCGCGCGCATGGTCCCTGATTGCGGCGACCGAGCGTATTACATCGTCTTTCGCGGATAAAAACTCGTCGGCGAAGCGTTGGCTCAACCGGTAGCCGGGAACGCCGCGCATTTCATAGTCCATGCGGGCGTATGCACTGAGGTTCCGGCGCGCGTGAAGCTGTGCTATTTCCAGCGGGTCGTTCATGAGCCGGTCGCGGAACGACGCATGATAGCGGCGCGCCACATCGGAAAGACGCGCTTCATCGGCGGCGGAGATGCCGGACATGAGTTCTGCCATGACGGCAAGCGCGTCATCGAACGAATCCTCGGTGGTCACGAACCAGCATTTCAGGTGCGGCGTCACTTTGCCCGGTTTCTTTGCATCGGGGCTGAAATAGAATGACGAGGTGATATAGCGCGCGGCGGCCGCACGGCGTTTCGCCATATCCACGTACGACACCTGTTCGGTTCCCATGCGGTCAAAGATGTCCTTGAACACCGGCAGGAGCGGGTACAGCTCCGCGGGCAATCCGCTGAGATCGGCGTCGATGATGCAGTAGGCGATGCCGTTGGACTGCATATCGTTGCACAGAAGCGTTACGCGGCCGTTGATAATTTCCGCAGCGGTGCTGATCTCATAGGGACGTTGCGGAATGTCGCCGATCGTGAGCCGGGGAAGCGTTGCGAGCACCTCCGGCGTGTCTGCCGCCGCGTTCTGCGAATCAAGTTCTTCCGTCTGTTCCCTGAGCTTGCGCATATCGTCGGCCGAGAGTTTCGCCGCGCGTGCTTTCATCGCGTTTGTGTGCGCTTCATCCATGCGGATTTTCATGCCGGCGTCCGGCGAAAGTGTGAGCGCGAGCATGTGATTGTTTTTCAGGATGCGCTCTTCAAGGAGCGACATGAGCACATCGCCCGAGGCGAGATGGGCTTCCTCGTTTTTTATGAGTGCGGGCAGATCCACGAACGAGAACGGGTCGTCCGTGGTAAGCCAGTTGGGCATGAGCTGCGCGGCAAGATCCACAAGCGAGCGCGACGTACGTTCGCAGTACCGGTATGAAAGCTGGCGTATGGCCGTGCGTATCGCGTCGGGTTTTATGCCGTCGCGTCTGACGTCCGCAAGCGTGTCGAGCACAAGCGATGTATACGCGTCCGCGTGCTCCGGCTCGCTTCCTTTGATGCCTGTGGAGCAAATGATTTCCGGCGCCATGGCATGAACCATGTTGTTGTTCACATCGGCGCCGAGTTTGGAGTCGATGACGGCCTTCTTGAGCGGTGCCGCATCGGTGCCGGTGAGCACCTGCATGAGCGTTGCGAGCGGCAGGAATTCGCCGCGTGCGGCAAGTCCTCCGGCGGCCCAGGCAAGCTGGTGATATGTTTTCCCGGAGACGGATTCATTCGCTCCGACGGGATAATGCGCACGATGTTTTTTAGGCGACGACCATCGCGGCTGCTGCTGTAATGAGAAGCCGTTGTCCGCTTTGCTGAACGGCGCAAAACCGGCGTCGAAAAAACGGCAGAAGTCGGCGGTGGGAATATTACCGCAGCAGAACACGTAGCTCCGTGACGGGTGATAGAGTGTTTCATGAAAGCGACGGAACGTCTCATACGTGAGATCGGGTATTGCCGCGGGGTCCCCGCCGGACTCGAAACGGAGCGGTATGTCGGGGTAGAGCATGCGCATCACGTTCTGCCAGAGAAAAGAATCAGGCGATGAATACGCAGCCTTCATCTCATTATACACGATGCCGTTGATGGCGAGCGGCTCGTCGGCCTTTCCCGTGGGTGTGAGATGGTACGCCTCGCGGGCAAATGTCTGTCTGCTGATGAGCGGATGATACACCGCGTCGAAATAAAGCTCCGCGAGATTGAAGAGGTCCTTGCGCACGGCGCTTGAGAACGGATACATGGTAAACGTGTCGAACGTCATCGCATTGATGAAGGTGGCAAGCGAGCACTTGAGTATCTCGAAGAACGGGTCCTTGAGCGGGAAGCGTTTCGATCCGGCGAGCACTGAATGCTCCATGATATGCGGGAGCCCCGTGTCGTCCGCGGGCGGCGTGGGTATGGTGATGGCGATGAGGTTTTCAACATCGCTGTTGTGCACATGCAGGAGCCGCGTGCCGAGGCGTTTATGCGTGAGATATACACCGTCGGCGTTAAGGCCCGGGAGGTGGCGTACGCGCTCGACGATAAATCCTTCGACAACGGCACCTTCGGAAATTTGTTTCTGTTCTGTCATGGTTTAACTCAATGCGTGAATAATATTTTCCACCATATCTGAATACAGGTGGCGGTTATGATGACAATAAGGAGGATGTGCAGCACGCGCGTCGGAAGTTTTTTACTCACGGTTGCTCCGAGCTGCGCAAAGGGAACCGCACCGAGGATGAGCGCGAGCGCCGGCAGCCACATAACCTGTCCGGTGGCGATCTTGCCTATCCCGCCGGCAATAGCGCCTATCATTACGACGCCGAGGCTTGTGCCTATGGTAATACGCGTGGGGATGCGGAGCACGTAGATCATTATCGGGATGAGGATGAAGCCGCCGCCGGCACCCACCATGCCTGATACGCTTCCGATGATCAAGCCGATGATGAGCGTCAATGGCAGGTTGATATGCGCTTCCGCCGGCTGATCCGTCGTCTCTCCGGGCGGTTTCAAAAACATCATGATGCCTGCGGTGAGCGCCAGTATGCCGAAGATTATCATCAGCATGGCGTTGTTGATATATTTCGAGACGAACGCGCCGATAAATGTTCCCGTTGCCATCGTGCTTCCGAGCAATATCAGAAGCCTGTTGTCGACGAAATTGTGTCTGCGATGCCGGAGCACGCCCGATATCGACGCGAAAATGACCTGTATCATCGACAGCCCCGCGACGGTTTTCATGTCGAGCGTCGGTAGCCCCAGGAGCGGAGGGATGGTTAGCATGAGCGGTATCATGACGATGGCGCCGCCGATGCCGAGCATTCCGGACAGAAATCCGCCGAATGATCCGAGAATGAGCAGCGTTATGAACAGATGCATGGCCGCGGTACTGATGTCTGAGCCGGTGATTATATTCGTCATATCGCTTCGGTATACCACGTTTTGCTGTAATGTCAATAAATGGCACGCGCGGAACGCCGTAGGGAAGTCATGCGGTTGAAAAAAACGTACATCCATATATCATGCGATATATCGAAGCAGCCGCTTTACACGGTGAAATGCATCGTCTTGAATCTGCATCGCAAGGAATAGTGATGATATCGACATATAATGACGTTTTGCGCAGGCTGCGTTTTGCCCTGAATCTCAGGGACACCGCGGTGGTGGATATTCTTGGCAACGCCGGTTACCGGTGCGGTATTCCCGAGGTGGTATCGTTGATGAAGAAAGAAGAGGACCCGGGTTTTGAAGCGTGCAGTGACTATAAGCTTGCGCTGTTCCTGGACGGGCTTATCATCGACCGACGCGGCAGACGCGAGGGCGCGCCCGCGCCGCAGACAGATGCGAACATACGTCTTTCAAACAATATCATTCTGAAAAAACTGCGTATAGCATTTGAATTCAAGGATGAGGATATGCTCGCCGTCTTTGAACTGGGTGATAAGAAAGTATCAAAACCGGAACTGAGCGCCTTTTTCCGGAAAGCAGGTCATCATAATTATAAGGATTGCGGTGATCAGTACCTCCGCGCCTTTCTGCGCGGTATAATCAGGAAATTCCGGCCCGATTCACCCGCAGAGACGAACGCTGCAAATCCATAGCGCGGGAAAACCGGTTGCTGGTGACATGAAACACGCCATCATCACTTCGGAAAAAAGCTTCATGCTGTCGCTATAGTTTTTTCAGCAGATCTTCCAGCCCGTTCAATTTTACTTCATATATCAAGGCCAATTGCTGTCCCAGTTTTCCTTTGGGAAAGCCTTTTTGATGCATCCATACCAGATAGGGCTCGGGAATATCCATAAGCTTACGGCCCTGATACTTGCCGAACGGCATTATCTTATTGATAGCCTCAATCAAGTCCTGTTCCGAAGACATGCGATGCTTTTCTCCGTGACGCAGTGTATAGAATGCCGATAGTAACTGATTTCCATAAAAAAACAAACACAATTGCCCATAAATGTTCCGTTGAGCCTATAACATTATCCGGCCGTCGCGCATGAGCACGATTCTGTTCAGGCCATCGCCCACGCTTTGTCAAGACGCGCGAAATTATCCTTCACGGTGTCGTCCTCGCTCATGCCGGGGAACGGCTGCATTTCGATGATAAGCGCACCGCGATTGCTGCCGATATAGCCGACATCAGCCAGCAGTCTGAGTATGCCCGCAAGTTCCGGAACGTCAATCTCACCGCCGGCAATGCCCATCGGCGGGTGATTGTCGCCGTACCACGGGTTCGACGGGTCTTTCTTCACGCAGTTGCCCAGATGCACGCGCTTGAGATACGGCGCGCAGGTGCGTATGGCGTGTTCGAACGTCTCGTCCATGAGCGGGACATGCGCCATGTCGAGTTCGATGCCGAGGTTTTTTACTTCCGGTTCGAGCGAGCGTATCATGTCGATGCACTCAATGCTCGGGCCGAATAGAAATTTCTTGTCGAAGGTGCGGTCGAACGGCTCGAGCAGCGCCGTGATGCCGAGCGGTTTCATCTCGGTGCACATCCAGCGGAGCATCTCGCGGAAGGCAGTGCGTGCCGCGGGGCGTTTATCCTCGGGGACGTCGGAACCGGAGGCGAATATGAACTCCGTCGCACCGGCAGCATGAGCCGCGGCCATCTGGTTTTTGGTGAGTATGCGCATGATGGCCTGCTCGCTGGGCACAACGCTTGCGTACGACAGTTTCCGCAGCGGGATAAGATGCGTCGCGTAGCAGCGCGGTTTGCCGGATGAGCGCACGACCGGTATAAGACCGGCGCGGAGTTTTTCATCGTAAGGAAGACAGAAGTCGAACATGTCGATATCATCACGCTTCACAAACCGGGAAAGTGTCTCCGCGTGATAGTTCTCATCCATTGTACAGCGCGGATAGAGCATGTGATGTACGAGCCCGATGGCGGCAACATCGCGTATCGATCCTTGCATAGTGTTATCCTTGTATTACTTTGCTTGTGCGGCTTCAGCCTGCGCGGCGAGTTTCATCTGCCAGTACCGCGCCCAGACGTCAGTGGCCGTTTTTCCGTTGATGACAACGGTCCGTTCATCGGTCATGGCCGGTCTGTGCAGTTTGGCGAACGCGGTGCGGTACGATCCTTCAAGCAGCGATATCTCGCAGCGTACGCCGCCGGTGATGCGATACGGTTTCACCGCCGGGGCTTTTTTCACGATACCCCATGCGGCGCCGTGTATCATCGCGGATGTTTTTGCCGTTGAGAAACATCCGCCGCCATGTTCGGTGATAGACGTCTTAACCGATACACCGGCGATACCGGGGATGAGCCGCTCCGCTTCCGCAACGCCCGCGGAATCGCCGACGATGAGGAGTAGCGGCACGTCGTGATCGCCCGCTATCGCCGCTTCCATGCCTATCTCGCCCACGGACACGCCGTTAAGCTGTATGTCGCAGATGTCCGGTTCGTAGGAATGCGGGAGCAGTCCGCCCGGTGTGCCCCATTTCGAGTGAAAACCGAGGAGCAGAAGTCCGTCGAATGTCCGGTCGAGCCCGCCGGACCAATCCGCGCGATACGGCGGTTTTCCGCAGATGGCGGTCACGTTTTTCGGCATGGCGGAGAGATCGATATTTCTTCCATCACAATGCTCGTCATAGATCCATATCTCATCGGCGCCGCCCCGGTTGAGCCCCTCAACGAGTGCGGCAAGGTCCGACATGAACATCTGCTTCCCGAACGCATATTCACTTTCACCGGGAACCGCCTGCGCAAGGCTTACTACACCGGTGACGCCTTCTATGTCGCAGCGTATCATGTATTTCTTCATAACTGATTCCTTGTTGAACAGATCATGGAGAAAGTATATCAATGAATCGCGGTTGCGGCAATGGATTTTACGGAGAATCAATGGATATCAGGTCCGTCTATGCCGCAATCGGCGCGTGCATATAACTTCCAAAATATCCATTGCTTTTCGGGCGCGGAAAGGCTATTGTGTAATCAGAGTTTTCAAGGAGCAACCGATGATTATCCATGAACCTGCGCGGGAAACGAACGTACGTGACAGTTACGATGTTATCGTCGCCGGCGGCGGCCTCGGCGGAGTTGCGGCTGCTATAGCCTCTGCTCGAAGCGGAGCGCGGACCATAGTGATAGAACGCAACAGCTATCTCGGCGGTGTCGCCACCGCGGGCATGTGCTGTTCCATATTCAACTGTTTTTATACATCCGAAGGGAAGCTCGGCACCTTCGGCATTCCGGTTGAAATTGCGGACCGGTTCGCCGCGGCGGAGGGATTCGGCGCCAAATGGCATAAACACAAAGGGCACATCATCTATGACATCGAACAAGCGAAACTTACGCTTGAGACGATGGTGCGCGATGCCGGAGCGGATATTCTGTACGATGCGGTTATAGCCGGTACGGTAATGGAAGGAAACACCGTTTCGGGCGTCATCGTCGAGACGAAATCGGGACGCGAGGCGATACGCGCGAAGGTGGTCGTTGATGCAAGCGGTGATGCTGATGTGGCTCACCATGCGAACGCGAAACTCAAGGTGACGGAAAAAGGAATTCACAGTCTCTGCTTCCGGCTCGGTAATGTGGATGTGGACCAGTTCGTCGACTTTTTCAGAAAACACCCGGACCAGTATCCGGAACGCATGGACGTGGACTGGAACATGGCGGAGGCTTTGGCGCACTATGACGACTGCGGGACGTTTCTGTTCCCCCACGGCGGCGGCATGCAGATGGAAGCATTCGCGCAGGCGAAACGCGCAGGCGATCTTCCCGCGACCGTCGGTATTCAGGACACCACCGACGCGTGCCAGATGCACCTTATCAGACGCAACAATATCGCGCATGTGGTAACCGGCTTCACGCACTTCAACGGCATCGACGCGGACATGATAACGAAAAGCTATATCGACGGCAGAAAGATGGCGTTCACGGTTGCCGATGTCTACAGGAAATATATCCCCGGTTTCGACACGTCGTTCATCGCGGGCGTGGCGGACAATCTCGGCGTGCGCGTATCGCGTTCACTCGACAGCGATTTCACATTTACCGGCGATATGGTCAACGCGGGCACACGCCATGCAGATGCCGTCGCGGTGATGGTAGGATATAAAGATATAAAAAAGCATACGGGAAAAAACGCGTGGGGCGTACAGGTCATGGAGCGCGACACGTTCGATCTGCCGTATCGGGCATTGCTTCCGCAGAACGTCGACGGGCTCATCATGGGCGCCGGAAGGAGCATCTCCGCGCGGAACCCCATGGTGCTGCGGGCGATGGTGCCGACGATGGTGGTGGGACAGGCTGCGGGCATCGCTGCCGCGGTGTCGGTGAAAAACGGTACATCGCCGCGGTCGACGGATGCGGCAAAGATTCGCGCCGAGGGTATGCGGCTGGGTGCGTATCCCCAATAAATCGAAAAAGCCCCGAAAAACGGGGCTTTTCAATATGCTCCGAGAACTGGACTCGAACCAGCGACCCGGTGATTAACAGTCACCTGCTCTACCGACTGAGCTATCTCGGAATATAAAAATGTCCGTGCAGTATACCGCAACATATGAAATTGTCAATATCAAAACCGTTCAGATTAACCGTGATGCGTGTGCACATGCCGTTCAAGCATCTCTGCGAGTTCCGTTCTCTGGAACGGTTTGCCGATGCTGGCGGTAAAACCGTAGCGGGTGGGGTTTTTTATTATCGGGTCGTCCGCATAACCGCTTGCCACAAAGACGGGAATATCCGGGTCTGTTTTCCGTATCTCGGCAGCGGCATCCTTTCCGCCCATCGCTCCGGGAACGGTGAGGTCGAGTATTATCGCGGCACATGATCGTCCCGCGGCACGTTCCGAGAGAAAACGCTCAAGAGCTTCCATGCCGTTGCCGGTGCAGATGACGGTATAGCCCAGTGCTTCAAGCATGTTGCCGAGCGTGTCAAGGACCACGTCTTCATCATCCATGATGAGTATGGTGCCGCTGCCTTTCGCCGCAGTAGTTCTCTCCTGCGGCGCTGTGGATACGGTATCGGTGACCGCCGGAAGATAGATATGGAACGTACTGCCTTTGCCGGGTTCGGATTCAATATCGATGGCGCCGCTGTGCCGCTTGATGATGGAATAACAGGTGGCGAGTCCGAGGCCGTGTCCGGTGGATTTTGTGGTGTAGAACGGGTCGAATATCCGCGGAAGTATTTCTTTCGGGATACCGATGCCGTTGTCCTTGACGGATATCCTCACGTAATTGCCGTCGGTCAGCAGCGAGTGTTCAGTTCTGCCGTGGGGGATATTCCGCGCCTGAATTTCTATCGTTCCTCCGCCGGGCATGGCCTGCTGCGCATTGATAACGATATTGTCGATGACCTGGGCTACCTGATTTTTATCGATATCGCACTGCCAGAGATCATCCGGTATGTCGCAGCGGCACAGCACGTTCGAACCGCTTACGGCGAATTGCGCGGTCTCCTGTATGAACGGAATGAGCGATGTCACTTTCTGTATGGGCGCACCGCCTTTGGAGAACGTCAGAAGCTGCTGGGTAAGTCCGCGTGCCCGATCCATCGTTTTCATCGCTTTCGACAGAAGTTCCGTCGCTCTGTTGCGGTCGTTCTCGATCATCGCGAGGTCGATATATCCGAAAATGCCGCTCATGAGATTGTTGAAGTCGTGTGCAATGCCGCCGGCGAGTATCCCCAGTGCTTCAAGCCGCTGGTTCTGCTGCAGCTGCTGTTCGTATTTCAGACGCGAGTCCTCCGCCTGCTTGCGTTCGGTTATGTCCAGCAGAATTCCCGCCATACGCGGTATTATCTCCGACTCATGCATCTGATGTCTTCCGGCTTTCCATATCCACCGTATTTCACCGTTCACACGGCGGATGCGGCATTCGAATTTCCAGTCGGTGTGGGTCAGCACCGCCTGTCTGAATTTGCCGTCCACCATGGTCCGGTCTTCCGGCAGCACATGTTCGAGGAATATCTCGTAGGTCCAACGCGGCTGCAGTTCGTCATATCCGAAAATACGGTCGTGCTCGGGTGATCGGTGCATCGAATGATCATCAAGGTCAAGTTCCCATGCGCCGATATTGCTGGCTTCCATCACGAAATTAAGCCGCGCCGTGCTTTCCCGAAGCGCATCCTCCGCGGCCTTCCGCGCGGTGATATCAGTCACAACGGCGATGTGATAATCCGGTTCCGCTCCGATATCCCACATCGCCGAAACGGAAAGCGTCACCCAGACTGCCGCGCCGTCCCTGCGAATATACCGTTTGTCCATCGTGAACCCGCGTATACTGCCCGATCGCAGCAGCTGCATGTTCTCAAGGTCCGGCTGCAGATCGTCGGGATGCGTGACTGTCTGAAAGTCAAGTGAAGTCGCTTCTTCCGGGGTGTACCCGAGAATGTCGCAGTATTTTTTATTTATCCGTATAAAGCGGCCGGTCGTCGAGGATATCTGCGCCACACCGACGCCTGACTGCTCAAAGAGCGTCCGGAAAAGTTTTTCGCTTTTTGCCAGTTCCCCGGTTCGTGCGGCCACGGTGTGCTCAAGGACCCTGTAGACCATCGAATTTTTCAAGATCAGCGCGAGTATCCGCGATACACGTATATGTGCATCAAGGATGATCGCGGCACCGGCATCGTCCAGCAGATGCAGCATAATGAGCATGCCGACACGATCCTCTCCGACAGAAAGCGGAATGACAAATGATCTGCCTATCCCCGCAGACAGGAGGCCTGCCCCCTCCGGGTCGCGTGCCGGATCTATTATCCGCGGCATATCGAATATCATGGCGCGGGTGACGAACTCAGTTATTCCCGGCTGCCGCCACTCAGCTTCCTTTTTATGCGGACTTATGCCCACCAGCTGAGGATTGTTCTCAGGGTCGTATGAAACCAGCGCAACAAGACGGACGCCGATGAGTTCGCGTATCTGGCTCGTGATATATTCAGCGCAGCCGCCGGGGTTGTCGGCAAACCGGAGAATGTTCTCCACAAGGTCGTTGAGCAGCGCGTGAAACGCCTTGCCGTTCGTGTCGTTCTTACTCACGTTCATCGCCTCACTTGAATTTCAAGAGCGCGTTGCGTATGTTTTCGAGCAGGATATCAAGGGTTATGTGCATAACGTCCAGCGGCATGCTGAAGTATGCCGCTATTTCATCGAGTGTTTGAACGGGAACCGGTATGACGCCGGTATCTACATAAACAAGCCGCGTGCGGTGTTCCTGCAGGAAGGAACGTGCCATGTCAGGCTTCTCGAATCCCAGTTCCCGCGTAAAAATTTCCTTCCACCGCATGGTCCATTCCGGCAGAAAGATGAACGCGCCGCTCTGCTGCAATTCCCGGTACGCGGATTTTCCCAGGAGAATTTCACAGCAGTTTAAGCCTCCGGCCTTGACCGTATTTTTCTTAGCCTGCATTTCATGCATATGCGGATGACAGTCGCCATACAGTATCAGATAATGCTTCGACGCATCGCCGTCGACGATATGCGATAATTCCCGGTCCAGCGCGCGGGGATTCATATGGAGCATAGAGTCGAGGAACATCACCTCGCAATCCAGATCTCCCCGCCGGCGCAGTTCTTCGACCTCATTTCGGAACACGCCGCAGCTCAGACATTTGAGGTTGGTAACCGACATCATTACCTCAATACTGCTGCATAAGGTCGTAGATTCCCGTAATCGTTTCCATCGGGGTTTCCCAGGCTACATCGGCACCCGAGGTGGCGAAGATGTAGTGCCGATCATCCTTTCTGTTCTCAAGTATCCTCTGCGTTTTCTCAAGAGCCGTCTTCGTACTTATCCTGCCGAGTGTGGGTCCGTCAAGGTTGCCGAGAAGAAGCATCTCGCCGCCTGCGGATGTCCGCGCTTTTTCAAAGTCGTCGCGCGGGTCGAGCAGGAAGCCCGCTATGTTGGGAAGATTTTTATAGAGCGGCAGATATCCGGCTATCGGCATGCCGGCATGATGAAATACGATGGGGCCTTTGATCTGTGCGAATATCTTTTCGAGCGCCGGCACGATGATGTCGCGTATGGTTTTTTCGAAAACGATCTTCGGATTGTTGAACACCATGGCCATTGCTACAAAGGCAACACCGTTCGCGAGCATCGTGTTCGCCATGGTGATGAAATATTCCGACGTGTGCGTTATCACCGCGTCGGCTTTTTTCGGGTCGAACAGCAGTATCTCGAGCCAGTTGTCCACGCCCATGATGATGGCGGGAAGATCGAGCGGGGAGGTGAGTACGCCGCAGACAGGGACTTCCATCTTGAAATGACCGGCAAGAAGCTTTGCGGCTTCCTGAAGATAGACGAGTCCTTTATCCCGCGTGATATCCGGCGTCTTCAGCTTATATATATCATCTGTTGTGCGGATGAAGGGTTTCCTGACGTTCGGGGCATACCCCGGCAGAAAAAATATCTCGCTGCCGAACGACTGCGCCTCGATGGGATATGCGAACGGGGTGAATATGATGTCGGGTCTGCATTGCCCGGACACGGCTATCTGTCCCTCAAGATAGCGCTTCGGGTCGGTGTAGTATTCGGGGATCGGGCAGCCGGCGAGTTTCGCGCCGTAGAGACTCAGCGTCATCGTGAATGCGCGATGGTCCGCCGGTTTTCCCTGCAGCGCGGCAAGGACACGCTCCATGCTGGTCATAGCGGACCTCCCGCCAGCGCACGCTCCCAGAGCTCGGCGAAAAGCTCCGGTGTCTGAAATCCGTTCGCGGCCGTTCCGTCGCCGCCTACCTCGCTGCAGAGTTCGGGTCGCAAACGGAATACCGCGCCGCCGACGGCAAGCATTATTTTTCCCGAGAGGTTTCTCCGGTCGAGCTCCGCGCGCACCTTTTTTATGTTTTCAGCTGTTGTATACATCATCGCCGAGACGCCGATCACGCGGGCAGCGGATGCGACTGCTTTATCCACAAAATCCGCCGCTGAAACGTCACCGCCGAGATCGATGACATCCCATCCGGCCGATTGCAGAAAAATGGCTACAAGCTTTCTGCCGAGCGAGTGATAATCGTCTTCAATGTTACCGAGCACCACGGGACGTTTTTTTGCGGGTTCTGCATCCGATGCCGCTTCCTCTCTGCTGATCTTCAGCAGCAGCGCCTCGGCCACTTTTCCGGCTATATACCCCTGGGCGAGCGATATGCTTTCGGCCGCCCACCGGGTTCCGATTTCTTCCAGCACCGGCTCAAGGATGGCGGTCATCGTATCGCGGTAGCCGTGTTCCGCCGCGTATGCGTCGAGAAGCGCATCGGCCTTTTCTTTCTCACCTTCAAGAATTGCTTCAATAACAACTTTTCTGTTTTGCCCTATTGTTGATGTTTCGTCCATAAATACCCCCGGCATAGCGATTCGTTGTATACCCGGGGCCACGGGATACGTTGCGCATGCCTGATGTTCGCTTCAGCAGATACCGATGTTGCTCACTTTCTAATATACATGGTATGAAGGTGCGACCTTTTTGTCAAGCTATGCTGGTATGATATCCGTATCGCCTGCACATCGGAAAAAACGACTGATTCGCGCAACGGGAAAATGTAGTATACTATTAGAATAGTAGCGAGGAGGACAGCATGAAAAAAGTGACCATATTGGTCCCCGATGAGATCACCTATGTAAAAGGTACGGGTTCGGGCTCGGTGCGTGTGAAAGAAGCTACAACAGCGGATGCTATTCTCGGAGCACTCACGATGAATGATTATCACTGCAATTATTTTTTTGAAGACCGGGAAACGATTCAAATTGTCGCGATAGAGGACGCATCATCCCGCCGGAAATAGCGGCGAAGGATAGAGCAAACGCAGCGGTATTACCGGTGTATTCCCGAGGCAACCGCCCGTATCACTTCAGAAGGGTCCTTGCTTCCTGTGATCGACCGCCCCATGACGATGTAATCGCTGCCTTCGTTGATGGCTTCCATCGGCGTTTTCACCCGTTTCTGGTCGTGAACGGATTCTCCGGACATGCGCACGCCGGGTGTCACGATGACGCGTTTGCCGACGACAGAACGTACTGCCGATATCTCGAAGGGCGAACAGACCATGCCGCCCGCACCCGCGTTCGCCGCCATGCGGGCAAGCCGCACCACCTGCGATTCTATCGGCGATGCAAGTCCCATATCGTTCACGAGTATCGTCTCGTCGGTGCTGGTGAGTATCGTCACGGCGAGCAGCGTCATGTCGGATTTTTCTTTTGCGATGATATTCGCCGCGGCTTCTATCATCCTGCTTCCGCCGATGGCGTGGAGCGTAGTCATCTGCGCGCCCATGCGGCAGGCGTTCTTCACCGCACCGGCAACCGTGTTCGGTATATCGAAGAATTTCAGATCGAGGAATATCTTCTTGTTCTTTGAAGCGAGATACGTGAGCACCTTTTCGCCTTCCGCAAGGAACAGCTGCAGCCCCACTTTATACCATAGTATATCACTGCCGAGTTTATCAACGGCCGCTTTGACCTCGTCCATAGTGTCGAAGTCCAATGCCACGATGATCTTATCCATGTGCTGCTCCTTTTACGGCGACAGTATACAGGAGCATACGTCTTCGTCAATGCGGGAGAAAATCGAATATCCAGGACAGCGTCAATGCGTAAAAATAGTGTCATTTTTTGTCAAATTAGCATAAGACTATATAATGAATAGGAGTTACTGTATGGTAGTTCAAAAGGAGCACCGCATGAATACGAAAGATTTCAAAAAGCCCGGACATCGTTATTACCCCGCGCCGTTCTGGTCGTGGAACGCCGAACTTGACAATGATGAACTGGTACGCCAGATCCATGAAATGGCGGATAAGGGATGGGGAGGCTATTTCATGCATTCGCGCGTGGGGCTTATTACGCCGTATTTGGGCAAAAACTGGCATGACAATATCCGCGCCTGCGTGAAGGCCGCGGCTGAGACCGGAACCGACGCGTGGCTCTATGATGAAGATAAATGGCCGTCGGGTTTTGCCGGCGGCATCGTCCCGGAATCGGGTCCGGAATACCGCATGCGCGTGCTCATCTGCGTCGAGGAGAAAGACCTGAAGCCCGAGACCGATACGCTCCTCACAACGCACGAGCACAACGGTAAACGTTATGTAATCGCCAAACACATCATGCCGCTCGGCGATACGTGGTACAACGGCACGAGCTATGTCGATATGATGAACCCCGCCGTGGTGAAAAAATTCCTCGATGTCACCATCGACGGGTATAAGAAAGAAGTGGGCAGGCATTTCGGCAAGGAAATACCGGGCATTTTCACAGACGAACCGTGCTATCTGCATTATGGAAAATATCTCGGATCGCTCCCGTGGACGGAAGGTCTTCCCGCGTTCTTCCAGAAACTCAAGGGGTATGATCTTGCCGCTTCGCTCGCAGGTCTTTTCTTCCCCGTCGGCGCTTACCGCAAACTGCGTTTCGATTTTTTCGATTCGGCAACACGGCTCTTCCTTGAGTCGTTCGGCAAGCAGTACTATAAAAAATGCGAAGAGAACAACCTTATCTTCACCGGTCACTACATGGCCGAGGATAATCTGCAGTCACAGACGCAGTGGGTGGGCGCCGCCATGCCGATGTACGAATTCCAGCACTGGCCCGGCATCGACAAGCTTGCGCGTCACGTGGAACAGACGGTGACGGTGAAACAGGTGTCGTCAGCGGCCGAGCAGCTCAAAAAGGAACGGACGTTCTGCGAAGTGTTCGGCGTTAACGGCCAGCATTTCGACTTCAAGGGACGCCGCTGGATTCACAACTGGGAAGCGGCGCTCGGCGTGAACTTCGTCAATCATCACCTGTCGCTCTACACTATGATGGGCGAACGCAAACGCGATTTCCCGGCGAACTTTTTCTATCAACAGCCGTACTGGGAACATGAGCAGGGTTTGTCCGATTATTTCGGCCGTCTCAATTATATGCTCACCCGCGGCACGCGTGACATCGACATACTCATGCTCCATCCCATCGGCAGTTACTGGTCGGAATACGATGTGCTTTCGTTCAAAGGGCTCAATCCATGGGGTGCGGATATTCCGGAATCGAACGCCAAGGCGGTGGACCGCTCGTTCAAACAGATCACGGACAGACTCCTGTCACGCCGTCTCGATTTCCATTACGGCGACGAGATGATAATGGAGAACCACGGGCGTGTTGACGGCAAGAAGTGGATTGTCGGTGCGGGCGCGTACGATTACGTCATCGTTCCGCCGAGCATCACCTGGCGCATGAAGACCGTTGACATGCTTACAACGTTCGCGAAGAACGGCGGTACCATCGTCTTCATCGGCAATCCGCCGACGCTCGTCGACGCGGACAAGCCGGTGGATTACCGTGCTCAATTCTCCGGTGCAAAGTTTGTTGCGAATGCGGACGAGGCTGTAGCCTTCATACGATCGCTCAAGAAAGACGTCATCGATGTGCGCAATGTGCCGCTCAGCCGCGAGGCCGACGAGATATTCATACATCAGCGAACGCTCGAGGACGGGCGCACGCTTTTGTTCCTCACGAACACCCATGAATCGAAAGTCATCAACGCCCGCGTCACGCTGCCGTTCATCGGCGGTGTGGATTATCTCTCCTGCGAAACGGGCGACATCGTCCCGTTCCCGGTGACTTCCGAGAATGGATCCATGCGCTTTGATTACACGTTCTACGCCGGCGACGGGCTCATGCTCGTCATCGATAAAAAAGCGCAGCCGAAAGATCCGAAAGAGCTGCCTGAATATCATACGACGGCGCTCACGGCGTGGAAAGGTATTCCGAACGAGGATAATATCGTCCGCTGCGACCGCATTACGCTCACAATGAACGGCGAAACGGTTCTGACGAATGCTCCGCTGCACAAAGCCTGGGCGTCGATATTTTACAAAGCGGCTGACGGTACTCCGTTCACCGCCGAGTATAAGTTCAATGTGAAGGACATCCCGTCGGGTAAAGTAAACGCGGTTATTGAGATGGCGCAGAACCTTGACAGCATCACGTTGAACGGAAAGCCCGTGAAACCCGGAAGTCATATCTGGCACAACGACCCGGCGTTCATCATGCTCGATATCAGCAAGGCGATTGCGAAAGGCGTGAACGTGTTGACCATCGCCGGTAAGAAGGTGAACAACATCACCGCGGCGGGCTGTCACCGCCGTGTGCGCGAATCGGAATTCCCGTATAAAAATACCGAGCTTGAAGCGGTTTATATTACCGGCGACTTCGGCGTGTCGTCATGGGAGAACCGCGAGTTCTCAATCGTGAAAAAGGATTACGGTTCGCTTGATATGCACGACATCACGCTCACCGGGTATCCGTTCTACGCGGGGACCTGTTCGTTCATGTCGAAGATGTCCATGAAAAAGAAACCGCACGAGGCATACATTGAGTTCTCGGACGTACAGGTGCCGTCGGTGGAAGTTCGCATCAACGGCAAAAAGGCCGGCATTGTCATGTGGTCGCCGCTGCGCATCGATATCACGAAGCTTCTGAAAGAAGGATCGAACACCGTAGAGGTGGTCTTCCCGACTGACCTCTACAATCTCATGGGGCCTAATCCGTATCCGATGGGACTGCCGAAAGGCGTGTCGCCGGGAACATTCCTCGACGACAATTCGTGGAGCGATGAACTCCTGCTCCTCCGGCGGGGTATCGGTTCGGTGCGGATAGCGCAACGGTAGACTTAATAAGCGCATAGAAAATCTTAATATCAGCAAAGCCGTAACAGCCTGCTGATGATAGAATATAGATGCCGTCGTATGTCGATGACGGCTACTTGAAGTCTGAGGAGTAACGAATGAGAATCTCGAATGACACGGTACTGGACAATTACGCGAAAGCGAAGACGATATTCAGCGCCTACGGCGTCGATGCCGACGCGGCGCTTAAAAAACTTGCGGCACGGAGCATATCGCTTCATTGCTGGCAGGGCGACGACGTCGCCGGTTTCGAGCACGCCGGAGCGCTTGACGGCGGCATCGCGGCCACGGGGAATTATCCCGGCAAGGCGCGGAACTGGGACGAACTGAAAAAAGACCTTACCACGGCGCTCACGCTCATACCGGGCAGTCACCGTGTCAATGTACACGCGATTTATTCCAACGGCGGCAAACGCACCGACCGCGACACGCTCACGGCCGACGACTTCCGCCCGTGGATAGACTGGGCGAAAGAGCAGAACGTGAAACTCGATTTCAACGGTTCGTTCTTCTCGCATCCGAACGCCGCCGACGGACGTACACTCTCGCATCCGGACAAGCGCAAACGGCAGTTCTGGATTGATCACGCCATCGCCTGCCGTAACATCGCTGAGACGTTCGGCAAAGAGCTGAAAAGCCCGAGCGTGCTCAATCTCTGGATACCCGACGGCTCTAAGGATATCCCCGCCGACCGCTATTCGCCGCGCAGCATCCTCAAAGACTCGCTTGACACCGTGTACGCAAAGCAGATGGACACGAAGTATGTGAAGGACGCCGTCGAATGCAAGCTCTTCGGCATCGGTTCGGAATCATTCGTCGTGGGTTCGCATGAGTTCTACATGGCGTATGCGATGCAGAAAAAACTCATGCTCTGTTTCGATATGGGGCATTTCCATCCCACCGAATCGGTAGCCGACAAAATATCCTCCATACTGCTGTTCATGCCGGAACTGCTTCTGCACGTGAGCCGCGGTGTACGCTGGGACAGCGACCACGTGGTGGTGCTCAACGACGACGTACGCGCGCTCTGCGAAGAGCTTGAACGGGGGAAGGCGTGGGACCGTGTACACTTCGCCCTCGACTATTTCGACGCCTCCATCAACCGTCTGGCGGCCTGGGTTATCGGCGCACGGGCTTCGCTCAAGGCGATGCTCATCGCGATGCTTGAACCGTCGGCGCTCATCCAGAATGCGGAAACGTCAGGTGATTATGCCGAACGCCTCGCGCTCATGGAAGCGGCGAAAACGCTCCCCTTCGGCGCGGTATGGGACAAGTACTGTCTCGACCAGAAGACTCCGCTTGAACATGAATGGTTCGACACCGTTAAAAAGTACGAAGCGGACGTTCTGTCAAAACGCAGCTGAACGGTTCGATACATAAATAACAGCGCGATGGCGCTTGCTTTTCGCGCCGCGAATGATAATTTATCGGCGTGCACGAGTTAAGTATCACACAGACCATCGTCTCCACCGTCATCGCGGAGGCCGAAAAACGCAATGCCGTCGGTGTAAAGAAAATAAACATCGTCGTCGGCGAGCTGACCGGTTTTATGGCTGATTCAATAGAGATGTATTATAACGTCATCGCGAAGGGAACCATAGCCGAAGGTGCGGCGATCAATATCACCTTCGTACCGTCACGCAGGGAATGTATTGTCTGCGGCAGCCGTTTTCTCCGTGAGCCGTTCAGTTTTACCTGCCCGTCGTGCGGCGGAGAATCGAAACCAACCGACGAAGGCAGCGACTGTTACATCGAGACGATAGAGATAACGCTTCCCGATGCGAAACAGGCCGATGGCGGATAATCGTTTTTCGCATTGAAATATTCACATCACGCCTGTATAATCCGCGCATGCAGCGTTCACCCCGCAATAAAACGATAACGCTCTCCGGAACGGAGCAGCGCACCTATGCAGAGCGATTATTGTGTCTGTCATCGCCTGCGGAAGCATCGTCGCTGACCGACCGGATGATCAATCAGGATCTGTTCGCGGCGCTGCCGTTTCTGCCGTCCGGCTTTGCCGATCTGCTCATCATCGATCCGCCGTATAATATGGATAAAAAGTTCAACGATCAGTCTTTCAGGGAAATGTCCGCGTCAGACTATGAGGCGTATGTTGATTCATGGATGAAACCGCTCCTCAGGACGCTCAAGCCGCACGCGTCGGTCTATGTCTGCGGTGATTGGCGCTCATCAACGGCGCTGTTTTCCGTACTCTCACGCTATCTTATCGTACGAAACCGCATCACCTGGGAACGGGAAAAGGGACGCGGGGCCCTCAGTAATTGGAAAAATGCATCCGAGGATATCTGGTTCTGTACGGTGAGCGATGACTATCATTTCAACGTGGACGCGGTGAAGATCCGTAAACGGGTTGTAGCGCCCTACGTCGATGCGGCCGGTGTTCCGAAGGACTGGGAGACGGATGACCATGGTGCTTTCCGCCTCACGCATCCGTCGAATCTCTGGACCGACATAACGGTGCCGTACTGGTCGATGCCGGAGAACACCGAGCATCCCACGCAGAAACCCGAAAAGCTTATCGCGAAACTCATACTCGCGAGCTCACGGCCGGGCGATATGGTGTTCGACCCGTTCGCGGGAAGCGGCAGCACCCCGGTAACGGCGAAAAAACTGGGCCGGCATTACTGCGGCATCGAGATAGACAGTGAGTACGCCTGTATCACCGAAAAACGCCTTCACGCCGCGGGGAATGACAGCCGCATACAGGGATATGAAGACGGCATATTTTATGAACGAAACGCCGCCCCGAACCGCGGCGTAAAACAACATGAACGGAGTTTTTTATGAGTATCGAGAACCATCGTGATGCGATCAACGATATCGACGCAAAGATCATTGAGCTTATCAACGACCGCACCTCGCATGTTATCGAGATCGGCAAGATCAAGCATGTAACGAGCAGCCCCATCTATAACCCGAAACGGGAGAAGGAAATCCTCGAGCGCATTGAAAAGCTCTCTCAGGGTAAGAAGTTCCCTGTGCCGGTGCTCAGAATGATATTCCGCGAGATCATGTCGGCGTCGCGCGAGATAGAGCGGCCGCTCTCCGTGGCGTATCTGGGCCCGGAGGGCACGTTCACGCACAACGCCGCCATAAACCAGTTCGGTTCGTCGACGACGTTCACGCCGCTGAAGACCATCGGCGACGTGTTCAAGGAGGTGGAGGTGGCGAAATACGATTACGGTGTCGTCCCCATCGAGAACTCGAACGAAGGCGCGGTAAACCATACGCTTGATATGTTCATCAATTCGAACCTGAAGATACGCGCCGAGACGTATCTGGGCATACACCACTGCCTGCTCTCATCGAGTGACGACATCAAGTCGATCAAAAAGATATACTCGCATCCGCAGTCGTTCGGCCAGTGCCGCCTGTGGATACTGAACAATTTTCCCAACGCCGAGCTCATCGAATCAACGAGCAATTCGGAAGCCGCGAAGGTGAGTGCCTGGGACAAGTACGGCGCGGCCATCGCGGGAAAGATCAACGCGGAGCTTTACGGACTTACCGTTATTGCTGAGAATATCGAGGATAATCCGGAGAACTACACACGCTTTCTCACCATCGGTCATGAAGACAGTGAGCCGTCGCAGGACGACAAGACGTCGCTCATCGTGGCGATCAAGGATAAACCGGGCGCATTGCAGTCGGTATTGTCGGTGTTCAGCACCCGCAACATCAACATGAACAAGATCGAGAGCCGCCCCACCAAGAAAAAGGCGTGGGAATATCTGTTCTACATCGATATCGACGGCCACCGCGAGGACACAAACATCATAGAAACGCTCAAGGACCTTGAGGCGCATACGACGTTCCTCAAGGTCCTCGGCTCGTATCCGAAAATGAAAATATTCTAACGTTCGCGGTAACTGTTATTTCTTCCGCGCCGGTACTTCCGCCGGCAGGAGCCAGCGTTCGCGTTTGATGAACTCTCCGTTATTGAATGTCTGCTTGATCGTCCCTTTTTTCTCAAGGTGATTGAAGCAGCTTCTCATGCAGCCGCGTGAACCTTCAACGCCGAAGCTTCCCGCCTCGCCCCATTGGAGCAGATAGTGATGTCCTTCAATGATCCATCCCGACGGATGTTCTTCGGACTTGCGCCACGGCTGCTGCGAAAGCGTCCAGGCGAATTTGTATGCGGTATCCTCGCTGAAGTCCGACTTCGTCACGTCGATGTTCCACCCGGGCATATCGCGGTGGATGAACGGCGAGTTCATCGAATCGCCGCCGTGATAGCTCATCGTGCAGCGGCCCATGTGCACATCGCCCCATTCGTACGTCTTGCCTTCGATCTGGATTTTTACGGTCTTCTTGTCCTTCATATGCGGAATGGCGCAGGCGCTGCAGCCTTTCACGCACATCATGCACTTGTCGCAGATGGACCCCGGTTCCACGAGCGGATCGGGTTCAAGTTCCATGTCGGTGATGATGCAGGCAAGGCGCACACGCGGCCCGAATTCTTTCGTCATGAATATCTTCGACCAGCCGATCTCGCCGATGCCCGCCGCAACGCCCGCGATGCGGATATTGACGTTTACGTCGGGGACAACGCCGCCCTTGCGCAGCGGTTCACCCAGCGGTTTGTAATCGTCGGCGGTGACGCCCGGATATACCGGCACCGCCTCGAATCCCGCGTCCTCGATGAGGCACGCCGTCTCGAACATCGGCGTATGGATGAAGGTTGTGTTGAGCTGCCCGTGATAGCCGAAATAGGTGTACGTGGGCCAGTAGGTGCCTTCTTCAATGCCGCGCCAGTTGCCGCGGAGTATCCGCTTTCCGACGACGATCACCGATTTCGCTCCGGGAAATATCGATTTCGGACTCATGTCTACCGGTGCGTCTTTGAACCGTTCGATGTTCGCCACACCGAACATGTCGAGTCCCTGCGCGAGCGCGAAATCCCGTATCATCTGCTTAGTTAGTTTTTTCATTGTGTTATCCTTATATTATTTTCCCGAAGGCGCGGATATATATCCGCGCCTTCGGGAAAGGACTATTCGATATCGTGTCCCTCGCCGATTATCTCGCGGTCGGTGCGTACTTCCCACGGCGCTCGAGTACGGAACGGGTTGACGAATTTATTGGAGAGCTTGTCCGTCTTTTCAAGATGCGCCATGTAGGTGCGCATGCACACCGCGGCGATGCGGTCCGGCTGTCCTTTCGGGTGACGGCGGTTGGCGAGCGCGCCGTTCTTGCACTGCGCGCATTTTTTGAAGTCTATCGCGGCTACTTTCATCTTCTTGCCGGCGATCTCGACGGTTTCTTCCTTCGATGCGTCGATGGCGCCGAGCGGACAGTATTTTGCAAAGTCCTTCGAGCGGTCGCAGATAGAGGTGTTCGACAACGGCGTGGGCGTGAGCACCGCGTCGGTGAGTATCATGTAGAAACGCTGACGTGTGCCGAACTCGGTGCTTACGAACGTGCGAAGATAGCCTATCTCGCCCAGTCCCGCGCGCACCGCTGCGTCGTCGAAGTCGACAAGTACGTTCGGTGCCGGTTTGTCCGGACGCACCGGAACGCCCATGGGTCCCATCTCGACGGGAAGATTGATCATCGGTATCGCTTCCCATTTATTGTTCTCAAGGAACTCGGCGACCTTCACCGTCGGTATCGCCAGGAAGCGGTCTTCAAGCCATGAATAACCGTACGAGCTGTAGGTATTGAACTGCGTTCCTTCTTCGACGCCGCGAAGCGCGCCGCGCGGGATGCGTTTGCCCACCACGACCACCGATTTGACTTCGGGGAATATCGATGCGGGATGGCGGTCGGGTGCCAGGCCGTTGAAGCGTTCGATGGGTGCAACGCCTATCAGATCGCAGCCGACGCTCTTTGCATACTCGTGAAACTGTTTTGTGAAATCGTCCATGATGTCCTCCGGTACTATTTTTACGCCGCGTCCTTCGAGGGATGCGGTGTCGATGCCGATGAAAATAACTGATGCTGCATGCGCTGAACGACAGCCCTGAGGCTGTCAACGATATCCGTCCGGTGTTTTCCGGTAAAGCGGACTTTCGGAAGGAATACGCCGAGCGCGCCCCACACGGTAGTGCCGTCCGGATTGAATATGGGAACGCCTACCGCCGCGACATCGTTCTTGGTGATGAATCCGATGCCGTCTGCTTTGATCTTTGCAAGGACGGCGGTGAGTTCCTCTTTCGTCTGCGCTTCAATCCACTGTTTTCCGTCGGGAAAATTATGGCGCTTGAGTATTTTCTGAAGCGCTTTCCCGTCCTGATATGCGAGGAGCACACGTCCGGTCACCGTGTCGAACAGGCTCGCGCCCTGATAGAGCGTGTTGTTGACCGTCACCGTGCGGTCGGCCTTTGCCTCGGCAAGCTGATACCGCTCGCCGTCGATGAGGAGTGACAGTACCGCAGCCTCGTTTACCCGTTCGGACAGGGCGCGGACATTCTCCTCCGCCACACGGGCGATGAGGTCCTTTTTCTGCGCGGCGGACGCGAGCATGGTGAAGCGTTCAGAGAGCATATATTCGCTTTTATCGTTCTGCGTAAGATAGCCGAGATCACGGAGCGTCGTGAGTATGTTCCCCGCGGTGGTGGTGTTGAGTTTCGCCGCTTTGGCAAGGTCGGTAAGCCGTACCGCCTGTGCGCTGCCGATATGCTCCAGCATGGTGAATGCTCTGCCGAGGACCTGAATCATTTTACTTTTCTCGCTTATCGATATCCAATATTATTGGATATATCTAATAATATTGTAACACTAATATAATCGGTATCCGCCAAAAGTCAAATTCAATGTTGCGGGCATAAACAGTGACACAAAGGGCGATAAGTGCTATGTCGTCGTAACTATGTGTGATATTATGCAAACTGCTATTCGTTCGATAGTATACGACGCAGCCATGTATGGCTCCCCATTGGAATCATACATGTTTTCTGAGCCATCTTTTCAGTGTGAATGTTCAGGAAGTGCTGTAATGAGCCGGCGTCTTATTATGCAAGCATATCGTTTGTTGATAGCATCATTACTTGCGCATTTGAGATCTCAATGTATATGGTTTCATTGCCGCTTATGTCGAAATAATGTGCAGTAATTTACGGCGGATAAAGATTATTCGGCATGTTATTGCTAACTGTCCCAAATACAGCTGGAATCGCACCTTCATAATAAATGCCTCCTCCGTTTGCATATCCGGCGAGACTGGAGGTATTTGTCAGTGCAGCATTGCTGAGGATGTTGGTATTTAAAACGATCGATGTGCTGTTGTAACATGCGATCCCTCCGCCATATGAATATACGACATGCGCACCGTGAGTATCGGATGCGAATACGGTATTGGATGAAACAATTGCATTCACCGTAACATACGATGCATTGGTGATGTAAACCCCTCCGCCGGAACAGATGAACGGCTGGCCGTGCGTCGATGATGATGCCGCCGTGCTCATGTTCTCGGTGATGGCGCCGTTCAAGGTGATGTTGCTTCCCCGATTCACATAAACGCCGCCTCCCGAAGAATTCAGCCCGGTCCACCAGATGGTGTTGCGGTTCTTTTTTATGACGCTGTCGACGGTGGTTCCTATTGTGTTGTCAAGATACAACCCGCCGCCGAAGTTATAGGCGTTATGAACTCTCGAAAAGTTACTGCTGATGGATCCGCTCAGCGTGCAGTTCGTGCTGTAGCCGAGATAAACGCCGCAGCCCCAAGCGTTATATGCCGCCGGGTCCGAAGGCGTAAAAGTGTTATTGATGAACGAACCTGCGATTGAGCTATTGGTGAGGAATATAAATGCAGCGCCTCCTCCCTGCGGGCCATAGCATCCGGTTACCGTGATGTTGGTCGTTCGCAGCAAAGTTGCATTCGAGATGAATATTCCAGCGCCGACAGCTGCATTACCCGTCGTAAATTGAAAGTTGCTTATAAAAATATTGCTCAAATTCTCACCGTACAGCACCCGGCTGTTCTGTCCGTTCAGCGTTGTTACACCTGTTGCTGCGGAGAACGCTAGATCATAACCGCCCAGTAGGTTGATATTTTTCATGTTAGTTATGACCAAGCCGTTGGCGCTGCCCGCAATGGATATATTCGAAAGCCCATTGCCCGGGGTATATGTGCCTTGTGATATATATATTGTAGCGTTGGAACCGCACATGTCTATTGCCTTCTGTACTGAGTGGAGTGGTGCTGATGGCGCAGCGCCATCGTTGGTGTCGCTGCCGCTCGTCGCGATGTAGAAGTTGTTCTGACCGATGGTGATTTTATCTAAAATTATTTCAGTACAGTACCCCAATGCTGTATTGCTGAATTTCGCATAAATCGTCATCGCCTCCGGAGCAGTCCCATTGGTTAGAAATGTCCATGGTTTTACCGAAACAATGGGTTCCCATGACGCATCGGCAAACGTACTATTAGTTGACAGCATCATTACCTGCAAATTCGAGGCTTCAATATATATCGCCACATTGGTGTCCAGCGTTGTTCTTGCGTTACTGTTGATTGCGAAATAACATATGTTAAAATACGGCGGATATAGATTGTCCGGTATATTATTGATAACTGTCCCGGATATTACGGGTATCGTGCCTTCATAATAAATACCTCCGCCGTATGCATAACCAGCAAGGCTGGTGGTATTTGCCAGTCCAGCATTGCTCAGAATGTTGGTATTCAGAACAATCGACGTACTGTTGAAACAGGCGATTCCTCCACCATATGAATATACGACATGCGTGCCGTGAGTATCGGAAGCGGAGACAGCATTGGAAGACACTATACCATTCACCGTTACGTGCGAAGCATTTGTGATGTAAACCCCTCCGCCGGAACAGATGAACGGCTGGCCGTGTGTCGAAGATGATGCCGCCGTGCTCATGTTCTCGGTAATTGCGCCGTTCAAGGTGATATTGCTTCCCCGATTTACATAAACGCCGCCTCCCGACGAATTTGACCCGGTCCACCAGATGGTGTTGCAGTTCTTTCTGATAACGCTGTCGACGATGGTATCTACGGTGTTGTCAAGATACAATCCGCCGCCGAAATTATATGCATTATGTACTCTAGAAAAGTTGCTGCCGATGGATCCACTCAGCGTGCAGTTCGTGCTGAAGCCGAGATACACACCACAGCCCCTTGCGTTATATGCTGCTGGGTCCGAAGGTGTAAAAAGGTTATTGATGAACGCACCTGATATATTACAATTGGTGAGGAATATGAATGCTGCGCCCGCGCCCTGCGGACCATAGCATCCGGATACAGTGGCATTTGTTATACGGAAAGCGACTGCGTTTGATATAAATATACCGCCGCCGATAGTCGATTCACCCGTAGTGAACTGAATGTTACTGATAAATACATTGCTTACGTTTTCTCCGTAAAGAATACGGCTGCTCTCTCCTTTTAACATTGTTACACCTGTTGCGGAGGAGAAAGACAGATTATAACCGCCCAGCAGAGCAATGTTTTTTGAATTAGAAAGGACTATCCCGTTAATACTACCGGCCGCTGAAATATTGACAAGACCAGCATTTGGTGAATAATTTCCCTCTCCGATGAGTATCTCAGTATAAAAATAATGAGATGCTTTATTGATTGCACATTGAACCGAACGAACAGGATCGTATATTGTCATTCCGCTATTATTATCATTGCCATTCGTTGCCACGAAATACCGTGGCACATATGCCGTATTAGTAATGATATTTTTTGTATACTGATATTCATCATCGCGAATTTTAAGCTTTCCATAGATTGTATGCGGTCCGAGAACAGCTCCGATGAAAAATTGTACAACTCGCGTTGACGGCATATCCTGCCACGAAGCACCGGTAAAGTCGGAATTCTCGCTCAACATATATCGCTGCGGACGCACGCCATAATTGCTCATCAAAACTGACCGTGTCGACCCGTTCGTTATAGCGACAACATTCAGGATGATGAAAAACTGTTCCGCCGATGTCGTGCGGTATCCCTGAAAATTCGTCGATTTCGGATCGGCGGGATTATTAAGCAGGTGTTCCTCATGGAATTTCTTCTTAAACAGCGAAGCATACATAAGTCCCAATACACAGAAAAATGCCATGAGGGAAAGTAATAATACTTTGAAGATACTAAATCGACGCATCTTCAACTCTTGCGAGAACAAACAACATTGGATATCATAACATCAAAACCGATAACACATATTTATTCTCGCTCCGTCGGTGGATATTTTTATATCAGTGCGTAATCGCGAGATCTTTAGATCATAAAAAGAATAGAAACAATAGTCGATAACGCCCCAGACAAGAAACACTGAAGAAAGAATGATACTGCATTCTCCGATGGTATAGAGCATGTCAGCCGTGTTGCCTAATGAGATGATTTTGTCGTGGAGTATTTCCAACGCATCAGAATTATACGATGAATTATATTCTTTGTAATCGGCGTCGGCTTGCTGATACAATCCGTTTCCGACAATCCATACACCAGCACCGCCAATACTTAACGTGCCGAATATGATTGAATTTCGGATAAGGCTCCAAAACATCTCGGTGCGTTTTATTTCCAGTAATTGGCGGTTCGTATTCTCCGCCGGTGACAGGATAGAAAAATCGTTTTGTGCGTTAGTATTCGTGAATCCCTGCGCAATAACGGCACACAGAAAAAACAAAATGATTATGGCTCTCATATACATAAGCACAATTCTCCGCGCACCGGAATCAATCATTATTGATAAAATATACTTGTTAATAGCACGAATGTCAATAAAACAACCAGTTGATATGGTAAGAATTTCAAAAAACGTCGTCAATGCGAGCCGGAATAGCATACGAAGTATCGGGTATAAATTCCATTTGACAGCAATGATGCTCAATATATACTGGAGATGGAGATGCAATGAAACGCTTATACTTATTTATTTTATGCATACCGTTTCTCTTTGCCGAAATCCCGGATATTACTTTCTCTTCAAATTCATTTCAGTCGACGAAAAATAAACAAAAGCATTCAACCATTTTCACGTCTTCAGTGCAGGCTGTTCTTTCAGCATCAAAAGCATCAAACATAAATATGTCGCAATACGCCCGTGCGCATGTTTTTCCCATGAAAAGTGACGGGAAAATTACTGTCGTTGCCAAAATACACACAACGGCAAATAGTGATCGTATACGCAGAACTATCAGAGACCGAAGTGGAAGGATTATCGCGGAATATCGACAGTATGTTGAGTTTGAAATACCGATTGAAGAACTCAGGTCTTTTGAGGGAGACATTGATATTCAACGCATTGCTCAGCCATTTCATCCATATCCTCATGCAATTACGGGAGAGGAAGTATCCTTGACGAAGGCAAATCGTGCACAAATGAACGGGTATAACGGACAAGGAATAAAAGTGGCCATTATCGACGGTGGATTCATTAATAACGCACAGGCGATTGCTGCCGGTGAACTGCCGGAAAATATCATCTCATATGATTTCAGCGGGAATGGACTCGATACCGATTCAATCCATGGCACGGCTGTGGCCGAAGTCGTGCATGATATGGCACCCTACGCGCAACTATATCTCCTAAAAATAAGAACTGCCGTACAACTGGGCCAAGCCAAGGATTATTGTAAACGGAACGGAATCAACATCATCAATCATTCGATGGGATGGTTCGGTTACGGTTGGGGCGATGGAAAAGGATTGATATGCGATATTGCAAATGACGCATACAACAACGGGATATTATGGGTTAACTCAGCGGGAAATAATGCGCTTAGTCATTGGCAAGGCGATTACAGCGATCCGAACGCTGATAGTTTTAATGAATTTTCTGCCAGCGCAAATATTAACCGGGTGGGTGTTTGTGAAAGTGGATCAACCCTCACCGTATTTCTTACGTGGAACGATCCGTGGGGAGCAAGTTCTAACGATTATGATCTTTTTCTTGTACGATGGACGGGATCGTCATGGGCATTTCAAGCCGCATCTGAATATACACAAAACGGCAATGATGATCCGGTCGAAGCCTTTGGAGTTGACATTGCTACAACCGCGGACTATGGCATTGTGATAAAAAAACATTCAGGAGCCGCCCGTTCATTACAATTATTCTGTTACGAAAATGCTTTCAAATATGCCAAGGCAGAACAAAGTATATCGCAACCCGCGGATGCAACTGGCGTATTGGCAGTCGGAGCAATTGCATTCAGTAATTGGCCTGCGGGGGCGATCGAGATATTCAGTTCTCAGGGGCCGACACAGGATAACCGTAAAAAACCGGACATTTGCGGGGTTGATTTTATCACAAACTATATTTATGGCGATTTTCCGGGAACATCCTGCGCCGCTCCATGCGTTGCAGGTGCCGCAGCCGTTATCTGGAGTGCGTATCAGAATTGCATCGCAAAAGATGTATGGAACTCTCTCCAGCATAGTGCGATCGATGCTGGTGCCGCGGGATTTGATAACCAGTATGGAGCCGGTGCTGTCGACGTCGTCATTGTACGACGATTATCTGCGATCAATAATGCATATCGCGGAACTGGTGATGTGATTTTTGATATGGTCCCGAAGGGCGGTGTAGTGTCGATCTTTACTGTTTCAGGAAAATATGTTACTTCTCTCGCAGCAATGGACGACAGCTACCGGATTATTTGGAACGTCTGTAATTCCAGCGGGCCTGTTGCTCCGGGAATGTATTATTGTATTATTAAAGAACCTGGGGGGAAAACAACAACGACCAGATTGATGATTACGCGGAGTAGGTATTCACAATGAAAAAAGCGATCGTGTTGCTTTTTTCCGTAGCATCAATCTGGCCGTATGCAGGATCAAGCTCACTTGAATTCCTAAATATCAACACCGATGCAGTGTATGGATCACTCGGCGGATCGGGAGTCGCGATGGATGGACTAATGCAAGGGATATTTAAAAATCCGGCGTCAATTTCGCTTGTCCATTCGGAATATAACAGTTTGGCATCATATACATTTTATTCTGCCGCATCACTATGGACATGCGCGTTCGCGTATCGAGAAAAAAGTGTTGCTTTTGTCGTTGCAGGCAAAGGAATGATATATGATTTAATTCCCGCAGGTATTCCCTATGCTGATAGCTTTTCTACTAACTATGGTGCGATGGATATGTTTTTTACGGCCGGTGTCGGCGTACCTATCGGTGAAATGCTTTCACTTCCATTCGGTATAAATTTAGGATGTTCAATAGGTTATGCGTATGAAAAACTTGATGATGTTAATATCTCCGCCATATCCGCAAATGCGGGAATAACGACATCGTTTTTCAATAACATGTGTGGTATCGGCGCAGCAATTCAAAACATCGGCTTTGCTTCCTCACAATACGAAATGGTGCATTTGCCCGTTGAGGCAGTTATCGGCGGGCGGTTCACTTACAAGATTACTCCTGAATTCGTCCTATCAACACTTGTCGATACGGATCTTGCTGCAATAGCGGGCCAAGCCATGGCCGTACGAGTTGGTGTAGAAGGAACTATGTATGGAATCATCCTATTACGATCTGGGATGGTATTTGCCGATCATCAAATAGATTTCAGCGTCGGATGCGGCACGGCATTAAATATCGACAAGTCAAAAGTAACTATAAACTATTCGTTTTCCACCATGGCTGGTATAGAATTTCGACAAGTCCTACAAGTTGAATATGCATTCGGAAAAACTCGCTGAACTTATTCGAAAATGTATTAGATAGATTATTTGATTACTATAAATAATTATGCCAATTTGAACGAACTGATCAGATTGGCTTAAAAAGCGTTGAAAAAATCAATTGACAATACCACAATGCGCGGATTGACGCCCGCCATCCCGCAACGTATACTGCTCACTGGATATCGCTTACTGCGCGGTATTCCACGGCAAACGCCGCCATAGCCCCTTGAAGGACGTATTATATGAAGATCTTCCTGATATTATTATGCGCCGCATTGGTATCCGGCGTCGATCAGAAAACGATTGTCACACGCCTTGAACCGCTGCTCGTAGCCGCTGATGCCGATAAAAACGGTCTCGACGCGCGTGAACGTGCCGGTGTTGAAGCCAAAGTGAAAAGCGCGTACGGCGACGCCATCCGCGCATCCGTGGCAAAACTGCTCGATAGGGCCGACGCGGATCATGACGGCGTCATCACCGAGGCGGAGTGGACGGCGTTCAAACAGAAAGCGCTTTTGTCCGATGAACTCCTCCATATAAAGGTAATGCTGCCGATGCGTGACGGCACAAAACTCGCCACCTATGTATCGCTTCCTGAGACGAACGGCGCGTTTCCGGTCATACTGTCACGTACGCCGTATAAAGCCGATTTCAGAGGCGGGGCGGAGGAAAGCGGATATGTACTTGTGATGCAGGACCAGCGCGGCAGATTCGGTTCCGGCGGTGAGAATATCCCGTTCGTCGGCTGCGGCTGGAACGAATGGCAGGACGGAGTTGATACCACGGCATGGATAAAAATGCAGCCGTGGTGCAACGGAAAGATCGGTACGGTAGGCGCTTCGGCACTCGGCATTACGCAGGAGTTCATGGCAGCAGCAGGCACCGAAGATATAGCCGCGCAGTTCATCACCGTCGCCGCGGTAAGTCTTTATCATCACGCCGCATATCACGGCGGCGCTCTGTTCAAGGCGCAGGTGGAAGGATGGATTCGCGGCAATAAGTATGATGAAAAGGCGCATGAACTTTATCTCGCACACCCCTATTATGACAGTTACTGGCGCGCGTACGATGCGACCGTGCGTTTTGAAAAGATGAACATCCCCGCGATACACGAGGGCGGCTGGTTTGATACATTTGCGCAGGGCAGTATCGACGGATTTCTCGGCAGGCAGACGAACGGCGGCCCGAACGCACGCGGCAAGCAGAAGCTCGTGATGGGACCGTGGGCTCACGGCAAGCATCATACGAATATCTGCGCGGAGATGACATTCCCGAACGGCGCGTTCCCGAAAGCGTACGCGGACGCCGCGTGGTTCGATCATTATCTGAAAGGCTTGAGCAACGGCGCGGATGCGCTGCCGACGGTAGCCTATTACACCATGGGCGATGTCTCCGATAAAAATGCGCCGGGCAATGAATGGAGATACGGCTCGAATTGGCCGCCGGCATCCGTTGACATCCGCTGGTATCTTGCCGCCGATAAAAAGCTGGCCACCAACGGCTCATCCGCTGAAGGCGTTGATACGATCATATTCAATCCGAAAGACCCCTGCCCAACTGTCGGCGGAAGGAATCTCACCATCCCGAGCGGTCCGATGGATCAGCGTAAGGCCGACGGCCGCGGCGACGTCATCTGTTATGACAGCGCATTGCTTGCATCGCCGGTTGAAGTGAGCGGCCGTATACGTGCGGTGATAAATCTGTCGACGTCCGCAAGCAATACCGACGTTCATCTGCGCCTGTGCGATGTGTATCCCGACGGGAAAAGTTTTCTCATCGTCGACGGCATACGCCGCCTGTCGATGCGCGAGTCGTTCGAGGCGCCCGTTCCCGTTGAGCCGGGGAAGACCTATGCCGTATCGGTGGATCTCTGGTCGACGAGTATCGTGTTCAACAAAGGGCACCGCATACGTTTAGCGGTGAGCGCATCGAGTTATCCGCGTTTCGATGTGAACCCCGGAACGGGGAAACGCATGCATGAGGAGAACAACCCGGTCATTCAGACGAACCGTATTGTGACAGGGGCGGCCGCGTCGTATGTGGTGCTGCCGACGGTGAGGTAGGCCGGGGCCCCGCGCGTGACGCGCGGGGAGAAATATCTTTCTCGAAACCGGTACATAACTCGCATGTCACTTTGAATGCATAATTGGATCTTATCGCTAATAGTTGAATACCCCCGGTATTGTTTGCTTTGCTCAAACAAACGTACCGGTTTCTCGAAAGACATTTCTCCCCTTTGCTGTCGCGCGATGGATATTGAAATAAAAATATTGTGTCCGATATAAAAGATATTAAGTCAAGATACAACGGCGTTCGAGCGTTGGAATAGCAACATCAACATTAAGCCACTACCACCATCCTTTTCTCACAGCGCTTATGCGAAGGAGGAAATCGCTTTTTCTGAGACGCACGAGCCGCCTGGACGGCGGCGAGAGCGAGTGATGCATCAGGATGATGCACATCGGGCGGTGCGGCGAAGAAAAAGCGATTTCCTCCGAGCAAAAAAGCGCACATACCCCGTCATACTTTCGTCACACCGCAATTGTCAAGTCCTCCGGGACTAGTTTTGCGGCGGCGCGCGGAAATACATTTCTCCCCGAGCCATGAAGCGTCCATTCCCATCCCCGCACCTTCGGCGCCGCAGGCGCCTCGGTCCATTGCGATAATACCATATACTGCTATAATCTCATGAAAATCCATACAAAGCAGTTTTTTATGAAATCACTACGAACACAGTTGACCGATATTTTTTCTCATGCGTTCATCGCGGCCGGCATGGAAGGCCGTTACGGCACCGTGGGAATATCGCAGCGTCCCGAGATCAGCGACTTTCAGTGCAACGGCGCGCTCCCGGCGGCAAAGGCGTTCAAAAAAAAGCCGCGTGAGATAGCCGAAGCGGTGATAGCGGCTCTCGGCAGCAATGCGCTCATAACGAAAACATCCATCGACGGTCCCGGATTCATCAACATCACGGTAAGCGATGCGGCGATAACATCGGCGTCCGGTGAGCTGAACGGCATTGATCAGAACGCGAACACGCTTACTGCCGACAAGCGCATGACTGTCATCGATTTCGGCGGACCCAATGTCGCCAAACCGATGCATGTAGGCCATCTGAGAACATCAATCATCGGCGACGCACTCCAGCGGCTCATGCACCGGCTCGGTGTTCCGCTTGTCAGCATCAATCATCTCGGCGACTGGGGCCTGCAGATGGGGATGGTCATCAAGGCGCTTTCCGAAGACAAGCCGGACCTTCCGTATTTTGATCCGAAACACACGGGCGCATATCCCGATACATCACCGGTGACCGCGGCGGAACTCGATACGATATATCCCGCATCGGCACAGCGCTGCAAGGCCGACGATGCCGAGATGAAAAAAGCGCAGGACATCACCGCCGACCTTCATCGCGGCAATCCGGGGTATCGGGCGCTCTGGCGTCAGCTCGTGGACGTGTCCCGCGCGGAACTCACACGCGAGTTCGACGCGCTCGACGTGCACTTCGATCACTGGCGCGGTGAAAGTTACTATCACGATAAAATTCCCGCCATCGTCGAGCAGATGAAATCATCGCATCACGCCGTGATGAGCGAAGGCGCGCTCGTGATCCCGTTCACCGAAGAAGAGACCGGCGGGCGGGAACTGCCGCCGTTCATGCTGGTGAAATCGGACGGGGCGTTTCTCTACAGCACCACGGATTTCACCGCCGTTGATTCACGTGTAAAAGAGTTCAACGCCGAGCGGCTTATTTATGTGGTTGATAAACGACAGTCGCTGCATTTCGTGCAGCTGTTCCTCGCCGTGAAGAAAACGGGTATCGCCCCGGGCGCGGAACTCCTGCACATCCCGTTCGGCACCGTGAACGGTACGGACGGGAAACCGTTCAAGACACGCGCCGGCGGCGTCATGAAACTCGGCGACCTCATCAGCCAGGCAATCGACAAGGCCCGTGAGAAGATGAAGGAAGCCGGCATGGCGGCCGGTTATCCAGAGGATGAGCAGAAGACGATAGCCCATGCTGTCGGCATTGCAGCCCTCAAGTTCGCCGATTTGGTGAATCATCGCGAGACGGACTATATCTTCGATCTCGATGCATTTATGCGCTTCGAAGGTAAAACGGGGCCGTATCTGCTCTACACGGCGGTCCGCATCAAATCGATACTCCGTAAAGCCGCCGAGCGCGGATTCAGCGAGGCTGCTCTCTCGGTGTTTTCGCCCGGCGAACGTGAACTCATGCTCCGCCTCACGCGATATCCCGACGTGCTCGTGTCGGCGTACGAGACACTACTGCCGAGCTACCTCTGCGAATACATACATGAAACGGCGCAGGCGTTCAATATGTTCTACGCAAACTGCAACATCATCAATGAGACTGATGCCGCAAAGCGCGGATCATGGCTGTCGCTCTGCCGGGTGACGCTCACCGTGCTTGAGAGTGCGCTCTCGGTTCTCGGTATCAGCACACCCGAGCGGATGTAGGCTTTTAATCAATTACGCTCAGACAAAAAAGGGCGGGGCTTCCGAACACTGTCGTTCGGAAGCCCCGCAGTCGTATAGGCAACTACAAACCGTCTATTCCTTCAGGCTCAATGAGACAGCAATGCCCGACCGTATATATATAACGACACCGGCGGATAAAATAAATTCAGCACCGCCGGCACCTGAACATATTTTCGCCTCACCTATCATGTCCGTTCATAAAAAAACGGGACCACCGGACGGCATTGCCGTACGGTAGTCCCGCGTCTGTTCTCAGAATCGAGGCTACGATTCGTTCTATTCCTGAACGCGATCGGAGAAATCTGTCTTTGCGTAATTGAATATTTTCAGGTTGTCGATGACGCCCTGCGCACACCACTCGGTCCACCCGCTGGCAGCGTGTATATCACCAACGACGAACGGCTGGTTCGTAGCAACATTGCGAGCAACGGTATAATTGGTCGAACCGACCAGCACACCGTCTACATACACACGTATTTTATCAGAACTTCCGCCGATGCCGGCTTCATCCCAGACAAAAGCAAGATGATAATTCTGATTGCTAGTGAAATTAGAATTATAAAAACCGGTGTAGAGATGTGTTCCGGCATAACCGAACCTCAGTTCGTAGTGGCCCGAATAGCCCGTTGATATGCATCCCTCCATATTCTGGGTCGGTGAACCGGGTACGCCCTGACAGAAAAGATCCGCTCCGGCACCCGCCTGCCATGCGCCGGTCTTTTTATACCAGAACTCGATACTGCCTTTAGCTGTGGCGACGACAGAACCCGGGAATACCACCTTATTCGCGCAGTCGAACTGGCCGACAGCCTGTAGCCCGTTATCATATTTTCCGGCGGCAAAGCTGTAATTGGAAGCATTGCCGATGAATGAACCGGCGGGGCCTTCCACACTGTTGGCAAGTGCATAGGCGCTGTCAAGCGTGTTCCAGAGTATCAGCTTGCCGATAAGAAGCCCCACGGTAACACTGCCGCCCTGCGGGGTTACCAGAACTGTAACGGGCAGCGTGACTCCCTCGGCTACGTCCGCATTCGAAGTCCCCTCATAGATCGATTTGCCCTGAGCGTCGAAAAGCTTCACGTTGACCGTGTATTCACCCGGAAGCAATTTGGTGAACTTGACCTTCTCGCCGTACGGTGCGCTTTTGGAGACGGATTCTCCGGTCGCTACCGACGTGATGGTAACCGTACCGCTGACGATGTCAGCTTCACTCGGAACGATGCCCATAGCCGACGGTACACCGGACACCTGCGCGCCCGAGCCGCCTATGGTGACCTCCACTCCCGTTTTTTCAGATGCTTCGGACGTGTTCTCAAACGGGTTCTTTGAACAGCCGATGGTCATTGCAAGCACCGCGGCAAGCGAGGCGCATGCAACTTTTGAAAGAAATCGTTTCATTGCAGAAACTCCTTTGATAATTTCACGGCATTGCCGTGTACTATATAACGACACCGCTACCGGAAATAAATTCAGGGGAATGAATCGTTTTTTCAGGAGATGATCGGCGATGAAATATATGTTACGGGTGCATGACCGGCGGGTTATTCCGTGAATCTGTCCGAAAAATCGGTCTTTGCATAATTGAATATCTTCAGATTGTCAATGACGCCCTGTGCACACCATTCTGGCCATCCGCTGACCGCATGAATATCGCCGACAACGAATTGCTGATTCGTAACGATGGTGCGCGCATTTGCCGTATTGGTAGAACCGACCAGCACACCGTCGATATACACGCGCATTTTATCAGAACCGCCACCGATGCCGTCTTCATCCCAGACGAACGCCATATGATAATTCTGATTACTGACGATATCGGTGTCGTGCACACTTGTACCCATGACCGTTCCCGCGTAGCTGAATTCCAGAAGATGGACTCCGGAATATCCGGTAAGAATATGAGCATCGATGTTGTAGCTTGGTGAACCGGGTATTCCATAACAGATCAGATTCGCACCGGCACCGGCCTGCCATGTGCCCGTCTTTTTATACCAGAATTCGATGCATTGCTTTCTGTTGCTCATTACCGATCCGGGAAAAACGACCTTGTTGGAGCAGTCAAAAAAGCCGACCGCCTGAAGGCCATTGTTATACTTGCCGCCGGTAAATGAATAGTTCGATGAACTTCCGGTAAACCATCCATTCGCGCCTACCACACTATTAGACAGCGATGCGGCACTCTCCAATTTATTCCAGAGAATCAGCCCGGGGTTGACAGCATAAACCATTACCTGGTTTGTGGTAATGCCGTATGCACCGGCGCTGTCGATGACCTTGAGCACAACCGCGTACGTGCCGGCAGCATTGGTGAAATTCGTCGCATAGGTATTACTGGCGACCTTGACCTCAAATAATCCATCACCATTGAAATCCCAGTAGTTTGAAACGATCGTCCCGTCGGGATCGAAGCTGCTGCTTGCATTGAAAGCGAACACGGCGTTCGTTGCGCCGTTTGTCGGCGACACCGTGAACGCCGCCGTCGGCCACATATTTGTCTGATTGGTAGTGCTGTTTCCGTTCGTATTCGTGTTTTGTTTCACAATCGAATTGGTTATTGCCGCGATATTGCGTTCGACCATGGAACGTGTGCGGCTGCGAATGATATCCGCGGCGGACAATGCGGAACAACCGGCGAGGATGAGTGTAGCAAGACAAAGACATCGTTTCATTGCAGGCTCCTACGGCAGCGGTATGCGATATCCGATCCCTATCTGCGGCAGCAAGGCGATATTCGCCGGATCAAAACGGTCAAGCGGGATGATGCATGATCCGATCAGATAGATATTGAATGCACCGATGCACAGCTCGGGCACCGCCTCATACCCGAGTATATTCACGTCTCCGGCGCGCAGATAGTTAAGACCGAATTTCAGTCTGAAATCGAGGATAATATCGCTTCTGCCCAGTGTATGAAGAACGCCAGAGATATTCGCGTTGAGCAGGAATGCGGTGAATGACGCTGCTCCGGCGGTATACGGTTCGACATCGAATGAACCGGCAATCCCCGCGCCGAAATAATCGTTTCTGACGGCGCCGCCGATACCCGCTATCGCACCCGCCCCCGCTTCAAGCAACAGCATCACCGAAGGAGCCGATGCGGATACCGATGCAGCGGGTGAAGGCTGAGCCGCAGCCGGGACGATGCCGCCCGCAAGACGGACCGCAAGACGCCGCATCGCGCCGTCCAGATCATCGGTCGTTGCGATGCGTTCCCGTTCTATTTTTATGACGCGCGCTGTTTCAACGTCCACCTGATTAACGATGATATATACCGACGAGTTCATTTTGACCAGCGAACCGTATATCATGTAATCCATATTCAGTATCCGGCCCACTTCAACGGCGCAGGTTTTTTCAATACAACCGGACTGCTGTATCTCCTGTTCTTTGAGTAATTCGCTCATGGATTCGCGGTCAAGCACATCGTATCGGCCTGTCGCAAGAAGCTCCGCCCGGAGAAACGATGTGGCGACAAGCGCGTCGGCTTCGGGGACCCCGGAACCGGTAAACGCAAATACTCCGACACGGCTTTTACCCGATGGACTGTCATATCCTTTTGTTTTTCCGAATTGTGCACGTACCGGTTTTAGGTCCTTCGATGCGATTACCGAGGATGATCCGTCCGCAAGCGACACTTTTGCCTGGTAATACTTCCTGTCACGCTCAATACTCACCGCATAGTCGCCCTTTGGCACGCCGATGGTGATTTCCCTGCCTGCCGGCTTCTGCACCTCGGCAATAAGCTGGCCGTTTTCCGTACGGATGAATGCCCGTCCCTCCACAGGAGATGCGAGCGTCAGGCGTGAACCGAAAATACGCGTATCGGTAAGGACAACATCGCCGGAACCTTTCACGCGGATGTTGAAGCTCGGATGCTGCGGTCCGCCGGTCGTCTTTTCAGTTCGTGACAGCGTTTCCTGATATGCATACTGATACAGTTCGTTCAGCGTTACCTTGCCGTCGGTAACAGTATCGGCGGCGCCGCGCATGCCGGAGATGAGCGCGTGAGTGAAGAACGAACCGCCGACGGCGTCTGATTCCTGCGAGAATTCGCTTGAGCGGCTGGAGGTGAGCACCGCGAATCCGGTCATATCAATCGAACTGTCAACAAGAAATGACGGCTGCATGTTGCCGCCTTTGAGTGTGGTGATAATTCCCGAGTTGCATGAATCGAGTATGAGGATACGCATATCAGCGCCCATCGTCTCCGCCGCCGCTTTGAGGTCGCGATATGGAAGTACCTGATCTCCCAGCAGTAAGCCGTACTGGTCGGAATGTCCGGAGTAATACACGAAAACTTCGATCCGGTTGTTCGCAGATTTATTCCGTGCGATGGTATTCTTCAGTCGCGAAATCTCATCAAAGACGTTTTCTTTCGTCGGATTTGCGCACACGGTAACATCAGCGGGATTGAAACCGCCGAGTTCCACAAATACCTGCGCAACGTTCCGCGCGTCGCTTACCGGATACATAAGTTCGGGAAGCGTGCCCCCCCGGTTGGCACCGATGAATATTCCGTAGCGCTTGATTTTAAAATCGTCACCCTGAGCACAAAAAAGCGCAGCACAGAAACCTATGGTTAACACGATGAGGCGCATGTCACCGGTCTCCCTTGACGATGGTGAATGTCAGCACCTCGACGGACGCGAACGTTTTTCTGATATCGCGATCAATATCCGCACGTCTGCTCACCGACGTCTTGACCTGTGCGATGATCGTTCCGGCATCAAGCGTTTTTTGTGATCGTATGAAATAAAACTGCTCATATCCCGGAGCATTATCAAGACGGTATGACCGCGGCAGCGTATATCCACCGGCGGGCATTGCTGTGTCTCCGTCTGGCGTGGCGGGATAATGCAGCGTTACTCCACCCAGTCCATCAACCGAGAATATGACGCTATGGCCCGACCGCACTGTCTGAACCGCTATTTGAACGATATCGCCCGCAGCCGCTCGGGAATTCGGCGCAAGCAGCTCCTGGCCGCCGGTGATCTTTCTATATACCATGAGCGCATCGGCGCCTTTTATGCGCGTTGCATCCCGCGTGATTATTTCCTGATTCCGCGACAGCGACGGAATCAGCAGAAAGCCGCCGATTATGACCGCAGCGGCCGCAGAAAAGATCGATATCATGGTCATGCGTATGGATTTGTGCTCCGTTGAGGCTCTCCGCTTCATATCGGCAAAACCGATGTCAACCGGAAAACGTTTTCCTGTAGCGGCATCATCATCCGATAGCTGCTTCAGCGCCGAGGTTATTTCGGCAATACCGTATTTTTTCTCGAGCGCGTTACGTTCATCATCGGTATATTCACCGCGATGCAGGCGTTCAAGGATAAGCGGCGGGATCTTCACCATTTGTATTCCTCCTTCACAATACGCGCACGCCGCCTGAAACTTTCCAGCAGCTGATGCACACGGGTCGGAGAGCGCTCAATAAGTTCAGCAATATCTTTAATGGTCATATCCTCATAAAAATAGCAGAGCGCGATCTCGCGTTCATCCTCGGTCGCCTTCGCCAGGATGATGTCGATCATCTCATTCGCCTCAAGCGCATGCTGATGCCGATCCTGCACGTTCGCCATGTCAACGGCGTCCGGCGCGTATGACTCGCGTTTGCGTCTGATGCCGCGCATCATGTTGAAACAGACATTGGATGCACACCGGTAGAAAAAGCCGGTGGGGTCTTCGATGACAAAGTTTTCCTCATGCTCGAGGCGGCGCATCACCTTCACGAACACTTCCTGCATGGCGTCATGTGCGCGGTCCTCGTCCTTCAAAAGCCACCGGCAGCGGCGGAACACCATGGTGTAGTATTGTCGATAATACGATTCTATGCGCTCGCGGACACTCATCGTCACCTGCTACGCAGTAATAATATAGACCCCGGCCGATGTGTAAAATTCAGCCATGGAAAGCGTAAAGTATATACCAGTCGATTGGTTTTGTCTATGTTGATTTTGCGTTTTTGGGGCGCGACTGTCCGGAATATTTTCTGCGGAACGCAAGCGGAGACATTCCCGTTTTTTTGCTGAATATCCGTGAAAAGTAGTACGGGTCGCGAAAACCCGTCTGAAGCGCCACTTCCCTGACGGTGATTTCCGGGCGTTCCAGCAGCATGCGGCTTTCCCTGATACGCAGATCGATGAGATACTGCATCGGCGTTATGCCGACGGCTTTGGTGAACTGCAGATGCAGCGATATATACGGTCTGTCGAAGGCCTCGAGCGCGGTATTCAGCTGAAAATCCGGATTGCGTACATTCGATATCAGGATATGTTTCATCGCTTCGATGACATGTCCCCGCGCAGGACCCGCATGCCGCATGATAATCTGCATCAGCGGGTCGAGCAGCGCGGCGCTCATTTCGCGGTTGCGGCTGTCGAGCAGATACTCGTGATGCATGAGTTCAATCAGCCGCAGGCAGGGATGGTGCGCGGGGTCGCGAAATATAATGGCCCCTGACGGCGCCGCCGTGTCTTCAAATAATATCCAATAACTTTCATAGTTATGTTCCGCCCGTTCGCCGTGCGGCGTCCCCGGCGGGAAGCAGAAGAGGTCGTTTTTCATGAACGGGCGTTCTTCCGTCCCGATCAGTGCCGTGCCGCGCCCCTTGGAATAGAACACGATTTCCCAGCACGGATGCGTGTGGATACGGTTCGCCCGCTGCACTGAGACGGCGAATTGAACGGTGATAACTCTTCTCACACGTTTGAGTATAGCACGCGTTATAATTTTGTCCATCATAATATAAAAAATTCCATTGCGGTTCAGCGTCGTGTTCGCCTATACTGATACTGAGGAAACGGTATATGAAACTAGCCGCGATCATACTGCTGCTGACTGCCGGATGTGTGACATTCGCCCAGTCCGTCACCGTGTATCCGCGTCAATCGGACGAGATACTCATCAACCCGGGAAAGGGCTATGTCGTCTATCCCAACTACGCGGTTAAAAGCTCGAACATATGGGCGATCGCATCGGTATGTTATAACCGTTTCGGATGGAAATCTATAGAAACAAATGAAGGCGCTTTCAACTGGAGCGTCATCGACAGTGAGATAGCCACGGCGACGAACAAGGGAAAGCGCTACGCGTTCGGTGTGATGCCGGCGAACAGCGGTTATGCCACCACCCCCGATTGGGTGTTCGCCGCGGGATGCGCATATACCACGAACACGACATATCCGGGCATAAAATATCCGGTATGGACCGACGCCGTATATAAAGCGAAGATGAACAATTTCATCAAAGCGCTTGCGAACAGGTATGACGGCATGGACGCCATCGCCTATATCGACGCGCGCAATTACGGGAATTATGGGGAATGGCATGTGGGCGGCATCGGCGGAACACCGATATCCGATGCCGACCGCGAAGTGCTTGTCGACATGTGGAGCAATTTCTCATCGACCATGATCATATTTCCGAACAATAACGACAGCACGAACGCACCCGAGCGGCAGGCGAAGTACGGTACCGACAAATACCGGTTCGGTATACGCAGGGATTCATCGGAGATACAGACATACGGCGCCGCATATTGTTACGATATCGCTCCGGCGGTATCGGAATGGAGCGCTTCATATCAGAACGATAAGGCCGGGAACAATTGGGCGGGACTTGTATGGAACGACGGCATGGTGACCAATTACATGACACGTTCGCATATGAGCTACGACAATCTCGGCCAGTTCAGCGGCGACAGCGATATCTATTATACCGACAAGAGCAACCTGATAGTGTACTGGGCGAACCGCATGGGATACTGGTTCCGTCTCGTCGATGTGTCGATACCGGTGAATCTCGGCAACGGAACCGCGGCGACTATCACCTTCCGCGTGCGCAATGACGGCGTTGCGCCGATCTATCAGAACCGGAATACCAATTATGTAAAACTGGCATTGCTTGATAATAACAACACCGTACTCGCCGTGACCAATCTCACCGGCATCAATCCGTTCCGGTGGAAGCCGGGGGCCGTATCAAACGAGTCATATACGTTTTCATTTACATCGAACGCAGCCGGCAGAAAACTCGCGCTCGGCGTCTTTACCACGGCGTCACGCACCGTGCCCGATGTGAAGTTCGGCAATTACGGCAGGATGACGAACGGCTGGCTCGTGCTTGCACCGCTCATCGTGACCAATGTTCCGGCTTCGCTCACCACGAATAATACGTTTATGGTGCAGCCGGGAGTTGTCGGCAATTATGGATACTGGTCGACGAACGGCACCATATTCTATCAGTTCGGTACGAACGGGACCAATGTGGCAATCAGCCGGACGGTGACATTCTACTATTATGCCGCAGACACAAACGGAACGTGCAGCGCGACGAACTCATCGGTGTACACCGTTCTCGATATCACTGCGCCGTCGGTGACCGGTGCGCCTGCTGCCTTTACGACGAACGACGCATTTTCGATAAACCTTACCGCGAATGAGCCGTACGGTTACTGGTCGACGAATGGAACGTCCTTTCATCAGTTCGCGACGAATGCATCGATATATATCACACGGACCGCCACGCTTCGCTGCTACGGCAGGGATGCAGCGGGCAATAATAGCAGCACGAATGCGGTGACCTATACGATTATTCCGGCAAAACCGAATGCGCCGCTGTCACCGGCTGTCGTCTCGAATACGTTCGGCATATCGGTTTACTGGCAGGATGCATCATATAACGAAGACGAATTCCGCATCTATCGCAATGTCGACGGCGGTGCGTTCGGTTATTATACAAAGGTGCCGGCAGACAATGTGTCGTTCATCGATACGAACACGACGGGAGGCCGTGTGTACGGCTATCGTGTCAGTGCGACGAACAGTGTCGGTGAATCAGCGCTTACAACGGCGGTATATCTGACGGCACCGCTGTGTGTGCTGATTACACGTGTCGCCGCGCTTACCGACGTGAAAAGCAATACGGTGACGTTTACGTTTTCATTATTTAAAAACACAGCTTTACCGGCTCAGATGGGACTGGAATGCCGTGCGGATGGCGCATCGTGGATGGCCGCAATCGGGACCGGTATCATCTGCGTGACGAACGGGAATTATTCTATCGTATGGAACGGCCCCCGTGACGGCATCTGGAATACTATGAGCGAGGCACGTGTCACCGCATTGATATCAAATGACGTGTTTCAGTCGTCACCGGTGTCGATACAGTGCGACGGTTTGTTCGGCGCACGCACGAATACCAGCGAGACCGTTGTACTGAACAATCCCTGCCGCGCAGGTAATGCAGTGACATTCGTCAATATGCCGATCGCCGCAGCGGTAAAAATATATTCGGTATCCGGACAGCATATCGCTTCGCTCACTGCCGGCAACAAGGCCGCGGTATCGTGGGACGGCACCACGAAAGAAGGAAAACGCGCGTCACCGGGCGTGTATCTCTGCTGTATCGAAGAGAATGGAGCTGTTGGTGCGGTGCTGAAAGTGATGCTCCGCTGATTGCCGTGTTACTTACGAATACGGAGCGAACTACTGGCACGAATGTGAAAACATGCTATACTCGTCCCGATTTGCACGGGAGAATTGTATGTTGCCACGCATTATCGCCGGTATTGTCATTATAGCAGCAGCGTCACTGTCATTTATCGCGCATCGTCCGCCGAAAGCGAAACCGCTGCATGCGCCGGAAACATCGGTCAGCGGTCTGCGCGCCATGCAGTATGTGAACAACATCGCGCATGAATCGCGTCCCGCGGGTTCCGCCGCGCATGACCGTGCCGCGGACTACATCATGGCGGTGATACATTCGAACGGGCTTACACCGACAATTCAGGAAACGCTGATGACCGACGACGCGGGAAAAGCATTCTATCTGCGGAATATCGTCGCGGTACGCCGCGGTACAAACCGCACTGCGCATTCCGTCTGTCTTGCAGCGCATTATGATTCCGTGCCGTTCGGCCCCGGCGCCTCCGATGATGCGGCCGGCTGCGCGGTATTGCTTGAGACCATGCGGTCATTGTCGCATACGAATGCCTTCGCGTTCGATGTCATCTATCTTTTCACCGACGGCGAAGAGGGATATAACCAGGGCAGCGGAACGCGCGGCGCGCTTGCGTTCGTGAACAATCACCCGCTCATGACGAACCTCGGCTATGTACTGAACTATGACTGCCGCGGCTCACACGGTCCGGTGTATATGTATGAGACGGGCCTGTCGAACGCGCATGTGGTACGCATGCTTGCCGCGTCCGGTGCACCGGCGTTTACGTCAAGTCTCATGGCATCGATCTATAAATCCATGCCGCTCGGCAGCGACTTCACGCGCTTCATGAAAAAGGGCGTTCCCGGATGGAACTTCGCCTATACGTCGGGGCTTGCGCAGTATCACACCGCGCGTGATACCGTCGAGAATCTCTCGCCGGATTCGGTGGAACACGCATTGCAGTACACGTCGGCAATCCTTCGTCAGCTTGAAAATCCGGCGGTCTCGTCCCGCGACGGCAGCGAGATACACTATTTCGATGTACTCGGCAAAAAAGTAATCATCTATCCCGCGGCGGCGGCTCCGGCGCTTACGATCGCGGGACTCATCGCGCTTCTAACGCTGCTTTATCTCGCACGCAAACGCATCGGCATGGGTTTTTTCTCGGCACTGCTCAGGCAATTGGGCTCGCTGCTCGCGGTTACGGCTGCGGTGCTGCTGCTTGCGGCTGCCGTTTATTTCTTCCGGAACGTTTACATCGTATATTTAAATCCACTGCTGTCGCCGCTCCTGTATCTTACCGCGTTAGGAATTTTTCTGCTGTTGTGGAAACCCGGTCTGGCGGATGAGGCAGCATCCGCGGTAATCTGGGCGATTTTTTCTGTGGTTGTTCTTTTTGTCATGCCGGGCGGTCATTATCTTTTTATCTGGCCGTTCATCGGCGCTCTCATTCTATTTGCCGCCGGTATAGTGTTCAAAGAGAAAACGCCGCAGATTGAACTGGCGATACGTGCCATTGTCGCAGCACTGGTCATCGTACTGTGGTCCGGCACGATACTTTCGTTCTATGAAACACTGACGGCGCTGTTCGCGTTCATAACCGCCGGTGTGTTCTGCCTCGTCGCCGGGTTTGTTCTGCCGCTTGTTTCCGGGGAGCGTATAAGAAAATACGGCGCGTATGCGTGCATCATTGTCGGTGTGCTCGGCCCCGCGGGTGTGAGCATGATGTTCCGCTTTACGAAAGCTGAGCCGCAGTTCACAAGCCTCGTCTACGCACTCGATCGCGACGCGACGAACGCAATCTGGTATTCAGCCGCAGAAAAAACAGACGAATGGACCAAGCGCGTAATACCCGCCGATGGAACAAAACGCACGGCTGAACGTTTCATCCCGGCATATACGGACGTCTTTCTGAGTGCGGCGGCACCCATCTGCAGTCTTCCATCGTTCTCCATGCCGTATACCGTTTCCGGAAAAACGGTGCGGGCGGTTCTCAACTACCGTTCAGCGTACAGTTATATTGTTCTTTTCGCGGAGCAGACAAATATCATTTCTGTATCACTTGACGGGAAAAAACTGCCGCGCAAAGACAATCAGTTTTTACTGCGGATCAACGGTAAGCCGCGGCACGACCCTGTGCTGACCATTAGAGCTGCGTCATTTCCGTTGCGTATCACCGCCGTTGCGCATCAGTATGCACTTCCGGCAGATGCCGGTCTCACGCCGATGCCGGAACATATGATGATGCTCTGCAACACGCCCGATTTCAACCGCCGTCCGCTGAAAAGCGGCGAGACGCTGGTCAGACAGACATTCGTTTTTACCGGGCGGTAAAAAACCGTTTTTGAAAATAGAGCGCCGCGCCCACGAGCGCGATGAGCACCGGCACTTCCACGAGCGGTCCGATGACGGCAGCGAACGCCTGTCCGCTTCCGATGCCGAAGACGGCAACCGCTACGGCTATGGCAAGCTCGAAATTATTGCTTGCCGCGGTGAACGACAATGACGCCGCTTTCGGATAGTCACTGCCGATGCGTTTTGAGAAAAAGAATGACACGAGGAACATCACCACAAAATAGATAAGGAGCGGAACCGCGATGCGCACCACGTCGAGCGGGATCTTTATGATGTATTCGCCCTTGAGTGAGAACATGACGACGATGGTGAATAAGAGCGCTACCAGCGTTATCGGGCTTATCGCTTTGGCATATTTGTTATCATACCAGTCGGCGCCTTTCAGCCTGATGAGCACGATTCGGCTGATGAGTCCCGCAAGAAACGGTATCCCGAGATAGATGAACACGCTTTTAGCGATATCGAGTATGGTGATATTGACCACGGCGCTTTTCATGCCGAAGAGCGGCGGCAGCACCGTGACGAAGAGCCACGCGTATACCGAATAAAAGAGCACCTGGAATATCGAATTGAACGCGACGAGTCCCGCACAGTATTCGCGGCTTCCCTTCGCCAGATCGTTCCAAACGATTACCATGGCGATGCACCGGGCGCTTCCGATGAGCATGAGCCCGATGAAATACTCCGGCCGGTCGCGGAGAAATATGAGCCCGAGAGCGAACATGAGTATGGGGCCGATGATCCAGTTCTGCACCAGCGAAAGAACGAGGACTTTGGTATTTTTAAACACATCACCGAGTTCTTCGTATTTCACCTTCGCGAGCGGCGGATACATCATGAGGATAAGGCCCACGGCGATGGGAATATTCGTGGTGCCGGCACTGAAATGATCCCAGAATCCGGTGATACCGGGAACGAAATAGCCGAGCAGAACACCCGCGGCCATGGCGAGAAATATCCAGAGCGTGAGAAAGCGGTCGAGAAATGATAGTTTCATTTTATTTTCCTGTGTGTATGAATTCCGCAACTCGGGTCCTGATGGCATCACGGATCGATCGTATTCCTGCAAGCTTTTCTTCATCACTGCCTGTCAGTATCGACGGGTCGGGGAATCCCCAATGCATACGTACCGATCCCCCGGGGAAAAACGGGCAGCGTTCCGCGGCGGCCGGATCGCATACGGTGACCACATAATCAAACGTCTCGCCCATGCCGTGCAGGTCAAAAACACTTTTTGTTTTATTGCCGGAGATATCGATGCCGGTCTCCTGCATTACCCGCACGACGAGTGGATTCAGCACGCCCGGTTCAAGTCCGGCACTTTTCGTTTCGTAGCGGTCGCCGCCGAGTTTGTTGAGGAACGCCTCGGCCATCTGGCTTCGCGCCGAATTGTGTATGCATACGAACAGAACTTTTTGCTTTGCAGACATATGAACTCCGCAAGGATTTTTATACAGCGTATGAAATGATTGTTAAACCCGCGTTACGGTCATTTGGACCATTGTTTTTCCAGCAATGCATCGATGTCTTTTTCGGGGAAAAAACCTTCATGCCTGAAAAATTCCTTTCCATTAGCATCAAGAAACACCTGCGTCGGTATCACGCGGATACGGTACCGTTCGCCGTGTTTCGCGCCGTCTTTCGTCCAAACATCATGGAAAACAACTTTGACCTTTCCGTTATATTTCTCCTCAACGGCTTTCATCACCGGCTGCATCATCTTGCATGGTACGCAGTTCACCGATCCGAGTTCCACGAACGTGACCAGCGGCTTTTGGGTTGCAGTGGAGGCTTTCTCCTTATGTGCCGCATTCGTCTGTGAAAAAGCCAGCATTGTGCAGAAAATTCCAAGCAGCAATGTTCTCATCGTCTTTCTCCTGATAAAATTATTTTATATACTTTGCTATGTCGCCCGGCGAAAGCACTTTCCCCGCCGATTTGACCACATCGTCGATGACAAGTGCCGGTGTCACCATTACGCCGAAACCCATGATAGTGCGCAGGTCGGTCACTTTTTCTACGGTTGCCTGAATGCCGCTTTCTGCCACGGCTTTCACCGTGTTCGCTTCAAGCTGTCTGCATTTCGCGCATCCCGTTCCGAGAATTTTAATTACCATAGCGCACCTCGTTCTTTTATTTCTTCTGTGCCAACATCGTTATCGCGGCGTTAAAGTGTTCAATGTCGGAAACATCAAAATGACCGGAAACCGTGTATGCCGGTTTTCCGTTCGTACCGATCACGATGAGCGCCGGTGCATAGTGTATGCCGTACTGTTTTGTCAATGCATTGAACCGCCGCGCGCTTCTGAAATCGGTGCGCTCAAGCACGAACATGTTCGACCGTGCCGCATTCGTGAGCACCAGTGATGTCAGATATTCGTTCATACGTCTGCTGGCATCAAGCATGCACTGACACGCCATCGTCTCACTATAAACAAAAATAATGGCGCTTTTTCCGACAGCGTTAACATGTGCGGCAGATGTATTCTTTCCGCATCCTGAGAATACAACAATCGCAGCGACAGTGATGATGAACAGCCGATAAACGCTGTTTGTGCAATACGAGTGCAGTTTCTTTCTCATATATCATTCCAATGCAATTGCATTACCACAGCACAGCGTAACGCAGATGCCGCAGCCGTTGCACTGTTCGCTGTTTATGGTGATTTTTCCACCCAGCGGCAGTGATTCATCTTTATGATATACAATTGCTTTTGCCGGACATTCGACAGCCGGTTTGCACATGACGTTCTGAGCCGGGCATCGTTCAGCGAGAAGTGTTGCTTTCATGCTACGCCTCTGTGAGAGCCGCAACGATCTTTCGTACGAGCGGCGCCAGCAGCAGTATCGCCGGGAATGCGATGACAAAAGCGATGCCGTATGCTTTCATCCAGCGGATGAAGAACAGATCGGACCATCCCGCGGTAATAAGCACGATGAAAAACGTCATGATGAACGGCATAAGCAGTGCCATGATGAACGCGAACAATACCGGTGCGATTATTTTCGGAAACTTTTTCATAGCATTCATCTCCAGAAGATTTTTATCACGTCGCGCAGCAGATATATTCCTGCTGCAATGATGAGCAATGCGCATATTTTTTTGATGAGTGACAATACACGGGACTGTTCATTCCATTTGAGATATTTTTCCACCGCTTCGAATGACGATCCGGCGGCGACGATAACCGCGCAGTGTCCGACGGCATAGAGAAACACCAGCAGGAATGCATACACAGGCTTTTGTGCTGCGGCAGCGGCGGCGGCACCGAGCACGGGCATCATGAACGCGAAGGTGCACGGTCCGAGCGCAATGCCGAAAATAAGGCCCATGATGAACGCCGCGAGATATCCGCGCGATTTCATGTTAGGGGATAAAGCCGGAATCGACGGCAGCGGAAGTATCTCAAGCAGATAGATTCCCACTACGATGAAAAGAATACCGACAACAGCGGTGCCGTATATGCCGATGCGGGAGAAGACCATGAATCCGAACGTCATCGTCAACACGCCGAGTATCGCCATGGTGATGAGAATGCCGAGTGCGAAAAGCGATGATGTAATGAATGCTTTCTTTACGGAGATATCCTTCTGCCCGCTCATGAATCCGATGATGAGCGGAATGCTTGACAGATGACAGGGGCTCAGCAGAATGCTCAATATCCCCCAGAGGAATGCCGCCGAAAGCGCGATGAGCGGACTGCCTTTTACCGCAGCATCGATGAACGTGAAGAGCGAGTTCAGCATGACCATCCTGTCCTTATCATATCATTATCTTCCGATGTGCAGTGCATTAAACAGAAATCCCGTGATCATGATCCCTGCACTTACCACGCCGATAAAAACCGCGAGCAGTTTCAGCTTGAGAACACGGCGGAGGATGATAAATTCAGGGAACGAAAGTCCGGTAACCGCCATCATGAACGCGAGCGCGGTGCCGAGCGGAACGCCTTTTGCGAACAGCGCTTCAACCACAGGGATTACACCCGCCGCATTCGAATAGAGCGGCACACCGAGAAGCGTCGCGAGCGGGACTGCATACCACGCATCTGCGCCGAGATAGTTCGCGAAAAAGTTCTCCGGCACATATCCGTGGATGAAAGCCCCTATCGCTATGGCCGTAAGCACGAACGGCCATATTTTTTTCAGGATCCCGCCGACATAATCGCGCGCATAGATGAGCCGTGACCGGATCGTCATCGTTTCTTCGATCACCGTCCCCACCCTGGTCTCAAATACAAACGGCTCGACCCACGTTTCCAGTTTCAGGAATCCGATGACAATTCCGCTGGCAATGGCGATGATGAGTCCGCTTGCGATGTATATCAGCGCGACCTTCCAGCCGAACAGACCCGCAAGCATGACGAGCGCCACTTCATTGATCATCGGCGAAGCGATGAGAAATGAAAACGTCACACCGAGCGGTATGCCGGCCTCTACAAACCCGATGAAAAGCGGCACGGCGGAGCACGAGCAGAACGGCGTAACGATCCCGAGCAGTGCGGCAAGCACATTGCCGAATAAACCGAGTCTGTTGCCGAGGAGCGCCCGTGTCCTTGCTGCGGAAAAATATGTCCTGATGAATGAGATTATAAAAATGATCACTGCAAGCAGGAAAAATATTTTTACCGTATCGTAGATAAAAAAATGAAGTGCGCCGGTAAGCCGGTTTCCCGCCGGCAGATGCAGCAGCGAGAATATGACGTAATCAACAGCCGATTTCCACACGCGTAACCCCGGTTACTGCACAATACGCCGGGCAATATCGTTCACCAGAGCATCCGTAACCGGCGTCTGTCCTTTCACATAGCCGAAATCGGTGAGCGCATACGATGCCGGATTCGCTCCCGCGTTTTCAAGAATCTTTTTTGCGCAGAGCATGCCGCATCCGTCGATGGCGATAGCGGTCGCCCCTTTTGCCGATTCGACGAACGCGGGAAGACCCGCCGCCACCGCGGCAACACAGGTCATCTTCGCATAACCGTCTTTCATGAGCTTACGGGCCGCGAGATCGGATGCATTGCCGAGATCGCACGCACCCGAACACGCATAGAGCAGCTTCGTTCCGCCGTTGCAGCATTCAGCCATAACAGACTCCATATTATATTTTTACCGGCGACATCCGTCGGTCGGCTTACAAACTCAGCAGCAATCCTTCGAGCCTTGTCCGCAATCGCATTTCGGTTCGGTGTTCCGCAGCATGCCGTAGATCACCGCGGATGCGCAGCCGACACCGGCACGGACGGAGAGCGCGTCCTGTTCGCAATTCCGGGCACAGGCTCCGCATTCCATGCAGGCATCCCTGTCCATGATGTGAGAACGTTTATCTTTCATTTCGAATACGCCGTGCGGGCAAACGCGCAGACACATGCCGCATCCGTTGCAGCGTTTGATGTCAATCGCGAGCGTAGCGACATTCTTAAGATATCGGAACATTGATGTATCTCGACTCATAGCGCATTCCCTCCGAGAAAACGTGATGTGATCACCAGCAGCAGCGATAACGAAGCCCCGGTGATGGCGAACGGCAGGGCGACACGCATCTCTTTCTGAACACCGGAAAGGGATGTATATGTCGATGAGCCGGTGAAATTGAGCGCAAAAAAGGCTCCGGCAGCAAGGGCATAGAGCGCAATGCCCGCTGCGGTAAACGGATTTTGGAACAGCAGAAACGCAAGTGTCGCGACCGGCAGCGACACGATGAACCCTTTGAGCGCAAACGAACGCACCGGTATGAACGGCAGTAATAGCGGCGTAAGCATACTGCCTGAAACAAGCGCGCCGATGAGAACGATAAGTGCGTATGCAAGACTTTGTACATATACGGACGGTGTTATCCCGGCGGGTGAAACTGCGAACACGAGCGCGCATGCCGCGGCTGCGATGAGCGTAGGAATGAAAGCCGCACGCATCTCAACGGGGATGAGCACCGCCCGATCGGCGATGGTAAACGAAACACGGCGCATATCGTTTGTGGCGTGCATGTTGTTCCTGAGAAACACGGGAATGTCACGTGCGCGTACAGGGCCATAGACGACGGTAAACCCCGTCTGCTGTTTTACTACATGAGCGGCGACACCGGGCGCACCGAGTTGCGGCAGTATGATGGTTTTATGTGAAATATAGCTCCCGAGCCGTGAGGATGTGATTCGTTTTATTAGTTCTTTCGTCCCGAACGTTCCTTTCCCGGCAGCGCACCACACATTGATGCCTTTCGTGTCAAGGACGAGTATCCATGCGTTTATTCCCGGCAGTGCGGCGCGAAGTGAATCGAAGCTCAGCTTATAGTTTGCAGTGACGAATACCGGTGATGTCTTTTCCGGCGCGCCTATGGTGTAGAGCCCCGGCTTCACGCGAAATGAATTTCTTCCGATACCGAGACGGACACGAAGTGCACCGAGTCTGTCGGCAAAAGAAATGACCGCATCGGTTGTATACGGTTTTTCCTGCGGGGAGCAGCAGCATTCAGCCATGAGATTATCCTGTTTATTATTTTGTCAGCGCCGTCAGTTTTTTTTCAGCCTGCTTCAAAAGCGTGCGCTCCAGACATTTGTCGCTGTCGATGAGGCAGGGGCAGGAAAGCTTATAAAATACCTTGGTGCCTTCTTTTCGCACGGTAACGATATTGACCTGTTTCAGCACGGAAAGGTGTTTTGATATGTTCGACTGTTCCGCTTCAAGTTCGCTGATTATTTCGCAGACGCACAATTCACCGCGTTCGTGCAGAAGCTGCATGATGGACAGCCGGTACGGTTCACCCATCGCTTTATAGACATCAGCTTTCATCTGCAGAAGATGGTCGGTCATGTCAGACTCCCGAGTATTACTATATGACTAATTACTCATATAGTAATACTCGGGAGAAAAATGTCAAGCGGCTGACGGAATGCGGTGGCGTTTATCGGGGCATGCTGTATTCGATCAGCGATATCCACTGATTGCAGTTGCCGCTCGGATCGCCGACGGCATGAAACAGCGTTTCAGGAGAACCGCTCATCGCTATCGTCACGCATACCGGCGATTTGACGGCGGCCGCGTCGACGCATGCCTTTCCCGCCCGATGCAACGCGGGTACGTGATAGGTGCCGTCATGTGAAAGTTTCTTTTCTCCGTTTATCCACACCGTCGTCGGTGACGAAGACTGCACAATGAACCGGCGATGCGCGTTTCTCGCCATGAAGTCCTTGTATTCAAACCGCACCACGAGTGTGCGGCCGTGTTCGGTGAGCGGAGCAAGATCGGTGAAATGCGTTGCGCTTTCCACGATGTTCGGGGCATGCGGCACCGGTTCGGTTTCCGGCATGCTGTTCATCGTCCATACAGCGAGCGGTATAGTCATGAGCAGCCCCGCGGTGAATGAAAGCGGAACGCCGTTCATCGAAACACGCACACTGAGCGATGACGAGAACGGACGCCAGTCGCACTCCTCCGGCGTTGCGGTAAAATCCAGCTTCATCGACGCTGATGACGGCACAACGCATTTTTTCTCGATGCTGCCGCCGAGTTTCCACCCGAGCGGAGCCTGCAATGATATATCCAGTGAACATTCTTTCTCAGTCACATTCGTGATGACCAGCGAACAGTTTCCTGCTTTGCCGGGCGCGATGCGTACGTCACCCGGATACAACAGCGTGATATGCAGCGGATACTCCGACAAAACACTTGCGTTGTCGGGAACATCGATCTTTCGTAATGCGGCGATGCCCTGTGCCGGTATGCGCAGCGGCGGGGTTGCATACACCGGTTTCGGTGCGCCGGTTATCGAGCTTGGCGATACATAGCAGGAAAGTGCGTCATGCGCGAGCGCTATCATGACGTCGGTGAGTTCCGTGAGGTCACGAGGCGGGCGTATGCCGGTAATGTATTTGCCCACCGCTATCGTTTCGCCGATGGGCTTTTTCCATTCATCGCTGATGCTTTCAGGACTGATGATGCCGAGAAGCGCCCCGAGCGTTGCGCAGGTGCAGTCCGCGTCGTAACCGCAGTTGACCGCCGCGAGTATCGATTTTCCGAAATCCCCCCCGCCGGCGCACCAGCCGAGAACGATGATGCCGAGATTGATGGGTACGTCGGTGAAATTGACATTTTTGTGTTTGCAGTTCAGTTCCTCGAATGCGGCCTTCCGGTTATTAGTCCGGGCCCAGGCTTCACGCGCGGTGCGTATCGCCTGAGCGACACGGCATTGCGACGGGATGGCGGCAAGACCGGCATCGATGAGCATATCGCGGTCGGAGGCGACGAATGCAAGACTTTCAACCGTTGCGAGAAAGACCGCGGCGTGAACACCTTCGTCGGCGTGATCGCAGCGGGCGTCCTCGCGCGCCAGATGACGGGCAAGTTCCGGATCTCCCGGCGCAAGACAGGCCCATATCTCGGTGCGTATCGCGGCACCCATGCCCGCGGTAAATCCGTTGTCGTAACTCCCGGTGAGCGGCGGCATGAGCCCCTGATCAAGATTGCGTATGCACACGCCGTATTCGTCCGGCCACGCATGGATGCTGTCGCGCCATCCGCGTGACAGGAGCGTTCCGGTCACCGGAAAACCGGCGTCACGTATGCTGGCGAGCCACACAAGCTGGAGATCAAGATCGTCATTTTCAAGCATGGCGGTGGGAACGGGGTCATAGAATGTGAGTTCCTTCGGCGGCGTGCGTCCTTCCCACGGGCCGCCGAGCGTACCGCCGATGGATTTGCCGAGCCAGCAGCCGAAGACTTTTGAACGATAGGTGCCGTATGGTATCGAAATACTTTTCTGGTTCATGTTGTGTCCTTAACGCGTGATATATCGTACAAGGTAATCGTATCGGCCGGAAAAGGAATGTACAGGATTTTCATAGTTGCACAAAATTTGCATTCACATTGTTCAGGGGTATAATGCATGTATGACTTTATCGGAACTCACGCGGCTTGTACCGGATTCCATCGTCATCATGGCGGATCATTTCAGATTCGCGTCGAATGAGCGCCGATCTTCATCCTGTGTCGGCAGCAGACGGCTCCTGTGGTGCCGTTCAGGAAAAGGACTTATTGTTGCCAATGGAGAACGATTTCCGTTCGCGGCCGGGAATTTCATCTTCATGCCGTGGCATCATGCGGTCGAATATCAGGCCGACCGGCGTTCACCGTTCGCCGTCGGCAGCATTCATATTATTGCGCATCATCCGCACATGCCGGTGAGGTATGCGGTGCCGCATGATGAACGGACATGCCGCACGTTCACAGAGCGGCGCGATGTCAGTATAACCGGTCTTGACGGTGTTGTCAGCGGCGATTTTGCGCAGGCGCCCGCACTCGGGATGCTTGCCGAGTATACCGTAACCGCATTCCGTCGCGGACCCGATGAGGCGCTGCTGCGTGCGCTCGCACCGGTTGTCATTCATGAAGTATGCGTGTCGATGAGCACCGGTATGAAAGCAATGCCTCCGGCGCTTGCCGTCGCCGTAACGTATCTGGAGAAGCAAAAGACGAAAGTATCACTCGCCGAACTTGCGCGTGTTTCACGCTGCAGCGCTTCAACGGTGATTCGCATGTTCAGGGAGCATTTTAACACGACCCCCGGACATTATGTTATTGAGCGAAGGATAGCGCAGGCGAAGGAACTCCTGATAAATACCGGTATGCCGGTGGAATCCGTCGGCGAGACCGTCGGCATTCCGGACCCGTTCTATTTTTCCAGGATATTCAAAAAAGTCACCGGCAGAAGTCCGCGGCAATGCAGGGCGGAAAGCCGGTTTATCTGACAGCTCCGGATGCCGTATTCCCGATGCCGGAGCGATTGATCCTCCCGACAGCGACGGAACGTTCCGTTGCCGGATAATATGCTGAGGCGGACGATGTGCTCCACGAATATCCGGCGATCATTCCGTTGGAATACGCATACAGTCTCATCGTTCCCTCGCCGGCGCCCGTGGACTGCACAATCCCGGTGATGGTCAACCGTGCGCGTGTGTCGTCCCGTCCATGGCCGCTCGAAGAACAGTCGATGATGCGTACTGCATACTGCACGGTGTTGCTGATGAATGGTTTTTGATGCATCGATTTCGGTATTCCGCTTACGACGACAACATGGCCGCTGTTCGTATAGCCGTCATCGGAAACGGTTCCCGCGGGATAGCGTATGGCGAGTATGTCACCGGATTGTATGTTTCGTATGTTGGTTATCCGCAAAAATCCGTTCTGCCGCTCGATGGCCCGGTGATAGACGCGCGCTTTGGGATTCGGTGAGCCGAACCACGCGGCAATGTCTTTTTCGGGAATGGCGTAGGTGTGCATGAGCAGCGCCGTTATGAACGACGAGCAGACGGTTTCATTGCGCGCAATAGTCCCGTCGGCAGGCCAGACGATGATGCGGTTGGTGCTGTAGCTGTTGTTTTCGGGTGTGATCACGCTTATGAATCGCTGCGCCGCGATTACGTGATCCGGAACGGCGGTCCACAGTGCGGCGGACAGTGTTGCAAGCAGAAACGTCAAAAAACATGCGCGCATGATTTGTTCCGGGTTACAGATTTTTTATGGCGCGGTACTGCAGCGGAGATGCGATGAGCTCGATCTCCTTTTTCACGTTCGCGATATCATCGCCGATGGATATCTCGCCGTCGACGAGTGACACGACGCGGTCGTCGCCGAAGAAGAATGCCGCCTGATAACAGATCTTTGCAAGATGCTGCACTGTTTCATGAACGGTCCGTCCGGCGGGGATGTTCTGCATGGCAAGTTGCTGCTCCGCATACGGCAGTTTGATATCCGGAGTCTCGAACGCCGACAGCGTTACCGGAAGCGGTATTGTCTCGGTTGACGGTTCCGCATAACGGTAGATGCGCGCGAGACGCTCGGCAATTTCATAGAGCGTTCCCGCCATCGTCCGGACAGCCTGTGATGTGGTCTCGCCCGGCGGCGCCTTTTCCGGCGTGCCCGGTGCCGGGGGGGCCTTTGAAAAACTCACGTGATGATATTCCAGCGCGTCGAGTGACTTGCGCAGCGCATCGACTTCAGGCTTGAATATCTCCTGAGTGAAGAGCGCGGCGCGGCTGCCGCCGTCAAGAATGATATCGCCGCAAAGAAACGGCGTATAGCGGATGAGTATCTCCCGCGCGGTGGTAACGGCGGCGGCAACCGTATCAGCGGTACCGGCATGTTTGCTGTCGCAGAGGCGCAGAAATTCGGTGAATGCTGACAGGTCAGCGCCTTTGTTGACGGTATAGCCGATATATCCGCGCAGATCCGCGGTACGTTCGCGCCGTTCGATGAGTGTCGCGAGCCGTTCAAAGAGCGTGTTCATATGCGCATCGATGGCGGGCGCCACATCGGGCGGACAATCGAAACGGAAATTGCTGATGACGCCGATGACGGAACGGTCGATGAGGTCGTCGATGATCGTCAGCCGCCGCAGTTTGACCGTGAAAAGTCCCGTGATAAGAAGCGCGAGCGAACTGCCCTGCGTGGCGGGGAATAAAAGCTCGCGTATCAGCATGGTGACATATCCCGCGCGCTGAGCGTCGAGTTTTATCAGCACGGCTGCCGCTGCTTTCGGTATAGCATCCGCATAGTTTTCGTCGTGGTGACAGAGCAGATACGGCGCCACGGCGCGTTCAAGAAGCGCCGCAAAATCACCGCCCGTATCCTCCCGAAGCACTTTTCCGGCGTCCACGAGCGCGGAACAGAGCCGGCGGAATTCCATGAGCAGATTGTAATCGCTTTTCGTGATGATGCGCCAGCCCTCGCAGGCGATGCGTTCCAGATGCGGCATGAGCGCGGCGGCAGAGACTGCCACGCGTGTGCTGAAAAAATCGCGCGCATGAGCCGAGAACCGGACACGCGGCGGAAAGAGGCGGCAGGTGACGATGTCGTACTCATCGGCAAAACGGCGGATACGTCCCCATTCATAGAACAGATACGACCAGAAGCCGGCGCGATGCGGCGTAATGCCGATGGACCTGCGGCGCTCCTTGACGATGTACGGCGTGTAGAGCCCTTCGGTGACAAGCTCGCGTCCCGCGGATTCCTCGGAGCTGTCACCCGCACCGTCGGTCTTTTTATTCAAACGGTGCAGCAGATGCAGCTTGCTCCTGAACGGACGTTCGCCGTCAATCTCAAGCATGCATTCGATTTTTTCCTCAAGCGTGAGCGATTCAGCGGCGAGTGCTGCAACGGCGCGTTCCTTTTCCGGGTCACGTTTGCGGCGTACCAGCGCTATATACCGGGCGGTGATATGTTCGGCGGAAGACCGCTCTTGTTGTTCTTCGGTGTGCGCTGCTTCCATGTGTTTCTCGTCCGGGTTACGGCGCGAATTTCTGGAGTGCTGAGAGTTTATGCCGCGCAGCGCCTGAGTATATCGTCTCATTGATGCGCGTAACGGCGGACGGAACATCGGGGGCCACACCCGACGCGACAAGCGCGAATGCCGCGTTGAGTACCGCGATATCCGTTTGCGGCCCCGGTTTTCCTTCCATGACAGACTGAATGATGGCGGCATTTGCGGCGGCATCACCGCCTTTCAATGCGGCGGCGGACACGGTAGCGAAACCGTAGTCCGCGGGGGTTATTTCATAATACCGCGTTTTTCCATTTTCAATCTCTCCGACTGACGTCGGTCCGGTGAGCGTGATCTCATCCAATCCGTCGCTGCCGTGAACCACGAATGCGCGTACGCTGCCGAGATTTTTCAGCGTTTCCGTGACCGGTTGTACGAGCGCCGCGTCGTACACGCCGAGGAGGTGGCGTTTTGCTTTTGCGGGATTGGTGAGCGGTCCGAGGATATTGAATATCGTGCGTATGCCCAGTTCGCGGCGCGCGGGCATCACATATTTCATCGCGGGATGGAGCAGCGGCGCAAACAGAAAAGCGAATCCGTTCGTGCGGAGACAGGACGAAAGCTGTTCCGGCGTGAGCTCGATGTTCACGCCGAGCGCCTTGAGCACATCGGCGCTGCCGCAGGCGGATGAGATGCTCCGGTTGCCGTGCTTCGCCACAACGGCGCCCGCGGCCGAAGCGAGTATCGCCGCGGCCGTTGAGATATTGAACGTACCGCTCCGGTCGCCGCCGGTTCCGCAGGTATCTATGGCGTATTCACTCTCGCAGGCGATGGGTATCACTTTTTCATGCATGATCTCGGCCGCCGCGGTTATCTCGTCGATAGTCTCGCCCTTCATACGCAGGGCCACGAGGAATGCGGCGATGAGCATATCGGTTGAGCGTCCTTCAGTGATCTCGAGCACGGCCTCCCGCATGGAATCGTGCGTGAGGTTCTGCCGGGCGACTACGGCGGCCAGATGTTCTCTCAGCGACATCGTTCAGCTCCGTTCGCGATGCTTTTTTATGATTGACGTGACTTCCTCGGCGGTCTCGGCGAAGATGATAAAGTCAAGGTCAACCTCGTCGATGTTCTTGCGCGCGAGCATGGTGTCTTCCAGCCAGCCGATGAGCCCTTCCCAATATTCGCGTCCCACCATGATGACCGGGAACGGTTTGATGATCTGCGTCTGTATCAGCGTGAACGATTCGAAAAGTTCATCAAGCGTGCCGTAACCGCCGGGGAATATCACGAAGGCGGTGGCATACTTCACGAACATCACCTTGCGCGCGAAGAAATAGTGGAAGTCGATGCTGTCGGTGAGATAGGGATTCGGTTTCTGCTCATGCGGAAGTTCGATGTTAAGCCCGATGGACCGGCCTTTCGCCTCATACGCGCCTTTATTCGCCGCTTCCATGATGCCGGGCCCGCCGCCGGTGATGACGGATATTCCCTCGTGTGCGAGCATGCCGCCGAGTTTCACCGCTTCCTGGTAATACTTGTTGTCAGGCTGCGTTCGTGCCGAACCGAATACGGTGACCGCCGGCCCAATGTCGTTCAGCTTTTCAAACCCTTCGGTGAATTCCGCCATGATGCGGAATATTCTCCAGGTATCTTCCTTCAGTGAATCTCCGAACATTGTGTGTTCCTTTTTTTGTTATTGCACAGACGTTGCCAAGTAATATGCGACCGTCACCTATGCTGACTATAACCCGATTGGGGTATTTAGTCAACGCGCGGTGCTGCCAATCGTTATTTGCCGCGGACGACGCCGAAAAGATAGGTGATGTCATGCTCGCGGAAATCCGCCGGGCGGGCGCGGCCCTCGCCAACATAGCCGATGACCATGGCGCTCCGGCGTTCCGCGTCCACCCAGAACAGGAATATGCCGCTGTGGCCGATCTCGCCGTAGGCAAGATTCTTGAACATGATCCAGTCGCCGGGTTTGAGATCATAGGGGTTGGCATAGGGTCCGCTTTCCTTTCCCGAGAAAACGCTCGCGCGGTTCTTCGGTGAGCATCCTGCATTCGTATACACCATATTGATCCAATCCCAGCAGCTGCCCCGTATTACGGTCTTCGCGGTGATAAGCGCATGCGCCGCGGCGAGCACTCTGCCTCCCGGCGAGTTTTCCTTTCCATAACGGGCGGTCAGTTTCAGCAGCGCATCCTCGGATGTATCCGGCGGCACAAAATCTGAGCTGTGATCAGCTGCTGCCTGCTGAGAACGCGGCAGCGGTTTCGCGCTTCTGGTGCTCCGCTCAACACGCTCTTTCGGCTCTTCGCTTTTGTCCGCATAGTTCTGTGTCTCTTTGCGCACCGACCAGCCGCCGTTGTCCTCATAGGCCTCATAGCTGAACTGAGCGATATGGAGCACGGTGCCGTCATCCATGGAGAGCACCACGCCCACCGGCAAGCCGCTTTTGTCATAGAAATATTTCTGGATGAACATGAGTGATTTGTCCGGCGCATACCGGCGTCGTTCGGTCAGAACACCGCGACCGTTATAGGTGTGCGCATACCGCCAGAGGAGCGTATCGTCGGGAGCGAATATCGATTCAACGCGCTTCGCGGGACCTTCGAACGCAGAACTGTAGAGGAGTTTTCCCGAAGCATCGTATACCTTCCGTGCACGTCCGCTGTCGGAGAATATCATTTTCCGGTATACTTTATCGCCCTTCACGTAATCCGTGGACAGCACCGGTTCGTTCTTCTCATTATACTCGCGGATCATCGCGCGTATGCCCTTGATCTCGTAGTATCCGCCGGACCAGGCGAACGAGCTCGCATCGCTTCGCACGATGGTGCCCGTAGTCGGCAACGCGTTGGTGAACGCGCCGCGACACACTGCAGCCATTAGTATCGTCAGCAGGACGGCGGTCAGAGAACGATTATTCTTCATCAGATGCCTCCGGTGCTATATTCGTGCTGTTCATACATCAAGTATATTACAGATCTGTGTGCCGCGTCAAGGCGTATGAACAGCTTGACGCGGCGCAGAGGCTGCAGTACAGTATGCCTGTTGTCATGCGGCACGCGGGAAAATACGATTCATCTATGTGCTGCGGGAGATGCGAACGTGGACCGGAGTATGAACGATGCGGACGGTTATTTCGGAGGGATCTCGTGGCAGGTGCAGGGACGCAGTCTTTCACCGGCATGGATCGTCCGGGATTTCCGTGATCGGTACGGCATCACCTATATCCACACCGGGACGGTGCTCTTCAGTTATGATCACGGGCCGGCGCGCCTGCTCACCGCGCCCGTCGCCTGGCTCACGCATCCCGGACATTTCGGATACGGACGCCGCGACGGCGGCAGATGGGACAACCGCTATCTGAATTTCGGAGGACCACGGGTGCAGCGCTTCATCGATGCCGGTTTTTTTCCGCTCGGTCAGCCGCCCGTTCCCGTGGTGCAGTCGGCGCGGTTCTGTGCTGCGTTCGATGAGCTTTTTGACGCGGTGGCGCACACGCGTTGCGGACAGGAGCGGCTCGTGCATATGCTCGAGGGGCTTTTACTCCTCCTCATGGAACAGCGCCGTCTTGCCCGTCCCGATTCCGGTGTTATGGAAAAGATCTCGCTCCGCTGCCGGCATATCACGGCGCATCCCGCCGAACGGTATGATCTTGCCGATGAGGCGCGTATGCTCGGCCTCTCGTATCCGTCCTACCGGCGGCGTTTCCGCATGGTCACCGGCGACGCACCGCATCAGTTCATCCTCAAGGCGCGGCTCGCACTTGCTGCCGATAGACTTGTGCGGGGAACGGCATCTGTCACGCGCATTGCCGGAGAATGCGGATTCCCGGATATCTTTCAGTTCTCGCGCCAGTTCAAGAACCGCTACAAGGTGTCGCCGGCGGCATGGCGCGAAGAGAATCGCCGGTGATGACGAGTGGCGTTATTTTTGCCAAAGCCGTATATTTTTCCCATGTACAGACCGGCGCTGAATCGCGTATACTGAGAAGACCTGATACCGGTGACGCATGCCGATTCACCGGAATACCGGATAAGGAGATGCCATGAATGCGATCGTGAACCGGATACGGATCTCTGTGTATATATCGCTCTGTGTCGTCTGCATTGCCGCGCGTATCCACGCAGCGGGAGCTTTGGTGCCGTTCATCACGCTCGAGGGCGAGGCGGGAACGCCCGCAGGCGGCGCCGTGATAAAGGCGTTCATCATCGGTGACGAGGTGCCCGCAAAGGCCACCTTCGAGCTCGAGGCGTCCGGCGGCGCCTATATGCTCCTTGAGCAGGAGGGCGCGCAGGTGAGCTGGATGAATCCCGCGGAGGGGATGAACGCGATGACGATACGCGCCTCGATACCGGATGCGGAGAACGGCGGCGGCATTGAGACGGCGCTTGAGCTCATCGTCGACGGTGTGTTCCGGCAGTACGTGACGCTCCGGTCGACACAATCGTGGGTGTACCGCGGCAAAGAGGGCTGGTCAAACGACCCGACAAAGGGCGCGGCAATGAAATTCTATAATGAGGAGCGCGTGAAGATCACCGGTGAGCCCGTGAAGAAGGGGAGTACGATAACGCTGCGCAAAGGTCCGTCGGGTGCCGCAGTGTGGTACCGAATCGACTGCATCGACGTAGAGTCGGCCGCACCGGCAGGCGTTCAGCCCGCGGACTCGCTCAGCGCGGTCGACTTCGGCGCCGATCCCGCGGGAGAGAAGGACAGTCAGGAGGCGATAGAACGCTGTATTGCCGAAGCGCGCACGTCGGGGAAGACCGTGTGGCTGCCTGCGGGGACGTTCCTTATCTCGAGTAAAAAGAATAACGCGCTCGATGTCGGCGGGGTGACGGTGCGCGGTGCAGGGATGTGGCACACCGCCGTCTATCGAAAACCGCCTGCCGTGTTTACGGGTGTCTGGCGTTCGAACATCAGGGTGGGCAGCCTCACGCGCCTCTCCGATCTTTTCATCGACTGTAATTCGGTGACCCGCGCCATCGGCAAGCCCGGCGGCGGGGACTACGGCATTGCCGCCGGCGGATCGAACTGGATCGTTGAACGGGTCTGGATACAGCACTGCGACGCGAACTGGATGAGCGGCACCGACGGCGTCATACGCCGCTGTCGTGTGGCGGACAGCTGGGGCGACGGCATCAATCTCAACAATGGCAACCGCCCCAACCCCGACGCGCTCGGGCTCCGTCTGCGCGCCGAAGAGAACTTCGTCCGCGGCACCGGCGACGACGGGTTAGCCACCTATTCCGATGCCGGCGGCAAACGCGATAACGGAAAGATGTCCGGAAGCACCTTCATCAGCAATACCTCGGTGGCACCGTACTGGGCGAACGCGCTGCGCATCGCGGGGGGTATCGATGTCGTGGTGCGTGACAATCTGCTCTGTGACGCATCGGGGAACTGCGGCATCGAGATAGGCACCTTCGGCGAGTCCGGTCATCCGCTCGAATCGGTAGTGGTGGAGGGCAATGTGATCCGGCGCGGCGGCGGCTGGAACACGGTGAACCGGCACGGGATGTCGATCGGCTACAAGGGTGTTCCCGGCAACCGCATCGTCGTGCGCAATAACATAATAGAAGATTCCCGTCGCGCGGGCATTGCCATAAGCGGTGATTCGATAAACCTGGTCCTCGAGGGGAATCGGGTATCGAATCCGGCGGCGGCCGGAATACTTATCAGACAGAACACATCGGGAGCGGTTCGGCTTTCAGGTAATGTCGTTACGAACCTCCGTCCGGGACAGGTGTCGCTGAAGGACGACTCGGGCGGCGGCGTCAGGCTGGAATATTGAGCGTGCGGTCCGACGATTGAAAATTATTGCAGCAGTTTCGAGAGAAACGTAAAGCTCTCCCGTGCAAAATCGAACGGAGTGCCCTGGCCGCTGTCCTGTTCGTAGATATACCACTCGATGCCCGCCTCTTTTCCCGCGGCGAACACTTCCTGCCATTGCACCGAACCTTTGCCGAGTGCGGTCAGCGTTTTCTTCTTTCCGTCGATGAGTACGTCCTTCGCATGGACCACCGGTACGCGCCCCGCATATTTTCTGATGAGTGCGGCGGGATCGGCCCCGGCGGCGAGAGCCCAGGCGATATCGAGTTCCGCGCAGAGGTTTTCCGGTTTTGTCATTTCCATAAGAATATCTATTTTTGTCCGCGGGTCATCAGCAAACTGCTCGAATTCACTGGTGTGGTTGTGAAATGAGAGCCGCATGCCGGCTGAACGGAGCTTCGCCCCGAGCGCATCAAGATGACGGGCGCCTTCCTGCCATGCGGCGAGGTCTTTTGAAAAAGCTTTCGGCATGGAGCCGGGAGCTACATCAATGGCGCCTACCGTTTTCCAGAACGCCGTCTCGCGGTTGAAATCCTTTTCGAACGCTTCTATGCTCACATGCGCCGCGATGCACGTAAGTCCCGCCTCATCAAGCGCGGCACGGATCTTATCCGCGGGCAGATTCGGCATGCCGCTCCACTGCACATACCGCCACCCCATATCGGCGGCCTGTTTCTGCGTACCGGCGAGGTCTTTCTTTGCCGGCTCGCGAAGTGTATAGAGCTGGAGCGCGATACCGGGCTTTTTCTTTCCGGCAGGCACTGCATCCGCTCCATGAAGTACACTGGCAACTGCGGCGGCCGAAGCTGCTGCGAGGAATTGCTTTCGATTCATATTGGTCACCTCACGCTTTTATCGGTAGAGAAAAAAAACTGCGGCAATGCTCATAACGGATATTTATAATATTCATCCCAACCTTTTCGCGGTGCGTATCCGCACACCATCGCATCCGCCTCGGGATTGCCGGTTATCTTCATTGCCGCATCATCGTAGGATATCGTTCCGCCGAAACGCTGAGCGATAACGCCGAGGAGCAGAAGCTCGGTGAGTCGTGCGGCGATGGAGAACGGCGAGCGGGCTTCTTCTTTTCCCTTGCATGCATTGATGAAATTCGCCATGTGACCAGAAGGTTTCCCCGATATCCTCGGGAGTGTCGGAGCCATCTCCTGACGTTTCGTCTCGGGGACGATATTGTACGTGGCTCCGTGCGACGTTCCCTGGAGCGTACATCCTTCGGCGTAGATGAACTGCCCCACGTCCTTCATGCTGCCGTCAAAGTCTGCCGGCGGCGGCGGTGTGTTGTTCCTGCCGTCGAACCAGCGCATAGTGAGCGGAGGCAGTTCGCCCCGTGCGGGGAATGAGAATTTCAGTATCGATCCCTGCGGGAAAATCAGTTTGCTCGGTCCGGTAAGCTCGGCCTCGATGGTCGTGGGCATGCCGAGATTGAGCGCTTCGAAGACAGCGTCTATCATGTGCGCGCCCCAGTCGCCGAGACAGCCGTTCCCGAATTCATACCAGCTGCGCCAGTCGCCGGGATGATATTCCCTGCTGAACGCATGGACCGGCGCTTTGTTGAGCCAGAGATCCCAATCGAGACCGGATGGCATCTTTTCTTCGGGCGCAAAATCGGAGACCTTCCAGCCGTGCCATCGCCGTGACTTGTTCATCCAGAGGTCATACTTCGTCACATTTTTGATGACACCCTCTTTCACCCATTTATGAAAGAGGAGCGTGCCCATGGCCGAATGACCCTGATTGCCCATCTGCGTGACCACGTTGTACGCCTTTGCCGCTTTCGCGATGATACGCGCCTCGAGTATGGTATGTGTGAGCGGTTTCTCCACATACACGTGCTTGCCGTACCGCATGGCATGCATGGCGATATTGAAGTGCGTGAAATCCGGCGTGGCGATGACGGCAGCGTCTATTTTATCGCCCATCTTTGCGAACATCTCACGATAGTCCTTGAACCGGGGCACCGAAGGGAATTGTTTGTATGCGCTCTTCGCCTGGTTATCGTCCACATCGCAGAGTGCGGCGAGCGTGACATCCCCGAGCCCCGCCACGGTCCTCAGATCGTTGAATCCCTGATTCCCAACACCGATGGCGGCCACACGCACCTTCTCATCCGCGCCGACGATGCGCGGTTCACCGAGCGGTGGCGGTATCGTCTCAGCACCGAGGAGCGGAAATGCGCCTGCGGCTAATGCGCCGGCGGATGCGGCCGCCAAGGTGCGGAGCATCTCGCGGCGTGTCATGGTGTTCGTTAAGGAATTCTTATGCGGCCGATGCATCGCAACAACTCCTTCGCTCGGGATATATTCATCTATAGTATAGTATATTTTCGCTCATCTATCGCAAAAAGAGGCGGTGTTTCCGCATTTACCGTTCAAACCATCACGACAGAGGTGTTTGAAATACCCGAACTGTCTTGCGAACGTGAACGCAATGTCGCACGATACGGTCTGCCAGTCGGTTACATGCTTTCTTTTTTTGCAATTCCAATCAGGTCGAATCCGATGAAGAGTACACGCTGCACGGCGCGTACGAGCGTGAGCCGCATGGCCCGCGTCGTATCGTTGGTATGATCAAGGACGACGTTGTCATAGTAAAAACGGTGCAGGGCGCTTGCAACATCGTAAAGATATTGTGTCATACGGTGTACTTCATAGGTGCGCGATACTTCGAGCACTTCATCGGGAAAACGGAGCAGTATTTTTGCAAGGGCATCGGTGAGCGGATTCGTTATCGGCTCCAGATCGAATACCGTCGCGGGATCATAGGAGAGATCTTTTTCCTTCAGCTGCACAAAAATATTACAGATACGTGCATACGCATACTGCAGATAGTATACGGGGTTTTCGTTGTCCTGCTTTTTTGCCAGTTCAAGGTCGAAGTCCAACGAGGTATGTGCCGAACGCATCAGCAGAAAATATCTGGCGGGATCGATGCCGATCTCATCGATCACTTCGGCAAGCGTTATCATATCGCCGGTGCGTTTCGACATGCGGACGACCTCCTTGCCGCGGAACAGCCGTACCAATTGGCCGATGATAACATCGATCTTTGTTTTTCCATCGGAAAGCACGTGTACCGCAGCGATGAGCCGTGCCACATAGCCATGATGGTCTGCGCCGAGCACGTTGATCAGTTTTTCATAGGCGCGAGAGATCTTCTCCTGATGATAGGCGATATCAACGGCAAAATAAGTATATGCGCCGTCACTTTTCTTCAGCACGCGGTCTTTATCGTCGCCGAACGCCGTTGAGCGGAACCAGAGAGCGCCTTCCTGCTCGAATACATGCCCTTTTTCCTTGAGGAGCTGAATCACACGTTCAACCGCGCCGCTTTCACGCAGGGCCTTCTCGGAGAAAAAGCGATCGAACGGAACGCCGAATCGCGCAAGCAGCTCCTGATGCTCTGAAAGCATGTGTTCCGCCGGGTCACCGCCGCGCGCGGCCAGTTCTTTTATGTATGCGCCGTGATAACCGTCTTCGGGAATAGCGGCGCCTTGCTGAACTGCGGCAACACTTCGGCGCAGGTTTTCGATCTGCACGCCGGCGTTATTCACATAGAACTCGCAGTCAACCGAATTTCCAGCGTATCGCAGGATGCGGGCCAGTGTATCGCCGATGGCAGCCCAGCGTCCATGCCCGATATGCAGCGGGCCGGTAGGGTTTGCCGAAACAAATTCAAGCAGAATGCGTTTCGGATCCTGTTCGCCGTTTTTACCGTACGTGTCGTCGGTGAGTATTGCTCGAATACCGCTGCTAACGGCCCGTTTCGACAGCTTCATGTTTATGAAGCCGGGTTTCGCAACCTGCACTGATTCGAAAATATCATGTGAACAGAGCGCCGCAATGCCATCAGCTATCTGCAGCGGCGGTTTTTTGAGCTGCTTCGCCAGTTCCATGGCAATGGGTGTTGCATAATCACCGAAGTCGGGATTCGCCGGATATTCGATTTTTACGGTAAAACCAGGGCGCACGTCCTGTGCAGCAAGGAATTTATTTACAGATTCTGTGATTACCGCGGCAATGATTTCTTTTCGCATGCTGTTTCCGTTATTTGTATTCCGGCGAGTATAGCGCAAGACGATGCTTTGTCAATCTTCGGCGCACCGTATCACTATCGACGATGAAAATACCGGCTGCGCCCGCACCTGTCTTGACGATGACCGTACGGCGGAGTATACTGGATACATGCATACCAGCGCGGTCTCATAATATGCGGCGATTACATCATATCTTCGCTTCCGAGAACGGTTCTGGCGCACATGCACTCACCGTCACATCTCTTGGCCATTTCAAACGTGAAAAATTCTTCCGTCTCCCGGAAGGCCGGCCGGCCTGGGTATTCGTGTATTTTGAGACGCCCGTCTCGATAGAGCTTCGCGGCGGACGCAAGCGTATTCCCGCGCATACGGCAGTGATATTTCCTCCCGGACGCCCGCTCTATTACGGACATGAGCAGGGCTTCAGACAATACTGGATATGCACGTGCGGTTCTGAGATAGCTGATTGGATGAAACAGCATGCGGTGCCGGTTGAACAGCCCATCGCCTGCCGCTCAGCCGCTTTTTTCGCCGAAGCCCTTCACCGCATCGACGAAGAACTTACGGAACATGAGTCTCCGCATCCATTGCTCCTGAGCAATCTGCTTGAAAACCTTGTCATAGAACTATCCCGCAAAGCGAACCCGCAGCCCGAACCGGCAGTCGACCGGCGGCTTCTTGCCGCGCGCCGCTTTATTGAAACCCATTTTCCCGAACCGCTTCGGCTGAAAGATATTGCCGCAGTCGCCGGTCTGTCCCCGTTCCGTTTTTCACGGGCATTCCACGCGGCTTTCGGGGCGGCGCCCGTTGAGATGCTCATCAGGATACGCCTTCTTGCCGCACGTGAGAAACTTCTCACCACCGATGACAGTATCGCCGGTATCGCGTTCGACGTAGGTATCGAGGACCCCGTGCACTTTTCCAAGCTTTTCACCCGGCACATCGGGCAGAGTCCTCAGGCGTTCCGGCGGGGCAAGAAAACACCAGCCGGGGCATGATTCCCCATGTACCCGAAATGATTCCCGTATTACTATAGTAACACGTCGTCGGTATTCTGTGCGATCCGTGTCAGGCAGCATCGAGGTAAAAAAAATGAAGCATGCTCAATGGATAATCGCGCTATTCATAGGTTTGGGGGCAGCTATGTGTATTGCAGCTGATGTTGAAAAAACCGTTCCGGGACATCCGGAGGCGGACTTCGGCCGAACACTGACCGAGACCGGCAGACTCGGCGTGGGGCCGTCGGTTGATGCGGCAGTAGACGGAGATTTTCTCTACGTCATCGGCGACGGCAATTTCAGCATAGCCGATATCCGCGATCCCGTAAAGCCGGCGGTGACCGCTACGCTCAAGGGGTTCGGCAATACACGTCAGATCGATGTTGCGAACGGCATCGCCTATGTCACGTCACGTGAAGACGGCATGTTCCTTATCGATGTGAAGAATCCTGCCGCGCCGTCCGTGGTAAGTCACTACGATACCATCGAACTTGCCACCGGCATCTCGGTTTCGGGAAACGTCGCGTTCGTCTCGTGCCGGAATTACGGTGTTGAACTTGTCGACGTCAGCGACCCGGCCAATCCGCGGCATCTGAGCACCGTCCGCACCGGAGAGGCGCAATCCGCCGTGGCGCGTGACGGCATCCTGTATGTCGGCGTGTGGGGAACAAGGGAACTCGTGATATGCGACGTGAAAGACGCCCGGAGACCGTTCATCATAGCGAAAGCGCCGCTCGACGGTTTCGGCGACGGTGTTGTGGTACGCGGAAAATACTGTTATGTAGCCACCGGTCATCACGCGAAAGGAATGAAAAAGAACGATGTGAGCGATCCTGCGTTCGGAAACGGACACGGTCTCGAGATATTCGATATCACCGATCCGTCGAGACCGGTTTTCGTCTCGCGCATCAAGATGCCGCGGTTCTACGCGCTGGGAATGGACATGTGGGATGTGGACATCGCCGGGAATTACGCATTCGTTGCCGACACGTTCAACGGCATGTTCATCGTCGACATCTCAGATCCGCAGAACCCGCGTTTCGTCGCGCACCGGCAGCTGGATTATGCTGAAAAGAAAAAGCAGTTCAGCTATGTAGGCGGGTTTGCCGTCGGCAGGGACTATATCTATGTCGCCGGCGGTTTCACCGATCTGCATGTACTCGCGGCACCGGAAACGGCGAAGCAGACGTTACGCGAGAAAGGAACGGCCCCCGTCATCACGCCCGTGCGGAAAGAGACGAATCCGCGTTTCACCTGCTATAAACCGGATGGTCAGGTATACGCTGCGGCGGTTTCCGGCGACATGATTTTTGTCGCGGCGGGAAATGCGGGCGTGCATGTGCTGAACGCGGCGGATGGTTATAAAAAGACAGCATCGTTCCCGACAAAGGGATTTGCGGTTGATGTAAAAGTATCCGGTGATCTCGTCTACACGGCGGAGAGCAAAGGTGGATTGACCATCTCGAAGTGGGAGAACGGTGCTTTGCAGCCGGTCGGCCAGTACCGTGACCCTCAGTATCCCGTCAAGCAGGTGGTTATTGCGGTGCCGGGAAAGTATGTGCTGCTGCACGTGGGCGGCGTGAATATTCATGTAGTCGATGTTTCCGATCCGTCGAAACCTGTTCTGGCTTTCAAGGATAAGCAGCTCGGTCTGTTGTACGGGTATCAGATAGCCGACGGGTTATTCGAGAATCGCTGGGCGCTCTGCTTCTGGCATGTGAGCGGACTGCATTGGTACGATATCACCGGAGGCGCGAAGCCCGTGTACGCGGGGAATATGGCGCTCCGCATGAATCCCGCGGACGGTGCGTTCTTCATCGAAGGCGGTGCGCTCGTGACCTCGAAAGGCGGATACTTCATCGTGCGGCACGGCGATACAAAAGACCCCGATACGCGTTATTCGGTTCCCGGTCAGCCGTTTTCAGGAAAGCCGGTAGTCTCCGGAAACGATCTCTATATCTCGGATCGTACGCTCGGAAAAGTCTGCCGGCTGGATATTTCCGATCTGGAGAAACCGCGTATGATCGAGACTATAGAACTGGAAGGCAATCCGGGTATCGTTCTTGTACACAAGGGAAAACTTATCATTCCCGCGGGGTATCAGGGCCTGCTAGTGATGAAATAAAACCGCCGGTGAAACGGTAAAAAATTTCCGCATGCAGCCGTTGCGGATTATTCATAACACGCCTCCGGTCTGTTCATGCCGCGCGATCTGTTGGAATAAACGCCGTAATAAGTGATGTGCCTCTGTCGATGTTTCAGGATGTGCGAAATAACCGCCGCGAGGAGACAAGAACTTTATAGATTTTGAAATTGCTTTTATTGCCTTTATGTGTTCTGTGACTTATATCAAGTTCATCGCTATTGGTAATTCTTACACCGCTACAGAATTATTCTATGGCAATGAGAACTTCAATACTTTATTTTCATCATACACTTTAATATAATATTCAATACAGCACTTCATCCTCATTTTATAATTAACTTCTTTGCTGAGTAATTTTTTTGTTATTTTATTTTTCTTTTCTGTGACAATTTTAGCTTTCACAAATTCATCATGAGCCATAAGCCCTGCGTTATATACAAAATTACTACAGCTACCTTGCATAGTATTACTTATTACACCAACCTTATATAAATTTTTATGCTTTTCAACCGCAGCATTTAAAAAATATTTATTCATTTTGGGGATACTTTTCAGCAGCCCTTGTTCAGATAGAACATTATTATTATCCCCACCAAAAAACCAAATATAATAACACCAATATACAGCATTCGTTTTCATGTTTTCGATTGTTGCATTAACCTCTCTTATAGCCTCGTCATTTGAGCCTTTAATTTTGCCCATAATTCCAAGCATGTATAATAAGTTTAAATAATACGACACCCCCATGCTTGCATCATAATATCTTTGCGAATACCCTAATAACAAATTAGCAAAAGCATCTACATACGCATCTTGCATATAATACAATAGACTAATTTTATATTGTAAGTATCTTTTTTCATCAATGCTGCATGGCATATCGCTTAATCGTATATAAAACTGTAACCTTTTTATATCCACTTCATTTTTATTTGAAATATTTCCAAGATGATTTGCATATCTTCGATACGCATTCCATTTTGAGTAATCATCTTGCATATTAGACAACGATGCAAATTGTGCAGTATATGCATCCATGCGTCTTTCTGATTCTGAAAAATCATTATTCCCAATGCAATAATTTAGAAAAACATATTCTTTTTCTTTAGCACTATCACATGATAAATATTTATAAAATATAATAGCAATTCCACCTCCGCTTGGATTATCAATATTAGAATTACTGCCATATTTCATATGAATTTGTATTATTGAAAACATAGCAATTAGAAAGCATATAAAAGCCATTGATAACAATAATAAAAATAGCTTCTTCATGGCGGATAGTAATTTGCTTCTTCGTCGCATATAATTACATATAGTTTAATGCAGCATAACCATAACGTCAAGCCGCGTTGAAGCATGTCTCTATCGCGCCTTGCCGGCGTCAGAATCTCCCACACATCCGTGTCAACGGGCGAACATCCGTGTAATCACATCCGACAATCCGTTGTTCTCCGGCAAACCATGCTTGTTACGGTTATTCCGGATATAGGCGACAGTATTCGCGAACTGCTCTTCGGACTGAATGAGGCGCCGGTTGAATTTTTGGGCCCAGAGATGCCCGTGTCCTCCTAGGTACGGTAACCCGCAATAGTTCAGGTACGCGCGGGAGCTTTGTGCTTTCATCTTACCGACGATTTTCGGCAATAGCGCATCTTCCGCCTCGATCACCATATGCACATGATCCCCGCAGATAACGTATGCATGCACGGGTATTCCGTCGTTACGGACAATATCCGCTATTGTTTTCGTGACTACCCGTTCGGCGTCCGCATCAAGAAATATGCCTTCACCGTGCTTTAGCCTTCGTTCCTTCAAAGAGCACCGTTGATGTTTCCGGAACGTAATGCATAGCGCGGTAAATGTCTCACAATCCAATAGACTTAAAGAATAGAATGTCAGCGAGAACACGCACATGGATGTGCGAAGCCATCGTATACCCCCGCGCTTCGCTAGCGCCAGCGGTGCCGGACGCACCGCGAGAGCGACAGTAAATCTGGAGAAGTATTATACACGGAATATGTAAAAGTTAAGAAGAAATAGCATGGCCTCCAGTGAGAAATGCGGCTTGGCACTTGCCCTGAGCTTGTCGAAGGGATGTGCCGCGCAAGCTGCTTGAACTCTTTGACGCTGGACTCATTAGCTTCCTTATAATCTATCCTGCGGTTTGAGTATACCGAAAACCCGGTGTGCCGGAAATGAAACAATTTTGCCACCGCCTCCTGATTGACATACTTCTTTTGGATGACATATTCTGATACCGCATGTTCCCAGAGCGATTTCAGACAATCAAAGTCTCCCAGAGGTGTATGCTGGAGACGCTGTTGTACGATTCATACAATATAGACATACTGCAAACATACATTTCATTCGGCGGTTCAATTAAATCTGAGTATTTGCATCTCATTCCATGACGCCGCATTGTGATAGGTAACTATTTATTTTATATTGTAATTGGATATTCGTATAGAAATTCTTAATCATATTATTATTTTTATATTGTATAAATATAAAAATGCGAAATACGTCATCATTTACATAATTTTGATATCGATGCATTTTCGCCGATGGTGAAATATATTGCAATTCGCAAATCTCATATAACCTTATCCGCCCGTCATATTCGTTTATTTCGCCATATTTATTCAGCTTATACGGAAAACAAATATTTGATGTAATGAAATAATCTTGGCTTAATAATATTTTATTCTTTGACTCCATACAACACAGGAAATTTATCCATATATCATCAATCTTGTTAGTATCTTCTATCCTTTTTACACTTTCAATCGACGATATCATCAACAAACCTGGTCGATATGAAAAAATAAGGTTTTCATTAGAAAATACATATTGTGTTTCTATATAATTATGTATATCGTTACCGGCATACATCCCGCCTTTCTGAACTATTTTGCACCCAAGCGCGGAAATAATAAAAATTAAAATAATAACTATGTTTTTCATTTATTACATATTTTTTTCAAAAGACTCTTTTGATGCCATATATCAACTTGCTGACAATAGTCCACATTAATATATACGATCTTGATGACATTTGAAATATATCCACCCGCTTCATTCAATATTTTGACAATCATTCCAACAGACATCTCTAGGATTGATCTTATCAGATTGTCGCGGCAATTATAATGGTCAATATTATATTTACCTCAGATGCAATGGATAGGACTTTCCTTTTTCGTCGCATATCATTTCATAGAGTGTACTGCAACATATCCATCGCGTCAAGACGAATTTGCTGCATTCCAGTGACGTTTAAAAGTAGAATGCGACATATCAGTTCGACGGTTCGACGAGTACTTCGACGGGGCTCAGTGCGAGTCGCAGCCCACAGGCTCACTGCACCGCACGTATTATCGGTACACGCATGAGAAAAGTCTGAACAGCGGGATACCCAGGATATAAGGATGAGCAGGATTTAAGAGGAAATACATCCTGTCTATCCCGTTTATCCTGACCATCCTGATTCTGACAAACAGCATGCGGATGTTCCCGCAATGATACTTCTGGCCGGTGATAATTGTCCGCGTTTGTCATATATCCCATGGCGTCCCCGACGGCTTGGCTCGAGAATCTTCTTTGCCGTACGGCGACGTTAGTCCAGTACGCGACCTCATAGCCTTGATATGCTGTGTCGTTGCCTTGCTGAGCTGTCTCGTCGCCTTGCCGAGCTGTCTCGTTGCCTTGCCGAGCTGTCTTGTCGCCTTGTCGAGCTGTCTCGTTGCCTTGCCGAGCTGTCTCGTTGCCTTGCCGAGCTGTCTCGTTGCCTTGCCGAGCTGTCTCGTTGCCTTGCCGAGCTGTCTCGTTGCCTTGCCGAGCTGTCTCG